>CALXAT010000001.1 GCA_944386365.1 uncultured Clostridia bacterium
AGTTTAACAATACCAGATTCAGTAACAGCAATAGGAGAAGGAGCCTTTTCAAACTTAGAAGGATTACGAACAATCATTATACCAAGTACAGTAAAAAGAATAGAACAAAATGCATTTAAAAATAATACAACATTAGAAAATGTAATAATTCAAGAAAGAAATGGAGAAGGAGTAGAATATATAGGAGCTAATGCTTTTTATGGATGTAGTAATTTACAAACAATCAATTTACCAGATACGATAACAACAATTGGAGAAAGTTGTTTTAGAAGTTGTGCAAAGTTAGATAATGTAAAATTACCAAATAATTTAACGACTTTAAATCCGTATACATTTGATGGATGTACAAATTTAAAAAATTTGGAATTATCTAAGGCTTTATTGACTTTGGGTGTACAAAGTTTAATGAATACAGCATTAACAACATTAAAACTTCCATCAAACTTAAATAATATTGGAATTGCAGCAATAAGCATATCAACATTACAAGAAATAGATACATCAGAAAATAATTATTTTGAATTTAAAAATGGAGTATTGTATTCAAAAGATATAAAAATATTAATAATGGCACTTTCTAATGTAACAAGTATAAATATGGAAAATTCAGTAGAAACAATACAAGGATTTGCTTTTTCTAATTGTAGTAGATTATTAAATATCAATTTAACAGAAAATGTTAAGAGTATAGGAGAAGGGGTATTTGGTAATTCCAATTTAAAAGGAATAACTGTAGATTCAAATAATCCATATTTTATGGTAGATGAAAATGATAATTTATATAGTATAAATGGAACAACTTTATATAGAGTGTTTAATGCAGGAAATGTAACAATAAAAGACGGAGTAGAAAATATAGTAAGAGGAACATTTTCTGGAGGTAAAATTACGGGAATTACATTACCCGAAAGCTTTGTAGGAGATAGAACTACAGGATGGGCTACTTTTCCAACTTTGGATTATTTGTATTTACCTAAAAATGTAAAGAGTTTTAATAAACAAACATATTTCAATATAAAAAGTATAGAAGTAAGTAGTGAAAATCCATATTTACAATCAATAAATAATGAATATATACTAAGTAAAGATGGAAAAGAGTTATATTGGGTAAAAAGTGATTTAAAAGATGTAGAAATACCTGAAAGTGTAGAGACAATAAAAAAATATGCATTATATTATTCAGAAGCAAGTGAGCTAATATTACCCAAAGAAGTAAAAAAAATAGAGGGTAACATATTAAGCGGTTCAAATGTTAAAAAATTAGAAATACAACAAAAAATAAGTGAAATCAATGCAAATGCATTTGCTTATGCAAATAATCTAACAGAAATAGTCATACACAAGAAAAATGATGGAACACTAACAGGTTCACCATGGGGATGTGTATATGGAGATAGAGCAATCATATGGGATGAGTAAAGGAAAAGTCCGAGCACTTGCTCGGATTTTTTGATGATATAGATAAAAAATATGTCGAATTTTAAATAATACTTGGAAAAGTGATGTAGTATTTCAAATACTATGTCACTTTTTAGATTATTCAATAGATAAAGAATAAAAAAGCAAATATAACGAAAACTAAAGAAGAGGTGAAAAATATGAATGATTTAAAAGAGAATATAAAAAAAGAGTTGGAAAAATTAGAAAACATGATAAGCTTAAATAAAGAAAAAGAAGAAATAGAAAATCAAAGAAAAAAGCTAGACAAATTATTAGAGAAATATTTGAAAGACCTTAATTAATATAGAAATAAGGAAAATAAATAGCTTCAAATAGTAAGAATGGTCTGTCCCTTTTGTTTCATTTTGAAACGATTTGACACGTCCCCAATATTCAAACGTACAATATACGAAAATATTTCATTTATACAGATATAAAAATTTGATAAGATAAATAAAAAAATAAAGGTGGTAATCATGAGAAAGACAAGCACGATTAAAATTGGAAAAAGATTGCAAGCGATTAGAAAAAGTAATGGATATACACAAGAGCAATTAGCAGAAAAAGTAGAGGTATCTGTTAGATATATTAGTGATATTGAACAGGATAGAGCAAAACCATCTTATGAAGTGCTTATCAGGATTTGTAATATTTTTGAAATTAGTTTAGATCAAATTTTTAGTGATTATTTAAGTGTAACAGGAAATAAAAGTTTAGCATATCCACTAGCTGGATATGAAAAATTGTGTGAAGAAGATAAAAAAACAATTGAACATTTGATTATGTATTTTAATAAAAAAAAATAATTAAATAAGAAGAGATAGAACTTATAAAAGGATGAATTTAAAATGTTAAAAAATTAACATTTTAGTTCATTTTTTTTGCTTTTTGAGTTTTGACACACCAATACATTTAGTATATACTTGTAACATACCAATATAATAAATATATAAAAATAGAGGAGTTGTCATTATGAAAGAAAATGAAACTTATGAACAATGTGTAATAAAAGAAAAAGATGAAGAGCAATTTACTAAAGAGAAATATTTAAAGTTATTAAGTAAAGAATTTAGAAATACAACAGAAGTGGCAGAAGAAATCATTAATCTAAAAGCTATATTAAATTTACCAAAAGGAACAGAAGTTTTTTTAAGTGATATTCATGGAGAATATGCACCTTTTACCCATATTTTAAATAATGGTGCAGGGATTATTAAGAGTAAGATAGAGGAAACGTTTGAAAATCGAATTACAGAAAAAGAAAGAAATACATTGGCAACGTTAATTTATTATCCAAAAGAAAAGCTAAAATTAATCAAGCAAGAAACAGAAAATCTAGAAGAATGGTATGCAATTACTTTATATAGATTAGTAGAAGTAGCTAGAAAAGTTAGCTCAAAATATACAAGATCAAAAGTAAGAAAAGCGATTAATAGTGGATTTGAATATATTATTGATGAATTATTACATTCACAAGTAGATAGTGAAAAAGATAAAGAAAATTATTATAAACAAATCATTAAAACAATTATCGAATTAGAACAAGCAGATAGTTTTATCATAGCAATATCAGACTTAATAAAAAGAATGGCAATAGATCATTTACATATTATTGGAGACATTTTTGATAGAGGAAGATATCCAGATTTAGTATTGGATAAATTAATGAATTTCCATAGTTTAGATATCCAATGGGGAAATCATGATATTTTATGGATGGGAGCAGGTTGTGGAAACAAAGCCAATATCGCAACGGTTGTTAGGATATGTGCAAGATATAACAATATAGGTATATTAGAAGATTCCTATGGAATTAATATGAGGCCATTATCTACATTTGCTCAAAAAACATATAGAAATGATAATTGTATAAACTTTATGCCAAAGGTATTTGATTATAACAAATATGATAATAGTGATAGAAATATTATAGCGAAAATTCATAAAGCTATTACCATTATTCAATTCAAAATAGAAGGACAAATGATAAAAAAACATCCAGAATATCATTTGGACAATCGATTGCTATTAGACAAAATGAATATAGAAAAAGGAACAGTAACCATAGAAGGAAAAGAATATGAACTAAATGATAAAAACTTCCCAACGATTGATAAAAATGATCCATACATATTAACAGAAGAAGAAACGGAAGTAATGGAAAGACTTACAGAATCTTTTGTACATAGTCCAAGTCTAAAGAAACACTTAAACTATTTATATACAAAAGGAGAAATGTACACAATTTTTAATAATAATTTATTATTCCATGGATGTATTCCAACAGACGAAAATGGAGAATTAAAAGAAATTCAATTCATGGGAAAACGATTAAAAGGAAAAGCCTATTTTGATGAAATCAATGATGTGGTAAATAAAGTATTTGCAAGCAAAGAACCAAAATTGGTAGATGTAATGTGGTATTTATGGATCTCACCAGACTCCCCATTTTTTCGGAAAAGAAAAAATGGCAACCTTTGAAAGCTACTTTGTAAAAGACAAAAACATGAGTAAAGAACCAAAAAGTCCATATTATAAATATTCGGAAAACGAAGATTTTTGCATAAAAGTATTAAAAGAATTTGGACTAGAAGGAGAAGACTCTCATATCTTAAATGGACACGTACCAGTAAAGGCAAAAGATGGAGAAAGTCCAATAAAAGCAAACGGAAAATTATTAGTTATTGATGGCGGATTTGCCAAAAGCTTTAGGGAAAAAACAGGAAATGCAGGATATATTCTAACATACAACTCCAATGGATTATTATTAAGTCAAAACAAACCATTTGAATCAGTAGAAAAAGCCATTGTAGAAGGAACAGACATTATTAGTGAAATTATTGTAAAGAAAACGGGAATTGTTAGAAAAAGAGTTAGTGACACAGACATAGGAACAAAACTAAAAGGAGAAATAGCAGATTTACAAGAACTAATGAAAGCATATAAAAACGGAGAAATAAAAGAAATGGAACGTTAGGGACGTGTCAAATTGTTTCAAAATAAAACAAAAGGGACAGACCATGCTAAAAATATAAATAAACGTTTGACAAATTTTGTTTAGCAGTATATAAATAAGGTAAAGATTATTTATATACTGCTATATATTTTTAAATATAAAAAGTAAGGAGGTAATCATTATTGAATCTAGAAATATTAAATGATATACAAGAAAAGATATCAGATATAAAAAATGAAATAAAACAAAACAATCACCAATCTGAAGAAATAGAATTGGCAAAAAAATTAGATGTCATAGAAGAATATTCTGTTGATAGATTTGAAGGGGATTATGCTATCTTAGAAAATAGGAAAACAAATGAAATCAAAAATGTAAAAAAAGAGATATTACCGAAAAACATAAAAGAAGGAAGTATTTTACAATATGTAAATGGTAAATATATATATAATGAAGAATTAACAAAAGAAGAAAGGAATAACATTCAAGATAAAATGAATAAATTATGGAACTAAAAAATAAAGTCATATAAAGGAATTTAAATAAAAAATGGGGGGAGGAACAAAAGATGGCTAGAAGGAGAAAAACAAGTACTAAAAAAATATTATCGACAGCTATTGCATTAATTATCATAGGAATTGCAGGAATATTAGGAACGAATGAAGAATTTGTAAATACAATTTCTAATATGGATGGACAAACAAATCAACAAAACAAGCAACAGATAGAGTTTGTAGCACAAGACAATTTATTAATAGATTACATAGATGTTGGACAAGCAGATAGTATTCTAATTAGAAATCAAGATAAAGTGATGTTGATAGATGCAGGAACAAATGAGGCAGGAGAAACCGTTGTTAACTATTTAAAAAATTTAGGAATAGCCCAAATAGATTACGTAATAGGAACACATCCTCATGAAGACCATATTGGTGGATTAGATGATGTGATAAACAATTTTGATATTGGACAAGTTTATATGCCAAAAATACAAACAACAACGAAAACATTTAAAGATGTATTAGAAGCAATAGAAAATAAAAATCTGACAGTAACGGCTCCTAATAAAGGCGATAAAGTTGTGTTAGGACAAGCAACAGGAGAATTTATGACAGATCCAATATTAGACGAAGATAACTTAAATTTATCATCACTTGTTCTTAGACTAGAATTTGGTAATAACAGTTTTTTGTTTATGGGAGATGCCGAAAAAGAAAATGAAAAAACAATTAATTGGACAAAAACAGATGTATTAAAAGTAGGACACCATGGCTCTAGTACAAGTACTAGTGAAAACTTTTTAAAACAAGTACAGCCACAATATGCAATTATTATGGTAGGAAAAGATAATACATATGGTTTACCGACAGAAGAAACAATTAATAGATTGAAAAATATAGGAAGCAAAATATATAGAACAGATGAAAATGGAACAATACAATTGACATCTGATGGAAATACAATAGAAATAAAAACAAGCCTAGAATAATGCTAGACTTGTTTTTTTATCGGTTTATATTTCTAGGAGAAAAAGGTTCTCTATAATCTCTTAAGGAATTTGCTAATTTTGAGAATCCAACGAGTGCTGATTTGGATTTTGACAATACTTGTTGATCATATCCACCAAATGTTGCATAAGATGCGTTTTTAAGAATTCCCATATTTTTTATTTCTGGAAATAGATTTGACAATTGTCCATCTTTTGTATATTCTTGCATAATCTCGTCTACAAAAGAAGATTTTAAAGCTCTTTGAGAAAGAGCATTTAAAGCAGCACTATCATCATTTATACTTCCAATACCTCTAAGCGTTCTTCCAAACATAGTAGCAGGCATTTGTAGTTCACCATAAAAATCAAAATTCGTTTTATAAGGCGTACCATCAAATAATAATCTATTTTTATAGTATTCCATAGGTGGTCTTGTCTTTCCTGCAAATGCATAGGCAAAATCTTCCGCTCTATCTTGAGTAGTTGCTTCATCGAGTAAGGAAAAACCATCATAAAATAATTGAGCATCTTCTCTTGTTTTTATTTTCCCTGAACGGATTTGGTTATTTATATGTGTAATAACAGATTGTAACCAACTTCCATTTATATAATGCCCCAATTCATGAGCTGTATATAATCTGGTTCTTTCCGCAGAGGTTAAAGTTTTACTTCCTGAAAGTTCAGGATTGATTAATATAGCATGTATGTCATTGAGTGTTTGACCATAAATCCCCCTTCTGTTTTTAGGTAGCACAGAAATGCTATTAATGCCTGATAGGGAATGTAATATATTATAAAAATTAGGATTATTCCTGTTAGCATATAAATATTCCTCTGTATAGGAAATGAAGTCTAACATGCTCGTATATTCTGATGTAACATTTTTAATTTCATTATTCTTAAATTGTTTTGCAAAATAATTTGTACTATTTGTTAATAGTTTATTTAATAAGGTGTCAACAGTTGAAGTATATGCTCCAAAATCATATCGTAATGTATAGGTTTCTATTAAATCCATTCAATTTACCTCTCACGTATTTGATATATCTATTATAGCATAATTTACATAAATTAGTAAAGAATATCTTTTTATGTCAAAATGCTTGACAGTTTACAATAATAAAGATAAAATATATAGGGTAGGAAAAAATATATTTAATAAAAAACATATATATTTATTTCGAACATTGAAAATTAAATAAGAAAGAGGTGTATGATTATGACTATTGTAATCATTGTCGCCGCTGTCTTAATCTCACTTGCAATAGGGTTTCTAGTAGGAATGGTATACAGAAAAAAAGTTGCAGAATCTAAAATTCAAGGGGCAGAAAATGAAGCAAAAAGATTAATTGATTTAGCGAAAAAAGAAGGAGAAAATCTAAAGAAAGAAGAGATTTTTAAAGCTAAAGAAGAAATTGTGAATAATAGAAAAGAGTTAGATCAAGAGATTAAAGAAAGAAGAGGCGAAATACAAAAACAAGAAGCAAGACTAATTCAGAAAGAAGAAAATTTAGAAAGGCGTGCAGAAAATTTTGAGAAAAAAGAACAAGAATTAGAAAATGAAAGACAAGATATTGAAAAACAAAAAGAAGAATTAGAAAATTTGCATGAACAAGAAATGGTTGAACTTCAAAAAATTGCATCTTTAAGTAAGGAGGAAGCTAAAGAAAGATTGCTTGCAGAGATGGATAAAGAACTTACAGCAGAAAAAGCAGCTTTAATCAGAGAAAAGGAGCAAAAAGCAAAAGAAGATGCAAACAAAAATGCTAAAGAAATTTTATGTTATGCCGTACAAAAATGTGCAGCAGATCATTCACAAGAAACAACCGTATCTATCGTACCACTTCCAAATGATGATATGAAAGGAAGAATTATTGGTAGAGAAGGTAGAAACATAAAAGCATTAGAAACATTAACAGGAATTGATTTAATAATCGATGATACACCAGAAGCTGTCGTATTATCAGGATTTGATCCATTAAGAAGAGAAGTAGCAAGAATTGCTTTGGAAAAATTAATTGATGATGGAAGAATACATCCAGCAAAGATTGAAGAAATGGTTGAAAAGGCAAAAGAAGAATTAGATGCTACCATCAAAGAAGAAGGAGAAAGAGCTGTATTAGAAACAGGTGTTATTGGATTACATCCAGATATTGTTAAATTGATAGGTAAACTAAAATACAGAACAAGTTATGGACAAAATGTATTAAACCATTCAATTGAAGTGTCAAATTTAGCAAGAATTATGGCAGAAGAATTAGGATTAGATGCAAAACGTGCTAGAAGAGCTGGGGTATTACATGATATAGGAAAGGCATTAGACCATGATATGGAGGGAACACATGTAGAAATTGGTGTGGAAGTATTGAAAAAATACAAAGAAAATCCATTAGTTATTAATGCAGTAGAAGCACATCATGGTGATGTTGAACCACAAACATTAGAAGCTGTTTTAGTACAAGCAGCAGATGCAATATCTGCATCAAGGCCAGGTGCTAGAAGAGAAACACTAGAAGCATATATTAAAAGATTACAAAACCTTGAGGAGATTGCAGATTCATTTGATGGCGTTGAAAAATCTTTTGCTATACAAGCTGGTCGTGAGATTAGAGTAATGGTAAAACCAGAAAAAATTAATGATGATCAGATGACAATTTTAGCAAGAGATGTAGCTAAGAAAATTGAAAGTGAAATGGATTATCCAGGACAAATCAAAGTTAATGTTATTAGAGAAACAAGAACAGTTGATTATGCAAAATAAAAATAATCGAATCTATAGAGATTCTAAGAAAAAGGAACCCAGTTTTTAAGCTGGGTTCCTTTTTTTACGCTTGAGGATTTGCGTTTAGTCCATGGATAGTAAAAGCTTTAAATTCTTTAAAGAAATGAGCAAATGACTATCCTTTAAGACATGTGCAATAGCATAGACATTGGATAAGTCTCCGATAATTGGCTTTACAATTAAATTACCGTCGCCGTCATCAGTTTCTTCAATAATGCTATATGGCACTGGTTCAATTTGGGGAATTAGCTCCCGTAATTTTGTGAATCCGTCTTCGTGAAGAAATAAATCCACTTTCACAAAAACTAACAATTCATTTTCGTTCATAGATTTTCCTCCTGTTTATTCTATGACTAGATATGAATACAGTTACATATCTAATATATTAACATAAAATCAATTCAAAAGCAATAGATATATGTTATACATGCTCTTGCGAATCCTTAAAAAATATAGTATCATATTACTATAGGAATCATAAAGAAAGAAGGAATAGGTTTGAAAATTTTAGCGATTGGGGATATTATAGGAGAGACAGGGATAAAAGAGTTAAAAAATAAGTTATATCAAATACGACAAAAAGAAGAAATAGATTTTGTTATTGTAAATGGAGAAAATGCAGCAGAAGGAATGGGAATTACAGAAAAAAACTTTAATGATATTATATCGCAAAATGTTGATGTGGTAACAATGGGAAATCATACCTGGGGAAAAAAAGATATATTTAAATTTATTGATCATCCAAAATTAATTAGACCAGCTAATTATCCAAAAGGTGTGGTAGGAAAAGGATATGGTATATACACATGCAAAAATAAAAAAATAGCTGTTATAAATTTAATAGGAAGAGTATATATAAATATATTATCAGAAAATCCATTTTTAATTGTCAAAGATATTATTAGAAAAATAAAAGATAAAGTGGATATCATTATTGTGGATTTTCATGCAGAAGCAACAGGAGAAAAAATAACAATGGGGTATTATTTAGATGGTATGGTTACAGCTGTTTTTGGAACACATACACATGTACAAACGGCAGATGAGAGAATATTACCCAAAGGAACAGCATATATTAGTGATATAGGTATGACAGGAACAAAAAATTCGGCACTTGGAATGGATGTATCAGTTGCCATCAAAAGATTTGAAACAGCGTTACCAGAAAGATATAAAGTAGCATCAGGAGAAGGTATGCTAAATGGCGTTATTTTTGATATAGATGAGAATACCAATAAAGTAACAAATATACATAGAATCAATATGTGAAAAATGTCGAATTAGAAAAATTATTGCGATGAAAACCTATAGATTTTTATAAAAAATACTTTACAGAAATTTCCAGATATTGTAAAATACAAAATGTAAAAGTTGCAACAAAAAAATAAAAATTATAGGAGGCAAAAGAAAATGGAAGTTTTAAAAATTTCATCAAAATCAAATCCAAATTCAGTAGCAGGAGCTATTGCAGGATTAGTAAAAGAATCAAATAAGGCAGAAATGCAAGCAATTGGAGCGGGAGCATTAAATCAAGCGGTAAAAGCTGTTGCAATAGCAAGAGGCTTTGTAGCACCATCTGGTGTGGACTTAGTATGTATACCTGCTTTTGCAGAAGTTGAAGTAGAAGGAGAAGACAGAACAGGTATAAAGTTGATAGTAGAATCAAGAGGATAATAAATAAATAACAGACCGTAAAATAGCGGTCTGTTTTGTTTTTATTTTTTTCTAAAACGATAAAACAGACTTGACATTTATAAAAGAGTATGAAAAAATACAAAAGATAAAATCATAAAATATAAGGAGGAAAAAAATGGAAAGAAAAAGAGGATTTGAAATAGCAAAAGGATTTGAAGATAAAAATATTCATCTTCCTATTAGAAAAACAAAATATAGTGCGGGATATGATATAGAAGCAGCAGAAGATACAATTATACCAAGTTTTAAAAAGGGAATGAATCCAACATTAGTAAAAACAGGATTAAAAGCATATATGCAAGATGATGAAATGTTATTATTATATAATCGTAGTTCTAATCCTAAAAAGAAAGGATTAATTATGGCCAATAGTGTAGGTGTAATAGACAAAGATTATTATGGAAATCCTGATAATGACGGACATTTTATGTTTGCATTTTATAATATAAAAGAAGAAGATGTTGTTATAAAAAAAGGAGAGGCAATTGGACAAGCCATATTCCAAAAATATTTAGTAACAGATGATGATGCAGCAGAAGGAGAAAGGCTTGGAGGATTTGGTTCAACGACAAAATAAGTTTTAAAAATATGCAAAAAAAATTACTCTTAGAGCGGTAAGGAATACAGCCAAAATATACATAAAAAATCACGGTAATGGCTTTGACTTTTACCGCTTTTTGTTGTATAATGGATATGGTTAAAAAATCCAATAAAGTTATTTAAAGGTATTTACATAACTTTATTATATTTTTTCTGCCAAATAAATTAAAATGCTGAAAGGAGTGACTTACATGTTCAATGTAGGAGACAAAATTGTATACCCAATGCACGGGGCAGGAACAATAGATGCAATAGAAGAAAAAGATATTTTAGGACAAAAACAGTCTTATTATATTTTAAAAATGCCAGGTGAGGTTAAAGTAATGATACCAATTGCAAAAGCAGAAGAAGTTGGGGTTAGAAATATAATTAATAAAGAATCAGCAGATAAGGTATTTGGAGTTTTAGAACAAGACGAAACAGCTATGGATAAAAATTGGAATAAACGTTATAGAGACAACATGGAAAAAATGAAGAGCGGAGATATTTATGAAATAGCTGATGTTGTTAGAAATTTAAGCTTTAAACAAAAGGAAAAAGGACTTTCAACAGGGGAGAAAAAAATGTTAAATAATGCTAAACAAATTTTAGTTAGTGAATTAGTTTTAGCAGAACATGCTACACAAGAAGAAGTTGAACAATTAGTAGAAAGTAAGATTAATACATCTTTCATGATGTTTAGGGCAGATGATGTTTCAACAGAAAGCGTAGTAAACAAATTTATACCTTTTGAAGGAACCGGTACAGATAATAATTAAGAGATGGAGAAGCCTATATTATTCTAGGCTTCTTAAAATTTGATAAGAAATTTGAAAAAAATTATAAAATCTATTGACAAAAAATAGAACAAATATTATAATAACTATTGTCGTCAAGTTAAACCAGTTTTAAATATGCAGATGTGGCGGAACTGGTAGACGCACAGGACTTAAAATCCTGCGGTTGAATAAACCGTGCCGGTTCGATTCCGGCCATCTGCACCATTAGAACACCAAGTGTTTCGGAAGATTCAAACTTGGTGTTTTAATTTTAAAAATGCAGATTTTCCTAACATTTTTCCTAACACTTTTCAAATTTTGCGGTGCTTAAGAAAATGTTTTGAAATATGTTTCTTTGAACAGTTATCTAGTCGCATTAGGTAATTGTTCTTTTTTATTGTCATTTGATTTAAATGACATATTAAATTTTGTTTCAATCATATTTGCTGGTATTGTTTTATCGTTCTGATCTAAATGAGAATATCTTTGAGTAGTGATAATATTTGAATGACCTAGCCATTTTTGAATTTCAGAAAGTGGAACACCATTTCTTAAAAGTAATGTTGCACAAGAATGCCTTAAATCATGTAACCTAATATGTCTAAATCCATTCGTTTTTAATATGTTACTAAAAGTTCTATCTACATAGTCTGGTTTTACTAACTCTCCATTATCCATTAAACAAATAAAATTTTTATAATCTTTTATATAAGTATTCCCAAAGATTTTTTCATTTTGTTTATACTTTTCTTTATATTTCTTCAATAAATCAACAATAAAGTCAAACATAGGTAAAGTTCTATAACTTGATTTGTTTTTAGGAATATCCTTAATAAGAAATTGAGTAACACCATCATACTTTCCTCTACCAACTGTTTTTCTAATAGTAATACTTTTATTATTAAAGTCTAGTGCTTCCCAAGTTAATCCTAAAATTTCTTCTCTCCTTAGACCATATATAATACCTAAAGTAAGTGGCAATTCTAGTTTTTGAGTTTTTACTACCTCAATTAAATCTATAAGCTCCTCATCACTATAGAAATCTGGTATATATTCTTCTTTCTTTACTCTTTCTATTCTGTCCATAGGATTAGAAGGTATTATTTCAGCAATAACAGCTTCTTTAAATGCAGTATTCATATTTGCAGTATAATGTGCTATTGTTGTTCCTTTTAATTTTTGACTATATAAATAGTTTATAAAATCTTGTATGTCTTTTGGTCTTAAATCTATTAGTTTTATTCTCTTATTTTTAAAATAAGGATATAATCTTCCTTTAATAACTTGTTCATATCCAATATAAGTAGATTGTGCTACTTTAGGTTTTATATTTGCTAACCACTCTAGCATATAATCACAAAAGAGCATATTTGAATATTTAGATTTTTTAGCAATAGTATTCATTTTATTACTAAAACTATTTTCAGCATTTATCCTTACTAATTCTTCTTTTAGCATTTTTTCTGCTTGTTTTCTATTTTGATTATTTTTTCTTTCGTTATTATCTACTTTCAAGCCAGTAGAATGCCATTCAGGTTTTCTTTTTCCATATTCATTATACATATTGAATACTAAAAAATAGTAACCTTTATTAATTTGTACGCTACCTGTTATCATACGCAAACTCCTTTCCAAATAACAGTTTAAATTTAGCTTACCATTGACTTTTTCATCATAGCATATAAGCAAATTTAAGACTAGTTACTTTAAATTAATTGATAATAGCTTAATTTTGATTTGTTAAATAATAAATAACATTTCTTTTGGGTATTTTATATTCTCTACCAACTTTAACAGATGGAATAGTTTTATTTCTTACTAATCTATAAGCAAGATTTATACCAATTCCAAGCATTTCTTTTAATTGATTGATATTTACTAAATCTGGATATGAAGTAAACATTAATCCATGATCTTCTTTGATATTCCCCATATTGATAGTCCTCCTTCCTTAAAAATTTACAAAATAAAAAAGACCTACTATTCAAGTAAATCCTTTTTTTACATATTATAACATCTATATTTGTATTTTTGTGTTGGTATATGAATGTTCATATTTATAGTCTTTGGAACATCACTACCAACTTTTATACCTTTATTAAGCTTTAGATTTCCGTTTTTATCTCTGTGATAAATACTAGGGTTGTATTTTGCAAAAGCATAATCATTTATATTGCCACTAAAATATGATAATTCTAATGAATCTTTGTATTGTAATGCCTTTAGTTGTTCATAATAATTATCCTCTTTCTTTGGTCTATCATAATTTTTAAAATATTCTTTCAAATAGTCTTGTCGCTTTTTAGCATTATTCTCTTTGCGAGTTTGTTTTTCTTTTTTACTTCTAACATCAGCATTAACTATTTTTGAAACATATTGTTTACTAACACAAAGCATTGTTGCAATATCTTTTTGTTTCAGATGTTTATTATAGTACAAATCTAAAATGTCTTTTTTATTATCCAACCTTAACATACCTCCCTTTCAATTTGGTTGACTTTTTGTTTGCAAGATTTTAAACATAAAAAGGTTATTAGTCATTCTTAATAACTAAATTTAAGAAACTTTTATTAACGCTTGACAACATTTATAGTTCGTAGTACAATTATATTGTAAACACATTTTAAAATGTTGTTTGATATTGTTATTATACTATTGTAATTTTTATTTGTCAACACATTTTAAAAATATTTTTAATATTTTTTACAAAATAAATTTTAGGAGGATATATTTATGAAAGAATTACCTCACGGAGCTATTGAAGATGGCTTCTACTTATGGTTTAATTTTGAAGAAAAAGAAGAATATTATGCAACGCCATTATACTTATATAATGTAAATAGAAAAAGAATTGATAAAAATGTTGAAACAAGATTATGCCTAGAATTAGAAAAAGATATATCTAAAACAAAATTAAATAAGAAAAAAGAAATAGCAAGACAACCTTCTACTATATATATTCACTATGTAGAAAATATTGGAGCTATTTTAATAAATTTTTTAAATGCTGATTTTACTACTTATGAAACAGCATATAATACTTTTTTCTATGCTTATGGATATGAATTAATAAAAGAATATGCCCCATATCAATATACTAAAAATAATGAATTTATTGATGATATTGAATTTAGAAAGATTATAAAAGACATATATGACACTAGTAGCGATAAACTTATAGAATGGCAAGAAAACTTTAAAAAATGTGTAGATTTCGTTTATAATTTAAATGGAAATGAAGATTTGAAAGAAGAAAATAAATTATCAAAGTTTATTGCTTATACAATAAAAGATAATGA
Source organism: uncultured Clostridia bacterium (assembly GCA_944386365.1). Taxonomy (GTDB): domain Bacteria; phylum Bacillota; class Clostridia; order TANB77; family CAG-508; genus CAG-269. Next base: position 15,020 of record CALXAT010000001.1, read on the forward strand.
TTTCTATACATATTCACAAGGAATTGATATTATAACAGATAATTATATAGACATACATAATAAATATCATAATGATACTTTAAATAAATTAATAAAAGAAATAGATAATAAAAATCAAGAACTAGAGTTACACAATGTCTATACAAGTAGTAATTTAACGAGTATATGTTTTATTGTATTAGATCAGATTGTAAGGCATGAAAACTTACAAATTAAAACTTGCTTAAATTGTGGTAGATATTTTATACCAACATATAGACAAAGTGAAATATATTGTGATTTAGCAAATGTAGATAAAAGTCCTACTTGTAGAGAAAAAGGTGCAGGAGAACAATACAGAAAGAATTTAGAGAATAACAAAGTACAAGCCCTTTATAGAAGAATTTATCAACAAAAGTTTATGACTGCATATAGAAACAAGGAAAGTAAAGATATTCAAAAAGAATTTGCACAATGGAAAAAAGAAGCTAAAGATAAAATAAGCAAAACCAAAAAAGGCAAACTTACTGAAAATGAAGTTTATAATTGGTTAGTTCAAAATAAATAATACTAATTCTGCCACTAATAGTGGCAGAATTGAAAAGGAGGATAGAAATAAAAATGAATGGATTAATAAATTTTGATAAATTTGATTTTACTAATGGATTGGATGGAAAATATAATGAATTTATAACAGAAAAATTGATTTTAACACCACTATATAAGAAAATTAAAGATATGCCAAAATCAATATTAACAAGTTTCCCAATTGATAATACAAAAATAGAATTGTATTGTGATGAATGCAAAAAAAGAAGAATATATACTTTTGCAACAACTGGCATAAATTACTATTATCTGGAAAGTAGTCCTAATTTTTTTAATAATACTTCAGTTTTATATTCAAAACTTATGAATGAAAATGAATATTTTTATTTTATTGCTAAAGCTGATTGCGGTCATAATTTAATAATATTGTTTAAAATTATCGATGAAAACACTATTATGAAGGTCGGACAATCACCATCAATTTATGATATGAACGAAGAAATAAATAATAAATCCTTTCTTAAGGAATTAGGAAAAGAATATGCATCATATTATAAAAAGGCTTGTTCTTTAAATAGTTTTAATAGCAATATTGGTGCAATGACATATTTAAGAAGAATATTTGAGAAATTATTATTAGATTGTTTTGAGCAAAATCAAGATGAATTAGAAATAACTAAAGATGATTTTAAAAGACTTAAAATGGAAGATAAATTGAATAAACTAAAAGAGTTCTTACCTTCAATAATATTTGATAATGGATATAATCAAGTATATTCTAAAGTTAGTAATGGAATACACAATTTATCTGAAGATGAATGTGGCCAATTATTTATTCCATTGCGAATGGCGATTGAAGAAATTTTAATCGAAAAATTAGAATTAAAGGAAAAAAAGGATAGACAAGAAAAATTAGGAAAAGAATTACAAAAAATATAAGATATGCTAAAAAATATAAAGTTTATAGAAAATTTATCAAATGGAGCTAGAACTGTTATGAAAATGGAATATATACTTTTAAAAAAAGAAATAATTAAAAAGAGCAAAAACAAAGATGAAAGTGTTATTGTAATTCCTTCATCGCCATTAAAGTTAATCAAAAACAATTTTGAAGAAGTTGAAGTAAATAAAACAAGTAATGAGGATGAAGAAATTTTAAGAAGTAATTGGGATGGTAGATTTATTTTTAATAAATCAGAAATAATTTTTAGTATAAAACAATATGAAAAGCATGAACTTTCATATTTAAGTATATCTACAAAAAGAAATAATATACCAGCTATGGAATTTGTTGATAAAAAAATCAATAAGATTATGGGAGATAATTATATTGTAATTACTTCGTATGATTGTATTTCAGAATTTTATTGCAATAAAATATATAGAAAATTAAATAATTTTGAGCGAAAGTTAAAAGAACTTATATTTGATATCTATACATTTTCGTATGGGATAAACTATTACAATAGAAATTTTAGTGATGAATTAAAATTAAAAGTAAAAAGATTAGATAGATCAATAGCAATTGATTCAAAAGATGTTGAGCAACTTAAACAATCATTATATGAATTGAGTTATAATGATATAATGGAACTTTTATTTACTCCAAAATGGTTATTAGATGATGAAAAAGATAAAATAGCTTTAATGAGAAAAATAGATGCTAATAAATTATCCTCAAAGGAATTAATTGATTGTATAGATAATATCAGACCAAAATCTGATTGGGATAGATTATTCTTACCACAAATTGGAGAAATCCCTAATATTGAAGATTCCATAGATCAACTAAGAAAATTACGAAATAGAGTTGCCCATTGTAAATTTTTTAGAAAAGAACATTATGAAAAATGTTTAAACTTATTAAAAAATTTAAATAAGCAAATAAATAAAGCTTTAAAAATTGTAATGAATATAAATTTTCAAGAATTAAACGCACAATACGCAAGAGATGAATTACATAAAGCATTAGCAACATTACAAGAAAGTTTAACAGCATTTGGTAAGAATATGTTAGATATGATGCATAAAGCTTTTAATCTAATGACATCAATGCCAAGCATACCAATAACAGATATGCTTAACAATTTTTCAAAAAATGTATTATCTCCATTAGTTGATAATAGTAATATTAATATCAATTGCAAAAAAATAATTGGAATAAAAAAAATAAAAAGTAAAAAACTTACTAAAAAAAGGAATAAATTGTAAGTTGATATTGTTTTTGAAAGAAAAATAAAGTATAATAAGAGCATCCTTTTCATAAAGGAAATCTTTATGAAAGGAGGTGTACATAGTGTCATCTTATGAACTAATTTGGCGTCTAATTGTATTATTATTACTTAGTAATGATAATCAAGAGGATAGTCAGAACTCTCAGGACTAGCACAATCTAGTCAAAGACGGTCTGGTCAACCGTCTTTTTTTATGTTTTTTGACATAAAAAAAGATGTGTGGTCAACACATCTGTGTACAAGTGTCCTTACGAACTCTCTCTTCGCTTAAGCTAATATTATTATAGCACCATTTTTAGTATATGTCAATAATTTTTTTATGTTTTGAAAGTCAAAAAAATGCAAAAATGTGAGATTTTTACTAAGAATTACAAATTTTTTATATTCTAAAAGTTATATTCTATTTTATGTGATAATAATATTAATAAACCAAAAATAAATTTATTTATTATTTTTATTTATTAAATGTTCAACTAATTTTTCAACTATTTCCCTATCATCATTTGATAAACTTAAAATATTATCCATTAATTTTAAATCTCTATCTTTCATTCTGTAATCAAGTAAACCTTTAAAAATACAATTAACATCCACATCTAATATATTGCATATATCAAGCATTGTGGTTACACTCATTCCTGATTTTCCAAGTTCTATTAAACTAACAAAATTGACAGAATGGTCTAATTTTTCTGCCATTTGTTCTTGAGTCATATCTTTTGATAATCTAAGTGTTTTTATATTATTTCCAATAATTTGTAAAACTTTTCTTTTTTCAACAGTTTCCTTCATTTTATATGCACTCCTTTAGTGACAGTATAACAATGTTACTTGAATTAATTAACAAAGTGATTCGTGAATTATTCACCAATTACTTGACAAAAATAAATTCATATTGCTATAATAATTTTGAAATATTTTTGAAATAAAAATCTAAACACAAAAGAAAGGAATTGATGAAATGAAAAAGTTAGAAGAATGTTTAAAGTATGATAAACGAGGTATCACTCTTATTGCCCTTGTCATAACTATCATTGTGCTTTTAATATTAGCTGGTGTATCAATTGCCATGCTAACAGGACAAAATGGAATACTAACTCAAGCACAAATAGCAAAGAATGAAACAGAGAATGCAGCAAAACAAGAAGAGATGGACTTGGCACGATTGGAAGCAATAATAATGGGAAAAGATGTTCCAATTGTTCAAGTAGATGATAAAAAACCAGGACAGTTAGAGCAAGAAGATGCTAATACTTTTGTAATAAATAGTATAGAAGATTTAATATTTTTTTCTCATGATGTAACAAGTGGAAATAATTATAGTGGGAAAACAGTAAAATTAGGAACAAACTTAGATTTTTCATCAAATAAATCATATGTAGATTCCAATAGTACAGATTATGAAAAATATGGTTATTCGGGACCATTAAAACAAGCATTGACATCAGGTAGTGGCTTTCAACCAATAGGAGAATTATCAACAACTGGAACAAAATATTTTTATGGTACTTTTGACGGAAATAATAACGCAATATGCTCAATGTATATAAATATAGATAGTGATGAAAGTGTAAGAGCAGGATTATTTTCAGCTTGCTATGGAGAAGTTAGAAATTTGGGATTAGTAAATACTAGTATAACAGTACAAGGATTAGGAACAGCTGTTGGAGGAATAGCAGGAAAAAGTTATAATAATATATATAATTGTTATGTTACAGGAATCATAAATTTAACAGGAAGTTCTTGGATGCCTGTTGGTGGAATATGTGGAGTAATGCAAGAAAAAGCTAATATTGAAAATTGTTACAATTTAGCAAATATAAACGCTACAAATATTCAAGAAGAAGTTGGGGTTGCTAATCTTAATTGTGGAGGAATAGTAGGACAAGGAGAAATAAATATAAATAAATGTTATAATAAAGGAAATATAGTACTTGAAGGAGGAAATAATGGTGTTTCTGGCGGAGGAATTTGTGGTATGCAATATAATGATGGGACAATAGAGAATTGTTATAATAATGCAAAAATAGAAGCAAGCAGTAACATAAAAAGAGATGAAGATAGGGTTTATATAGGAGGAATTATAGGAACTTCATCAACTAATAACTTGCAGTATTGTTATAATTCTGGTGAAATTGTAGGAAATGCAGAAAGATTATATATGGGTGGAATTACAGGAAACTTAGCACAAGATGCAATAATTAATAATGTATTTAATATTGGCAAAATAACAATAGAAAGTGAAAAGAACTTAGAAATTTATGCAGGTGGAATAAACGGTGGAAATCCAAACAGAAATATACAAATAATTAATGCTTATAATACAGGAAATATTAATGCAAAATATTTAAATGTTTCTAGTATTCAAGGAATAGGAAGTATAGTTGGTAGTAATTATTCTAACTTAATAAAATTTAATAATTGCTATTATTTAGCTGGAACTTATAATGTTGGTGTAGGAAATGGTGATTCTACAGGAGTTATGCAGTTAGATAGTATTGATAAATTTCCAAGTGTGTTAAGCGTTGTTAATGGACAGGGAGCATTTGAGGAAGATACTAATAATGTAAATAATAGTTTTCCAATATTAAATTGGCAATAAACTTTATACATTTTTAAAAATCCTTGTAATTACTTTTTCAAGTTTTACAAGGATTTTTTTATTTCTTTTATCTTTCTAACTCCCACTCTTTTTCTCTTTCTTCGTGTTTAATTTGTTTTTCTGGATCTATAAAAGTATTTGTTTCTTTTTGAAAATCTCTAATTAAATTATCTTCTTCACTAATTGCAAATTTTTTGCTAATCCAAGAAATAAACTTTTCAAGAGTGTTCCAAAACTTGTCTATTATTTTATATAAATGGTTATTCTCTTTTTCTAACTTATGAATTTTGTTGTGATATTTATACTCTAATTCAAAAGATTTTTCTTTATACTCTTTTTCTAAATATTTTACTGTATTGTGTAGTCCTTCATTATCTGCAAGTATTTTATCTCTTTCATTTTGGTATTTTTCTGCCTCATCAACCATTTTAGATTGTTTCGATAATTCTTTATGCAATGATAAATTATCTTTGTATAATTCTTTAATTAATTCATCTTTAGGTTTTATGATTTCTTCAAGTATTCTTTCATCTCTTTTCTTTCATAATCTATTTACTTTAATCTCAGTAATATCTGGAGTATCTGGTAATTCTAATTTTATTTCATTTAAAATTTTCTTGGTATTTTGATAATTTGTAATTTTTTTATATTCTTCTACAGTATAATGCTTTCTATTAGTATCTTCTACAAACATTCCTCTTTCTAAATCAAATCCTTTTGATTTTATATGATTAAAGTAAGCATCTTGTAATTTTCTATAACTATCTCTACCTTTCCAAAAATCTCTGCTGCATATTTTATCAATATCGTTACCTCCTTTGTCTTTTGTATGAACAACAGGAACAAACATTAAGTGCATGTGTGGTGCTCCTTCGTCTAAATGTACTACTGCTGATATTATATTCTTTTCTCCAAGATTTTTATAATTACAAATAAATTTATAACATTCATTAAAATATCTTTTAGTTTCTTCTTCCCCTATCCTATCAAAAAACTCTTGGTCTGATGTAAATACCATTTGGCACATTATTATACTATTACTTCTTAGATGACCTTGTAAATTATTTTCTTTCATATATTTATCAAATTCTTTTGTGTATGTTAATTCATTTTTCTTAATGTAATAATTTAAATGTGTTTTTGATGGATCAATATCCTTATTAGAATGATTTTTTGCTTTTCTATCATTGTGTGTTCCTTTTCCATTTACTTCTGCTCGTGTTAATTTTTCATTTCTTACAATAGCGTAACTCATATCTCCATGCACCTCCTTCTTTGCTTTAGATATTGTTTCAATGTCTAACACACTAGACAAACAAGTTTGTCTGTGTGGCAGGGTTTATAACCCACACCCCAAAACCTAAAATTGCTTGACTGCATTTTTAGGTTTTTCATAAAAATTTGCTTATCGCAATTTTTATGAATTCACTTTAGCAAATATAATTAGAAACCAGAGAGAGTGAGCTAAAGTGAATTAGGTGTAATAATCCCATTGTTAAAAATAGAATTATTACACCTATATAAGCTGAAACCGTCGGTCGTTCGCCTCGTTTCATAGGTAGCCTAGTAAGTAGCATTGCTACTATAATTGCTGGTATATATAATACCTTTGTTCATACTTGTCCAAACTTTTTACAATTACAAATCTACACCAAGTTTTGCCACCGAATACTCTTTTATTATTGTGAGTCTGTGTTCTAAAATCTCACTCACGCACTTTGTATAATTAGACTGCTTATACAAATGCGAATGAACTTTATAGCATCGGCTCATCACACCAAACACTTTTTAAGAGGTGTTGCATTTCTCTTTTGGACAACAAAAAAGACCACTCATAACTTTAAAACTATAAGTAGCCTAATAACTTGTATTATTCCTATTCAATTTTGCCTCAAAATCGATTTTAAGGTATTTTTCTTATAAAACAAAGTAACTTATCTATTGTCAATGGTAAGCTAAAATTTTTCCTAATGCTTTCCTAACATTTTCCTAACACTTTATTTTATTTTTAGTAATATTTCGTAACTATTTATAATACTAACTTTTAATTTAAAAGTATTAAAAACACTTAAAGTAAAAGCTATTTACTGATGTTAAGTAACAATAACTGTTAAACACTCCATTATTCTTAAAATCCTGCGGTTGAATAAACCGTGCCGGTTCGATTCCGGCCATCTGCACCATAGACTTATCAAAAATTAAATTTTTTGATAAGTCTATTTTTTTGCGTTAAAAAAAGAGAAAAGCCTGCTTTTTAAGCAGGCATTTTTCCTTAATACGACTTAAAATAAGCATTCTTTGCTTACATAAGCCAATGAAATCCACTTAAGATAAGATACAATAGTCATTGAAAACCTCACCGTTGAGCACTGAATGGAACTAATTTGCAATGGCGAATAATCACTAGGATATTTTTCTCTGTGATGTAATGACCAATCATCATGGTACATTCTTATTGACAGATAAGGTTTCTGGGGCTTATATTTTGCAAATCCTCCATATGGTTTATCTCGAAGAAACTCAAAAGCACGATTAACTTCATCGGCAATTTTGGAAATATCTTCGGGAGTTACCACATCCATGGTGTGCTTAGCAAAATGTTCTTCAAGTTGCTTAACAATCTCATCCCTTGTGGGAGGTGTAAGAGAATGATCATCAATGTTGACATTCTCCGGTTCACTGGTTGCTGACCGTGTTTTTGTGTAAATATTCATATAAGGAACCTCCTATTCATTTTGATAGTATAATTATACCATAAAATTCAGTATTCTTCAATTAATATACAAATATGCAGTTTTAGATTTTGAAAATAAAATCAATAGGGTTCAACCTTAAGCAGGCTGAACCCTATTGATTTAAAACAAGTCTGTTAAAAAAGAGATTAGCTCTCCTCCTAAGTTTCCCATAGCATATAGTATAACACATAATACTATGAAGAACGCAATAAAAAAGACTACACAGCCCAAGCAACATTTCCAGTCGTCCTTATTATTGCGATGATTAGATTTAGTGTTAGATTGTGAAAAAGAAGTCTGTGAATTAAGTTGATTTCCAAGCTTGAAAAGATCAACATTGCCCATTGGCTGTGGGACGGGAAGGTTACTGTCAAAGATGGTGTCAAAATCATCTAGTTGTTTATCTAGCTGATCAAGGGATTTATCTAGTTTTTCTAATTCTGCATCAAGATTAATGCTGGCTTTCCGCGTGTATTCTGTATAATTGCCAGAATAGATGAGTTTAGAATTGTACCAGTATAATATAGAATTTCCCTTGTATTTTATTATCATTTTTGAGTTTGGTGACTCATGAATAATATTTGTATACCCATCTTTATCTACAAACCGCTTAGTATGTCCTTTTTCCATTTTACTTATCCTCCTTTGATTAATATAAATATTATAACACACAAAAAACCATTATGTCAACGAACAAGAACTTGTAAGTAGTACATTAAAAACATAGAATTATGCAATACACTTGTAACAAAAATGTAAAAAAAATGTCAAAAAAAAGAAATAAAACAATAAAATTGGCGAACCTCTAGAAAACACTGGGATTTAAGAAACAAACAAAAAGTTGTAGAAAATAAAGTGCATTTACAAAAAATATAAATGTGATATAATTTAAAAAAATACACGAGTATACTAAAAGTTGTAAAAATGGAAGACTAAGGAGGAAAAACAAAATGAAATTAAAAACAATATTTGTAATTTTAATCGCTATTATGATAATTGGGATGTTACCAACAATGGTAAAAGCAGAATACTCAGCAAGAGTAACAATGACACCTAATAAAACACAAGTAAATCCTGGAGATACAGTGAATATAGTTGTAGCTTTAGCAGATGTAGTAGATGCAGGTACAGGAGCTAATGAAATGCAAGGAACTATCGGATATGATTCTGATTTCTTTGAAAGTGTTACTGCATCACAAGGTTCATGGACAATGAATGAAGGAAATGGTAAGTTTACTTTAGGTGGTACTTTATTAACAGGAGATGGACAATTTGCAATTTTGCAATTAAAGGTAAGTGAAAATGCGACAGGAAGCACAACCGTTAAATTTACAGATCTAAAAACGGCAAATGGTTCAAGTGCTGAACCAACAAGCCCAGATATTACTTTAAATTTTAGTGTTGCTGAGAGTGAAGAACCACAAGGTGATACAAATACAGCAGGAAATAGTGCAGCAACCCAAAATACTGCAAATACAACAAATAATTCAGGAAATTCAAGTACAAATAGTATCAGAGGAAATACGACAGGTAATGTAACAACAGCAACTAGATTACCAAATGCAGGTGTAAAAACAGGAATCATAGTAGCAGCAGTTATCTTAATTGTATTAATAGCAGGTTCATATCTTTTATATAGATATCCAAAAATAAAATAATAGAAGATAAAAATAAAAGACAGAAAAATCAAAATAGATTTCTGTCTTTTTTGTTGCCAGGAATATGTTATATATGATTGTAAATAAAGTTATATAAAGATTGGCATAAAACTTGAAAAAATATAGAAAATCTGTTATATTATGACATAAAAGGAGAGAAAATGAAAATGGAAGAACAAAGCCCAGAAAGAAAATATGCAGCGTTAACATCATATATAAAAATTTTATCCTATAGAGCAACAAATCAAAAAAGTCAAAAAAGTGAAGAAGTGAGTAAACGATTAGGAGAGATAGCTACATATTTGGAAGAAGTTAGAAAACAAAGACATTTATGTATGATTTCAGAAAAAGATAGAATAGAAAGAACAAGATTTAGAGAAATATTAGAATATATAGATAATAAATATGATGGAACAGAAAGCAGTGTAAAAGATATTTGTAAAGCACTTAATAAAAGAGAAGATATTGATGAAGTATTAAAATATCATAAAAAAGAAAAAGAAGAAAGTGAAAGATAAAAGATGAAAAAAGTTGTTGTAGCTACCAATAATATGGGAAAATTAAAAGAAATAAAAGACATATTAACAGGATATCAACTATTATCTTTAAAAGATATCAATTGCAAAGTAGAAGTGGAAGAAGATAAAGAGACATTTGAGGGAAATTCTTTAAAAAAAGCACAAGAAATATCAGAAATACTACATATGCCTTGTATAGCAGATGATAGTGGTTTATGTATCGATATATATAATGGTTGGCCAGGTGTCCATACAGCTAGATTTCTAGGAGAAAACGCAACAGCAAAAGAAAGAAATACATATATTTTAGAAAAAATGAAAGGATTACCAACAGACCAAAGAAAGGCAAGTGTTATATCTTGTATCACCTATTATGAAAATGGAATTTATATAGTTGGAAAAGGAGAGATACGAGGAAGAATTGCAGAAAAGCCTAGAGGAGATAATGGGTTTGGTTTTGATGAAATCTTTGAGCTAGAAGATGGCAGAACATATGCAGAATTATCCAAAGAAGAAAAGAATAAAATCAGTCATAGAAGATTAGCATTGCAGGATTTAATGACGAAATTAGAAAATCACGTATAAGGTTCCAGATGGTCCTATTATATGTGATTTTTATTATTGTAATTCTATAAAACGAATGATATAATTTAAAAAAATAATAAATAGGAGAAAAGATATGGCAGAAGTTAAGTGGACAAAAGAACAATTGCAAGCAATTCACGAAAAAGGTTCAAATATTTTAGTTGCAGCCGCAGCAGGAAGTGGTAAAACGGCTGTATTAGTTGAAAGAATTATTAATAAAATTATTAATGAAAAGATAGATATTGACAGATTATTAGTCGTTACCTTTACAAATGCGGCCGCGGCAGAAATGAGAGAAAGGGTATTAGAAGCAATTTATAAAAAATTAGATGAAGATCCAGAAAACGAAAATTTACAAAGACAAATTACATTGCTGAACAAAGCAAGTATTTGTACAATAGATGCTTTTTGTTTAGATGTGGTAAGAAATCATTTTTATGAATTGGAAAATGTATCTCCTAATTTTAGAATTGCTGATACAACAGAAATAGAATTATTAAAACAAGAAGTATTAGAAGATATGTTTGAAGAAAGGTATGAAAGTGAAGAAGAAGATTTTACAGAGTTAATCAATACATATACAAGTTATCGAGATGATACACCATTAAAGGATTTGATATTAAAAATATATACCTATATCCAAAGCAATCCGTTTCCCAATAAATGGCTAAAAGACAAAATTGATATGTTCAAGATAAAAAACGTAGAAGAAGATTTTGGCAAAAATCCATGGGGAAAGATATTACTTAAAGAAGTACAAGAAGAAATCATAGACGATATACATACATTAGAAGATCAAGAGAAGATTCTAACCAAGAATCCAGATCTAGAAAAATATACTCAAACCATATGTGATGATATCGATAAATTAAATCTATTAAAAGATAATTTAGATAGTTGGGATAAAGCTTATGAAATATATGTAAATCTTGTATTTGCAACATGGCCAAGACAAAAAATAGATTCAGAAATAAAAGATCAGGCAAAAATGGTGAGAGATGATATAAAAAAGAAATTTTCTAATAAATTAAATAAAATATTAATCAGTAATTCAAAAGAAGCTAATCAGGATATAGTGGACATGTATCATATCTTACTTAAGTTACAAAATATAATATTAGAATTTGGAGAAGAATTTTCAAAAAGAAAAAGAAATAAGAATATAGTAGATTTTAATGATATTGAACATTTTGCATTAGATATATTATTAAGAAATGAAAATGACGATATTAAAACCACGGAAGTAGCTGAGAAATATAAAGAAAAATTTGTAGAAATTGCCATTGACGAGTATCAAGACAGTAATATGGTACAAGAATATATATTAACAGCCATTTCAAATGGAAATAATATTTTTATGGTAGGAGATGTTAAACAAAGCATATATAAATTTAGACAAGCTATGCCAGAATTGTTTTTGTCAAAATACAAAACATATAAATTAAAAGAAGAAAAAAGTGAAAAAGACAATTTAAAGATACAGTTATTTAAAAACTTTAGAAGTAGAGAAAATGTATTAGATTTTACAAATTTAATATTTCAAGATATTATGAGTGAAAATCTTGGAGAGATAGAATATGATAGAAAAGAATATTTAAATTTAGGTGCAAGCTATGAAGAAAGTCATCAAGAATTAAAAACAGAAATAGATGTAATTGATTTAAAAGAAAATGAAGAAGAACAGGATGAAAAAAGTATAGAAGAAAATGAAGAGAATGAAGAAGAAAGAGTAGAAGATATACAAATTGAAGCTAAATTTGTAGCGAATAAAATAAAAGAGTTAATCGATACGAAATTTCAAGTATTTGATAGAAAGATAAATGGTTTTAGAGATATTCAATATAAGGATATTGCTGTGTTATTAAGATCTACTAAAGTAAATGCACCAATATTTGAAGAAGAAATGATAAACCTAAATATGCCTGTATTTTCAGAAAGTTCACAAGAATATTTAGACTCTGTAGAGATTCAAACAATGATGAGTTTATTAAAAATTATTGATAATCCAATTCAAGATATTCCGTTAGTTACAGTGTTAAGATCACCAATTGGAAATTTTACAGATGATGAATTGGTAGAAATTCGATTATCAGATAAATATGACAATTTTTATACAGCTATGCAAAAAGCAAGAGTCAATGTTAGTACAGAATTAAAAGAAAAAATAGATACATTTTTTGAAAATTTAGAAATATGGAGAAAAGAGAAAGACTATTTAGCATTAGATGAATTTATATGGAAACTGTATTCAGATACCCATTATTATACCTATGTAGGATTAATGCCTAATGGAGACTTAAGACAAGCAAATTTAAAAATGTTATTTGAAAGAGCAAAACAATACGAAACAGCCAGCTTTAAAGGCTTGTATAACTTTATCAATTTTATAGAAAAATTACATATAGGAAGTGGGGATTTAGGTGCGGCAAAACTAATTGGAGAGAATGATGATGTCATTAGAATTATGAGTATTCATAAGAGTAAAGGATTGGAATTCCCAGTAGTGTTTTTAGCAGCAACAGGAAAACAATTTAATTTAATGGATTTAAACCAAAGTATATTATTACATCAAGAATTAGGGATTGGTGTAAAGTATATTGATTATGAAAGACAAGTACAATATGATACCTTAACAAAAGAAGCTATTAGAAATAAAATTTTAACAGAAACGTTGTCAGAAGAAATGAGAATATTATATGTTGCTTTAACAAGAGCAAAAGAAAAATTATATATTACCGGTTTAAAAAAAGATTATCAAAAAGAAATGGAAAAGATGCAAGAGCAAGTGAATCGATATAATAAAGTAAATGATAAAATTAATTATATTTTAATAAAAAAGTATAAAAAATATTTAGATTGGATATTATTGGTTTACTTATATGAAAAAGAGAATATAGATCAATTAATAAAATGGAATGTATTTGGTAAACAAGAAGTATTAAAATCATTTTCTAAGCCAAAAGAAGAAATTATAAATGTAAAAGAAGTTTTAGACAATACCAGTATACAAGAAAAAGAAACAGATAAACTTAACAAAGTTTTAGAATATACATATACATATAAATTAGCAACAACGATTCCAACAATGACTTCAGTTACGAAAATAAAGAAAATGAAAAAAGAAGGTATATCAGGAGAAGAAAGTCAGCTACCAGAGGAAATAACCTTTCATAAACCAAAATTTTTACGAAAAGACGAAGAAGAAAAATTAACTGGTGCACAAAAGGGAACACTAATTCACCTATGCATGCAAAGATTAGACGAAAAAATAGAATATGATTTAGAAAAGGTAAAGGATTTAATACAAGATTTAGTAAAAAGAGAAATTATAACAGAAATAGAAGCTAAGAATATAAATCCGTATAAAATATTAGCATTTACAAAATCAGCTATTTGGAAAGAATTGAAAACGGCTAAGAAAGTATATAGAGAAAGACCGTTCTTTATAAATATATCTGCTAAAGAAATTTATGAACAAGATATAGACGAAGAAATACTAGTACAAGGAATCATTGATTTATACTATATTAATCAACAAGATGAAATTGTTTTAGTAGATTATAAAACAGATTATGTAGAAAAAGAAACAGATTTAATTGAAAAGTATAAATTACAATTGGATCTATACAAAAAAGCATTACAAGAAAGTTTGAAAAGAAAAGTAGATAAAGTATACATATATTCTGTATATTTGGGAAAAGAAATCAAAATAGGTTGAAAATTATGTTTACTTTTGGTATAATAAGTATAGATTGTAAAGAAATGGAGAATAAAAAATGGAAAGAGTAAAAACTTTGTTAATGTATGCTTCATGGGTAATATTATTTATTATATTTTCTGATTTTTTGATTAATGTAGGATTAAATTCAACATATAAACCAATAGAAAGAAAAGATAATGTATCACAGGTAAATGTATATCAAGCAGAAGCTACTTTGGTAAATGGTAGGATCCGAGGATTAATTACCAATTCACAACCAGAGGATTTGAGTGGTAAATATCTAGAATTTGATTTTTACTCAAAAAGGGATGTCTTCTTAGGAAGAAAATTTATAGATATTAATCAATTACAAGAAAATGAAACACAAAATTTTGAAATTTTATTTAAATTAAAAGATGTTAATTATTATACAGTAAGTGTATTAGATGAAAAACCAGATGAAGAGGAAATAGAAATTCTTCCAGAAGGATGGACAACTTCTGAAGTTGTAATAGCAACAGCCCTTACATTATTGATATTCTGGTAATAGAGATGTTCAGTTAAAGATATTTCTATTCGAGGATGAAGTATTGGATATTATAAAAATAGCTATATAGATTATAGTTTAATATAATCTATATAGCTATTAGTAGTTTATCAGAAGATATTTCAAATAAGCTGAAAATGTTCTTAAAAAGAAATCTACTAAATAGGTTTTTTTGGTGTTACATGAATGGTTTTATTATGTTTATAGATAACCATTCCTGGTTTTGCTCCATTTGGTTTTTTGACATATTTTACTTCACAAATATCCACAGGAACATTAGAAGAATTTCTAGCTTTACTATGATAAGCTGCAATTTCTGCACACTTTACTAAAACATCTTGATTTGGCTCAGTAGAATTATCTAATACCAAAATACAATGACTTCCATGAATATCCTTGGTATGAAACCATAAGTCTGTTTTCTTAGCATATTTTAAAGTAAGATAATCATTTTCCATGTTATTTCTTCCCACTAAAAAGGTATAATTTTCAATTTTATATTTTATAGGATTGAAATGTACATTTTTATTTTTGGTTAATTTAGATTTTTTTATCTTAGAATGTTTTTGTTTCTTATATTTATCTGTTTTTTCTTTAAAAACAGAACTTTCAGATATTTCTTCAAAAATATTGGTAATATCTTCAATAGAAGAACAAGTTTCTAATTCATAAATAACGCTTTGGATATAGTCTAAATCTCTTATGGTTTCTTCTTTTTGTTCACTAACCACCATTAAAGCATTTTTTAATTTATTATATTTTTTAAAAAATAATTTAGCATTATGACTAGGAGAGTAACGTTTATCTAGCGAGATGGTAATTAAAGCATTGTTGTCATAATAGTTTTCTAATGTCAAGGTATCTGTATTTACATTTTTTATTCTATATAAATTAGCCGTAATTAATTCACCATATAATTTGTAGGTGTCCATATGATCACATTCTTTTAATTTTTCATTAATATGGAATAACCTTTTATTATATTTTTTTAGAGTATCTAAAATTAATTTTGAAATACTATTTCTATAAATTTTAAAGGTCTCTGATGTTTCTTTATTGAAATAATAATCATCAATGAAAAAATTAAGAGAAAATGGTGTTGTTGCTTTTCCGGGTATTAATGCATAATCTTTTATATTTCCTTTATCATCTTTAATCATATCAAAACTTAAGGTTAAATTATCAGTAGCTATAATAATATCCTGTATATAGTTATAAATATTCTCTAAAATGGCATCATTTATTTTTATAGAAGTATCTATATGTAAAGTATTTATAATATGTTTTATAAAGCCATTACTAATACCATTAAATGTGTTTGTAATATAGGTAGGTAATGCATGTACAAATGTTGTATCAAAATTTATTGCTAATTTAGATTTGAAATCTTTAAAGTCTGTAACTTCTAAAAAGTTTAATTTGTTTGTTGTTGGATAAACATATTTAGCATGTGGAACAATTTCTCTTGTTAAATCATTGTCAGAAGAAATATGTCTTAGACTATCAATAATCATGTTATTTTCATCAACTAATATAATATTACAATGTCTTCCCATTAATTCTACAATTAACTTTTTCGTTATGATATCATCTACATCATCAAAACCTTCAAATTCAATTGTGACAACTCTTTCTAAGTTTGTAGAAATCATGTTTTTAATTCTTAAACCAATTAGATTCTTTCTAAGTAACATACAAAAATTAAGTGCAGTTTGAGGGTTAGGTTTAGAATGTGTGGTTAAATGTAATCGGTAATTTTGGGAGTCAATGCATATATTTAAAGCATAATTTACACCATTTAAATAAAAACCTAAAACAACATTATTTTTATTAGGTTCATAAATTTTATCAATTCTACCTCCGATTAATTGTTGTAATTCAGAAGTAATTGCTTTTGTAACAATTCCGTCAAATGCCATGATGGTCACTCCTTTATTTTATATAAGTTTTAAAATTAGCTATATATGTAATCGTTTAAAATATAGCAAATATGCGTAAATCTATCATAGCACATTTCCATGAAAAAATCTATTGCCTAAAAGATATTTTAATTATATAATAAAGAAAATATAAAAAGGGATAGATGCCTATGAAATATGATATAAAAGAATTAAGTTTAGAAGAAAAAATAGGACAAATGATAATTGTGGGGTTAAATACGGATTTTGCAGTAGATCATTTGGAAGAAATCATAACAAAATATAAAGTGGGGGGAGTCTTATTATATAAGAAAAATTACAAAAATTATGAAGAAATGATAGATTTAATAAATAGAATTAAACTATTAAATAAAAAAAATAAGATTCCAATTTTTATAGCCATAGACCAAGAAGGCGGTAGAGTTAACAGAATGCCAAGTGAATTTAAAAATCTCCCAGCTGCACATAAATTAGCGGTAAAAAGTAAAACAGAAGATTTTGTAAAACTTTCAGGAGAAATAACAGGAAAAATGCTAAATACATTAGGGATAAACATGGATTTTGCCCCTGTTTTAGATATAAAGCGATTTAAAGATAATCATGCAATAGGAGATAGAGCCTATAGTGAAGACATTAAAGAAGTAGCTAAATACGGAATAGAATATATGAAGGCATTACAAGAACATAATGTCATTTCTGTTGCAAAACATTTTCCTGGTCATGGTGCTACAAAAGAAGATTCTCATTTTAGGCTTCCGAAGATAGATTATGAGATTGAAAAATTAGAAAATGAAGATATGCAACCATTTAAAGAAGCCATGAAAAATAAAGTAGATGGTATCTTAATTGGACATCTGGAAGTAAAAAAAATAACAGGAAAAGTACCAACATCCATCTCTAAACGTTTTATAACAAAATATATCAGAAAAAAATATAGGTATAATGGACTAGTTATGACAGATGACATGAGAATGAAGGGGATTCGTTTACGCTATGGAAAAAATAGAGCCATTAAAAAAGCCTTTTTAGCCTGTAATGACATCATTATATTTAAATATGATAATGATATTCGTGTTATAGAGCAAATCATAAAATTAGCAAAAGAAAATAAATTACAAATGAAAAGGATTCATAAAAGTGTAGCAAGAATATTAAAAGTTAAGGAACAGTATAAATTAGATAATGCACCTATAGAAAAAAATGTTAAATTTATAGAAGATATCAATCAAAAAATAGAAGATATTAGAAATAAAGTTTTATAAGAGATATTTTTCTTGTTATTTTTATATGAAGTATGATATACTATAACATATATTTAAGAAATGGAGATAAGAAAATGTCAAAACCAATCGTAGCGATAATCGGAAAGCCTAATGTAGGTAAATCCACTTTTTTTAATTACTTAGTCGGAAGTAGAGTATCTATTGTACAAGATACACCAGGTGTAACAAGAGATAGAATTTATGCAGATACAAATTGGAGAGGAAGAAACTTTACATTAATTGATACTGCAGGAATAGAACCAGATTCAGAAGATATTATATTGTCACAGATGAGAGAACAGGCAAACTTAGCAATTGCTATGGCAGATGTTATCGTATTTTTGACAGATATTAGACAAGGAATTACAGCAGCAGATCAAGAAATTGCAGTAATGTTAAAAAAATCTGGTAAGCCAATTGTTTTAGTGTGTAATAAAGCAGATAATTTTGAAAAAGATAAAGATGAAATTTATGAATTTTATAATTTAGGACTAGGAGAACCATACCCAATATCAGCAAGTAATGCAATTGGTATAGGAGATGTATTAGATAAGATATATGAAAGCTTTCCTGAAAAAAGTCAAGATGAAGATGAAGAAGATGTTATAAAAGTGGCTGTTATCGGAAAACCCAACGTAGGAAAATCTTCTCTAATTAATAAAATATTAGGGGAGAATAGAACTATTGTAAGTGATATAGCAGGAACCACAAGAGATGCCATTGATTCTAGATTTGAAAATGAAAAAGGAAAATATATTTTTATTGATACAGCTGGAATTAGAAAGAAAAGCAAAGTAAAAGAATCTATAGAAAAATTTAGTATCATGAGAACATTATTAGCAATTGAAAGAGCAGATGTCTGTTTAATGATGATAGATGCTTTGGAAGGTGTTACAGACCAAGATGCGAAAATTGCGGGAGAAGCACATGAGGCTGGAAAAGGAATCATTATTGTTGTGAATAAATGGGATGAATATGAAAAAGAGACAGGTACATTAGAAAAATATAAAAAAGAAATTTATCGTAAATTATCCTATTTGTCATATGCACCGATTATATTTATTTCAGCAAAAACAGGACAAAGGATTCCTAAATTATTTGATATGATAAATCATGTAAATGAACAAAACAGTATGAGAGTAACAACATCTGTATTAAATCAAGTTATCAATGAAGCAATTGCCATTGTGCAACCACCAACAGATAAAGGAAAAAGATTAAAAATATTTTATGGAACACAAGCTTCAACCAAACCACCAACATTTGTCATTTTTGTAAATGATAAACAGTTATTTCATTTTTCTTATGAAAGATATTTAATTAATCAATTTAGAAAAGAATTTGGCTTAGAAGGAACACCAGTTAGAATCATTGTAAGAGAAAAAAACGAAAAGGATATTTAATTTGTTAATATGAAATTTTATGATTTTATTTTATAAGAAATACATGTAAAATAAAAAAGAATAAAAGGAGGTAAAATATGGTATTAGATGTAATAACAGCAATTATTGCGTATTTAATAGGAAGTGTTAATTTTTCGGTTATATTAAGTAAAAAAATGGCTGGATTTGATGTAAGAGAAAAAGGAAGTGGAAATGCAGGAACGACAAACATGCTTCGTTCAGTTGGAAAAAAGGCGGCAGCATTAACATTAATTTGTGATGTATTAAAAGGTGTTGTAGCTATATTAATTGCCATGTTTATAGGATGGGCATTTAAAGTAGAAAATCAATCATTACTTGTTCAAATTGCAGGAATAGCCGTTGTCATTGGACATACATTTCCCATATTTTTTGGATTTAAAGGTGGAAAAGGCGTAGCAACATCATTAGGAATTTTAATTATGACTAATTGGCAAATTGGACTAATTTGCTTGGTATTTGGTGTAGTTTTAATTGCTTTGACAAGAATGGTATCATTAGGTTCTTGTGCAGCAGCCGTATTATTTCCAGTATTAACATTATTTATAACAGACCATTATATTGTTTCACAAGGGAGTGGATATTTAGTATATAGTATTATACTAGCAGTTATTGTATTATTCAATCATAGAAGTAATATTAAAAGAATCTTAAGCGGAACAGAAAATAAAATTAGTTTTAAAAAATAAAGAAAATAAAAGGAGAAAACAAATGAAAAAATTAATGAATCATATTTTTATAGTTATATGTATAATGGTTATGATAATAGGTATATGCTTACCAGTTGTTAAAGCTAATAGCACATATACAATTAAACTAGAAGTGACCAAAAATAAAGAGCAAAAAACATTTGAAATATATATGTTGTTACCACAAAATTATATCACATATGCAATCCATAAGGCAGGATTGGATGTAGAATATGAAGGTGCAGAAACATTAAAAAAATATGATATTCCATTAATAAGTATTGATAAAAGTAAAATACAAGACAAGATCTATAATGAAAATGGAATAGAATATGTTCAAATATTATTAGAACCAAATGAACAAGGCATATATACATTTGAAATCATAGCAGATTATCCAGAAATGGATATGAAACTTAGAGTAAAAAATGATGAAAAAGATAATATTATGCATATAAATAATTTCAAAGTACAAAATAATGTGTGTGAAATTGAATATAATTACGATGAGAATACAATAAAACAACCAACCAAAATTGTAATTGATTTTGGAACAGTAATATTAATTATCTTATTAATTGTAATCATTATTATTGCGATTATATCCAAAATAAAAACGAAAAAATAATTATAAAATAAAAATAAGAATTTAGACTTAGGAGGAAAAAAGTAAGAAATGAAAAATATAGCAATTATAGGAAGCGGTAGTTGGGGAGTCGCATTAGCGATTCATCTTGCAAGATGTGGAAATCATATAAAAATATGGTCTTTTTCAGAAGAAGAAAAAGATTTAATTAATAAAGAAAGAAAATGTAAATTTTTGCCTAATGTAGAATTGCCAGACAATATAGAATGTTTTACAGAATTTGAGGAAGTGATTAAAGATGCAGAATTTATTTTACATGTAACACCATCTAAATTTACAAGAGATGTATTTAAACAATATAAACAATATGTAGGACAAAAACCAGTCATTATATGTTCAAAGGGATTTGAAAAGGATTCATTAAAAACTTTAGATGAGGTGATGGAAGAAGAATTACCAGGTGTTAGAATTGGTGTATTATCAGGACCAAGTCATGCGGAAGAAGTCTCAATTGCTATTCCAACAGTATTAGTAATTGCCTCTAAAGATGAAGAGATTTTAAAGGTAATTCAAGATACGTTTATGTGTCCAGAAATGAGAATTTATACTTCTAGTGACGTAAAAGGTGTAGAATTAGGAGGTGCCCTAAAAAATATTATTGCATTTTGCGCAGGTGTCGCAAGTGGAATTGGATTAGGTGACAATACATTTGCAGCTTTAATTACAAGAGGATTAGGAGAATTAACAAGATTAGGGGTTGCATTAGGTGGAGAAAAAGATACATTTTATGGATTAAGCGGATTAGGAGATTTGATTGTTACTTGTCTAAGCGAACATAGTAGAAATCGTAAAGCAGGAAAATTAATTGGACAAGGAAAAACATTAGAAGAAGCCAAAAAAGAAGTTGGCATGGTTATTGAAAGTATAGATAACATAGAAGTGGCTTATGAATTAGGAAAAATACATAATGTATATATGCCAATTGTAGAAACTGTATATCAAGTGATTTATGAAAAGCTTGATCCAAAAGAAGCGGTTAACAATTTAATGACAAGAGAGAAAAAAAGTGAATAATATAGTTATATAAAGGAAATAATAAAATGTAATAGAGAATGTGAAAGGAATGTTGTAAATGGATTTTTTTGATAAATTAGGAAAGAAGGCAACAGAAGCATATAGAGTTACAGCAGATAAAACAGGAAAAATTGCAAAAGAAACAAAACTAAAATTAAAAATAGGTGACTTAAAATCAAAGATAGAAGATATATATGAAGAAATAGGAAAAAAAGTGTATGAAAAACATGTAGCAAAAGAAGAAATTTCAATTGAAAAGGATTTAGCCGAACAATGTGCAAAAATTGATGATATGAGTAAAGAAATAGAAAAATTGTTACAAGAATGTTTAGATTTAAAAGATAAAAAACAATGTCCAAAATGCTTTAAAGAAATTGATAAAAATATGAAGTTTTGTCCAGAATGTGGTGCTAAACAAGAAGAAAAAGAGGAAGCAAAAGAAGAAGTAAAAGAAGTGGAAATTTTAGAAACGTCTGAAATTTCAGAAGATACACCTATTTATGAAAATGCTGATGAGGAAGAAGAAAAAGAAGATACAGAAGAAACCAATAATAGCCAAACAAATTTAGAAAAAACAACAGAAGTAGAAATTAATCCAGATGCACAAAATATTACAGAAGATGAAATGAAAAATATAGGAAAAGAATAATTTGTTAAATAAATGTATTATTTCAAATTTTAATAATACATTTATTTTAAAATCTAGTGAACAAGTAGTAGGTGGTAAAATGAAAATCGTCGTACAAAGAGTGAAAGAAGCAGAAGTAAAAGTAGAAGGAAAAACAGTTGGTAAAATAGGAAAAGGTTTTTTAGTTTTACTAGGTGTTACACATACGGATACGAAAGAAAATGCAGATTATTTAGTAAAAAAATTATGCAAGTTAAGAATTTTTACAGATGAAAATGACAAAATGAACTTAGCGTTAAAAGATGTAAATGGGGAATTATTAATTGTATCGCAATTTACTTTATATGCAGATTGTTCACAAGGAAATAGACCATCTTTTATAGAAGCTGCAAAACCAGAAAAAGCAAATGCATTATATGAATATTTCTGTGAAGAATGTGCTAAAAATGGTATTAAAGTGGAAAAAGGAATATTTGGAGCAGATATGAAAGTAGGCCTATTAAATGATGGACCAGTCACCATTATTATAGAGAAATAAAAGATAAAGAAAATATAAAAGTCAGATTTATTCTAAACATAAATCTGGCTTTTTAATAGGGAAATCGTTCATATAAATATTTTATAATCTCATTACCGTTTTTTTCATTAACATGAATATACATATTTTTATCAAGACAAATCCACATAGTAATAGAATAATCATCTATATTATCAATAAAAACACCAATAATTTCTGCAAGTTCAATAGGATTAGCATATTGCTTTTCCCAACTTGCACTTTCATATATTTCAAGATTTGTATTATAGAATTTACTTAAAAATGAATTTAATTCTCCTTGTTTTTTACTATATAAATTAACAGTTACATACATAATAGTCTCCAAAAAAATCTTTATATAAATAGTATGAAGAAATATTTCATTTTTATACGAGAATAAACGAGTAAAAAAATGTCAATACTAAGAAAAGTATAAAAACAAAGATAAAGATGATGGAGGGATTTTTTTGAAAAAATTTAAAATTATTGCATATATCATTTTATTTATTGTGTTAGTAGTATTAGCTTTAACTGTGTATACAAGTGCAACACAAAATAATGAAGAAGATGGAAAAGAAAAAATTACATCAGAGATCCAATATTTAGATACAAAACTAGTAGATTTATTTAATCATATGAATAATATTGAAACAAGAAATTATAAAATATATACAACTAAAATAGAAGAATCTGAATCATCTGAAAATTCAGGAGGAGATAGCAGTTCTTCAGAAGGTGAAGAAGGAGGAAATACGAGTTCGGGTTCAAGCAATTCTTCTACAATACAAAGCTCCAATAATAATACAGAAACACAAAATGCAGGTGATAATTATGAGATGGTAGAATCAGGTATATTGACAAGTGATAGAAGTGTAATTGATTGGGCGTCTTGCAAAAATGAATTAGAACGTATATACACGTCTATATCTACAATAACTTTAGATTTATATAGCCTAAATGTTGCACAAGATGATATATTAAATTTTAATAAAGAAATAGATAATTTAGCAATGAATATAGAAGCAGAAGATAAACAGGCAACTTTGGATAATTTAGTAAAAGTATATGAATATATACCCAGATTTGCACAAACTACAATAAGTGATACACTATATAAAACTGTATTAGAAACAAAATTAAATGTTTTTAGGGCATATTCCAAAATAGATAATAAAGATTGGGAAGGAATGAATACAAACATTACAGATGCAATAAATGTATATGCTTCGTTGTTAACAAATGTAGAAATTGAAGCAAATAAACAAGCAAGTGTTAATAAAGGATATGTTATGTTAAACGAATTAAAAAATGCAGTTACTATACAAAATGATTCTGTATTTTTAATAAAATATAAAAACTTACTAGAAGAAATCAATAATTTATGATATAATAATCAATAGAGTAAATTGAATAGTCGCTGGTAAATTTCCGAAAGGAATTACGAGAGGAAAGTCCGGGCTCCATAAGAGCAATGATGCTAGATAACGTCTAGTGGGGGTGACCCTAAGGAAAGTGCAACAGAAAATAACCGCCAATTATTTGGTAAGGGTGAAAAGGTGAGGTAAGAGCTCACCAGCAATGTGGTGACACATTGTGTTTGTGTAAACCCCATCTGGAGCAACACCTAATAAAGAAGATTAAGCCAGCTCTGGCGCCTTCTTGACCTGCGTGGCTTGAGGTATATAGTGATATATATCCTAGATAAATGACTATTTTAAACGACAGAACCCGGCTTACAGATTTACTCTTTTTTTATTTTTCTATTAAACTTTTCATATCATTTGGTAAAGGACAAGTAAAACACTGTTCTTTTTTTGTAATTGGATGAGTAAAAGACACCATATAACTATGTAAAGCTTGCCTAGAAATTAGCGTAGAAGGTTTCCCATATAAAGTATCACCAAGCAAAGGGTGACCAATATAACTAAAATGAACACGAATTTGATGTGTTCTCCCAGTTTCTAAAATACATTTAACCAAACTATAATTCTCAAATTCTTTTACAACTTCATAAATTGTTCTAGAAGGTTGACCTGCAGAATTTACATGTCTTTCAATAATGCTACCAGGTTTTCTAGCGATAGGTAAGTCAATGATTCCAGATTTTTCATCCAATATTCCTTCAACAATGCAAAGGTATTCTTTTTGAAAAAGATTTTCACTCATTTGTTGGCTAAGTACTTCTTGGATATATTCGCATTTTGCAAATATCACTAATCCGAGAAGTGTTAAAATCTAATCGATTAATAGGTCTAATTTTTTTCTGTAAGCCAATAGAATCAAAATAAAATTTTACACCATTTGATAAAGAATCTGCATAATGCAATATAGATGGATGAATGGCAACACCTGCAGGTTTATTTATAATTAATAGCCATTTATCTTCATAAAGAATATCTAAATCCATTTTTGTAGGAACGACATTTGCATTATCTTCAGGATAGTCAAAATTAACAAGTAAAATATCATTTATTTCAAATGCATTTCTAGTATCACAAACAGAACCATTTAAAGAAATGCATTTTTTTTCTATTAATTTTGTTAATAAACGATTAGAAAAGTGTAGCTCACTTTTTAGAATAGAATGTATATTTTCATATTTTTCTTTATCCTCTTTTTTTATTATATAGTTAAGTTCCATAAAATTCTCCTTTTTAAAAGTATATACTATATTATTTTTAAAATCAATATTGATAAGTATCGCCTTATCAGTTATAATACTAATTAAATAAAAATGAAGAGGAGAAAAAATTGAAAAAGGAAAAAGGTTCTATTACGTTATTTATATTAATAGCCATACTTATATTTTTAATTATTGTTTTTGCAGTGTTTTTTAACATTAACAGTAAAAAAATAAATCAAAATGCTGAAATCGAAAAAATACAAGAAGATTATAGTGAAGATGTAAACCATATAGATGAAATATATGAAAATGAAGTACAAAACTTAAATAATCATATAGAAAGTAATGAATAAAAAGATAAATAAAAAATATGATATTTAAAAGGCAGAAAATAAATATTGACAGAAGACTTAGAATTACATATAATTGGGATACAAAAAAATAAAAAAGCTAAAAGGAAAAGAAAGAGAAGAAGAATTGACAAAATGGATAAATTTCATAGAAAATCCAGAAAGTGAGAAGGTGGAAGAATATATGAAAGAGAATAAAGAGATAAAAGAAGCGAAAGAAAAATCAGAAGAGATGAGTGAAGATGAAAGAATGCAAAGGTTAGCAGAGCTAAGAGAAAAAGCATAATGGATGAGAAAGCAATAAAGAGATTTGCGATGAGAGAAGCATGAGAACTAGGTATAAAGGAAGGCATGAAAGAAGGAAAAAAAGAAGGAATTAAAAAAAGAAATACAGAATATGATAAAAATATAGAAAAGGAAGGTAGTCATGAGAATTCGATACAAAAAATGGGCAAGACCAGAATTAGAAGCGAGTCCTTTTTATATAGACAATCCAGAAGAAATGAAAGGAAAATGGAAAGAGTATTTTGGAAATAACCATCCAATTCATTTAGAACTAGGTTGCGGAAAAGGACATTTTATATCACAATTAGCTTCTGAAAATCTAGATATCAATTATATAGCCATTGATTTAATAGATGCCATGCTAGGATTGGCTAAAAGAAATGTAGAAGCTATTTATAAAGAAAAGAATATAGAACCTAAAAACATTGTTTTAACAAGATTTGATATAGAAAGAATCTTATTAATTTTAGATGCACAAGATGAGATTGAAAGAATATATATTAACTTTTGTAATCCTTGGCCAAAAGGAAAACATAGAAAAAAGAGATTAACCCATACAAGACAATTAGAAAAATATAGAGTATTCTTAAAGGAAAATGGGGAAATCTATTTTAAGACAGATGATGATGGGTTGTTTCATTCTACTCTATTGTATTTGGAAGAAGCAGGTTTTGAAGTACTAAAGAAAACTTATGATTTGCATGCAGAACCTATATTTGAAAAAAACATAGAGACAGAGCATGAAAAGATGTTTTCAGAACAGGGAATTAAGATTAAAGCATTAATTGCAAGAAAAATTGAAAAATAGCTTGTAATTTATATAAATACGTGCTAAAATAGAAATAGATTAAAAAAAAACCGATTTTTGAAGGGGGAATTTTTTTAATCTTTTTTTAATTTTAAAAAACAGATTTCCTATAAATTAAAATTCAGTTGTTTTTTATTTGGAAAGGAGTATTAAATGAACACAAAGTATATTTTTGTAACAGGTGGGGTAGTATCAGGACTAGGAAAGGGAATAACAGCAGCTTCGTTAGGTAGGTTATTAAAAAACAGAGGATATAAAGTAACGATTCAAAAATTTGACCCATATATCAATGTAGACCCTGGAACGATGAATCCATATGAACATGGAGAAGTTTTTGTAACAGATGATGGTGCAGAAACAGATTTAGATCTAGGACATTATGAAAGATTTATAGATGAGAATTTAACGAAAAATTCAAGTGTCACGATGGGACAAATTTATCAACATGTTATCGAAAAGGAAAGAAGAGGAGATTATCTAGGAAAAACTGTACAAGTGATTCCACATATTACAAATGAAATCAAAGAAAAAATTTATGGATTTGAAGATACAGACACAGATATTGTGATAACAGAAGTAGGTGGAACGGTAGGAGATATTGAAGGGCTTTCTATTATAGAAGCAATTAGACAAGTGGGATTGGAGAAAAATAAAGAAGATGTTGTCTATATTCATGTAACTTTATTACCATATATATTTGGTTCTAATGAAATTAAATCAAAACCAACACAACATTCTGTAAAGGAATTACAAAGTTTAGGAATTAAACCAGATATTTTAGTTTGTAGAACAGAGCAAGATATTCCAGATACCATAAGAGAAAAATTATCTCTATTCTGCAATGTAAGAAAATCAAGTGTTATTCAAAACAAGACAGCAGATTGTCTTTATGCAGTACCATTAATGCTAGAAGAAGAAGGATTAGCAAGAGAAGTTTGTAATCATTTGCATTTAGAAAAATATATACCAGATAATACAAAATGGGAAGAAATGATTGAAAATATCAGAAAGATAGATGAAAATAACATTGTTACGATTGGATTGGTTGGAAAATATGTAAAATTGGAAGATTCTTATATCTCTGTTATTGAAAGTTTATATCATGCAGGATTTGCCAATAATGTAAAAGTAAAAGTAAAATTAATAGATTCTGAAAAAATCACAAGAGAAAACGCAGAAGAACAATTAAAAGGCATAGATGGTGTCGTTATTCCAGGTGGATTTGGAGACAGAGGAATTAATGGAATGATAGAAACGGTAAGATATGTAAGAGAAAATCATATTCCATTTTTAGGCATCTGTCTAGGAATGCAAATGGCTGTTGTGGAATTTGCAAGAGATGTTTTAGGAATTAAAGATGCAGATTCAGAAGAATTTAATAAAGAAACGAAAAATCAAGTTATTCATATTATGGAAGAACAGAAGAAAGTACATAAAAAAGGTGGAACAATGAGATTAGGTGCATATCCATGCGTTATAAAAGAGGGAACATTGGCAGAAAAACTTTATGGAACAACAGAAATCTCAGAAAGACATAGACATAGATTTGAATATAATAATGATTATAGAGAAAGATTAGAAAAAGCAGGATTAAAAATATCTGGAACTTCACCAGATGGTTTGTTAGTAGAAATGGTAGAAATACCAGAACATCCATATTTTATTGGAGGACAATTCCATCCAGAGTTAAAATCAAGACCGAATAGACCAGCACCATTATTTGTAGGATTAGTGGAAGCAGCCAAAAAGAGAATATAAAAAATAAAAAGAGAAAGAGGAAGAGCTCTTATAACGAGAACTCTTCCTCTTTTTAGAGGTTTGGTTGCTTAACACATCAGCCTTTTTTCAGAATGGACTTAAGGTGATCTATCAGCACATCAACAGAATAGAAGAAAACACTTTTTTCACCTTCTCGGTTAAGAAAGCGGATAACGGCGATTCCTCTTTCTGATTTCTCCATATTTTTGACCAATGAAAGGTCATAAGGCTTTTGCCCTAAAATAAATGGAGATTCACAGTAAATCCGATCCTTTTTAACAGTTGTAATGACTGTCAAAGGGAAGATACGTTTGTCTTTTTTGACAAAGTTCAATAAAATCTTGCAGGATGTTTTGTTATTTAAGACGCTATCCCGCACTGCAAAAAAGCTAATGTCATCAATGTCATTTTCGTAGTTGTCCATCTCTACAACCCCTTTCGCAAGATAAATCCTGCGTCCTTTCTTATATATTTTTGTAGCTATATATAAGCCACTATTTTAATTATACCACATTTTAACTATAATATCAATGGATACAGGTAAGAGAGGATATCACGCAATAAATAAGAAAGTATTTACAAAAGTATTTTATATATGATATAATAATTAAGTACGAAAGCAAATCAAAAGGTGGGAATTAAATATGACAGTACTTATTGCAGTAATATATATATTAATACTCGTAATTTTTGCACTTGTGGCATATGCTGTTATGCAAATAAAAATGTTTGGAATGAAAGTGAAAGATTTCTGGGGATTTATTGAAGCAAATCAAATGTTAGATAGGCTATATATGTTTGCAAAACAATATGAAAAAATGACGCCACAAGAACAGGTTATCTATTTATCAGAAGCAGAGAAAATTTTTAAAGCATTTGATAAAGTACCAGATGAATTATGGGAAGAAGAATATGATAAATATAAAGAAGTTCTAAATAAATATAATGATATTAGAATGTTACGTTGGACATCTAATTAAAGTCATAAAGTATATAAAAAAATCCAGTTTAAAAAACTGGATTTTTAATATATTTAAATATTATGTAAGATAAATTATTCTTCTACTTTTTCAGTCTTTTTGGTTGTTTTTGTTTTTTTATCATCAGTCATAACTTCTTTAATAGCACCTAAACTACTTAATGCACTGGTTGCTTCAAATGGAATAAATACTTTATTAGCTTCACCATCAGCAACTTTTTCTAATGCCTCTAGAGATTTTAATTGAACTAATTTTTCATCAGGATTAGATTTTTTAATAGCGTCATATACCATTTGAATTTCTTTAGCTTTTGCATCAGCGACTTCTTTTATAGCTTGTGCTTCACCGACAGCTCTTCTTATTTGAGATTCTTTGTCAGCTTCTGCTTCTAAGATAGCTGCTTGTTTTTTACCTTCTGCAATGGTGATAGCAGATTGTCTTTGTGCTTCAGCTTCCAAAATTAAAGCTCTTTTATTTCTTTCAGCATTCATTTCTTTTTCCATGGCATCTCGAACATCAGCTGGTGGCTCAATATCTTTGATTTCTACTCTGTCGATTTTACATCCCCATCTATCAGTAGCTTCATCAAGAACAGCTCTTAATTTTGTATTAATGCCATCTCTTGAACTAAAGGTTTCATCTAAATCCATTTTACCAATAATATCACGGATTGTTGTAATTGCTAAATATTCAATACCTTTTTTCAAACTTTGAATTTCATAAACTGCTTTTGCAGGGTCTGTTATTTGATAGAAAACAACTGTATCAATTGTAATTGTAACATTATCTTTTGTAATAACACTTTGAGGTGGAATATCCATTGTTTGTTGTTTTAAACTTACGACACTTCTTACATGATCAAAAAATGGAATGATAATGGTAAGACCAGCGTCAGCTACTTTATAAAATTTACCTAATCTTTCAATGATATATACCTCAGATTGTTTAACGATTTTTATTGACATAAATGCTATCACTAATATGATAACAAGTAATATTACTAAAAAAATCATAAAACTTCCTCCTTTTAAACATCCTTATTTTATATAAATAATAAAAAATTATAAACTATATTATAAACTATTTTTTTGACGAAAAGTAAATTATTAAAACGATAATTAGTATTAATAATAGCAATATTCCAAAAAGCATAAACACACCCCTTTAAATTAATATATAGATTTATTTAGAAATAGGTGAAACAATCGCTTTAACACCATCTATTTTAGTTACTTCTACTTCAGTGCCTTTTTCAATGTTAGAACCATCAATGCCTTCAGCAGACCATACTTCACCATCAACTTTAATTTGTCCTACGCCGTTAATAGAGTCTATATCTTTAATAACAATTGCTTTTTTTCCAATAATAGAAAAAGCATTTGTTTTTTCAGTACTTGTATTTTTGTTTACGAATTTTTTTACAAAAGGTTTAGTCGCTAAAATTAAAACCGCAGATAAAATAACAAATACAGTTCCTTGAATCATTAAGTTATCTGTAAAAAAACTAACACACATTGTAATTAAACCTGCAACGCCTAACCAAAATACTAAAAAACCAGTTGTTATAATTTCTGCTATAAAAAATATTCCTGAAGCAACTAGCCAAAATTGCCACATAAATAAATCCTCCTTTTTAAACTCACACTATATATATTATACTATAAAAAATGGAAAAAATAAAGGGTTTTGGGAAAAATAGTCATAAGAATTATACCTATAAGAACATTTCTATTTTGCTAATAAAATAATTATGTATAAAACTTGTAATTAAACTGAAAAAATGATATAGTAATAAAGAATTTAACAAAGGAGAAATAGTATGGAAATTTTAGATAATAAATATAGAAAAAATCAAAAAGGTATAACATTAATTGCTTTAGTTATAACCATTATAGTGTTACTAATATTAGCAGGTATAACGATCAATATGGGAAAAGAAGGCATTAGTGAGTCAAAGGAAGATGCATTATTAAGTGAATTAGGAATCGTTCAAAATGCAGTTTTACAAAGAAAAACAAAAGTGGATTTAACAAATGAAAAATATCCAGGGCAAACAATTACGGAAGCTGGTATAAATTTAAATAATGTTATCTCTAATATGAATGCCAATAAAGCTTCAGGAGAAGATACGGTAGAAAAAAAAGATACAAATGACCAGGATTATTATATATTAACCAATTCTAATAATGGATTAAGTGATTTAGGTATTACAAATTCAGAAGATGAATATATTGTAAATTATGAAACAGGAGAAGTTTTCAATTATACAACAAATGTAACGAAAACGGGAAAACCATTATATGTATATGCAAGAGAATTAGAATAAATGGAGGAGAGTTGTTATGACAGAAGAATTAAAAAAACAAATACTAGAATTAGGAATACCAGAAGAAAAAATACAATTTGATGAACTAATGTCAAAACATACTACCTTTAAAGTTGGAGGACTAGCAGAATGTTACATAAAAATAGATAACATAAAGGATTTAAGAACTATATTAAAATTTGCGAAAGAAAATCAAATACCAATAACGGTATTAGGAAATGGCAGTAATGTATTAGTTTTGGATAAAGGTATAAAAGGGATTGTGCTAAATATTCGATTTAATAAAATTGAAATCATGAATTTTGGAGATAAAATTTATGCCAATATTGGAGCAGGTGTCAAAATTTCTATTTTTGCACATCTACTTCTAAAAAATGAAATAACAGGATTTGAAGAATTATCTGGAATACCAGGAACAATTGGTGGTGCTGTTAGGATGAATGCCGGAGCACATGGCAAAGAGTTTAAAGATATTGTTAATACAGTGACTTGTATGGATTATGATGGAAATATCAAACAATTTGAAAATAAAGATATGCAATTTGCCTATAGAAGCAGTATGTTAAAAAAAGAGAATTATATTGTTTTAGAAGTGGGAATGCAATTCCAAAAAGGAATAGAAAAAGAGATAAAAGAAAAAATGGAGGAATATGCAACTTATAGGAAAGAAAAACAGCCAATAGAATATCCTAGTGCAGGAAGCACATTTAAAAGAGGTGCTGATTTTATAACAGCAAAATTAATTGATGAAGCTGGATTAAAAGGATATAGTATAGGAGGTGCTGAAGTTTCTAGTAAGCATGCTGGATTTATTATAAATAAAGGAGATGCAACAGCTAAAGACATATTAGATTTAATTGAATATGTAAAAAATACAATATACGAAAAATTTAATAAGAAAATAGAATTAGAAATAGAGATTATGGGAGAGAATTAAGATGAGTGGTTTTATGCAATGGTTTAAGTCAAGTACAAAAATGAAAAGATGGGTATTTTTAATTTTAATAGGCATTGTATTATGTTGTTATGGAATAGCAGAAATATTGGTATTAAAAGAGATATCTTTTCAACAAGTGGGAAAGGTTGTTGCTATTTTTGTGGTAGGATTTGTAGCAATCGTTGTAGGTTTGGTATATATTAATAAAAGAACATTAGAAGTATTAATAGAATCTACAGATGACAGGATGGAAAATAAAAAGAATATAAATATAAATTCCTTAATATTTAATAGGAAAATATATGATAAAGGACCCAATATTGTTGTCATAGGTGGAGGAACAGGATTAAACACAGTTCTTTCGGGATTAAAAAAATATACAAGTAACTTAACAGCAATTGTAACTGTATCTGACTATGGAGAGGAGATAACCAATTCCAGAAAAGAATTACAAACATTACCACTTAATGATATAAAAGATAGTATTGTTGCATTATCTAAAAAGGATGAACAGGTAGAAAAATTATTTAATTATGAATTTAAAACAGGAAAATTAAGAGGCTTAGATTTTTCCGATATATACTTTTTAGCCATGAAAGAGATAAATGGGAATTTTGAAGATTCTATTATCAAAAGTAATGAAGTCATTAATATGGTAGGAAAAGTTATACCAGTTACACTAGATGAAATGAAAATTGTTGCAGAACTTGCAAATGGTTATATTGTAGAAGAAAAATCAAGAATACCAGAAGTGGTTTCCGAAAAATTGACGAAAATTAATAGAATTATGATAAGCCCACCAAATTGTAAACCAGCACCAGGAGTTGTAGAAGCAATAAAAGCCGCTGATTGTATTATTATCGGTCCAGGTAGCTTATACACAAATGTCATACCAAATCTTTTAGTAAATGGTGTAAACAAAGCGGTAAAAGAAAGTACAGCCATAAAAGTATATATTAGCAATATTATGACAGAACCAGGGCAAACAGACAATTATAGTGTAGCAGATCATTTAAATGCAATTATAGAACATTGTGGACAAGGGATTATTGATTATTGTATTTATGATACAGGAGAAATTATACCAGAATTTATAAAGAAATATAATTTAGAAGGACAAGATATTGTAGAACAAGATGTTGATAAAATAAAAGGCATTAAATTCTTACAAAGAAATTTATCTATGATAGATGGTGAATTTATTAGACATGATCCAAACTTAGTAGCTGCTTCTATCATTGAGTTAATCTGTGATGATTTAAAATATCAGGATAAACAAAATGATCCACAATATTTAATGTTAAATACAAAATTACAAGAGGAAAAAAGAATTAATAAAAAGAAAAAAGCATTTGCTAAGAAAAATAGAAAAGGAAAGAAAATAGAAGAAAAACCGAGAAGAGGAAAAAGTAAATTTAGCAATAAATATAGTGAAAGAATTGCTTCAATAAGAGAAGCAGATGAAAAAGCAAGAAGAAAAATTGAAAAGGAAAGTGCAAGAAGAAAAAGCACAAAAGTAACCAAAAATGAAAATAGAAATACAGGAAGTTCAAAACCAAAAAGTGCAAGAGGAAAAAGAACAAAAAGTAAAACAGAGATAAGAGAAGAAATGTTAAAAACACTGAATGATAGTATATATAAAAATAAATAAGATACGGAGGATATTATGAAATTTACAAAGGAAGATTTAAATTTAGAGACAGGAATCCAAAAAGAATGGATCATTACAAATGGAATAGGTGGTTTTGCATCTTCTACCATTATAGGTGCTAATACAAGAAAGTATCATGGATTATTAATAGCACCTTTAAATCCACCAGCTAGTAGATATCTAATTTTATCTAAATTGGATGAATCTATTGAGGCAAATGGAAAAAAATATGATTTATATACAAACATATGTGAATCTTATATTTCTCATGGATACAAATATCAAGAAGAATTTGAAAAAGATTATTTTCCTACTTTTCGATATAAAGTAGCAGGAATAGAAATAGAAAAGAGCATATGTATGGAATATAATGAAAATACGGTAGGTGTTTATTATAAAATAAAGAATGGAAGATATAAAACAAAATTAACACTAGCACCAATTGTTAATTTTAGAGATTTTCATACAATGAGCACAGGACATAATTTCCATATTAGACAACAAGTAAATGGTACTAAAGTAAAATTAATAATAGATGATAAATCACAAACACCAGTCTATATGCATTTGTCAGAAGGAACTTATACACCTCATGAAAATGATGATTTTCATAAGATGTTTTATGTTGAAGAAGAAAAACGAGGATTTTATCCTGAAGAAAACCATGCAGTTCCAGGTGTGTATAAAGTAGAATTAAAATCTAACGAAGAAAAAGAAATTTCCTTTATTTGTTCATTACAAGAAAATATAGAAGAAAAAGATGTAAAAATGCTAATGAATAGAGAAATGGAAAGAATTGATAAAGATATAGAAAATACAGGTTTAATAGCTGAAAAAGAAAACAAAACAAAAAAAGAATTAAATAGAGATGAATTAATCAAAACCTATTTAAAAGCAGTTGATAATTTTATTGTATATAGACCAAATTTTAGATTACATACGATTATTGCAGGCTATCCATGGTTTTTAGATTGGGGAAGAGATACATTAATTGCTTTTGAAGGTCTATTACTTGTTACAAAGAAGTTTGATATTGCAAGAGAGGTATTATTAACGATGGTAAGAGATATCAAATATGGATTAGTTCCTAATGGATATTCTGGATATGATAATCGACCATTATATAATAGTGTGGATGCTTCCTTATTGCTATTTGAACAAGTACAAAAATACTTGGAATATACAAGAGATTATAGATTTGTCAAAGAAAATATTTATTCTAAATTAGAGGATATTATTAAAAACTATGTTGAAGGAAATAATGTAGATGGAAATAATATTTATTTAGACAGAGATGGATTGATCGTTTCTGGTACGGATGATACACAAAATACTTGGATGGATGCAAAAGTAGGAAATATGGCTGTTACACCAAGAAATGGAAAAGCAGTTGAAATAAATAGTTTGTGGTATAATGCCAATATGATAATGGCAAATTTAACATTGCGAATTGGTGATTTATTACAGATAAAGAAATATAAAGATTTAGCAAAAAAATGCAAAAAAGCATTTGAAGAAAAATTTTATAATCCAAAAACAAAATGTCTATATGATGTTTTAGGGGATGATAAAATAAGACCAAACCAATTATTTGCTTTAAGTTTAACATATCCTGTCATTGATGTAGACTCAGAAATCGCTAAAAATATAATAAATGTTGTAGAAAAGAAATTGTTAAATAGCTATGGACTAAAAACACTAGCAAAAGGTGAAGAAAATTATGTAGAAGTTTATGAAGGCGACAGTTTTAAAAGAGACACGAGTTATCATCAAGGAATTACTTGGCCATGGTTATTAGGATTATATTATAATGCACTTGTCAATATGAAGGCTAAAGCAAAAGATGAAGAAAAAGAAGCATTAGAAACGAAAATAGAAAAATTTGTAGAGAAAACCAATAAAACTTTTAAGAAAGAAATTAATGAAAATGGTTGTATTGGAAGTATTTCAGAATTATATGATTCTGTAAAACCACAATTACCAAAAGGTGCTATTGCACAAGCTTGGAGTGTGGCAGAAGTATTTAGAATTATTATGCATCATAAATAAAAAATAGGGAATTAGATATATTTCTAATTCCCATTTTAAATGTAAAAAGAATAGTTGAAATTTAAGAATTTTATGATATAATGTGAACAGAAATTCGAAAGAAAAGGAGAAAAATATGAGAATATTAGGCGTTGACCCTGGATTTGCCATAACAGGATATAGTATAATCGATTATATAGGAAATAAGTTTCATTTAGAAACTTCTGGTGCTATATTAACAGAAGCACATACATCTTTTCCATTAAGATTAGAAAAAATTAACAAAGAACTAGATAATATTATCAAAACATATAAACCAGATGCAATGGCGATAGAAGAACTATTTTTCAATAATAATGCCAAAACGGCAATCAATGTTGCACAAGCAAGAGGTGTTATATTAATAACTGCAAGGCAAAATAATTTAAATATATATGAATATACACCTTTACAGGTAAAACAAGCTGTTACAGGATATGGAAGAGCAGATAAAATACAAGTACAAAGAATGGTAAAAATGATTTTAAATGAGGAAAAATTACCTAAATTAGACGATATTACAGATAGTATGGCAATGGCAATTTGTCATGCACATTCCTCTAAATTTGCGCAAAAGTTATAGTAATAAAAAGAACTTTATGGGAGGCCTTTATGATAAAAATAGAAGAGCTAGAAAAAGAATTAAATCAAGGAATATTAAGAAATCTCTATGTTTTATATGGAGAAGAATTATTCTTATTAGAAAATGCATTAAAAAAAATAAAGCATCTATTTGGTGAATGTATTAAAGGCATTAATTATATTCCAATAGATGATACAAATATTGGAGAAATTATATCAGATATCGAAACACCAGCATTTGGCTATGAAAAAAAATTAATTATTGTTAGGAATTCTGGAATACTAAAAAAAGAAGGAAAAAGAAAAAATGCAGAACTTGAAAAAGTAAGAAATAGATTGACAGTATATTTAGAAGAAAATAGTAAACTAGTAGCCCAAAGTGTTGTTTTAGTTTTTATAGAAGCAGATATAGATAATAAAAGTAAGTTATATAAAACAATAGAAAAGTTAGGTGTTGTTTGCAATTTTGAATATCAAAAACCGATCCAAATAGAAAAAAGAATGAAAGCAATTTGCCATGGATACAAAGTAAATATAACAGATGCAAATTTAAGATATTTTATAGAATCTTGTGGTACCAATATGCAAGAACTAATAAATGAAATTAGAAAACTCATTGAATATGCTGGAGAAAATGGAACCATTCAAAAAGAAGATATTGATAGTTTATGTATAAAAAAATTAGAAAGTGTTATATTTGATTTAACCGATAATTTAGGAAAAAAACAAATAGATAAAGCTCTACAAGTATTAAATAACTTATTATATGCAAAAGAACCAATACAAAAAATATTAATTACGTTATATAACCATTTTAAAAAGTTGTATTTGACGAAAATAGCCATAAAGTATAATAAAGATATTATAACCAGCTTAAATTTAAGACCAAACCAAACATTTTTAGTAAATAAATATAAGATGCAAGCAAAATATTTTGCGGAAAAAGAACTAAAAGCCATATTACAAAATTTAAGAGATTTAGATTATCATTATAAAATTGGTCTAATTGATTTACAAGTAGGATTAGAGTCAATACTTTGTCGATATTGTTCTTAAATATAAGATAAAGAGGATAAAAGAATGAATCAATATGAAAGAGAAAATGTAGAACAAATAAAAAGTGAAATAAAAGCATATGAAGAAAAGAATGGGAAAATGTCAAAAGAAAAAAAGGCATATTATATTTATCACAGAATGGGACAAATTTATTCCTATAAAGAAGCATGGTTATTGTATCCAAAAGAAAATAAGACTTTACAAGACTACAAAAATAGAATTCAATTATATAGAGAAGGAACAACAAAAGAAGGAGATGCTTTATGTGTAGACATGAATAGAGGCTGTGTTGATTTTATGAGGGAAGAAGGGATTCATGCGTTTTTATATTTTATAGACGAAAGAGATCCTTTATCACATGCTGATGGTAGCTTTGAAGTAGATGGAAAATATTATTTTTTTAATCTGACAAGTGATGTTATGAAAATACAAACAGGTATGAGAACACGAAATTTTGGAATTCCTCAGGAAAGACTAGAACAAAATTTTTTTAATCATGATCCACATCAAGATATAAGATTCCATTTATATAGAATGAATGAACAGAATAATGGAGAAAAATTTTCAGAAATTCCAGAAGAAACCATACAAGAATGGGATAAAGAATTTGGTTTTTCATATAAAGGGTTATACACCAATGATATATTAGACATGATGAAAAAGGAAAGTTTTGATAAAAAATTTATGGAAGCATTTTTTGAAACAAAACAACCAGATGAATTAGTACAAAGAAAATTTGAATTTGTTATGAAATATGTGGGCATTATTGGAGCAAGACAAAAAAGGAGAGTAGGAAATATAGAATCATTACAATATTATTTAAAACTTTCAGATAATATTTTAACCAAAGAAGAAATGGAAAATTATATAGAAATGTGTAAGGGATTTGTAGAAGAAGAAACAAGAAAAGCAAAAAATATAGTGGTTATCAAAAAGAAAAATGAAAATATATATTATTTATATAATTCAGAAAAACAAATTTATGAAAAAATAGAAAAAGAAACATTAATAAAACAAGGAATTCAATATATGGATAGAGGAACCAGAACGACAAAACCAATTGAGACATATATAAAAGAAAAGGAAGAAAGATTGCATAAAAATAAAATAAATTCAGGAGAAATAGAAATATAAAATGTATAATAAATCCTAAATATGCTAAAAATAACTGTAAGATATTTTTAGTAATAGGTGATTTATAATGAGAATAAAAAATAAAAGAAAAGTATTATTGATTTTAATAATGTCTTTAACTATGATAGGAATTATGTTTTATATATTTTCTAGAAATGATGAAGTAGAAGCTTTATCCAAATATGGTTCCAGAGGAGACGAAGTAACGCAAATCCAAACAAAGCTAAAACGATGGGGATATTATAATGGAAATATAGATGGCATATATGGAAGTCAAACACAAGAAGCAGTTAGATATTTTCAAAGAAAAAATGGACTAACAGTAGATGGAATTGCAGGACCGAAAACATTGGCAGCAATGGGAATAACTAGTTCATCATCAGGTTCATCATCATCTTCTTCAAGCAATTCCAGTAATGTTAACTTGTTAGCAAAATTAATATATGGAGAAGCGAGGGGAGAACCCTATACAGGACAAGTTGCAGTAGGTGCAGTGGTTATGAATCGAGTAAAAAGTAGTTCATTTCCCAATAGTATTTCCGGTGTCATCTATCAATCAGGAGCATTTGATGCTGTAAGAGATGGACAAATTAATTTAACACCAGATTCGACTGCTAAAAAGGCAGCGCAAGATGCCATTAATGGATGGGATCCTAGCTATGGAGCGATTTATTACTTTAATCCTTCAACAGCAACCAATAAATGGATATGGTCAAGACCAATGACAGTAACGATTGGAAGACATAGATTTTGTAAATAAGAAAGAGACGGCAATACTTTTTAAGGTATGCCGTCTTTAAAAATATAAAAAGAATTTGAATATGTAGGAACAGTATGTTAGAATGAAGAAAAAAGAGAGGAAGAACCATGATAGATTTAGAAAAAGATGTAAAATATATAAAAGGTGTTGGACCTAATAGAGTAAAATTATTAAATAAATTAGGGATATTTACATTAAAAGATTTAATTACATATTATCCTAGAACATATGAAGATAGAAGTAAGCCAAAAAATATTGCAGAATGTATAGATGGGGAAGAAGTATTAATTGAAGCATATGCTAGTGGCAGAGTCAGTGATATACGACTTAGAGGAAAAACTATGCAAAAATTAGTGATTAGAGATGAAACAGGTGTAGCAACCGCTGTATGGTTTAATCAAAGTTATTTGAAAAATAAATTTAAACAAGGGGAAAAATACACTTTTTATGGAAAAGTAAATAATTGTTTTGGAAAAATTACAATCAATTCGCCTGTTTTTGATGAAGAAGGCAAAACATCTAATACAGGTAAAATTATACCTATATATCCATTAACTTTTAGTTTATCACAAAATACCATTAGAAGAATTATGGAAAATGCTATAAAAGAAGTGGAAAATAACTTAGAAGAAACTTTGCCAGAATACATATTAAAAGAATATAAACTAGAAGGAATGAATGAAGCAACAAAAAATATACATTTTCCAAAAGATTTTAAAGATTTTAATAAGGCAAGAAATCGATTAGTTTTTGAAGAATTATTAACCATGCAGTTAGCTTTATTAGAATTAAAAAACAGTTATATTAATGAAGAAAAAGGAGTAGAGTTTAGTAAAGATGTACATATGTCAGATATTATTAACAAATTACCTTTCCGCTTAACCAATGCACAAAGAAGAGTACTAGAGGAAATTGATCATGATATGGAATCCGATAAACCAATGAATCGATTATTACAAGGAGATGTGGGCTCAGGAAAAACGGTTATTGCTATGTGTGCAGCATATAAGGCAGTAAAATGTGGTTATCAAGCAGCTATTATGGCTCCTACAGCCATTCTTGCTACACAACATTTAGAGAATTTTAAAAAGATATTTGATCAATTTGACATTAAATGTGAATTATTAATTTCAGCAATGACCAAGAAGAAAAAGACAGAATTGTTAGAAAGATTGGCAAATGGAGAAATTGATATTGTTATTGGAACACATGCTTTATTACAAGAAAATGTAACATTTAAAAATTTAGGATTAGTCGTAACAGATGAACAACACCGTTTTGGTGTAAAGCAAAGAACCACCATCGTAGAAAAAGGACAAAATCCAGATGTATTGGTTATGACGGCAACACCAATACCTAGAACATTGGCTTTAATATTATATGGAGATTTGGATATCTCTATTATTGACGAATTACCACCAAATAGGAAAAAGATAGATACATTTGCAGTTACAAAAGGAATGGAAGATAGAATTAATAACTTTATAAAAGTACAATTAAAAGAAGGCAGACAAGCATATATTGTATGCCCATTAGTAGAAGAAAATGAAGAACTGGATTTAAAATCTGTAGAAAAATTATATGAAAAATGTAAAACAGAAATCTTTCCAGAATATAGAGTAGAATACATACATGGA
The DNA here is from genome assembly GCA_944386365.1 of uncultured Clostridia bacterium. Classification (GTDB taxonomy): domain Bacteria; phylum Bacillota; class Clostridia; order TANB77; family CAG-508; genus CAG-269. Next base: position 57,198 of record CALXAT010000001.1, read on the forward strand.
AAAATGAAAGCAAAAGATAAAGATGATATCATGATGAAATTTAAAAATAAAGAAATTGATATACTAATTTCAACAACGGTTATTGAAGTAGGTGTAGATGTACCAAATGCGAATATCATGGTGATAGAAGATGCACAAAGATTTGGATTGGCACAATTACACCAATTAAGGGGAAGAGTCGGAAGAGGAGAATATAAATCCTATTGTATTTTAAAATATGAAGGAAAAAGTGAAACCGTTAGAAAAAGAATGAAAGTTATGTGTGATACTAATGATGGATTTATTATTTCAGAAAAGGATTTGGAATTAAGAGGTTCTGGAGATTTCTTTGGAACCATGCAACATGGACTTCCTGAATTTAAGATTGCGAATTTATTTGAAGATATGAATATATTAAAAATAGCACAAGAAGCAGCTATTAAAATTATTGATAAAGATCCTAAGTTAGAAAAAGAGGAAAATGTAAGATTAAAGAGATTAATTAGAGATAAGTTTACAAAGAGGATAGAGATATAACAGTTGAGAAATTATGTAAATTATGATATAATAAACTTATGTCTTATGACATGTGTAGGTATTAAAGGGAATTTATTTCCCAGTTTCAAACAAAAGAAAAAGGAGGGCACATTATGTGCAAAAAAAATTTTTTTATGGAAATGAAACAGCGGAGAGGATATGCAGAAATGCGATTACTTCTTCGGAGGAGCAATGTAACCTTCAATTGTATGGGAGAACCACTTCTCGAGATTGCTATTATGAGTTACCTGGAAAATCCGACATTAACAGAAAAACAACTTATGCGGATTGTAGAGGATAATGCACCAATGCAGATTGCAATTGGTTTACCGGTTTATGGGTTAATTGCAGATTCTTTGCAGAATGTCTATACGCATAAAAGTAAAAAGCTGGAAAAAGAAGGCGTTGTCATGTTCTATATTTCAAGTATAGCTAATGAAGTTAGAATAAATGCGATGCTTGAAACAAAAGAAGCAGAAGATGAATTTTTAGCATCGGTAGATGAAAGAGATTTGATGACTGCTGTATGTAAGCGGAGATTATTTAAACCAGACGATAAGTTTAAAGAAATACTTAACCATGTAGCAGGAAGATATAGATATGATGACATCGATGTTATGATTAGAAATCTGAAAAGATATCTGAAAATCGATGAAAAAATAAGCATAAAAACATCAATAACGAAAATCTCTGATTTTGTAGATGAAATATTAAAAGAAAAAGATAATTTGGTTTTCTGATGTTTCTCATATAATAGATTTCAACTCTTAAGTTTCATTTCTGTAAGGAGAAGGTGTTGCGAGACACCTTTTTCTTTTTGTATAATAGAAAAGAACAAATGTAAAAAAATGTAAATGCAATATATATAAAAAAAAGATTTTCATAAAAAATAAAAAGAAACAGATGTTAAATATTGTAAAATAAAAAAATAGTCAAGTAAGTAACTTTAGAAACAATCAAAGCTAAGGAGGAAAATGATGACAAAAGAAGCAGGAGTAATCGCATTAAAAGAAGAAAGTGAAGCTCGGTCAATAACAGCACAATTGGGATTGTGCAGAGAGTTAAAAGGAACGCACATTATTCAAGAATTCGTCATTGGAAAAAGGAAAACAGAAAATTTAAGTGATGTAGAAATAGAAATGGTTCTCAACGCCTGGGAAAGTAGACATTATGTACCAAGAGCATTATTAACACCAGGTGAGGAAATACAAATATTGGTAGATAATTTAAAATTAACAAAAGAAGAAAAAGAAACAGATGAAGAATTCGACAGAAGAAAAGTGAAACATATTGAAAGATATGTAAGAACAATTCTTGCTTAAAAAGGAAATAAGTCATAGTCTTAGGCGTTAGGGTTATCTTGACGCCTATTGACTTTTTATAAAAAACATATTAATATATATCTATAAAATAAAAAAGGATGTCGATATATATGTTTCAACTTATATTAAAATTGATAGGAGTATTGATGGTTTTGGCAGGTGTCATTTTAATATATGATGCAAGAATTATCACAAAAAGATTTTTTGGATTTGGAGACCAAAATGAAGGTTCTAGTGGATTAAAAATCTTAGGATTTCTATTAGCCATTGCTGGTGCTTTGATAATTTATTTTTCCATGTAAAATTATTAAAAACTATTGACAATAAAAATGCTTTTGTGCTAAGATAATTATTGTTAGTTTAAATATGCGGATGTGGCGGAACTGGTAGACGCGCTGGTCTTAGGAACCAGTGCCAACGGCGTGGGGGTTCGAGTCCCTTCATCCGCACCAATAAAGGTTTCAAGCCTTTATGAGAGATTAAATATACAGGAAATTTTATAAATTTTCTAACACTTTTTAGAATTTTAGAAATTAGTTGTTGTTAATTTTGGACGGTTGCAACAACTTTTTCTTTTTTTATTGACTTTTTAATATAATATGTAGCTGCTTATCAACCCAATTCTTATATAGAACTGTTGCTAAGGTAACGTTTAATGTTAAAGATAACATAAAGGATATTATAAAAAAGTTTTAAAATATTGACAAACTTTCACAATTAGTGATATATATAGTATAATAAAAGAAAACAAAAGAGGAGTAGAAAAGTATGAAAATAAGAGCTGTAAGCCTTGAGGCTGTACACACACACACACACACACACGATATGTTTAGTAAATAAAAAAGGACAAGGAAAGTTAAATAAAAAAATAGATATAAATAGTAAAAAAGATAGTGATATAAACCTATGAAGAATAGGATTATATTGCTGTCTTTTTTGCGTTCTTTAAAAAAGAAATTTTAAAATTCAAGTCAATTGTTTTTTATATTATAAAGTTATTAAATTTAAAAATATAAGTAAAGAAAAAAGAAGGGAGAAAAACAAATGAAAGAAAAATTTAAAAATGTAAAAGGAATTACACTGATTGCATTAGTTATCACAATCATTGTTTTGCTAATACTTGCTGCTGTAACGATTGCAACATTAACAGGAGAGAATGGAATATTAACAAGAGCAAGTGATGCAAGTCGAGAAAATGAAATTGCATCAGTAAAAGAACAGGCACAGTTAAATATAGCAAGTTATGTAGCAGACAAACTGAAAAATGGAGAAGATTCAACAGTAAATACACCAGAAAAAGTACAAGAAATCTTAAATAATGCAAATACAGAAGGAAATAAATACTATAGTGGTTTTACAGAAACAGGAGTAACAACACCAAATGGATATGAGGTACCATATGAAGAATTATATACAACTGGTACAAGTGGAGAAGAAACAGCATCAAAGACAATAGAAGATTTAGTAGCAGGAGATAAAGTATATTATGATACGGGAGACCCAAGTGTAGGAAATCAGGGAATAATAGAATGTACAGTATTATATGATAAAGCATATAATGAAGCAAATGGAACAAATTACGGAGTACAGATAATATCATCAGATGTTATAAAAACTACAGATGGAACAGTAGCTACTCTTACATTAGGTGATAATAATTTTGAAGCATCAAGAGAGTCATATAATAATGCATTAAAAACATTATATGATGAGGCGCAAAAATATTTAAATTCAACATATGCAAGTGGAGCAAGATGTGTAGGAAGCGATCCAGCAGATCCAGATTGGGATACTACGACAAATGAGGCCGGATATGTTACAAAAAATGAAGGTGAAGATGATTATTATGCATACATGAAAGATTATTATGGGACATTAAAAAATAAAGATGAAAATTATAGTACAGATTGGATGCAAATGGGGATAATAGCGGAGGTAAAGTCATCGAGTGCTAAGTATTGGTTAGCTTCGCGCATTGTTTCCTTTAATTCTCAATACAACAATTTCCTTGTGCGTTCTGTTGGTACTACCGGTGCCTTTCGTATCGATAACTTGTGCTATGTTTGGTCTTTCGGAGGTACCTCTGGCATTGGTGTTTCGTGCGGTTTACGACCTGTGCTTACTCTGAGATCTGGTATCAAGATAGCAAAAGGAGATGGAGTTGATACACCATACACATTAGCACCATAAAAGAAGAAAGCTGTGCTTTGAAGTTTTTCTGTATACTCATGAAGGAATATGGAAAATTAGATGAACAGAATAATAGCTAATAAAAAGGAGAAAATCAATATTTTAGATTTTCTCCTATATTAATGACTAACATAGCATAGAAGCTATGGGCACTAATGTAGTAATAGTATATGAAAATTATAAAATTTTATGCATTAAAAACGATAGCCTTTTGAGCTACAGGATTATAATGATTACGTTCTCTTCAGAACGGACATTAATGTTTTATTAATTTAAATATAAACTATCCTATGGCAGAAAGTTAAGAAAAATTCAGAATTTTATTCATATTTTTTAGTGGTCTTAACCTATATAAACTTTCAAGTTGTGAATTAATCTTGTTCCAGTCATTTTGTGAAATAGTAACTAATTTTCCTTTTTTTCTATATGGATTTGTAATTCTTATTTTGCTCACTTTCAATATTTATTTCAAGATTAACACCAGTAAATAAAATTATTATATATTGGAAATTTAGAAAGTTTTCCATTATATCTTAAATTAGCTTTTTCTTTTTTATTGACTTTTTAATATAATATGTAGTTGCTTATCAACCCAGTTCTTATATAGAACTGTTGCTAAGGTAACGTTTAATGTTAAAGATAACATAAAGGATATTATAAAAAAGTTTTAAAATATTGACAAACTTTCACAATTAGTGATATATATAGTATAATAAAAGAAAACAAAAGAGGAGTAGAAAAGTATGAAAATAAGAGCTGTAAGCCTTGAGGCTGTACACACACACACACACACACACGATATGTTTAGCAAATAAAAAAGGACAAGGAAAGTTAAATTTAAATAAAAAAATAGATATAAATAGTAAAAAAGATAGTGATATAAACCTATGAAAGATAGGATTATATTGCTGTCTTTTTTGTGTTTTATACATATGTAAATTTAAAAAAAGTTTTTAATGTTAAAAGGCATATAAATAAAAGAAAAATGGAAGGGAGAAAAAAGATGAAGGAAAAATTAAAAAATAAGCAAGGTATTACTTTGATTGCACTTGTTATTACAATCATAGTTTTGCTAATATTAGTAGGAGTAAGTATTGCGACACTAACAGGCGAGAATGGAATATTAACAAGAGCAAGTGATGCAAGAACACAAACAGAAATAGGAGATGAAATGGAAAAGGTAAAGTTATCAGCAACAGGAGCTAAAGCAGAGAATAATGGAGGAGAAATAAAAAGAAACTATTTAAATGATGAACTTACAAGTTATATAGGAACAGAAGGAACAGATTATACATTATCAGAATCAGAAACAGCACCGTTTGTAGTAACATATTCAGATAGTGGGAGAAGCTATGTAATAGATGAGAATGGAAATGTAAGTGAATATGTAGACATAGCGGAATCTGTCGAAGTTGGGGATTATGTAGATTATAATCCAACAGTATTGGATAAAAGCGGAACACCAGTAGAAGAAAATAAATTAACATATACATCTCCAACAGGAAGTGGGACACAGCATGGAAACGGAAGTAGAGATCAAATATTTACAGCTACAGCAAATACAAAATGGAGAGTATTAGATGTAGGAAATGAAACAGTAACATTAATATCCGAAAATCCTATAACAATAGATGCAGGTGGAAACTTTAGAATGTATGGTGCAATAGGATACTTATATGCAGAACGAGAATTAAATGAGATATGTAAAATATATGGCTATGGGTATGGGGCAGATACATCACAAGTAACGAAATATAGTTATGGAGGGCCAATAGATGGAGAATTGACAGGAGAAATAACAGGTTCAGGAGCAAGAAGTATAACCATAGAAGATATAAATAAACAAGCAGGAATTACAGAAGCAGAATATACAACATTAAATAGTGATTATGGAAGTACAACGAATCCAACAGTTAATGTATATTATCCAACAATAACTACATCAAATGGAAAATCAAGATCAGCAGGAGTAAAAAATTTGGAATATACTTCTTATTATTACAGCAAGACAAAAATAGAAAATCCAAATGCAAAAAATATGCTATTTAATGGAAACTACTGGTTAGCCTCTCGCTGTATCAGTCCTAGTTCAAGCTCCAGCAGCTTCATTGTGAGCGTTGTGTATGATGACAGCACGAACGCGGGCAGCTTGTGCAGTGGTGGATCGAGCTTAGGAGAGACTGCGTACAGCCATTTTGCGGTTCGCCCCGTAGTGATTCTAAAATCTAATGTCATAGATACAAATACAAATTATGAAACAGAAGGACATTGGAATTTAAAGTAACTCCCCCAATAATTAGATGAATTGCCAAGCGGGCCTTGTGTCCACAAGGCAAAGAAATTAGGAGAATAATATTAATGCGTATATTAAATATAGTAAAAACAGCTAAAGAAGTACATAAAAATGATATTATACTTGTAAAAATAGGAAAGTTTTATCAAGTTTATGGAAAAGATGCATATATAATTTCATATTTTTTTGAGTACAAACTAAAAAAGTAGAAAAAATATATATGTGTGGATTTCTACAAAGTAGCTATAATAAAGTAATTGCAAAATTAGAAGAAAAGAAAATAAATGACGTTTCTGTTCGAACTAATAGATAGATATGAAAATCAATCAGTAAAATGATTGATTTTTTTCACTTAGGTAGTGATAAAAATAAAAGTAAATTGACAAACAAGCGTTTAAAGCTAAGGAAAATGTATTATGATATTTATATTGTAATTTAAGCTCCGATTTGATATACTTTAATAAAGTTTAAGTTGAAAGTATAAGCCTACTGAAAGGGGTAAAATGTAATGTCATACACAATGGAAAAAATTGTAGAAACATTTAGAAATGAAAATCTATCTCAGTTTATTGAGGCATTAACAGGAGAAGATATAAAAAATTTTTTAATAGAAGTAAATCGCCAAGTTAGAGAATTAAATTCCGAAGAAGGTGGACTATATAAAGGAGATAGAATGATTGTAGGAGAGTGCATTTCCCCAAAAGGAGCAATACAGGAAAAGTATTTTGATAAAATGGTAGAATTCTTAAAATGTATTAATAGTCGAGAGGATATGGCGATTGGAATGTATTATTTAATTAATTATTTACATTTATTTCAAGACGGTAATGGCAGAACTTCTAGATTTGTATATGAAACTATTGCAAATAGTAATTTTGAAGATTATAATGGGAAATTTTTTAGACATGAGCAGGGAAAAGAGACTTCAAGAGCAGGCTTTTGTGATTTAAAAGGAATTAAAGAAATAACAGATGCAAAAAAATATAGTGGATATGCAATTTATAAGTATTTAATGTCAATGGATTTATTACCAGAAGAATTAAGAAGGGGCAATTTATATTGTGCAAGAACATATATTCCTTCGCCAGATAATGAAGGTGTATATATTAGCGAAAAAGCTCTAGATGATGGGATTTTATCATCAGAAGTACGGCTTAGTTAATAGAGCACTAAAAGATAATAATGAATCATTTTCAGTTGGTGCATTAACAATCTTAATGATGATGAAACAAAAAGGGAAAAGCATAGCAGATTATAATACAGATTGTAAATGTTTTAGAGATTTTAATAATTCTACAGCAACTAGACTTAGTATAAGTATTTTTGATGAAGACGATGGTGAGCCTAATTTTTCTGAAGTGTTGGCAGATTGGTCAAGAGAAGATTATATAAAAGCCATAAAAATTGCAGATAAAGTAAAAGAAATGTTACTAGATGTAAATATGGATATAATTCAGTATCCAAACGATTTTATATGTGAAAGCGGAGAAACTTTTCTTGATCTTTTTAAATCGCCTACTAATATAATACAAGGAAAAGAAGATGCAGATAAGTTAATTAATTCTACCATTAGAATTAATCCAGAGACTAGAACTTTTAATCATATTGAAACACTAAAAAAAATTATAGAAGAAGAAAGAGTAGAATTAGCATCTGAAAATATTGGAGTAATTGAACTAGGTAAACAAACTTATAGTGAACAGAAAGATGTAGTTGCAAAACAAAATGAGCTTGTTCAAAGAAACAAAATGATGCAAGAAAAAGAAAATACTATTGTTATTTGGAATTAATAAGGAGAATGAATATGGTAACAGAAGATTATGCAAATGCTTGTGCTGAAGTAGTTAGAATATTAGATTATATTCCATATAGAGATTATAAAAAAATACCAAAAGACATTATTTTACATTATGAAAAAAATGCAAATAGTAATTATAATTTCGAATATGATATAACACGATCTCTTGATGAACAAAATGTATCAAAAACAGCAAAAACAATAATTGCAATTTTTTTTAGAGATTATTGGGCTACTCCAGAACAAAGAAATAAAATTTTGAATTATGAAAAATATGAAAGTATAAAAAAAGAAAAGTTAAAAAAAGAGAAATATAATATTGATGATATTTTTAAGAAAAACGAAGATGAGTTAATCGAAAATACTAGATTAAATAATGAAAAAAATATATCAATTATGCCCCAAAAACAAAAAATGTATAAAATAATATTTGAAAAAATTTTGAATTTTTTTAAGTTTAAGTAATTATGCTAAATTTAAAATAAACAGATTGAAATAGTTAGAAGTGTTAAAAAGATAAGGAGATATTATAAAAAGTTTAAAAATATTGACAAACTTTCACAATTAGTGATATATATAGTATAATAAAAGAAAACAAAAGAGGAGTAGAAAAGTATGAAAATAAGAGCTGTAAGCCTTGAGGCTGTACACACACACACACACACACACGATATGTTTAGCAAATAAAAAAGGACAAGGAAAGTTAAATAAAAAAATAGATATAAGTAGTAAAAAAGATAGTGATATAAACCTATGAAAAATAGGATTATATTTGCTGTCTTTTTTGCGTTTAAAAAGTTTTTAATGTTTAAAAATATTTAAATAAAATGAAAAAGAGAAGGGAGAAAAACAAATGAAGGAAAAATTAAAAAATGTAAAAGGAATTACACTCATTGCATTAGTTATTACAATCATTGTATTATTAATTTTAGCAGGGGTAACGATTGCAACATTAACAGGAGAAAATGGAATATTAACAAGAGCAAGTGATGCAAGTCGAGAAACAGAAATTGCATCAGTAAGAGAACAAGCACAGTTAAATATAGCAAGTTATGTAGCAGACAAACTGAAAAATGGAGAAGATTCAACAGTAAATACACCAGAAAAAGTACAAGAAATCTTAAATAATGCAAATACAGAAGGAAATAAATACTATAGTGGTTTTACAGAAACAGGAGTAACAACACCAAATGGATATGAGGTACCATATGAAGAATTATATACAACTGGTACAAGTGGAGAAGAAACAGCATCAAAGACAGTAGAAGATTTAGTAGCAGGAGATAGAGTGTATTATGATACAGGAGATACAAGTGTAGGAGAAGAAGGTATTATAGAATGTATTGTGTTATATGATTCTAGTTCAGAATATGGAGTACAAATCATATCAGCAGATACTGTAGGCACTGTTACATTAGGAGATAGTGATTTTAATATAGCAATAAATTTATATAATAATGCAATTACAACATTAAATGAAAAAGCAAGAGATTACTTAAATGAAACATATGCATCAGATGCAAGATGTGTAGGAAGTGTACCAAATAATAAAAATGCAGAATCAGGTTATTTTACAAGTAGTGAAAGCTACATGACTGATTATAATAGTATGTTTAAAAATACAGATACAAATTATGAAACAGATTATAATCAAATGACAGCATTAGGGATAGCAAGTAGTAATAACTATTACTGGTTAGCCTCTCACTATGTCAACTCTCACCCTACTAACAGCGACTTCTATGTGCGTTGCGTGAATACTTCTGGTAATTTGTACAACTTCGGTTACTTGTGCTATATCTCTCCTAGCGGTTTCACAAATGGTGGTAGCATTTCGTATGGCTTTCGCCCAGTATTTACTCTAAATTCCGGAATCAAGATAACAAATGGAGATGGAGAAACTACACCATACACATTAGTAGCACCATAAAAGAAGAAAAAAGTAGTGCCTTGGAAGGGCTTGTATGTTTTCCAAGCACAAAAAATGTGGATAAGTAAGATATAAAAGTTGTTCTTTGAAGTTTTTTTTGTATACTCATGGGAGAATATAGAAGAATTGGACGAACAGAATAATAGCTAATAAAAAGGAGAAAATCAATATTTTAGATTTTCTCCTATATTAATGACTAACATAGCATAGAAGCTATGGACACTAATGTTTTATTAATTTAAATATAAACTATTCTATGGCAGAAAGTTAAGAAAAATTCAGAATTTTATTCATTTTTTAGTGGTCTTAACCTATATAAACTTTCAAGTTGTGAATTAATCTTGTCCCAGTCATTTTGTGAAATAGTAACTAATTTTCCTTTTTTTTCTATATGGATTTGTAATTCTTATTTTGCTAACAACTTTTAATTGTTCAACTAAAACAGTAGAGTCGATTTCGTCTAAATCAATATGAAACCAAAAGTTATCTTCTAATCTTTTTGTTGTTACTGGAAGAATAGTACATATAGGAGAATTTTTAGAAGTTTTTAATATTAAAACAGGTCTTAATTTATTTTGCTCACTTCCAATATTTATTCCAAGATTACACTAGTAAATAAAATTATTATATATTGGAAATTTAGAAAGTTTTCCATTATATCTTAAATTAGCTTTTTCTTTTTTATTGACTTTTTAATATAATATAATATGTAGTTGCTTATCAACCCAGTTCTTATATAGAACTGTTGCTAAGGTAACGTTTAACGTTAAAGATAACATAAAGGATATTATAAAAAGTTTAAAAATATTGACAAACTTTCACAATTAGTGATATATATAGTATAATAAAAGAAAACAAAAGAGGAGTAGAAAAGTATGGAAATAGTAGCTGTAAGCCTTGAGGCTGTACACACACACACACACACACACGATATATTTAGAAAATAAAAAAGGACAAGGAAAGTTAGATAAAAAAACAGATATAAATAGTAAAAAAAGATAGTGATATAAACCTATGAAAAATAGGATTATATTGCTGTCTTTTTTGCGTTCTTTAAAAAGAAATTTTAAAATGCAAGTCAATTGTTTTTATATTATAAAGTTATTAAATTTAAAAATATAAATAAAGAAAAAAGAAGGGAGAAAAATAAATGAAAGAAAAATTTAAAAATGCAAAAGGAATTACACTGATTGCATTAGTTATCACAATTATCGTGTTATTAATTTTAGCAGGAGTAACGATTGCGACATTAACAGGGGATAATGGAATATTAACGAGAGCAAGTGATGCAAAAGAGCAAACGGAAATAGGAGATGAGAAAGAAAAAGTAGAATTATCAGCAGTAGGAGCATTGGCAAAGGATAATGGAGGAGAAATAAAAAGAAACTATTTAAATGAGGAACTTACAAGTTATATAGGAACAGAAGGAACAGATTATACACTATCAGGATCAGCACCATTTATAGTAACATATTCAGATAGTGGAAGAAGTTATTTAATAGATGAAAATGGAAATGTAAGTGAATATGTAGATATATCAAAATATGTTGGAGTAGGAGATTATGTAGATTATAATCCAACAGTATCAAATAAAAATGGAACATCAGTAGAGGCAAGTAAATTAACATATACATCTCCAACAGGAAGTGGAACAGAACATGGAAATGGATATACAAGTACGGAAGAAGATGAAGGACAAACATTCACTGCAACAGCAGATACAAAATGGAGAGTGTTAGATATAGAAAATGGAACAGTAACATTAATATCAGAAAATCTTATAACAACAGATGCAGGTGAAAACTTTATAATGAGTGGAGCAATAGGATATTTATATGCAGAACGAGAATTAAATGAAATATGTAAAATATATGGTTATGGATATGGAGCAGATACATCACAAGTAACAGAGTATAGCTATGGAGGACCAACAGATGGAGAATTAACAGGAGAAATAACAGGTTCAGGAGCAAGAAGTATAACAATAGAAGATATAAATAAAGAAGCAGGAATTACAGAAGATGACTATACTACATTAGATGGTAATTATGGAAATACAACGAATCCAACAGTTAATGTATATTATCCAACAATAACTACATCAAATGGAAAATCAAGCTCAGCAGGAGTAAAAAATTTGGAATATACTTATTATTATTACAACAAGACAAAAATAGAAAATCCAAATGTACAAAATATGCTATTTAATGGAAACTACTGGTTAGCCTCTCGCTGTGTCAATACTGGTTCAAGCTACAGCGACTTCAATGTGCGCTATGTGAATGACTTCACCGTGGGCACGTACGCGGACAACGTGTGCCGTGGTTATAGTCCGGACTTAATCGGGGGGCCGAGCAGCAATTATGCGGTTCGCCCCATAGTAATTCTAAAATCTAATGTCATAGATACAAGTTCAAGTACAGAATATAATGGAGAAACGATGTGGAATTTAAAGTAAATCCAAAAAATCAGGTGGATTGCCAAGCGGGCCTTGTGTCCGCAAGGCAAAGAAATTAGGAGAATAATATTAATGAGTATATTAAATATAGTAAAAACAGATCCCTTCATCCGCACCAAAAAATATAATCATTGTACTAGACAAGAAAACGATTAAATCGACTGTAATAGGTCGATTTTTTTCATAACTAAATATGGAATGATTAAATAGGAAGGTAGATATAATTTGAAAATAGTAAAGCAATCATTATTAGTAATAACTATTTTGATTATTTTAATGTACATTGCTATAATTTATTTAACAACAACTACTATATTCTTTTTTTATCCCAGAAATAGAAGGAAATATTATTTTGACTTTAATTACTGGTGTTTAATAGTACCAATATTATCATTTATTTTTTCAATAAAAACTGAAGAAGAACAAATAAGTAAAAAGCACACAAAGGTTAGTGCATTACTCGCGGTTGTTATATTAATTCTTTATCTAAATGTTAATGCATATAGAATAGAAAGATAATGAAAATTAAGAAATAAGAAAGTTGTAAATTTAAGTAAGAAATGTTAAAATAGTTAAAAATTAGTTTTATTAGAAAATATTTAAAGGAGGTGTAAATATGTATTTTATTTATATTTTATTTATATTTTTAGCATTGTACTTTTTTGCAAAATTTAAGAACGGAAAATATTCTTGGATTTCAATTTCAGTTATAGTAGTATATATGATTTTTAATATAATTCAAACTGTAAGTAACTATAATCCAATTGTTATGTCAAAATCTTTGTTTAGTATAATAATGGTAAAGATTATTGCATATGGTATATTAATTTTAATACAATGTTTATTAGTTAGACATTTTAGAAAATCAAGAGTTTGACAAGATGAACCAGTTTTAAATATGCAGATGTGACGGAACTGATAGACCGACGTGGGGGTCAAGTCCCTTTATCTGCACCAAGGAATACTCTCAGAAATGAGAGTTTTTTTATTATTTTTCTTATTCAAATAGAATTAAAAAAAACAAAGGATTTAAAAAACAAAAAACATGTTTTCTATAGAAATTTAGAAATGCTTGATAAGAAGCGAATTTGAGAAATATTAATAAATATGATATAATATATATATTACTTAAAAAAGGTTTGCAAATCAACTCTAGATTGTGAAAAAGGAGAGAGAAGAATGACAGCAATAATAGAATTTTTTAAATCTTTAATATGTGTATATTTTGAAATGCATAAAGTAATCGTAGAATCCATAATGGATTCATTTTATCGGCAGAGTGATTTAGGGTGGGCTATTGTACAGTTAATCCTGTGGATAGTCATACTAATATTTTTACTGATATTAGATGCACTTATTGGATTTGGAGTATATGCATTAATCCGTCGGATTGTGATTACATGTAGGACCAAGAAAGTAAGACATCGTAAAGTATACGGAATTGTGACTGGTAAAGATTATAAGGAAGATTATGTGACATACACATATATAGGTAAGTCTATGATTCCGGTTTTTTATCCAGAAGAATACAATGTGGAAGTACAGTATAAAGAGATGGAAGAGAGTTTTAATGACGAGGAATTATTCAATCAATACAAAGAAGGGGATACAATTCTTCTTATATTGATTGAGAAATTTGACAAAAAGGGAAGAATAATTGAACAAATCTTAGAGTTGCCAGATTAGACAAAGCCTCATTATTGTTGGATGACAATAATGAGGCCTTTCTGGTATAAAATAAAAATGTTACTATCAATATATAAATATAAGATATCTTAAATATAGAAATAATAAAAAAGATGACAAAACTAAATTTATTTGTTAAAATTATATACATCAATTGAGTAGGAGGTTTATGTTATGAAGAAACCCAGAAGAAGAAAAGGAAACTTTCGGACACCAAATATGAAGTGGGAACAAGACGAACATGGTAACTGGGAGCGTGTGGATTCAAACGATAAAAGATTACTACACGAAATGAAAGTCATAAACAAAAAGAAAAAATCATAACGAAATGGATTAGGAGATTGCAATGCAGTTATAGCAGAACAATCTCCTGTCTTTTTGCAATTTTATGTGAAGTATAGTATAATAATAGTAGTATAACCCAATGAGGTAATACAAGCAACTAAAAACGCAACCTTCCAATTGGAAGAAAGGAGGAGGCATATGCCTAATTTGACAGCTAGTAGAAGGGATGACTGGAAAGCAGAACAGGAGAGAACATATAAGTTCTATAATTCACTGAAAACAACCAGTCTCAAGTGCAATTATGGAAGCAAGGACTGCGAGACTTGCGAGGATAAAGATTGCACATGGCGGCAGTTTTTGTTAAACTCGCCATATTAAAAGGAGGCGGCATTTTCTGGAAAGGGATTTCTGGAGAATGCCTTTTTCCTTTTTTAAATAGAATATAATAAATAGATACTTGTAAGTTAATATAAAATATTGTAAAATAATAAAATAAAAAGAGAATAAATAGGAGGAAAAGATATGGAAATCGGATTTTATGCAGGAAGTTTTGATCCATTTACCAATGGACATTTACACGTCGTAACAAAGTCTGCACAGTTATTTGATAAAGTAGTAATAGGAATTGGTGTGCATCCAGATAAGAAAAGAAGATATGATAAAGGACTTATGAAAACAGTAATTGAAAAAATCTTAGCTAATAGAAATCTTACAAATGTATCAGTTGTTTGTTATGATAATCTTTCTGTTGATGCTGCACTTGCACATAATGCTACACTTTTAGTAAGAGGGGTTAGAAATGGTATGGATTATGAATATGAGGAAAATATGGCATCTATTAATGAAGAAATTTCAGGATTAGATACAATATATATTCGAGCAGGAAGTTTAGGAAATATTAGTTCTAGCATGGTAATGGAATTACTAGAAAATGGAAAAGATGTATCCAAATATTTACCTAAAGAAGTTATGGAGATTATAAAATAAATACAAATTAAGTGTAGGGGATGGTAATGAAGAATAAGAAAAATATAGTTAGATTAATATATGTAGTTGTTATATTAATATTGGCAGTAATAGGCATATATCTTGTAATAAACAATAAATCGTCAAACAACGATTTTAGAGTGCTAGATAATTTATCGGATATTCAGAATGATAAAAATGGGATAATAGAAAATGATAGTTGTAAATTCTACACTTATGAAAATGAGGGTAAGAATTATATTGTATTTAAAGTAACGGAAAGAACATATACTACTTCCATTGATATTAAGCGTATCCAGTTAAAAAACACAAGTTATAACGGGGAAGAGTTAAAAATTAAGTTAGATATAGATGTGGAGGAAGGAGAAGAAGATCCGCTTAGAGATTGGCCTTTAACGACTAGAAAATATGTTGTAATGAGAGTTACTAAGGATGTAGAAAAACTTTATGTAAATGATATAGAATATGAGAAAGTATAAAGATAGATAAAAAATATAGATATAAGACTTTTTCTTATACCTATATTTTTTTATTTATCTTTTTCTATTATTTTTTTATATATAGTTTCAACGAAAGAATGCATTGTTTCTACTGTATAGTCATTATCAAAAATATAATCAAATGTTAAATGCGTATAGTTTAAAGCGGAAGCCTCTCTTTTTTCAAGATATTCAGGAGATATGTGATCTCTTTCTAATATTCTTTTTTTTCTTACTATATCGTCAGAAGTAACGAATATTTTCATATTACACATATCCCAGTATTTTACTTTAGGAAGCAAAGCCCAATCAAAAATAAAATATTGTTGCTTTTGCAACAAAATATTGTCTAATACTTGCTCCATATATGCCCATGTAAGATCTGTTAAAATTTGCATTTTATCTATATCACCAAATACAATATTACCTAATTTTTTTCTATTAATCATTCCATTTTCATCTAAAATTGTATTGCCAAATACTTTACAGATTTTTTTAGAAAGGGTTGGGTCTGAAGTGGCTTGATGTCCGATTTTATCAATATTAACATATTGTCCATTTAATTTTTTAGCCAATGTAGATGCAATTGTAGATTTGCCAGTTCCTGTTTTTCCAGTAATACAAATTAATTTCATATAGCGCCTCCTTATTTATTTAAAAAAATTATACCATTCTATATCGAATAATGCAATCATTTGAGGAATAGAAAGAAAAGCGTAAAGAATTATCAATTTTTCGCTAAAAACCTTGTAAAAAGTCAAAAAATATAGTATTATAAAAGAGTAAAAACGGAAAGGAGAAAATGAATGGAAAAGAGTTTTAGTGAAAGCTATAAAGAAGCTGGTGTAGATGTTACAGCAGGATATAAAGCAGTAGAGCTAATGAAGAAAAGTGTGCAAGAAACATATACAAAAGGAGTTATGTCAGACCTTGGAGGATTTGGGGGTCTTTTTAAGTTAGATATAAGTGAAATGAAGGAGCCTATTTTAGTGTCAGGAACAGATGGTGTTGGAACGAAACTAAAATTGGCTTTTTTGCTTAACAAACATGATACGATTGGACAAGATTGTGTAGCGATGTGTGTTAATGATATTGTTTGTTGTGGTGCAAAACCATTATTCTTTTTAGACTATATATCATTATGGAAAAACATTCCAGAAATGGTAGCAAGCATTGTAAAAGGTGTAGCAGATGGATGTAAGAAAGCAGGATGTGCATTAGTTGGAGGAGAAACAGCAGAAATGCCAGGTCTATATTCTGATAATGAATATGATTTAGCAGGATTTAGTGTAGGTGTTGTGGATAAAGCCAAAATTATCAATCCAGACAATATACAAGAAGGAGATGTAGTCATTGGTCTAACATCTTCAGGTGTTCATTCAAATGGATTTTCTTTGGTTAGAAAAATATTTAATGTCAATGAAGAAAACTTAAGAGAATATAGAGAAGAATTAGGAATGACATTAGGAGAAGCATTACTTAAGCCAACCAAAATCTATGTAAAACCAGTATTAAAATTAATAGATGAAGTAAATGTAAAAGGAATTTCTCATATAACTGGTGGTGGTTTCTATGAAAATATGCCAAGAATGTTAAATGACAATGTTTCATTAGAGATCCAAAAAGATGCCTATCCAGTACCAGAAATTTTTAAATTAATCCAAAAAGAAGGCAATATCCCAGAAAGAGATATGTATAATACCTTTAATATGGGAATTGGTATGGCAATCATTGTTCCAGAAAGTGATAAAGAAAAAGCATTAAAAGTATTAGAACAAGAAGGCGAAAAAGCTTATGCGATTGGAAAGGTAGTTAAAGGGAACAAAGAAATAAAAGTTATGTAGAATGAGAAAATTGAATATATTATGTAAATGTGGTATAATATCTATTAGATAGCTTTATAAAATATGCATCGGCACATGCGTGCCAAGGGAGGAAACACATGTTATACACAATTTTTCAAGATGAAGAAGAAATTACAATCGTTCTGAATAACAAATATTCAAGGGAACGGTTGAGAAGGAAGCTTTTAAAGAAAACCAATTTAACAGTGGAAGTGATTGAAGAGATTGTCTATGCTGGAATATACCTTGAAGACGATGAGACATTAGAAATAAGGTCTTTTGGAAGAGGAAAAGTAATAACAGACAGAAAAAATATTATCTTCCTTCTTCGGGATGGAGAGCGAGTCGTTATTTATCCAGATAGTAGTTTCGAAAGAATCTATACATTAGGAGATTGGTTTGGATACAAAATGAAAGCTGTAAAAAGATTCTTCTTCGGCTAAAGTGTTAGAGAGGCAGGTAGATATTATATAGGCAGTTATTGTCAAAATGATATCTGCCTGTTTCGTTTTCTTATATACTTAATACATGTTTGCAATAGATAAATTTATGTTTATATATAAATATTATTACCAAAATAAAGGAGGAATTATTAAATGGTAAGAAGAATTTATGTTCAAAAAAAACCAGGATTTGATGTAGAAGCAAAAGGAATCCTAGAGGATTTAAAAGAAAACTTACAGATAAAAGGATTAGAAAAAGTCGTTATTCTAAACAGATATGATGTATCTGGAGTGGATGAAGAAAGTTATAATAAAGCAAAAACAACTGTATTTTCAGAACCACAAGTAGATGACTATTTTGATGAAAATTATACATTTGATCAAAATGATAAAGTATTTGCAGTAGAATTTTTACCAGGACAATTTGACCAAAGAGCAAATTCATTAGAAGAATGTTTACAAATCATCAGTGGAGGCGAAAGACCAACTTGTAAATCTGCAAAAGTATATATATTAAAAGGAAATGTTTCTGATGAAGAACTAAAAACCATAAAGAACTATTTAATCAACTCAGTAGATGCCAGAGAAGCAAGTTTAGAAAAGCCAGAAACATTAGAAGACAAATTAGTAGAACCAGAAGATGTCCAAGTCGTAGATGGATTTATTCATATGACAGATGATGATACAGAAAAATTCTATGAAAAATATGGTTTTGCTATGGATATTGCAGATTTAAAATTCTGTCAAGAATATTTTAGAGATACAGAAAAAAGAGATCCAACTATGACAGAAATGAAAATGATTGACACATACTGGTCAGACCATTGTAGACATACAACTTTTCTTACCAGATTAGAAGAAATTGATATTGAATGGGATTTATTAAAAGACATATATGGAAAATATATAGAATCTAGAAAATTTGTATATCAAGATAGAAAAAAAGATATTTCTTTAATGGATGTTGCAACCATTGTTGCAAAAGAATTAAAGAAAAGAGGTGTCTTAAAAAATCTTGATGAATCAGAAGAAATTAATGCTTGTAGCATTAAAGCCAATATCATGGTAGATGGAAAAGAAGAAGAATATTTAATCATGTTCAAAAATGAGACACATAACCACCCAACAGAAATCGAACCATTTGGTGGAGCTGCAACTTGTTTGGGAGGAGCGATTCGTGACCCATTATCAGGACGTGTGTATGTATATCAAGCAATGCGTGTAACAGGCTGTGGAGATCCAAGACAAACGATTGAAGAAACATTACCACATAAATTACCACAAAGAAAATTAACAAATGAAGCTGCAAGAGGATACAGCTCTTATGGAAATCAAATTGGTTTAGCTACTGGACAAGTTGCCGAAATCTATCATCCAGGATATGTAGCAAAACGTATGGAAATTGGAGCATTAGTGGGGGCAGCACCATCTAAAAATGTTATCAGATTAAGACCAGAGCCAGGAGACAAAGTCATCTTACTTGGTGGAAGAACTGGTAGAGATGGTTGCGGAGGCGCAACAGGTTCATCTAAAGCACATAATAGTGAATCTTTAACAAGTTGTGGTGCAGAGGTACAAAAAGGAAATGCTCCAGAAGAAAGAAAGATTCAAAGATTATTTAGAGATCCAGAAGTAACCAAATTAATTAAACGTTGCAATGACTTTGGTGCTGGTGGTGTATCAGTTGCTATTGGAGAATTAGCAGATGGATTAGAAATTAACTTAGACAAAGTACCTAAAAAATATGAAGGATTAGATGGTACAGAACTTGCGATTTCAGAATCACAAGAAAGAATGGCAGTGGTTGTTGCAGATAAAGATGTAGAAAACTTTATTAGTTTAGCAGAAAAAGAGAATATCGAAGCAACCGTTGTTGCAAAAGTTGTAGAAGAACCAAGAGTAAAAATGTATTGGAGAAATAAAGTTATTGTTGACCTTTCAAGAGAATTCTTAAATACAAATGGTGATGTAAAAAATGCCAATGCAAAAATTACAAAACCGTTAGATGCAGAAAACTATTTTGCAACAAAACCAGTAGATGATATAGAAAAAACATGGAAAGAAACCATAACAGACTTAAATTGTTGTTCACAAAGAGGATTAGTAGAAAGATTTGACAGTACAATCGGAGCAAATACAGTTATTATGCCATTTGGTGGAAAATATCAATTAACACCAGCAGAAGGAATGGTAGCAAGAATCCCAACATTAAAAGGATATACAGATGCAGGAACCATTATGACATATGGATACAACCCATATATTGCAAGCTGGAGTCCATTCCATGGAGCTGTATATGCGATTGTAGAATCCGTTTCAAAATATGTAGCACTTGGTGGAGATTACAAAAAAGCATATTTAACATTACAAGAGTACTTTGAAAAGTTAAGAAATGAGCCAGAAAGATGGGGAAAACCATTAGCTGCATTACTTGGAGCATATTATGTACAAGAACAATTACAAATTGCAGCCATTGGTGGAAAAGATAGTATGTCAGGTTCATATAATGAGTTAGATGTACCACCAACATTAGTATCTTTCTGTATCGGTGATGTAGATACAACAAAAGTAGTTTCAAATGAATTCAAAAAAGCAAATTCAAAAGTATATGTATTAAAAACAAAAATGGGAAAAGAAAATATCATTAATTTTGATGATTTAAAAGAAAACTTTGAATTGGTACATAAATTAATTAATGATGGAAAAGTATTATCAGCAAGCACAATCAAAAATGGTGGAATTGCAGATGTTATCACAAAGAGTTGTATCGGAAATAAGATTGGATTTAAGTTTGAAAATACAGAAGACTTATTTACATCACTATATGGTTCATTTGTTTTAGAAGCAGCAGAAGATATCGATAATGCAAAATTAGAATTATTAGGAACCACAACAAGTGAGAAAACAATTGTTGTAAATGAAAATGTTGTATTAGATTTAGAGGAATTAATCAAACTTTGGGAAGAACCATTAGAAAAAGTATTCCCAACAAGAGTAGAACAAAAAGGTGAAGCAAGAAATATCTTAAGTCAAAAAACACCTACAATCACAAGAAAATTACCAATTACAAGACCTCATGTATTCATACCAGTATTCCCAGGAACAAACTGTGAATATGATTCAGCAAAAGCATTTGAAGATGCAGGTGCAAGAGTGAGTACAGTGGTATTTAAAAACTTAAAACCACAAGATATACAAGATTCTATTGAATTATTTGCAAAAGAAATCGAAAAAGCACAAATCATCATGTTCCCAGGAGGATTTAGTGCCGGAGATGAACCAGATGGTTCAGGAAAATTCATCAGTAGTATCTTTAGAAATCCAAAACTAAAAGATTTAATCCATAAACATCTATATGAAAAAGATGGATTAATGTTAGGAATTTGTAATGGATTCCAAGCATTGGTAAAATTAGGATTATTACCATATGGAGAAATAAGAGAAATGGATGACACAATGCCAACTTTAACATTTAATACCATTTCAAGACACCAATCAAAAATGGTAAATACAAAAGTGGTATCAAAAATGTCACCATGGTTTAGTGAAGTAGAATTAGGAGAAGTCTTTACTGTTCCAATTTCACACGGAGAAGGTAGATTTATCGTTTCAAAAGAATTAGAAGAAGAATTAATTGCCAATGGACAAATTGCGACACAATATGTTGATTTTGATGGAAATGCAACATATGACATTGACTTTAATCCAAATGGTTCAATAGATGCCATTGAAGGTATTACTAGTCCAGATGGTAGAATCTTAGGAAAAATGGGACATTCAGAAAGATGTTATAGAGATATCTTGAAAAACATGCCAGGTAAGAAAGATCAAAAAATCTTTGAAGCAGGAGTGAATTATTATAGATAATGGATAGCAAAGAGAAAATTAAGCGATTTAATGAATTGCAAGAAAAGCCAAAATTAGAAATCAATGAAGAACAAGAATTAAACCAATTGGCAAAAGAGTTTTTAGAAATGACAAGAAAAACATATGATAAAGTGGCAACTACCTATTCTGATGTCAATGGAACTAAAATGATAGATTCCTATAAAAATATGTATGATATCTTATTTAAAACAGCTGAAAAAGAATTAGAAAAACAAATAAAAGATATGGAAGTATTAGATGTCGGAACAGGTCCAGGTAGAGATATAAAATTCATGTATAGCAAAGGTGTAAAAAGAGTAGTTGGATTAGATAATTCAGAAGAATTTATTAAGATATTAAAAGGACTTGAAGAAAAAGGAGAAATTCCAAGAAATAGTTTTGTCAAAGGGGATATGTTAGATATTCCTTTTGATAATGAAACTTTTGATATCGTTAGACAAAATGCTTCTTTGTTACATATACCAATCACAACCAAAGGGAAGATGTTAGATAAAGCTATACAAGAAAGTTATCGTGTTTTAAAAGAAAATGGAATCCTATTTGTTAGTGTAAAAAAAGGAAAAGGAGTTCAATTAATAGACACGAAAGAAGGATTAGGTGCAAGAATCTATCAAATGCATACAGTAGAGGGTATTACGAAAATTTTGGAAGAACATCATTTTTGTATATTAGACATTATAGAGATAGAAGAACAAAGAAAAGAAAGCAAAATTGATTGGATTAATGTCATTGCAAAAAAACATAAATAAAAAGGTCTAAAAGGAAACATACCAATTAGACAAAAAGAAAGGATTGAAAAAATGGAAAACAATAATATATATAAAACACCACTTTCTGGTAGATATGCTAGTCCAGAAATGAATAGAATATGGTCAAATAATGAAAAATATTCAACATGGAGAAAATTATGGGTTGCATTAGCAGAAACAGAAAAAGAATTAGGAATTGATATAACAGATGAACAAATTGAAGAAATGAAGAAAAATGTAGACAATATTGATTATGATGTGGTTAGCAAAAGAGAAAAAGAATGTAGACATGATGTTATGGCACATGTATATGAATTTGGGTTAAAATGCCCAAAGGCAAAACCAATCATCCATTTAGGAGCAACTTCCTGTTATGTAACAGATAACACAGACGTTATTTTAATGTCTAAAGCATTAAAACTAATTAAAGAAAAATTAATCATTGTTATCAAAAACTTAAAAGCATTTGCTTTAAAAAACAAAGATGTCACTTGTTTAGGATATACCCATTTCCAACCAGCACAATTAACAACGCTTGGAAAAAGAGCAACGCTATGGATGCAAGATTTATTAGAAGATTTAGAAGAATTAGAATTTGTTGAAAGTCATATGAAGTTATTAGGTTGCAAAGGAACAACAGGAACACAAGAAAGCTTTATGAAATTATTTAAAGATGAGACAAAAGTAAGACAAATTGATGGAAAAATTGCTGAAAAAATGGGATTTGAAAAAGTATATAATGTATCAGGACAAACCTATACAAGAAAACTAGATTCAAGAGTTTTAAACTTATTAGCCCAAATTGCACAAAGTTGTTCTAAATTTGCAAATGATATGCGTTTATTACAACATGAAAAAGAATTAGAAGAACCATTTGAAAAAGGACAAATTGGTTCATCAGCTATGGCATATAAAAGAAATCCTATGAGATGTGAAAGAATCAATTCTTTATCAAGACATGTGATGACATTGGCAATGGACCCAAGTATTACAGCTGCAACACAATGGTTAGAAAGAACATTAGATGACTCAGCAAATAAAAGAATTTGCGTGCCAGAAAGCTTTTTAGCAGTAGATGCGATTTTAATTCTTTATGCAAATATTTCAAGCGATATTGTGGTATACAAAAATGTGATTAAAACAAATATGATGCAAGAATTACCATTTATGGGAACAGAAGAAATTTTAATGAATGCTGTTCTAAAAGGTGGAGATAGACAAGAATTACATGAAAAAATTAGAGTATATTCTATGGAAGCTGGAAAACAAGTAAAAGAATATGGAAAACCAAATGATTTAGTACAAAGAATTGCAGCAGATGAAACATTTGGACTAACAGAAGAAGAAATTTTACATATCTTAAATCCAGACCATTTATGCGGAAGAGCTGTTCATCAAGTTGAAGATTTTATGAATGAAAGAGTAAATCCAGTTTTAGAGAAATATAAAGATTTAGGACAAGATGCTACAATTGAGGTGAATGTTTAGAAAGGATATCAGTAATGATTAAAAATATAATATTTGATTTGTCAGAAGTTATTATATCAGGCTATCATGGTGTGGAAAAGTTATTAAGAGAACAATTCGGAATACCAGAGCAAGATTTTAAAGAACAAAAACAATTAAAAAATGAATTGTTCTTAGACCTGATGAGAGGAAATTTGAGTGAGAAAGAATATTTGGAAGAATTATTACAAGGGACAAATTGGAATATTTCTATAGAACAATTAAAGACAGCTATTCGTCAAAATTTAAATCAACCTGTTCCAGGAACAATGGAAATTGTTAGAAAACTAAAAGGAAACTGTCAGTTGATATTATTATCAGACCATGTCAGAGAATGGATGGAATATATCGAAGAAAATAATAAAGATTTAATGATTTTTGACAAAAAAATATTTTCTTATGATATAGGGACTGTAAAATCAGATAAGCAAACTTTCAAGACTGTATTAGAACAAACAGGAATTATAGCAGATGAAACAATATTTATAGATGACTATGAAAAAAATGTAAAAAATGCAGAAGCAGTAGGAATTCATGGAATTGTATTTGAAAATGCAGAACAATTAAGAAAAACATTATCTTCAGATTTAGTAGTCCAATAATTAAAGGGGATAATTATGGAAAATAAAAAATATATAAAACACATCGTATTTGCTATATCTTTGTTACCATATGCTATTTTACTATATATGTGTATATGTTATGCTATTGGTGGTTATAGACACCCTGGTGAGGAAGAAATTATATATGGATTTAATGCAATTGGAAATTTGCTTAGCAACGTCTTTTTTATGTGGTTTATAACATTTGCATCGCTTCCTTATAGTCTGCCAATCGTTTTGATAATTTGTCTATGGATTGGATACCAAATATATTATCTTATTACCTTAAAAAACAGTAAAAGTAAAATTGAAATTGAATCTGAAAATAAAAATACGATAAAAAATACAAATTTTAGCAAATTATTATTCTATATGGCTATTATTGGTTGGTGTTTATGTTTGGCACAAGGTATACCTATATTTTTCACATCTATTGTGACTGGAAAACGGAATATTAGGTTCATTAGAATTTACATTAAACTGGTATGTATCTGCATTTATGATTATTCCAATATTACCAATTTCATTAATATATATTGTTATTTATCTAATAGTAAACAAGAAGCAGTAGAAATTCATGGAATTATATTTGCAAATGCAAAACAATTGAGAGAAATATTATCTTCAGAATATAATTTACCCTAAGTAGAAAATCAATATGATGAGGAGGGATAATATGCATGATGTTATAATATATGAGACAGAAACATTTATTGTTTGTGTACCAAAAGTGCCCCATATTTCGAGGGAAGATGGCGGACATATTTGGATAAGATCAAAAGAAAAGTATTTTGCAAGTAGATTAGATTTAAGTCCTAAAGAAGCGATAGAAGTGATGAGACTCACGATGTTAGTTAGTGAAGCAATGATAAAAGGAATGAAAAATAGGAACATAGACATAGAAAGAATCAATTATCAAGAAAATGGAAATTGGGCATATATAGAAGGAACAAAACCAATTTTTCATATACATTTATATGGAAGAACCAGAAATTCCAAAATACAACCCTTTGGACAAGCTTTGAATTTCCCATATAAGGATACAGGATTTTATGATACATTTGAGCCATTTAATGCTGAAGATATACAAGAAATTCAAAAACAAATTCAAATATTAGAGGAAAGTAAAAAATATGATATGACTAATTGGAATTTAACATAAATCAAAAATAAAAAGGAGGATAGATATATGAAAAAATGTCTATTACTAGGAAATGGTGGAAGAGAAGCAGTACTTGCTGAACAAATTGCTAAAGGATATGCATTATATGCAATATTACCATATGCAAATCCATCCATTGTAGAGCAAGTAGAAAAATCAAATGGAAAATATATCATAGGGGACCCATTTGATAAAGAACTTGTAGAAAAATTTGTAAAAGAAGAAGGAATTCAAGCAGCAGTGGTTAGTCAAGATAATTTGTTGCAAGAAGGATTAATTGATTTAGCAAGAAAGCTTGGTATGCAAACCTTTGGACCAACATCAAAAGGAGCAAAAGTAGAATGGAGTAAAACTTATGCTTTAGATATTGTAAAACAATTAGCTCCTGAAATGATTATCAAAAATGAAAGTGTTAAAAGCATTGAAGCATTAGATGAAGTTATGAAAAACTACAATGATGATAGCTTTGTTGTAAAACCAGAAGGATTAACAGGAGGAAAAGGTGTTAAAGTAGGTGGTATTCATTTTAAAGGAAAACAAGAAGGATATGAGTATGCAAAATCTTGCTTAGAATCTGACGGAAGCGTTATTGTACAAGACAAGGTAGAAGGTAGAGAATTTACGGTTATGGCATTAACAGATGGTGAAAATATCGTCGTAACACCAATTACCTTTGATTATCCATATCGATTTGATAAAGATAAAGGACCAGGAACTGGGGGAATGGGTTGTCTTAGTTTTGCAAATGGATTATTACCATTCTTAGAGAAAAAAGATGTAGATGTATGTAGTAAATTAATCAAAGACACGATTCAATATGTTAATAAAGATAGTTTAGAATTTACAGGGGTTATCTATGGTGGATTTTTCAAATGTAAAGATGGCATTAAATTTATTGAATTTAATGCAAGATTTGGAGATCCAGAAGCATTAAATGTATTAAATTCTTTAGAAACACCATTTACAGAAGTATTAGAAAATATATTCAATAAAAAATTAAGTAAAGAAAACTGTAAATTTAAAAAGAATTATACATTTACGATTTATGTAGTAAGTCCAGATTATGCAATACAAAAAAGTAAAGAACCATGTAGATTTACAGTCAATAAAAAAGCAATTGAAGAAAGTGGTGCTAAAATATATTTTGCAAGTACAAAGCCAGTAGAAGGAAATACCTATGAGGCTGTGGGAACTTCAAGATTATTTGGTATAACCACAATGGGAGATACCTTAGAAGAAGCAAAAGAAAGAGCATATACAGCATTAGAAGGAAATATTAGTGATAATTTAGATTATAGGAAAGATATTGGAGAAATTTACGAGCATTAATAAAGAAAAAGAGAACTTTAAGGATATATTCCTTAAAGTTCGCCTGTTTCAAATTTTTTAATCACATTAACTAATTGAATTTTTTCAGCAGCTTGTACTTTACTTGCTAAGGTTTCAGGTGTATCTGTTTCTAAAACGTCAACAATGGTTTGACTGATAATATTACCTTTGTCATATTCATTATTGATATAGTGAACAGTGGCACCACTTTGTTTTTCTTTAGCGTCGATAACTGCTTTGTGGACATGCATACCATGCATTCCTTTACCACCATATTTAGGAAGTAAAGAAGGATGTGTATTAATGATTGTATAGTTAGAAAGTAGTTTGTTACCAATCAATTTTAAATAACCCGCTAAAACAATTAGATTAATGTCATAATGGGATAAAACTTCATATAACTCATTATCAATATCTTGAAAATTCTTATTTTTAATCACATAGGTAGGAATATTGGCTTTTTGGGCTCGTTCTAATGCAAAAGCATTAGGATTATTAGAAACAACTAATACAATTTTAGAATGTAATTCTTTTTTATCAATGGCATCAATAATTGCTTGTAAAGTAGAGCCATTACCAGAAGCAAAAACAACTAAATTATACATAAAAACAACTCCTTATAATATATGTTGACTGAATTTTAACAAAAATATAAGGGATTGTCAATTCAGTTTATAAACAAGGATAAAAAGTTTAATTTCAAAATCAATAAAAAACAATAAAAGAAAGTGAGTAGTGAAAATGTTTGGAGAAAAAATTAAAGAAGAATGTGGAATCTATGGAATTTACGGAATCAAAAATAATGAAGATGTGGTAACACCTGTATGTGTTGGCTTATCAGGACTTCAACATAGGGGAGAAGAAAGTTGTGGAATTGCTGTTAATGAAGATGGGGTTATCCATTTTCATAAAGATTTAGGCTTAGTATCTGATGTATTTACAAAACATGTTCAAAATTCTTTGCCAACAGGGAAAATGGCTATTGGACATGTAAGATATTCAACAACAGGTGTTAGCAAAAAAGAAAATGCACAACCAATGGTCGTAAGACATAAGAAAGGCAACTTAGCAATTGTCCATAATGGAAATATTACAAATGCATTAGAATTAAAAAGAGAGTTGGAGGATGAAGGTGCCATTTTTACAACAACAAGTGATACAGAAGTTATTTGTCATATTATTGTAAGAGAAAGAATTAAAACAAATTCCATTGAAGAAGCTGTAAAAAATACAATGAAAATTTTAAAAGGTGCTTATTCTTTATTAATCATGTCATCTCAAAAATTAATTGCTGTAAGAGACCCACAAGGTTTTAGACCATTATGTATGGGGCATTTAGGAGATGATATTGTATTTGCTTCAGAAAGCTGTGCATTAGATATCACAGGTGCTAAATTTGAAAGAGATATAGAGCCAGGAGAAATTGTAGTTGTTACAGATAATCAAGTGAAAAGTGAAAAATATATGCCAAATGAAAGAAAAGGCATGTGTATATTCGAATATATCTATTTTGCAAGACCTGATTCTATCATAGATGGTATCAATGTACATATATTTAGAGAAAATGCAGGAAGATGCTTAGCAAAACAAGCACCAGTTGATGCAGATATTGTAGCAGGTGTTCCAGATTCCGGATTAGATGCAGCTTTAGGATATTCTAAAGAATCAAAAATACCTTATGATATGGTATTTACAAAGAGTAAATATATCGGAAGAACTTTCATACAAAATGCACAAAGTAAAAGAAAAGATTTGGTAGCCTTAAAATTAAATCCTTTAAAAGAAACTGTAAGAGGAAAGAAAATTGTTTTAGTAGATGATTCTATTGTAAGAGGAACAACCATAACGAGAATTATTAAAACATTAAAAGAGGCAGGAGCAAAAGAGGTACATATCAGAGTAGCATCACCGGCCTTTGTGGGCGTTTGTTATTTTGGTACAGATGTTGATAAGAAAGAAGCCTTAATTGCAAATCAAATGACCAAAGAAGAGATTGAGAAAAAAATTGGTGCTGATTCTTTAGAATATTTAAGTATGGAAAGTTTAAAAGAAATTGCAAAAGGTTGCAAAATAAATGATTTTTGTTATGGATGTTTTACAGGAAAATATCCAATAGAAGTTCCAGAAACACTTGAAAAAGATCGTTTTGAAAAAATTAAATTTTAATAGAAGAAATAGAAGACTCTAAAAAGTTGAAGAAAAATTAGCAATTGAAGAAGATAAAAATCATAAAATTGTAAAGAAGAAAAAATACAGAACAAGATAAGTCCATTTTGAAAAAAATTTTAAAGTGGATTTATTTTTTTTGTAAAAATATAAAAAGTTATTGCAAAAACAATATGCTTACAGTATAATTTGAATATAAATTATTAGCATTATCACTTGCGGAATATGCACATTGAAAATAAAATATCTTTGTAAAAAAAACAATACTTTTAAAAGAAAAAGTATGAAATGTGCATATTTAAAGGAATAATGGAAACAATGAAAACAGCAAAAATAAATGAAACAGAACAAAAGTAAAAAAACTAATTAAAAGCAAAAAGAAACAAAAGAAGGAGGAAAAAGATTGATGAAAAAAACAGGAAAGGGAAACAACAAAGATATGAGGCAAAAAGGTATTACATTAATTGCATTAGTTATAACGATAATTGTGTTATTAATTTTAGCAGGTGTAACAATTGCAACACTAACTGGCGATAACGGAATTCTAACAAAAGCACAAGAAGCAAGTGACAGAACAGGAGAAGCCAATGCAAGAGAACAAGTACAATTGGCTGTAGCAGGAAGTTATGGAACAGATGGAGAAATCAATTATGATGATTTAAATAATGAATTAAAAAAGATAGATGGATTAACTTATAATGGTAATCCCATATCAGATTCTAATAAAATAGGAAGCTTGCCAGCAACAGTTAATGTAGATGGATATGATGTAACCATAAACGAAGATGGAAGTGTCACAGTAGGAAATAATGCTGGTGGAGATACAGAAACAGGAGAAACAGTAGTAGATGGAGTAACGATTCCAGAAGGATTTTATTATGTAGATGGAACAAAAGAGACAGGAATTGTGATTTCAGATGTTGAGGGAGATGACTTAAATAATTCAAAACAAGGAAATCAATTTGTATGGGTACCTGTAGATAATTATAGTGAGTTTGTAAGAAGAGCAGGATATCTTAATGGAAGCGAGCAAACACTAACATCAGATTATGGAGAGGCGAATGGTACAGGAAATAATAGTAAAGTTACAGAAACAGCAACCACACAAACAGAAGCTCAAGCAATGTATGCAAGTGTAAAAGAAAATGGAGGATTTTATATCGGAAGATATGAAGCAGGAAGAGATAGTGATGGAAATGTAGTTGTAAAAAAAGGAGCAGATGTATATAACAATGTACCATGGTCAGCAAATGGTAATATGCAAGAAACAAATGGAACAACAGGAGGAGCGGTAGAACTTGCCAGAAATTTTGATACAGCAAATGGATATACAAGTGTAACCAGTACATTAATCTATGGTGTGCAATGGGATGCAGTGATGAAATGGATGGAAAATATAGATAATTCAAATGCAACAGGAACATTAACCAAATATATCCAAGATAGTACAGGAATGGGATGGTATAGTAATAACTATTCAAGTGGAAATGCAACTCATCAAACAGGAATAGATGTAGATAGTAATAAAAGTAACTGTGTAAATAATATTTATGATTTAGCAGGAAATGTATATGAATGGACAATGGAGTCTTTAAGCACCTACGATCGTGTGCGTAGAGGAGGTAATTATCGGCGATACAGGTTCTGTCCGTCCGGCTTCTACTCGTTACCTCAGCTTTCCCTATAGCAGCAACGATGACTTCGGTTTCCGTCTCACTTTGTATTTGTAATGCTGAACGCTAAAACCGTGAAATCTGAAATTGTAAAAGAAGTAATTTAAAAGTAGGAAATTTAATAAGAGCTAAAATATAAAAAACAAGTAGGAACTAAGTAAAATAATTCCTACTTGTTTTGCATTATTCATATTTTTTACCTGTTAACATTTCATAAGCCTCAATATATCTTTGTCTTGTTGTCATAATCACATCTTCAGGAATTGGTGTATCACCTTCAGGATCATATCCGCTAGATTTTATCCAATCACGAAGATATTGTTTATCAAAACTTTTTGGACTGGTTCCAACTTTATAGTCTTTTGCAACCCAGAATCTACTAGAATCAGGAGTTAATACTTCATCTCCAAGCACTAATTCTCCGTTTTCATCAAGACCAAATTCAAATTTTGTATCAGCAATAATCACACCTTTTGTTGCAGCATATTCAGAACATTTTGTATATACTTCAATTGTTTTTGCTCTAAGTTTTTCTGCTAAATCTTTTCCAATTAAATCACAAACTTCTTCAAAAGAAATATTTTCATCATGTCCTTCTTTAGCCTTTGTGGTAGGTGTAAAGATTGGCTCAGGTAATTTTTGAGCTTCTTGTAATCCTTCAGGAAGTTTAATACCACATACAGTTCCATCATTTAAATAGCTTTTCCAACCAGAACCTGTGATATATCCTCTTACAATACATTCTACTGGTATCATTTTTAATTTTTTAACTAACATACTTCTTCCTTCAAATTCAGGTGTTTGGAATTCTTCAGGAAAATCTTTTAATTCTGTTGAGATAACATGATTTGGTACAATATCTTTTGTATAGTCAAACCAGAATTTTGAGATTTGGTTTAATATTTTTCCTTTATCAGGAATTAAATTTGGTAAGATATAATCAAATGCAGAAATTCTGTCAGATACAACAAGTAATAATTTATCATTATCTACTTCATAAATTTCACGAACTTTACCACTACTAATTTTTTTCATATTATTTTTCACATTCCTTTCAATTAATTATTTATTCATATTTTCTAAGTAAGCTGCATATCCTATTTCTTGAAGTTTTTCATCTTTTTTAGAAACAGCATCTTTTAAAGAATTTTTATAAGCTGCTAATTTTTCTTTTATATTTTCATCTCCAACAGCTAAGATAGAAGTTGCTAGAATACCTGCATTTTTTGCTC
The DNA here is from genome assembly GCA_944386365.1 of uncultured Clostridia bacterium. Classification (GTDB taxonomy): domain Bacteria; phylum Bacillota; class Clostridia; order TANB77; family CAG-508; genus CAG-269. Next base: position 89,736 of record CALXAT010000001.1, read on the forward strand.
CATTGATTGCAACTGTTGCAACTGGGATTCCTGAAGGCATTTGAACGATTGAATATAAAGAATCAACGCCGCCTAATGTTTTTGTATGAATAGGAATACCAATTACAGGAACGGTTGGTAACATAGCAGCAAATACACCTGGTAAATGTGCAGCACCTCCAGCACCAGCAATAACGACTTTTACACCGTTTTCTTTTAAGCTATTTGCATATTCCATAGCTTTTTCAGGTGTTCTGTGAACAGAAAGAATTTTCATTTCATAAGAAATTCCCATATCTTCTAAAAATTTAGCTGCATCTTTCATAATAGATAAATCAGAATCACTTCCCATAATAATGGCAACATCAAAATTTTTCATTTTTTCCTCCTTAATTATCTTTTAAAATTTAATTTATTTTATTTAAGATGTTCTTCTACTACCAAGTTGGCTAATAACGGTTCTAGAAGCCTTATTGGCAGTTGAAAAAATCTTATTAATAAAATCTGAATTGATAGTATCTGTATAAGCATATCCTTGAATAACAGAAGCAAAGAAAGCATCGCCAGCACCTGAAGAGTCAATAACTTTTGCAATGACTTCTGGTTCTTTATCAATAGACTTTAGCGTATCATTTTCTTTAAATATAAAGGTAGCACCTTTTTTTCCTCTTGTAACAACCAACAAATCTAAGTCAAGTAAATTAAAAAATTCAAATTCATTTTGAATTTGTAAACGTTCAAATAATAAAGCTTTAACCGTTTCATTTAACTGAATTAAATTTGCAGTTTTAAAAAACATGGTTAAATATTGTTTGGTAAAATGTTCAATAAAACGAACATGACCAATATCTAAACATACTTTTTTCTTTTGAAGCTTTGAAATAAAATCAAAGTTAATTGTTTCAAATTTGTCCAAAAGGACATAAATATCATTTTTTAAGAGATCTTCTGGTAATTCTATTGGAAGATTATCTCTAAAAAATAGGGTACGTTTATTGGTAATTGGCGAATACCAACTGTGAATAATACTGTTATCACTTAATTCACTTTGATTTGGAATGATAATATTCATAATAGAAGTTGAAATATCATCACGACGAACGAGGTCTGTGTTTACATTGCCAGCTTTTAAAGAAGCAAGAGCAATATCACCTTCTTTATCTTTGCCACATGTACCAATCGCATAACAGGTTTCACCCATATAAGATAGATTATATAATGTATTCCAGTTACTGCCACCACCATCTTGTTTTATTAATTTTAAATCTCCATTATAGATATTATCTAAGATGATATCTCCATGAGATATGAATATTTTAGACATAATTGAAATCCTCCCAATGGAAATTATATTATAAAAATGTAAAATATACAAGTATTTGTAAGATAAAACAAGAAAATATCACTAGATTTCGTATAATTTTGATGAAAAAGACACAATAAACACATATTATGTACAAATTTAGATATTTGTGGTATAATTTTGATAGTGTTATTTTAATGGATGTATAAAGGGAGAAGAATATGAAAATAAAAAATGCAATAAAAAAATTTAAAGGAAGATTTTTTGATAAAACGAGAGGATTTAAACGAGAGATTGACTTAAAAAGATTGGAAAAATATGCAAATGAAATCGATATGGTTTTAACTTTATATAACAAGAAGAGTTGTGATGAGACTATGATGGTAAAAGGTCTTAGAAAATCTTCAGGAGAAACAACCGTTAGAAAAACGCATCAAGAAGATGTAGAAAAAATAACTAAGGAAATTGCAAAAAAATTAGGTTTAAATGAGCAAATTGTAGGAATCATGGCAAAACATCATGACATAGGTCATACTTTTTTAGGCCATAGTGGAGAATGGTGGATATCTAATATTCAAGAAAATGATGGATTAGGAAATGTATGTCATAATGCAGTTGGTGCAAGAGAACTTGTTTTTACAGATCATATATATGAACAAATTATAGAAAAAATAAAAGTGCATAATCCAGAAATCAGTGAGAAAAAATTAAGTAAAATTAAAGATTCATTATGGTTAATAATAGATGGAATTAATACACATAATGGTGAGAAACCTGAAAAAGAGTATGTAGCAGATACCAAAAAGACAGAAAAAGATTTTGAATTAGAAATGTTAAAATGTTATGGAATAAAAGGATATGATAGAAAAATTGAACCAGCAACTTCAGAAGCTTGTTTAATGCGATTGGCAGACCAAATTTCTTATATTCCATTAGATATGGTAGATGGATTAAGAGAAGGATTAGTAAGAGATGAAAAAGGGAATATTGTTGATACACTAGATAATGATTATATCCAAGTATTAACAGCTCTAGGAATTGATAGAGCAGTAATAGATTTAGCGAATAAAGAAAAATCTTATTCAAGAATAGCAGAGAGATTAAAAGAAATTTTTATTAATGATGTAATAGCCAATAGTAGTAAAGAGAAAATTACAATGCCTCCAAAAACAATGGCATTAATGAATCAATTAAGAAATTTAAATAATCAAAAGGCTGTTAATAATGTTGTTTTAACAGAAGATCAAGAAACTTATCCACTTGCTATTCGTAAACTAAGAGATAAATATGCTGGAATATTTATGAATGAAGCATTGGATAAAGTGATTAGACAAAGAGATAATGATGGAACAGTAGAAATTGCTGCTGACAACTTTGCAGAAGAATATAGCGAAAATGATGAGAAATTTATAAAATATGTATTGCAATCAGATGCAAGAGATTTACAATTTACAGAAGATAGTGTCAAAATGGCATTAAGAGAGTCTATTGGAGAGGAATTAGATATTGCAAGGGAACATGTATTAAAACAAAAAGTATATAAAGATAAAGAAGAATTAGGATTAGATTATACAGATAAGAATAAAAGAATAAAATCTTATATATCTTATTATATGAATGAATTAAATAAAGGAAGATTGGTTGGATATGATGAAAAATCCAGAGAAGCAGAAATAAAAAGAATATATGATAGAGTACTTAGTGGAAAATCATCTCGATATTATAAAGATATGCCAACGAGAATAGCAGATGTTATGGCTGGTAAATATATTGCTTCATTAAATGATTCTGAATTTATAAAGCTATTACAAGAAGAACAACTAGTATCACCAGAGCAAGTAGAGTCTTTAACGAGAAAGTATAGAGATATTGGAAAACTACAAGATGAAGTATATGTACAAAGTAACTGGAAGCGTATAGCAAAAGTCCAAGAAAAGAGCACGGAAATTCAAGGAGAGGTAAAATAATAAACGTTTATGAATATTTTAATAACCATTAATAGAAAATATTTGAAACAATTAAATATATTATTAAATTCTATTCGATATTCTAATACAAAAGAGAGTTTTGATGTTTATGTGTTACATAAAGATTTGAAAGAAGAAGATACAAAAATTATCTATAATAATATAGATAGAAATCGATTTTATATACATTTTATAAAAATACCAGAAAATGAAATTCAAAAATTTCCTGTGTATGAAAAACGATATCCTGTAGAAATCTATTTTAGAATTTTTGCTAGTAAATACTTACCACAAAACATTGAAAGAATATTATATTTAGATGCAGACACAGTTGTGATTAATCCATTGAAAGAATTATATGAAATACCATTTGATGATAATTATTATATTGCGGCAACACATGTAAAAAAACTGTTACATAAATTAAATGAGATTAGACTAAATATAAAAGAGAATGAACCATATATTAATACAGGTGTTCTTTTGATGAATTTAAAAGCTTTAAGAACAATCAATATAGATAAGATTGTAAAAACATTTATAAAGGATAATGAAAAAAAATTGTTATTACCAGATCAAGATATTATTGTATCCATATTTGGTGATAAAATAAAATTAGTAGATAGTTTAAAATATAATTTAGGGGAAAGAACATTAAATGCATATAATATAAATCACCCACAAAATCCAATAGGATTAAGATGGATTTGTAGAAATACGGTGATTATACATTATTATGGTAGAAACAAACCATGGAATAAACAATATATAGGAAGGTTAGATTGTTTTTATCATAAAATAGAAAAGTTAATACGAAAAAATGCAAAAGAAAAAGTCTTAGTATTATCTTGTGGAACAGGCGGAGGACATAATTCGGCAGCAAAAGCTATACAAGAAAATCTAATCAATAAAGGGATAGAAACAGATTTTATAGAATATTTGGATATCATTAATCAAAAAGTTAGAAATAGAGTAAATAAGCTATATATTAATTCAACGAAAAATAATGGAAAAGTATTTAAAGTGGTATATAAATTGGGAGAAATTTATCAAAAGACTAATTTAAAATCACCAGTATATGCCTTAAACTTTTTAAATAAAAAAAGATTATATAAATATATTTTAGATAACAATTATAAATATATTATTACAACCCATTTATTTGCAGCACAATCTTTAACAGCTATTAAAAAAGAACATAGCATAAAATTTATGGAAGTTGCAACAGATTATGTATGTATCCCATTTTGGGAAGAAACAAATCCAGACTATTTTGTAATACCAAGCCAAGAATTAGAAGAAGATTTTAAAAAGAAAGGTATACCAGAAGAAAAATTGTTGCCTTTTGGAATACCAACAGCAAAAGCGTTCAGGGAAAAATATGACAAAAAGGAATACAAGGAGAAACTAAACTTTCATATCAATGAAAAATATGTCTTAATTTTAACAGGTAGTATGGGATTTGGAAACGTAACAGATATGATAAAAAGACTACGAAAAGAAATTAAAAATGTCAATTTTATTGTTTCTTGCGGACATAATGAAGAATTATTTCATACATTGAAAAATGAATATAAAAATGCAAAAAAAATGGTCATATTGCCATTTACAGACAAAATCAGCGATTATATGAAAGCAAGTGATGTAATTCTTAGTAAACCAGGAGGATTAACAACTACGGAAATTGCAACTTTAAGAAAGCCATTTATCCATACAATGCCAATACCAGGCTGTGAAAACTATAATGCAAACTTTTTTAGTAAAAGAAAAATGTCTATAAAATGCGATACAATAGAAGAAGTCGTAGAAAATACAAAAAAATTATTAACAAATGAAATCTTACAAAATCAAATGATTAAAAATCAGGAAAAATATATAAGAAAAGATACATGTGATAAAATAGCAGATATTGTGATAAAGGAAATGCAACAAAATGGAAGAATTTTGTAGATAGCGAATGAGAAAAGGAATGGGATGAAAATGAAGGGTGTTATAGAAAATGTAGAGAACATAGAGGAACTAGAAAATTTAGAACAAAATGAAAATGCTAATATTATTGATTTATGGACACCATGTGAATTTAATATTGATGAAAATTATGCGTATGTACCAAAAGAGGATTCCATATTTTCTATTTGTTCTGATTTTATATATTATGGTATTGCGTATCCTATATTAAAAGTACTTACAAAAATTATTTATGATTTTAAAATCGAAGGCAAGGAAAACATAGAAAATTTAGAAGAGGGCGCTATTAGCATATCAAATCATGTACTATTTTTAGATTGTGCTATGATAGGTTTAGCATTTAAAGATAAAAAGATTTATTATACAACACAAGAGGAAAGTTTTAAAATTCCTTTTGTTAGAAAATTAATAAAGCTATTAAGAGCAATACCAATACCCAAAAGTATAGAAAATAGAAAAAATTTTTTAAAAGCAATTAACAAATTATTGCGAGAAAAAAACATTGTACATATTTATCCAGAAGCTTCTTTATGGCCATATTGTGAAAGAATTCGAAACTTTAAGAATGGAGCATTTGACATGGCTGTTAAGAATCAGGTTCCGATTGTTCCTAGTGTATTTACTTTTAGAGAACCAACTGGAATTAGAAAAATGTTTAAAAAGAAAAAAGATGTGACATTAAAGATATTAAAACCAATTAAGCCTAATGGTGACAAATATATGAGACAACAGGTACAAGAATTAAAAGAAAAAGTCACATTGGAAATGAAGGAAGCAGTAGCTAAAGAGGAGCAGTTATAGAAATAATAGTGACATATTTTATAAATTTTGAAAGCCACATATTTTCAATAAAATATAGTAATTTAAAGTTTATATAAAATTAAGAAAAATCTTGTAAAAAATGGAGGAATAGAAATGGAAAGAAAAGATGCAATCAATTTATTAAAAAAATATAATAAAGAAGAATTTCATTTAAGGCATGCTTTAACAGTAGAAAGTGTTATGCGATATTTTGCAAGAGAAAATGGATATGATGAGAATTTTTGGGGAATAGCAGGATTATTACATGATGTTGATTTTGAGCAATATCCAGAAGAACATTGTAAAAAAGCTCCAGAATTATTAAAAGAGATTAATGCAAGTGAAGAACTTGTACATGCTATCTGCAGTCATGGATATGGTATTTGCTCTGATGTAAAACCAGAACATGAAATGGAAAAAATCTTATTTGCAACAGATGAATTAACAGGAATTATTTGGGCAGCTGCTAAAATGAGACCATCAAAAAGTACAAAAGATATGGAACTTTCAAGTTTAAAGAAAAAGTTTAAGGACAAAAAATTTGCAGCTGGTTGTTCAAGAGATATTATTAGAACAGGAGCAGAACAATTAGGTTGGGAATTAGACACTTTATTAGATAAAACATTACAAGCAATGAAGGCTTGTGAAGATGAAATAGAAGAAGAAGTAAAGACAGAAATAGCATAGGAAGTTTATTATATAGTTATCTTAAAAAAATAAGATTAGCAATTTGAGAAAGAAATATAGGTAAAGATGAAAATTGTAAAGTGAAATGTATAATCAACTTGTGAGGAGTTAAAATGGAAATACCAGTAAAAAAGAATCAAGAATATATTGTAGATATTATAGATAATGGATTTGAAGGAGAAGGTATCGCCAAAATTGATAATTTTACCATATTTATTCCGAATAGTATTAAAGGAGAAAAGGTAAAAGTATTAATTGTGAAGGTGTTATCTTCTCATGCTTTTGGAAAAGTAATAGAAATCTTAAAAAAAGCGGATAGTCGAACAGAAAGTGATTGTCATACATATAAAAGATGTGGAGGTTGTAATCTAAGACATATTCAATATTCTGAAACACTAAACATGAAAAGAAATGCTGTTCAAAGTTTAGTTAACAAAACATTAGAGACAAATATCGAAGTAGAAGAAACGTTAGGAATGGAGCATCCATATCATTATAGAAATAAAGCACAATATCCAGTAGGTATAGATAAAGAAGGAAAGCCAGTAATAGGTGTTTTTGCCAATCGAACACATGAAATCATACCAATAGAAAATTGCTTAATTCAAGATGAAAAAACAGAAGAGATTGCAAAATATATTGTAAATTATATTACAGAAAATCATATTTCTATATATAATGAAAAAACCAGAAAAGGATTAATAAGACATATTGTTACCAAAATAGGAAAAAGAACAAATGAAATAATGGTCATTCTTGTTATCAATGGAAAGGAATTTCCAAATGAGAATAAATTTGCAGAAGCACTAATAAATGAGTTTCCAAATATTAAGACAATAGTCAAAAATATAAACGAGAAAAATACAAATGTGATATTAGGAGAGAAAAATATAACGATATATGGAGAAGGATATATAACAGACAAATTAGGAGAATTAACATTTAAAATTTCACCATTATCTTTTTATCAGGTAAATCCAGTTCAAGCAGAAAAGTTATACATGATAGGTGTCAAATCAGCCAATATCACAAAAGAAGATACTGTCTTTGACTTATATTGTGGAATTGGAACCATTTCTTTATTTATGGCAAAATATGCGAAAAAAGTATATGGTATTGAAATTGTAAAACAAGCGGTAGAAGATGCTATAGAAAATGCAAAAATAAATGATATACATAATACAGAATTTATTGCAGGAGATGTAGAAAAGGTATTAGATGATTTAATCAATAACAAGAAAATTATTCCAGATATCATTATGGTTGATCCTCCAAGAAGAGGTCTTGATAAGACAAGTATTCAAAATATATTGAAGATAAAACCGAAAAAACTTGTCTATATTAGTTGTAATCCTGCAACTTTAGTAAGAGACCTAAAAGAGCTAGAGGAAAGCTATAATATAAAAAGCATAAAGCCGGTGGATATGTTTCCGTTTACAAGTCATGTGGAAGTCTGTGCGTTGCTAGAGTTAAAGAAATGCCAGTAATACTTGAATTTACTAGCTTTCAAGATACAATAATGTTTCATAAAAGAGGTAGATTTGGACTAGAGAAAGTACAAAATTCTGAAATTAATGTTAAGGTTGTTTTAGATATGGAGTGTGGAAACATATAAAATGAAATTTGAAAATTGATATAATAGTTGCTGTGAGAGAATTACAGAGATTATATATCTATGGTCAGCACACCATATGATATGGTTGAATGTTGATGAACATATGAATTTGTAATAATAAAATTTAAAAGTTAAAGAGAATCCTAAGTAAAGTGCCTTGTAATAGGTGCTTTATTTTTTACCCAGAGTCCAAGATATTTAGTGTGAATTTTAGTGGTTTTGTTGAGAAAAATGTAGATCTGTGATATAGTGTAGGCAGAAAGTTGGGGGAAAAAATAATGAAATACATATATACTGAAAAAGATTTAGACTTAATTTCTTGGGACAGAATTGATAATTTTATTAATAAAATTTATAAAGATGTAACTAATTATTTAATTTTAAATAATCTCAAAATAAAATATATTGTTCCTATCATGCGTGGTGGAGGGATTCCAGCAATAATATTTTCACATTTATTTGATGTTATTGATATGTTACCAATTCAATTAAAACATAATCATGAAACACATAATATAGATAAGAAAATAGGGCTAAATTATGTTAAAAATACAAATATAGATAGTAATCAGTGTATATTACTTGTTGAAGGAAATCATGTTACAGGAAAAACAGCTAATATAGCTGTTGATATGATTAGAAAAAAATTTGGAGACAATGTGAAAATTATTTATGTATCGCTAACAAGAGATTATACATATAGAAATAGTGTTAACAATGTTTGTTTTACAACTTGGGCGATGACAACTAATGAAATGAAAGAATTATCGGAAGATGAATGTAAAAAATTAAATATTAATTATAATTTAGTTTCTGTTTACCCATGGGAAAATGTTGAAGAAGAATTGAATGCTTTGAATTCTGACTAAAAGTATATGAAGAAAATATGGATATATTTTTATCTAGTATTGGAGAATTTTTAAAAGAATTAAAATTAACAGAAGGTAGAAATATAGGTATTGTCTGAAACAAATGAAAGTAGAGATTATTTTATTACAATTATATTTATGCATGATGGATTTGAAAATGAAGTAAAAAAACAATCAACAGCCCACCAAGATACCTACCAAGATAAAATATTAGAATTTTGTAAAGAACCAAAAACAACAAAAGAAATAATGGCATATTTAGGATTAAAGGATAGAAGAAATTTCTATTTAAAATATATGAGACCATTATTAGACAGTGGAAAATTACAAATGACTATACCAGATAAACCAAATACAAAGAATCAAAAGTCTGTAACAAAATAAGGAGGAAATATGAAAATAAAATTAGACCATATATATTTTAGTGTATCAGATATGGATAAAGCAGTAAAATTTTATGAAGATTTTTTGGGAATAAAGGCTACTCATAGAGAAGAAACTAGATGGGCAGACTTTGAAATAGAAGGACAAGAAGGAATGTACTTCGGATTAATAGATAAAAAAGCATTAGGAGAAAAAAGGATAATAGGTAATAATGCAACATTAGGAATTTACACAGATGATATACATAAGGCTTTTGAAAAGGCAAAAGAAATTGGGGCTACTATTTTATATGAACCAACTTATATTCAAGATAGTCCATATAAATATATTTGTTTTGGAATGCTAGATTTAGATGGCAATATGATAGAAATAGCAAATTATGAGAGATAGGAGAAAGAGAAAAATTATTAACTGAATTAAAGTATCCAAAAGAAAGAATAGAACAGGTTAAAATTGTGTATTAAATCATAGATGTAGTAAAGATAGACCGAGAAAACAGTAAAAAATATATAGCATGTATATAGCACGGATTTTGTTAAATTTCCGTGCTATAAATTTTTATAAAACGAAAAAATTGAAAAAATCGTGCTATATATTTTTTAAAATTAAATACAACAAAAGTATTTAAAAATGTGAAAAAATATTGTATAATGGCACCTATGAAAGAAAGGTGTATATATGATAGATGAAATAATAAATAAAATAACCCCTTATATAGAAAGATCATATTTTAATAGATTTTTTAACTGGTTTATTAGAAAACTAGATTTACAAGATAAAGCAGAGAAATTAGATAAAAAGAAAAATAAAGGGAAACATCCAATACAACCAAGAAAGGGAGATATATATTTAATTGAGTTTGGTCAAAATATAGGAAAAGAATTAAGTAACACACACATGGGAATAATAGTTCAGGCTTCAAGTAACAATGTTGCCAGTCATACAGTTTTAGTTGTACCAATTTCAAGTTCTCCAAAGTTATATCCTACACATGAAAGAATACAAAAAGAAGATATAAAAACAGGGAAATTGGACAAATTGCCTTCAAAAGCAAAAGGAGATCAATTAACTTGTATAGATAAAGCAAGGATGTTATATAAAATTGGAAGTGTTACAGATGATTTTATGCAAAGATTAGAAAAAAGAATAATGAAAAATTTAGATATTAAGATTTCAAAAAAAGAAGAAAAACAAGAGAAAAAAGAAACACCATCTGAAGAAGTGAAGACAGACAAAAAATAGCGAAAAAAAGATTTGACTTTATCTAAAAATATGGTATAATTAAATTAATAAAAAATATTTTACCACATTGCTGGTGGTACTACTTATAACGAAAGTTATAAGGTTTGATTTAAGAATAGGAGAAATCCTATTCTTTTTGCATAAAATATAGAAATCAGCATATCATATTAGTATAGATTAATCTAATTTTTAGGTAATAGACCTAACTATATATGAAGAACTTCATATAGCTCGATTAAAGAGTGATAATATATTTTATATTATTGCTCTTTTTTTATGAAAATTTAAAAAATTGTGATATAGCTTATGAAAGCAATTTTAATTATAAATTGTAAAATTAAAAAAGAAGTGAAAAGAGAAGAAATAACATTATAAAGGCAAAAAATCTAAAAATAGAAAGAGATAGAGAAGTTGAAGAATATAATCATAAATTAAAAAGAGATAGAGAAATAGCAAATAATAAATGTGAAGATGAAAAAAGCAAAGAGAAAAAATATTGAAGAAAAAGAATCAATGCAAAATAAATTAGACCAAGCATATAACCCAATAAAAGAAATGGCAACAAAAGCAGTTGAAACAACAGGAAAAGTTAGAATACTTGGAAATAGCACAACTGAAACTAATAAATAACAAAATTTTATAGAAATACTTGTCGGAAACTCTCGTAAATAATACAATATTTACGAGAGTTTCCGACAGTTAATTTTCCTGTAAAACCTAACTAAAAACGGAATATATTGACAATAGAAAAACACCACAACATATTGAAAACAATTATGTAAACATGATACAATGTGAATGATGTGATTTATACAAAGGAGGTATACGATAATGAGTATGCTAAAAGTAAAAAGAAAAACATTATTCATATTAGGGATTGCTATAGTGATGATTTTATTAGCAGTAACAAGTAGTTATGCAGTAACATCACAAACAACTGAAAATCCTGATCATGTTTATTTATCAAATATTTCGTATTTAAATGAAAAATCATTTGTTCAAAGTGCTTATTCCATTCTTTTAGATAAAAACCAAGATAGTGACTTTATTACCCTAAATGTTAATGGAAAGAAAATGCCATTTTTAAAGGGAATCTGTGCATGGGCAACATCTGAAATCGTTTATGATTTAAGGGAATATGATTATGATTACTTCACATCATATATTGGTGTTGATGCAAGTGAACAAAGTGACTACTTTAATACAGGAGCAAAATTTTATATCTATACATCTGTTGATGGAGATTATTGGGAAGAAAGATATCAATCAGACATTCTTTATGGTTGGAGTGAAGCACCATTTATCAAAATAAATATCAAAGACGCAAATTATTTAAAATTAGTTGCTGATGAAAACCAAGAATATCCTGGTGATTTTTGGTCTCCATGGTATGATGAAACTGTTTATGCAGATGCTAAATTGATAAAAGAAAGTTATGTAGAAGATACAGCAGAAGTTGATTTTATTAAAACAGTAGAAGAATATGATAAAAAGATAAAAACATATTCGGTTAATCAAGAGATAACAGGTGAATTTGAAATAGCACTACTACAAAGAGAATTTGTAAAAAATGTAGGATATGATTTATTACAACAATTTGTAAGATATAGTGATGAGAATTATCAAGTGATTTCTTGGCTAATGAATAATGTAGATAATCTTCGTCTTTATATTATTGGAGGAGAACCAGATGGTAGTTATATGGAATCTTTAAGAGTTCTTTCTAAATTATATGCTACATATAAAGATGACTTAAATAAAGAAGATATAACTGCAAATGGAACAGCTTTAAAAAATTTATATCGTAAAATGATGATTAGTTTATCTTTAACGCATTCAACTGATGTTGGCTTATGGGCAGGAGGAATGACAAATAATCCAAATGACCCAAACAACTCAAATGCAGTTGCTCGTTATGAAATTTATAAAAAAATGCATCAAGAAGGAAAATTAGATAGTAAAATATTTGAATCTTTAACAATTGAAGAAATGCGTTTTGTTATGAATAATATTATAGATGATGAGGAAATTGAATGGTTAAATGCATATACAACACAATATGATAGTAGAAATCCGTATAGTTATATAGAGTATACATTTGGTTATGAATATTCTAAAAGTGAGTATTATGATCCTTCAAATTACGAAAAATGGAACCAAAAATATAATTTATCAAAATATAATATAACTTACCAAACAGGTTATCCAAAATTATGGATTGTTTTTGAAGAAGGTGGTGTGTGTGGAGCACTTTCAAAAACAGGATCAAATATATGGGGATCTTATGGTGTTCCTTCAAGCGTAGTAAGTCAGCCAGGTCATGCAGCATATATATATTATTCTTTAGATAGCAATGGAAATGGAATTTGGAATTTATACAATGATATTTCTGGTTGGCAACAATCTGGAAAAACAGAAAAATTGACAATTCGTATGCCAAATGGTTGGGGTAATGGTAGTTATGCTAGTCAATATCCTGTACCTTATGTTTTACTAGCACAAGGTGCATTAAATGATTTTGACAATTATGAAAAATCAGAAGAAATATTATTACTTGCAAATACGTATAAAGACAATGAAGAAGAATTATACAATATATATAGAAAAGCGCTTGAAGTGCAACCACTTAACTTCGATGCTTGGCATGGATTAGTAAATTTATATATATTTGATGATACAAAAACAAGTGAAGAAAAATATAGGCTTGCACAAGAAATAGCAAATAGCTTAAAATATTATCCACTTCCAATGCATGACTTATTAAAACTAATCGAGCCATCAATAGAAGAAACAGAATATACAGTAGCACTTAATGTGTTATTAACAAAAACATTGACAGAGGGAACAATGGCTACAAGTAATGAAACAATACAAGAAGTAGCAGTACGTGAAGTTGCAAATTATTTGTTAGGAAATACAGATACAGAAATTGCCACATTCTCATTTGATGGAGAAAATGCTGGAGCAATTGTACTTGGTAGCAGATTTGAAGGAGTGGGTGTTGCTTGGGAATATAGTTTAAATAATCAAGAAACATGGACTCAAGTACATGAACACAAAGTGCAATTAACAAATGAGGAAATAGAAAGTATTACAGCTGAAAATGATATTTTAGTGCATATTGTGGGAGCTGGTTATGAAGAGGAGAATATTTATAGGATAGATATTTTAAAAGGAACCATTCCAACAAATCTTTACAATAATGACCTTGAAAACAAAATCATTGGTGCTACGGATCTTATGGAATGGAAATATACTGAAAATGATAGTTGGACATCTTATAAAGAGCAAATACCAGATTTAACAGGTGATAAGACAGTTACTGTAAGGACAGGAGCAACAGGTGTATATTTACCTAGTGACGAATTAACCTTTAGTTTTACAGAAGATAACCAATTAGATACACAAAAATATATTTCTATTGATCATTTATCTATTTTCCAAGTATCTAGTGAAGAGCTAGGAACTAACGAGGGAGCACAAAATGCAATAGATGGTAATATTCATACGATGTGGCATAGTAGTTGGAATGGAGATGATTCAGAAAGATATATTATAATAGAATTAGATGAACCAAAATATATATCAGCATTAGAATATGTACCAAGACAGATTGGAAACAATGGTAGAATTAAAGAAGGACAAATATTGGTGAGTATGGATGGGAAAACTTGGACTGATGTTGCTACAATAACAAATTGGGCAGATAGTCCTGATTCAAAAATGGTTGTATTTGATGAAGTTATTAAATCTAAATATGTAAAGTTAGTAGCAACGGAAAACTATGGAGATGGTAGAGACTTTATTACGGCAACTATGATTAATTTGTTTGAAGATACAACGCAGGAAGAAGAAAGTGAAACACCGCCAAATGAAGAAGAGAAACCAGAAGAGATACCAGATGAAACACTACCAGAAAATCCAGATGAAGAACAAAAACCAGAGCAGAAACCAGAAGAAAAGCCAACTCCAGACGAAGAAGAAAAACCAGAAGAGACGCCAGATGAACAACCAACGCCAGATGAAGAAGAAAAGCCAGAGCAAAAGCCGGAAGAAACACTACCAGAAGATCCAGACGAAGAAGAAGAACCAGATAAGATACCAGAACAACCTACTCCAGATGAAGGAGAGCAACCAGAAGATACACCGGACGAAACATTACCAGAAAATCCGGAAGAGGGACAAAAACCAGAACAAACACCAACACCAGATGGAGGACAAAAACCAGAGCAAAAGCCAGAACAAATACCAACACCAGATGGAGGACAAAAGCCAGAGCAAAAGCCAGAACAAACACCAACACTAGATGGAGGACAAAAACCACAGCAAAAGCCAGAACAAACACCAACACCAGAAGGAGGACAAAAAACAGAGCAAAAGCCAGAACAAACACCAACACTAGATGAGGAAGAAAAAATAGATGAGACATCAAATGAAATATTAACTCTAGAAGAAGAGCAGAAAGCAGAAGAAATGACAGAAGAAATAACAGAAGAAACATTAATACAAGATCAAGGCAAAATAACAAATGCAAAAGAACCAGATATTGCGGTAAAAGAAGAAACATCACTAAAATCAGGATGGAGTAAATTTATTTTGATTATCATCGTTGTGGTAGGTATTTTAATTAGCGTATTTTATATAAAACAAAAAAGAAATCCATTTAGAATTTCTAAAAAGTGATAAGCAAAAAAGGCAAGATAGTATTTGATATCTTGCTTTTTTACGTCAACAAATGTTTAAACTTTTTTGAAAATTAAATACATATAGTTAAATTAGAAAATTTTTCAACAAACAAGATTGGCTTGTTTTTAAATAGTAATATTTTATTTTATTTTTATTGGAATAATGAATAGAGTATTAATTAAAAATTCAAGATTTAATTGAGAAAAATACAAATCTATGGTATAGTAAACAAAAGAAAGTAATAAATATGCAAGATATAAGAATAGAAAATGTGTTATATAGTTTATCAAAGCAAGTTGAGGAAGGAATAATATAATTATGAAAATAGGAATCGATGTAGATGGTGTTATATTAGATTATGAAAGAATGCTAAAAACATATGGAGACTTATATGATTTCATAGAATTAAAGAAAAATGGAATCATTAATAGAAATGAACATTATTTGAGAAATAGATATAACTGGACAGAAGAAGAAAGAATGAATTTTGTCAATAAATACTTTTTAAAGTTATCGAAACAAACACCATTAGTTCCAGGTGCAAAAGATGTTATAAACATGTTACAAAAAGAAGGAAATGACCTAATTGTCATATCTGCAAGAGGTGGAATGGTAGAAAAAATGAAAGATGTTGCAATCCAAAAGTTTAATGAAGAAGGTATTTCTTTTAATAAATACTATTGGAAACAAGATGATAAACTGGAAGTTGCACAAAAAGAACATATCGATTTTATGATAGATGATTCCTATGATGTTTGTAAGAAACTATCAGAAAATGGAATAAAAACAATTTATTTTAGAGACAAAGAAATGAAAAAACTAGAACAAAATAAATATTTAAAAGAAGTTAGCAACTGGGGAGAAATATATAGATATATAGAAAACAGTAGCAGTGATGGGGGATTTTAATGCAAATTAACAAATGAACAAGCGATTGTAGTTTACGATAAGAATAAATACAAAATAATTGAGACTAAATAAAGGAAAGAGAGTGTTAAACCACTTTCTTTTTTTTGCTTTATATGATAGAATTCAAATATCACTAATAAAGGAGATTCATATGTCAGATGTCAGAAAATAGTAAAGTATATTGGGATGAAATATATTGGGAAGATAAGATAAATAATAATAGGACAGATTTCATAAAAGACAATTGGATGGATAAATATATCGATGAAATACATAACGTTAAAAGAAAAAAAGCAATAGATTTGGGATGTGGTATAGGTCAAGATACAAAATGGCTACTAGATAATGGGTTTGATGTTATATCTTGTGACATATCAGATATAGCACTACAAAAATTAAAAGAATTTATACCAAATAGTAAAACGATGCAGATGGATGTAAAAGAAAAATTACCATTTAGAGACAATTCAGTAGGATTAGTTAATGCAAATTTATCTATTCATTATTTTGATATGGAAAATACAATAAAGATATTTAATGAAATATATAGAATCTTGCAACTTGATGGTATATTTATTGGAAGAATGAATTCAGATAAAAATGAAGGTTATATAAAAGATACAACAAAAGAAATTGAAAAAAATTTTTATTATGATTATGGAAGATATTTTAGATTATTTAATAAAGAACAGTTTGATATCTTAACAAAACAATGGCATGTTATTGCCTTGAATGAAAATGTAACCATTAGATCAAATAGAAAGAAAGCATTATGGGAGTTCATGTTAAAAAAATAAAAATATGGAGGAATAAAATGAGATTATGGATACCTGAAGTAAAAAATATACAGGAATTAGATGAAGTTTTAAAAGAAAATAAAGAAATATCAAAAGATTATAAAGTGGCAGTAATCATATATGCTTTTGATGAAAACAATAAAATCATTTTTCAAAGAAGAGGACCAGGTTGTAGAGATGAGAGATTTAAATTAGAAACAATCGGTGGAAGTGTAAAAGAAAGCGATTCTGATTTTAAAACTGCTTTACATAGAGAGATTATAGAAGAAGTTGGAACGGGAGCCAATATAGAAATAGAAGAATTCATTACATCAACTTATGCAACAACATTTGATAATAGATATCAAAAAGAACAACCTTGGGTGTATTTAGTATATAAAGGAATTTTGAAAAGTGGAAAACTAAAAATTGCAGAACCCAATAAATGCTTAGGGTACGAAAGATATAAAATTGGAGAAGTAAATGAAAATGAATTAAGTAACGGGGCGAAAGAACTTTATAGAATAGTAAGTGAAAAATATAATTATTTGAAATAGGAGAAAAAATAAAATGGAATTATGGAATATTTTAGATGAAAACGGAAATCCAACAGGAATTACTTTAGATAAAGATGATAAAAGAACATGGGAAAAAGATGCTTATCATCAAGGTGTTGATGCATGGATTATTAATTCAGAAAATAAGATTTTGATTCAAAAAAGAGCAGCTCAAAAGAAAAGAGAACCGAATGTATGGTCCATGACTGTAGGGGGTCTGTAATAAAAGGAGAAACTCTAATGGAAGCACTTAAAAGAGAAACTATGGAGGAATTGGGGATTGAATTAAATGATGAAAAAGCAAAGAAAATACAACACTATAAATTACCCAATTTATGGTTAGATGTCTATTTAGTTAAACAAGAGGTGAATTTAGAAGATATAAAATTACGTAGAGAAGAAGTTTCAGATATTAAATTTGCTACATTTGATGAAATAGAAACAATTTATAATAATCAGATGTTTATGAAAAATAGATGGGAGTTTGTTAGAGAGGATATAAAAAAATTTATTGATAATACTAAATAAGAATAAATATATAATAGGATGGAATGAAAAAATGGGCTTTACTAAAGTAAAAAGGATTAGTTGCAAATAGAAGACAAAATATTTATTAATTATGAAATAAAGAAAGATATGGAAGGGAATTTTCTAAAGTAATGAATTTATTAAATATTGGAATAGAAGAATTTAAAAAAGTAGTATATCCTAAATACATAAAGATTTTTCCAAAAGAAGAAAGAAAAGAATTAAAAACGATAGAAGACAACTTTAGTAAAAATATGACAAGATTTATAAAGATATGTGAAAATGATAAGTTTATAGGATTTTTTATCATTAACACAATTCCAAATAATAAATATTTGCAATTGGATTATTTTGCTATTTTAGAACCATATCGAAATAAAGGATATGGGACAAAAGCAATCATTCTATTAAAAGAACAAATGAAAATATATGATGGAATATTTGTAGAAGTAGAAAAGCTGGGATTAGGAGAAGATGAACAAGATAATATATTAAGAGAAAGAAGAGTCAAATTTTATGAAACTTTAGGATTTGAAAAATTAAACTTTGACTTAAAATGGTATGGAACTTTAATTTTATCAGTATACATATTATCAACTTCGATGCATAAAGATAATGAAAATGAGATTTTAAAGAATATGTTTGAAATATATTATTTAATACATGGAAAAGAAAAGGTAGAAAAAAATTGCCAAGTAATATAACTAAGAACATTGAAAAGGAAATATATTAAGAAAATAAATAAAAGCTTCTAATTGATAAATTTACATAAAATTAATCAAATTTCATATAATCATTTGACCAAAGCCCTTTTATGCTATATAATAGTAGTGCAGTGTAAAGATTTAAGCCAAATATAGAATATAAATTGTAGAAATTTAAGGAGGTAATTATGAAAGCATTAATTAGCGTTTCAGACAAAAGCGGAATAGTGGAGTTTGCAAAAGAATTAGAAAAATTAGGAATCGAAATTATATCAACAGGAGGAACCTATAAGAAGTTAAAGGAAGATGGTGTAAAGGTAACTGAAATTTCTGATTATACAGGATTCCCAGAATGTTTAAATGGTAGGGTAAAAACACTTCATCCTAAAGTACATGCAGGAATATTGGCAGTAAGAAACAACCCAAATCATATGAAACAATTAAAAGAATTAAATATAGATACAATTGATTTTGTTGTTGTTAATTTATATCCATTCAAACAAACAATTTTAAAAGAAGGAGTAACCAGAGAAGAAGCAATTGAAAACATAGACATTGGTGGACCTACTATGCTTAGAAGTGCTGCAAAAAATTACCAAGATGTTACAGTTATAACAGACCCAAAGGATTATCAAAAAGTATTAGATGAATTAAAAGAAAATGGACAAGTATCATTAGATACCAAATTTTATTTAATGAATAAAGTATTTGAACATACAGCAAGTTATGATGCTATGATATGTAAATACTTAAAAGAAGAAAGAAAAGATAATTCATTACCACAAGAGTTAACATTAACATATGAAAAAGTAGAAGAAATGCGTTATGGAGAAAACCCACATCAAATTGGTGCTTTATATAAAGAAATCGGAAAATGTGAAGGTTCTCTAACAATTGCAAAACAATTAAATGGAAAACAATTATCATTTAACAATATTAATGATACAAATGGTGCATTAGAATTATTAAAAGAATTTGATGAACCAACTGTTGTTGCATGTAAACATGGGAATCCATGTGGTGTAGGAAGTAGTAGTGATATTTATGAAGCATGGAAAAAAGCATTTGAAGCTGACAAAACTTCAATCTTTGGAGGAATTGTTGTAGCAAATAGAGAAATCACAAAAGCAATGGCACAAGAAATGAAAGAAATCTTCTTAGAAGTAATTGTTGCACCTTCTTATGAACCAGAAGCTTTAGAAATATTAAAAACAAAGAAAAATGTAAGAGTATTAGAATTACCATCTATTACAGTAAAACAACCAGAAAATGCCTTAGATATCAAAAAAATAAATGGTGGTGTAATTGTACAAACAATTGATTCAAAATTATTAGATGACTATAAAGTTGTAACAGATAGAAAGCCAACAGATAAAGAATTAGAAGATTTGTTATTTACATGGAAAATTGTAAAATATGTTAAATCAAATGGAATTGCACTTGGAAAAGATAAACAATCAATTGGAATTGGACCTGGACAAGTAAATAGAATTTGGGCTACTGAGCAATCAGTAGAACATGCTGAAGAATTAATTGGAGAAGGTGTAACAAAAGGAGCTGTTCTTGCATCAGATGCATTCTTCCCATTCTCAGATTGTGTAGAAGCTGCACATAAAGCTGGGATTACAGCAATTATTCAACCAGGTGGTTCTATAAGAGATCAAGATTCAATTGATAAATGTAATGAATATGGAATTGCCATGATTTTTACAGGAATGAGACATTTTAGACATTAATATTATAGAAATAAACTTATCAGTAGATAGAAAAAATATCTGCTGATATTTTTTATTAAAAGGTACATTATATATAATTGCTATTTCTAATCATAAATGGTAAAATGGCTATGAAATAGATATAGTAAAAAAATAAAGGAGGAGTATTATGGATGTAAAAGAAGCTATTCCTAAGAGTATTGCAACAGTTATGAAAGGAACTTATGTATATGTAAAAACAGATAAATTGGAAAAACCAGATATTCACTTTATGGTTTCAAAAGATAAAGATGAAATCACAGTTGTAACTGAAAAAGCAAATGCAGAAAAATTAAATGCATTAGAAATTGTGGGAGATTATAAATTGATTGAATTTAAACCAGCTGTACCATTTCAAACAGTAGGATTCTTAGCTAAAATTGCTGAAGTGATAGCTAATCAAGGTATGAATATATTAATCGTTTCTACTTTTTCAAAAGATTATATTATGATAAAAGAAGAACTTTTAGAAAAAGGAATTCAAGCACTAAAAGATACTGGATTTCCAATAGAATATGAAGGGTAAGTAATAGAGAGGAAAGGAAAAACATGAAAGAACAATATTTGGAAATAGAAAGAAAGCATGAAAGGCTAATAAATATAGCTATTGAAAAAATGAAACAGTCAGAAGACCCAAAACATAATTTAGTACACATTTTAGATGTGGTAGAATATATAAAAGAAATATTGGAAACAGAAAATAGTGCTAACAAAGAAGTATGTATCATTGCTGCATATTGGCATGATGTAGGAAGAATACAACAACATAAAGGACATGAATTAATAAGTGCTAATGAATTAAAAATGGAGATGGAAAAACAAAATTATCCAACGGAGTTTATAGAAAAATGTTATAAAGCAATTTATAAGCATAGCTGGAAGGAAGAACCAGAAACATTAGAAGGAATTATTCTAAGAGATGCAGATAAAATCGATTTTGTGGGGATTAATCGATGGAAAGAATGTATACAAAAAGACTGTAAATTTCATAAAATACTAGAATTATTACCAACATTAAGAAAAGATATTTTAAAATTAGAAATATCAAAAGAAGTTTTTGATAGAGAAATTGGAAAATTAGTCAGTTTTTTGCATAACCAGATTTTTGATAATAAATGATAAATATATAAAATTAAGTAATATAAAAATGTAAAATGTAAAAAATAAATATGTAGATATTTTGATATTTTGATATATCTGCATATTTTTATTTAATAAGGAGAAGAAAATGATAGTTGAAAATCAATATTTAGAAGATATTCAAAAAATATGGGAAGAAAACAATAGTGGATATATTACAAAAGAAAGTAATCAAATGCTTTTAAATAATGATAAAATATTAAAGTTGGTGTATTTAGAAGAAAATGTTCCAGCACGGATATATTGCTGTATATCAAGGAAAAGATTTTTTAGAGTTAGAAAAATTTCCAAACAAAATACAAAATATGCCAGATAAAGTAGCATATATTTGGGAAGTTGTTACCAGAAAAGAATTTATGGGAAGGGGAATTGCTAAAAAGTTATTAACATATGTATTAGACAGATTTAATAATTATACTATATATAGTTGCATTCATGTAAATAACATACCATCTATTCTTCTACATGAAAAATATGGTTTTAAAGAATTATATCGATTTGAAGAAAAAATAGACAATAGAATAACAAATCACATTATGTTTATTAAAAAATAGAATCATTGTTTTATGAAATATTAAAATGAAACTGCAATTGGAGTTAATTTTCCCAAATATCTAAATACTTGAGAAAATAGAGAAAATATGTTATACTATATACTAGTAAATTAATTTTTACTATTTCAAGATAATTATCAAGAAGGAGGGTAGTCTTTATTTTTGTAACTCGTTAACTAAGTAGGTAAAAATATACGGAGGCTTTATTATGAAAATGCTAAAAGCGATATTAACAGGAGTAGCAATTGTACTGTATGGGGTACTGTATTACATTTGGTTACCAGCACTTTCACTGTCTAATTTTGAGGGATTCTTATTTATAATAATAGGAGTCGTTCTATTAGCAGGTGTAGTTGGACTTTGGCTCACAGATGAGTATGAAACATACAGGTATCAAATTCCACTGGGAGCATTAGGTGCTTGCTTACTAGTGTTACTTATAGGAGGAGTGGCTAGATCACGTGTATTTACAGCTAATGACAGGTATGAACAGCTCGGAGAAGTTGAAGAACGGTCTTTTTTAGAAGACATTGTAGAGTTGGATACTTCGCAAATACCGATTGTTGATATTGAATTGGCAGAAAAAGTAGCAGATAAAGAATTAGGTGAAGATTTAGCACTGGGATCACAAGTGGAAATTGGTGAATTTACCAATAAACAAGAAGTAAATGGCAAATTATACTATATAGCACCCCTAGAGCATAGTGGTTTTTTTAAATGGTTTTCTAATTCAGAAGGAACGCCTGGATATGTTATGGTCAGTGCAACTAATCCAAACGATGTTGAATTGGTCAGAGAGGTTGATGGAAAAGAACTGAAACTTCGTTATATTAATTCAGGGTATTTTGGAGATGATATCAAAAGACATATCCGCTCAGAAGGTTACCATACCACAGGGCTTACGGAATATAGCTTTGAAATTGATGATAATGGTAATCCTTACTGGGTAGTAACTACCTATGAAAATGATTTGTTATGGAGATGTCCAGAGGCGACAGGAGTTGTTATCTGTGATGCTCAAACGGGTGAATGTGAAGAATATTCCATTGAAGAAACACCGGAATGGGTAGATATTATTCAACCAGAAAGCTTTGTAAAAAGTCAAATAAAAAATTATGGTAAATATGTACATGGTTTTTGGAATTTTTCCAATAAGGATGAGCTTTCCATGACAGAACATATGACAACTGTATACAATGATGGAGAGTGTTATTACTATACCGGTATGAGTTCTGTAGGAGAGGATGATGGAACTGTTGGGTTTATCATGGTTAATACCAGAACTAAAGAGGCAATAATGTATCGAATGACAGGAGCTACAGAAGAAGCAGCTATGCGAAGCGCTGAAGGAAAAGTTCAGGATAAAAAGTATACAGCAACGGTACCGATTCCTTTAAACATCTCAGGCATTCCTGCATATTTCTGTACACTTAAAGACGATGAAGGTCTCATAAAAGAATATGCAATGCTGAAAATCGAGGATTATTCCATAGTGGCAACTGGAGAATCGATTGAATCTACCAAAAGAAGCTTTGTAAATGCTGTTAACAACAGTGGAAGTTCAGTAGATTTTGGCGATGAGGCATATGGATATACAGTAAATGGAAGTATCTCTAGAATTACAGCTAATGTAGAAGATGGTGATACTTATTATTACATGGTTTTAGAAGGAGATACAACTAAATTGTATATTGCTTCTTATTTTATCTCTGATGAACTACCAATCACCCGAGAAGGTGATGAAGTGGAAATTTCATATGTACAAGAAGGAAATGGAACTATAAATGTCGTGAAATTCGATAATCTTGCGTTTTTAGGAGAAACTAGTCCTGAACAAGAGAGATTAGATGCAGAGCAAGAAGAAAATAATATTATCAATGATCCGAATACCAATATTACAAACGTGGATCCAGAAGCAAATCAGGAGGAATGGGATAGTCTTACTGAGGAGGAAAAAGCAAAGTTACTCGAACAGATACAAGACGAAGAAAATGAGTAAAATTGAATAAAGACAGGGAGTGGAAAGATAGAGATATCTTTCCATTCCTTTTATTATGTTGATAAAAAATAAGATATATGATATATTGAAAAAAATTAAAGATAATAGGAGGAAAGCGTATGGTAGTTATAGCGGGATGTATCGTAAGAAAAGGAAACAAAATCCTAATGGTAAAAGAAGCAAAAAAGAAATGTTATGGACAGTGGAATTATCCAGCAGGACACATGGAAGAAGGAGAAAAAATAACAGATGCGGCGATAAGAGAAACATTTGAAGAAACAGGCTGTAAGGTAAAATTAACAGGAGTATTACCAATATGTTCATTTGATAAACCAGAAGGAACAAGAATATTGGTAAAATTTACAGCTGATGTTATAGAAGAGAATATAACATTTGATACAAACGAAATTTTAGATGTACAATGGATAGACATGGATACAATAGAAAATATGTCAAGAGAAGAATTAAGAGCTTATGATACCAATATAGCACATTTAAAAGCTTTGAAAGAAAATAAAATATTTCCATTAGAAGTTTTTGATGATACAAAATATTTAGGAAAATAAAAGATTAAAGAAGAATGCGTAATGAGAAGTTAATGACAATGAAAAATTTATTAAATATTCTAGTTTGGGTAAAAAATATATAAAAAGTATTGACTTAGAGTGGACTTAAGGTGATAAACTACTATTCGGAAATAAATATATTATTTCTGTGTCATCGCTAAAAAAGCATTGACACAATAAAAACATCCCCTTTTATTTTTTAGAGCTACTATTATTAGTAGTTCTTTTTTACTAAAAAAGAAAAACGAATTAAAATACATTTATATTATATATATAAATATATAAACAAATACTTAACAATACATAAAATATTTCTTAAAAAAGTAAATA
The DNA here is from genome assembly GCA_944386365.1 of uncultured Clostridia bacterium. Taxonomy (GTDB): domain Bacteria; phylum Bacillota; class Clostridia; order TANB77; family CAG-508; genus CAG-269. The sequence continues at coordinate 115,054 of CALXAT010000001.1, forward strand.
AATCTAGTAATTTAAGCTAAAATATGGTAAAATACAGTTGTATTTTTTTGGAAAATGTTGTAATATGCATAAAATAAAATTGAAGTGATTAATAAAAAAATATAAAAATAGAATTTAATAATAATGGTATTGAATAGAATAAAAATATACTAAGAGGAGGTGCTAGATATGAAAAAAAGAAAGAAAAAGAGAAGTCATAAAAATCATAAAAAGACAAATTTAAATAAGAAACAAATACATAAAAAAATGAAAAATAGCACTTCAAAGAAGAAAAACACGAAGATTGAAAAAAATAACCACAAACAATTATTGGAAAAAGATAGTAATACTACAAATAAAGATATAAAAGAGATAGAAACAAAAATAGTTGTAAATGAAAATAATCATATAAAAGATCAAGAAAAAAGTGAAGCAACATCTAAAGCGCCTGTTTTATTAGCAGAAAGACCAGAAAAAATAGAAGAAAGCACAGAAAAGAAAATACAAGTGCAAGAAGAAAAAACATTAATTAAAAAAGAAAAGAAACCAAAAAAGAAAAAAGAAAAAGTAAAAAAATCAGAAAAACAAAATGAGAAAGAACCGTTAAAAAAAGAAGCTGTTGAAATCAAAGATGATGAATGGAAAAAAGTAGAAAAGAATAAAAAACATAAGCTAGACAAACAACGAAAAAAGGAAGAAAAACTTCAAGCTAAAAAAGAAAAGAAAGCCAAAAAAGAAGAAAAACGTAAGAAACATAAAGTTTTAAAATTCTTTTTAAAGTTTTTCTTAATACTAATCATTCTTATAATCTTATTGTTAATTGCTGGAATATGGGGATTTGCAGGTATTCTTTTAGGATGGTTTGGAAATGAAGATATACAAATTAGTAAAGAAGATTTAGAAATAAAAGTATCTAATTCTGTTATAGTAGACCCAAATGGTACAGTACTTGCTGACTTAAGTGGAGATGAAAAAAGAAAGATTATCACATTAGAAGATATGGCAGATTACTTACCTAAAGCATATATAGCAATAGAAGATGAAAGATTCTATGAGCACAGTGGAGTTGATTTTAAAAGGACAGCAGGAGCAATTATCAATACAGTATTAAATGGAGATAGTAGTTATGGAGGAAGTACAATTACACAACAATTAGTAAAAAATATAACCAATGATAATGAAAGTACAGGAATTGAAGGTATTAAAAGAAAGATAAGAGAATGGCAAAGAGCTTATCAAGTAGAAAGAATGCTATCAAAAGAGCAAATATTAGAGCTATATTTAAATATATTATTTGTTGGAGCCAATAATTTACATGGTGTAGAACTGGGTGCAGAATATTATTTTAATAAGAGTGCCAAAGATTTAAGTTTGGCAGAATGTGCTTTTATGGCTGGAATTAATCACTCACCAAATTCATATAACCCATATATTACAACAGTAGATAATTCGGAAAAAATAAAAAATAGAACCATTACTGTTTTAAATAAAATGAAAGAATTAGGTTATATACCAAGTGAAGAAGAGTATCAAAATGCGATTACAGAAGTACAAAATGGATTGCAGTTTGGTACAGGAGAAATTATTGGAGGGACTGTATTTTCTTATCATACAGATGCAGTTATTTCACAAGTGGTAGAACAGGTTATGCAAGAGAAAAATATGACAGAACAAATGGCCAAAAATTATGTATATAGTAGCGGACTTACAATCCATTCTACAGTAGATATGAATATTCAAAATAGATTAGAAGAAGAATATAAGCAGGCAAAATATATTATAAAAGGTAGAGAAAAAAATAGTGATGGAACATTATTAAATGAACATAGTGAGTCTGGAATGGCAATTATTGATTATAAAACTGGAAATGTAGTAGCAGTTGCAGGAGGCTTTGGAGAAAAAACAAGTGCAGGCTGGAATCGTGCAACACAAATGGAAAAACAAACAGGATCTAGCATCAAACCACTAGCAGATGTGGCACCTGCATTACAAGAAAAGATTATCACAGCTGCAACCGTTTATGATGATAGCAGTACAAGATTTGGGAAAAACTATGAACCTAAAAACTATAATGGATTTAAGGGATTAATTAATATTAGAAGTTTTATCAGAACTTCACAAAATATACCGGCAGTTAAGATTATGGTAGAATTAACACCAAAAAAATCACTAGAATATTTGCAAAACATGGGAATTAGTTCATTGAATCCTGTTACAGATAATGTATTAAGTTTAGCATTAGGAGGAATGACAAGCGGTGTTAGCCCATTAGAAATGGCAGCAGCTTATGGAACCATTGCCAATGATGGTGTATATATTACACCAACATTTTATACAAGTGTTACAGATGCTGAAGGAAACACAGTTTTATCTCCAAAACAAGAAACAAGACAAGTTATATCAAAGCAAAATGCATATATTATGAAAACAATTATACAAGAACCAGTCAAATCAGGAGGAACAGCTACTTATTGTGCAATTCCAGGAATAGATGTGGCAGCAAAAACAGGAACAACAGATAATGATTATGATAGATGGCTTTGTGGCTTTACACCATATTATGCAGCTGCAACTTGGTATGGATATGATAATAGTGAAACGGTATATTATAATGGAAATCCAGCAGGACAAATCTGGGATGCAGTTATGACAGATATACATAAAGATTTACCAAGTGCTACTTTTATAAGGCCAGAAGGAATTATAGAAAAAACAGTATGTAAAGTAACAGGATGTTTAGCAGCTAAAGGATGTACGAGTACATATACAGAAATTTTTACAGAAGACAATATTCCAGAGACATGTAAAGGACATAAGAAAGTGCCAAAGGAAACATTAGGTTTATGGACACCATTGAATAAAAATTCTAAACAGACAAAATAGAGAGAAAATAAAAATATAAAATATATGGCAAAACTACTTTATATCAGGCATATAAAGTAGTTTTAATATTATAAGAAAATAAAAAATAAAAAAAATACAAAAAAGTATTGACTTAAAGTAAACTCTAAGTGATATATAATAAATGAAAGTAAAATCATGATCATAAAATGATAATACGCAAGTAGTAATATAAATTTGTGGGAAGGAGGCGTTTTTATGCAAATATCAGAGGTCGCACAAAAATTTGGATTAACTACAGATACACTAAGATATTATGAAAGAGAAGGATTGATTGGACCAATTGCAAAAGGAAAAAATGGTATTCGAAATTATACAGAAGATGACATCAAAAGGATTCAATTTGTAAGATGTATGAGGGCTGCAGGGTTGGAAATTAATTTTTTGAAAAGATACATCAAATTATTTGATGAAGGAGACAAAACTATAAAAGAAAGAAGAGAAATTCTAGTAGAACAAAGAAAAATATTAAAAGATAAAATTGATGCTATGCAAGAAGCATATGATAGATTAAATGTAAAAATTGATTTATATGATAAGAATATATTAGATAAAAGTCTAATGTAAACATAATTAAAATGCTAAAATATAAATCAAAAATAAATATATAAGGAGGAATTATTATGGTAAAACAAACGGCAGGTAGAGATAGTTTGGGAGAATTTGCTCCTAAATTTGCAGAATTAAATGATGATGTATTATTTGGTGAGGTATGGTCAAGAGAAGATAAACTATCATTAAGGGATAGATCATTAGTAACCATATGTGTATTTATGGGAAAGGGAATGGTAGATAGCTCATTAAAGTATCATCTTATAAATGCTAAGAATAATGGAATTACAAAAGAAGAAATGGCAGAAATTATTACACATGCAGCATTCTATGCTGGTTGGCCAAATGCTTGGGCTGTATTTAATATGGCAAAAGAAGTGTATGCAGATGATAATACAAAAGAAGAACATGGTGGTATGTTTGGTATGGGAGAACCTAATACAGCATATGCACAATATTTTATTGGAAATTCCTATTTAAAACCATTAACAAAACCAGGAGAATCAGTCATATCTATTGCCAATGTAACATTTGAACCTAGATGCAGAAATAATTGGCATATTCATCATGCAAGTAAAGGTGGTGGACAAATCCTTATTTGTGTTGATGGAGAAGGTTGGTATCAAGAAGAAGGAAAAGAAGCAAGAAGTTTAAAACCAGGAGATGTAGTGGTAATACCAGCAAATGTAAAACACTGGCATGGTGCAAAAAAAGATTCATGGTTTAGTCATCTAGCATTAGAAGTACCAGGAGAAGATACCTCAAATGAATGGTGTGAGCCTGTAAATGATGAAGAATATAATAAATTAGGATAATGCTAAAAATTTTAATAAAAATGTGCTCTAAACTATAAATAAAAAATTAAAATAATGGGAGGAATGAAAATGCCATATTTAGGAGAAGAAATTAAAAAATTAGGATTTGGATTAATGAGATTACCAATGAAAGATGATAAAATTGATATTGAACAAACCAAAGTGATGGTAGATCACTTTTTAGAAGCAGGATTTACATACTTTGATACAGCATGGGCATATGCCGGGAGTGAAGATGCTATTCGACAAGCATTAGTTGAACGTTATCCAAGAGAAAAATTTCAATTGGCAACCAAAAATGCTGCTTGGATAAATTGTAAAACAAGAGAAGATGCTATTCAACAATTTGAAACATCTTTAAAACAAACAGGAGCAGGCTATTTTGATTTTTATTTACTACATAATTTAGGAGAATCTAGAACAAAAGCCTTTGATGATTTTGATATGTGGTCATGGATTCAAGAGAAAAAACAAGAAGGAAAAATTAAACATATTGGATTTTCATTCCATTCAACACCAGAAGAATTAGAAGAAATCTTGCAAAAACATCCAGAAATGGAATTTGTACAATTACAAATCAATTATGCTGATTGGGAAAATCCAGCAATTAAATCGAAAGAATGTTATGAAGTAGCGAGAAAATATGGAAAACCAGTTATTATTATGGAACCAGTAAAAGGTGGTATGCTTGCAAATCCACCAGAACAAGTAGCAGACGTATTTAAAAAAGCAAATCCAGATGCTTCACTTGCTTCTTGGGCAATTAAATTTGCAGCAAGTTTAGATGGAATTATTACAGTATTATCTGGAATGAGCAGTATTGAGCAAATGGATGACAATATTTCATATATGAAAGACTTTACAAAATTATCAGACAAAGAAGAAGAAACCATTAAAGAAGCACAAAAAGTACTAAATACAATTCCTTTAATTCCTTGTACAAGTTGTAATTATTGTGCAAAAGTATGTCCAATGCATATTGGTATATCAGGATCTTTTACAGCAATGAATTATTTAACATTGTATAAAGACAAAGCAGCTGCAAAACATCAAGAAGAATGGCTAGTTGGTGGACATGGATTAAAGAAAGCAAGCGAATGTATTAAATGTGGTCAATGTGAAAAGGCTTGCCCACAACATATAGCGATTAGAGAAGAACTTGAAAAAGTAACGCAAGCTTTAGAAAATGAATAAATTTTTAAAGTATACAAAGGATATATTTATAATTTATATAGAGAGAAAGGAAGGATTTTTATGGAAAAATCAAAAGTATATTTTACAAAGGGGATTACTCCAGAAAGTTTAATAAAAATGTATGAAGCATTAGGTGTTGAATTAAAAGGAAAAGTAGCTGTAAAGCTATCAACAGGAGAAGCAGGAGGACATTATTTCTTAGATCCAAATTTAATAAAAGATTTAGTTCACAAAGTTAATGGAACGATTGTGGAATGTAATACGGCATATGTAGGAAAAAGAAACACAACAAAAGACCATTGGGAAACCATAAAAGATCATGGATTTACAGATATTGCAACAGTCGATATTATGGATGAAGAAGGAGATATGCCAATTCCAGTAAAAAATGGATTCCATTTAAAAGAAGATTATGTAGGTGCCCATTTAAAAAATTATGATTCTATGTTAGTATTATCTCATTTTAAAGGTCATGCTATGGGAGGATTCGGAGGAGCACTTAAAAATATTTCAATTGGAATCGGTTCTTCAAATGGAAAAACATGGATTCATACAGCAGGAAAAACAAAAAATCCAGCGGAATTATGGGGTAATTTACCAGAACAAGATCATTTCCTAGAATCAATGGCTGATGCTTGTGATGCTGTTATAAATTATATGGGAAAAGAAAATATGGTATATATCAGTGTTGCAAACAATTTATCAGTTGACTGTGATTGTGATTCAAACCCACATGCACCTGAAATGGCTGACTTAGGAATCTTTGCTTCAACTGATCCAGTAGCTTTAGACCAAGCATGTTATGATGCTGTTGTCAATGCAGAAGATCCAGGAAAAGCAGCATTAATTGAAAGAATGAATTCAAGACATGGTATCCATACAGTAGAGGCTGCCAATAAATTAGGACTTGGAAATAGAGAATATGAAATTGTAAATATAGACTAAAAAAGAAAGAGGAAAGATATGAAAACATTATATTTTGACTGCTCAAGTGGTATTAGTGGTAATATGACACTAGCTGCACTTACAGAAATCATTGAAGACGAAAAATATTTAGTAGAAGAATTAAAAAAATTAAATATAGATGGCTATAAAATAGATATATCTAAAAAAGTAAAAAATGGAATTACAGGTACTCATGTTGATGTGATTTTAGAACATCAACATGAGCACTCTCACGTTCTTGATGAACACATGCATGAAGAAGAAAACCATATACACCATCATGAACATGGAGAGGAACATCACGGACACCATCATCATGAACATAGAAACTTACAAGATGTATGTAAGATTATTGATAATAGTTCTATTGATGAAGCAAGTAAGGAATTAGCAAAAAGAATTTTTATGAGAGTAGCAAAGGCAGAAAGTAAAGTTCATAACAAACCATTAGAAGAAGTACACTTCCATGAAGTAGGTGCTATCGACTCAATTATAGACATTGTTGGAACAGCTATATTAATTAATAAGATTCATCCAGATAAAATTATTTCAAGTGTTGTGAATGATGGTTATGGATTTATTGAATGTGCCCATGGAAGAATGGCAGTTCCTGTTCCAGCAACTAGTGAAATTTTTGCGAATTCAGATGTAGAATTTAGACAAATCGATATTGATACAGAACTAGTTACACCAACAGGTGCAGCGATTATTGCGGAATTAAGTTCTGAATTTACAACTTTACCTGCTATGAAAATCGAGAAAATTGGTTGGGGAGCAGGTACAAAAGATTTGAAAATACCAAATGTATTAAAAGTATATTATGGTGAAATGCAAGAACAAAATCAAAAAATAACTGTTATGGAAACCAATATTGATGATTGTTCTGGAGAAATATTAGGATATGTAGAAGAACTATTATTCCAAAATGGTGCATTAGATGTATTTTATACACCTATTTTCATGAAGAAGAATAGACCAGCTTATCGCTTAACGGTTGTATGCAAAGAACCAGATATTTTAAGATTACAAAATATCATATTTAAAGAAACAACAACCATTGGTATTCGTTATCGTTTTGAATATAGAACAGAATTAGAACGAGAATTTGTTACAATTGATACAAAATATGGCAAATTACAGGCCAAAAAAGTTGTGAACAATGGTGAGACATATATTTATCCAGAATATGAAAGTATGAAAGAATTGGCAGAAAAGAATCGTATTCCTTTAAAGGAAATATACAAACTAAAGGAGTTAAACAATGGAGATTAAAGAAATACTAGAAAAAATACAAAATCATGAAATCAGTATAGAAGATGCAGAAAAAGAAATTAAACATAATCAATATGAAGATTTAGGATATGCAAAAATAGATCACAATCGAAAAGAAAGAATTGGTACAGGAGAAGTGGTATTTTGTCAAAGTAAACCAGATGCATATTTATCAAAAATCTATACAACCATTTATAAAGAAAATGGTGAAGTATTAGGAACAAGAGCAAGTAAAGAACAATATGATTTAGTTAAAAAGGATATTCCAGAAGTACAATATAATGCACTTTCAAGAATCTTAAAAATTGAGAAGAAAAAAGAAAAAATCGGAAATATTGCTATTTGTACGGGAGGAACAGCTGATATTCCAGTTGCAGAAGAAGCAGCAGAAACAGCGGAATTTTTTGGAAGCTATGTAGAAAGAATCTATGATGTTGGTGTAGCAGGCATTCATAGAATTTTATCACAAAGAGAAAAATTAGAAAAGGCAAATTGTATTATTGCCATTGCTGGAATGGAAGGTGCTATTGCTTCTGTTGTAGCAGGACTTGCCAAAGTACCTGTAATTGCAGTTCCCACCTCTGTGGGATATGGAGCCAATTTAGGTGGAATTGCAGCACTTTTAGGGATGATTAATTCTTGTAGCAATGGGATTGCTACTGTCAATATTGATAATGGATATGGTGCAGGCTATTTAGCAAATCAAATTAATCATTTAGCATGTCAATAGGATAGGAGAAGAAAATGGAAAAACAAAAAGCTTTAGAAGAATATATACAATCTTTAGAAAAAGTAGCAATTGCATATTCAGGAGGAATTGATTCTAGTTATCTATTATTTGTAGCAAATAAGGTGTTACCTAAAGAACAAGTATTAGCTATCATTGCCAATGGTATTATGGTACCAAGAAAAGATTATGAAGAAGCAATTAATTTTTTGAAAGAAAATGATTTTCAATATATAGAAGTACCATATAAACCATTAGAAATAGTAGCATTTAAAGAAAACCATAAAGATAGATGTTATCATTGTAAAAAAGCCTTAATGACAATGCTTAAAAGTGTAGCCTATGAAAATGGATATGAGAACCTTTTAGATGGAAAAAATGCAGATGATTTAACGGTATATAGACCAGGAAATAAAGCCACAGAAGAAGTAGGTGTTATTAGTCCACTGGCTAAATTTGAAATTGGTAAAGAAGAAATAAGACAATATAGTAAAATTTTAGGAATTCCCTTTTGGAATAAACCATCTAATTCTTGCTTAGCAACCAGATTTCCATATGATACAAGTTTAACAGAAGAAGGATTAAAAAAAGTAGAAGAAAGTGAAGAAATTATAAAATGTCTTGGAATCGAAAAAGTAAGAGTAAGAGCTCATGGAAATATTGCAAGAATTGAAGTGAATCCAGAAGATTTTGAAATACTTTTAAATAATATAAAAAATGAGAATATAGCAAAAAAAATAAAAGATTTAGGTTTTTCTTATGTTACATTAGATTTATCAGGATTAAAAAGTGGTAGTTTTGATTAGATGATATTAATAAAAAACGAAATAAAGGAGGAACAAGTTATGCACATGGCAGACGCAATGATAAGTCCAGCAGTAGGAGCTACCATGTATGTAGCAAGTGGACTTGTAGCAGCATACGCAATTAGAAAAATTAGAAAAGAAGAAGATTTTAAAAAGAAAATACCAACAATGGGCGTTATGGGAGCATTTGTATTTGCAACCCAAATGATAAATTTTACGATACCAGGAACTGGGTCATCAGGACATTTATGTGGAGGTATGTTACTAAGTAGTATATTAGGACCTTTTGCAGGATTTTTAAGTATGATAGGTGTATTATTAATTCAATGTTTATTCTTTGCAGATGGAGGATTATTAGCATTAGGAGCAAATGTTTGGAATATGGCATTTTATGGATGCTTTATAGGTTCCCTTATTTGGAAATTTGTGACTAAAAAAGGAATGACAAAGGGAAGAATTATATTAGCTTCTCTTGTAGGTTGTATATTAACCTTACAATTAGGTGCTTTTTCTGTAACATTAGAAACCTTAGCTTCAGGAATCACAGAGTTACCTTTTGGAACTTTTGTAGCAACTATGCAACCAATTCATTTGGTAATTGGCTTAATAGAAGGCTTTATTACAGCAACCGTTCTTTGTTTTATTTATGAGGCAAGGCCAGAAATGTTGTGGAATGGAACAGTCAAGATAGAAAAACAAGGTAAATTTTCATATAAAAAGACCATTGCTATTCTTGCTTGTCTATTCATAATCATTGGTGGAGGTGTTTCATTATTCGCTTCTTCTAATCCAGATGGATTAGAATGGTCTATTGAACAAATTACAGGAGATACAGAAGTAGAAGCAAGAGACAATTCAGCTTATGAAACTGCTGAGGAGATACAAAGTAAAACATCTTTTTTGCCAGACTATACCTTTAAAGATAATGAATCTACTACAATTGGTACTTCTGTTTCAGGAATAGTAGGTTGTGCTATTACAGTTGTTTTTTTAATGACTATAGGATATATAATAAAAATAAAAAGGAAAAAAGGAAACACAGTCAATGGATAAAATTGATAATGCTATAAAAACAGTACATCATATGGATTATCAAGCAAGCCATAATGGATATTTAAGTAGAATACATCCACTTGCAAAATTACTAATTACAATTATCTATATTATTTTATTAACCTCTATTGATAAATATAATTTCGTAATCACATTAGCAATGAGTATTTATCTAATTTTATTAGGCATAATAGGAGATTTATCTATAAAAAATGCTTTAAAGAATTTAAAAGTAGTTTTATTGTTATTATTTGTTTTAGGAATTGCAAATCCCATATTAGATAGAACTGTGATTGCGTATATAGGAATGATACCAGTTACAACGGGTATGATTTCTATGATCACTTTATTATTAAAAGGAATTTTTGCAATACTTGCATCCTATTTTTTAATATTAACAACATCTATTGAAGAGATCTGTTATGCTTTGAAAATGTTACATATTCCAGATGTATTAATTACAATTGTTATGCTTATTTATCGATATATTATTGTATTCTTAAAAGAAGTCCAAAAAATATGGATAGCTTATCAAATGCGAGCACCAAAACAAAAGGGTGTAAACTATAAAGTATGGGGAAGTATGATAGGAAGTTTAATGTTAAGAAGCATTGATAGAGCTCAAATGGTTTATGAAAGTATGGAACTTAGAGGTTTTAATCCTAGCACATCTTTTGTTAAAAAAGAAAAAATGAATAAGAAAAGTGAGATATATTTTTGTCTTATGATTGGATTATTAACGGTAATTAGGTTTATTCCTATTTTTGAAATAATTGGTAGTATATTTGTATAATATGCAAGTAAAAGAAGGGAAAAATGATGATAGAAGTAAAAGAAGTTTCTTTTTCATATAATGGTAGTAAAAAACAAACACTTTCTAATATAAATATTAATATAGAAGAAGGAGAAAGTGTTGGCATTATAGGAGCAAATGGGGCCGGAAAATCTACAATTTTAAAGTTGCTAGTTGGTCTTGAATTAGATTATAAAGGAGAAATTATAATTAATGGACTAAAAGTAGAAAAGCAAAATTTACAGGAAATCAGGCAAAAAATAGGGTATGTATTTCAAGACAGTGATAGTCAATTATTCATGCCAACTGTTTACGAAGATGTTGCATTTGCACCAAGAAATTATGGGTTTTCAAAAGAAGAAGTAGATGAAAGAACCATAGAGGCTTTAAAAAGTATAGGAATAGAAGATTTGAAGAATAGACAAATTTACCGCTTATCTGGTGGTGAAAAAAAGCTAGTATCAATTGCTACGGTTTTATCCATGAAACCAAATATTTTAATTTTTGATGAACCAACAGTTGCATTAGATCCTAAGAATAGAAGGAGATTTATCAATGTTTTAAATTCTTTGAAAGGAATGAAAATTGTTACTTCACATGATTTAGATTTGATCTATGATACTTGTAATAGAACAATTTTAATAGCAAATGGAAAAATTATATTAGATGGAGAGACAAAAAGCATCCTAGATAACAAAGAATTACTAGAAAATAATGGATTAGAATTACCATTGTCTTTGCAAAGAAGAGAATAAGAAATTAAAATATTAAAAGAAGCGATAAAATATTAGCATAAAAAGTTGAGGGGGACCTGCTAGATTAGCTGGTCCCCTTCTTATCGGAAATAAGAATTTTTACCGGGCATTTACCCGACATGTTCACTTCTGTTCGAAATTCTCGTGCAGTCATTTCCTGAGAAGTATTATGCCTTATAGTTATATACCTTTCAGAAATCATGAGAACAGAGAATTCTTTCAGAAAATCATTCAACTCGATATGAAAATCCAATTGCTGCATATCCATAGTGGAACATATGGAATGTTCACTCCAGAGAATGATTGCTCCATTTGGCATTAGACAAAGATTTTCCTCTATTGTCAACAAATCGATAATACTATCATTCATAACAGCAATGTTATGATTATTGCAATCTTTATAGTAGACAAGAGTATCATCTTCGCCATTTGCATCTTGAATATGAGCAACATGTACTGACTGAATCAGATGATTAATAGGTATATTTATGCCAATAGCTTCATATAATGTTTCCGATATAACAATGCATTCACGAATCTCTTGATCACCAATTACCACCCGAATCTTTTCGTTTACACACTCCTTGTCATACTTAAAAATTCTTTCCATTTATGCTACCTCCTTTATTTAGTCAATATATATTATACCATATTTTAGGAAAAAAATAAATATTTTTCATTTCTTAAACCTTGAGATTTTGTTAATGTAGTCATTTTTATTGCGAAATAAATCATGATATGATAGAATATCAAAAAAAGGAAGGAGAGGCATATGACCCAATATTGTATGATTACAACAGCTTGCAATAAATTAGAAATTGCAAATGAGATTATAGATACATTAATATCCAAAAGATTAGTTAGCTGTTGCCAGATGCGTAAAATTGAAAGTACTTACTGGTGGAAAGGCGAAATTATAAAAGAACCAGAGTTTTTTATTCAAATGAAAACAAAGAAAGATTTATTTAAAGAAATAGAAAAAGAAATACTGAGTATACATGATTATGAAACTTGTGAAATTATAGCTTATGATATAGAAGAAGGAAATGATAAATATTTAAAATGGATTAAAGATGAAACAAAGTAGACCAATATACAAAAAAAGAGAAAGGAAAAGAAAAATGGAAATATGGGACATATTAGACAGTAAAGGAAATAAAACTGGAAGAACAATAGTAAAAGAAGAAGAAAAGGTACCAGAAGGATTTTATCATTTAGGAGCAGATATATGGATAAAAAATTCTGAAAACAAGATTCTCATTCAAAAACGTTCTCCACAAAAAAGATTAGAGCCAAATGTATGGGCTATGACAGGGGGCTCTGTTATAAAAGGTGAAACTAGTTTAGAAACAATAGAAAGAGAAAGCTTTGAAGAATTGGGAGTAAAACTAAATATAAAGAATGCCAAAATGTTAACCCATTTTCGTACAGGCAATGTCTGGATAGATACCTATTTTTTAAAACAAGATATAGACTTAAGTAAAGTGGTTATGCAGAAAGAGGAAGTATGTGCAGTAAAATGGGCAACGTATGAAGAGATAGAAGAAATATATCAAAACGGTCAGTTTATTAAAAATCGATGGGAATTTGTAAAAGATATTATTAAAGAATTCTAAAAAATAACATGGATATCTATGTTATTTTTTATTTGAGTATAGGAATGAAATATGATATAATGGAACTATTAAAATAATAGGAGTCAATATGAAAATACCAGATTTATTAGAAAACGCAATTGAAGAAAAACTAAAACATGTAAAATTAACAGAATTAAAGCAATGTGCTAGTAATTTAAGTGAAAAATATATGTATCAAGAAAGAACAGGAGAAACCTTACTAAATACAGAAATAGAAGCATTCGTATATGCGATTATGAGAATGCCAGCAACTTATGGAGCAGTGTATACAGCTTTAAAAAATACATTAGAAGGAATCAATTATGAAATACATTCTGTATTAGATATAGGTGCAGGAACAGGAGCTGCTACTTGGGCAATTAGTGAGCTTTTGAAAACAAACAATATCCGATGTTTGGAAAGAGAACAGGTTATGCTAGAATTAGGAAAAGCTTTTATGTGTAAAAATTTAAAGCTAAAAGATGTTTCATGGCAATATATAGATATTGTAAAAGATAATTTAGATATAAAAGCAGATTTAGTTGTTGCAAGTTATATGTTAAATGAGATAAAATTAAAAGAAAGAAAAAATGTAATTGATAAATTTATTAAAAGTTGTAATCATATACTATTAATCATAGAGCCAGGAACACCAGAGGGATTCAAAAATATTAAAGAAGTACAAAAAATGGCTATAGATAATGGTCTTAATCTTATTGCACCATGTACTTTTCAAGGTGTATGTCCATTGTCAGATAGTGATTGGTGTCATTCAACTGTTCGAATGGAAAGAACAAAAGTCCATAAGATATTAAAAGATGCTGTATTGCCTTATGAAGATGAAAAATTTTCTTATATAGCCTTATCAAAAGAACAGGTTGATAGCACAGGGATAAGAATATTAAGACATCCCATCATTGAAAAAGGAAGAATAATGTTAAAAGTATGTCATGATGGCAATATAGAAGAGATGGTTATAACAAAAAAAGACAAAGAATTATTTAAAAATGTTAAAAAGAAGAGATGTGGTGATAGGATTTGACTTTATTAAAATTCAAATCATTATTAAAAAATCCTTGTTTTATATCATAAAATATGGTATAACAATATTCATTTAAGATATTCAATAGAAAAGAAGGGGTAAAAATGACAAACTTATTAATCAAACTATTTATAAAAGACAAAAATGTAGAAAAACCAGAAACAAGAGCAAAATATGGAATGCTTTCAAGTGTGACAGGAATTGTTGTAAATATTTTATTATCAGTAGTAAAATTAATTATTGGAATATTTGCAAACTCTATTTCTATCATTTCAGATGCATTAAACAATGTAACAGATGCAGGATCATCCATTGTTACCATGATTGGATTTAAGGTTTCACAGAAAAAAATAGATAAAGATCATCCATGGGGACATGGAAGAATGGAATATATTACAGCTTTTATTGTAGATATTTTAATTGTATTAGTTGGTGTAGAATTATTTAAAAGTTCATTTGATAAGATTATTCATCCAACATTGCCAGACATTAGTAATATTACGGTTGTGATTTTAGTAATTGCTGTGTTAACAAAATTATGGCTATTTGTTTTTTATAACAAGATTGCCAAAACAATAGATTCTGCAGCAATCAAAGGAAATGCTTACGATAGTATATCTGATTCTATATCTACGTTTGTTGTATTATTATCTGCAATTGTTGCAAGAATATTTGGAATATCTATTGATGGTTATGCTAGTATTTTAGTTGCTATATTTATTTTGTTTACAGGGTTTAAAGCTTTGAAAGAAACAATAGATTTATTATTAGGAATGAAACCAGATACAGAATTTGTAGAAAAATTAGAGAATTTTGTTAAAAAATATGAAATGATATCAGGAATTCATGATATTATGGTGCATGATTATGGACCAGGAAGAAAAATTGTTTCTTTCCATGCAGAGGTTCCTGCAAATTGTGATATTTGTAAGGCACATGATGTAATTGATCAAATGGAACAAGATATCTATGAAGAATTTAATTGTATTACAACCATTCATATGGATCCTATTGTAACCGATGATGAAGAAATTAATGAAATGAGAAAAAGAACAGAAGAGATTGTAAAAGAAATTAATCCAGAATTTTCAATTCATGATTTTAGGATGACAGACGGTGGAGACAGAGTAAACTTGATATTTGATTTGGTAGTTTCTCCAGATAGCAAAATGAGTCATGAAGAATTGAAAAATATGGTTCAACAAAAAATACATGCGGTAAATAATAAATATTATGCTGTACCAAAAATAGAAAATTCATACATATAAACTAAGTTAAAGAGATTTATTAAAAGAATCATTGAATAAATCTCTTTTTTATATTGTAAAATATAATAGAATAAGATAAAATATAGGCAACGAATAAATGAATATAAAGGAGGAAAATTTTATGAGAAAATTAGCCAATACATTATGGGGAATTGTATTAGTCGTAATAGGAGTTATACTGACATTAAATGCACTAGAAATTACCCACATAAATATATTTTTTGAAGGATGGTGGACACTAATAATTATTATTCCAAGTGCCATAGAACTAATTGCCAGAGAAAACAAATTTTGGAGTGCTGTGTGGTTAGTTATCGGTATTTTGCTATTGCTAGCATGTAGGGATATTTTAGATTTTGACCTTATTTGGAGATTAACCATACCAGTTATTATTATTTTAATTGGTATTAACTTAATTTTTAAAGATAAAATTGATAGAAAGATAGAAAAAAAGAATAAAGAGCTAAAAGAAAAAGAACAAAAATTGGAAGAATACTGTGCGACTTTTGGTGAAGTGAAAGCAGATTTTAATGATCAAGAATTTAATGGTGCCAATCTAACAGCCGTATTTGGAAGTACAGATTTAGATTTAAGAAAAGCGATTATACAGGAAGATAAGTTAATAAAGGCTTCTGCTATATTTGGTGGAGTAGAAATTATGATGCCTGAAAATGTTAATATAAAAGTGAAATCAACACCAATATTTGGAGCAACTTCTAATAAAACAAATCGAAAATATGATGAAAAATTACCTACAATTTATGTAAATAGTTTTTGTATGTTTGGGGGTGTGGATATTAAATGACAGGATTACAAAAATTTATTAAATATGCTGCTATTGTATTTGGAATTTATCTTTCCATCACTATCCTATTAATATTTTTAGGGGTTGCTAGAGGATTGGTAAATGCATCAAGAACAGAATTTAGAGATTTAGTAGGAGATATAGAAGAATATCATCCGGAAGATATTACAAAAACATTTGAGGATGTAAAAAAATTAGAAGTAGATTTAGAAGTAACAGAATGTATTATAAAAAATGGAGATACTTTTCAAATTGAAGGAACCAATATCCCTGATAAAATGGAAATCAAGCAAAGCGGTGATACTTTAAAAATTAGTGATGAAAAATTACCATCAAATTTTTCTGATGAAAATATTATTTTGACAATATATATTCCAGAAGGACAAAAGCTAGATAGGATAGATTTAGAAGTCAATTATGTATCAGCAGATATAGAGGAATTAAATGCTACAAATATAAAATTGGATATGTATAATAACTATTGTAAGATAGACAAATTAACAGCAGATAATATGGAAATGAATAATGAATATAGTGATATCGATATATATGATAGTGAAGTAAAAAAATTTAAATTAGATTCTGAATCAGGAACAGAAAATATAAATGTGAAAGTAGTTGAAAGTGCAAACTTAGATTTAGAATATTCAAATACAAATATAAAATTTATTGGAAAACAAGAAGATTATCAAATAAATAATAAAAATCGATTTGGAAGTACATATATAGGTGGAAAAGAAATAACTTCCAATAATGAAACCATCGGCAATGGAAATGTAAAAATAAATTTAGAAGCAATAAGTGCAGATACATATATAGATTTTGAAGAAACGGCAAATGAAAGTTATTTGTAAATTTTGTGTGAAAAATATTGAATATATTTACTAGTCATGTTAAAAATATACATGACTAGTTGTCATTTTTTAATTAAATGTCAAGAATGATTATATAAGGAGATTAAATATGTTAGAATTAAAAAATATAACCAAGGACTATGTTTCAGGAGATTCAAAGGTTCAGGCTTTAAAAGGTATCAGCATAGAATTTCGAAAAAGTGAATTTGTATCCATTTTAGGACAAAGCGGTTGTGGAAAAACAACACTTTTAAATATTATAGGAGGATTAGATAGATATACATCTGGAGATTTAGTTATTAATGGAAAATCCACCAAAAAGTTTAAAGATAAAGATTGGGATGCTTATAGAAATTATTCCGTAGGATTTGTATTTCAAAACTATAATTTAATTCCACATCAAACTGTACTTTCTAATGTAGAATTAGCACTTACCATATCTGGTGTACCAAGAGAAGAAAGAAGAGAAAGAGCTATAAAAGCATTAGAAGATGTAGGATTAAAAGAGCAAATACACAAAAAACCAAATCAATTATCAGGTGGGCAAATGCAAAGAGTAGCAATTGCAAGAGCTTTGGTAAACAATCCAGATATTATATTAGCAGATGAACCAACTGGTGCACTAGACACAAAAACAAGTGTCCAAATTATGGAGATATTAAAAGAAATATCAAAAGATAAATTAATTGTTATGGTAACCCATAATCCAGAGCTTGCGGAAAAATATTCTACGAGAATTGTAAAAATTTTAGATGGGGTCATAACAGATGATTCTAAACCATTTACAAAAGAAGATAGAGAAAATGAAAAAGGTACAAAAGCAAAAGATGGTAGAACTGCTATGAAATTCTTTACAGCATTAAGACTAAGTCTTAATAACTTGATGACTAAAAAAGGAAGAACTTTATTAACAGCATTTGCTGGAAGTATAGGAATTATAGGAATTGCACTGATACTTTCTATATCTAATGGTGTACAAAGCTATATTAATCGAGTAGAAGAAGATA
Source organism: uncultured Clostridia bacterium (assembly GCA_944386365.1). Classification (GTDB taxonomy): domain Bacteria; phylum Bacillota; class Clostridia; order TANB77; family CAG-508; genus CAG-269. The sequence continues at coordinate 133,438 of CALXAT010000001.1, forward strand.
CCTTATCTTCTTATCCTATTACAATAGATGAATCAACGGTAGATATTTCTAGTATGATGGAAAGTTTAATGGGAGAAAGTGAAGAAAATACACAAGAACATGAAGATGGAAAGATATATTCAAGAGATATTATGGATGATATGATAGCCACTTTATCTAGTAAAGTTACCAATAACAATCTAGAAGCTTTAAAAAATTATATTGAAAATGAAAATACCGTGATAAAAGAAAATGCTAGCAGTATACAATATGACTACAATTTAAACATCAACTTATACAAAGAAGATACAGATAATGGTGTAGTTCAAGTAAACCCAAGTACAGTGATGAATGCCTTAGGAATGGGAGATATGGTAGAGGCACGAGAAAATTCTTCTATGAGTTCTATGTTTGGCTCAATTATGACGAGTATGTCCAATACAGATGTATGGGAAGAAATGTTGGATAATGAAGAACTATTACATTCACAATATGATTTAGTAGCAGGTGCATGGCCAAAAAATTATAACGAAGTGGTTCTAATTGTTAATGAAAATAATGAAATTAGTGATTACACTTTATATGCCTTAGGATTAAAAGACCAAAAAGAATTAGAAGAAAAGTGGAATAAAGTTCAAAATGGAGAAAATGTAGAAGAAGCAGAATCTACATCTTATACTTATGAAGACTTATTAAATTTGTCATTTAAATTGGTTTTAAATTCTGATTATTATGAAAAAGAAAATGGAATATGGGTAGATAAGCGTGAAGATGAAGAATATATGAAACAAAAATTAAATGGTTGTGAGGAAATAAAGGTCGTAGGAATTATTAAGCAGAATGAACAAAGTGTAGCGACAGGAATGAGCGGAGGAATTGGTTATACAAAAGAATTAAAGGAATATGTTATAAACCAATCAAATGCATCAGAGATAGTAAAAGAGCAAAAAGATAATCCAGATATTAATGTGTTCACAGGTATACCATTTCCAGATGAAGATTCTAAAAGCTTTGATTATAGTCAATTAAGCAATGAACAAAGAGCACAATTGGCAACTCTAAGTACAGAAGAATTAGCACAAGTTATGGAAACGTATAACAATAATGCGAATGCTACCTATGACGGAAATTTAGAGTTATTAGGAGCAGTAGATCTTAATAAACCATCTTCTATCCGTATTTATCCCAAAGATTTTGATGCAAAGGATATCATTACTAAAGAGATAGATAGCTATAATCAAAAACAAAAGGATGATGGTAAAGAAGAAAATGTCATTAATTATACAGATTTAATTGGTATTATGATGAAATCTGTTAGCCAAATTATTGATACAATTAGTTATGTATTAATAGCATTTGTAGCAATTTCATTAATTGTTTCTTCAATTATGATAGGTATTATTACGTATATTTCTGTATTAGAAAGAACAAAAGAGATTGGAATATTAAGAGCAATTGGTGCATCTAAAAAAGATATTTCACGTGTATTTAATGCAGAAACGTTTATTGTTGGATTAATTGCAGGTATATTAGGTATTGGCATAACGGTATTGCTAAATATACCAATTACCAAAATAATATATGTAGTAACAGGTGTCAGTGTAAATGTAACACTTCCAGTAATGGGTGGCGTTATACTTGTACTAATTAGTATGGTATTAACCATTATTGCAGGTTTAATCCCTGCTAAAATGGCAAGTAAAAGAGATCCTGTAGAAGCACTAAGAACAGAATAAAATCATTTTATTTTTAAGATGTCCTTTTGGAAAATGTTCCCGAAAGGACACTTTACTATTTTTATAAAATATGATAGAATTATGTAGATTAAAAAAGAAAGAAGGAAACAAGGTTTTGAGTATTCGAGTTTTAGCAATCATAAATCCAACATCTGGAAAAGGAAATATAACAAATTATATAGATGAAATAAGAAAAAATCTAGAAAAACAAAATATGCAAGTCAATATGCAACTTACTAAAAAAGAATATAATGCTAAAAATATTGTTTTAGATAATATAAATGAAACAGATTTAATATTGGTTTGTGGAGGAGATGGAACTTTTAATGAAACGGTTTCAGCTCTAATGGAATTAAATGCAAAAGATGTAAGTGTTGCTTATATTCCAATGGGAACAACAAATGATTTAGCCAAAAGTCTGGATATGCCAATAAGAGACATTTCTATTACAAAAAGGTTATTAAAATCAAAAGCTAGAATATTGGATGTAGGAAAATTTAATAATGATAAATATTTTTGTTATGTTGCAGCTTTTGGTGTTATCACAGATGTCGCTTACAAAACTTCACAAAAGGCCAAAAATAAATATGGAAGATTGGCCTATTATATGAAAGCCATAAAAGAATTATTTAAAATACCAACATATAAAGTAAAAATAACATTTGATGAGGAAGAATTAGAAGGAGAATTTGTATATGGAGGTATTAGTAACTCAGAATCTATAGCGGGATTCAAATGGTTTAATAGAGAGGATATTAATTTAGCAGATGGTAAATTTGAAGCAATATTTATTAGAAAACCTAAAAAACTTTCTGGGTATTTTAGATTATTAAGAGATTTTAGACATAAAGATTATATGGTAAATAGGGATTTTGTTTATTTTAAAGCAAACAAAATAACAATAACAACAGAAAAAAATGTAGATTGGACAGTAGATGGAGAATATGCTGGAAAGATGAATTTTGTGCAAATAGAAAATTGTCACAAAGCTATAGAACTTGCTGTTTGTGAAAAGGAGAACCAATAAATGAATATATATACATCCTTAAATGAGATGTTAGAATATATAGAGGAAAACTTAGAAAATCATATTGAATATACAAGATTAGCGCAATTTATAGGAACAAATGAAGCTATGTTACAAAAATTATTTAGTATCTTATGTGATATTCCTTTATCAGAATACATTCGAAAAAGAAGACTATCAAAAGCAGGCATTGATTTAATAAATGGAAAAGAAAAAATAATGGATGTTGCTATCAAATACCAATATGATAATGCAACCTCTTTTTCAAGAGCGTTTGAAAAATTTTATGGTGTAAAGCCAAGCCAAATAAAAAAAGAAGCCATTGGGCTAAAAGTATTTCCTAGAATTCATTTTGATATAAAAAAAGAAACTACGGAAAACATAGAGTATTCTATTATTGATAGAAAAGCAATGACACTATATGGGAAGAAAAAGAAAACTACAATTGAAAATATAAGAGTGGATGCACCTACATTTTGCAAAGAAATGAGAAAAATGTATGGAGAATTTCAATATGGAATGACAGAATATGTACAACGTTTTGGAGAAGACAAATGTTATTTTTGGGTTTTATTTGATTATTATATAGAAGGTTTAGAAATGTATAAAATACCAAAAACAAAGTGGATCTCTATTAGGATATATTCTCAAGAAGCAAAAGAAATTCAAAAAACAATAAGAAATTTTTATGCTAATTTTATACCAAGTTGTGAATATAAAATTCGAGAATTACCAGAATTAGAATATTATCATGATGATATTACAGATTTTTTAGTTCCAATTGATTTATAAATATTATAAACGTATATAGAACACAAAAACTGACTTATTTTGTATAAAAAAAGTCAGTTTTTTTATTTTGATAACAAATATAATATATTTTGGTGATGATAAAAATGAGATACCTAACAGAAGTTTTTTTAACACAAGCATTTGTTGAAGAAGCGACATGGTCTAAATTCTTATATGCAATTTCAAAGTTAAATGGAATTTTTAGAAGATGGAAAATGTATTTATACATAGAAAATAATACCGTTCGATATTTTATACAATCTTCAAGAAAGTTACCATCGATTATACAGGACTTTAGTGAATTTATATTAAAAAAAGTAGGAGAAGAAGAGGAAAAACTTTTTGAAGAAAAAGCTTTATCTAATTCATGGTATCTAGTAACAAACAAGGAAAAAAGTGGATTAGACATATATGATAAAGCAGAAGTAAAGAAAGGTAAAAAATTAAAGTTCTTAGAAATTGATATTTTACCAATAAATAGAAGCAATTATCGATTTAAAACATATTTATTTTTTGAAAATCAATTTGGAAATTTAACAAAAAGAAGAGCGATATTTAGTGTACCATATCAGTTACTTAGTATTGATTTTTCTAAGTATAATCGTTTCTTCTATAAAAAAGATGCTACAAAATATTTAGACATCCAAAAAACAATGCACATATTAAAAGATAATAAAGAAAATGCTTTTTTAAGAGTCAATACATTTCCATACTTAATAGAAGATTATTATTTGCACTTAAACCAGTATGATTTTGATAAACATTCTATAATTGTAGGAGCGAGTGGAACAGGAAAATCTAAGTTGATTAGTACCTTGGTTACAAATCTATCCCAAAATGATGAATATAGAAGAAAATACAAAATTGTAATTATAGATCCGCATGCAGAAATTAAAAATGATATAGGAGGGATTGAAAATACTAAAGTATTGGATTTTGAAAAAACAAAAAATAGTTTCAACTTGTTTATGAGAGCTTCAAACGATTTAATTGTTACAACAGAACTAATTTTATCCTTATTCCAAACATTAATGGCAGACCAATATAATTCTAAATTGGAAAGAGTATTAAGACATAGTATCTATTTATTAACAAAATTAAATAAAATGGATTTTGCAAATTTAAAAAGATTATTAACAGAAGTAGAGTATAAGAATGAATTATTAAAGGCAGATGGTTTATTAGAAAGTACGATAGATTTTTTCTCAGTAGAATTTAACAAATTAAAAACAGAATCTTATCAAGAAGCTTTTTCTCCTATATTATCATTTATTGATGAAATAGAATTATTACCAGGCTTAAAAAGTAAAGGAAGAGAACGAGATTTAAAAGATATTTTAAAAGAGAATTTTTTAACAATTGTATCCTTAAATCAAAGTCAATTAGGAATGAAAGCAACCAAAACAATAGCAGGTTTTACAATGCAACAAATTTTACAATTAATTCAAAATTATACCTATGAGGAACATATTATTTTTATCATAGATGAAGTGGCATTATTAGAAAATCCAATATTGAGCCGATTCTTATCAGAAAGTAGAAAATATAATTTATCATTAGTATTAGCACAACAATATTTTAATCAAATTAGTGAATCACTTCAAAAGGCTATTTTTTCTAATATGATGAATTATTATATATTTAGAGTTTCAAGGGAAGATGCCAGAATTTTAGATGGAAATATTCGAATGGATGTAGCAGTTAAAAATTCATTTATTACCAGAATGAAGATTTTAACTGAATTAAAAAATAGAGAATGCATTGTTAGAATCTGTAAACAAGGAAAAGTATATCCTGCCTTTCAAGCTAGAACATTAGATTTTACAGCAATGCCACAAAAAGTATTAAACCAAATATTATTAACAGAATTTGACTTTGAAGAAAAAAAGGATAACGATATAGAAAAAGATAATATAGAAGATAAAAAAGAAAGTATCTTTTCAATTGATGATAGTATTAGTTTAAAAGATATTATGATGTCGCAATCAGCTGCAAGAAAAAGGAGGGAACAGCTTGGATACTAAAGAAGTAATGGAAGTTATTAATAAAACATTTATGGCAATATTTGGACAAAATAGTCCATTTACATTAGAGCAAGTATTATCTGAATTTGCATTTGATGTCAGATTACCGCAAAGAGTAATAGATAGTATAACAGGAGAAGAAACCTGGGCATCTGCTGTTAGTTCTGCAAAATATATTACACAAGAAAATATGAGAAAGTATGATGAAAAAAGAGGGTGGATGATACCTAAACGAAATGTAAAAAATCTAAAAGAAATATTAGAAATTTGGAAAATAACTAATTATACAACAACCCAAAGGATATATGATTGTATCAATGTATCACAAAGTGATCCAATGTATACATCAGAAAATGTTTTTCGTTCTACAGATTGTCGAAAATGTAAAAATGTTATATTTTCAGATGGATGTGGCAATAGTGAAAATATTATTGCTTGTCAAAGAAGTGGGAATTGTAGTTTCACTTTAAGAATTGCAGATTCATCTGATTGTACCAATAGCTATAATGTGATTTGCTCTAGTAAAATTAGTAATTCTTACTTTATTCAAGATTGTAATAATCTATATGAATGTATTTTTTGTTCTCATATAGCGAATAAAAAATATTGTATAGCCAATATGCAATTTGAAAAAGAAGAATATACCATTATAAAAAAGGCGATTGTGAAATGGATTTTGACGAAAAAATAAAAGCTTCCTGTTTATCGTAAAGTTGATAAATCAAACTTAAAGTGGTATAATTAACATAACTGAAAATTTAAATTCAGAAAAAAAGAGGAGGATAAAAAATGACAACAAGAGATTTAAAAACAATGAAGGAAAATATTTTGCGGGAGATAAGGAACGCAAAAGCGGAAATCCTCAAGGCGTTTTTGCACACGGCAAAACAGTTGCAGGAGCACTTGGAGCTACTGGACAAAGAAGGCATCGATAGAGACAAATACATCTGTATTAAAGGAAATGAGGAATGGGAAGACATTTCTTATTCGACAGTTGACAGATATTACCTAATCTCTGTTTTAGCTCTTTTAAGACAAATGAAGGAGGATGAAAAGGCAATAGTCACTGATTTTGAACTTATTACTGATGAGGAAAAAAAGTTTCTCATGGATTATGAGGAATATTTTGACATGGAAAAAATGGAGGATACCTATAATGCTCTAAAAAGTGCAGAAGAGGAGCTGGAATATTTAATTCTTTAAGTGCTGTGCAAAAATGTAGCAACCGGTTGGGTAATTTTTACCTAACCGGTTACTTTTATGTGTTTTCGTTCCATTGACAAAATAATAAAAAAATGTAATAATTATGCAATATAAAAGAGCAAAATGAAAAGAAAAGAGGGAATGAAAATGAACAGATATTACTTTACGTCAGAAAGTGTTACAGAAGGGCATCCTGATAAACTATGTGATACAATTTCAGATTGCATCTTAGATGAATATTTAAAACAAGACAAATCTGCAAGAGTAGCAGTAGAAACTTTTGCATCAGGAAACAAAATCACAATAGCAGGACAAATTACAGCAAAAGGTGAGGTGGATATTGAAAAATTAGTCAGAGAAAAAATAAAAGAAATTGGATATGATAATGAAAAAATAGATATGGATTATAGAACTTGTGAAATAGAGACAAATATTACCAAACAAAGTCCAGATATAGCGCTAGGCGTGGATGTCGGAGGAGCAGGAGATCAAGGTATTATGTTTGGATTTGCTTGTGATGAAACACCAGAATATATGCCATATGCTATTTCTATGGCACATAAATTGTCTAGAAGATTAACAGAAGTAAGAAAAAGTAAAGAGATAGATTATTTAAGACCAGATGGAAAAACACAAGTTACAGTTGAATATGAAAATAATAAACCAAAAAGAATTGAGACGATATTAGTTTCTACACAACATAATGAAGAAATTCCTCAAGATAAATTAAAGAGAGATGTTATTGAAAAAGTTATCAAACCGGTCATTCCAGAAAATATGATAGATAAAGATACAAAAATCTATATTAATCCTACTGGAAAATTTGTGATAGGTGGACCTTTAGGTGATACAGGGCTTACTGGTAGAAAAATTATTGTAGATACGTATGGTGGATATGCAAGACATGGTGGAGGAGCATTTTCTGGAAAAGATGCAAGTAAAGTAGATAGGTCGGCTGCATATATGCTAAGACATATTGCAAAAAATATTGTTGCTAATGGATATGCCAAAAAATGTGAAATACAAATTTCATATGCGATTGGTATGAAAGAACCCTTATCAATTCAAGTTAATACCTTTGGAACAGGTATCCTATCAGAGGAAGCTTTGATTACAAAAATTAAAGAAAAATTTGATTTAACACCAGATGGTATTATCCAGTATTTAGAATTAGATAAACCGATTTATTCATTAACGACAAACTATGGTCATTTTGGAAAAGAAGAGCTATCTTGGGAAAAGATAATAAAATTATAATTTATGAAATTAGAAAGAAGTGGAGAATTACAAATGCTAAAACGAATTATAGAAAAAAATTATAAATGGATTATTGCTTTTCTTTGTTTAATCATTGTTTTAATGATGTTAGAAGATATTTTTGAAAATGAACAATTAACTTTAGATATGTTTGTATATAGACTAGTTATTCTCAATCTAAGGTCAGAACCACTGACAGTTATCATGAAGGTAATAACGAATTTATCTTCTGCATATGTATTAATAGCAATAACACTAGGAACACTGCTTTTCATTAAAAACAAAAAAGTAGGCTTATGTGTTGCTAGTAATTTAATTATTGCAACCTTATTAAATCAATTATTAAAAAATATCATACAAAGACCAAGGCCAGATGGCTACAGATTAATTGCAGAAAGTGGATATAGTTTTCCTTCAGGTCATTCTATGGTTAGTATGGCGTTTTATGGATTAATTATTTATTTAATATGGAAAATGGTTAAAAATAAAAAAATAAAATACATTAGCTGTGGCATTTTAGGACTTATGATACCACTTATTGGATTTAGCAGAATCTATTTAGGTGTACATTATGCAAGTGATGTGATTGGCGGATTTGCTATTTCTATAATGTATTTATTACTATTTACAAATATTGCAAGGTCTGTATTACAATTAGAAAAGGAAAGAATAAAAATGGTAGATAAAAGAAAAATGGTTAAACTAAGAAAAAAAAGAAAGAAATTAAGAAATAGTTTTAAATATGCTTTTGAAGGAATTGGAGAGGCTTGGAAAACAGAACAAAATTTAAAAATACATTTTATTATTATGGCATTGGTTATCATTGCAGGGTTTATTTTTAAATTAACGGCAATGGAATGGATTGTATGTTTATTATTATTTGCTATTGTCATTTCATTGGAATTAATTAATACTGCCATAGAAACAACGGTGGATATTGCTATGCCGGAAATTAATGAAAAAGCAAAATACGCAAAAGATATTGCAGCAGGAGCCGTATTATTTTCAGCAATTATTTCCATAATTGTTGGACTGATTATATTCTTACCTAAAATATTTTAATAAATAGAGATGAAAGCACAAAGTTTTTTAAAAAAAGGCTTGTGCTTTTCTTTAGTTATATTATATAATGGTTGAGGTAAAGGAGGCAATAAAAATGGCTTTTATTGAAGAAATCAAACAAAGAGCAAAACAACAAATCAAAACAATTATCCTTCCAGAAGCAGAAGATATAAGAGTGTTAAAAGCAACAGAGAAGGTTTTAAAAGAAAAATATGCAAAAATTATTTTAATAGGAAATGAAGAAAAAATATTAGAAAAGGCAAAAACAAATGCAGTAAATATTGAAGGTGCCAATATTGTGGATCCACAAAATTCAAAAGATTATGATAGATATACAAATCTATTGTATGAATTAAGAAAACATAAGGGAATGACAATAGAACAAGCAAAAGAATTGGTTTTAGATCCTGTATATTATGGAATGTTAATGGTAAAAGATGATAAAGCAGATGGATTAGTTTCAGGAGCAGCACATTCTACATCAGATACATTAAGACCAGCATTACAAATTTTAAAAACAGCACCAGATACAAAACTAGTTTCTGCCTTTTTTGTTATGGTAGTTCCTAATTGTGAATATGGAGAAAAAGGTGTATTCATATTTGCAGATAGTGGATTAAATGAAAATCCAAATCCAGAACAATTATCAGAAATCGCTATATCATCAAGTAAAAGTTTTAAGCAGTTAGTAAAAAAAGAAGCAAAAGTAGCGATGCTTTCTTATTCAACTTATGGAAGTGCGCATTCAGAATTAACGGAAAAGATGATTGCAGCAACAAAATTAGTAAGAGAAAAACAAAAAAATTTATTGGTTGATGGAGAATTACAATTAGATGCAGCGATTGTTCCAGAAATTGCTAAATCAAAAGCACCAAATAGTCCATTAAAAGGAGAAGCAAATGTATTAATTTTTCCAGATTTAAATGCAGGAAATATTGGATATAAATTGGTACAAAGATTAGCAAAAGCAGAAGCTTATGGACCATTATGCCAAGGTATTGCCAAACCAGTAAATGATTTATCAAGAGGCTGTAATAGTGATGATATAGCAGGTGTTGTTGCCATAACAGCAGTACAAGCACAATAATTATTAAATATTAATTAAAAGAGAGGTATTTATGAAAATATTAGTGTTAAACGCAGGAAGTTCATCATTAAAATATCAAGTGATTGATATGGAAACAGAGAAAGTTTTAGCGAAAGGCTATTTTGAAAGAATTGGTCAAGCAGATTCCTTTTTAACACATAAAGTAAATGGAGAAGTACATAAATTTGAACATTATGCTAAGAACCATGATAAAGCTATTTCATTTGTATTAAGCAGATTAACAAATCCTCATTATGGTGTTATTAAAAACTTAGAAGAATTAGCTGGAATTGGACATAGAGTTGTTCATGGTGGAGAAAAATTTGCCAATCCAGTCGTGATAACAGATGAAGTAATAAAAGGAATAGAAGATTGCATAGATTTAGCACCATTACATAATCCAGCAGCAATCTTAGGAATTAAAGCTTGTAAAAAACTGGCACCGAATATAAAAATGGTAGCAGTTTTTGATACAGCCTTTCATCAAACATTGGAAAAGAAAAGATATATTTATCCAATACCATATGAATATTATGAAAAGTATGGCGTTAGAAAATATGGATTCCATGGAACTTCTCATCAATTTGTTGCCCATAGAGTAGCTGAATTGGTAGGAAAAGATATCAAAGAATTAAAGATTATTAATTGTCATTTAGGACAAGGTGCAAGTGTGTGTGCCATCCAATATGGTAAATCTGTAGAAACCAGTATGGGATTAACACCACTCGGAGGAATTTCTATGGGAACCAGAAGTGGAGATTTAGACCCATCTGTTGTTACCTATATTATGAAAAAAGAAAATTTAAAACCAGATGAAATGGAAAAAATATTAAATAAACAATCAGGAGCCTATGGAATATCTGGTGTATCTGTTGATTTTAGAGATATTGAAGCAGAAGCAGCGGCAGAAGATGTAAGATCAATATTAGCACTTGATAATTTCCATTACTTAGCTGCTAGCTATGTTGCTAAATGTGCAGTTGCTATGAATGGATTTGATATATTAACCTTTACAGCAGGTGTTGGAGAAAAAGGGCAAGATTCAAGGGAGGCCATTTGCGATTATCTAGAAGTATTTGGTGTCAAGATAGACAAAGAATACAATCAAAAGGTCAAAGGAATTGAAGCTGAAATTACAGCAAAGGATGCAAAGATTAGAACCTTTGTGATTCCAACAAATGAAGAACTTATGATAGCAAGAGAAACTGTAAATGCGAAAGCATAAAAATATATTAAATTTCAAGGAGGAAAAAATGAAAGTTTTAGTTTTAAATTGTGGTAGTTCATCACTAAAGTATCAATTAATTAATATGGAAACAGAAGAAGTGTTGGCTTCTGGAAAATATGAAAGAATTGGAGAAGAAGAAGCATTTATTACACATAAAGTAAATGGACAAAAAATCGAAATTAAAAAACCAGCATATAATCATAAAGAAGCAATTGAATTTACATTAGAGCAGTTTACAAATCCAGAGTATAAAGTCATTGATTCTTTGGACGAGATTAATGCAGTTGGACATAGAGTTGTTCATGGTGGAGAAAAAATAACAGAATCTGTTGTTATAACAGATGAGGTTATTAAAACAATAGAAGAATGTACAGATTTAGCACCATTACATAATCCAGCATGCATGTTAGGAATTGAAGCTTGTAGAGAGGTTATGCCAAATAAACCAATGGTAGGTGTATTTGATACAGCATTCCATTCATCAATTCCAAAGGATAAATTTATATATCCAATTCCTTATGAATATTATGAAAAATATGGTGTTAGAAAATATGGATTCCATGGAACTTCTCATATGTATGTATCTCAAAGACTTGGTGAGATAGAAAACAAATCTCTTGAAGGAACTAAAATTGTTACTTGCCATTTAGGTCAAGGTGCTAGTATATGTGCTGTAAAAGATGGTAAATCAATGGATACGAGCATGGGATTAACACCACTTGCAGGATTACCTATGGTAACAAGAAGTGGAGATTTAGATCCATCAGTAGTTACTTTTATCATGAAAAAAGAAAATTTAGATGCACAAACAATGGAAGATATCTTAAATAAAAAATCAGGATTAGCAAGTATATCAGGTATGGCACCAGATTTTAGAGTGATAGAAGATGAATCAAACAAAGGGACAGAAAGAGCAAAAATTGCAATTGAACAATTTAACTATTCTATTGCAGGCTTTATTGCCAAATATGCTGTTGCTATGAAAGGAATTGATTACATCATCTTTACAGGAGGTATTGGTGAAAACCAAATTAATATCAGAAAAGGTATTTGCGAGAAACTAGAATTTATGGGTGTAAAACTAGACTTAGATGCAAACAATATGAGAGGGGAAGAAAAAGTGATTTCAACACCTGATTCAAAAGTAAAAGTATATGTTATCCCTACAAATGAAGAACTAATGATTGCAAAAGAAACAATGAGATTAGTGAAATAAAATAAAACCATGGCACCATGCCATGGTTTTCGAGTGTGAGGGGGACATCCTAGAGAGTTTCTTAAAAGAGTTTAGAGTTCGGATTACTTTAATTATTTATTTTCCAAACATTTAAGTTCTCGTCCAGAATGTATGTTTCCTTGTGGCTAAGGCCTTCCATTGAAAATTGGATGGCGTATTGTGCTTCTGTACTAGGAGGCGTAGCGGCATATTTTCCATAGTGATAGGTTTTTTCTATTTCTTGGATTTCATATGCTCCAGAAATAAAGGCTTCCGCACTTTTACTACCATCACTATTTCCAACAACGATTTTGAGACCATCATCCGTTATGGAATATCCCACAACAGGACCTTGAAAGTACTTTATGATTTCACAGTCCTCATATGGTCCTCCATGGAGAAGCATATATGTTGTCTCATAAGGGATTGAACGCATAAGGTCTCGAGCTTCTTCTAACACCACATCAAAGGAGTTAGTGAGCTCTAATGTTCTGCTTTCAGGACTATACTGGTCGATTGTCCAGCATACACCTGCAGGTAGAACAACTGCCATAATAGAAATTAGAGCAATAGCAATATTTTTGATAAATTTTTTAAATTTTTTCATAATATTATCATTACTGCTACACCTCACACTCTGCAGCTCCTTATATATATAATTATACTATGATTACGATATTATGTCAATTTTGAGGTAGCAAGGACTACCTTTAAATCATATCTATATATTCCGTAAACATAGAATAAAGATAAAGAAGATAAAAAGAAAAATAAAAAATTGGTTTACACCGCGATAAAAATGTGATATACTAGTACTATCAATTTTCAAGGAGGAAAACAGCATGGATAAACGGAACAAGATAGAAGATTTTATGGAGATTCTCTCCATAATTGCATCAATTTTAATGGGGCTGACAGCCATTTATGGCAGTTACAAAGCAATTAAGAGAGATGTTAAGCAACTTGTAAACCGTGGTGATAATGGTGGGAGTTAATCTCCCTCATTATTTTAATATTTTAATAGATGGAGGAGTTAATATGGCAAAGATTTTAGATGATATTTCAAGAACATTTAATGAATTTCTACTATTACCAAATCTAACAGACGAAAGATGTATACCAAATAAGGTGTCTTTAAGAACACCACTTGTAAAATTTAAAAAAGGAGAAGAAGCAAAATATTATGCAAACATTCCGATGGTATCTGCTATTATGCAATCTGTATCAGGCGTAGATATGGGAATTGCATTAGCAAGAGAAGGTGGTGTTGCATTTATTTATGGTTCACAAAGTATTGAATCACAAGCAGAAATGGTAAGACAAGTAAAAAAACATAAAGCAGGATTTATTGTTAGTGATTCAAATGTAAAATCAGGAACACCTTTAAAAGAAGTTATTGAATTAATAGAAAAAACAGGACATTCAACAGTTATGATAACTGAAGATGGAACAGCAAATGGAAAATTTATAGGACTAGTTACAGATAAAGATTATCGTGTATCAAGAGATGATATGGACGCTCCAATTGATAATTTTATGACTCCAAAAGAAAAAGCTGTATGGGCACATGAAGGTATTTCCTTATCAGAAGCGAATGATTTAATATGGGAAAATAAGATTGCATGTTTGCCAATATTAACAGATGAAGGAAACTTAAAATATTTAGTATTTAGAAAAGATTATGAAGAAAGAAAAAATAATCCAAATTCTTTATTAGATGAAAATAAAAGATATATTGTTGGTGCAGGTGTCAACACAAGAGATCATGAAGAAAGAATACCAGCATTGGTAGATGCAGGGGTAGATTTAATTTGTATGGATTCTTCAGATGGATATTCTGTATGGCAAAAAAATACAATTGATTTTGTAAGAGCAAAATATGGAGATTCTGTAAAAATTGGTGCAGGAAATGTTGTAGATGCAGAAGGATTTAGATATTTAGCAGAAGCAGGAGCAGATTTTATTAAAGTAGGTGTAGGAGGAGGATCTATTTGTATTACACGTGAAACGAAAGGTATTGGACGTGGACAAGCCTCAGCTTTAATTGATGTTGTTGCAGAAAGAGATAAATATTTTGAAGAAACAGGAATCTATATTCCAGTTTGTTCAGATGGTGGAATTGTACATGATCATCATATTACCATTGCATTAGCATTGGGAGCAGACTTTGTTATGATGGGAAGATATTTTGCAAGATTTGATGAGAGCCCAACAAGAGTGGTTAAAAAGGGAAATGGCTATGTAAAAGAATACTGGGGAGAAGGATCAAATAGAGCAAGAAACTGGCAAAGATATGATATGGGAGGAGACAAAAAACTTTCATTTGAAGAAGGTGTTGATTCTTATATTCCTTATGCTGGAAAATTAAAAGATAATTTAGCAATTACATGTGCAAAAATTAAGTCAACTATGTGTAACTGTGGAAGTGTTACAATTCCTGAATTACATGAAAAAGCAAGATTAACTTTAGTTTCTGATGTTAGTATTTCAGAAGGTAGTGCGCATGATGTTATTTTAAAGGAGATTGATAATCAATATAAATAATGATATTTATAGACATATTAAAATAAAAATTTTAATATGTCTTTTTTTGTCAAAGTATTGACAAAATATGATTACAAATGTAAACTGTTATTGAAATAAAATTAAAAGGGGGAAAATTATGAATAAAATGACTAAAAAACTTGTTATATGTCTTTTTACATTTATACTTATTTTAAGTATTGATATAAATACAGCAAAAGCAAATGACACAATAGACGAACGGAGAGAAAAATATAGAAAATGGATATTATACAATTTTTTCAGGAGTTGGTAATAATCAAGTAATGGATATAGCAAGTGGATTAAGGGATGATGAAGTAAACGTACAGACATATCAAAAAAATAATACAAATGCACAAGCGTTTAAATTTATAAAAAGTACAGATGGAACTTATGAAATTATTAATAAAAATTCCATGAAAGCATTAGATGTAAAAAATGGTACAGCAAGTAATGGTACGAATGTTTGGCAATATGGAAGAAACGGAACAAGTGCTCAAAAATGGATTTTAGAAGATGCAGGAGATGGTTATTACTACATTGTCTCAAAATTAAATAATAAATATTGTTTAGATGTTGCAGCAGGAAAAAATACTAATGGGACCAATATACAAATATATGAAAAAAATGGTACTAATGCCCAAAAGTTTAAATTAGAAAAATTAGCACCTATGAAAAGTGAGCAAACAATAGCAAATGGTGTATATAAAATTGTATCAAATTTAGATGACACAAAAGTGTTAGATGTCGCATCAGGCTCTACGCAGACAAATGCAAAGATACAAATTTATGCTGCAAATGGAACAGATGCACAGAAATTTAAAATTGAATATGGATCAGATGGATATTATAGTATTATCAATCAAAAATCACAAAAACCAGTATCTACAAAAGAAAATGAAATATCTTTGGAAGGAAATATTTTTCAAGGAAGTACTGTAAAATCTGATGCACAAAAATGGATTATTAGAAAAAATACAGATGGAACATATACATTTTTTTCAAAACAAAGTGAATTATGCATAGATATAGAAAATGGAAATACAGCCAATGAAACCAATGTATGGGAATATACTTCAAATGGAACTAATGCACAAAAATGGATATTATTACCAATAGAAGAGATAAAAAGTGAACAAACAATAGCTAATGGAGAATATAATATAAAAACAGCTTTAAATACAGGAAAAACACTTGATATAAAAAATGAATCAAAAAATTCTGGTACATATATACAAATAAACGATGAAAATAACAGTACTTCCCAAAAATTTACTTTTGAGTATGGGACAGATGGATATTATACTATTATTAATAAAAATTCTAAGAAAGTTTTAGATGTAGAAAATGCCCAAAAAGATGCAGGAGCATATGTATGGCAATATGAAAAAAATAATACAGATGCACAAAAGTGGATTGTAAAAGATGCAGGAAATGGATATTATTATATTATTTCAAAATTAAATGGATTATATCTTACACTAGAAAAATCAAATATTAATAATGGCACAAGATTTATTATGTCTAATCAAAATAATAAATCAAATCAAAAATTTAAATTAGTAGAATATACATATGCAGTACCGCAAAAGAATAGTATAAAAGATGGTGTTTATCAAATTGTATTGAAAAATAACAAGGTACTAGATATAGCTACAGGTACGTATGCTAATAATGGAAATTTACAAATATGGGATAATGATAAAGTACAGCAACAGAAGTTTTTAGTTAAACAAATAGATAATACAGGCTATTATGAAATTATCAATGCTAATTCAGGAAAAGTATTAGATGTTGCATCAGGAAATCAAAAAATATATACAAATGTAGCTCAATATGAAAAAAATGGAACAGATGCACAAAAATGGATTATACAACCTTGCGGTGACGGATATTATACTATTATTTCTAAGTGTAACAACTTAGTTTTAGATGTAGCTGGTGGATTAAATAATAGTAAAAATGGAACCAATGTGCAAGTATATTTTAAAAATGGAACAGATGCGCAAAAATTTAGATTTGAAAAAATACCAATTATTAATCAAGATACATATGAAATAGAAACAGCTTTAGATGCAAATAAAGTCTTAGATATTGCTTGGGGATCAACAGGGGATGGTGCAAATGTTCAATTATATATGGCAGATAATGTAGATCAACAAAAATTTATTTTAGAATATAATGATGGAGAATATGTCATAAGAGCAAAACATTCAGGAAAAGTTTTAACAGTAGATACTAGTAATAATAATGTATATCAAAATACTTATCAAGGATTAGATAATCAAAGATGGGTGATTGAACCAGCCGGAAATGGTTATTATGCTATTGTTTCTAAATATAATGGATTATATTTAGATGTAGATAATGCTAATATAGCTAATGGAACAAATATAAAAGTATATCAAAAAAACAATAGCACAAATGCGCAAAAGTTTAAATTTTATAAAGGTTTTAGAACATTTTTTGAAGAAGGAACATATGGCTCAAGTGGATTTAAAGTATCCGGTGATTGGAGAGGTACAGATTTAAAATATTATAAATTTGGAAAAGGAAACAATGTGTTATTTGCAACGTTTTCAATTCATGGATTTGAAGATTCCTATTATAAAGATGGTAGTGAATTAACATATATTGCAGAACAATTTAAAAATAATTTGCAAAATACAACAGATGCAAATATTATAAAAAATTGGACAATTTATATTTTGCCAGATTTAAATCCAGATGGGCAAACGCATGGATGGACAAATAATGGACCAGGAAGAACAACATTTTATAGTGCTGCACCTGGGAACCAAGGTATTGACATGAATAGAAATTGGCAAACAGGAAGTAGTTATGCAAGATATTATGATGCAAGAAATTATAATGGAACAGCGGCATATCAGGCTTATGAAGTAAGAGCTTTAAGAGACTTCCTACTAACTCACAAATCCACAACAGGACAAACATTACTAGTAGATTTACATGGATGGTTAAATGAAACAATTGGTGATAATGGATTAGGCAGATATTACAGAAATTATTATGGAATGAGTACACATATCTCTTCATATGGAAGTGGATATTTAGTAAACTGGGCAAGACAATCATTAGGAAATGGAAACAGGGCAGCAAGATCTGTATTAGTAGAATTACCACAAGTATATAGTCATCAAGAAGTATTAAATAGAGATTATGCAGGAAAATATATAAATGCAACACTAAATATGTTAAGGGAGAATGGATAATGAAAACTAAAACAATTGTTATATTACTAGCTATATTATTAATCATTATTTTAGTGATAACAGTGATTGTATCTAATCAGAAAAAACAAGAACAACAACAAGTAGAAAATCAACAAATAGAAGAAATTAAAAATGAAACAGGTGCAACAGCAGACACCAACATCTATGAAGTAGAAACAGAATATGATGGGAGAGAAGTACTACAGGTAAAACCAGAAGTTCAAATGCAAGCAGTATGGGCAGGAATAGAAAAGGATGGCTCTCCAACTGAAGAAGAAACAAGTTCACTTTGGAATTCTAGACCAACAAAGACAGGTATATGGATATCTCCAAATTCAAGAGACAAATTTTTGACCATATTAAGTGATAATGGGATTACTAACTTCAAAATCAATGGAGAAGGGTATCTATATAAAGAAGGAACAAGTGAAAATGATACAGCTAAAAAAATAGAAGAAATGATAAATTCTAGTAAAATATATATTATGGATATATCAGGAACTTGTTATATCAGAGATGAGATGACAGGAGAATTAGTAGAATATCCTTTTGAAAAAATGGACCCTTACCAAGTCTGTGAACCATATTCTTATGAAAACAATATCATTTTGGAAATTACAACAAATGAAGCAGGAAAACTTACAAATCAAGAAATATTGTCGGCTATTGTACAATATTAGTAAAATTTGTAAAATATTAGAAAAAATTGTAAAATATACTTGTAATTTATTTGCATATATTATAAAATAATTTCAGAAAAGGCAATATATGGTAACAACAATTATAAAATAAAAGTTGGGGTATATTATGCAAGTAAAAAAATATAAAATATTAATTATAAAAAAGACACAATCATACATTAGGATTGTGTCTTTTTTTCTGATGGGGTGATATAGAGGAAGATTACAAAATATAAAAAAGAAAGAGGTGATAAGAGCAAAGATGTAAAAATAAAAAATAAAGAAAAAAGGGGAAAATATATGGAGAAAAAAGAAAAAAAGAGAGATGTAATATTTAAAATTATTGCAACTATGCTAGTTACCATTATATTAATAAATGTTAATGCTAATATGGTAAGTGCATTAAGTTTTCAGTGGGGAAAAGAAAAAGAGTTATCTACAGAAGAATTTAGTGAGATGGAAAAAAATGCAAATGTAGATAAGAATTTAAAAGAAAGAGAAATCATTGGAGAAGATATAAGTAAAAGAGAATTAAATCAAAAAACATTTATTATGGATGATGGAACGAAAATAGAAGAACAATTGGCTACATTAACAAAGGACAATTATGAAATTAAATGGCGTTTAATAGAAGATACAACAGAAGAAAATACAATTGATGAAAATTTAAACAAACCAACTAATAATAATGAGGAATTAGAAATAAATACTGAAGAAACCGAATTGGAAAAAAATACAATAAAAAATGTAATAGAACAGAATACGATAAAAAGCACAAGAATTTGAATTTGTTCCAGTAGGAGATGGAAGCTTTTCTATTAGACCTAGACTAACAAATGGAAAAAGATGTTTAGATGTATTATATGCATCTACTGCCAATGGTACAAAGGTACAGTCATGGGGAATCAATAATAATGCAGCACAACAGTTTTACTTAGAAGAAGTTGAACCATCAGAAGAGAAAAAATATGTAGAAACAACAGCAGAATATTCAGAAGATGGTAGATATCTAACAAAACAAATAGATGAAGTTGGAAATCAAGTTCAATATGAATATAATGAAAATAAAGGACTGGTGACAAAAGAAATAGATTCTAATAATGGAGAAACTATTTATAATTATGATGCGAATACAGATTTAACAACACAAGTTTCAAAACAAGTAGGAGAAAAAACATATACAAATCAATATAGTTATGAAAATGACAATATAAAAACCATTACACATAATGGAACTACATATGAGTTTGTTTATGATGCCTATGGAAATGTAAAAGATATTAAAGTAGGAAATCAAACATTAAAAACCACTACATATGACACACAAAATGGAAATCTATTACAATCAACTTATGGAAATAATCAAAATATACAATATCAGTATGATAGATTTAATCGAATTATAAAAAAAGAAAAAACAACTGGAAATATAGAATTTAGTTATGATGCAAAATCAAATTTGAAAACTGTAAAAGATAATACAATAGGAATCACAACAAATTATAGCTATGACTTAGCCAACAGAATGACAAAAGCAGAAAATAATAAAGGCTTGACAATTTCCTATGAATATGATGATAATAGTAATATAAATAAAACAGAATATAAGCTAAATGATAAAACCAATATCATGAATCACAATTTTGATAGTGATAATAACATCAATAGCATCCTATTTAACAATAGTGTAGTGAAAATAAATTATGATAGATTGGCAAGAGGAACAAGTAAAGAGATTATAAATGAAAAAGGAACGTATACAACACAATATGGATACAAAAATACAGAGACACCAAATAAAACGACAACCATATTAGAAAGTATAAAAAATGGGAATAATGAAACAATTCATTATACCTACAACAATATCGGATATATTGAAACAATCAAAAATGGAAATGAACTTCTTGCAAAATATCAATATGATGGATTAGGACAACTAACAAGAGAAGATAACAAAGAACAAGAAAAAACAATTACGTATGAATATGATACTGGAGGAAATATCCTAAACAAAAAAGAATATGTCTATACAGAAGGAAATATTACAACACAGCCAACAAAAGTAATAGAATACATATATAATAATGCAAACTGGAAAGACCAATTAACAACATATGATGGAAAACAAATTACATATGACGCTATTGGAAATTCATTAACATATGATGGAAATACTTACACATGGCAAAATGGAAGAGAATTAGCAAGTATACAGAACACAGAGAAAGGATTAAATATAACCTATAAATACACAGATGACGGTATCAGAACAGAAAAAACGGTTAATGGAGAAACAACAACTTATCATTTAGATGGAGAAATTGTTATTTATGAAACCAAAGGAAATGATACAATTTATTATCAATATGATAGCAATCAAAATCTAATTGGATTTAAGTTAAATGATGAGCAATACTACTACATACGAAATGGACAAAATGATATTATAGGTATACTAGATAACAACTTAAATCAAGTAGTTAGCTATACCTATGATACATGGGGAAAACTAATTAGCATTGAAGATGGACAAGGTAATGATGTAACAAATAATACGAACCATATAGGATACAAAAATCCATACAGATATAGAGGTTATAGATATGACACAGAAACAGGTTTATATTATTTGCAGAGTAGATATTATAATCCAGAGATGGGTAGATTTATAAATGCAGATGGAACTTTACATAGTGGCGATGAGTTATTAGGACATAATTTATATACATATTGTAATAATAATCCTATAAATTTGAGAGATATTAATGGCAATTTTCCAATTTTAGCAATTATTAACATAATAGGTAATATTGTAAAAAGTATAATTACTAGCGTAGCTAAAAATACATCTGTATCAACGAATACATTACGAAAACCAAGTACAGGAAAAAACATTTTATTGTCATCGAACAATGGACATGGTAATGTACCTAGAAAAGGAAAGCCAAATTCAACATTAAAAAAACCTAATGGCGATATTCGCATTTATGGACCAGATGGAAAGGCATTAAAAGATATTGATTATAGTCATCCGCATCGCCATCCTAATTTAAAAAATCCACATGAACATGATTGGACATGGGATGAAAAAGGGAATTCTAAAAGAGGAGATGCACATAATTTTAGTAATACAATAATCACTACTGCTACTATTGCTGGTATAGGATATGTTACATATAGAGTAGTGAGACTAATTCCTTCTATAATTTGCCTACCTACGATAATTCCAAATGTGATAATACCATAAAAATAAAAGATGGAGGAGATAGCAATGAAAATAGGAATTGAATTTAATATACCAAATGAATATGGGAATTTCTTAGAACAAATTTTAAAACAAATTAATTTAGATGAGTATATTTGGAAAATTGAAGAAGATGAGATTTATATAAATAATAATAGGAAAAGTAATGATAATGATGATAATTTATTTAAAAAACCTATATACAAAAATGCAGATTTTAAAAAAATTATAGAACAAGAAGATTACTATATAATATTTGCAAATATAAAATTGTATGTAAAACAAGATAATACTATCATAAATACATATAAAGATTTTATTGAAAGTTCATGTATATTAATTTTGCTAGTAACAGACAGTAAATTTGTTGAGATATATTCAAAAGATGAAAATATTTTAGATAAAATATATAATAATGCTTTAAAAAGTAAATTTCATAACATATGTTATATAACAAAAGAAAACTTTAAACGTAAAAAATTTTCAGCATATGCTGATTAATAACGCTAAATTAGAAGATTAAAAGAAAAGGGAATAAAATATGGGAGCATGGGGAACAGGGTTGTATCAAGATGATACAACCTGTGATATAAAAGATGAATATATAACATATTTGCAAATCGGAATAACAAATGAAGAAGCAACAAAAAAAGTAATAGAAGAAAATGATTGGTGCTTTGAAGATGAAGAGGAAGGAGCATTATTATGGTTTGCATTAGCGGACACACAATGGAAATATGGAAGATTACTTGATGAAGTAAAAGAAAAAGCAATAGAATGTATAGATTCAGGAGTGGATTTAGAAAAATGGAAAGAAGATGAAAAACTATATGAAAAAAGAAAAAAGGTATTGGAAGAATTAAAGAAAAAATTAAATTCAGAACAACCACCAGAAAAGAAAGTGTCAAAAATGAAATTTTTTCGAGCACATTGGAAAGTAGGAGATATATTATCATATCAAATACTAGATGAAGAATTAAAAGACCATAAATGGTATGGAAAATATGTTTTATTAAAAGTAGTAGGAACATACAGAAGTAATATAGGAAGCTTACCAAGAGATATATATTATAATGAAGATGATTTATTAACTTTATATAATTGGATAGGAGATAAAAAACCAGATTTACAGTTAATAAAAAGTCTTAAAATCATTCCTTTTTCAGAAATTGATAGAGGACTAGGGAAAGAAAAACAAATGTTAGCAACAGTCTTGTTTTCTGAGAGAGAGCTAAAAAAGTTAAACATAGAGGTGATAGGCAGAGAAAAAAATTAAAAGGAAGGTATTGTTTACCAGTTGGATATAATAAGTATAATTTTAGTGAAGGTATTTTAATAGCATTAGAAAAAGAGCAAGAAAAAGGAAATCTGATTGAAGATATTAGATAAAGTAGGTCGTATCAAAATGATACAACCTATGATATGAAATAAAGAAAATAATTAAAACTAGAAAAGGGGATTAATGTGATAAGAGGAATACAATTTAAAATACCAAATAAGTGGGGATATATGTTAAAAGATATATTAAAAAATATAGATTTAGCAGATTATGATTTTGAAATAAATGATGATAATGAGATATGGGTGGAAAATAATGAACAATTATTTGTAGAGGAGATTATAGATGGAGAAGACTTTAATAAACAAATATCCCAAAATCCATATTATATAATATTTGCTAATATACATATATACAAAATAGGCTTTAAAATTAGTAAAATAAAAACATATAAAGAATTTTTAGATAGTGAATGTGAAATTATAATTTTAATAATCGATAGTATAAATGTTTGTATTTATATGAAAGATAAAGAAAAATTAGATAAGATAGAATTAAATGCAAAAAAGAACAAGTTTAAAAATATAGAATATATAACTGATGAGAATGATAATATTACTATGTTAAAATAAAAAATATAAAAGTAAAAAACTATAGATAGGAGATAGAGATAAAAATGGATGTACATGACAATGAAATATTAACATATACTGTTGATTTTGAAAATAAAGAAATTACTATGAAGACAATCAATAGAAAGCGTGAAATTATATTTGTAAAATTTAAAGATGTATTAGTACACTATTTTGAAATGGCAATGCCTAACAGCATTATATTTGATATAGATGAATATGAAGGAATAGAAGTAATAAAAGAAAATAGAGAATTATTAAAAAATACAAAAGATTTTTGCTGGCCTGTAGGTTATGAGAACGAAAGTGATCTGATTAAAAATTTGGAAGGATACAAGTATTATATAATTAATTCTTCATCAGGACTAACTGGATGGGTTTTAGCAAAAAGTATAGAGTTTTATAAAGAATAAAAAAGATAAGAAAAAGCAGTTGATTAGCTTAGCTAAAAAACTGCTTTTTACTTGCAAAAAAAACAATAAAATGATAAGATAATGAGGAAAATAATGTCTAAAAATAGAGGAGAATTTTTTAATGAAAAAATTATTATTTGCAGCACATAATTTAGACTTAGGTGGAATAGAAACTGCACTCGTTACATTAGCCAATTGCCTAGTAAAAAGAGGGTATGATGTAACCATTGCATTAGAAAAAAAAGAAGGTGTCTTTTTAGAAAGACTTGATAAAGAAATTAAGATTATAGAATATAACACAAACAATAGTAAAAATATTGTTGTAAGAAAACTATGTAATTTAGTGAATAGATTAAAATTTATTGCAAGATATAGAAATCAATTTGATTTTTCAGCAAGTTTTGCAACATATTCTTTAGCCAGTAGTTTTATGGCAAGAACCGCTTCTAAAAATTCTGCCTTATGGGGACATTCTGATTATTTAACACTATATAATGGAAATACTGAAGAAGTAAAGAATTTTTTCCAAAATGCAAAAGTAGAAAAATTTAGACATATTGTATTTGTTACACAAATAGGAAAAAATACATTTTTGAAAATATTTCCGGAGCTTAAAGAAAAGACAATTTTATGTAACAATTTGATTGATGGAAAAAAAATTATTAAAAAATCTCAAGAAATTGTAGAAGATATACAAAAAGAAAATATACCAACATTTTTGAATGTAGGCAGACATGAAGAAAGAGCAAAAAAATTAACAAGAATTATTGAAGCTACAAATATGTTAAAAAAAGAAAATTATAAATTTAGGGTTTTAATGGTTGGTGATGGAAAAGATACAGGACTATATGAGCAAAAAATAAGAGAAGAAGGATTAGAAGATACAATCTTTCTTTTAGGAAGAAAAGAAAACCCATATCCCTATTTTAAGATAAGTGACTGTGTCATTTTATCATCTGAATACGAAGGCTATCCAGTTGTATATTTAGAAAGTTTTGTGTTAAATAAACCAATCATTACTACAAAGGTATCTGATTATGAGCAAGTGGAAAATGGAAGAGGCATGGTCGTAGAAAAAAATGCAGAAGCAATATATACAGCAATGAAAGATTTTATCAAAAATGGATATGAGATAAAAGAACCATTTGATTATGAGGCATATAACCAAGAAGTATTAAAAACATTAGAAAACCTATTTTAAAAAGAAAGCTGGAGAGAATATTGAAAAAGTTAAGTGTCATTATTCCCGTGTATAACGGAGAAAAAACATTAAAAAAATGTATGGATTCTGTATTAAAACAAAAAGATGAAGATATAGAAATTGTATTAATCAATGATGGAAGTACAGATATGTCTGATAAAATCATACAAGCATATAAGGAAAAAAATCCGAAAATTATTTCCTATTATAAAAAGAAAAATACTGGTGTAGCAGATACTAGAAATTATGGTATTAAAAAGGCAAAAGGACAATATATCCTATTCTTAGATGCAGATGATTATCTAGATATACATTTATATGGCTTAATAAAACAATACATGGAAAAGGATATCGATTTAATTAAATTTAAACTACAAAGAGAAGATGCCAAAGGAAAAGTGATAGAAAAAGTAGATGGACCTGTATTTGAGAATAAAACAGGAGAAGAAGGATTTGAACTATTATATGCTACAGATGTTTTATTAGATTCTCCTTGTGTATATGTGATGAAGAAAGAAATATTTACAAAGAACAAACTAGAATTTAAAGTAGGAACAGAACATGAAGATTTTGGATTAATGCCATTTGTGATTGTTCTTGCAAAAACGATGATTTCAATTAATTTTTATGGATATCATTATGTACAGGTTGGAAATAGTATCACAAGAAATACTAGTTATGAAAAAACAAAGAAAAAAGCATATGATGCTTTAAAACAATATGATGAGGCTTTAAGAAAAATTGAAAAATACAAATTAAATAAACATATAGCAGAAATTTTAAAAATTTATTATACAAATGCAATTTTGTTAAAAACAGAGACATTGGATAAAAAAGATCAAAAAAATTATATAAAAGAAATTAGAAGAAGAAAAATGACAAAAAATATTAAAGCAAAGAATGCAAAACAGTTTTTAAGAAAATTAATCTTAAGTTTAAATATAAAATGGTATTTAAATTTAAGAAGAAAGGTTAAATCATGATAAAGGTTAGTATCATTGTTCCATTTTATAATGTAGAAAATTATATAGAAAAATGTTTACAATCTTTAATGGATCAAACATTAGATGAGATAGAAATTTTACTTGTTAATGATGGGAGTAAAGATGGATCAGAAAAAATTGCAAAAAAGTTTGCAAAAAACTATCCAGATAAAATCATCTACTTAGAAAAAGAAAATGGTGGTTTATCAGATGCTAGAAATTACGCAATACCAAAAGCGAGAGGAGAATATATTGCTTTTTTAGATTCTGATGATTATGTAGAAATGATTACATATGAGGAAATGTATAATAAGGCAAAAGAGGAAAATTTAGACTATGTGGAATGTAATTTTTTATGGGAATATCCAGATAAGGTTTTAGAAAGCAAAGGAAAAGTGTATGATAATAAAAAAGAAATGTTTATTCGTACAAGAGTAGTGGCATGGAACAAATTAATTAAAAGACAGATTATACAAGAAAATAAAATTGAATTTCCAAAAGGTTACAGATATGAAGATGTTGAATTTTTCTATAAGTTATTACCATATATACATACATATGGAATTGTTGAAAAACCTTTTATCCATTACGTACAAAGAGAAAATTCTATTTCAAATGTACAAAATAAAAGAACAAAAGAAATTATAGATGTTTTAGGGCATGTCATTGATTATTATAAAGCAAATAACCTATTTGCAGAATATAAAGAATCCATAGAATATGTTTATGCAAGATATATTTTATGTAGTTCAATGCTTAGAATGGTCATGATAGAAGATAAAAAAGAAAGAAAAGAAATTATCCATTTAGCATGGAAATCATTAAATACACAATTCCCCATTTGGAAGGAAAATATTTATTTAAAAGAAAAAAGCTTAAAAAATTTGTATATGAGAACTGTAAACAATTTTACATTAAAAATTTATACAAGTTTAGCAAGAATAAAATTTATACGTGACAAATTACAAGAAAAATTTGTGTAAAAGGAGAATTATGAAGAAAATACTATTTGGAATAACTAGTTTAACGATTCGGAGGAGCTGAAAGAGTATTAGTGGATATGGTAAATAAATTAAGTGACACATTTGATATTACCATATTTACGATTTATGGAAAAGGTGAACTAGAAAAAAGTTTGAATCAAAATATAAAAGTAAAGCGAATGTTTGAATACAGATATCAAGAGCTAACAAAGATACAAAAAGTCATCATTCCATTAAAAATATTATTGTTCCAAAAATCCTATTATAAAAAATACATACAAGGTGATTATGATGTAGAAGTTGCATTTTTAGAAGGACCAATCACAAGATTATTTAGCACAAAGAACAATCATACAAAGAAAATAGCTTGGATTCACAATGATATTTCAAGAGTATATGGAAATGGAATAAAAGCAAAAATTAAGTTAATGATAGATAGAAGTATTTATAACAAATATCAAAAACTAGTATTTGTTAGTAAAGATAATAAAGAAGTTTTTGATATACGATATCCGGATATAAAACCTTCAGAAGAAGTGATTTATAACTATATTAATTCTGAAAATGTTATAGAAAAAGCAGAAGAAACCATTGA
Organism: uncultured Clostridia bacterium; assembly: GCA_944386365.1. Taxonomy (GTDB): domain Bacteria; phylum Bacillota; class Clostridia; order TANB77; family CAG-508; genus CAG-269. The sequence continues at coordinate 161,839 of CALXAT010000001.1, forward strand.
TTTCCAATTTGACCATAATCAATTAAACTTTTTAACAGTTGCAAGATTAGTAGAACAAAAAGGAATTGATCGATTGATTCGCATTCATAGAGAATTAATTGCAAATCATTATGCCAATAAATTTTACATTATTGGTGATGGACCAGAAAAAGAAGAGTTAGAAAAATTAATAAAAGAAGAACATTTGCAAGAAACATTTTTCTTACTAGGTGCAAAAGAAAATCCATATCCTTATATGAAACAAGCAGATATCTTTTGTTTACTTTCTAAATTTGAAGGTTATGGAATGGTATTAGAAGAAGCAAAAATATTAAATAAACCAATTATCATAACCAATACAGCAGCAAGAGAGGCGGTTGAAAATTATAAAAATGCCATCATTGTAGAAAATGATGAACATGAGATTTATAACAAATTAAAATACATTATAGAAAATGATATAAAAAGTTTTGGAAAAGATGAAAAAGAATATCGTAATGAAGATATAATAACAAAATTAGAGAATTTATTAGAGGAAGAATAATATGAAATTATCCATTATTACACCAACCTATAATAGAGCAGATATGCTTCATAATTTATATAATAGTATTATTAGAAATATAGAAAATGAAGATGTACAAAAAGATGCACAAATCCAGTGGCTTGTTATGGATGATGGGTCAACAGATAATACTACTGAAATTATCGAGCAATTTATAAATGAAGGAAAAATAGAAATACAGTATCACAAACAAGAAAATCAAGGAAAGATGGCTGCAATTAATAATGTCATGAAATATGCAGAAGGGGATATGATTGTGGAATGTGATTCTGATGATTTGTTTTCAGATAATGCATTTTATGATATCTTACAAGCTTATTATGAAACAAAAGAAAGAGAAGATTTATATGGTTTATGTTTTTTAAAATATGATTTAAAAGGGAATAATATAGGGAATTTGTTCCAAAAAGCAGAAACAACGATGTTTGATTTGTATTTTAAAGAACGGAGAAACTGGTGAGAAAGCAATTGTATTTTTTGCCAATATCAGAAAACAATATCACTACAAAATTGAAAATAATGAAAAGTTTTCAACAGAGGCTAGAATGTATCATGAAATGGATTTAAAGTATAAGATGAAATGCTATAATAAACCCATTATGCTTTGTGATTATAAAGAAGATGGCTATACGAAAAATATCAAAAAAATTTTTAAAGAAAATCCTTATGGACATTTTGCTTATTTTAAAGAAATATTAGAAAAACATGATATGACAGGTGTTCCTTTCAAAAAGAGATTGTATGTTATAAAACATTATATATTATTTGCAACCCTAACAAAGCAAAAGATGTGTTTTAAAAAAATAAAAGGATATAAGAATAAACAAATTCTTGTATTATTATGGATACCAGGAAAAATTATGACGAAAATAAAATTTAAGTAAGGTTGATTTTTACAACGAGTATTGTTATAATTACCCGAAGAAGGAGAAGGTTACAATTATGAGTGAAGAGTATAAAATTATTGTAAAAGATGTATATAAAACATTTAATGTGTATTTAGACAAAGCAAATACAATAAAAGAAAAGTTATTATTCTTGTTTTCAAGAAACAAAAAGGAAAAAAGAGAAGTATTAAAAGGTATTAATTTAAAAATAAAAAAAGGAGAAGTTGTTGCACTAATTGGAACGAATGGTAGTGGAAAATCAACACTTTTAAAATTAATGACAAAAATTATATATCCGAACAAAGGTGAAATTATAACTAATGGAAAATTGACATCATTACTAGAGTTGGGAGCAGGTTTTCACCCAGATTTCTCTGGAAGAGAAAATATCTATTTTAATGCCTCTATATTTGGATTAACAAAAAAAGAAATTGATAAGAGAATTGATCAAATTATTGAATTCTCTGAATTGGGGCAATATATAGATAACCCTGTTAGAACTTATTCTTCAGGAATGTATATGAGACTTGCTTTCTCTGTTGCCATTAATGTAGATGCAGATATTTTATTAATAGATGAAATTTTATCTGTTGGTGATGAGCATTTTCAAAATAAATGTTATAACAAGATGAGAGATTTAAAAGATCAAGGAAAAACAATGGTATTTGTTACACATAGTATGCAAGCAGTAAAACAATTATGCGATAGAGCGGTTTGGCTATGTGATGGAAAAATAAAAATGGATGGTTCAACAGAAGATGTTGTAGATGAATATATTAAGGAAACAAAATAGAGGAGGACAAATGCATGAATGAAGAAGAAAAATATTTTGATTATACAATGATGCCAGGAAAAGAACTAAGAAAACAAAAATCAATTAATGATGGAGAGCCGATTATTAGTATTATTACAGGATATTATAATTGTAAAAATTATATAAGAGAAACAGCAAATTCTATTATTAATCAGACTTTCCCTTATTGGGAATGGATTATTATTAATGATGGAAGTACAGAAGAAGGAACAAAAGAAACATTAGATGAAATTGCAAAATTAGATAGTAGAATTAAAGTGTATCACGAAAAAAATAGAGGAAGAATTGCTACAAGAGATTATGCAATTACAAAAGCAAAATGTGACTTATTGTTTATTTTAGATGCAGATGATGCTATTGATAGAACTATGTTAGAGTGTAGTTATTGGACTTTGCAAACAAATCCAAAAGCTTCTTGGGTTTATGCAGATATGGTAAATTTTGATGGACAAGAATTTTTATGGCGAAAAATATTTGATAGTGATACAGAAAAAAGAGAAAATATTTTACCAGTATGTTCTTTAGTTAGGAAACAAGCAATATTAGATGTTGGCGGGTATGGAGCTGTTGATGAAGATGTGCATGAAGATTGGCATCTATGGCTTAGAATGCTAGAAAAAGGATATTTCCCAATTAGAATGAATTATTATGGATTTTGGTATCGTAAGAAAAAAGAAGGTGGAATCTTAGATTCTATTAATAAGGACAAAAAAAGAGATGAACATGCTAGAAAAGAAATTGCTAAACAAGCAGAAAAGATTAAGGACAAGGTTTTTGCAATTCAATTTCCTACAACAACAAAATCAAATTATGATTCTTATCCATATACTTTTGAATGGAACAGAAAACCAATTAATAAAAAAGGAGAAAAAATAAGATTGTTATTTATTTTTCCTTGGTTTAAAGTTGGTGGAGCAGACAAATTTAATTTAGACTTAATTTCTAGATTGGATCAAAGTAAATTCGATATTACAATTGTCACTACAGAAGTTTCAGAATATGTATGGAGACAAAAGTTTGAAAAATATGGAGAAGTATTTGATTTAACAAGCTTTTTACATAGACAAGACTGGCCAGCATTTATTCATTATTTAATGAAAACTAGAAATATTGATATTGTTATGGAATCTAATAGCTATTTTGGATTCTATGTAACACCTTGGCTAAAATCAGAATTTCCAGAAGTTGTATTTACAGATTATCTTCATAGTGAAAATAGAAGTTGGAGAAATGGAGAATATCCAAGAGACTCAACAGCAATTGATGGATTTTTAGATAGAACTTATACTTGTACAAAAGTATTAAGAGAGTCCATGAAGAAAAACATGGGAAGGACGATTGATAATGTTGAAACCGTATATATAGGCGTTGATGAAGAAGAATTTGACCAATTTAAGGTCAATATCTCTGACAATCAAGATTTAGCAAAAGTGAAAGATAAATTAAATGGCAAAAAAACAATTCTATTTTTGTGCAGAATATCAGAAGAAAAAAGACCAATTTTTATTGTAAAAGTCTTTAAAAAATTGTTAGAAAAAGATAACCAATTGATGTTACTAGTGGTTGGAGATGGACCAGAATTAAAAGAAATGAAAAATATAGCCAAAAAAGATGGTGTTAGTGAAAATATTATATTTTTTGGAATGCAAAAAAATGTAAAACCATTTTATAAAATAGCAGATGTAACAGTTATCTGTTCTTTAGTAGAAGGATTAACTATTACAACTTATGAATCTTTAGCGATGGGAACACCAGTTGTAACAGCAGATGTTGGAGGACAAAAAGAATTAGTAGATAATACCTGCGGAAGTGTTGTTGAAAATATACAAACTGCAGAAAATGGGTATTACAACAGAGGGTATCAGGATGAAGAAATTAATCGTTATGTAAAAGCAATTGAAGAAGTATTAAACAATCCTAAATTAAAAGATAATTGTAGAGAAAAAGTTTTAAATGGTTATACAGTTAATCATATGGTGGAGACTTTTACAAAAGAATTTGAAGAGTTTGCAAAAGAAGGAAGCAAAATTAATCCACAAAGTATTGTAAATAAAGATTTATACAAACAATATTTAGTTTTATACAATCAATTGGATATTCGAAATTATTTCCCACAAGAAGGCGGAAATTATTCCGAAACAGAAAGTTTGAAAGCCTATAAAATTAGTCAAATAAAAGGAAAATTATGGCAAAATCCAGTATGGAGAGCATTTATAAAATTTTTACAAAAGACAGGTTTGATGAAATTAATTAAAAAAGCAAAAATTAAAGAAAAAGTAAAAAAGATCATATAAGAATAGAGGAGTTATCAGATGATAAATGTATTTAAAAACTTATACAATTATAGGGAACTATTAAAGACAAACGTAAAAAAAGAAATTAGAGGAAAATATAAAAATTCATTTTTGGGTGTTTTATGGTCATTTTTAAATCCACTATTACAAATATTAGTATATGCAATTGTATTTCAAATGATTTTGAAAAACCCTCAAGAAAATTATGCAATTTTTATTTGTTGTGGATTAATTCCATGGACATTTTTCTCTTCTGCCATTAGCCGTTCAGCATTTACAATGGTGGAAAATGGGAATTTACTAAAAAAAGTGTATTTTCCAAGAGAAATTTTACCAATATCAATTGTAACGAGTGAGGCTGTTAACTTTTTAATTTCAACGATTATAATTATTGCATTTGTTATTTTTGGAGGATTGGGACTTAGTAAATACATTGTATTTTATCCACTTGTATTGTTGGCGCAATATCTATTATTAATTGCAATATCACTTATTGTATCTAGTATATCTGTATATGTAAGAGATTTACAACATTTAATTGGTGTTGCACTTCAATTATTATTTTATGCAACTCCGATTGTATATGCAGCAGATGCAATACCTGCAGATTTTCAGTGGATTTTAAAATTAAATCCAATGACATATATTATTGAAGCTTATAGAGATATGTTTTATACACAAACAACAGTGGATGTATCAGCATTATTAATACTAATTGCCATTTCTCTAGTAGGATGTGTAATAGGGTACATGATTTTTAACAAATTACAAAAAGGATTTGCAGAACAATTATAATATATACAAAACTAAATGTGTAATTATAAAGCAGCTATTAACAAAAGTAAAAATTTTTATAGATAAATAAAGAGGAGAAAAATGATGAAAAAAACAGATAAATCAATTATTACAGAGGTAATCAAAAAATCGGCCATATTTTTATTGGTAGAAATCGTAACTATTTTATTGATAACAACTTTATTGTTTTTTATCAATGTTACTGTTACAGGATGGCATTTGCCAATTATTACCATAATTTCTATAGGAATTACATTACTATTTTATAAAAAAGATAATATAAAAATAAATATAGTGGCTATTTTATTAGGATTAATAATCTTTACAGGAGTAACATTTATAGAAGGAAAGATATATGACACAACAGCTGATGGGAATACTTATCATAAGCTAGCAATTGGTGCTTTAAAAAATGGTTGGAATCCAAATTATGAAGATAGTAAAGATTTTGATAAAGAGGATGGAAATCCATTTGATATATCAGAAGAAAATATTAATACATTATGGATAGACCATTATGCAAAAGGAACAGAAATATTTGCTTCTGTTATTTATGCATTTACAGGAAATATAGAAAGCGGAAAAGGCTATACAGCATTACTTATGTATATTGCTTTTGGAATTCTATTTTCTTACCTATATCAAGATAAAAAAATAAGTTTAATAGCAAGTTTAGCAATCTCTATTCTATTACCTTTTAATGCGATTACAGTTGTGCAAGTATTTAATTATTATGTAGATGGGGCATTAATGGTTGCTGTATTGCTAATCTTATTTGCTTGTATTGTCGAAAGTTTAGGAAAACAAGAAAATCAGAAAGAAATTTTATTCATCCTTGCTAGTAGCATACTTTTATGTATTAATATAAAATTTACAGGATTAGCATTTGCTGGTATATTCTGTTTGGCTTTTTATATCTATTGGATGATAAAGGCTATAAAGCAAGGAAAAGAAGAATTTATAAAACAATTTAAGAAATATACAATTTTTTATATAGTAACAGTTATTGTTTCAATTGGAATTGTGGGATATTCTTCTTATATGAGAAATATGATTGATCATGGAAACCCATTATATCCATTATATGGAGAAGGACATGTAGATAATATGGTTGTACAAGAACAACCATCATCATTTGCTAACAAGAACCATTTAGAAATCTTTTTAATATCTATATTTTCTAAAGGAGAAAATGTGTCACCTACTTATTCTCAGGAAAATATACAACCTACTTTAAAAATACCATTTACAACTTCAATTGAAGAGATTGAAAATTATAGCATACCAGATATTAGAATGAGTGGATTTGGTCCATTATTTAGTGGAATCTTTATTCTATCATTAATTGGAACTATCTATATAATTGTTAGATTTATAAAAGCTAAAAATTGGAACTTACTAATACCATATTTAATTATATTAGGCATTACATTTATATTAATATTAGCTTTAGATGGTGGATATTGGGCAAGATATATACCATATTTCTATGCGATTCCAATGATAGTACTAACATATTTATTGTGGGACAAGGATAAAAAAGTACATTATGTATTAGGAATAATACTAACAGTTATTATGTTTATTAATATTGGTCTTGTAACTTATACAACGTTAAAGAGTACAAAAGATAACGATGCTTATGTAGGAAAAAGAATCAACGAATTTGTGCAATATTGTCATGATAATGAAAATGTAGATATTCAATTAAATCATAGTGGTGTACAAGGTGCTTTATATAATATTGATGATAGAGGTGTTACCAATTACAATATAAAAGAAGATATTGTGGGAGAAAATGAAGGGTATTTCTTTAAATATTAAAAAGATAAGTAACAAAAATAATCTGATATATTTGTTGAAATATATATTAAAAGATAGAAAAAATAGTTTTTTAGGAGAATAAAAATGACAAAGAGTGAAAAACGGAAGAAAATTATTATCTTATGTAATTGTATGGATAGCTATGCTTATTATATTTTGTGTAGGTATGGTTTTGACATATGCATTACCAAATGATAGAATACAAGCACATATAAGAGAATCAAAAGAAATATTATTACAATCAAATGCTAATCCTTTATTTGGGGAATATATCGAAGGTGCAAGTTTGGATGAATTTACAGATTTGATTATTTTGAATACAGCAATGAATAAGGGAAAAAATAAGGATGAAAATATTTTGGTAAGAGCATTTGAAAATTCTAGATATACAACAGAAGAAGGAAACCAATATGAATCGCTAAAGAAGACATTAGAGGATGAATCATTATATAATAATCAAGAGTATTCAAGATATTGGCATGGAATTCAGACTATTATAAGACCATTATTATTATTTTTTAATTATGAAGAAATTCGTTTTCTATTTATGATAATGATGTTCATACTATTGATAATAGCGTCAATATATTTGTATAGAAATTTGAGCTTTTGGCATGCAATTAGTTTTGTATTTGCTATGATGGCAGTATGTTTCTTTATTGTTCCAGTATCATTACAATATGTAGGTGTTTTTGCAATAATGTTAGTCACAATGATACTTGTAAATATATTATATGAAAAACAAAAACAAAAAATTTATCCATATTTATTTTTTATAGTAGGTGGTTTAACAACTTTTTTCGACCTGTTAACAGTACCATTACTTACCTTAGGAATGCCATTAATTGTTGTTATTTTATTAAAGAATAAAGAAAAAAGAGATATAAAAGGTTCTATAATAGATATTATTAAGTTATCATTGTTATGGTGCATATCATATGCAACAATTTTCTTTGCAAAATGGGTAATAGCAAGTATAATTTTACATAAGGATGTTATTACAGTAGCAATTAAAAATATTATTTTTAGAACTAATGGAAATGCGGAATACCCTGTAACTAGATTAGGGGCTATAAAAGAAAATATAAAGTATTTATATAATACAGTTTTATTAGCACTTGCTATTTTATTAGTAATTCTGTTTATAATAAAGTTAATTAGAAACAGAAAATATATTAAAGAATATAAATATACCATACCAATTTTACTTATATCTTTATATCCATATATATGGTATTTTGTATTTGCAGGTCATTCAAGTATACATGCATTTTTTACATATAGATTACAAGCTATTATGATATTTGGTATTTTATGTAGTATGATAGGATTCAAAACACAAAATTTGATAAAGGGGAAAAAATGAAGAAAATAAAGAATATAGTTATATTTATAGCATTTTGCTTAGCAATTATTGTATTTTTATTAAATGTGATTTACATAGCAGATGTTTATCATGGATGGGAAGAAAAAGTAACTATTTCATATTTCGGCATTTTAAATTTAATTGTTACTTTGGTTATTTTGACAGTCATTGTTTTATTAACTTGTTTCTTAGATAAAAAAATGAAACAAGGAAAAATTAAGATAAGTAAAAAACAAAAAATAATTATTTTATGTATATTATTTATAATATATGTAATTATAGAAGTTATATGGATATGTTATAGAAATTCAGCACCAATAGCTGATTCGATGAGTGTGTATGAAGCTGCAATGCAATTGTTTAGAGGAGAAGATATATTTAATCCATACTATTTTGAATATAATCCGCAGAATTTAACATTAGCATATATATTTGCGGGAGTATTTAAATTGTTACATTCTTCTAATGTGGTAATATTAAAAATTGTAAATGCCATAGCTAACTGTTTTACAATATTAGGATTATATTTTATTACAAAACAATTAAAGAAAGATTATAAAATCAATATGCCATTATTTATACTTTTAGCATTTACATATATACCTATTATATTATTAGTTAATTTTACTTATGGAGATTTAATAGGTTTAGCATTTGTAATTTTTGGTATATATTTTGCAATGCAATATGTTAATAAAAGAAAAGTAAAATACATAGCAATTTCATCTATTTTAATGATGATAGCAGTTATATTGAGAATGAATAATTTAATATTTGTTATTGCAATTACAATATATTTATTATTAAATTTATTAGAAAAGAAAAGAACAGAAAGTGAAAATTTATCTTTTAAAAAACAACTTATATTGAAATTAGTATGTATTTTAGCGTTTATTATAATATCTGTATGTCCTTCTAACATTTTAAAAAATATGTTGGGAAATTTATATCATTTAGATTTAAATAAAGAATTTCCAGCCACAAGATATATTGCTATGGGAATGCAAGAAGGAATGAGAGCAAATGGTTGGTATAATACTACAGGTGATTTGGGATTTGAAGATAATGTTCCAAGTAGTACATATGAAGGTATGATTAAAGAGAGACTAACAGAATTTTCACAAGATATCATATATACAATTAAATTTTATACAAAAAAAATAATTTCCATGTGGGCAGAACCATTACAAGAATCAATATGGCAAAATTTAAGTTTTAATTTTGGACTTTATCATGGAGAAGAAGAAAAAGACGCAAATCAATTAGAGGAATGGAAAAAAGGCGATGAACAATTACTAAAAAGTGAAAAATCAGTACAACTATACCAGAAATCGTTATTACTTATTATATTTGGTGGAACACTATATTTCATAATAAAACAGAGAAAATATATTTCTAATGAAGCATTATTATTGCTAATTTGTTTTATAGGAGGATTTATGTTCCATATCTTATGGGAAGGAAAATCAAGATATATTATTCCATATATTGTTATATTAATTCCAGTAGCTTGCACTAGTTGGGATAAATACAGAAAAATAAAAAGGCAAAATAAAAAAGAAAATCCAAATGATGAAAATAATTTAAGAAGTAAGAATGAGACTAAAATAAGGAGAGAGATAAATGGATAAAATTGCAGTATTGATACCCTGTTACAATGAAAGTAAAACGATAAGGAAAGTTGTAAAAGACTTTAAAAAGGAATTACCAGAAGCAAATATTTATGTGTATGATAATAACTCAACTGATGAAACAGCAGAATTTGCAAAAGAAGCAGGGGCTATTGTGAGATTTGAGAACAGACAGGGAAAAGGCAATGTAGTTAGAGCTATGTTTAGAGAAATTGAAGCAGATATTTATGTTATGGTAGATGGTGATGATACATATCCTGCTGAATTTGTACATCAATTAATTGAACCTATAAAAAATAATGAAGCAGATATGACAATTGGTGATAGATTATCTAATGGAACTTATCAGCAACAAATAAAAAAGAATTTTCATGAATTTGGAAATAATCTAGTAAGAAATGCAATTAATATATTATTCAATAATAAATTAAAGGATATTATGACAGGATACAGAGCTTTTAATAAAATGTTTGTAAAAAATATGCCTGTCATGAGTCCTAAATTCGAATTGGAAACAGAAATGACATTATTTGCTTTAGACAAGAAATACAGAATAAAAGAGATACCAATTATTTTTAGAGAAAGACCAGATGGTAGCGAATCAAAAGTTAACACAATTTCTGATGGAATAAAGGTATTAAAAACAATTATTAAAATGTTTAAAGATTATAAACCATTGAAATTCTTTTCAATTATTTTTGTAATTTTATTTATTATTGGATTGCTTGTAGGAGTACCTGTTATTGTAGAGTTTTATAAGACAGGTTATATTACGAAAATGCCATCTGCTATACTAGCCACAGGAATTATAACATTAGCTGTAATAGCTGAACAGTGTGGATTAATTTTACAAACAATTGTAATACATCACAAAGAAGATTATGAACTAAATTTGTTACGATATAAACAAATAGAGGAACTTAAAAAGCAAAATATATAAAAAATGAAAAATGGTGAGAAAAATGGAAAAGTTTAAAAAATTAGTTAGAAAAGTACTTACTAAGGAAGTTATTTTATATGGTGTTTTTGGCGTATTAACAACTATTATTAATTTAGGCTCATTTTATATCATGAGTACAATTTTAAAGTGGAATGAAAATTTATCCAATATTATTGCAATTATCTTGGCAGTTTTGTTTGCCTACATTACCAATAAAGATTTAGTTTTTCATTCAAAAGCAGAAAGTACAAAAGAAAGATTAATAGAATTCTTTAAATTTATATTAGGAAGAACATTTACCATGATTATAGAATTTTTAGGAGGCCTTATATTATTTGAAACTGCAATACCTATTATGATAAGTAAATGTTGTATAACTGTTGTTGTTATTATTTTAAATTTCTTTATTAGTAAATTTTTTGCATTTAAGAGTAAAGAAAGTCGTAAATAAATTTTGTATAAATATTAGAAAGGAATGAGATAAAAAATGAAGAAAGTTAGTATCATTATACCAGCATATAATGAAGAAGAATCACTACCACTTTTGTATGAAAGATTAAAAAAATTAATGGATTCTATACAAAATTATGAATTTGAAATATTATTTGTCAATGATGGAAGTAAAGATAATACCATTAATTTAATTAAAGAATATAGAGAAAAAGATCCTCGAATTAGTTACGTGGATTTTTCAAGAAATTTTGGTAAAGAAATTGCTATGATTGCTGGACTAGATTATGCAAAAGGTGATTGTGTTATATTTATGGATGCGGATTTACAGGATCCGCCAGAATTAATACCTGAGCTAATTAAATATTGGGAAGAAGGCTATGATGATGTATATGCTAAGAGAAATTCGAGAAAAGGTGAAACTTGGCTTAAGAAGTTTACATCAAAAATGTATTATAGAGTACTTCAGAGCCTAACAAATGTACCGATTCAAAAAGATACTGGAGATTTTAGGTTACTAGATAAAAGATGTGTGAATGCTTTAAGAAAAATGAGAGAATCTCAAAGAAATTCTAAGAGTATGTTTAGCTGGATTGGATATAAAAAGAAAGAAGTATTATATGATAGAGATCCAAGAGTAGCTGGAAAAACAAAATGGAATTATAAAAAACTAATTGATTTGGCAATTGATGGTATTACTTCTTTTACAACATCACCATTAAGAATATCAACATATATTAGTATACCAACATTTATAATATTATTTATATATTTTATTTATGTGATTGCAAAATGCATTATAACTAGTACAGTAATACAAGCATATCAAGCAATTATATTGTTAATTTTATTTTTCTCTGGTGTACAAATTTTATTATTTGGCATTATAGGAGAATATCTAGGAAGAATCTTTAACGAAAGTAAAAATAGACCATTATATTTAGTTAATGAATATAATGGAAAAAAAGAAATGAATGAGTAAAACAATGAAATTTATAAAATATTCATTCTAGAAAGGAATGAAATTATGAAGAAAATCATTAACATGCTTTTATTATTAATTATCATGATATTTATAATTGGACAAGAGAATGTTGTAAATGCAGAAACAAAAAACAATGATCCAATGTTAAAAGATATTAGAATAAATGGTAGTGAAATAGAACCAGCTTTTGAAATGTTTACAACAGAATATATTATTCAAGTATCAGAAGAAACAACAAATATTCAAATAGAAGCAATACCAGATGATGAAAATGCAAATGTAGAAATTATAGGAGATACACAAAACTTAAGCTTAGGAAGAAATGAGTTTGAAATAAAAGTGACTGCAGAAAATGGTATAGCGACACAATCCTATTATATATATGTTACAAGAGGAAATAGTAAAAGTACCAATGCTAATTTAAAATCATTAACGGTTGTTAATGCCGAATTAGCACCGGCATTCAATAGTAATACAATTAATTATGCGGTAGAATATCCTAAGGATTTGAAGCAAATTGAAATAGAGGCAATTCCAGAAGAAGAGGGGGCAACTGTAAAAATCATAGGAAATGAAGACCTGACAGAGATTACCCAAACCATTGAAATACAAGTAACTGCTCAGGATGGCCAAACAATAAAAACATATTATGTAATTGCTAAAAAAGCAGGAATGGAAGTAGAAAGCCCAGAGGGAAAGGATATATCTCAAAAAAATGGAAATACGGAAGAAAAAATAAGTGAAAATATTCCATTGAAAGTTATTGGTATCCTTATTATAATAATAGTAGTAATAATTGCCGGAATTGGCATTGTAAAAAATTTTAAAAAAAGGAAAGATACTAAAAAATAATATAACATGAAATTAAAATCATTTATATAGGGGGAAAAGAAAAACATGAAAAGAAAAATAAGTTTGATAATAATAGGAATACTACTTTTAATAGGAATATTATTCTTAATGCAAGGACAAGTACAAGCAGCAGATAGTGAAGGTAATTTTGTAATTGTATTAGATCCAGGACATGGTGGAACAGATCCAGGAGCCATTGCAGGAGGAATTAGAGAAGATACTGTAAACTTTAAACTTGCTTATTATGCAAAACAAGAATTAGAACAATATGAGGGAGTTAAAGTATATTTAACGCGTTATAATGATTGCCCAACGATTTATGATAGAGTGGAAATTGCAAAGAATTATAATGCAGATTTATTAGTTAGCATGCATATTAATTCTGGCGGAGGAGGTTCTGCTAATGGTGCTGCTGTATGGGTTACACAAGATAATACAAAAATACAATATTATCAAAAAGCGGCAGAAGCAGCTAATAAAATATTAGCTAATATTAGTTATATAGGAATTAAAAATAATGGTGTACAAACAAGAAGTGGACAACCTAACGAATGGTATAATAGCGGTGTTGTACAAGATTATTATGGAATTATAAGATATGCACAAAGAGTAGAGATGCGCTCTTTATTAGTGGAACATTGCTTTATTGACAATGCATCTGATAGAAGTCATATTAGTTCTGATGATGCTATTAAAAGGTTAGCACAAGCAGATGTCAATGGTATTGTAGAAGCATATGCATTACAAAAAAAGAATACAGGAAGCGTACCTGTAAAAACATTAAGCTTAAATATAAATGAATTGAATATGGAAATAACTTCAACAGATTCTCAACCAGTTTATTATTTTACACCTATTTTTACGCCAACTAATGCAACAAATCAAGGAATAGAATGGTATTCAACTGATGCAAATACGGTTAGGGTTTATGAGGGAAAAATAAGAGCATTAAGAGAAGGAGAGGCTACTATTACAGCAATTAGTAAAAATAATCAAAGACTTGCTACATGCAAAGTAGTGGTGACCAAACCAGCAATTCCACTACAAAATATTTCTATAGAAAAAACGGAGCAAACATTAAGTATAAATGAAAAAACACATCTAAATGTTAGTTTCTATCCAAATAATTGCTCAGATCAAACTTTATATTGGACATCCTCAAATCCTGATGTTGTAAGGGTATGGGATGGAGATATTAGAGGATTAAAAGAAGGTGTTTCAATTATTACAGCGACATCAAGAGCTGGAGCAAAGCAAGTAAGTTGTAAAGTGATTGTAAAAGACGATAATAAAGTTTATGTAGAACAAATTATACCAGAAAAAGAAGAATATACTATAGGCATTAATGAAGCGATTACAATTAATTATGATTATATGCCAAAAAATGCAGAAAATATAGACTTTTCATGGACATCCTCAAATCCTGATGTTTTAAGAGTATACTGGAATCAAATAAGAGGATTAAAAGAAGGAACAGCAGAAATTATTATAAAAACACCTGAAGGAATAACGGAAAAAAGAATTACAGTACATGTTAAAAATATTAAAGTAGAGCAAATTATACCAGAACAAGAGGAATATACAATTGAACCAAATGAAGTAATAAATATTAATTATAGTTATCTACCAGAAAATGCAAGTAATACAGATTTTTCATGGACAGCATCAGATAGTAGTATTTTAAGTGTTTATTGGAATAAAGTAAGAGGATTGAAACCAGGAATAGCTTATGTAATTATAAGAACTCCAGATGGTTCAATTGAAAAGAGAATAAAAATAACTGTAAAATCACCATATGAAATAAAAGTGAAACCAGAACAAGAAACATACACCATTGGAATTAATGAAGCAATTGATATTAATTGTACATATACACCAAGTAATTTAACAGCGGAAGATTTTACATGGACAGCTTCAAATCCAGAAATTCTAAGCGTATATTGGGATAGAATAAGAGGATTAAAAGCAGGTACGACAGAATTGATTATAAAATCATTAGATGGAGCTTATGAAAAGAAAATAAAAATAATTGTAAAAGGAAATAGTGATATAAACACAGAAGTGAAACCAGAACAAGAAACATATACAATCGGAATTAATGAAGCAATCAATATTAATTGTACATATACACCAAGTAATTTAACAGCAGAAGATTTTAGATGGACAGCTTCAAATCCAGAAATTCTAAGCGTATATTGGGATAGAATAAGAGGATTAAAAGCAGGTACGACAGAATTGATTATAAAATCATTAGATGGAGCTTATGAAAAGAAAATAAAAATAATTGTTAAAGGAAATAGTGGTATAAACACAGAAGTGAACCCAGAACAAGAAACATATACAATCGGAATTAATGAAGCAATTGATATTAATTGTACGTATACACCAAGTAATTTAACAGCAGAAGATTTTACATGGACAGCTTCAGATCCAGAAATTCTAAGCGTATATTGGGATAGAATAAGAGGATTAAAAGCAGGCACAACAGAATTGATTATAAAATCATTAGACGGAAATTATGAAAATAGAATTAAAGTAGTTGTAAAAGGAGAATAAAACGAAAGAAAGGAATGTAATAGAATGCTAATTAGTAAAAAAGCAAAAATCATCATAATATTATTTGTTGCTTTCTGGATATATTTGTTTGCATCCAATATATCGAATGCAGCATATACAAGCTATGATGTTAATGGTATAAATGAATCAAAATATCCCGGATATAAAACTTTATTACAACAAATACAAGCACAATATCCAAATTGGAAAATCAAACTATTATATACGGGACTTGACTGGGATTATGTAATAGAAAATGAAAGAACTGGACATGGAACATCTCCAAAAAGTTTAATATATGATACATATGATGAGGCATGGAGATGCCATGAGCCAGGATGCTATGGTGTAAAATATGATGTTTCAAAAAGATGGTATTGTGCATCAAAAGAAGCAATTGAATATATGATGGATCCAAGAAATAGTTTAGATGCAAGTTACATATTCCAATTCCAAGATTTATCTTCATCAGTTGGAGATAGAAGTGCAATAGAAAAAATGGTTCAAGGAACTTTCTTAAATAAGGCGTCCTATATAGATGCTATTATGGAAGCAGCACAAACAGAAGGAATAAGTCCATTTCATATTGTTGCTAGAATTAAGTTAGAACAAGGCACAGATGGTTCAGGAGCTATGAATGGATATACTTATACAACAGAAAGTGGACAAGTTGTTACTGTATATAATTTATATAATATTAATGTTAGTGGAAATGATACAGAGGCAGGATTACTAGCAGGTGCAAAATATGCATATGAACAAGGTTGGACTTCAGCAGAGGCATCTATAAAAGGCGGTGCGAAATTTTTAAAAACAGATTACATAAGTAAGGGGCAAACGACACTTTATTTTCAAAAATATAATGTTGTTGATACTAATAATTTATTTAGTCATCAATATATGCAAAATATCCGAGCTGCTAACGATGAAGGAAATATCATGTATCAAGGGTATAAGGATGCAGGAATATTAAATAGTACATTTGAGTTTACAATACCAGTTTATGAAAATATGCCATCTGTAGCATGCCCAAGACCAAAATATGTGAAGGTAGAAAGTATTCAAACAGAATGCGAAGAATATACAATAGGAATTGATGAACCAATAACCATCAATTATTCATATTTACCAAGCAATGCAACTAACACAGACTTTACATGGACATCATCAAATCCAGATGTTTTAAGAGTATATTGGAATCAAATAAGAGGCTTAAAAGAAGGAACGGCAGAAATTATTATAAAAACTTCAGATGGTTCAGTTGAAAAACGTGTAAAAGTACATGTAAAACCAAAAGTAACAGAAATAGTTCCAGAATATGAGGAATATACAATCGGTGTAAATGAAGTAATTGATATTAATTATACATACTTACCAAGCAATGCGATCAATACAGATTTTTCATGGACAGCATCAGACTCAAGTATTTTAAGTGTATATTGGAACAAGGTAAGAGGATTGAAACCAGGAACGGCATATGTTATTGTAAAGACACCAGATGGTTCAGTTGAAAAGAAAATTAAAATAACCGTAATAAGTAATACTACATCAGATATAAAAGTAACACCAAAGAAAGATACATATACAATAGTTGAAAATGAAGCAATGGATATTAATTGTACATATACACCAAGTAATTTAACAGCAGAAGATTTTACATGGACAGCATCAGATTCAAGTATTTTAAGTGTATACTGGAATAGAGTTAGAGGATTAAAACCAGGAACAGCATATATAATTGTAAAATCATTAGATGGAAGTTATGAGACAAAAATAAAAGTAGTAGTACAAGAAGATACAACTATAAAAGTAACACCAGAGAAAGATACATATACAATAGTTGAAAATGAAGCAATGGATATTAATTGTAAATATAATCCAAGTAATTTAACAGCAGAAGACTTTACATGGACAGCATCAGATTCAAGTATTTTAAGTGTATACTGGAATAGAGTTAGAGGATTAAAACCAGGAACAGCATATATAATTGTAAAATCATTAGATGGAAGTTATGAGACAAGAATAAAAGTAGTAGTACAAGAAGATACAACTATAAAAGTAACACCAAAGAAAGATACATATACAATAATTGAAAATGAAGCAATGGATATTAATTGTACATATACACCAAGTAATTTAACAGCAGAAGATTTTACATGGACAGCATCAGATTCAAGTATTTTAAGTGTATACTGGAATAGAGTTAGAGGATTAAAACCAGGAACAGCATATATAATTGTAAAATCATTAGATGGAAGTTATGAGACAAGAATAAAAGTA
Source organism: uncultured Clostridia bacterium (assembly GCA_944386365.1). Classification (GTDB taxonomy): domain Bacteria; phylum Bacillota; class Clostridia; order TANB77; family CAG-508; genus CAG-269. Next base: position 180,057 of record CALXAT010000001.1, read on the forward strand.
GTAGTACAAGAAGATACAACTATAAAAGTAACACCAAAGAAAGATACATATACAATAATTGAAAATGAAGCAATGGATATTAATTGTACATATACACCAAGTAATTTAACAGCAGAAGATTTTACATGGACAGCATCAGATTCAAGTATTTTAAGTGTATACTGGAATAGAGTTAGAGGATTAAAACCAGGAACAGCATATATAATTGTAAAATCATTAGATGGAAGTTATGAGACAAGAATAAAAGTAGTAGTACAAGAAGATACAACTATAAAAGTAACACCAAAGAAAGATACATATACAATAATTGAAAATGAAGCAATGGATATTAATTGTACATATACACCAAGTAATTTAACAGCAGAAGATTTTACATGGACAGCATCAGATTCAAGTATTTTAAGTGTATACTGGAATAGAGTTAGAGGATTAAAACCAGGAACAGCATATATAATTGTAAAATCATTAGATGGAAGTTATGAGACAAAAATAAAAGTAGTAGTACAAAAAAATACAAAGACTACAATACAAAAACAACAAGTTTATAGTATACCAGAGGAAAATACAAATACTAAAAAAGAAATAGTAAATACAACAACTAATAAAAACACATTGAATGAAAGCATAAATGAAACTAAAGAATCTGAAAGTATAAAAAATGAGACCAATACATCAGTTGAAAATAAATCTATAGAAGAATAAGAAATAAAAGACTTTAGAAAATATAAATACGTTTTCTAAAGTCTTTTATTAAAAAATATTTGATTTATCATGCTTAATTATATTTTTTAAATTATTGTAAAAAGAAAATAGATATGATAAAATCAATTGGAATAATAAATGAGATTTTATAAATAGTGTTGAAATAAAAGGAGATAAAATTTATGAAAAAGAAAGTGTTATTATTTGGTTATTCTAGAGCTAATCTAGGGGATGATTTATTTGTATATATATTAGCTAAGAGGTATGAAGAAATAACTTTTTATATACATATAAAGGATGAAAAATTTAAAAAACCATTTAAAAACTTATTAAATGTAGAATGTTTAGATACAGATAGAGATGTTCAGTTAATTAATTTAGAAGATTTTGATGCGTTTATTTATATTGGCGGTTCTATTTTTATGGAGTCAGATTACTCAAAAGGGGAAGTTTTAGAGTTTACAAAATTGGCTAAAAAATGTAAGGAGAATAACAAACCTCTTTTCTATATGACATGTAATTTTGGACCATATTATACAAAAGAATATGTTGAAAATGCAAGAAAGCTATTTGAACTTTGTGAGGGTGTTTGTTTTAGAGATAAGGCATCTTATAATTTATTTTCTGATATAAAAAATGTATCATATGCACCAGATGTTGTGTTATCTTATGATTTTTCTAATTTAATGAAAAGGAAATCATTTAGAAGTGTTGGAATTTCAGTTATAGATTTAGAAATAAGAGACAAACTAAAGAAAAAAGAAGCTATCTATAATGATTATATAAAAAGAATTATTGTAAAATTTGCTAAAAGGGGATATAGAGTAAATTTAATATCTTTTTGTGCTGAAGAGAATGATGAGAAAGCAATAGAAAAAATCATGACATTAGTACCAGAAAAATATAAAAATAGGATTAAAACAATTCAATATACAGGAGATTTAGAAGAATTTATAAAAAAATATAGCCAAATGAAATATATGGTTTGCACTAGATTTCATTCAATGATATTATCTATTTTAATGGGACAAAAAATATATAATTTAGCTTATAACCAAAAAACAAACAATGCGTTAAACGATTTAGGAGTGGAATTGAAAATAGACAATATAGATAAAATAGAATATGATATAAGATTAAAAACAAAGGATTTTAAAAAGTTAAAGAAAAAGAAAATAAAAGAATTACAAAAAGAAGCTCAAAATCAATTTGCAGCATTTGAAAAATGGATGAATAAAAATTAGTTTTATAAAAGTATTTGGCAGGATGCATTTATTTGAGAGGAGAAAAGAGTTGAATACAAAGGAAAAATTAATTAGACACAAAAAGAAAAATGTTAGACTATTCCCATTGTATAAAATGGTATCATGGGACTTATTATTCTATTATCCAATTATATTTTTATTTCTAACACAGGTAAAAGGTTTTTCAGCGGCACAAGTATTATTTTCTGATGCATTTTACACTTTGTCAAATACTTTATGGCAAATACCAGTAACCAGGTTAGTAGATAGAGTGGGTAAGAAAAATTCATTAATTGTTGGAAATATATTATATGCATTAAGTATATTTTTAATGATTTTTATGCAGGAATATTATGAATTATTAATTATACAATTTATATATGCTTTAGGATATTCTATAAAAGAAATATGTGAAGCAAATATATTATACGATTCTTTACCAGGAAGCAGTAAAAGAGGAAAAGTATTTTCTACAATAGATGGAAAATCCTCTTCTTACTTCTATATATTTGAAGCAATTGCATCTGCAATTGCTGGGTTTACATTTGTTATAAATGGATATATACCTATGGTTTTATGTTTTATTTGTTGTACAACAGCAACAATATTATCCTTTAAATTTAGACATACCTCTATTGTACAAAACAAAATAGAGCCAATTAAATTTGGGGAATATATGGAACAATTAAAGACTTCTTTTAAATATTTTTTAAAATCAAAAAGAATTCGTTCATTAATTATGTTTAACGCATTACTTATGGGAACCATAACCGGAATTGTCAATTTAAGAAGTAGTATGCTAAATGAGATAAAAGTACCGGAACAATATTTTGGAATTATATTTGCTATTTTACAGATGGTTGCAGCAATTTCTACTAGAAATACAGAAAAAATACAAGAAAACTTTAAAAATAAAACACTAGCGTGGTTAGGAATACCAACAGTAGTATCTTGTATTATTATAGGTTTTATAGGACAAGATGAACTTTCAAAATCTTCATTAATATTAATTGTTATCTTATTTGCTATTCAATATGCTATAAAAGGACCATATATAGGATTAATTACAAGATATTTGAATAATTTTACAAATAAAAATATACGTCCTAAAATATCAGCCTTAAGATATTTGACAGCTAATTTAGCCACAGCTGTTATATCCTTAATTTGTTCAGGATTGTTAGCGATTACAACAACGGCCAATACATTTATTATTATAGGATGTATAACAACAATAGGTGTTGTACTATTATTAGATTACATGAAAGATAAAGTAGGACTAAAACCAGAAGAATATACAGAAGAAGATATTCGATATAGTATAAATAGACCAGAGAAAACACAATAGCATGGTAATTAAAAACTCTTTCTTTAATAAGATTGATTAAAGAAGGAGTTTTAATGTTATAAAAATAAAAAAATTTGACGAATTCAATAAAAGTACATATAATGTTTGTAGATAAAAAATGTAAAAGAAATAAAGATAGATTCAAAAGTATGAAATATATCATAAAGGAGTAAATATTATGAGAATTGCCATTATTTCGGATATTCATGGAAATTTAGAAGCATTAAAAGCTACTTTAAAGGATATAGAAAAGAGGAAGATAGATAAGATTATATGCTTAGGCGATATTATTGCAAAAGGAAATCATTCAGCAGAATGTTTAAAATTGGTAAAAGAAAAATGTGACATCATTATACGTGGAAATTGTGACAGACATTTTTCTGAGACCAATCATGATATGGATAAGATGTCTGAGATAGAAAGAAAACGATTAGAATGGAATCAAAGTTTATTAACTCAAGAACAAATGAAGTGGTTAAATGCATTACCATTTTCTTATGAATTTATGCTAAATGGAAGTTTAGTTAGGCTATTTCATGCTACGCCATGGATAGATAAAGAACCAATCGTCAATGAAAATCATATTCAAACAAAATATAAAATGTTTTTACCAACAGAAAAAACGATATCACAAAAAAAGGCAGATATTGTAATTTATGGACATATTCATCATCCTTTTTTAGATAAGATATATAATAGAACCTTAATTAATGTAGGAAGTGTAGGATTTTCTTTTGATGTTATTAGAAACAAAGAAAAAGATGCCAATGTATTAGAAACAACGGTAGCAAATTATTTTATCCTAGAAGGAGATTATGGATCAAAAGAGTATACAGAAAATGGAATATCTTTTGAATTTAGAAGAGTTAGATATGATATAGAAAAAGAATTGAATTGTAAAACAGATAATCCAGAAAAAAATACGTATGGATATGAAATTAGAAATGGTATGTATGGAAATATGCAAAAAATTAATGACAATTTTAGAAAATTAGGGGTAGATGTAGATAAGTTTTAAATCCTTAAAAAGGGAGATAGCTATGGAAGAAAATAAGAAATTACCATCATTGCAAACAATATTTCTTGTTATTAATGTAATTTTATTTGTTATAATACTTATTTTTTCAACGTATACACTAAGATATACTGGACAATATGAACTATATATCAATAAAGACAATAAGAATACAGTTTCTTCTTATATAGGTGAAGAACATTTACAAAAAGATAGTGCAGTAAAGAAAGTTATATATCGAGAAGTTTGGGATGATCATGAATATATCATATATTATGAAAATGGAGAAGAGGAAACTTTATTTTTAGATAATATTCCTTGGGAAAACAATTTGATAAAAGAAGAGGGAATATATATACCTTTAAAAAATTTTGGGATTATTTTTATATTTATTATCCTTATGATACTTAACACAATAAAAATAAGAAAAATAGGAAAGAAAGAAAAAAGTCGACTTATATGTGGGAATATTTCTATTATGACGATTTTAACAATTTTTCTAATGGTATTTTGTAATTTTGTATTTGCGTTAAGTACACCTTTTCTCATGATTCCTGTATCTGTAATTCTGGTATTTGGTGGAGCAGGTGTTATTGGTTTTATTAGTTATTTTATAGAAAGAAAAAAGGTAGTTGATAAATCATTAGGAAACTTTTTTAAGATATTGTTTGTAAATTACATATTACTTTTTGCAATATATGGAATATATCTGATTTCCTGGGCAGGAATGAATATACTAGCTTTTGATGTAATAATATTTATGTTATTGATAGCAGGAGAAACCATTTTAGGGTATATCATTGGAAGAGGAATACATATACTGATTCACAATAGAAAATGAAATCATGAAATATTAACAAAAATATATTGGAAAATACACATTTTTTTGTTAAACTAAAGAAAACAAAGGAAAAGGTGATTGAATATGATAAGAAAAATAAAAGAAGAAGATGTAACCAATGTTATGACAATCTGGGTGAAAGGAAATTTTAAAGCAAATTACTTTATCGAAAAGGATTATTGGCTAGAAATATACAATCAAATGAAAATGAATTTTTTGGAAAATTTTAAAACTTATGTATATTCGGAAAATGATGAAATCATAGGATTTATTTCAATAGATAATAATGAAATAAAAGCTATCTATGTAAAAGAAGAAAATAGAGGAAATGGTATTGGAACGAAATTAATCAATTATTATAGAGATAATATCCATAAAGATGAAGAGGTATATGCAAAAGTATTTAAAAAAAATATGAATGGGATTATCTTTTTTTCAAAATTACAATTTAAAAATAGTAAAGTACAATTAAATGAGAAATTTAATGAAACAGAATATGTTATGACTTGGAGGAAAAATTAAAGGAGAGTATATATGAAAATTTTATTTGCCACAAAGAATCCAGCAAAGATAAGAAGATATTCTAAAGATTTAGAAGAATCTGGTATGGAAATCATTACGCTACAAGATATAGATATAAAATTGGAAATAGCAGAAACAGGAAAAAATGTCAAAGAAAATGCAATATTAAAAGCAAAAGCATATTATGAAGAGACAAATATTCCAACTATTGCATTAGATGATGGATTAATGATAGATGGTTTGTCTGAAAAAGAGCAAATTGGGACACATATCCGAAGAAGAAATGGAAAATCCTTAAATGATAGTGAAATGATAACATATTATACGGATTTGGTGAGAAACTTAGGCGGAAAAGCAAGAGCAAGATATGTTAAAAGTTTTGCTATATGTACTAAAAATGGAATTTATACATATGAAAGTAAAACAAGTGATTTCTTTTTTGTAGACAAGCCTGTAAGGAAGGTTAATCCAGGATATCCGTTAGATAGTATTTCGATAAAAATAACAAATGAAGAAGAAGCCATGAAAAATCAATTAGAAGAAGATACTAAAATTATTGAGTTTATAAGAAAGAGCATGAAATAGAAGAAAAACAAGGATGAGGTATGAAAATGCCTTATCCTTTATATTATTATACAAAAAACTGAGCCTTATCTTACACCTTTTTGATCTTAAGAAAATTTTAATAATTCATAAAAAAATACTTAATAAATAATTGTTATACTAAATGTGACAGAAATGTAAGATAAAAATATTACATAATACATACATTTTTGGGAAAATGTGGTATAATATAGTTATATGTAATAATAGAAAGGATAAAAATGAGTAGAAAAACAAAGATAAAGATATTTAGAATACTATTACTGATTATTGCGATAGCGATTATCATAGGCGTTATTGCTTACTTAATACCAGTTATGAAAAATTTAAGTACAATAGAAGGACAAGAGGCATTTAAAAATAAAGTAAATGATTCAGGATTTATTGGATTATTAATGTTATTTGGACTTCAAGTAGCACAGATATTTTTAATTATATTACCAGGTGAACCAATAGAGATTTTAGCCGGTATGTGTTATGGTGGTTGGGGCGGTTTATTATTTATAACTGTATCTGTAGCCATTATCACAACAGTTATATTCTTTTTAGTAAGAAAACTGGGGAGAAGATTTGTCTATGATATTTGCGATGAAAAAAGGGTAAAGAAAATAGAGAATAGTAAGTTATTTAAGAATCCAAAAAAAATTGAATGGATTATGATTATCCTCTTTATGATACCAGGAACACCAAAAGACTTATTGGTATATATTGCAGGCTTATTACCTATAAAACCATTACGATTTATATTAATATCAACATTTGCAAGATTGCCTTCAGTGGCATCTTCAACTTTTGCAGGTCATATTTTAATGAGAGGCGATTGGAAATCAAGTTTGATCATTTATGCCATTACATTTTTACTAGTAGGAATTGTCGTATGTATTATTAATAAATTTGATAAAAGTAAAGTAACAGAAGAGGCATTGAAATCTATACAAAATGATATGAAATAGAAAGGAAATAAAGGGAAGTTTATGGGAAAAGAAGTAGTGTTAGCAAAAACTACGAAAGATAAAATAATTGAATGTATAACCTATTTTTTCATATATTCTTTTTTAGGATGGTTAATTGAAACAATTTATGCTTTATTTGTACATGGTTATTTTGTAAAAAGAGGTTTCTTATTTGGACCAATTTGTCCAATATATGGTTTTGGAGCAGTTATTCTTATAATAGCTACAAAAAAACTATACAAAAAACCATTTCTAAAATTTTTAATTGCAACCATTGCATTTACATTATTTGAATATATGGTATCTTTTATATTAGAAATGCTTTTTGGGCTAAGATGGTGGGATTATTCAAATGACATTTTGAATATTCAAGGACGTGTCAGTTTATTATACTCTATATTTTGGGGTGTTATTGGAGTAATTTTATTAGAAAGATTACATCCATATATACAAACTAAAATACAGAATATAACGCAAGGAAATACTAATAATATTCAAAGAATTGCTTGTGTATGTTTCGTTATCATATTAATTGTAGATACAACTTTTTCAGCTATAAGATATTTAAATTAAGAGGGATTAAAGCAGTAACTTTAATTCCTCTTCTATATTTTACTTTTAAATTTAAATGTTTCTTAATAATAAGTTAAAGTAAAATTAAGAAATCCTAAAAATATTATTCATATTTACATGATATATTCAAATTACAAAAATGTAATATAAATGTAAGATAAATCCATTGGAAGTGCATTAAATATTACATACAATAGTATATAAGGAGTAGAAACATATGAAAAGAGAAGAATATATCAATAAAATAATTAAAATATTTTGGGTATTTATTATAGGAAGTGTTATTGGCTATATAGTAGAAATGCTTGTAGGATTTGTTCAAAATGGTCATTTCGTATCCAGACAAGGACTGGTATTTGGACCATTTGCACAAGTGTATGGATTAGGAATTTTAGCATATTATTTCGTTGTTCCTAGAATAAAAGGAAATAATTTAAAAATATTTTTTATTACGATGCTATTAGGTGGAATTGTAGAATATATTTGCTCTTATCTTCAAGAGACCTTTTTTGGAACTATCTCATGGGATTATTCTCATTTATGGTTTAATATCAATGGAAGAACAAGTTTATTACATTGTACCTACTGGGGAATAGGAGGTGTATTGTTTATGAAATTTGTAATGCCTTTCATAGAGAAGATAGATAAAATTCTAAAAAATAGTTATTTTAGAACAATTACAGCATTATTCATTATATTTATGATATTTAATATATCGGTATCATCAATGGCAGCGATTAGACAAAAGGAAAGAATTCAGGAAATTGCAGCATCTAATAATATGGATTTATTTTTTGATAAATATTATTCAGATGACATTATGAATACAATATATGAAAATAAAATAGAAGTAAAAAAATAAAAAAGTTTATAAAATGAAAATATAGAATTGTAGTAAAACATGACGATTCTATATTTTTTCTTTTCTTATTTTAATAAAACAGCAATCAATATTTACATAAAATCATATTATATAAGAGGCTTAATTTTGCATACTTATGGATTAGAAGATTACAGGAAGGGAGGAATGTATTTGGATGTTAAAGGTAAAAAAATAGGATTTGTATTAACAGGCTCATTTTGTACATTTCGCAAAGTATTACCCAAAATGAAAGAATTAATAAAAAGAGGAGCTGAAATAATACCCATTATGTCTTTTAATAGTTATCAACTAGATACAAAGTTTGGTAAAGCAGAAGAATTTATAAAAGAAATAGAAGAAATGACAGGAAAAACAATTATTCATACAATTATAGATGCTGAACCAATTGGACCTAAAAAAATGACAGATATAATGATAATAGCACCATGTTCTGGAAATACAATGGCAAAGTTAGCTTGTGATATTATAGACACACCTGCAACGATGGCTGCAAAGTCACATTTAAGAAATGATAATCCATTAGTGATAGCACCGTCTACCAATAATGGATTAAGTGGCAATGCTGAAAATATTGGAAAATTATTAAATAGGAGAAATTACTATTTTGTTCCATTTAGACAAGATAATCCCATAACCAAACCAAGATCAATTGTATTTGATGCAGAATATATTATAAAAACAATAGAATATGCATTAGAAGGAGAACAAATAAGTCCCATACTTATTTAGAAAAAACAAACATTTTTTTGCAGTAACTATTGACAAAGAATAAATGTTCGTATATAATACAAACATACCGAACATATATTCTTAAGGAGGGGTTGCAATGAAGAGTTTAAAAATAGTAAATAAACGCAAATTTATAAAATCAATAGCTATTTTAATAGGTATAATGGGAATAATAATTTGTACATTTAGTAATCGTTCATATTCTAATGTTGAGCAAAAGTATAAAACGGAATATGTCGTAAAAGGTGAAACATTATGGAGCATTGCACAACAAGAAATAAAAGAAAATCCATATTTTAAAGATGAAGATATTAGAAATGTTATATTAGAAATAAAACAGGCAAACCATATGACAACAAGTGATATAACAGAAGGAATAGAATTGAAAATTCCAATTTATTAAAATAGTATATAATATATAAGATATATAAGATATATAAGATATATAAATGAGACACTAAATTTGATTTTGAATATCAAGATTTTAATTGTGTCTCATTTTTCTATTGTGTATATTCTTTAATTATGATAGAATGACAAAAAAAGGAGGAAGAGAAATTGGAAAACAGACAAGATGTATATAATTGGAAATTAACAGATTTATTTAAAAGTAAAGAGGAATTTCATAAAGCAATAGCAGAAATGAAACATAATTTAAAGCAAATAGAAAACTATAAAGGAATCTTATGTGATTGTTCAGAAAATTTATATCAATGTTATCATTTATATGAAATATTATTAATGCAATTTGATAAAATATATTCTTATGGAATGTTTAACTATCATTTAAATATGGCTGACCAAGAAGGTATAAAATTATTTAAAGAAGTAGAAAGTTTGTCATCAGAATTTAGTACAGCAACATCTTTTATAACACCTGAAATAACATTTATGGATGAAAATGTTATTTATCAATATATAAAAGAAGATGAAAGATTAAAACGATATGAAAGAGATATCAAAGATATATTGGAAAAGAAAAAACATATATTAAGTAAAGAAGAAGAGAATTTACTTGCTAACTATTCAGAGGTATTTTCTGGACCAGAGAATATATATGATATTTTAACAAATGCAGAATTTAAATTCGGAACCTTAAAAAATGATGAAGGAAAAGAAGTGGAATTGACAGATGCAACCTATACAAAATACTTAAAAAGCAATCATATCAAAGTCAGAAAACAAGCTTTTGATTTGATGTATAAAAAATACAGTGAATACAATAATACCATTACAGAAATGTATTTATCCAATGTAAAGCAAACAACCATAACGGCAAGATTAAGAAAGTATAAATCTTCTCTTGAACAAGCAACAACACATGATGATGCATCTATTAAAGTATATGAAGCCTTAATGGAAGGTGTAAAAGAAGGTCTAGATATTAATTATGAATTTGTTTCATTAAAAAAAGAGCTATTACATGTGAAAGAAATGCATATGTATGACTTATATGTAAATCCATTTCAAGAAGATGAAGACAAAATCTCTTTTGAAGAGGCTAAGGAAGAAGTAAAAGAAGCATTATCCATTCTAGGAGAAGAATATAGTCAGTTATTAAATGAAGCTTTTGAAAACAATTGGATAGATGTTTTTGAAAAACCAAATAAAAGAGGCGGTGCTTATAGCGCAGGTGTATATGGTGTTCATCCATTTGTATTAATGAGCTTTACAGAAAGCAAAAGAGATGTTAGTACAATTGCTCATGAGTTAGGACATAGTATGCATTCATATTATTCCAATAAAAATCAAAATATTATAGATGCTGATTATACTATTATGGTAGCAGAGGTAGCTTCAACTGTAAATGAAATTTTACTTAGTGAATACCAAATACAGCATGAGGAAAATGAACAAAAAAAGGCGGAATTAATTTATGAACTTTTAGAAATGATAAGAGCCACTTTTTATAGACAATCTATGTTTGCCGAATTTGAAAAAGAAGTTCATGAAAAAATTGAAAAAGGTGAAAACTTATCAGCCGAAGATTTAAATACAATATATTATGCGTTAAATCAAAAATATTTTGGAAAAGATATTGTTATTGATAAAGAAATTCAATATGAATGGTCTAGAATTCCCCATTTTTATTCTGATTTTTATGTATATAAATATGCAACAGGTATATCAGCAGCAATCTGTATTGCTACAAAAATTTTGCATAAAGAAAAAGGATTTGTAGAAAAATATATTAATATGTTAAGTCAAGGTTGTACTAAGAAATCAATAGATCTTTTAAAGATGGTAGATGTGGATTTAGAGGATATTCATACATATAAAATAACAACACAATTTTATAAAGATAAAATTGATGAATTGAAAAATTTATTATAGGAAAGGGTTAAGTATAATATATGGAAAAAGACCTAAAAAAGGAAAAAACACAAGAAAAAGTAGAAACAAAGAAAAAATCAAAAACAATTAATGGTATTAGTTTATGGAGAATTTTAGCATATTTTATTATTTATAGCGTATTAGGATATATAATAGAAACAATATATGGAATGATAACAAAAGGTGTATGGGAGAGTAGACAGAGCTTCTTATATGGTCCTTTTTGTGGTATATATGGTTTAGGTGCAGTCATTATGATTGTATGCTTACACAAGTTTCCTAAAAAATTTAACACACTGTTTATTGGTGGATTTATAGTAGGTTCTGTTGTAGAATATGTAGTAAGTCTAGTTGGAGAGATGTTGTTAGGTGTTAAATGGTGGGATTATTCTAATATGCCATTAAATATTAATGGAAGAATTTGTGTGTATTTTTCAATTTTCTGGGGCTTCTTGGGAATTTATTTAATTGCTTCCTTAAATCCTAGAGTTGATAAAATAATTGATTGGATTAAAGGAAAATTTAAGACATATAAAGCTTTAAAAACATTTGTTATGACAGTATTTATTTTACTTATGATAGACTGTATAGCAACTGGTTTTGCAATTGAATTTTTCCTAGTAAGAATGATTGTAAAAAATGATATTGATGTTGCGGATAAAGAATTGGTTATAGAGCAATATGATAAAATATATGGAAATGAAAAATTATCAAATTTTATATATACATTTTGGGGAGATAAAAAAATGATTAGAACATTTCCAAATCTAAAAGTGTCAGATAAAAATGGAAATATTGTATATATGGATAGTTTACTAGATATACAGCCATATTATTTAAAAGTGCATGATAAAAACAACAAAAATAATGAAGAAGTAGAAGAGGATATTAAAGGAGAATGATATGTATAATTTTATTATCTATTCATTCTTATAAAGGGTGAAATTAGAAAGTGTTTCACCCTTTTATAAAAAAACTTTTTGTGAAAAATATGAAGAATATAGAATTATTAGGGGCAAATATATGAAAATAGAAAGCAAATTATCATTCAATGATATGAAAAAAAATATAAAAAGAACTATATTTACAACTATATCAATAATATTATGTGCATTTCTTATATTAACCACACTACTAACTATATCTAGTATTAGAAATGGTATAAAGGAATCGACAAACAAAAAATATAGTGATTATCATTTTATTATAAAAAATATAGATGCAGAAAGTTTTGAACTTATAAAAAATAAACCATATATTGACAAAATCTATATACAATATAAAGATGATGAACCATTAGAAGAATTAAATAAGAATATGCACCCCTTTGAAAATATAAATACGATAAATCTATATATCAAATATACAGATATAAAAAAAACATATGAATATTCATCTAATGTACTCCAGACTCTAGGTTTCTCAATTACAAAGGCTCAAAATGACTGTAAATTTAATGAAAAATTGCTTATAGTTTATGGTCTAATGAAAACAGAATTAGACTATACAGATGCTTCACAAACTACTATTATGTATAAAGATGTATTAAACTTTTCATATGTTATTAATATAATGATTATTTTAATATTAGCTGTTTTTTCTGTTTTATTTATAGTTATATTATATAATGCATTTTTAGTAGCAATTAATGAAAGAAGAAAAGAATATGCAATATTAAATAGTATAGGTGCAACTGAAGGACAAATATTAAAAATGATATTTGAAGAAGCTACAATTATGGCAATAATCGGATTTATAATTGGCATGCTAATTTCTATTTTCGGTACACATGTTATTTTAAATATGTTAAATACTATACTAGTTCCTACGGATTTTTATTTTAATTTAGTAATAGATATTAAATATATAATTCTAGCATTTGTTATTATTTTATTTAATATTTATATATCTGCTATGATTCCTAGTATAAAAGCAAGCAATACATCTATCATTCAAAATATAAGAAATAATCAACAAATAAAATATAAAAAAAGTCATAATATTTTAAGAAAAATACTTCCAATAGAAGGAAGATTAGCTTTAATAAATTTAAAACGAAATAAAAATAAATACAGAATTGTCACGATTTTGTTTGTTATTTGTATGACTTCCTATATTACAGTAACTACATACATTAATTATGAAAAGGAAGCTGCCGCTTTAGTTTCTAATCATGATGTTGATGCAGAATTAGTATTTTATCCTGACAAAGCAAATTGTAAATTGCTGATAGATAATTATGCTAAACAATCAGGAGATAAAATAGAATATATAGAATATAAAACAATGGGACTATACAGTTTAGTGGAACCTATAGATTCTATTATCAATGATAATTATATATATACAGTTGAAAACAATAAAAGGCTTATACCTATAGAATTAGTAGGACTGGAGGAAAAAGAATATAATACATATATAAATAAGATAAATGCGCATTATGGAGATGGTATTATTTACAATAATTTTTTGGCAAGTGAAACTAGTTATATATATGAAACTAGATTTAAATCTTCAGAAAATTTGAAATTCACAATTATAGATAATACCTACAATTTCGAAAAAAATATGCCAGATTGTAAGATAATTGATGATGAAAACTTACAAGATAATTTTGTATTAACAAATGAGATTTTGGAAGGATTTCAAGAATATAAAACTGAATATGGACATTCGGCAACTATATTTATTAATATGGATACATATAATAAAATAGAGAAAAAAGTAAAAGATTATATAACACCAGATAATATTGCTTCTGTATTTTGGTTACATAATCGTGATGCAGAAAATAATTTTCCAACATATCTAAAAGTAAAATGTGGGAATATAATTTCCTTTTCACATTATATAGAAGAAAGAAAAAATCCTGATTTTTTTGCATATTATTATTCTTTAGACAATCAAGAAAAACTTATATATCTAGATATACTACAATTAATTTTAAGAAGTATTGTTACAGTAATTCTTATCATTGGAAGTGTGAGTGCTATAAATATAATCAATGCAAGTATATATGAAAGGAAACGAGAATTTGAAATATTATTTGATATAGGTGCAACAAAAGAAAATATAAATAAAATTTTAATATATGAATGTATTTACATGTTTATAAAAGCTTCTATGATTTCAGTAATTTTATCAATACCTATAATCTATATAATTATAAAACAAATGGAAAATATAATGGTTTTAAATAGATTACTTATACCTTTTGAACATATTAGTATATTTTTTGTTTTATTATTTGTATTATCTATATTTATAACACTATGTTCTATGAAATCTATAAAAAATATAATTTTATCTTACAATAAAAAATCTTTTGAATAGATTTACAGATAATAAAGTAGAAAGTGATAGGAGAAAAAATGAAAATTATAAAAGTAGAAAATATAAGTAAAATTTATGGTAAAAATGAAGCACAAGTTATAGCTTTAAATAATATATCTTTTGAAGTAGAAGAGGGTGAATTTATTGCAATAATTGGTCCTTCTGGGAGTGGAAAATCTACGCTTTTACATATAATGGCTGGATTAGAGAGACCGACTAAAGGAGAAGTATATTTTTATGATAAAAACATGTATAAGATGCGTAAAAAAGATTTAACCATATTGAGAAGAGAAAAAATTGGAATTGTCTATCAATTTTATAATCTAATTCCTACTTTAAGTGTAGAAGAGAATATTTTATTACCAGTAGAGTTAGATAAACAAAAAATAGATTATAAAAGATTAGAAAATATAATTGAATTTTTGAATTTGACAGATAGGAAAAATCATTTACCAAATGAGCTGTCAGGAGGACAACAGCAAAAAGTAGCTATTGGTAGAGCATTAATAATCAATCCAACGATTATTTTAGCAGATGAACCAACCGGTAATTTAGATACTAAATCAAGTAATGAAATTATTCAAGTGTTAAAAAAAGCAAACAGAGAATATAATCAAACCATTATTATGATAACACACAATATGGAAATTGCTAAATTAGCCAATAGAATTATACAAATAGAAGATGGAAAAATTAAAGAAGATTAACATAAAAAGTTATTGCTAAAATTTGTATATAATGATATAATAGATGTGTTTATTTAAAGATAGGAGGATGAGGCATAATGCATACAATAAAGAAAGTAATAGCACTTTTATTAATTTTTATGATGATAATACCCATTAGTTTACCTGTCATATCAAAAGCAGTAGACTGGGGAATTACGGCAAGAGAGGATGTAACACTAGATGTGAAACTAAAAAGAGATGAGGAAAATTCCAATATTATACATATAACAGCAACAGATAGTCAATATAATATAACAGAATTAAAATATGTACATAAATATATAGAAACAAACAATATAGATTATTTCGAACAAAATAATCCAGATGTATATACATTTTCAATAACACCTGCCAAAACAATTCAAGAAACATTTGAATTAGATGGTTATGGAAGTTATACAGTATATGCTAAAAATGAAATAGGTATCGGGTTCTTAGCAAGACTTACGGTAAATGATCCCAATGATATGCCACAAATTACATTAACAAAAGAAAAAGATGAAGAAAATCCATTAATCTTAAATATTCAAGTAACAAGTACGAAAAATACAATAACCAAATTGAAAATAGCAAAGAAAGAAAATATAAAGGATACAATTGATTTCAGTACACAAGGAACAGACATAGAATTCATGCCAAGTAATGATGTATCAGTAAGATATACAAAAATTACAGAAGAAGGTCTTTATGTAGTTTATGCAGAAGATAGTGAAGGAAATAAAACAACAAGTCAAATTTATTTAGCAAAACAAGATTCACCAATTTCAGTAGAAATTTCAAAAGAAAACAATTCAAGAGAAGTAGATTTGCAGATAACAGATGCAATTTGTAATATTGTAACAGTAAAAGTGGCTAAAAAATCTGAAATAACGGATTTTAATGATTTTGAAACGAAAGGTGAAACATTAACAATTACAGAAGGACAAAGTGTAAATTTAACTTATGTTGCACCAACAGATGATACATATGTATTTTATATAGAAGATGAAGCTGGTTACAAGAAAATGGTAGAAAGAAGAATTACTGCAGAAGAAGATATAATGCATGTTGATATTGCACAAGATGAAAATACACCTGGTAATTTAACCATAACCGCAACAAATACGATATGTAATATTGTTAGTATGAAAGTAGCTATTGGAGAAAATATTACTTTAGATTATGTTAAAGAAAACGGAGAAACCATTCCAATACAAGCAGGTAAAGAAGTTGTTGGAAAATATACGGTAGATAAAAATTGTACGATTAATGTTTATGTAGAAGATGAACAAGGATATTCATATTTTTATAGTAAGACGCTTATAGGAATTAATGTACCAGAGCCAGAACCAAATCAACCACCAGTTATTACATTAACACAGAATGCACAAAATCCAAAACAAATAGATGTAAATGTTCGTGATGCGGATTCTTCCATTGATCAAGTAAAATGGGCAGAAGGAAACCAAACAGTTGCATATTTTGCAACAAATGGAATAAGAATCGGTCAAGGAATTGTAGGAAATGCTATTCATACAGAATTTACAATTGATGCTGTTGGAACCTATACGGTATATGCGAAAGATGAAGATGGCAATGAGGTTGTAGAAACAATAGAAATTACCAATATAGATGAAACACCAACAGAAGAGGATACAACGCCACCACAAATTAATGATGTTCAAAATAATGGAATATACAATCATTCCATAACACCAACAATTGTTGATGACCATTTAGCAGAAATTCATTTAACAAGAAATGGTATAGATGTAGAAAACTATAGTAATGGAGATGTGATTGAAGAAGAGGGAAAATATGTTTTACGTGCAGTTGATGAATCTGATAATGAAACCGTGGTGAATTTTATAATTGACAAAACGGCTCCAGAAATCAATATTCATCAAGAAAATACAGATAATCAAAATGTATATATATCAATAGTAGCTACAGATAATCTTACAGATATTGATGTGGTAAAGGTTGCCAAAGGAGAACAAAATGTTAGCTATTTTGAAAATGCAGGACAAGGGTTAACACTTCAAAAAGAAAATAATACAGCAAATGCAGCAATAAATATTACTCAAAATGGAAGATATACAGTATATGTAAAAGATATGGCTGGAAATGCTAAAGTGGAAGTTTTTGAAGTTACTACAATTACAGAAGAACCAGAAATTAATGATACAACACCTCCAACAATTCAAACCACAGAGCAAGTAGTTGGTGAAAATGAATCTGTGATGGTAACTATAAATGTAAAGGATATACAATCTCAAATTGCAACAATAAAAATAGGAACTGGAACACAAGACCTAGACTATTTTGAAAATGAAGGAACAATACTTAAAATGATAGCAGATGATAAATCCGCAGAAGCAGTAGTTATGATTAAACAAAATGGAACATATACGATATATGCTGAAGATGAAGCAGGAAATAAAGCAATAGAAGTTATAAATATTACAGGAATTGTAACTCCAGAACCTGAGCCTGATGACACAACACCACCTACAATTACAGGAGTAGAAGATGGTATGACATATGAAAGAGAAGTAACGCCTAGCATAGAAGATGAAAATTTAACAACTGTAACTTTAACAAGAGATGGTGATGTTGTAGAAAATTACAAAAATGGAGATACCATTTCTGAAAATGGTAATTATACTCTAACAGCAGTTGATAAAGCAGGTAATAAAAACATTGTGAATTTTATTATAGACATTGAAGACGATGATAATAATAATAACACAAATAATACAAATACAAATACAAGTACAAATACAAATACTAATACAAGTACCAATACAGCTACAAATACAAATACAAATACAAATACTAACACCAATACAAGTACAAGCACGAATACAAGTGTAGATAACACAACTAATGATACAAGTACAGATAATAGTACAAATACAAATAATAATAACAGCAATTCAGAAAATAACAACACATATCAAAATAATAGTAATATAAATGGTAATTCAAGTGATAATTCAAATAATAATTCAAGAAATACTTATGAAAATCTAATAAATAATGCAAATAGAAATAATACAACAAGTAATTCTATTTTACCTTATACAGGACTTGGAAATGTGTTAATCATTGCAATTATCATTACGAGTATCGTAGCAATTTTTGCATATGTAAAATATAGAAAATGTGAATAAAGATTAAAAATTGCTTTGAAAAGTATGCATAGAAAATTATGCATACTTTTTTATATTAAAGATAATTTTGTATTTGAATCAATAAAATTATAAAAAAATATAAAAATTTTTCATGAAATCTTCACAAAAAAATTTTTTTTGATATAATTTAAATGTAAAGTAAAAAATATATATAAAGGGGGAAGAATAATGGAAGAAAATCAAGAACAAGTACAAAATCATAATGGAGAACTAAAAAAAGAAGCAGCTGAAACTTTCAAAGAGACAAAAGACCAAATTAAAAATATAAACTTTAAAGAAGAGGCAGAAAAAGGAAAAGGTTTATTAGGAAAATTATTTAAGAGACCAATAGAAACAATTAAAGAGATAGTAGAAGACAACGGAAATCAATTTTACAAAACAGCACTAATCATAATATTTGTATGGGCAGTTCTTATTTTGCTAAAGAAAATATTAGACTTTATGATATATCGCTATTACAAATTTGATGTATTAGTAACATTAAAAGCAATCTTATCACCAATATTAGGGATATTTGTAATGGCACTTATTATACATATACTAAATAAAGATAATAAGCAACCATTAACCAAGTCTATAACGACAGTTGCTATTGCAAAAATACCACTAGTAATTTCTACTATTTTAGGATATTTAACATATATTAGCGCAAATATATTATATATTACAAATCCAATATCTTCATTCTTAATTATAATATCAACGGTATTAATGTTCTTTGTAGTAAAAGAAATGTTTGGAGAAGAAGACAATGAAAAAGCTCTAAAAATATTTATAAAAGTTGAAGTTATATATTATATTGTTGTATTTGCAGTTAGTTTTTTAGGATTATCTATATAAATAAAGATGGCCAAATTGAATGTGTTTGATAAAGTTACATTTCAATTATGGTCATTTTTATTTAATTTACTTAATTAAATATAGTTATTTAAAAGATAACATGTTCTTTTTACTAGAATTTACATAATTTATTGTTTTTTAATCTAAAGTATGCTATAACTAAAAGAAGAGATTTAGAAAAAGTTACAGGAGGAAATTATGTTTAAATTACATTCAGAATATAAACCAACAGGAGATCAACCAAAGGCAATTGAGTATTTATCAAAAGGAGTAAAGGAAGATAAGAAATTCCAAACACTTCTTGGTGTAACAGGTTCTGGAAAGACCTTTACCATGGCCAATATTATTCAAAATGTTCAAAAGCCAACACTTGTGCTTGCTCATAATAAAACCTTAGCAGGGCAATTATATAGCGAATTCAAAGAGTTTTTTCCTGAGAATAATGTTGAATATTTTGTTTCATATTATGATTATTATCAACCAGAAAGCTATATTCCGCAATCAGATACCTATATAGAAAAAGATTCATCTGTCAATGAAGAAATAGATAAACTTAGACATTCTGCTACATTATCTTTATTTGAAACAAGAGATGTCATCATCGTTGCTTCTGTATCTTGTATTTATGGATTGGGTGATCCAGAAGATTACCAAGAAATGATGTTATCTTTAAGACCAGGTATGCAAAAGGGACGTGATGAAGTTTTAAGAAAACTAATTACGATGCAATATACAAGAAATGAAATTGATTTTAAAAGAGGAACTTTTAGAGCCAAAGGAGATATCGTTGAAATTTATCCATCTGACCAATCTGAATCTGCCATTAGAGTAGAATTTTGGGGAGATGAAATAGAAAAATTAGTTGAAATCAATCCATTAACTGGGAAAACAATTGGAACAAGGAGACATGTTTTAATTTCTCCAGCATCTCACTATGTAACAACAAAAGATAAGATGGAAAGAGCTATTACAACGATTGAAGAAGAATTAGACGAAAGAATAAAATATTTCAAAGATCATAATAAGTTAATTGAAGCACAAAGGATTGAAGAGAGAACTAATTTTGATATTGAAATGATGAAAGAAACAGGATTCTGTTCAGGAATTGAAAACTATTCTAGACATATTAGTGGAAGAAAGCCAGGAAGTCCACCATATACCTTATTTGATTATTTTCCAAAAGATTTCTTGTTATTAATCGATGAATCACATGCAACCATTCCACAAGTAAGAGCGATGTATAACGGAGATCATTCGAGAAAAGAATCTTTGGTTAAATATGGATTCCGATTACCTTCTGCTTTTGATAATAGACCTTTAAAATTTGAAGAATTTGAAAAGAAATTAAATCAAGTCATATTTGTTAGTGCGACACCAGGGGATTATGAGAAAGAACATAGCAAAGAAAATGTTGTTGAACAAATTATTAGACCAACAGGATTATTAGATCCTAAGATAGAAGTAAAACCAGTCACCAATCAAATAGATGATTTACTAGAGCAAATACGTATCAGAGTAGAAAAAAATGAAAGAGTTTTAGTAACAACTTTAACAAAAAAGATGGCAGAAGATTTAACAGATTATTTAAAAGGATTAGATATTAAAGTAAATTATATGCATTCCGATACGAAAACGCTAGAAAGAATGGAAATTATTCGAAAGTTGCGATTAGGAGAATTTGATGTTTTGGTTGGTATAAACCTATTAAGAGAAGGTTTGGATATTCCCGAAGTATCTTTGGTTGCTATATTAGATGCAGATAAAGAAGGGTTCTTACGTTCAGAGAGATCTTTAATACAAACGATTGGAAGAGCGGCAAGAAATACAGATGGTACGGTTATTATGTATGCAGATGAATTAACAGAAAGTATGGAAAAAGCCATTTCAGAAACCAATAGAAGAAGAAAAATACAAGAAGCCTATAATAAAGAGCATCATATCACACCAAAAACTATTAGAAAATCTGTACGTGATTCTATTAGAGTTACCATTACAGATGATATAGGTGTAGAATATAAATTAGAAAAAGAAGAAGATATAAAAGACACTATTACAAAACTAACAGATGAAATGCTAAAATATGCAGCTGAAATGGAATTTGAAAAAGCTGCAGAATTACGTGACAAGATAAAAGAATTGGAAAAATTGATTGAAGATAATTAGATAAAATACAATAAAAAAGCCCCTGGAAATCTCCAAGGGGAATTTATATGATTTGTTGTGCAGATTTACGGGTTACAGAAATTTTATCTTGAGAACAATGCTCTCAATTGAAAAACTCCAACCATCTGTGTACCATCGTCAGATGGCATACAGTATACACCAAGTTTTTTCAGATGAGAAGTTTCTGCCTCATCTAAGTTGAATTTCATATACAGACAACCTGTATTATCTGTCATGACTTTGCGGTATAAATATTTGTCCATCGGAAATCACTCCTTTCTCCGATGCGAAAACACAGCAAATCTATACAAATCTTAAATTTAATTATACTACAAAATAGCAAAATAGTCAAAAAAATAGAGGTTTTTACCTCTATTTTTCATTTACAAAATTCGACATTTTTATAAATTAGCATTATCCTCATCATTATTTGTTGGCGGTTCATCTTTTGGCTTTTCTGAAATATTTACAATTCCATCACCTTGATAAGTGCTTCCGGTTGAGACTGTTGCATTTCCAACATATTCTGCTTTACCAAAGCCTAATATCATATAAAAAATGGTTGGTAGAAATAATAACCCAATGGTATATCCGACATCTTTACCAAATGCTTTTGCCAAAGAATTACATTGATAAATTGTAATGCCTAAACATACTAGCCATCCAACAAATGGAATAATTCCTGCCAAATATCCAAAGATTATCCATGGTGAAAGTCCAGAAATTTTAAATAATATGACTAGGTTATAGATAGGTATAATACATTTCCATCCTTTTTCACCAGCTTTTGTGAAAACTTTCCACATACCAGCTAATTGTAAAATAGCAATGACTGAAACAATAATAAGAGCAATACCTAAAAATGCTCCTAAAACAGCTCCTAAAGCTGTAAATGCAGATGCATCTGTTGCATATCCATAATCATAATAGTCATAATAACTTGGATAAGAAGAATAATAATCATAATATCCCATAAGTAAATCCCCCTTTCGTAACTTTACGATTAAATTGTCACATGTTTCGACAAAAAAGTCAATATAAAAACAGAAAAAAACTTGTATAAAAAATGTCAGTTTGATATAATCTATGTAATTACCTAATAATAATATACGAGGAGGTATTAAAATGAGTGAAAACAAATGTCAATGTGGTAATTCAAAAAGAGATGAATTTATGGAAAAATTATTTCAAGAGTATTTACCAATTAAAGACAATTTAATTCAAATGTTAAATGAGGTACAAGAGCATTATGGATATATTCCCCAAAATGCACAAAAAGAACTTTCAGAATTTTTAAATGTTCCAATGGCAGAAATTTATGGAGTCATAACTTTTTATTCGAGATTTACCCTAAAACCTAAAGGAAAATATAATATTGCAGTATGTTTGGGAACAGCATGTTATGTAAAAGGTTCTCAAAGGATAATGGACAGATTAAAAGATAGATTACAAATAGAATCTGGTGAAACCACCAAAGATGGTTTATTTTCTATTGAAGAAACAAGATGTGTTGGTGCTTGTGGCTTAGCACCAGTATTTACTGTAAATGGTGAAGTATATGGAAAAGCAACCGTAAAAAAATTAGACGAAGTTTTAGATGAGATTTTAAATGATCAAAAGAATGAAGCAAAAAAAGCATAAGAGTATCTAAAATTTTAATAAGGAGGAAAGTATGAAGAGTCTAGAAGAAATTCATAAAATAAGAGAAGAAAAAAGAAAAGAGTTAGATTTAAGAGTTAATACCAAAGCAGACACCAGAGAAAAACATATTTTAGTTTGTCATGGTACAGGTTGTACTTCTTCAAAATCACCACAAATTTTAGAAAATTTCAGAAGAATTTTAAAAGAAAAAAATATAAGCAATGTAAGAGTTATCAAAACAGGTTGTTTTGGTCTTTGTGCAAAAGGTCCTATCGTTATCATTAGACCGGAAGATACTTTTTATGCATTAGTAACACCAGAGGATTGTGAGGAAATTATTGATACCCATATCATAAAAGGGGAAAGAGTAGAAAGATTACTTTGTAAAGATATTGACGGAACAGTTGTCAATAGCCTAGATGAATTAAACTTTTATAAAAAACAAAAAAGAATAGCTCTTAAAAATTGTGGAGTTGTGAATCCAGAAGAAATTGATGAATACATAGCATTTGATGGATATAAAGCATTGGAAAAAGTACTAAAAGAAATAACGCAAGATGAAGTCATTGATGTTATAAAAGATTCAGGCTTAAGAGGTAGAGGCGGTGCAGGATTCCCTACAGGTAAAAAATGGGAGCTTACAAAAGCCTCTGTTGGAGACCAAAAATATGTGGTTTGTAATGCAGATGAAGGTGACCCAGGTGCTTTCATGGATAGAAGTATCTTAGAAGGAGATCCGCATTCTGTACTAGAAGCTATGGAAATTGCAGGATATGCCATTGGAGCAAACAAAGGATATATCTATGTTAGAGCAGAATATCCAATTGCAGTTCAAAGATTAAAAATTGCAATAAATCAAGCAAGAGAATATGGAATATTAGGAGAAAACATTTTTGGAACAGATTTTAGCTTTGATATTGAAATTCGATTAGGGGCAGGTGCTTTCGTTTGTGGTGAAGAAACAGCTTTACTAGAATCTATTGAAGGAAAAAGAGGACAGCCAAGAGTAAAACCACCATATCCAGCACAATCAGGATTATGGGGAAAACCAACTTTAATTAATAATGTAGAAACCTATGCCAATATTGCACAAATCATATTAAAAGGAGCAAAATGGTATTCTTCAATTGGAACAGAAACCTCAAAAGGAACAAAAGTATTTGCGCTAGGTGGAAATGTTAACAATATTGGATTAGTAGAAGTACCAATGGGAACGACTTTAAGAGAAATTATCTATGACATTGGTGGCGGAATTCCAAATGGAAGAGATTTTAAAGCTGCCCAAACAGGTGGACCTTCAGGAGGATGTATACCAAAAGAACATCTAGATACACCGATTGACTATGAATCTTTAAAAGAAATTGGTTCTATGATGGGATCTGGTGGCTTAATTGTTATGGATGATACCAAATGTATGGTAGCTTTAGCTAAATTCTATCTAGACTTTACCGTAAGTGAGAGCTGTGGAAAATGTACACCATGTAGAATTGGAACAAAAAGAATGCTAGAAATCTTAGAGAGACTATGCAATGGAGAAGGAGACGAATTAGATATCTATAAACTAGAAAAACTAGCAGCTAATATTCAAAGAGCTAGTATTTGCGGATTAGGACAAACAGCACCAAATCCAGTTATTAGTACTTTAAAATACTTTAGGGAAGAATTTAGACAACATGCTATTCAAAAAGAATGTAGAACATTAGAATGTAAAGCAATGGCAAAAATTACGATTAATGAAGAAAAATGTAAAGGTTGTGGGTTATGTCAAAAACATTGTCCAGTAAATGCCATAGATGGTTCAGGAAGAGATAAAAGAATTATCAATCAAGAAAAATGTATTAAATGTGGTACATGTATTGCAAGTTGTCCATTCCATGCGATTGGAAATTAGGGACGTGTCAAATTGTTTCAAAATGAAACAAAAGGGACAGACCTGTGAAAAAATAGCTTTAGATATTATCTAATTAGGGGAGGAAAAATGAATATAACATTAGAAGATATAAAAACATTTTCCAAAGAATACAATGCTGATCCAACTAATAAAATGATTGAAAATGCGATAACAACAAATGGGCTAGAAAATGCTTGCTTAGATAGAGATATAGTGATAGAGAATCAATCAGTTTTCAATATTGAACTTCCAGATACAAAACGATATGACCAAAAAGAAAGCTGGAAATGTTGGATATATGCAGGAATGAATATGATTCAATATAATATGGCAGAAAATTTAAATATGGACTTAATGAAATTTGAACTATCAAGCAATTACATTGCTTTCTTTGATAAATTAGAAAAATCGAATACCGTCTATGAAAATATTATCAATATACCTATTGAAAATACAACTTTAGAATATATAAAACAAGAAAAACTTTTAAAAGATTGTGTTACAGAAGCAGGATTTTATGAATGGTTTGCAAGTATTATAAAAAAATATGGAATTGTACCATATTCTTATATGCCAAATCCAAAAGAAGGAGAAGATGGTGTAAAAATTTCTCGTATATTTAGAGAGAAAGTAAAAAAAGATGTGATTCATATACTAAAAGAAAAGAAACAAGGAAAAAGTAAAGAAGAATTAAGAAATTTGACAAAAGAGTATATAAAACAAAATTACATATTTTTATCTAAAATCTTAGGTGAACCACCAATCATATTTGATTTAGAATATAAAGATAAAAATGGAACATATATATCACAAAAACAATTAACACCAATAGATTTTAAAAATCAATACTTGACACTAAACTTAGATGATTTTGTATCTATTGCCAATATGCCAATGTATAGCAAAGAATACAATAAAGTATATCGATTAAAATATTTCGGAAATGTGTATAAAAATAGTTATAGACAATTCCTAAATTTACCAATAGAAGATTTAAAAAAATGTGCTATAGAACAACTAAAAGATGGTGTACCTGTATATGTTAGTCTTGATATTGCAAATAAGTGTGTATATGAAAAGCAAGGAATTTTGGATACAAGAATTTACAATTATGAGAAAACATTAGATATATATTCACTAGACAAAAAAGAAGGGTTGGATTTTTCAGAAATTCATTCATCACATTCAATGGTAATTACAGGAGCCAACATAAAAGATAACCATGTACAAAGATGGAAAGTAGAAGATAGTTATGGTGCGGGACCAGATGAAAAACCAAATGGATATTATATAATGAATGACAATTATTTTGACAAATTTGTGATGGATATTATTATAAACAAAAGATATTTGACAGAAGAACAAAGAGAATTGCTAAATCAAGAACCAATTGAGTATGACATGGATGTAGAAGATGAAATTTAATAATAGTTAGAAGAAAGAGAGATGTGGATATGGAAAAAGAAATGGTTAATTTAACAATTGACAATCAAAAAATAAGTGTACCGAAGGGAACAACAATACTACATGCTGCAAAAAAAGCAGGAATTGATATACCAACTTTATGTTATTTGAAAGATATCAATGAAGTGGGAGATTGCAGAATGTGTATTGTAGAAGTAGAAGGAAGAAGGGGATTTGCAACTTCTTGTATACAAACCGTAGAAGAAGGTATGGTTGTACATACACATACACCAAATGTATTAGAAGCAAGACACGTCATATTAGATTTAATAATTTCAAACCATGCAAAAGATTGTCTAACATGTACACGTTCAGGAAATTGTGAGTTACAAGTATTAGCAACTAAATTTAATGTTTTAAATATTGAATTTGAAGGAGAAAGAACAAAACATAAAATTGATGATTTATCACCATCTATTGTAAGAGATTTTAATAAATGTATTTTATGTAGAAGATGTGTAGCAGCATGCAAAAATGTACAAAAAATTGGTGCTATTGATTGTATTAATAGAGGTTTTGAATCTTGTATATCAACCGTTGGAGACCATAGTTTAAATGATGTTAACTGTACATTTTGTGGTCAATGTATAGAAGCTTGCCCAACAGGTGCTTTGCATGAAAAAGAAACCATTAATGATGTATGGGTAAAATTAAAAGACCCAGATACAACTGTTATTGTACAAACAGCTCCTGCAGTTAGAGTTGCTCTTGGAGAAGAATTTGGCATGCCAATTGGCACAAATGTAGTAGGAAAGATGGTAACTGCATTAAAACGTTTGGGATTTGATAAAGTATTTGATACCAATACAGGTGCTGACCTCACGATTATGGAAGAAGCTAATGAATTTATAGAAAGATTCACAAAAAATGATCATTTGCCAATGATTACATCTTGTAGTCCAGGTTGGGTAAAATACATAGAAATGAATTATCCAGAATTATTACCACATTTATCTAGTTGTAAATCTCCTCATGAAATGTTTGGAGCAATATTAAAAACCTATTATGCAAATAGAGAAGGGTTAGATCCAGAGAAAATTTATGTTGTTTCTGTTATGCCATGTATTGCAAAGAAATTTGAAAGGCAAAGACCAGAAATGATGGAAGATAACTTATATGATGTAGATAATGTTATTACAACTAGAGAACTTGCCAGAATGATAAAACAAGCAAACATTGAATTTGAAAAACTAGAAGATAGCAATTTTGATAGCCCTATTGGAGAAGCAAGTGGTGCAGGTGCTATTTTTGGAACAACTGGTGGCGTTATGGAAGCAGCTTTAAGAACAGCACAAGATACTTTAACAGGAGAAGACCTACCTAAAATTGATTTTGAACAAGTAAGAGGCGGGGAAGGCATTAAAAGAGCAACCATTAATATTGCAGGAAAAGATATTAATGTTGTTGCAGCAAGTGGATTAGCAAATGCTAGAACCATATTAGAAGAGATTAAATCTGGTAAAGCCAATTATCAATTTGTTGAAATTATGGCTTGTCCAGGAGGTTGTATCATGGGTGGTGGTCAACCAATTAAGAGTTCTAAGGTAAGAGCAGAAGTAGATGTTAGAAAGTTAAGAGCGGATGCTTTATATACAATTGATGAAAGAAGTATTGTAAGAAAATCACATGAAAATCCATTTATGAAAAAATTATATAAAGATTTCTTAGAAAAACCAGGAAGTGAAATAGCAGAAAGATTGTTACATACAACCTATACAAAGAGAAAAAAATATAATATTTAATAAAAATTTATTGTGCAATTGTCAGGAAAAAGCGATATTTTTAAATCGTAAAAATTCCCTATATACTGGGAGTTCTTGCTATTATAAAATATTGCTTTTTTTGATAATTAATAGTATAATATACTTATCTAATGTGCTTACACAGCAAAGTACAGGAGAAATTTATTGAATTTTTTCTGGAGGGGCTGTGTAAAACCTCCAGATTATTTTTATTATGGAGGTAAAAGAAATGAAAACAAGAGCTGAAAAATTAACCATCCTCGCAGCTAGATTAATGGAGTTCGAGGAACAGTTGTTTCAAAGTGCAACAGTTACGGCATATAATGATGCCATTCGGGCGATTAAAACTTGCCTGGATGTAGCACTTCAGGCCAAAGAAATGGCTGACTTCTGGCCAACTGTAAAAGAAGTAAAAGATGAGCTGAAGAAGCTCGAGGTAGGTGAGATTATGAAACGGCAGTTTTCATGTGATAAGCTTTATAAGCAGCTTATCATTGTGGCTGCTGAAGAAATCGAAAAAAATTAAACCTACTAAAGTCCCCCCAGAGAGATGAAGATTTCTCTGGGGGGTACGGCATGTATATAAATTATACTATTGATAAGTTTTAATTTGTAAATTATTAAAAAT
Organism: uncultured Clostridia bacterium; assembly: GCA_944386365.1. GTDB lineage: Bacteria > Bacillota > Clostridia > TANB77 > CAG-508 > CAG-269. The sequence continues at coordinate 209,410 of CALXAT010000001.1, forward strand.
ATAATAAAACCATGAAAATTATTTATTTCCTATTGCAACTTTTTGATAAATGGTATATAGTAAGAAAGGGTGTAAGAAAAATGACAAAATTTGTAGAAAATATTACAAGATTAAAAACAAGTAATATCAATAGAAATATTGTTTATTTTGCGTTCCCAATTTTTAAATTAATAAGGTAAGTGTTTATATCAATTCTTTTCGAATTGATATTTTTTTGTAAAAAAATACTTACTTAGAAAATAGAAGGAGGCGTTTTATGGAACAAACAAAAAAATTACTCTTAGATGTAAACGAAAAACCAACGGTTGGTAAATGGATTATCTTAGCGCTGCAGCATGTATTTGCCATGTTTGGAGCAACCATTTTAGTTCCAATCATGGTAAACACAGCAGCAGGTGAAACCGTACTTACGATTCCTGTAGCGTTGGTAACATCAGGAATTGGAACATTAATTTATATTTTATGTACAAAAGGAAGATCACCAGTATATTTAGGAAGTTCTTTTGCGTTTATTGCACCACTAGCGGCAGCATATGTAAAAGGTGGTATCTCAGGCGCTATGGTTGGTGTTATGGCAGTAGGACTTGTCTATGTTATTTTTGCAACTATTATCCATTTTGCAGGTAAAAAATGGATAGACAAATTGTTACCACCAGTTGTTATTGGACCAATGATTATGATCATAGGACTAAGTTTAGCACCAAATGCCATTTCGCAAGTAGGATTAGGAACTGGAACACAAATTGATTGGAGATGTATAGCTGTTGCATTAATTACTTTTTTAGTAACTGCAGTTGTTATGGTAAGAGGAAAAGGATTTTTAAAAATCATCCCATTTTTAGTAGGAATTGTAGTAGGTTATGTATCAGCAATCTGTTTTGGATTGGTTGATTTTGCACCAGTATTAGAAGCTAGCTTCTTTAGTATGCCAAGCTTTGTAATACCATTTTTGAATTATACTCCTAATTTCTCAGCATTATTGACCATTGTACCAATTTCTTTAGTAACAATAGCAGAACATATTGGTGACCATACAGCATTAAGTACGATTATTGGAAAAAATTTATTAAAGGATCCAGGACTAGATAAAACCTTATTGGGAGATGGATTGGCAACATTTGTTGCAGGATTTTTAGGAGGACCTGCCAATACGACATATGGCGAAAATACTTCTGTTGTTGGAATGACAAAGGTAGCATCTGTATGGGTAATCGGCTTAGCAGCAGTCATTGCTATTTGTTTAGGATTTTTAGGAAAATTTACAGCATTAGTATCAACAATTCCAGACGCCGTTTTAGGAGGCGTATCTTTATTACTATATGGATTTATTTCTGTAAATGGTTTAAAAGTATTAATTGAAAACAAAATTGATTTTGGAAAATCTAAAAATATTGTGGTAGCATCTACAATGTTGGTTTTAGGATTAGGAGGAGCAGCTATCTCTATTATTCATGGAGATTTATCAGTAACTATTTCAGGAATGAGTTTAGCAGCTATTATTGGTATTTTATTAAATTTATTATTACCAGATGAAAAAGAAGATGATCAAGATAAAGCAGAAAAGCGTAATGAAATTAAAGAGGATGATAAAAAAGAAATTCCATATGAAAGTGAGGCAAATGTAATGGAAGAAATGAAAGAGGATAAAAACAACAATGTAACGGTATTAAATAATCCTTTAGTAGAACACAAGTTATCTATTATTAGAAATAAAAACACAGGAACAAAAGAATTTAGAGAAATTATTGGAGAGATAGCAACTTTATTATGTTATCATGCGTTAGAAGATGCCAAATTAAAAGAAACAGAAATTGAAACACCAATTTGTAAAATGAAGGCTAGAGTTTTAGATGAAGATAATTATGCATTTGTACCAATTTTAAGAGCAGGAACAGGTATGTTAGATGGATTATTAAAAATTGTTCCAAATGCAAAAATTGGACATATCGGACTATATAGAAATGAGGAGACTTTAGAACCTGTACAATATTATTATAAAATGCCAAAAGATATTGCCAAAAGAGAAGCTATTATCTTAGACCCAATGCTTGCAACTGGAGGATCAGCAGCAGATACAATTCAAATGTTAAAAAAAGATGGTGTTAAAAAGATTAAATTTTTATGTATTTTGTCAGCACCAGAAGGAATCGAAAGATTAAAAAAAGAACATCCAGATGTAAAAATTTATACAGCTTGCATAGATGAAAAATTAAATGATAAAGGATATATTGTACCAGGATTAGGAGATGCAGGAGATAGAATATTTGGAACAAAATAAAAATATGTATAAAGAGACAATTTAAATTTAAAATTGTCTCTTTTTGGTTATTAATTATTATAATTTATGTCTTTAAATAAAAATGTTATTTGTTATTGTTATTTTGTCTTTCATTATTTTTGTTTTGGTTATTTGAATTGTTATTATTATTTTTATTTTCTTTATTTTTCTTACTCATATATCAGCACCTCCTCAAAATATATTACTATTTTGTGCGAATCTATAAAAAAATATTCACCCATTATTTGTTTTTTTTATATAATTGATATATAATACCAGATATAAGAAAAGTTCATTCATAAATAGGAGGATTTGACAAATGTGTTATAACAATGAAAAATTAAATGAATTTAATGATTACATAAGATATAGAAAAGTGGCCATAATAGGATTAGGTGTTAGTAATTTACCACTTTTAGATTATTTATATGAAAAAAAGGCAAATGTAACTATTTTTGATGAGAGAGAATATAATAAAATTCCTAGAGACATTATTGAAAAAATTACTAATTATGGATTTATGATCCATTTTGGAAAAGAGTGTTTGCAACATTTAAAGAATTTTAATGTTATTTTTCGCTCACCTAGTTGTTTGCCAACAAAGCCTGAACTAGTAGAAGAAGCAAATAGGGGAGCCTTAGTAACAACAGAAGTAGAATTATTAATGGAAATGTGTCCAGCAAAAATGATTGGTGTTACAGGAAGTGATGGAAAAACAACAACAACAAGTTTAATTAATCATATTTTGCAAAAAGCAGGATATAGAACATTTTTAGGTGGTAATATTGGAACACCATTATTTACCAAATTACCAGAAATTACACCTGAAGATATTGTTGTTCTAGAATTAAGTAGTTTTCAATTAATGGGAATGGAAATTAGTCCACAAATCGCTGTTATTACTAATATAACTCCAAATCATTTAAATATACATAAAGATTATCAAGAATATATAGATAGTAAGAAAAATATTTTTAAATATCAAGATGAGAATGGAATTTTGGTTTTAAATTATGATAATGAAATAACTAGAAAATGTGCTGAGGAAGCAAAAGGAAAGGTTATATTCTTTAGCAGTAAAACAAAATTAGATAATGGATATATTGTTGATGAAGATGTTATAAAAGAATGTGATGATAAGGTTAGAAAACATATTTTGAATACAGAAGATGTGATTTTAAGAGGAAATCATAATTATCAAAACATTGCAACCGCAATTGCAGCAACTGCAACTCTAGTGGATATAGAAACAGCTGTAAAAGCTATAAAAGAATTTAAACCAGTAGAACACCGAATTGAATTTGTAGAAGAAATTGATGGTGTTAAATGGTATAATGATTCTGCAAGTTCTTCTCCATCTAGAACTTCATCTGGAATTAATGCTTTTAAAGAAAATATTGTTTTAATTGCAGGAGGATATGACAAAAATCTAGATTATACACCACTTGCAAAGCCAATTGTAGATAAAGTTAAAACATTAATTTTAATTGGTCAAACTTCTGGAAAGATATATGAAGTAGTAAAAAAAGAATTAGAAAAAGAAAATAAAAGTTTAGATATTTATATGTGTGAAAATTTAGAAGAAACCATTTCAGTTGCTAGAAAGAATGCATCTGTTGGAGATGTCGTTTTATTTTCACCTGCTAGTGCTAGTTTTGATATGTTTAAAAATTTTGCAGATAGAGGAAATCAATTTAAAACCTTAGTAAGAAAATTAAAAGTAGAAAATGAATAAATAAAAAATATGATCACAATGAATTATTTATAATAAAAAATAGAGGAGTCCAAGTGCTGGCTCCTCTTTCATATACAGGGCTACTAACTATCCTATTTTCCAAGAAAAAATCTGGCTTCTTGAAACACTAATTTTTCGTTGCTTGAGAACCGCATTTTCGTGCGGTTTTCTTCTTCAAGTTTACAAAGCAATGTTGCTGCTCTGTATTTTTCCTGGGAATCACCTTCCTGACAAGCAATTTCCCATCTGCTAACTAATTGTTCAATTGGATCCATTATCACCACTCCTTAATCTATTGCTTGATAAAGAAAATTTTTAGATTCCTGTATAATCTTCATTTCTTCAGAGGAAAATTGAAATCTACTGCTAGCAAACTGCTGAATATTTTCAGCTACCTGTTGTTTTAATCTATCAGGAGCAGTTTTTAAATATGTCCAACTCCTTAAGATATCTTCAATATAATGGCAATGCATAGTCATAACATTCCTCCTTTTTAGAGTAGCCCGTTTTTGTATATACATACATTATATCATAATATAACGAAAAAGTTAAATTATATGCACCATTTAGAGTTTATCAACATATCTTGTATAAAATAAATAAGGAGGAATCGTTATGTATGATAACAATTATGAAGAGTACATAAGAAGTATTTTGGGATATCCGAATACAACTAATTTTAATCAAAATCAAATGTATCAAAATGAATATCCAAATCCATCACAAGTAAATATAAGAAACAATTTAGAAGAATTTTATCCAGAGATATATAAAATTATATATCCAATGGTAAAAAAAGCTTGTGAATCAAATATGAGAGTAAATAGTAGGGAAGAAATTGAACAAATGACAGACGAAATTTATTCGGCATTAGAAGATAGTAATCAAATTAATGTTAATATCAATTTAGGAAATGCTGTAACTACAACGAACAGTAATCAAACAGAAAGCAGAAATGAAGTACATAAGGATGAAGTCCAAAAGAAATTTCCTGAAAAGCAAGCAGCCGAAAACAGAAGTCCAGAAACACAAGACAAAAGAAGCCCAAGAAACAATAATTTAAGGGATTTAATTAAAATCTTATTAATTAGAGAGCTATTAAGAAGACCAAGTCATCATTTTCCGCAAAGACCACCATATAATCGTCCACCACGTCCGCCAATGAGACCACCAATTATGCCTAGAAATTATGAGCAACCACTATATGATATATATGAATATTAAACATTTAAAAATGAAAATTTTACCAATTTTTCAAAATTAAAAATGAATAGAAATTCAAAAAATGCAAAAAATAAATATGAGAAATTTTGAAAGGTGGTAAAGAAAATGAAAGTTAAAGATTGTATGTGTACAGATGTATGTTGCGTTAAACCAGAAACAAAAATAAATGAAGTTGCAAAATTGATGTGTCAAAATCATATTGGATCTATACCTGTTTGTGATGCAAATAATTGTTTATGTGGTATTGTAACCGATAGAGATATTATCTTAAGAAGTATTGCTTGTGATAAAGATGTTAAGACAACACCTGTAAGTGATATCATGTCAACAAATGTATGTACTTGTGAAGAAAATGAAGATATGGTCAATGCGGAAAATAAAATGGGAACAAACAAAATAAGAAGATTACCTGTTTGTGATAATAATAAAAAAGTGATAGGTATATTAACATTAGGAGATATTGCACAAAATAGAAGTGCATTAGATGATAGGGAAATTTGTATTACATTCGAAGATATTTGTGATTGTGATACAAATAAAAATGCAGAATAACTTTATAAAAAGCAGTAGAATTCATTTGATATTCTACTGCTTTTTACGATTATATAAGTATATAAAATGATAGGATACATATAATAAATAATAAAAAAGAATTACGGTTATGTTATAAAAATTCGTAATATTTCTCAAAAAAATATAAGGAGAGAAGAAATGATTATAAATATACCATATTGGACAAGAGTTGTGAAAAACATTCTATATGTTATATTACTAATAATTGGTGTATATTTAGCCTTAAAGTTATCTATTTTTTATATGCCGTTTTTGGTAGCATTTATTATTTCATTAATGATTGAACCACTTATAAAATTTATAATGCGAAAAACAAAATTAACCAGAAGGACTAGTTCCATTATTATTTTTGTCATTGTATCTGTTATTATATTAGGCATTTTGAGTTGGATTATTATCACATTATTTTCAGAGTCTTCAAGTTTATTACAAGGACTAAATGATTATGTTGATAAAGCTTCTATGCAAATTCAAAAATTTATTGCGCAATTTCATTTTGACAAAATCAAATTATCAGATGAAATATTAATGGTTGTACAAGAATCTAGTGGCGATTTTTTACAAACACTATCAAATTGGCTTAGGAATGCTTTAAATGGGTTAATTAATATTGTTACAAAAATACCCGAAATTGGAATATGTGTTGGCATTACAATATTGGCTTTATATTTTATTTGTGTTGATAAAATTTACATTTTAGATCAAATAGAATATCACTTACCAAAAGTATGGGTAAAAAGATTAACAAATCATTTAAAAGATCTAATACAAACATTAGGCGGATATTTAAAAGCAGAAGTAACATTAATCCTTGTATCATTTATAATTTCTTTAATAGGATTATATATATTATCTTTTTTAAGATTTAATGTCCCATACCCTTTATTAATGGCGCTTTTTATTGGGTTTGTAGATGCTCTTCCTATTTTAGGTTCAGGAACAGTTATGATACCATGGGCAATTATTTCCGGACTAAATGGTGATTTATCATTAGGAATTGCTATTATTACTTTATTTATTATCATGTCAATTGTGAGACAATTTTTAGAGCCCAAATTAGTTAGTAAAAACATTGGTGTTCATCCTATATTTACACTTATTGCTATGTATACAGGGTTTAAGATAACTGGTGTTATTGGATTATTATTGGGACCGATTGTTTTAATTATTATTAAAAATATATTTGCAAATTTAATAGATCAAGGTGTATTTAAAACAATTTTTGATAAAAAATAGGAACGTTTTGGCATGTCCCAAACGTTCCAAAATATTATTCCCATTCAATTGTTGCAGGTGGTTTTGAAGTAATATCATAAACAACTCTGTTTACATGTTTTACTTCATTAACAATTCTAGAAGAAACTTTTTCTAATACTTCATAAGGAATTTTACTCCATACACCTGTCATAAAATCTGTAGTTTCTACTGCACGTAAGGCAATTGTATAATCATAAGTTCTTTCATCACCCATAACACCAACAGATTTTAAGTTTGTTAATACTGCAAAATATTGGTTGATTGATTTATGAAGTCCAGCATTTGCAATTTCTTCTCTAAAAATACTGTCAGCTTCTTTTAATATATCTAGTTTATCTTCTGTGATATCACCAATAACTCTGATAGCTAGTCCTGGTCCAGGGAATGGTTGTCTAAATACTAAGTTTTCTGGTATACCTAGTTCTAAACCTGTTTTTCTAACTTCATCTTTAAATAGATTTCTTAAAGGTTCTACAATTTCTTTAAAATCAACATAATCTGGAAGACCTCCAACATTGTGGTGACTTTTTATAACAGAACTTTTTCCTAAGCCACTTTCAATTACGTCAGGGTAGATAGTACCTTGAACTAAAAAGTCTACTGTTCCGATTTTTTTTGCTTCTTCTTCAAAAACTCTAATAAATTCTTCACCAATAATTTTTCTCTTTCTTTCTGGGTCAGTAACACCAGCAAGTTTTTTTAGAAATCTATCTTTGGCATTGACTCTAATTAAATTAATATCAAATTGATTTCTAAATACTTCTTCAACTTCATCACCTTCGTTTTTACGAAGTAAACCATGATCAACAAAGATACAAGTTAAGTTTTTACCAATTGCTTTATGTAATAATACAGCAGCAACAGAAGAATCTACACCACCAGATAATGCACATAAAGCTTTTTTATCTCCGATTTTTTCTTTTAAAGTTTTAATACTATCTTCTACAAAAGAAGAAATTTGCCAATCTCCAGAACAACCGCAAATACTAAATAAAAAGTTTTTAATAACTTGTGTTCCATTTACAGATAAGTTTACTTCTGGATGAAATTGAATACCATATAGTTTTTTTTCTACATTCTCCATTGCAGCATTGGGACAATGGTCTGTTGAACCAATATTTTTGAATCCATTTGGTACTTCTGATACAAAATCGGTATGACTCATTAAGAAATCATTCGTAGTTTCAAATCCCTGAAATAGGGAAGAGGTATTATCTATTGTTACTTTTGTTGTTCCATATTCTCTTGTGTTTGCTCTTGATACATTTCCACCTAAAGTATAAGTCATCAATTGCATACCATAACAAATTCCTAAAATAGGAATGCCTAAATCAAAAATCCCTTCAGCACATTTAGGGGAATCTTCACCATAAACACTAGCAGGTCCACCGGTAAAGATGATACCTTTGGGATTTTTCTCTTTGATTTTTTCAATAGAGATGTTATATGGTACTACTTCAGAATACACATTACATTCTCTAACTCTTCTTGCAATTAATTGATTGTATTGTCCACCGAAGTCTAAGATTAAAATTAATTCATTTTCTTTCATTATTTACCTCCGAAATTAAAATCATATACATATGATATCACAATTTGTCGATAAAGTAAATAAAAACGCCTGTAGTTTTACTTAAAGTTTGATCATGGTATAAAAATATGCTTCTAAAAAGCACCTAGGTGCAAATACAACGGATAAGAGTCTAACCCCACATTAGAGTTGTATGTTTTTTTACTTCTATAGTACACCATTTGTAGGAATATATGTATCATCTGGAGGATATACATATTCTTCATTTGGTTTGTCAACTGTTCTTATATTTGTTACTTTCACAATAGGCATATCGCCATGATAGTTGCCTCTTGTAATTTCACCAGTTAATTCTACCCATGTGTTATTTGCAAAATCTTGGGCATGTTCATATTCACAAAGAAATCCTACAATTACATATTGATAGTCAGAAGAGATAATCATATCTCTTGCTAAAATAAATTGAGTATCTGTTAAATCTAAAACACGATAAACATATCCTGTAAATTGAATTTTTATTCCGACATAATTATCTATGTTTTCATGAACAGCTTTTAGTACATTGGTATAATTTTTCGTAGAAATAACAGAAATATCGCTTTGTGGCATACAACTAGAAACATCTTTACTATTTTTTGCTCCCATAAATAGTTTTATACTAACAAAAATCAAAATGACAATGATAAAAACGACAATTCCAGTAAAAAAATATTTAAAGACTTTACTACCATTTATTTTTAAATTATATATAAACATAAAAAAATCCTTCCTAAAATAAATTTTGTTATTAAAATATATGTATTAAAAAATCCATTATGCTAAATATATTTTTTATTTTCGGATAAATGCTTTCAAAATACTTGATAAAAATAGATTTTAGTGATATAGTAACAAAGTAAAAAATAAACTTAGGAGGACAGATTAATAATGGGATTATTTAAAACATATAGTGAAAAAGAAGTAAAAAGAGTAAGACCTTTGGTCAATAAAATAAATGCCCTTGAAGAAGAAATGTCAAAATTAACAGATAAAGAGTTAAGAGGAAAAACAGATTACTTTAAAAAACAATTGGCAGATGGTAAATCATTAGATGATATATTACCAGAAGCATATGCAGTTGTTAGGGAAGCTTCTAAAAGAGTTTTAGGAATGAGACACTTTGATGTACAATTAATAGGTGGTATTATCTTACATCAAGGAAGAATCGCTGAAATGAAAACTGGTGAAGGAAAAACATTAGTAGCAACATTACCTGTATACCTAAATGCACTTGAAGGCAAAGGCGTACATGTTATTACTGTTAATGATTACCTAGCAAAAAGAGATAGTGAATGGATGGGAAAATTATATAAATTCTTAGGATTGTCTGTTGGATTAGTAATTAGCGGTATGGAACCTAAAGCAAAACAAGAAGCATATAATGCAGATGTAACATATGGTACAAATAATGAATTTGGATTTGATTACTTGAGAGATAATATGGTTATATATAAAGACCAATTAGTACAAAGAGGATTACATTATGCTATTGTCGATGAAATCGATAGTATTTTAATTGATGAAGCTAGAACACCACTTATTATTTCAGGAAGAGCAAATCAATCTTCTGATTTGTATAAAAAAGCGGATAACTTTGTTAGAAAATTAACACCAAAAGTAATTGTTGAAGAAGATGTAAAAGATTATGAGCAAGCAGAAGATAATGAAAAATATGACTATATTGTAGACTTAAAAGCAAAATCTGCATCTCTTACACAAAAAGGTATAAAAAAAGCAGAAGAATTTTTTGGACTAGAAAATTTCAATGACCTAGAAAACTCAACATTAGTTCATCATGTTAACCAAGCTTTAAGAGCACATGGTGTTATGAAAAAAGATATTGATTACATTGTAAAAGATGGAGAAGTTTTAATTGTAGATGAATTTACAGGTCGTATCATGTATGGAAGAAGATACAATAATGGATTACATCAAGCAATTGAGGCAAAAGAGCATGTAAAAATTGCAGATGAATCAAAAACATTGGCAACCATTACATTCCAAAATTATTTTAGAATGTATGACAAATTATCTGGTATGACAGGTACAGCTATGACAGAAGAAGCTGAATTTGAAGAAATCTATAACTTAGATGTTGTAGAAATACCAACAAACAAGCCAATGATTCGTAAAGACGAAAATGATGTTATTTATAAAAATGAAAATGCAAAATTTAAAGCAATTGTAAGAAGCATCAAAGAAAGTCATGAAAAAGGACAACCTGTTCTAGTAGGTACTGTTTCAATTGAAAAATCTGAAAAGTTAAGTAAGTTATTAAAACAAGAAGGTATTAAACATGAGGTATTAAATGCAAAATACCATGAAAAAGAAGCTGAAATTGTTGCGCAAGCTGGTAAGTTTGGAGCAGTAACAATTGCAACAAACATGGCAGGACGTGGTACAGATATTATTTTAGGAGGGAATAGTGAATTTTTAGCTAAAGAAGAAATGCGCAGAAAGAAAATTCCTCATGAATTAATTGAAGAATCAAATACATATTATGAAACAGATGATCAAGAAATATTAAATGCTAGAAAACAATTTAAAGAGTTAGTTGATAAATATGAAAAACAAATTAAAGAAGAAAAACAAAAAGTTATTGATGCTGGTGGATTAAAAATTATCGGAACAGAAAGACATGAATCAAGAAGAATTGATAACCAGTTAAGAGGACGTGCTGGACGTCAGGGAGATATTGGTGAATCTAAATTCTATATTGCATTAGATGATGATTTAATGAAAATCTTTGGCGGTGATATGATTACAAAAGTATACAATTCATTAGGTGCTGACGAAGATATGCCAATACAGCATAAATTCATATCTAAAGGTGTAGAAAATGCACAAAAGAAAGTAGAAGGAAGAAACTTTACAATTCGTAAAAATGTTTTAAAATATGATGATGTAATGAATGCACAAAGAGAAATTATTTATGCGCAAAGACGTGAAGTTTTAGATGGAGAAAACATACATGATAATATAATGGATATGATAAACTCTGTTGCTGATGCTACAGTTCATATGTATGTAGAACCAGAAAGCAATGAAGTAAATGTTGAAGCTTTAAATCAAGATATTTTAAATACATATGGAATTGATATGCTAGCATATATTAAAGACCATATTTCTGAACCTGAAAAAATTTCTGAAGAACTTGTAAAACAAGCAGATGCAAAATATGCAGAAAAAGAAACAGAAATTGGTTCTGAAGAAATGAGAGAACTTGAAAGAGTTGTTATGCTTAAAGTCGTAGATGAGAAATGGATGAATCACATTGATAGCATGGATGAATTAAAAAATGGTATTGGACTTCGTGCTTATGGACAACAGGACCCTGTTGTAAAATACAGAATTGAAGGTATGGAAATGTTTGATGAAATGGTATCAGACATAAAAGTAGATGTAACTAAAATTCTAATGAATATTCGTCAACAAGGTGAAGCAAAAAGACAAGAAACTGTTAAAATTACAGGAGCAGCATTAGAAGCTATTCATAGTGTTGATGGAGGAGCAAAAATTGGAACAGATGTTGATAGAACCATCCGAAATGAAGGACCAAAAATTGGAAGAAATGATCCTTGCCCATGTGGAAGTGGAAAGAAATATAAGAACTGCCATGGAAAGAATGTATAAATAAAAAATTTAAAATATTATTTTTAGGAACTATGGAAACATAGTTCCTTTTTATCAAATTAAGCTACAAGCAAAAACATGAATTTGATCTTTATGTAAAGTTTGTAATAATAAGAAAAATATGCTATAATATTTTTTAGCATACATTTTTAAAAGTGTACCTTGCTAGTTAATCAAGTCTAGTGGAGGTACATGCCTCCACTAAAAAAATTTTTAAAGGAGGAAATGATTATGGTAAGAACAAAAAAAGTATGTTGTATGTTATTGTCAATGCTGGTGAGTATATTTATATTCTCCACTATGGTTTTCGCAGCGGAAAGTGATATACCGGATGCTACCTCTCAATTTTACGTTAATGATTTTGCAGACATCATTAATGATAATGTTGAGAAAGAAATGCAAGACCGGGCAGTAGCACTTGCAGAAGATAGTGATGGTATTCAAGTTGTCGTAACAACAGTACAGACCATTGGAGATGCTGATCCAGTTGAATACACAACAGATATGTATAACCACTATGGGATTGGCAAAAACAATATGGGTGTACTAATTATGCTATCTGTGGAAACGAGAGATATTCAAATTAGAATTGGTGACAATATGACCAAATATCTAAGTGACCGAAAGTGTGGGGAGATCAGAGATGAATATGGTATTCCATATTTTCAAAATGATGAATTTGAAAAAGGTCTTGACGCGATGCAAGAAGCTACAATAGAATATATTGCTAGCAAAGTTGAATCGGCAGATAACGAAGTCGCCGTTAATCCTACTCAACTTGAGGATATCAAAAGTAGTGGAACTTTTGTAAAAATTCTTTGTGTTGTAGGCATTATTGGTTGTGGCATTATAATAATTGTCACTTTGAGAATGTATTTCTTAAAAAGAAAAAGAAAATTGCAAGAGAAAGATAAAACCATTCAAACACTTAAAGATAATTTAAATAAGCAAGAAAGTAAAAACGAAAGCTTACAGTTTGATAACAATTCTCTTAAGCAAAGCTTATCTGCAATACAAGAAGAATTGTATAATTTAAGTGAAAGATATAAAAGGGCTGTTATCGCATATCCTGACCTTGATGAAAAGGTTGATGCAATTTTCGCGAAAGAAAAGGAGGAAGCAGATAGACGTTGTGCAAAGAAAGTCGAGGACTCAATGAAAAATGTTCTCAAACTGGAATGTACTAGACAAAATCTGTCATACTTCAGAAATGCTTATGAGGCATATAGAAATTTGTCTGATGAGCAACAAAATTATGTCCCGTTAGAACTAGTAAGAAGAGTAAAAAAACTTTACTCTAAGAGTTCAGAGCTTCAAAGAAAATATGAAGAAGAACAAAAGATCTTACGTGATAAAAAAGCCGCAAGAGAAGTACAAGAAACAATTCTTGCTACACTAGCTATTAGTGTAACTAGACATTCTTTAGATAAACTAAAACACGTATGTAATGCATATGATAGATTATCTGAAGATCAAAAGAAATATGTAACTGCTGACATCGATACAATACGAGATATGAGAAGAAAAGCAAAAAGAATGCAGGATGATTATGAAGAAGAAGAACGTCGGCGTCATCAAAGTTCATCATATTATCATTATGGTGGAGGTAGTAGTTTTAGCGGAGGCAGCTCTGGAGGATTTCATAGTGGATTTGGCGGAAATAGCAGCGGCCATGGAGCTGGAGGTAAGTTTTAAAAATTAATGGAGGAATATCAATATGAAAAAAGGCTTACTAATTAGTTTTGTTGCATTTGTATTTGCAATTGTGTTTGCAGTAATATATTTCATTAGTACTGTAAACGATCTGACAGATATGAAAAACTTGGCAAAAAAATATGAAGCAGACATTCAAACGGAATTACAATCACGGTTTGACAAAGTACCAAACCTTGCAGAAATTGTAAAAAGCGCAGATGAACATGAAGAAAATATAATAAATGCAATTACGGCTGCTCGAAAACAATACAATAAAGCACTTTCAGCAAAAGATACTGAAGGAATGCTTGAAGCGGATGAAGCTCTTAATATTGTAATCAAAGATATTGAAGAAAATTATCCGAAAATTACAACTGTGGATTTGTACAAAGGATTCATGGATGAATATTCAGGAATTGAAGCCGCTGTAACAATTGCCCGAAAAAATTATAATGAAGTGGTGATGGAATACAATAACATGATTGAACACATCCCTACCATGTTTATTGCGAAAGCTATGGGACTTGAGCATATTCCAGAATTTAAGGCTTCTGAAGAAGCTAATCATTCTGTTGAAATTGACATGACAACAAACTAGTAACTTTTTAACCATAATAGAAAGGACTATGAGTTTTTCTCATAGCCCTTTCTACATTTTAAAAGTAAAATTTAAACAAAGTATAACTTTTCTTTTATTCTAGGTTTTTTAATATTAACTTGATTTTTTATACCAAATAATATAATATAAAGAAGATAGGAGTGTGATAAAATGTTAGAATTAGAAGAAAATTCAAGACTTCTAAAAAGCTTAGAAGAAAAACTACAAGATTTGGGTGAGTCACTTTGACATTTCTAAACTAGAAACAGAATTAAAACAATTAGAAGCAGAAACTTTAAAAAAAGACTTTTGGCAAGATACAAAGCATTCTAATAAGGTATTGGGAAAAATTAAAAGTATTAAAAATAAAGTAAATGAATATAAAAAAATAGAAAATGAAATACAAAATTTAAATGAATTAACAGAGCTAACCAATATAGAACCTGATGAAGAAATCGCAAAAGATATTATAAAACATACAAAGACTCTAGAAGAAGAAATAGAAAAATTGGGAATTGCAACTCTATTATCTGGTAAATATGATAGTAATAATGCTATTGTAACGATTCATCCTGGAGCAGGAGGAACCGAATCTCAGGATTGGGCAGAAATGCTATACAGAATGTATACAAGATGGGCAGATAAAAATGGATATAAAGTAGTAGAATTAGATTATTTAGAAGGTGAAGAAGCCGGAATAAAAAGTGTTACCTTTGAGATTATTGGTGAATATGCTTATGGATATATGAAAGGGGAGATGGGGGTACACAGATTAGTTAGAATTTCTCCTTTTGATAGTGGGGGAAGGAGACACACTTCATTTGCTTCTGTAGAAGTTTTACCAGAAATCACAGATGATATTGAAATTGAAATTAATCCAGATGATTTAAGAATTGATACATATAGAGCTTCTGGTGCAGGAGGACAACATATTAATAAAACATCATCTGCTGTAAGAATTACACATATACCAACCAATATTGTAGTTGCATGTCAATCTGAACGTTCTCAAATCCAAAACAGAGAAACCGCCATGAAAATGTTAAAATCTAAGTTATTAGATCTAAAAGAAAAAGAGCATAAAGATAAAATTGAAGATTTAAAGGGAGAACAACGAGAAATTGCTTGGGGAAGTCAAATTCGTTCTTATGTATTTTGTCCATATACAATGGTAAAAGATCATAGAACGAATTATGAAGTAGGAAATGTAGAAGCTGTTATGGATGGAAAGATTGATGATTTTATGGAAAGTTATTTGAAATTTTGCAAATAATTTGACATATTTAAACATAATTGAATATAATAGTAAGGAGTTAAATTTAAATAAATTTAACTTTTTATTATTAAATAAAGAAGGTGCTCAAGATGGACGACACAATTGTATTAAAGTTTGGAGGTAGTTCTGTTTCAAATAATGAAAATTTAAAAATCGTTGCCAACAAAATCATTGATTTTAAAAACAATCATAAGAACATTGTTGTTATTTTATCAGCACAAGGAAAAACAACAGATAAGCTTATAAGTGAAGCTTTTGAATTAACAGAAGAAGTTAATAAGAGAGAATTAGATGCACTTGTGAGTTGTGGTGAACAAATGTCAGCTGCTAAATTAAGTATTCTATTAAATAGTTTAGGATTTTCTGCTGTATCTTTAACAGGCTGGCAAGCTGGTATTTATACCAATAATACCAATCAAGATGCATTAATTGAAACCATTAATACAGAAAGGATATGTTCAGAGTTAAAAAATGGGAATATTGTTATTATAACAGGATTCCAAGGGGTTAATGAAAAATTAGATATAACAACTTTCGGTAGAGGTGGTTCAGATACAACAGCTGTTGCTGTTGCAGCAGCTTTAAAAGCAAAAAATTGTTATATTTTTTCTGATGTAGACGGTATCTATTCATCAGATCCAAACAAGGTTAAAGGAACTAAAAAATTAACTAAAATTTCTTATGATGAAATGTTACAATTATCTAATGAAGGTGCAAAAGTTTTGCATAATAGATGTATTGAAATAGGAGAAAAATATAAAATCCCAATTATAACAAAATCAACCTTTAATGATAATTATGGAACTGTCATATCAGATGAAAAAATAGAGAATGACGAAATCAAAAGTATTATTAAGAAAGATATATCCAGAATATCTATAATTGGCAACGGAATTATTAGAAATACAGAAACAATCGTAAAAGCAATAAATTTTATCAAACAAAACAAATTAGAAATGTTAGAATTCAATGTTTCTGAAAGTAAAATTTCAATAACATTTAAAAATTTAGTTAGTGATAGAATGTTAGAAAAATTACACAATGAAATATTTGTAAATAAATAAGTAATAAAAATAGGATTACAATAATAAAGTAATTCTATTTTTTATAGTATTGAATTAAACAAACAATATGGACTTTTCTTTATTTAGTTCTAAAATAGACAACCCCTGAATATATATAATTAAGAATAAAAATTTGGAGGTATAACAATGACGATTGATGAGAGAAAAACAATAAATACAGCTGTAGTTCAAAATTTAATACTAGAAAATAGAGGAAAGCTAAGTATTTCTGGCGTATTAGATGTTTTAAGCTTTGATGATCAAGTCATTATGGTTGAAACAGAATTAGGATTATTAACTATCAAAGGCGAAGAACTTCGAATAACGAAATTAAGTATTGATACTTCTGAAGTAATTGTAGAAGGAAATATTTCATATTTGGCTTACAGCAACAAAGAAGTCGAAAAAAATAAAGGTAATATTATTAGTAAAATATTTAAATAAGTATTGCAATAGGGAGGAATTATGATTAATACACAATTATATCTATTCCTAATATTCATAATAAATGGATTTATAATTGGGTTCTTATTTGATTTTTTTAGAATATTAAGAAAAACAATCAAAACCTCGGATTTTATGACCTATATAGAGGACGCGTTATTTTGGATTTTAACAGGATTTATAATATTGTATTCTATATTTATATATAATAATGGGGAAATTCGATTATTTATGTTTTTAGCCATTATGATTGGTATTTTATTTTATATGTTATTTATAAGCAAATTTATATTAAAAATTAGCTTGACAATTATAAATATCATAAAAATAATTTTTTCTACTATATTTAAATTTATTAAAATTCCATTTAATGTATTATATAAAATAATAAGAAAAATATTTTTTAATCCTATATCTTTTATTATTATAAATATCAGAAATTTTTTTACAAAAATATTTAAAAATTTTTCTAAAGTTTTAAAAAAGTCAAAAATATCTACTAAAATTGTAAAAAATATTAAAAATTAGAAGGATTTAATTAAAATATGTAGAATAATATATATGTGAAACTTTTAATAAACTGGAGAGTTACTTATGAAAAATAAAAAAATTTTAAGAAATATATTGATTATAGCTATTGTTATATATATTATTTTTGTATTTGTTAATCAACAAAAAACATTAAATGAATATAGCAAAAATACTGAAGAATTAAGTCAACAAATAGCTTCAGAAAAAGCTACAAATGAAGAATTAAATCAAAAGAAAGATGATGTTAATTCATTAGAATTTATAGAAGAAATGGCTAGAGAAAAATTAGATATGTATTTTCCAAACGAAAAGGTATTTATAGATCAAGGAATGTAATCTTAGGATTATATTCCTTTTTTGGAAAATTTTGTTTATTTTTTTTATTTTTTATGATATAATAATATTTGTATTAAATTCGTTTTTATTCCCATGATATTAAAAATATAAAATATTAATAATTATATATAAATTTAGGAGGTTTTATGTTAGATTTAGAATCAATGAATTTAGCTGATTTAAAAGCTTTAGCTAAAGAGCAAAATATCAAAAATATTTCAAAATTAAAAAAAGAAGAAATTATAGCTGTATTAAAACAAGTTTTAAATACATCTTCAAGTGTTAATCCAAATTTAGATGACGATAAAGATGATGAAAATAATGATGAAACGAAAAAAGAATCTACTGAAAGACAATATGATGAAAATGGAGAGCCAATAGTAGATTATAAGTTAACCAATGAAGGTGATGAAATTGTTGAAGGTATATTAGATATCATGCCAGATGGATATGGCTTTTTAAGAGGCGACAATTATTTATCTAGCGAAAAAGATGTATATATATCTATGGTACAAATAAGAAGATTTAGATTGGATACTGGTGATATCATAAAAGGTATATCAAGATTTAGAGAAGGTGAAAAATTTCCTTCATTAATATTTGTTGGTGAAGTTAATGGAGAACACCCTGAAAAAGCTTTAAAAAGAAAAAGATTTGATGAATTAACTCCTATTTATCCAAATGAAAAACTAAAATTAGAAACTGTCCAAAATGATTATGCAACAAGAATTATCGATTTAATGTGTCCTATAGGAAAAGGCCAAAGGGGTATGATTGTTGCACCACCAAAAGTAGGAAAAACAACATTATTAAAAAAAGTAGCCAATAGTATTAGTCAAAATAACCCAGAGGTAGAACTAATTGTACTTTTAATAGATGAAAGGCCAGAGGAAGTAACCGATATGAAAAGATCTATTAAAGGGCAAGTTATTCATTCTACATTTGATGAATTACCAGAACACCATGTAAAAGTTGCTGAAATGGTTTTGGCAAGAGCAAAAAGGCTTATTGAGCAAGGAAAAGATGTTGTTATTTTATTAGATAGTATCACAAGATTAACAAGAGCATACAACCTTGTTATTCCTTCTTCAGGAAGAACGTTATCTGGTGGTATAGATCCTGCAGCATTACATAAACCAAAAAAATTCTTTGGAGCTGCAAGAAATATTGAAAATGGTGGAAGCTTAACCATATTGGCAACAGCATTAATTGATACGGGAAGTAGAATGGATGATGTTATCTTTGAAGAATTTAAAGGTACAGGTAATATGGAAGTTCATTTGGACAGAAAATTATCTGAAAGAAGAATATTTCCTGCAATTGATATTAATAAATCAGGTACTAGAAGAGATGATTTATTATTAACACCTAAAGAACAAGAAACTGTCTTTGCTTTAAGAAAAGCAATGAATACGATGCCTGTTGCTGAAGTTACTGAACAAGTTATTAGTGAAATGACAAAAACAAAAAATAATGAAGAGTTTATTGAAAAAATGGATGCTTATTTACGAAGATTTAAATAATATTATAATATTCATTAAATTAAATAGTAAAAGAGATAAAAGAAATGGCCTAATGCCATTTCTTTATTTTATATAATAGTGTTCTTTAATACTTTCTTGTATTTTTCTTTTTAATGTATCTTTATAATATACATTGTATACAGGATATCTTAGTAAATCAATTTCTAATTCTTTAAATAATTCATTAATGAAATTATCTCTTTCAATTCTATTTTTCTTTTTATGACTATTGTCATCTAATTCTATGCATAATTTAATTCTACATTTTTTATCTACTAATACAAAATCTATACTTTTTGAAGCTATTTTATTAAAGTATTTTATATGTGTGCTGTAATCTAGGTTTTCTTGCATTGAAATAATATTATATAATGATACTTGAGCAAATACTATATAATCTAATTCTCTTGCAATTTCTAACAATACATTATAAAATTTCATTTCGCTTAATGTAGTTATATATATTTTAGGTTTATAATATTTTTTGTATGAGGTTATAGATTCTGTATTATTTGTTTTTATATTTTTATTCATATTGTTGTTATTATTTTTAATTAATATTATTAATAATATTATTAATAATATTATTATTGTTATCAGTACAATTATTATCATAAAAAACACCCCATAATTATTATAACATATTATATATTATTGTGTGTCGAAATGTGTCGAATATATTATCTTTGCTTGTTTGCATAAATATAATATAATTAATACTATAGAATAGGGGGGTTGGATATTATTGATATTTTATTAAATATTAGAATGTTTGTAAATCCTTTTGGAGTTTTTTGCGAAGGTCAAGTATTGTATCGTTATTTATGGTGTAATGGTAAATTTATTATGAGGATGAAGTAATTTTACAAAAATCTATTTTTCATTATAAAATAGGAAATCCCAAATTATATTGTAAAATCTTCTTAAAAGATAGTAGAAGAAAGACAAGAAATTATTATATTATAGATAGTGAACAGTTAGGTCTGTTATATAAAAATAAAAAGTTTTGATAATTTTATTGACCTTTAAATATTAAGTACTTATATATAAATATTTATTGTGTTTAATAAATCGAATGGGGGAAGTATACAGCTCCTTAATTATTATAAATATAAAACATTGCACAAAATGAAACTTTTGTGCAAATAGAGATAGGAGCATAATATAAAACAGCCATAAGCCTCTACTTTTACTAATTCAAGGCTTTTAGCTATTCTATACATATTAATATTCATTTATATATCCTTATTTTCTTATTATATCTATATTATATTCTTTATTATTATAATCCTTTGTATTATAGTTATATCAATATTCTTATGACTTATTAAAATCAATTTTAAGACATTTTTTTGTTTTACTTATATAATTTATTTTACTTATTATATTTTTAAATTTATATCTATAATTTTTTCTTATTATATATTTTTTATTTTTATATATTAAATTGTATGAAAATTTTTCAAAAATCTCCAAAGTACCTATTTCTCTATATTTGCCTTATTTTACAGACAACAAACTATATGCCTAAAAAATAAAAACGGCTTAAAATCGATTCTCGTGTGTCGTATTTTTGGCACTTTTTTGCATATCTATATATGATAGTAGTTTCTTCAAAAAAATCTACTTTTTAATGGTAATTTTCTAAAATCAATATTTAACCTTATATTCTAAACAAGTAATTTATCAACCTAAAAATAAAAATGGCTTAAAATCGATTTTAGAAGGTCATTATTTTGTATGATTTTAGTTTGTAATACAGCTATTGCAACAATTATAGAATTTATAAGATTATAGTACAAAATACAAATATTATATTAATTAGAATATATAAATCTGCAAACGAAATTCATTAAAATCAAAATTTATATAATAAATGATTAATTTTACATTTCAATAATTAACATTGCTTAAAAACGATTTTGAGTTTAGCTAAACGATAATTTAATTAAAATATTATATAAATTCTATAAAAAAATCACTAAGTAACAAATGTTCGCTTTTTGGTGTTACAATATTTATATTACAAAATTATAATTTTTAAAATTCTAAATATTTATAAATTATAATTTTAAAATTTTTACAAATTTCTATAAATTATTTTTAAATCTTATTTTAAAATTTATTTTTTATATAAAAAAAAGTTTTTTATTTATAAAATTTATTATTAGTCTAACAGAAGATTGCACAAAATTTTATTTAATATATTTTCATAATTTTTATATATTAAAAAATGTGCTATTCCCCCTACTCTATCGTTTTTGAAACAAAAAACAGAATATATAATTATATCCTGTTTTTTTACTTTTAAACATTAATTTATATAATAAACATATTTTTCTTTTCTTGGTTTAACTTCCGCTACACTATCGCTGTAACCTAATATACAATGCCCTATACCTTCATAATCTCCTTCTATACCTAAAGATTTTAATATTTCTTTACCTTCTTCTGTTTCAAATTCTTCTTTTGCTCTATGAATCCAACAACTAGATATATTTAATGATTTTGCTGCAAGCATAAGATTTTCCATAACCAAACTGCCATCATAAATATATGTTGGAACTTTTTTATTAGCCAAAACTACTAAAACTACTGGAGCTCCATAAAATGGATCAAAATATTCACCTTTTCCCATAATTTTTGCATTCAATTTTGATAATTTATCTCTTACCTCTTTATTGGTAATTGCGATAATGATAGGAGATTGCATATTCATTCCACTTGGTGCATATGTTCCAGCTTCTACTATTTGTTCTATAATTTCTTTAGGTATCTTATCTTGTTTATATTCTCTTATACTTCTTCTAGATAAAATATTTTGAATAATTTCATTCATATTCAATTACCTCACTTTTATTTATTTCCTAATTATGAGCTTATTATCTGTAAAATCAACAACTACTTTACTTGAAGGTTTAATTTCTTGTGTTAATATTTTTTCCGCAATCAATGTTTCTAATTTTTTTGTAACAAATCTCTTCAATGGTCTTGCACCATATACTTCATCATAACCATTATCAATTAAATATTCTTTTGCTTTATCTGTTAATTCTAATGTAATATGTTTATCTTCCAATCGCTTTTCCAAATCTAATATCAACAAGTCTAATATTTTTGTAACTTCTTCTTTCTTTAGTGGTTTGTAGAATACAATTTCATCTAAACGATTTAAAAATTCTGGCCTAAAGCTTTTCTTTAATAAGTCATTTACTTTTTCTCAGGATGTGCTTTTTCAATTTCATCAAATAAAACAACGGCATATGGTTTTCTTCTAACGGCTTCTGTTAATTGCCCTCCTTCTTCATATCCTACATATCCTGGAGGAGCCCCAATTAACCTTGAAGTAGAATATTTTTCCATATATTCTGACATATCAATTCGAATTAAATTATGCTCATCATCAAATAAACATTCAGCTAAACTTTTGGCAAGTTCTGTTTTTCCAACACCAGTTGGACCTAAGAATAGGAAAGAACCTATTGGTTTTTTTGGATCACTAATTCCAGCTCTTGACCTCATAATAGCTTCTGAAACGTCTTCAACCGCTTCATCTTGTCCAATTACTCTTTTATGTAAAAGATCTTTTAAATGTAATATTTTTTCTCTTTCGCCTTCCATAAGTTTTGCTACAGGTATGCCTGTCCATCTTGAGACAATTTCTGCAATTTCATCTGCTGTCACTTTATTTCTTAACAAAACATTTTCTTTTGTATTTTCCTTTTTTTCTTCTTCTTCTAATTGCTTTTGTAATTCAGGTAATTTTCCATATCTTAATTCGGCAACTTTATTTAAATCATAACTTCTTTCTGCTTGTTCAATTTGTGCATTTGTTTTTTCTATTTCTTCTCTTAGTTTTTGTACTTTTTCAATAGATTCTTTTTCATTATCCCATTTAGCTTTCATTGCATCAAATTTCGTTTTAAGTTCTGATTTTTCTTTTTTAATATCTGCTAATCTTTGTTTTGAAAATTCATCTTTTTCTTTTGATAATGCTGTTTCTTCTATTTCTAATTGCATAATTTTTCTTGAAACTTCATCTAATTCTACTGGCATTGATTTCATTTCAGTTTTTATTAAACTACATGCTTCGTCCACTAAATCTATTGCTTTATCTGGTAAAAATCTATCAGATATATATCTATGTGATAATGTTGCTGCGGCAATTAAACTATTATCAGAGATTTTTACTCCATGAAATACTTCATATCTCTCTTTTAATCCTCTTAAAATAGAAATGGTATCTTCAACACTTGGTTCATCAACCATTACTGGTTGAAAACGTCTTTCTAATGCTTGATCTTTTTCTATATATTGTCTATATTCATTTAATGTCGTTGCACCTATACAATGTAATTCGCCTCTTGCAAGCATTGGTTTTAGAATATTTCCTGCATCCATTGCGCCATCTGTTCTTCCAGCTCCAACAATCGTATGAATTTCATCAATAAATAAGATAATTTTTCCTTCACTTTTCTTTACTTCTTGTAAAACAGCTTTTAATCTTTCTTCAAATTCTCCTCTATATTTTGCACCTGCAACTAATGATCCCATGTCTAAAGAGAATATTGTACAATCTTGTAAACCTTCTGGTACATCTCCTCTTACGATTCTTAATGCTAAACCTTCAGCAATGGCTGTTTTTCCAACACCTGGTTCACCAATTAAGCATGGATTATTTTTTGTTTTTCTTGATAAAATAGTAATGACATTTCTTATCTCTGTATCTCTACCTATTACAGGGTCTAGTTTTTGTTCTCTTGCCATTTGAACTAAATCCTGTCCATATTTTTTTAAGGCATCATATGTACTTTCTGGATTATCACTTGTTACTCTAGTATTTCCTCTTACACTTAACAAAGCTTTTAAGAAATCATTTTTGTTAATATTGTATCTTTTAAATATTTCCTTTATATTACTACTTGGATTGTCAAATATTGCAAGCATTATATGTTCTACGGAAACATATTCATCTTTCATCTTATTTGCTATTTTCTCAGATTTTGTAAGTACCATATCAACATCTTGAGAAACATATATGCTGTCTGATTTTCGAGCTCCTCCTATCATTTTAGGATCGCTTTCTACGCTATTTCTTATATCTCTTTCAAAATTTTCTGATACGCCCATCTTATTTAATAATTCTTTTATTAGACTATCCTCTTGTTCTAATAAAGCTAAAATTAAATGTTCTTCTTCTATTTGTGAATTTTGATTTTGTACTGCTAAATCTTGAGCTTTTTGTATTGCTTCTAAAGATTTTTGTGTGAATTTTTGTGCATTCATTTTCATTCCCCCAATCTTTTTACTTTTTATTTAGCATAACATAACAAAGTTTTTTCTCTTATCATGAATTTAATATTATTCTAGTTCGTCATTATTTTCTACTGTTAAAGTATTCGAAGTTGGTGTACTTGTATTTGTATTTGGACTTGTAGTCGTATTTGTTGAAGAATCTGTACTTCCTGTAATATTTGTAGTATTACTCGTAGTGGAATTTGTTGTACTTGAATTTGTTAAAGTGCTATTATTTCTATTGGTATTTGTTGTATTTGTTCTATCATTATCAGTCGTTGTATTTGTTTTATCCGTATCAGTTGTTGCATTTGTTGTATTTGCTAACATATTTGTTTCAGGAACCTCATTTTCTAAACTTGGGTCTAATGTCAAATCTTCATTAAATACATTTTGATTTGTTTCTTCATTTTGTTCGTTTGAATTGTCATTTGTTGTAATCTTACTTCCTGAATGTTTTGTACAATTATCTGGTTTTGTTCCCCATAAGAAATATTCTTCATAAGTATTTGTACAACCGCTATTTGCAATTCCTCCAGAATCTGCACATATTTTTTCTGTTTGTATCCAACTAGGCTTTTTAAAAGTTGCATTGTCTAAGCCAGAATGAATATTTCTCATAACATTTGCCCAAATAATGCCTGCTGGATTTTGTCTATTAAAGTAAATCGTTTCATTTTGATCATACCCAAACCATGTTGCAGCTGTATAATATGGTGTAAAACCACACAGCCATCTATCATAGTTTTCATCTGTTGTCCCTGTTTTTGCTGCCACATCCATTCCTGAAATAGCACAATACGTAGCAGTTCCATTTGTTCCTTTAACTGGCTGGGTTAATATTTCTTTTAAGATATAGGCTACTTGTTCTGAAAATACCCTATGAGATTTAGGATTAGCTTTTACAATCGTTTTTCCTGATTGATTTGTTATTTTCGTATAGAATGTAGGTTCTATATATATACCATCATTAGCAATTGTGCTATATGCTGCCGCCATTTCTAAAGGTGTAATGCCTTTATCTAATCCTCCTAAAGCTAATGATAAACTTTCATCTTTTTCTGTTAAAGATGTAATTCCCATATTCTTCAAATAAGATATAGATGTTTTTACCCCTATTTGTTCCATCATTTCTACAAATGGAATATTTTGAGAAGATTCTACTGCCCTTCTAACTGTAATTTTTCCTAAATATCCATCATAGTTTTTAGGACTATAATTTCCTTCAAAAGTAGTTTCAACATCTGCATATAGTGTTGCTGCTGTAAATTTCTTCTTATCAATTCCTGGTGCTAACACAGCTAATGGTTTAATAGAAGAACCGGTTTGTCTTTTACTTTGTGTAGCTCTATTTAAGCCTCTTGCTGTATTTTTTTCTCCTAAGCCACCTACACAGGCTACTACTTGACCTGTTTGATGGTCAATAATTACCATTGCCGCTTGCGCTGGGTCTCCACCTTCTCTAGATGCAATATTGTATTGGCGTTTATCAAATTCAGTTTCTGTTTCATCTTGAATGTTTAAATTTTGCGTACTATTAATTGTTAATCCGCCTAAATATAAATAGTTTGTAGCAAAATCTTCTGTTATATTTTTCTTGTCAGCAATATCTTGTGTTATCTCATTTATTAAAGCATCTGTATGATAAGAATAAATTCCATTATTTGCTTCTACTTCACCTTGATCAAAATGTAAACCATTTTGTACTTCTGTTACAGCTGTATTATATTCTTCTTCTGTGATGTATTCTAATTCTAGCATTTTGTCTAATACAGTAATTGTTCTATCATGGATTTTTTCTGTATTATCTGTATCTTTATCAAAAGGATTGTATGAGTTTGGTGAATTGTTAATTCCTGCTAAAAAGGCACATTCAGCAAGTGTCAGGTTTTGAATATCTTTACTAAAATAATATTGACTACCAGCACCTACACCATATATATTAGGTCCAACATATATGACATTTAAATACATATCTAATATTTCTTCTTTTGAGAAATAACATTCTAATAAGTATGCTTTCCACCATTCTTTTACTTTTCTAGAAATAGAACTACTATTATCCCCTGTTAAATTTTTTACTAATTGTTGTGTAATTGTACTTCCTCCAAAAGAAGAATTTCCTATGTGTATAACATAATTAATAATCGCTGAACCTGTTCTTTTAATATCAACACCATGATGTTTATAATATCTTTCATCTTCAATTGCCACATAAGCATTTTTTAGATTCTTAGGCATATCTTCGTTCTCAACTTTTATTTTCTTTCTTTCACTTCCTAGTTCTGCAATCACATTGCCATCAGAATCCACGACAACAGAATTTTTATTTGTAAACATATCTGTTGTTATTTGTTTCCAATTATAAGCTGAAATACCTAATATAATACCTAAAATTACGATAATAAGAATTATTAAGATAAGAATAACTTTTTTAATTTTTTTTCTTTTTATCCTTTCTTTATAATTTAAGTCTTTTTCATGCTTACTTTTATTTTTGGAATGTTTATGTTTGTGTTTACGTTCTTCTTCAAAAAACTTTTCTCTTTCCTTTTTTTCTTTTTGCATTTTTTTCATAGCTTTGGGAAGTTCTTCTTCGTCTTTTTTATTTTTAAACATATATTCACTATCCTTTTTATAGATTTCATCAATAGTATATCATAATAAATAAAAAAATCAAATTAAAAACTTTGCACAAAATTTTTACGCTACTATTTCTTTTTTATTTCTATTGATATATAATATGTGTATATACTTAAATACATACTAAGGAGTGAGAAAACTTATGATAAAGCGAGAAGAAAATCCAGATTATATTAATTCTTTTTTAGATTATAGTACAACAATTTTAAATAAATCCCCTAATAGTATAAAAGAATACAATTATGATTTAATGATGTTTTTTCGATTTATAAAAATACATTTCCATATGACGGATGAAACAGAATTTTCAAAAATTGAAATTAACGATATCCCTATTAGTGTTGTCAAAAAAATCACATTAGAAGATATACATGCCTTTATTAGTTACATGGCAATAGAACTAAAAAGTAAAGCAGCAACTAGAGCTAGAAAAGTATCTACAATAAGAATTTTCTTTAAATACTTATCGCAAAAAGCCAAACTAATAGAAGTAAATCCTGCTCAAAATCTAGAAACTCCAAAGGCGGATAAGCGACTTCCTAAATATTTAAATTTAGAAGAAAGTAAAAGATTACTAGATGTAACTGAAAATGAAGATAATAGAAATTATCAAAGAGATTATGCAATAATTACTTTATTTTTAAATTGTGGACTCCGTTTATCTGAATTAGTAAATATTGATATTAAAGATATTGATTTTAGTGAAGCAAAATTAAATGTTATTGGAAAGGGAAATAAAGAAAGAACGATTTATTTAAATAAAGCTTGCTTAAAAGCGATTAGTGAATATTTACAAGTACGACCTAAAGAAGGTATTAAAGTTGACAAATTAAATTCTCATAAAGCTTTATTCTTGAGTGAACGACGTGAAAGAATTAGTAGAAGAACGGTCCAATATATTGTAAATAAAGAACTACAAGCAGCACGGATTAGATACAAATAAATTTTCTGTACATAAATTACGTCATACTGCTGCAACTTTAATGTATCAATATGGAAATGTAGATATTAGAGCTTTACAAGTGCTTTTAGGACACGAAAGTATATCTACAACAGAAATATATACACATGTTGAAAATACACAAGTTCGAGATGCTGTTAATCATAATCCTTTGGCTAATATTTAAAACTATATATAAAAAATAGAAAAGAAGGTTTCTTCCTTCTTTTTTTATTTTTTCCTTATATTTTTTATTGCTTCTGGTATCATTTCAATTGTATCAGAAGCTTTCATACTAATATCTGTATATTTTTCTTGTGCTAACTCTCCCGCTTTTCCTGCTAAATAACTACCTGCTGCAATAACTTCCACATCTACTCTATGATAACCTAGCATTCCTACTAAAATTCCAGACAATACATCTCCGCTACCTGCAGTTGCCATTCCAGGACAACCACTTCCTACTAAATATGTACTTTTTCCATTTGTAGCAATTGTCGTACTTCCTTTTAATAATAATATAACATTATATTGTTTAGCAAAATTGCTAGCTATTTCTATAGGATTCTTTTTTATATTTTCTATGGATACCTTAGATAATCTTTCAAATTCTTTTAAATGTGGTGTTAATATGATTTTGCAATTTGTCTGATTTAAGATATCAAGATTCATTTCAGATAATGTATTTAATCCATCAGCATCAATTATGCAAGGAATTGTTTTATTTTTCAATATGTATGTTAAAATCTTTTGATTATCTCTACCCTTTCCCCATCCCATTCCAATTGCTAAAGCTTTCAATTTTTCTAAAGATTGATCCATTTCTTGTTTATTAAATTGCATTTTATTTTCTTCATCATTATCTATTGGGAAAATAGTTTGTTCTAAAAGATATGACGCAACAATACTTTCTATACTTTTAGGTATAATTAATCTTACAACACCACATCCAGCTCTTAAAGCTGTAGAACTCATGTTGGCCAGTTTAATGGCACCTGTATATTCCATACAACCTCCCATAATACCAACATATCCATATGTTCCTTTATGTGTATCTTTTTCTCTTTCCTTAAAAATCTCTTTTAATGTTTCATTTGACAATTCTAAAATATTCATAATTACCTTCTTTGTGTTTAATATTACTTTTTTATTTGGTATAACTATTTATATTAAAGCTGAAATACAAGTAAAATAATTTCTAAAAAGATGCTAACTTGTGCAATTCCTGCTAATGTACCTGTTATAAATCTTCTATTATTTGTAGATTCTTTGATCTTTTTATATTGTATATACCAATCCAAAAACATAATGCATAAAAAGATAAAATCTATATACAGAGGAATTCTAAATTGTAATATATATAGAATAACTCCCAAAGCTTGTCCAACCAATATTCCTGTACATCGACTACAAATTGGAAATTGCCAACCTTTTATATGAAAACTTCTATCTTCTCTTTGATGACATCCACACCTATTACCTAATCGCATAAAAAATGCCCAAGTTTTAATTTTTGTACTTTTCTTCATTAGAATCTCTTTCCACAATCATTACATATATTGGTTGTTTTTGTTTCAGTTGTTGTATCCCCTGTATTGCACAAACCACATAAAATTCCAGGCCATCCAAATAATAAATATCCACAGCAAGCATCTCCACCATCAAAACCCTTTGTCTTTGTTTTTGTATCTATAATACTCGAAATATTCTGGCTTCCACAATTTGGACATCTCATAAAATTCCTCCAATTTTTAAATTTATGATTATATATTTTATTTTGTATATATTGTATATATCATAAAGTAAAAATTATATCAATTAAAAATTTATGAATTTTTTATATCCAGGAAATTTTACGCCAGTATGTACGACATATTTATTTCTATATTTTTATATAATGATATTCACAAGCTCTAATTAATCGATTCATAATAGCAAGTCCAATACCATCTTTTTTTACCCCTTCAATAATAACAATATCTGGATGAAAAGAATCTACTTTTCTTAAATCTGTAAATATATTTTTTGCAATTTCATTTAAATTTTCTTTTGAGCCATACATAATTTTATTTTTTATAGAATAGCGGGCAAAATTTTCATTACAAGAAATAATAAGAGGATTTGAATACTGTTTTGCTAGTTCATTAATTTTTGATATCATTTTTTCGTTATCTTCACTATATACCAACAAACAATTACTTTTAGGCGCATAATGTCTATATTTCATTCCTGGAGATAATACTTTTTCATTATCATTTATATTTTTTAATATATGCTCATCTATTTTTACGGTTCCTACTACTTTTTCTATATCTTCTGGAGAAATTTTGCCTGGTCTTAAGATATTTGGTATTCCATTTACGACTCTTACAACACTTGATTCTACACCTACTTCACACTCTCCTCCATCAATAATATAATCTACTTTATCAGAAAGTTCATCAAAAATATCTAAAATATTTGTTCCGCTTGGTCTTCCAGATATATTTGCACTTGGTGCCGCAATTGGAACACCTGCATAAGATATTAATTGATTTGCAATTTTTCCACTTGGCATACGCACACCCACCGTATCTAGCCCACCTGTAACCATATTAGGAACAATCTCTGTTCTATTTAATATAATTGTAAAAGGTCCTGGCCAAAATGTTTTCATTAACGTATATTCTATTTCAGAAATATTTTTAGCAATTTTGGATAACATATCAAAATCAGAAATATGTAAAATTAAAGGATTATCTTGTTTTCTTCCTTTAGCTATATATATTTTTTTGACAGCTTTCTCATCTAATCCATTTGCACCTAATCCATATACTGTTTCTGTAGGGAATAATACTAATCCCCCATTTTTTATAATTTTTCCAGCATTTTCTAATTTAGAATAATCTGTCGCATTTTTTAAATCTAAATATTTTTCCAATTTTTTCCCTTCTTTCTCAGTACTATTATTATATTGCATTTTGTTAAATTTATCAAGCGTTATGTAAATGAATATAAATCAAGAAACATTTATAATTATCCTTAATATTATTTTTATTTTATATATAGATTTTTCCTTTTTATACTTATTATTAATAAAAAAGATATATATTTTTTACATTTTTTTAAAAATACTAGACATATTTCAAATATTTGTGATATCATATAAAAGAAACTTAAGATAAATTTTTTCTTAAATGGAGGTATAAAAATATGATTAAAAATTTAAAAATATTTTCTATTATCTTAATAATATTTGTAATATCACTTTCTTTTGCTACAAAAGTCTTAGCTGTAGATATGAATATAAATGAAACAAATAATCAAAATGTTTCAAACACCACAGATGATACAAATACTTCTAACTCTTCAAATACTGCAAACAATGCTAATGTGTCATCAAATTCTAGTAATTCATCTAATACACAAACTAATACATCTAGTACAAGCACTTCTTCGTCTAATCCTAATACAACAACTGTACAAAGTAGTTTACCTGAAAGTGATTTAGGTATATCAAATGTTTTATGTATTATTTTAATTGCTATAGGTATTTTATTAATATTATTAGCAATTTCAATCTTAATTAGACTTGGTAAATAATAAAATTTAGATTTTAACTTTTTCGTTAAAATCTTTTTTTTATTATATTTTTTGCAATTTTTACATGTATAATTCATTTTCTTTTTTAAAATACTATTAATGAGAATATATTGTCTTAATATTATTTTCATATATTTTTTAAAGGAGGATTGTTAATTATGCAGAAAAAATTGATTATTGCATTTACAATTATTATTTCAATTATATTATCTTTTTCTGTATGTTTTGCAGCAGATCTTTTAACAGATGCTACAAATGCTGTAAAAGATACTGTAAATAATACCGGAAATGCTGTCGAAGGAGCTATGGATACTGCTGGAAATGCAATTAAAGATACTATGAATACTGCCGGAAATGTTATGCAAGATTCTACAGACAAAACAGAAAACACAATGGGTAATATAGGAAATACTGTTGAAAATACCGGTAATGCTGTAGAAAGTAATATGGATAAAAATGATGGAACCCATAATGATACTTATACAGCTACTAGAACATCAGCTGATGGAACTGCTACTTTCATGGGAATGAATGCAACCGCATGGACATGGTTAATATTAGGTATTGCTGCGATTGCCATTATTGCTGTAGTTTGGTATTATTCAATGCAATTTACTTCTGAAAATAATCATTCAAAAAAAGATTAATTTCTTAAATTAACAGATAGAAATTGAGAATATTTCTATCTGTTCTATTTTATTATGGAATTATATATGTTATAATATTCAAAGAAAGTTAGAGGTAGTTATATGAATACAAAATTAATTGCAAAAAATCCAACTGCATATCATAATTATTTTATTGAAGATAAAATAGAAGCAGGAATTGTCTTGTTTGGAACAGAAATTAAATCCATTAGAGCTGGTAAGGTAAACTTAAAAGACAGCTATGCTAATATTAAAAATAGTGAAGTATACATATGTGGAATGCATGTAAGTCCCTATGAACATGGAAATATCTTTAATAAAAATCCATTAAGAGATAGAAAACTTTTATTGAATAAACGTGAAATTAATAAATTAATTGGACTTACAAAACAAAAAGGATATACTTTAATTCCTATTAGTATTTATTTCAAAGGAAATTTTGTAAAAGTAGAATTAGGTATTGGAAAAGGTAAAAAATTGTATGATAAGCGTCAAGATATTGCCAAAAAAGATGCACAAAAACAAATTGCTATCAATTTAAAAAATAAACAATATTAAAAGAACAAGATTATCACTCTTGTTCTTTTCTTTATTTTTTCAGAAATTTTTCTTGCAGCCTGTTCTCTTACTTTTATCAATTGTCGTATCATATTGTTCTTGCATTCTATTGCCTCTTTTAAATATTTTCCAAGTACAGTTGTACTTCTATATTTTACCAGCTGAACCAAATACATCTTTCATTTTATGAGCAACCGTTTCTTTAATTAATTCTCTTGCTGGTGTTAAATATTTTCTAGGGTCAAATGCACTTGGATCTTCTACAAATACTTTTCTAATTCCTGCTGTCATAGCTAATCTTAAGTCTGTATCAACATTAATTTTAGAAACACCAGATATACTTGCTTCATGTAACATCTCGTCTGGTACACCTTTTGCACCAGGAATATTCCCTCCATATTGATTACACATTTCAACTAATTCTGGTATAACTGTAGAAGCACCGTGCAATACAATTGGTGTTTCTGGTATTCTTTCTTTAACTTCTTTTAAAATATCAAATCTTAATTTTGCTTCTCCTTTAAACTTATAAGCTCCATGACTAGTTCCTATAGCTATAGCCAAAGAATCACAACCTGTCCTTTTTACAAATTCTTCTGCTTGTGCTGGATCTGTATATATAGCATCAGATGCCGCAACATTTACATCATCTTCTATACCTGCTAATTTTCCAAGTTCTGCTTCAACAACAACACCTTTAGAATGTGCATAATCAACTACTTGTTTCGTTAAAGCAATATTTTCTTCAAAATCATATTTTGAACCGTCAATCATAACAGATGTAAATCCATTATCAATACACATTTTAGCAGTTTCAAAATCAGGACCATGGTCTAAATGAATAGCCATTGGAATTTCAGGATATTCTTCTACGGCAGCTTGTACCATTTTCATTAAATATCCAATTCTTGCATATTTTATTGCACTTGATGATGCTTGTAAAATAACCGGAGATTGAGTTTCATGAGCTGCATCTGTAATTGCTTGTACAATCTCCATATTATTAACATTAAAAGCACCTACTGCAAATCCCTCTTTCATTGATTTTTCAAACATTTCTTTTGTCGTAACTAACATATCTTATCCTCCTTCTAGGGCTTTTCCCTATTAATTTTGCTAAAGTTATTTTATTTCTAAATTATAGATATGTCAAGAAAAAATGAGAAGAAAATTATTCCTTCCCATAAATATAACTTGAACACATTGATTCGTCCGCTTGTTTTGTATTACAATTTTTCGTTGGCTCCACTTGGATAGCTTGTAACTTACATAAATTTTGATTTTTCTCGTTATACTTACAAGTGCCTACCGTACAATGTATTTTTTGATTTCCTTCCATTTTGTTACCTCCAAAAATTTGTATATGAACATGATTTTTTGTTCATATTATTAGTATGTAAATTTTTTTTATTTATATGCATTTATCAATTCATTTATTGCAATCTTCATCAATACATTTTTCTGGCGGTTCTTTAAAGCTTAAATACCAACTAACTCCATTTTTATTATTCTCTACATGATTTACACGTTCTATTAATTCTTCATAAGTTTTGGGTGGCGAAACAATTACTGGTTGATTTGGAAGCCAATTTGCTGCAGTTGAACCCTCAGAACAATCAGCCATTTGTAATGCTTGCAAAGTTCTTATAATTTCTGGGATAAATCTTCCTACATTCATTGGATAAATAAAAATTGTTCTAATAATACCTTTATCATCTATAATATAAACATTTCTAACTGTTTCTGTATTACTGATATCACTTGATATCATACCATATCTTCTCGCAATTTCTCCATTTCTATCAGCAATTATTGGAAATGATACTTTTATTCCTGTCTTGCAAAATATATCATAAATCCATGCTAAGTGTGAAGCATTACTATCTACACTTAATCCCAATAATTCTGTATTCAATTGTTTAAAATATGTATGTGCTCTTGTAAAAGCAATTATTTCAGTTGTACAAACAGGAGTAAAATCTCCTGGATGAGAAAATAAAATTAACCATTTTCCGTAAATAATCATTTAAGGTCACTTTCCCGCATAGTTGTATTTGCTTCAAATTCTGGTGCTCGTTGTCCAATTTTAACATTTCCATTCATCATTAATTCATAATCCATAAAACAATATTCTCCTTTCATTTTTATATATTTTATGGATTATGGCTTAGTTTTGTTACTATTATATTAAATATGCAAAACTGCATCTTTGACAATATGTCTAGATGCAGTTTCACACAATTTGTTGGATTATCTGTTGCCATTACTGCCTGCCTTTATAGACAGCACATAAATTGGTTTACCATAGTTATTAACCAATTTATGTGTCTCACCCTTCAGGCAGACTTCAATTCTTCCATCAGGAAAAACATACCATTCTTTAATTTTTCTTTTTTGTTTTCCCCTATTTGCTGGCTCATCATGTCCATGCTCACCAATAACCTCTCCTGAGGACTCCACATACATCCAGGAAAATCTGTGTACTGTATGTTTATGCCGGTACTCGCCAATGTCACATCTCCACACATCTCCTGTAATGTCATTTCCTCTTAGCTTTTTCCATCGACCTTTACTTGGATCGATTCTAAGAATCTCCTCAAGTTCTCTCCAAAAAGGTTCCATTGGGCCTTCAATCCAATAAGGCTTTTTAGTTTGTTCTCTAAGAGCATTCAATTTCTTTACAGTAAATTTTTCCTTCCGTATTGTTGCCATAGTTCATACCTCCAACTTAATTATTTTACTATAACTTCTTTTCTATTATATCATAAAATACCTATATATTCAACATTATCAGCGTATTGCTCTTATTCTGTTTAAATTAAAATAAATTTTTAATTTTCATATATATATCATACCAGCTAAATACTCTAGTCATATTTTCTAAATGCATATTTCTATTATATCTACAATCATAACAAAACACATGCGTATGTTTTACAAATGTTGGTATTGTTTCTGGACTATCTTCTATCATAATATCAATTTTTAAGGAATCTATCTGTTTTGTTTTATCTGGTGAAAAATAGATTTCATCATAGATAATATGATTTTCTTTTAGCCATTTTAAAGCAATTTTTCTTGTTTTTTCCCCTTCATCTGTATTTTCTGTAGTATAATGTCTTGAAGTTATAATATATATAGAATTTCCCTCTTCTTTTAGCTTTTTTATAACCTCACTTGCATATTTTCTTGCAGGTTCATTTTCTATATAATTCCAAAAATATTCTTTTCTATATTCATCTAATATTTCTTGTGACCAATTATACTTACGATATTCATATTTATATGGATCTTGAAATCCTTCCAATTTATGTTCAAATATATATTTAGAAGTTGTATCCATTATATAATCATCATCATTTGTTAACACACCATCAATATCAATTCCTATATTCATATTTTTTCCCTTCCCTTATTATTTTTTATATTTTATTTATGACTATCCATATAAAGCAAATCTCTTAAATATGGTCTTTTAGGATTCGTTAATCTATCTAATTCTTCCATTGCATTACTCTTAGATATAAAATGTAATTTTGAAAATTCTACTTCTTGGTTATTTTCCTTCAAATATTCCTTATACTTTCTGTAATGTTCTTTCATATCTCTTTCTGTCATTTCTAAGAACCCTTTTACCATAGGTGCATACGAATGTCTTTTACCTTCTGGAATTTCCATATACTTCATTTTATATTTCTTAATTAACTTATTATCAAATAAATCTAAATTTAATTCTTCTTTTAGTTCTCTTGCAATATTTTTTATTAAATCTACTTTTCCATTCTCTTTTATATCGTTTTGGTCTAAATTCCCACCACTAATTTGTAAACCTTTTGGATAAGAAGTAGTCTCATCCATCTCTCCTAAGATATATTTACCGTCACTTGTTTCTAATAATATACCTCCATTTAAGTTATAACATCCTAAATTGCCTTTTAATCCGACCCTTTCATCATATAGGTAATGTGCATAATTTGTTTTTTGGATCGTTATCCTTATTTTTTCATCTAATTCCTCAAATCTGCTTACACTCCATACTTCTCCATTAAATAAATGCGGGTTGGCTTCCACCTGTTTTTCCCAAAAACTTTTTATTTCTTTTTGCAGTTTTTGTGGCAAAAACACATTTTCTTCTTCTTTAACGATTTCTAATTTTTTATTTAATTTTATCACCATTTTATGATACCTCTTTATATATCTTTTCTAAAAACTTTGCAACACCATCTTCATCATTTGTATCTGTCACTTCATCAGCAACTTTTTTTATATCTTCTAATGCATTTCCCATAACAACACGATGTCCTACAATTTCAAACATTGGTAAATCATTATAACTATCCCCTATTGCAACACTATCTTTTAAATCAATTTTTAAATAGGCACATAACCTTTTAATTGCATTTCCTTTGCTTGTTCCTTTACATGCTACATCTAAAAATAAGGACGTTTCAACTGGAACATGTTTATTTACCAAACTTTTTGATGAATTGATGATTTCTACATCTTCTAATTTTTCTATTTCAGATTTGATATTTCTTATTTTGCTTGCATCTTCATCTGTAATAATACATTGTGTTGATGAATGTGTTTTTAGATATTCTTTTAAAACACTATCTGATTCATTAAAAACTATCCTTTTGTCTCTAGAATTTATAACAAATTGCACCTTATATTTTTCAGCTAGTTGATATAACTTTATAATCATTTGTTTTTTTAGATTATTTTCATATATAATTTCCTTATTTTTATAATCATAAATTTCGCCACCATTACAGGCAATTATATAATTACTAGCCATTGCCTCTTTACTTACATCTTCTACATATTGTCTATATCTTCCTGAACATATAACAATATATATACCTTTATCGACTATATTTTTTATTGCCTTCCTTGTTCTCTTGACAATTTGTTTTTTACTATTTCTTAACGTTCCATCTATATCAATAAAAATAATTTTATACACTACTAAGCTCAACCTTTCTTATTATAAAATAATGAATGGAACCTCCATTTCTTCTGGAGATAAACCACAATGTGTAGATTTTTTCTCTGGTTTTTCTTTACTAATATTGGTTCCTAATTTAAAACTTGCACTTCCGATCGATACAGAAATATAGTTTCCTATAAAGTCATCTATTTTTTTATGTTTATTACCATATCCTAACATATGTTTTTCTAAAAATTCCTCTCTTGTATATAGCAAGAATTCTTCCCTAAATCTTTCTTTAAATATCTGTTCAAACTGTTTCTTTTTTTCCTCCTTAATCCAAAAGGTCGTACATCTAGATTCTAAGCTAGGTGGCATTATTAAACAATCTTGAATATCTTCCATATGTAAAATATCATATACTTTTTCTATATCTTTATGCCCATGGTCTGCTGAAATAATCAATAAGGTATTTGTTCCTTGTAAGTTGTTATATAAATCTTCTATTTTCTTTTCTGTATCTAGAATAAATTCTTTAACCTCACTAGATTTGCAACCACATTTATGTAATAAACCATCTGGTTCATCATTATAGGCTAGTATAAAGTTTTTGTCTGTATTTTTACAAATCGCTTCTATAGAATCACATAAAATTTCTATCGTGTTGGCATTTATATTTCTCTTACTTCTCGACATACAATAAGAAGGACTTATTTCATATGCTTTAACTTCTTTTGAGGCTTCTTCTATTTGATCATATATAGAAATATATTGTATTTGTTCTTGTACATTTATTTTTGCATCTTTGTAGATTTCTCCTGTATAAGAGTCTCGATTAGGTAAAATATCGATACTACGACCGTATTCTTTAAAGTATTGAGACCATGCAATCCAACCAGTTTCAATCGGAGGTTTTCCTGAATAATATGTTGTCATTGCTGCTGCAGTTGTAGAGGGAAAAACAGAGGTTATTGTTTTTTTCTGTTTTTCCTTAAACAAGCCTTCTGGAGAAGTTATATCTAATATCTTTTCTCCCATACCATCTAGAATAATTAATACAATATTCTGATACCTATTTTGTAATACTTCATCCAATATATCTATCCCATTATATTTCGTATTAACTTTATAATACTTTAATATGGAATTTA
The DNA here is from genome assembly GCA_944386365.1 of uncultured Clostridia bacterium. Lineage (GTDB taxonomy): Bacteria > Bacillota > Clostridia > TANB77 > CAG-508 > CAG-269. The sequence goes on from CALXAT010000001.1 coordinate 248,893, forward strand.
TCAAATTTAAAATACTATTTTTATAATCTGGAAAAACTATTTTTTTGTCTATCATAGAATCACCTTTTTATTTCATATTCAAAAAAATTCTATCATAAGAAATACTAGATTACAATAAAAAAGTACAATAAAAAAATATTACTGTACTTTTTATTATATCTAATTTATATTTAAACAAGCTCTTTATATTTCTCTTCTTCCAATTGTCTTAAATAATCAATATATTCTTCTAGGCACATAGCATGTTCTTTCATATATGTTGCATTTTCTATTCCCACATATCTATAATGCCATGGTTCATAATTAATCATTGTAATCTCTTTTTTATCTGTTGGATATCTCAAAGTAAATCCATATTTATATGAATTTTCTATCAACCATTTTTGTACATCTGTTTGTTCTTGTTTTTCATCTAGTATTTGATAATTTTTAGAAACAATATCTACTGCCAATCCTGTTTCATGTTCTCCTGTACCAGGAATTGCTATCCAATAAGAAGCTAATTCTTCTGCTTCAGCACTACTATATCCCAATCTTTTATATGCTTTTATTTTATTATTATATAATTGCTTTTGTTTTGCATTTGTTCTGTAACTTGAACATATGATTGGTGACAATCCTTGTTCTCTTGCATCATTTAACATCTGATTTAAATGATCAACTATTCTTTTGTCTACTTTATGTGTTATTTCTACTTCCTCTAGCTCAACTTTATAGTCATCTGGAATTTTATGATTTTTATTAACCAATAACAATTCCCAGTCTGTTGTACTACTATTAATACTATTCTGCCTGTTGTTTTCTTCTGTTTCGTCTTTTTTCTCTTCATTTATTGTATTATACAATTCTTTTACATCTATGCTTGCTTCTACTGATGCTTGTCCATCTTTTTTATAAGTAATATATTTGTATAAAATGGCTAAAGCGAATACAATCAATAAAACTAATAATATGCATATATTCACATGAATAATATCTTTTATTGCGTTTTCTTTAATTTTTTTCATATAAACTTCCTCTTTATTTTTATATGCTGTAATATTTTACTTTTCTTGCTTTTATCACCTATATTTTAACATAAATATATATTTATCTGCAACAACATTATTTTCCATTTTATTTATCCTTTGTTAATTTGCCTTTTATATCTACTTTTATATTACCATTTTTAACAAAAAAGTTACACGAAAAAGTAAAAAGATATATAATTTGTATCTTATATATCTTTCCTTAACATGTTCTGCCTATTTTTATACAATTAATTAAATTTCATATCCATACCCTACAACTGGATATTCTTTTCCTCCTATAATATATGCTTTTTCCCCTAATAAAATACCTCCCATTCTTTCATAAAATTTTCTTGAAGGTTCATTATCTTTTAAGCACCATAAAAGCATTTTACGTTTTCCTTGTTCATTTAATTTTTTACTTGCATATTTTAATAGTTTGCTTCCTATCTTTTTTCTTAATAATCCTGGTTTTACATATAAAGCATGAATTTCTCCATCATACTTTTTAAACTTATCTAATTCATCCAGTCTTTCACCATATCTTGCAACACCTACAATTTCCTTTGTTTCTTTAACTTTTGCAACAATATAATTTTTATCATGGTTTTTATCAAGATAATTTTCTTTTATTTCTTCTACTCTTTCCGCTATATTTAAACTTTGTAAATATTTTTCATCTATAATTCCCTTATATGCAATTTTCCAAGAATTTACAAAAATTTTAGCAACTGTTTCTATATCATTTTCCTTCATCTTTTCTATTATAATATCTTTCAATTTAATCACCTACTATATATTTTTATTCTTTATATATGTATCATTAAATTCCTCTTTTAAAATATCCATTAAAATTTTGTCATAATACTTACCATTTAAGTAATAGTCTTCTCTTAGTCTTCCTGCTTCTTTAAATCCACATTTTTTATAGCAAGCAATTGCTCTTTCATTAAATGAAAGAACAGTTAAATGTATGCTATTTAAATTAAGATAGTTAAATCCATAATCTAAAATTAAATGAATGGCTTCTTTTCCTATTCCTTTTCCTCTATAAGTTTCATCTCCAATAAAAATACCAAGTTCTGCTGACCTATTGATATAATCTATATTTTCTAAACTAATCGTACCTATCATTTCATTTTTTTCTAAAGTGACAATAACAAAATAATATCTTGTTGGATCATTATCATATGTTTTTTCTAAATACGCTTTTTCACCGTTTAAAGTTACTAATAGTCCGCTTCTTCCTAATCCATCTGTTACCTTAAAATCATTTAACCATTTTGTAAATATTTCTACATCATCACTATTTCTCGGTGATAAATAAATTGTTTTACCTACTAATTTTTTAAAATATTTCATTTACACTCACCTACTTTACTTTCTGTTACTTATTTGGATACTGGTATTTCCCTCTTTTGCCACTATTTTTGCATATCCACCAATTGGAAATGTAAAAATCGGTGTTGTATGTCCAAAATCTACATTTGCGATAACTGGAATCCCCTTTAATTCTATTTTATTTTTGATTAATTTTATCCATTTATCATCTGTCATTTCACAATTTCTTTCTGCTCTTCCAATAACAATACCCTGTACTTTTTTAATCGTGTGTAATAAAGATTGTAAATCTCTATCAAATTCCATTAAAAAAGCTTTTCCTACTAATCCATCATCTTCAAGGAATAAGATTTTATTTTCTAAATCTGGCATATATTCTGTTCCTTGTAACAAATTTAATGTGCATAAGTTTCCGCCTATAATTTCTCCTTCTGCTTCTCCTTCATTAATTACCAAATATCCTTCATTTTGAATAAAAGTTCGCTTTTCTTGTTCTTTAAACCAAGAATCATTACTCCATTTTTCTGCTGGTTGTATATCTATTTTGTCTTCGTTGTTCATAAACATTTTTCTGAAATATTCTAGTGTATAATCAAATCCTTTTTTCATGCCAAAACTTGAAAAATGTGGTCCATAATAGGTTACTAGTCCTGTTTTTGCATATATAGCATTTAAAATTGCTGTTATATCTGAAAAGCCACATAAAATCTTAGGATTTTCTCTTATAATATTATAATCTATATAGTTTAGTAATTGATTAACATTGTATCCCCCTATTACGGTTAAAATTGCTTTTACATTTTTATCTTTAAAGGCTTCTTCTAAATCTTCTACCCTTTTTTCTATACTTCCGCAACGATAATCTTCATCAAAACAATCCATAACATTTTTGGCAAATGTAACTTTAAAGCCTTCATTTTCTAAGCGTTTTATGGCTGTATTTATACAGTCTTCTTTTAATATTGTCATACTTCTAGATGGTGCAATAACTCTAATTTCATCACCCTTTTTTAATTTTTCTGGTATTAATTTTTTCATCCAATTCCTCCTTTATTCATATATCATTTCTTTTGACATATATGTAGTACATGACTACTATATCCAATTAAATCTTTTCTTTCACAGGTTGCTAAATGATATTTTATCCATTCTTCAAATTCCTCTTCTGATAATTTATCAATATATATCTGCATCGCTTGTGCTATTCCATCTGTCGCTACTTCATGTAAACAAATTGTATTTGTAGCTTCCATCATTTTTTCAAAATCTTTTACCAAGAACAAATTAAAAATCTCTTCTGGAGAATTCATAAGCTTAAAATTAGCATCATGTTTATCTTTATATTCTAAAAGCTTATTTTCCATTAACAAGCATCTTAAAATAACAGCATCATTAGTAATATATGCAAAATAGATATATCCTCCCTTTTTAGTTACTCGAATTGCTTCCTGAATCGCTTTTTCTTGTTCTTCTTTTGTAAATAAATGATACATTGGTCCTAAAACCAAAGTTATATCAAAACTATCGTCTTTTAAAAAACTTAAATCAACAGCATTTCCTTGATGAACTGTTATAGGCATGTTTTCTTTTATACCTTGTTTTAATTTTCTTATATTTTCCTCTATTAATTCTACTGCTGTTACATCATAACCGTTTTCAGCATAATGCAAAGAATATGCACCCGTCCCTGCTCCAATTTCTAATATTTTATCCTCTCTTTTTAAATATTTTTCTATATATTTTATGGTTGTTATAAATTCTAATTTATTATGATTAGATTTATCAAATCTTCTTTCTTCTTCATAAGTGTTATAAAATTTGTTCAAAATTTCTTTTACATTATCCATAACCATCCCCCTTTTAAATACAAAAAACCTTGCCAAAGAAATCTTGTATTAAGACTCCTCAGCAAGGTGATTTTTCCTGCTTTCTGTGTAGTAACGTATTCGTTACTTCATACCGCTCGAATTTCCTCTAGGTATGCTCTTAATGTTTTATTATTTTATCATATTATCACACTATTGTCAAACGATTTACATGTTATGTTTGGTTATTTTTGCTCTTCACTTCTTTTTTTTTGATGTTCTTCTTGTGCTTCATCAAATATTCCTAATAATTTATCTCTTATAACTTCTTGAGAATATGTATTTTCTGTATATTGTGCAATTTCATCATTATTAAATTCCAATTTTTTGTCACAAATATCTATAACAGAATTACTTAAAGCATTTACGGTTCTCATATATGCATTTAAATATACATTTAGGGTATCTTCTTTTATTCCCAATTCTTGAGCTTTTTCTTTTATAAATGCCATCTTTTGATCCTGATTATCTATCCTAGAATATAGTGTAGTTATTTCATCTAACTTTTCTTTTGCTTGATCATCTAATTCATCAGGTCTATCTGGTAATGGTGGTATTAAAACACCTAATTTTGTTACATAACTTTTTGATTTATCAGATAAGTCTTCTTTGTCTACATTTAAGATTCCTGGTATTCCTCCTGAATTTGTTGCAATTACAGGATGTCCACAAGACGTTCCTTCAATAACCACTAATCCAAAAGGCTCATTTCTAGATGGTATTAAAGAAACTTCTGCTAAATTTTGCAATTTACATATTTCACTATGGTTTTTCCTTCCCACAAAATGTGTATGCTCTAATTGTAAGGTTTCTGCTTGTTTTCTTAGCTTATCATCTAATACACCAGAACCAACAATAATTGTTTCTATTTTTTTACCTTTACGATCACTATCTTCTTCGTAAATTTTTGCTGCATCTAATAAAGCATCAATTCCTTTAAAATCTGCAAATTTTCCGACAAATAATACCATATCATTATAATCCGCATTTTCTTGACCTATTAATTCTGGAATAATATCTTCTCTTTTAACATCTTTATCTTGATAAAATACTTTAGCATCATATCCATTTTCTAATAATCTAACACGTTCTTCATTTCCTGGAAATAATTCATTAAACTGTTGCTCTTGTGCATCAGAAATAACAATAATCCTTTCGGATTGTTTGGCTGATTTTTCTGCTTCTCTTCTATATAGTTCATATAATGTTTTAGCATCATATAAATCTATAAGTTCTCCTAGTTCTGCCTTTGTAATGTCTATCTTTTTAGATTTTATTGCTTCTTTTAATTCTCTCATAATTTCAGCTTTTGAAGTCGCTCTTTTATAAATTTCTTCAACACCTTTTATATTACTTAGTCCTTTTCTATCTCCAGACTTTTCTAGTTGCTTTTTTCTTTCTGTAATTTGTTTTTGTACCTTTTCTAATTTTTCTCCTGCTTTTATATATCCCATCAAGTCTGTACCATGAATTGTAAGGGCAACTGGTTTATTAAAATTGTTACAAATACTACTTGTTAACCAATTGTGTTGTGCATGTATAATATCTGGATGAAATTTATTAACCTCTTCTCGAATTGCTTTTTCAAAAGTTTTATTATATTCTTCTATTTGACTTAAACTAGCATTCCAAAAATTAGCTGTACTTTCTGTATGTGTTGTAAACATTAAATAATTGAATGGACATTGTCCTTCTATTTTTTCTGGATTTTCAGTTTCTGCTGTAAATGGTACAACATGATATCTAACACCATCTAGTTTGTCAAAATCTGTCCTGTTGTTTCCTGTTATAATAACAACTTCATCACCATTTTCGACATAAGATTTTGCTTGTGTTGTAATTAATGCACCACTTCCTGCACCATGTGTCGGAAAGGCTGTTACAATTAAAATTTTTTTCTTATTATTTTTACTATCCTCTTTTTTCATAGAAATCTCTCCTAACAAAATATGTATTACACGACATATTCTAACATCTTTGCTTAAAAAAAGCAATAAAAAAAGGGAATCCTGCAAAAAATTCCTTTTGCATAATTCCCTTTTCTTCACTGCTTATTTTCTTTTCTCCTGTCTAAGAACACTAAAATATATGATATGATTAAAATTAGTCCAGCAATTATAACGATAGACTTGATAACACCTATATATCCTATTTGCTTGTAATCTAGGAATTTATAAGCAAATTCTCTTGAACCGCCTATTCCATAGAATCTTCCTCCTAATGCATGATATACATACACATATATTACATATCCCAGAGGAATAAACAACCAAATTAATGGATAATAATTCTTAAAATTACCTTTATTATCAAATAAGATATAATCTCCTATAACCATGATTGGAGATATCGCATGTACAAAAAGATTTGCCCAATATCTATTGGTATTGGTTGTATATGCCATATCCATGTTAAAGTTATTAGGGACTAATGCTACATGATATGTAATTATGGTAATTATGATTGCTATTGTTACAGCACCTTTTAATAAATAATATATGTTGCTAGACCGATAATCTTTTTTCAAAACAATCGCTACAATTGTTCCTAAAAACATAGCCAAACAAATTATATTACTTTGTAAAGTGTAATAAGATAATATTGCAATAATCGATGTTGTATGGATCACATTTAAAAGTATTCCTGTTAGGAGACATAGAACAACAAGCAGCTTAAAAATAATAGAAAGTCTTCTTTCTTTCATAGCCCTGCCTCCTTTTCTTTTTACATTATATAATTTTTTTTTCTAAAAGTAAAATACAGGTATTTGTTCTATATGAATTATATACTCCTTATAACTCTACAAGGATTTCCATGTGCTACTGTATTAGATGGAATATTTTTTGTAACAACACTTCCTGCGCCAATTGTCACATTGTCTCCTATCGTTACTCCTGGTAGCACTACAACATTTCCACCAATCCATACATTATTTCCTATTTTAATTGATTTTCCAAATTCTAATCCCTGATTTCTTGCTTCAATATCTAAAGGATGTCCTGCTGTATAAAAACCACAATTAGGTCCAATAAAAACATTATTACCAAATTCTACTTTTGCTACATCTAATATGACACAATTATGGTTGACATAGAAATTTTCTCCTACATGTATATTGTATCCATAATCGCAATAGAAATTAGATTCTACTTGCAAATTTTTTCCTGTACTTCCTAATATTTTCTTTATGAATATTTTTCTTTCTTCTACTTTATCTGGAGAAATTTGGTTATATGCATAACATAATACTTTACACTTTCTTAATTCTTCAAAAAGTGTTTTATCCTTACTAATATTATATAATTCTCCCTTATCTCTTTTTTCTTTTTCTGTCATTTTTCTTTTTCCTTTCATTTTTTAATATTATTTCCTATATTATCAAAAGTATAAATTTAATTCAATGAAATTTTAAAAAATCTAAAAAACAAAAAAGTATTTTTAAAGTTGTATATTTTTTATAAATATACATATACTATTAGTGCATTTAATTTTTATTAAATGTTTCAATTTTTTCGTTTATAGACGTTTTAAGACCTCTTGTAGAAGAGGTCTTATCTTTTTATCTTACACTTTTTTTAATCTTAAACTATTTAATGTAACTGTAACACTACTGATTGTCATACTAAATGCTGCAAACATAGGATTCATCGTTATTCCAAATGGTATTAATACACCTGCTGCAATTGGTATCATACAAATATTATAGAAAAACGCCCAAAATAGATTCTGTTTAATAATTCTCATCGTTTTTTTACTAATATTTATTAAATCCAGAATTTTATCTAGATTATCTTTCATTAAAACAACATCACTACTATCTATAGCTATATCTGTACCATTTCCAACTGAAACACCAATATCTGCTTTTACTAAACTAATACTATCATTTATACCATCACCACACATCATGACAAGTCCATTCTCTTTTAGCTTTGTAATTTCTTCTGCCTTTTGTTTTGGTACAACACCTGCAATAACTTTTTGTATTCCAATTTCTTCTCCGATTGCCTTTGCTGTTTTTTCATTATCACCTGTTAACATTACCGTATATATATTTCTCTTTTTCAATTTGTCAATGACTTCTTTGGCATTTTCTTTTATCATATCTTTTACACCAATTAAAGCAATTAATACATGTTCTTTTGCTACAAATAAGATACTATTTCCATCGTTTCCTAAAACTTCATCATCATTCATAGCATTTTCTTTTATTGTTTTATCAATAGGAATATTGTTTTCTAGCATTAATTTTTTATTTCCAATAAGATAATTTTCTCCATTATATTTTGCTTGTATTCCATAACCAGAAATATTTTTAAAATCAGTTACTTTTTTAGAATCCATTTGTATATTTTTTTCTTCTGCATATTTTACGATTCCTTTTGCAATTGGATGTTCTGAATGATTTTCTATATTTGCTATTGCTTCTATGATTTCATCTTCGCTTAAATTAGAATAATTATATATTTTGGATATACTTAAATGTCCTTTGGTAAGGGTTCCTGTTTTATCAAATACAATTGTTTTTACTTTATGGGCATTTTCTAAACTTTCACTTGATTTAATTAATATCCCTTTTCGACTGGCTAATCCTGACGCCATAACAATGGCAAGTGGAGTTGCTAGACCTAAGCTACAAGGACAGGCTACAACTAAGACGGTTATAAAGATATTTATGATAAATCCAATGTCTTTTCCTAATATTGCCCATATAATACTTGCTAAAATTGCAATTATGATAATTCCAGGTACAAAATATCCACTAATTGTATCTGCAATTTTTGCAATTGGCGCTTTTGTATTTGTTGCTTCTACAACCATTCTAACAATTTCTGATACAGTTGATTCTTTTCCAATTTTTTCCGCCTTATATTTTATGCTACCATCATAATTCATGCTTCCAGCAACCACTTTGCTTCCTGCTATTTTCTTTACAGGAACACTTTCTCCTGTAATAAAGGATTCATCTATATGAGTTGTACCTTCAACAATTTCACCATCTACTGCAATTTTTTCTCCTGGTTTACAAATAACCATATCTCCTTTTTGAATTTCATCTAATGTTACTTGTTTTTGCTTTCCATCTTTTTCAATTGTAGCTAAATTTGGTGTAATCATCATTAAATCTTGTATTGCTTCTTTCGTTTTGTCTTTATTTCTTCCTTCTACATATTTTCCTATTTTTATAAAGAAGAGGATAATAACAATGGATTCGTAATACAAATGATGAACTGCTTCTCCATCTTCCATCCATATTAAATAGGTATTATATATGCTATATAATAAACTACTAATAACACCTAATCCTACTAATGTATCCATATTGGGTGTTTTGTGTATTAAATTTTTATACCCATTTTTTAGAATATCTCTTCCTAAAAATATAGCAATTATAGATAATATAAATTGCACCATAGCAAAACCAATTGGATTATCATGCATATTGATAATTTTAAAAATTGGTAATCCTACCATTTGTCCCATAGAGATATATAAAATCAAAATGGCTAATATAGTCAATACCATTAACTTATATTTTTCATTTGATTTTTTCTTTTCTTCTTTTTCTAACTTATCAATTCCTAAGCTTTCAAATCCTGCCTTTTCAATAAATTTTTCTATTTTCGGAATATCTAATAATTTTTCATCATATTCAATACTAGCATTATTCATGACAAGATTAACAGAAGCTTGTTTGATACCTTCTTGTTTATTTAAAAATTTTTCTAATCCATTAGAACAAGCACTACAAGTCATTCCATCAATTTTTAACAAAACTTTCTTCATAATAGGCTCCTCCTTATCATCGTTGCATAAGATGAATATTTTGATATGTTTTTCATTATATTTGTTTATTTTTTGTAATTTTATTCTATAACTTCAAAACCTGCATCTTCAATTGCTTCTTTTAGTTCTTCTAATTTTGCTATATTTTCATCATATTCTATATCAGCTGTCTTATTTTCTAAGCTAACTTGTGCATTTTTTACTCCTTCTACATTATTTAATACTTTTGTTAATCTTTTTGAACATCCCTCACAATGCATACCTTCCACTTTCATTTCTACTTTTTTCATAATAAAACCTCCTTTATATTTTATCTCATTTTTTTAAATAAGTTCATAATCTCTTCTGTTACTTCTGTCTTACCTTCTTCAATTTGTTTTGCTATACATCTTTCTAAATGTCTTTCTAAAATTACATTTTCTAAGCTTTCTAATGCTTTATTAACTGCTAACATTTGAGTTAAAACATCATCACAATATCGATCATCTTCTATCATTTGTTTTATTCCTCTAATCTGGCCTTCGATGATGTTTAATCTTTTTGTCAGTCTTTTTTTTTCTTCGTCATTCCTATAGGTTTTCTTCTTGGAAGTACAGCAATGGTTATTCATTTTTATCACCTCTCGTGAAACATTATATACCCCATAGGGGTATATGTCAAGACTATATTTTTTATACAAGAAAATTATTTATATAAAACTATCCATATAAAATCATTCTAAAAATTAAAACAGCACTTAAAAAAGTGCTGTTTTTTTCTATTTATTATTATTTATCTAAATAATCCTGTACTTCTTTGATGAAAATTGATCTTGCAATGATATCTAATACTGCATATATTACAATGACAATTCCTACAATTCTAATTGCTAATGTTGTACTTACTAATATCACAATTCCTGCAATAATCATTAACAAAGAACATAGCACAGTTATTGTCCAAAGTCCTGATTTTACTTCTTTCCATACTAAAGCTGTTTGGAAATTTCTAATTCCTGAAATAATAATCCATATTCCTAATATGATTTTAAAAATTCCAGTAATAACATCTGAACAAAATAATACAATTACTGCTAATACAACTGAAACTAAAGCCATTGTTAAAAGATAATCTTCTTTATCTTTTGATGTAAAATAATCTACCAATTTTAAGAATCCTATTATAAATAACACCATTCCTAAAAGAATTGATATTACTGACATCATTTCAGAAGGTTTCACAATTAATAATGCTCCAAGTATAATAAATAATATAGATATCACAATATCTGTCCAATTTGTTCTTTTTAAAAATTTTTCAAACATAGTATTTCCCTCTCTTTCTTTTGTAATCTTTCGTTAGAATCATATCATAAAATAAAAAAAATGTACATATTTTTTAAAAAATTTTGTATTATTTTGTCATTCCTTTTTTTAAAATTTCTATTTGTCTAAATAATTCTTCTTTTCCTTCCTCTTTTGATACCTTTTTATGTATCACATCAATTAATTCTGCTCTTAAAACACAAGTTAATATTCTTAACATATATTCTATGTCATCATTATTTTCTATATTTAATAGATTTGTGTTTATATAACAAGTATTTTTATTTATATCTTTCAATTCCGTAAATTTTTCTAGCTTTATATCTTTATAAATGTTTACATTTTCACTTCTTAATTTATTTATAATATTTTGAAATAATTTTATTTCTGTTTCATTATAGCTTTTATTTACAAAATAAGCATATAAATCTAGCGTTGTTGCAAAAATATCTCCTGCGTTTTGTATTAGTAATTTTTTGATTTCTTCTTTTTCATCATTTAAGAATTCCTCTATAATATATTTTAATGCATCTTCTTTATCTTCAAAATATTGATAAAAGCTACCTCTTGGTATTTCAGCTTCTTCTATAATATTACTAATAGATGCTTTTTCAAAAGTATTTTTACTAAATTCTTTTTTTAATGCTTTTTCAATTTTTTCCCTTTTTTTACTATTTAAATTAAAAAACGTAGATTTTGGCATCATACACCTCCAAATACATTATTAGATAACAAAAAATAGTACTTCAAAAAGCACTACTTTCCCCTTAAATTATGCATTTTCTTTTTCTTTTTTAGCAATTACTTCTTTTCCATCATAATATCCGCAGTTTTTGCATACTCTATGTGGCATTACTGGTTCATGACAATGTGGACAAGTTGTATATGCAGGTTGTTCCTTTTTCCATGTTGATCTTTTTGCATGTGTTCTTGCTTTAGACCATCTTCTTTTTGGTTGTGCCATCTAAATCCCTCCTTGCTTAAGATATATGTATATATCTATTGTTATTTTATCGATAATTTTTAGTCACTATAAGATTATACAAGTATTTTCATTTTTTGTCAACTGTTGCCACAATATTTTTTATATAATTCTTGTACATTTTTCTTTGTTAAGACTTTATCTATACCATCTAGACTTACTTGTGTAAAAAAGTCTGTTAACATATTTCTTAATTTTTCATTCATTAAAACTCTTTCTCTTTCTTTTTTCCAATATTCTAATTGATAACCTTGATACCAATTTTTCCCTTGATACACCATTCCAGCTGCTAATTTATCGCAAAGCATTTCTGCTACATATTTATAGGGCATGATAGGTGTTTTTTCAGGAGCATTCATATCTATCCAATACTCACTATGGTGTTTATTTCTTCCTTTATGATGAAGCCATGCTTCAGAATATCCTTTATCCTTTTTTGCCCATACAATTGGTGAATGATTGCCATCATAATATCGAATACTTTCTAGAAATTCTGTTGGAGAATATTTTGATAAATCATGTGTAAGTCCCCTCCAAGGCAATCCTACTTTGCAACATAGTTTAAAAACGACCCATCTATGTTTCGTAATTAAAATAAAATGTTTCACAACATTTTTTAATAAAATTTTTAGTTTCATATTTCATTCCCTTCCCAAGGCATAAAATTACCTTTCTATGTTAAGTCTACTATAATTTTTTTCTAAAATCAATAAATTTTATTTGTTTTTTTGCATATGATATAAAGATTGGAGGTATAAAATACATGTGTGGATTTACTGGCTTTGTAAATATAAAAGAAAAATTTAAACAAGATTCTAAAATAATTTTAAAGAATATGAATCATACTCTAGCTAGAAGAGGACCTGATGAAGATGGTTACTTTATTTCTGACTGTGCTTTCCTTGCACATAAACGATTAATTGTTATAGATCCAGACGGTGGAAAACAACCAATGATTGAACATACATCCCATGGAGATTATATCATTTGCTATAATGGACAAATATATAATACAAAAGAACTTCGAGAAATTTTAATACAAAATGGATTCGCATTCAAAGGTCATTGTGATACAGAAGTCATTTTAAAAGGTTATATTCATTTTGGAAAAGAAATTGTACATCATTTAAATGGTATTTTTGCTTTTGTTATCTGGAATACTAAAACAAATGAATTGTTTATGGCAAGAGATCATTTTGGTGTAAAACCTTTATTTTATTCTATTCATCAAAACACTTTAATATTTGGTTCAGAAATAAAAGCAATATTTCAATATCCTGGAATTGAAAAGATTTTAGATAGCCAAGGAATATCCGAACTACTCGGTATTGGTCCTAGTCATACACCTGGTACAACAATTTTTAAAAACATTTTCGAGCTAAAACCTGCTCATTTTGCAATATTTAATGAATATGGTTTACAAATCAAACGTTATTGGAAATTACACTCAGAAGAACATAAAGATAATTTATCGAAGACTTGCGAAAAAGTTCATTACTTATTAAAAGATGCAATTGAACGTCAATTAGTATCAGATGTGCCTTTATGTACTTTCTTGTCTGGTGGTTTAGATTCTAGTATTATTACAAAATTTGCAGCAGATTTTTACGAGAAGAAAAAATTGCCGCCTTTGGATACGTATTCAATTGATTATGTAGATAACGATAAAAATTTTGTTAAAAGTGATTTTCAGCCAAATTCTGATAACTATTATATAGACTTAATGTGTAAGAATTTGCATACGAAACATCATAACATTGTAATTGACACACCAGAACTTGCTTCTTACTTATATGATAGTATGATTGCTAGAGATATGCCTCGGAATGGCTGATATTGATTCTTCCTTATTGTTATTTTGTAAAAATGTAAAGCCTCAAAAAACAGTTGCCTTAACAGGTGAATGTGCAGATGAAATTTTCGGTGGTTACCCTTGGTTCTTTAGAGAAGATGCTTTAAATAGTGGTACCTTTCCTTGGTCAATTGCAATAGATGAAAGACAAACATTATTACATCCAGATTTAAGTAAAAAAGTACATTTAAAAGAATATATTGATTATCGATATCATGAAAGTTTAGAAGAGGTTGAAATATTAGATACAGATTCTAAGGAAACTGCTGAAAAAAGAAAAATTTCTCACTTGACTTTAAATTGGTTTATGCAAACACTGTTAGACCGTTCTGATAGAATGGCTATGTATAACGGATTTGAACTTCGTGTGCCATTTTGTGATTACAGGTTAGCCCAATATGTATGGAATATTCCTTGGGAGATGAAAGCTTTAAATGGAAGAGAAAAAGGATTACTCCGTTATATTTGTAGAGATTTTTTACCTGCTGAAATTGTAGATAGAAAAAAATCACCATATCCTAAAACGCATAACCCTACGTATTTAGCTAAAGTAAAAGATATGCTAACAAATATTATGGAAAATCCAAATGCACCAATTAATGAATTGTTAAATAGAAAATATATTTTAGATATACTAGATACAAATGGTTCTAGTTTTACTAGACCTTGGTTTGGACAATTAATGACTGGGCCTCAACTTATGGCATATTTGTGCCAAGTGAATATGTGGCTTGAGATGTATGAGCCTAAAATTGAGTTGTAAAATGTTTTAGAGGTCGCTAATTGCGACCTCTACTTTTGTAATAATTCAATTACTTTATCCCATGGAATAAAAATCATAGCAAGTCCCAATACTAAAAGTGCAACTGCCTCATCCACATCATCCCGCCAAGCCATGATTCCTGCTACAATTGTCACGCATACACATGCGACAATTTTTAGAATAATAATTTCCATCCTTTTTCTCCTTGCCAATCGGCTTTCTAAACTAAGTTAACGAGTTACCATTAATTTCTTAGAAGGAAAGTTTCTAAAAAATTTTCTTATATTTTATCATATTTTTAACAAAAGTAAAGAGTAGTAGATAATATATTGTATCTACTACTCCTAGGTGTCGTCCGAAGATTTCCACTGCAAGTTTTTACAAGGACTTTCTACGTTTAATCACAAGTTTTTTGAATAACTTTTTATAGATAATTGCATTTTTTATCTTTTAGTAAATTTATACTGATACTTTTTTATATTTATAATAATTCCATTGCATTATTATACTTTTCCTTATAAAACTCTTTGCTTGTTTCTGATAACTTACTATAACTTCTTTTTAATTTTTCTACTACAAAGTTTCTCCCTTCTTCTATATTCATATGTTTATTGACATATGCTAGATACATTAAGCTTGGTATACTATCAAAATGAGATATTGCATCTGCATCAGCTACACACTTTTCTTCTATGGTTAATTTCGCATTATTTATACTTCCTCTGTGATTTAATATACATTCTTTAACTTTATTTATCTTTTCCTCTTCATAATTAAACTGTTTTAAAATATTTTCAGCAATATTGGCTCCGTGTATATGGTGTAACTCATATAAACTATAGTCTGTTATAGATGCAATATCATGTAGCCATGCTGCGATAATCACAACTTCCTCATCTGCCCCAAATTTCTGGGCTAATATTTGTGCATTTTTTACAACTGCTTCTATATGATAATAGCATCCTATTCCAAATTTATTAGAAGATTCGCTTGCTCTTTTATATATTTCTTTTTCTAAATAATTGATAATATCTGTTCTCATTTAAATTTCTCCTTGATATATTTTTCTATTTATCTTTTGGCAATTTGTTGTTATTTGCTATCTTTTTATTCTCTAATTTTACTCTTCTCTCTAATTTCTTTAAATCTTCTGCTGGTTTTAAATTTTCAGGTTTTATGCCTCTTTTATTTAACATATTTCTTACACTTAAGTTATTATCTACATGCTCATCAGTTATACTTTCTTCTCCATACATATCTTTTTCAGTTACATTGTAATTCGTCATTTCTGTAGCTAGATTTTTTGCTGCAATAGTTAAAGTTGGTAAAAAATCTGCAAGAGGTCTATTTTCTTTTACTCCATATTTTGCTTTCATTTGCATTGTATTTAACCCACCAAATAACGCCGAATCTCCTTTCGAACGAATTCTTGCAAATCCTAAATCATCTACTCCCCTTTCATAAATATTTTTAGATAACTGCTTTTCAGATTCTTTTAGTTTTTCTCTTGCTTCTAATCGATTCATTAGTCTTATCCTGTCTTCAATTATTTCTTGTTTTCTAGTTTGTACTGCAAAATATGTTTGAGCAAATGCAATCTCTTCTTTTTTGGAATCTCCATTTTGAGCTATTAAATAACAAGCATATCTTGTTAGCATATAATCTTCAACTTGTCTTTTAGCGCCTTTTCCTAAGTCTATCATTTTGCTAACCTTAGCAAAATGATCTCTTACACTTATACCAGCACTTTCACAAGATATCATAGCTTTATTTATTACCTCTAAAAAATTTCTCCACTGTGTATACCCCAATTGAATCTGTAAATCTCTTGCATACCAAAATTCTATATTGTCTTTTTCTTCCGTATTTATAATAGAATCAAACTTTTCTTTTAATTCTAATAGTTTTGATTTTTCAAATTCCATAACTATCACTTTCCTTGTAATGTTTACTCATAATAATATATTCGTATTTTTTATTGCTTTTTTAGCATATTGTTACAATATTTATGATATTATTGTATGATATATTTTAAAACATTTGTTTGTATTTGTCAAGTGCTTTTCATAATATTTATTTTTATCTATATCATTTAATTTCATAAGAAGTTTCTTTTCCATAACTTCTTGAAAAGTTGGTCCATTCTTATTAAATGTACGAATAACTTTATAGTTATCTTTTGATTTCTTTTTTATATTTTCATTCTCGTTATTTTTACTTATCATCATTTCTCCCTTTTATAATTTTTTTTAGGTAATCACAATAAATATATTAATTTTTATAAAATGTAAGATTTATACTTTTTGAATTTTCTTACTCGCTCTAATGATATAACCTCGTGTCAATTTCTGACATCCAATGACTCGGACCTCAACTTATGGCATATCTTTGCCAGGTAAATATGTGGCTTGATAAATATCAGCCTAAAATTGAGTTATAAAATAATTTAATTTTACTAAAAAATAGCAAGAGAGAGCTTAAAACTCTAAGTTTCAAACTCTCCTTTTTTATTTTTGTTATAAAAACAAAATTATAGTAAATACACTTCATTAACGCCTATTTGTAAAATACCATTCTCAATTTGAAATTGTAAATCCTCATACTCATTTTTTACATTCTCCCATATAAAAGGTGTCCATCTTTGCTCAATTTGTTGCTTTATATGTTCTATTATTGTGGATTTTGGGGGATTTAGCACGATTAATATTGATTTTGAATAAAAATCACGTAAATATTCCAATATTCCTAATCTGACTGCAACATCAACAGCTCCTGTATCTGCAACAGTAATTCCTTTTTCCAGTCCTTCTTTAACTTTATCAAAGAAAATAAGATTTACTTTCTCATTCACTTCTTGGTCAAATGTTACATCATAGTCTTGTAAATATTGTTTTAAAATACCGTCCCAGTTCACAACTGTACACTGTGTAAAATTTTTCTCACAAAATGTCGTTTTTCCAGCACCTTGTACACCAACTGTGAGAATTAATGTTTTTTGGTTTTTACTCCGACGTAATATTTTTCTTACGTTAGAACAATGATATATAATACCATCGTCTTCATTGATAGAATATTCTTTTCGCAATTGCTCTTTGATTTTTCCAATGTTTAACATAAAATTCCCTCCTATTTGAATTTATATTATATTAACATAATTTCATTATTTTTTCAACTAAAAAGGGCAGCCTCCCCTTTTTTTATTTCCTAGGTTAAGCTGCCTTTTATAGATAACTATATTAAAAAATATCCCTGATAATACCATCTGGATAAATTAGCAAAGTAACTTCATCACCCTTCATTTTATGTGACCACTCTTCCATATAGTTTGAAGATAGTTTATCAAACTTCTTTAAAAAAACTCTACCATTTTTCAAGAAGAACTCCAATTTCACATATCTCTCATCTTCTTTTTTGACGGAAACAGATTTTATTTCAGTATCTACATATTCTTCTTTAGTCTCGTACATTTTTCCAGTTGTTTTTCCAGATAAAAATCTTTTTAGTCTTTCTAAAGCTTTCATATTCTACTCCCTTCGCTGTCATATTTTTGTATTGGATATTTTCTCTAGTTATGTTTTCATTGTTTCTCCTTCCTTTCAATTGAATCTGGATACTTAACTACTGTATCGTATTTACTAGTAACGCCCAATATTTTAACATAAATTCATATATTTTTCAAATAAACTACGAAAAGAAGCCATTTACATGACTTCTTCTCGTTCTAATATAGAAAATAGCTTGGAATCATTATATCGAGTCTTCTTATAAGTTGCCATGGTGTTGCAGGGCACCATTGTTCTGTGGGATCCTCTTTCTTTAACCACAACACAGATTCTGTATACGCTTTTGTGTACAGAATCATAATCATATACTGCATTTCTACAGTATTGTTAATGCAAAAGGTTCTGGAAGTCTTTGTAATATAATCAAAATAAGTAATTGTATTCTCTTTAAAACTTATTTTTTCATATATTGTTCTTATATGTTTCAGTTCCTTTGCTTCCTCAGCGTCAAATCTATCTGTGAGATTTCTGTATCCTATCTGGTCATATTTATGTCCCAATGCTTTTATTGCAACTTGGACAAATGCTTTAAAATCTATGTAAAACCTTTCTGTTTCAAATTCTTCATTTGGTTTTACATTAAGTGCCTGCTTTCTTATTATTCTTCCCATATTTAGGAGTAAAGCATCTATCTTTAGTCTATATTCCTTTTTTCGAATCCTTCGAATTATTTTTCTGCATTTATAATATAAACCAGAGTAAAAATCCATTATAGCAAGTGCATATAGCATTTCGTTTTCTTCAAATCTTCCTCCTTTAAGAATAGAGAATCCTCCTCCGCAATACATTCTTATCTTTCCGTTTGCGTCTACTTCAGGATTAATTTCAAAAGAATCTAATTGCTCTATAATCTCAAAGATTCTTTTATCTTTCCTAGCTAACTCTAATAATTCTCTCCGCATATTTTCTATACTTTTTAATAATTCTTCTGATTTTCTCATTCGTGTGTCCTCCCCTTAATTGTGGTTTGAGTTATTATAGTTTCATAATATAATTATATCACCCATATCAACATTATGTCAATTTCATATTCTTTTAACAAATTTATAAGAAAATTAAGAATTTATATATAAAAATATCTATCCTGATTAGAATAGATATTTCTTCATTATTTCATTTTTTCTTTTATTCTTACCAATGTATTTAAGGCATCAATAGGTGTTAGTTCATTTAGGTTAATCTTATCAATCTCATGGGCAATTTCAGCTAATTTAAAATTATACATATCAAATTGTCCTTCTACTTGTTTTTTGTCTTTTTTCTCTTCTTTCTTTCCTGTTAAAATATTTTTTCTTTCTAAAGATTTTAAGATTTTATTTGCCTCTTCAGTGACAAGCTTTGGAACACCTGCTAATTTTGCGACATGAATACCATAACTTTCATCTGTTCCACCTCTGACAATCTTCCTTAAGAAAATGATGTCTTCTCCTTTTTCTTTTACAGCAATTGAATAATTTTTAACACCCTCTATTTTCTCTTCTAATTCTGTTAATTCATGATAATGTGTGGCAAATAAGGTTTTCGCACCACATTTTTCTTTGTTTGCAATATATTCTGCTACCGCCCAGGCAATAGATAATCCATCATATGTAGAAGTTCCTCTTCCAATTTCATCTAAAATCACCAAGCTATTTGGTGTTGCTTCTTTTAAAATAGTTGCTACTTCCATCATTTCTACCATAAAAGTACTTTGTCCCATACTTAAATCATCAGATGCACCTACTCTTGTAAAAATTTTATCAACTACGCCAATCTTTGCTTCTTCTGCTGGTACAAAACTTCCCACTTGTGCCATTAAGGTTATTAAAGCAACTTGTCTCATATAAGTAGATTTACCTGCCATATTAGGCCCTGTAATAATTGATAATCGATTTTCATCTTTATCTAAATATGTATCATTTTCTACAAATTCCCCAGCGCCTAACATTTTTTCAATAACAGGATGTCTTCCTGCTCTTATATCAATAACGCCTGAATTATCCACTTGCGGCATACAATAATTCATGTCTTCTGCCACCTGTGCAAATGACGCTAATACATCTAAAGTGGATACAAGTGTTGCTGTTTTTTGTAGTCTTACAACATTTTTAGCAATTTCTTCTCTTATTTTTGTAAATAAGTCATATTCTAAACTAACAACCTTCTCCTCTGCTCCTAAGATTTGATTTTCTAAGTTTTTTAACTCCTCTGTAATATATCTTTCTGCATTTGTTAAGGTTTGTTTTCTTACATATCTTTCTGGAACTTGGTCTAAATTTGATTTGGTAACTTCTATAAAATATCCAAATACTTTATTGAACCCTACTTTTAGATTTTTAATTCCTGTTTTTTCTCTTTCATCCGCCTCTAATTGAATAATCCAATTTTTTCCTTCTGTTGTCGCTGTTTTTAATTTATCAACTTCTTCATCATATCCTAATTTGATAATACCACCATCTTTTACAGTCATTGGCGGATCATCTACAATTGATTTTTCTATCAATTCATGAATATCTTGTAACACATCTAAATTTTGATAAATATCTTTTAACATTTCAGATTGACAGTTTTCTAATACTTCTTTGACATCTGGTAATCTTGCTAAAGAATTTTTTAATGTAATCATATCTCTTGCATTAGCATTACCATAAGCCATTTTTCCTGCTAGTCTTTCAATATCATATACTTTTTTTAGATTATCTATCACATCTCCTCTGAGCATTACATTTTCTTTTAACTCTTTTACAGCATTTAATCTTCTATTAATTTCTAAAGTATCAATTAAAGGGTCATTTAACCATCTTCTTAAATGTCTTCCTCCCATAGAAGTTGAAGTTTTATCTAGTACCCATAGTAATGTTCCTTTTTTAGATTTATCTCTCATTTTTTCTGTAATTTCTAGATTTCTTCTGGCATTAATATCTAAAGACATATATTTAGATATCTGATAAATGGTAATTTTATTGATATGATCTAAACTGGTCATTTGTGTCTGTTCAATATATTCAATTAATGCATTGATACTTGCCACTGCAAAGCTTCTTTCTTCTATATTTTCAATTGGTTTTTGATTGGTATCTACCAAATGAAATCTTAACTTAATAATATCTGGCTTGCTATCAAAAAATTTGTCTTGAAATCTTGTAATATATACATTAAAACGCTCTCTAATTTTACTCATTTCTTCTGTACAATCTGCAAGATTAGAATTAATAACTAATTCTGATGGAGAATATCTAGCAATTTCATCTAATAATTGTGGAAAATTATTATTATCTCTAATTTCCGCCGCATAAAATTCTCCTGTTGATATATCACATACACTAATTCCAAAATAAATGCCTGATTTAAAAATAGACATAATATAATTGTTTTTTCTTTCCTCAAGCATATTACTCTCTACAATTGTTCCTGGTGTTATAACTCTAATAACACCTCTTTTTACGATTCCTTTTGCCTTTTTTGGGTCTTCTAATTGCTCACATATAGCAACTTTATATCCTTTCGAAATTAATTTTGATATGTACATTTCTGCAGCATGATGTGGTATACCTGCCATGGGTGCTCTTTCATCTTGTCCACAGTCTTTTCCTGTTAATGTAATTTCTAATTCTCTTGCAGCAGTAATGGCATCATCAAAGAACATTTCATAAAAATCACCTAATCTGTAAAACAAGATACAATCTTTATATTGTTCTTTTGTTTCAAGATATCTTTGCATCATAGGTGAAAACTCTTTATCTTTATTTTCTGCCATTTATATTTCTTCTCCTTTCGTTTTTCTTTCTTCTTTTTCTGTGCCTTTAATAGCTTCTTTTACTGCCCTTTTAAAACTCTCGTCATCCTCATACTCTGGTAGTGGATATTTTTCCTCCAACAATTTTATTGGTTCCATTCGCTTTTTTAATTCCTCTGCATCAATTACTCCAGAAGAATGAGAATCTCTTAATTTACAGACACTTTCCAAAAAAATTTGGCTATTTTCTGAAATCAAAAATGGATTTTCTGTAAGAATATGTTCTGATAATGAAATATATTGATTCCCTGATTTTACTAAAAAATTATCTCCTATAATCAAATGCATTTTTAATTTTTTTATTGAATTTTTAAAAACTTCTGGATATCTTTTTATATATACATTTACTTGGTTTTTAGTTATATTAGTAGACCAATTATCAAATATATCACACATTGGTTCTAATTTTCTTTCTACATCATTTGTCATAAATCTTGGGTCTCTTAAAATCATATGAATAACATTTTCTTTTGTAATGTATCCTTTATCTTCTGGCTCAATTCCTTCATTTCTCTTTTGGATAAACTGGAATATCTCCACTAGTTTTATTGCGAATGTATCTTTTGCCATAGTTGTATGTGGATTTTTATTAATAGATTGAAATATTGTTTCAATATCCTCATTAGTAATTCCTAATGATACCAATGTTTGTACAGCTTTTTTATAGTTTCCTTCTTTGTTTTCTTTTTTGAAATTTTTAATACTTTTTCTATTTTTTCTAAAATTCGTATGTAATATTTTTTCAAATTCTTCTATCTGCTCATCTGGCAAAATTTCTAAGATTTTCTTTTTTAATGTTTTTCTATCAACGCCTAATTTTCTTGCTAATGAGCTAATAGATTGTCCTTTCATAATTTTATTTTTGCAATCAATTAATCTATCATTATTTAACTCTACTTTATCCATATAACGTCCCTTCAAAATCTTCTTTTCATTTTATTCTTTTTCTTGTTCCTCTTCTATTTGTTGTTCTACACGTTTTAATTGTCTTCTATAATGATTTATCAAATTTGCATTTTGCTGACTTTTTTTACCTTGTTCTAAATCTTGTAATCTTTTTAAAAACTCTTCTCTACGGTTTTTTAATGAATTTTGTGTTGACACAGGTGTTTGCTGTTGGAATTCTTCACAAACTTCTTGTATTATTTTAGCGTCTAATTCTTCCCCTTTTTTTAAGGAACAATATCTCTCATATATGTCATGTAATTTTGGGTTCGTTTCTTTTATTTCTGCAAATTTTCTTTGAATTGTCCTTTTGGTAATTCTATATCTGCTTGCCAAATTGCTTTGTGAAGTTTTTTCAATAATTGATTCTCTCATTAATTGTTCAAAATCAATTTCTTTAACGTCACGTGGTCTATATGGATGCATAGACAAAAAACGTTTTGCAATTTCTTTTTTATCTTCTTTGTGATTTAGCTCATTTACTTTACTGTACAATGTATCTAAACCTACACCCTTTTTTTTACATTCCTTTTTTAAATTAACTTTTTCACCTTTTTTATTTAGCATTTGAATAAATGATTCCCATTCTATATCATTCATTTGTTAAAATTCCTTTCAAATACCACATATGTTCTGATACAATTTTCAAATCTATTATTTGGTTAATTAATTTTTTATCTCCTTCAAATATAACGACTTTGTTACTATCCGTTCTTCCTGTTAACATATTTTCATTATTTTTACTGGTTCCTTCTACTAATACTTTTTGAATTGTTCCTACATATTTTTGATTATTTTCTTCTATTTGACTTTCAACTAATGCTTTTAATCTATCAAAACGTTTATGTTTTACATCTTCTGGAATTTGATTTTCCATTTTATCTCCTGGAGTGCCTACTCTTCTTGAATAGATAAACATATATACTTGTTCAAATTTTACTTTTCTTACAACATCTAAGGTATCTTCAAACTCTTCTTCTGTCTCTCCTGGAAATCCAACAATAATATCTGTTGATAATGTTAGATTTGGTATTTGAGCTTTCATTTTATCCACCAAATTTAGATATTGTTCTTTTGTATATCTTCGATTCATTTCTTTTAATACTTTTGTATTTCCAGATTGCAAAGGTAAATGTATTAATTTACATACTTTATTACAATCACGAATCGCTTCAATTACATCATCTGTAAAATCTTTTGGATGTGGCGAAACAAATCGAATCCTTTCAATCCCCTCTATCTTGTTGATTGCTCTTAATAAAGTTGCAAACGAATTAACACCATCATATGCTTCAAAAGGCTTTCCTTTTTCTTTTTCTACACGTAAATAAGAATTTACATTTTGGCCTAATAATGTAATTTCTTTATAGCCTTGTTTTGCTAGCTCTTCTACTTCTTTTATAATCTCTTTTGGCTCTCTACTTCTTTCTCTTCCCCTTACATATGGCACGATGCAATATGTACAAAAATTATTACATCCATTCATAATCGTAACAGATGCTTTTATATTACTATCTCTTTTTATAGGAAGACCTTCATAAATTTCTCCATCAATATCTAAAATATCTTCTTGTTTTTTCTTTTCCATTAATGCTTTGTATAGATCTTCTGGAAAACGATATAAAGTATGGGTTCCAAATAGAATATCTACAAAAGGATAACTTTCTTTTATTTTATCTGTTATATGCTTTTCTTGCATCATACAACCACCAATGGCAATAATGGTTCCCTTTTCTTCTTTTACTCTCTTTAATTCACCTAATTTTCCGAATAACTTATCCTCTGCATTTTCTCTTACACAACAAGTATTAAATAAATTAAGGTCTGCTTCTTGAAAATTATCTGTTTTTACATATCCCATGTTTTCTAACATACCACAAAGTTTTTCAGAATCATTTTCATTTAATTGACATCCCATTGTTAAAATATGATATTTAAGATTTTTTTCATTATTTAATTTTTTTATTTTTTCTATATATTCTTCTTGCTTTTTTACTTCATTTATTGTATTCACAGTCATACCTCCATCATCTGCATATTTTATTATATTTTCACAATTTTTGCAAGAAATTTGTCAGTAAAATCTTTTTTAATCCTTTTTTTAATGCTATAATAGAAATAGAAATATGCTAAGGAGGATTTTGATTAATATGAGAGATTTTGATTCTTTATTAAAAACAAAAATTTCAAAAAGAAAAGGCGGTTCTAAAGTTGAAGAATTATATAGACAAGCAAAAGCAGCAAATAAAGATATTTCTTTAGAAGAATTGCAAACATTAAATATAAATGACCTCTTAGAAAAAAATATTAAAAATAAAATAGATAATACATTATTATCTTTATGGGGAATGCTTGATATGAAATCTTTTGTTGATGCTATATCTGGAAATACAATCAATCCATATTATTTAAACACAAAAGATTTAATTCCTATAAAGGATTTACCAGAATATACTTATCTTACAGATGAAGCAAGAATTCTTGATTTAATTGATATAAAATATATTAAATCTTTTGAATTAGAAGGTATTACTTTTAACAATGTTTATTTAGTAACCTATGAAATTTTAGATAGAAATAATAATTTTAGACCTTTTGTAACACTTTTAACGCTAAATGAAAACAATGAATTTGTTGAATTTGGATACGGCTATGACACAAATGATAACGGAAATGTTGAGTTATTTATCTCTTCCTATAATTATTTAGTATTTTTAACACCAAAAGGTTCTATTCATTCTCCTTTATCTGGAAAAATGACAAAATTAAAAGTTGTTAATATTCTAACTTCTGAAGAAATATCTAAATTGTATTATAAATAAAACAAAAAAACTCTTTTAAGACAATGTTTTTTATAATATTCATTTTTTATAATTTAATTAAACAAAAAAATAAAAGTAGATTTTTTCTACTTTTATTTTATGCAAGTCCATATTTTTTCTTGAATCTATCTGCTCTACCACCAGCTGTTTCTTGTCTTAAGTTTCCTGTCCAGAATGGATGACATTTAGAGCATATATCTACTTTAATATCTTTTTTTGTTGAACCAACTTCTAAAACATTTCCACATGCACATGTGATTGTTGTTTGGTTGTATGTTGGATGTATTCCTTCTTTCATTTATTGTTCACCTCTTTCTTAAACTCAAAATAATCTGACTGTTTTTTATCATAACATATTTTTTTATATTTTTCAAGCCCTAATTTGTTTTATTTTCATTATTTTCTTCCTGCTGTTGCTCATATATATATTGGGCAGAAGACAACATTTCACTGTTAAGTGAAAGTTTATGTACTAACTTATTCATTATATTAAATACACAAGCTATTATTAAAATAAGCATTCCAATTTTTTTCCAATATTTAGCAAGCATCTGTTTTCTCCTTTTTTTCTTTTATATACATATATAATTATATATATTTTTTTCTTAATTGTCAATAATTTTTATCGTTTTGGTTACAATAAATTGGGTGATAAAAATGAA
This sequence comes from uncultured Clostridia bacterium, assembly GCA_944386365.1. Classification (GTDB taxonomy): domain Bacteria; phylum Bacillota; class Clostridia; order TANB77; family CAG-508; genus CAG-269. Next base: position 275,564 of record CALXAT010000001.1, read on the forward strand.
TAAAAAATTAGGAATTTTTATAATAATTGCTCTACTAATGTTAATTGGAATTGGTATCTATTTCTATGTAAGAAATACTACCAGTGAAAATTCATCTTCTTATGAAGCAAACAAAACAGCTACAGAGCAAAGTACAAATAACACTAATAATCCAAATTCTATAGAAAATTCTTCTAATGAAACAAATAACAACACAAATACGACTCCAACTGCTGAAAACAATACAAATACAGACAATACCCCTAAAATAACAGAAGAACAATTATCTGCATTTTCTACTAAAATCTATTCTAATGATTCTAACAGGACAAAAAACATGGAGATAACAACTTCTACTTTAAATGGAACGATTGTAAAAAATGGTGAAACTTTTTCGTTTTGTAACACAATTGGTCCTTCTACAAGTAGTAAAGGTTATCTAGAAGCCGATATATATGATCATAATGGAGATAAGAAAAAAGGTTACGGTGGTGGAAATTGTCAAGTTAGCAGTACATTATATAATGCTGTATTAGCTGTTTCTAGTTTGACTGTTATTGAAAGACACCCACATAGTAATCATGTACCTTATGTAGCCGATGGCAAAGATGCAGCAGTTGCTTATGGTAGTTATGATTTTAAATTCAGAAATGATACAGGGAATGATATAAAAATATTATCTTCCGTCACAGATGGATTAGTAAATGTGACTTTGAATAGTTTAAAAACACAATAACAAATTAGCAATATTTCTATTTTCTTATACAGACATAAATTTTGTTTTTCCTTAATATCATTTAAAAAGGTGATATTTTGAGAAAAACAAAATTATTTTTGATTAATGGTATTATTTTAACCATAACCACTCTCGCTATGCGTGGTATTGGATTAATTTTTAATATATATGTAGCTAATAAAGTAGGTTCTGAAGCAATTGGTATCTTTAGTTTAATTATGTCTGTTTACAATTTTGCAATAACTGTTGCTACCTCTGGAATCGGAATTGCTTGTACCTGTATTGTTTCTGAAGAATTCGCAAAAAGAAATTATATTAATGGCTTAAAAGCCGTTAAAACCTGCATTATATTTGCAATACTATTAGGTATTCTTTCCTCTACTTTAGTTGTCCTATTGGCACCTATTATTTCCACTACTTGGTTAAAAAATATGGTTTCTGAAATACCGCTTTATTTAATAGCACTTGGATTACCGCTAATCTCTGTTTCTTCTGTTATAGGTGGCTATTTTTCTTCTGTTGAAAAGCCATATAAAAGCGCAATCTCACAAATTTTAGAAACTAGTGTAAAAATCATCGCTACTGTTTGTTTACTATATTTTAATCCATCAAAAGATGTAGAATCCATTTGTATTTTTCTTATTTTAGCTGATGTCATTTCTGAAGTATTCTCCTTTAGTTTAAACATCATCTTTTATCTGATTGATAGAAGAAAATACATATCTAAAAGAAGTTTACCAGTGCAGATGAAGAAAAAGATTTTTACGATTGCTTTTCCAATTAGTATCACTTCTTGCATTCGTTCTGGACTTTCCTCTTTAAAGCAATTTCTGATTCCGATTCGATTAGAATTATCTGGTATCTCCTATTCCTTAGCTGTTTCAAAATATGGTTTAATTAGTGGAATGGTTATGCCTGTTATTATGTTTGCTAATGTTTTAATTGGTTCTTTTAGCGGATTATTGGTTCCAGAGTTTTCGAGACTATTGGCTGGTGGAAATTATAATAGACTAAAAACTGTCTGTGATACAATTTTTAAAGTAACTTTTATCTTTTCCATTTGCGTTACTGGCATTTTTATTATATTTGCCAACGAAATTAGTCTTATGGTATATCAATCTATAGAAGCAGGTGTTTGGATTAAAATATTATCTCCTCTTATCTTTTTTATGTATATAGATAATATTATTGATAATATGTTAAAAGGTATTAATGAACAAGTAAGTGTCATGATTTGTAATATTGTTGATTTGTTAGTTACCATTTCTATTATCTTTTTTATTGTTCCCATTATGGGAATGTATGGATATATTTTAAGTATTTTTGTGAGTGAACTCCTAAACTTTACAATTAGCAGTATACAATTAAAGAAAAAAATCAACTACTCTGTAAATTTCAAAAAATTTATTATAAGGCCAATTGTATCATGTTTCGTGTCTTATTTATTCATTAAACTATTACCAATCCATTTTTCATCTTTTTCTTTAAATACTATCTTTCAAATTGGTTTATTTATCGTATTTTATTTGTTTTTTATAATTGTATTTGATAGAAAACGTATTTATGGAAAAATTAGAGAGTTTTACTAATAGCCAAAAACTATTTCAAGCAGAACCTTTAACAAAGGCTCTGCTTGAAATAGTTTTCGGCTATTAGCTACATTAACATTTGATTAATTATCGACAATACCTCTTCCCAGTCTTCTTTCTCATCTTTTTTAGCAATAATTATTGAATACATGGTTTCTACTACCTCATCCACACCAATTGTGCTAAACATATTCAGCAAAATCGATGTTCTCTGTATTTCTTCCTCAATACTGTTAATCATTTCCTGTGTAGCTATTCGGGTATTTTCTAAAACATTTTTGTCTTGTAGCTTGATACCTTTTACCTGAAATTTCCGTAATGTTTTTATAAACTCTTGCACATGTTCCATTTTGTGTACCTCCAAAATTTTTTTCTTTTCTGTCGACGAGTTTCTACGCAAACACGAGGTTTGCCCTACATATGGCATTGCCATATATGCTACATTATATCACTCTTTACATAATTTTTCAATCTTATTCTACCCCTGTGGCAATAACTGTAACAACAACTTTGTCATCTAAAGACTCATCTGTAATTGTTCCAAATACGACATTGGCATCTTCACTAATTAAATCATTAATTTTTCCAATACCATCGTTAATTTCACTTAATGCTAATTCTGAATTTCCTCTAACATTAAAGATAACACCTTTTGCATTATTAATCTTATTTTCTGTAAGTGCATTATCAATTGCTTGATTTACTGCATCTGCCATTCTTCCTTCTCCTGTTGCTTCACCTATTCCCATATATGCCATACCTTTATATGTTAGCATTGTTGTAACATCTGCAAAGTCTACATTTATGTCTCCTACTGATGTAATTAAATCTGTAATACTTTTAATACCTTGTTCTAAGACATTATCCGCCATTTTAAAAGCATTAATAACACTCATTTTTTGATTTCCTGCAACTTTTAATAATTTATCATTTGAAATTAAAATTAGACTATTCACATGTTGTTTTAATTTTTCTATACCAACATCTGCTCTACTTGCCCTTAATCTCCCCTCAAAAAGAAAAGGTTTTGTAACAATGGCAATAGTTTGTATTCCCATTTCTTGTGCTATTTCTGCAACTACTGGAATTGCTCCGGTTCCAGTTCCGCCTCCCATTCCAGCAGTTAGGAATAATAATTGTGTACCTTCTAATAACTTCTTAATATCTTCTTTACTTTCAATAGCAGCCTTTTCTCCCATATCTGGGTTTGCACCTGCACCTAGTCCTTTTGTTGTCTCTTTCCCGATTTGTAAAACATTGTCCATCTTTGTTTTATTTAACATAGCAAGCTCTGTATTAATAAAATAAAATTCCACATCTTTTACTTTATCTTCAACCATTTGTCTAACAGCATTATTACCGCCTCCACCGATTCCAATTACCTTTATTTTTGGAATAGATGTTTTTATTTCCCCATATATATTTCCATAATTGTTTCCATATTTATTTTCTATTTGTATCATTTTTACAACCTTCCTTTTCTATATTTACTTTTGTATGTATCGTCTAGTATTATATAGTTTTCTTTTAAAATTTTCAATATAGATTCACAAATTTTTAAGGATTATAATTTGATTCCTTAAAATATGAACAAAGAGAGACCTCCATAGGTCTCTCTCTGCCTTCCCTTATTCTTCTATTTTCTCCATTGTATTGATGGAAATCTCATAGGCTTCTCTCCATTCTCCTCTTTCGGGATTAGATGGATCTTTTTTAAAATATTTCCTACTTTGAATTCTTCCTTCTAGTTCTATACAGTCTCCAATTTTCATCAGACCTGCTCTTACAGCATTTGCATTCCATGCAACACATGGGAGATAATCTGATTGTTCATAGTTTCGATGAACCGCTATCAGCAAATCTGATATAGCCTTATGCGCTTTTGAAGTTCTTCTATAAACTGGTGATTTACAAATATATCCCCGTAAGAAAATTTCATTTTGATTTTCATCATCGTCTATAAAGTTAAATTCCTTAACAAAAAGAAATAACTTCAGATGTGATTTTCCATCCTTTCCTACTTCATTACGAGATCTAAATTGACCTCTCATTTCAGCTGTTTTTCCAACATTTTTTTCAGATAAAATTTCTGAATTTAACAAAAATCCTGAAATAATAACTGGAATCACATCTATTGTTCCATCATATCGGCTCACAGCAACTTTCGTTGCGTAAAATCTTTCTCGTCTGACTTCGTGGTCTAAGGAAAATTCTTCTGTAATTTTTCCTCTGATAATTACTTTGTTATTTTTCGCCATATCCTTCCGTGATACTCCTTTTTCCTGCATTGTTTTTTCCTCCTGTTTTTTATCTTTCTGTTCAATACATTTTTATAGAAGAATTTATCTTTTGTTTACATACCAAAATTTCTAGTATGTCTTAAAATTAAGAAATAGATTCTCTATTTATATTCTGCATAAACAGTACCTCTATTATATCACTTTTTTTACTTTATGTAAAATATTATTTCTACTATACAAAGCATTTAACCAAAAATTTGTTCTAAAACTATTGCGTTTTTATTTTCATAATGATATAATCGTACATATGTTTGGAGGTGTGCTATGGAAATTTTTGATAAATTAAAAATTCTTGCTGATTCTGCTAAGTATGATGCTTCTTGTAGTTCTAGTGGTAGCAATCGAAAAAATACGAATAATGGAATCGGAAATGGTGATGTTTCTGGTATTTGTCACAGTTGGGGTGCAGATGGCAGATGTATCTCTCTTCTAAAAATCCTATTTACAAATGCCTGTATCTATGATTGTAAATATTGTATTAATCGCTGTTCAAATTCCGTACCCCGAGCTACTTTTACCCCTCGCGAGGTTGCTGATTTAACGATTCATTTTTACAAACGTAATTATATTGAAGGTCTATTTTTAAGTTCAGCCGTTATCAAATCTCCTGATTATACTATGGAAAGATTAATTGAAACAGCTTCTATCTTAAGAAACGAATATCATTTTAATGGATATATTCACTGTAAGACAATTCCTCGGTTGTAGTCAAGAATTAATTGATAGCTTAGGTATTCTAGTAGATAGATTAAGTATTAATATAGAACTACCTTCAAATAACAGTTTAAAATTATTGGCACCACAAAAAGAAAAAGATGGTATTTTAAAACCAATGACATATATTTCAAATACAATCAAGATTAGCAAAATGGATAAATCCAGATATAAGAAGAAATTTGTTCCTGCAGGTCAAACCACGCAATTAATAGTGGGTGCTACACCTGAAACAGATTTAAAAATACTAAAACTTTCCGAAGGTATGTACAAATCTTTAAAACTAAAAAGAGTCTATTATTCTGCCTATGTTTCGATTAATAATGACAAAAATTTACCAACTTTAGAAAAGCCTCCTCTTTTAAGAGAAAACCGATTATATCAAGCAGATTGGTTACTTCGATTTTATGGATTTCAAGCTGATGAATTATTAAATGCAGAACATCCAAATTTTAATACTTTACTAGACCCTAAATGTGATTGGGCTTTAAGAAATTTAGATAAATTTCCAATAGAAATTAATACAGCAGATTATCACACTTTACTTAGAATTCCTGGTATTGGTGTGATTAGTGCTAAAAAAATTATTACTGCCAGAAGGGAATTTTTGCTAAATTTTGAAAGTTTAAAAAAATTAGGTGTTGTCTTAAAAAGAGCACAATATTTTATTACTTGCAAAGGAAAGTATTTTTATGAAGTCAATAAATTTAATAAAAAATTTATTGAAACCAATTTATTATATACCGAAAGAAATACCATTCCACAAAAGAAATATGAACAATTATCAATCTTTGATACATTGTTACCTACAAAGGAGGATAAAATAAAATGTCTAACTGGAAACTTGTAAATACAACTTATCTATATGATGGTACATTTGATGGATTACTAACCATCGTTTTTGACAGTTATTCTACTAAAACCTTACCACAAAAAATCGTTTCAGAAGAGGAATATATACAAAATTTTTTAGACAAAACACTATATATTGATACAAATTATGAAAAAGCAAAACGCGTTTTTGAAGGAATCTATAAAAACATTTGTTATGAAGCTTTATATAATAGCTTCTATGCTTTTTTATCAGACGGTAAGAATAGAGAAATAAATATTTTAAAATACTTATGTGATGGATTTGATATTGGTCCTAAAATAAATACTATGCTTACCGTTTCTTATGTATTTTCTGTTATTAACATGAGGAAAAGATCTTTATCAGAATGTCACAAGTTAAAAGGATTGCTTCGCTTTATGGGAATTGGAGAAAATCTATATTACGCTTCTATTCACCCTGATAATAACATTATTGAGCCATTAGGACATCATTTTATGAGAAGATTTCCTACGCAAAACTTTATCATTCATGATAAAAATAGAAATATTTGTTTCTTATACAACTCTCAAGAATACAAAATCATTGATAGTACCAATTTAACGATTCCAAATATTACTGAAGAAGAACAAAAATATCAAGAACTTTGGAAACTATTTTTCAAAACCATTGCTATACAAGAAAGAAAAAATGCTAGATGTCAAATGCAATTTATGCCTAAAAAATATTGGAAAGACCTAATTGAAGATCCATAATGTTTCATTAGGTCTTCCTATTAAAATTTTATTTTGTTTGTCTATATATTCTTAATCCATAGCAATTGTAATATTCTGTATACCCTATAATTTGTTCATAAGTAGCTCCATCTTCTAAAACAGAATTTCCTATAATATCTGTTTTTAAATCATCAAAAATATGTGTATGGTCTTCAAACTTATAAACAGGAAGCCCAATCATAAATAAAAAATATAGGATTATGATACCATTTATTATTTTTTTCTTTGCTAACAACTTTTTATTAAATACTAAAACAAGCATAATGATATTTATGAGTATTGATACATAAAACCATATTGTAGAATCTGAATATTTTGCATTTCCTGGAAAAATAAATTTTATGAAACCAATAATCCCTATATTTAAAATAATCATAAATTTAATCCAATTACCACTTTTAGCATACTTTTCTTGTTCTTGTACAAATATTATAATACCTATTATTGCTATAATTACTACAAATATCATCATTTCTTACATCCCCTTTTATATATGCTTATTATTTTACAATTTTGATATGACTTTTATCATTTCATTATTATATTTGTATCATAAAATATTATTTTCTTCAATAAAATTTATTATTGTTTTTTTTTATACAATAAAATCCGGTAGTTTTAAAATCTACCGGATTTGTTTTGTCTATTTAAATATTTTCTTTTCGAATTGTTTCAATAATATTTTGATTTTTTGTTTTCTTAACCGCGTATCGCATCGTCATAAAGATAATGGCAAATACAAATATAATAGAAATTATAATAGGTATAATTGGAAGTTGATAAGTTGTTGTATACACATCTGCTGTAACTGTATAGATTAGATAAGATAATGCTATTCCTACTGGTAATCCAAAAATAAGTGCTTTTAATCCATATATGAAGCTTTCATAATTAATCATTTTTCTAAATTCTTTATTTGTCATACCTATCGATTTTAATATAGCAAATTCTCTATTTCTAAGTGCCATATTCGTGGTTATAGTATTAAATATGTTTGTTACACCAATAACACTAATCACAGCTATAAATCCATATACAAATATAGACACGATTAAATTCATATTCTTTGCAGCTCTTATCTCCTCTTCAGCATTATAAATATTACCTTTATTTGTTTTATCAATTTCTATGATTTCTTCCTGCAATTTATACGGATCTTCTGCATTTATATTCATAGAAACCAAACTATGTTCAAAGTTCTCCATCATTTCATCTGAAACAATAATAATTGGATCTGCATCATTACTAAACAATGAACCTAATGGATAAATATCCGCTCTTTTGGCAATTTTGATACTTCCTTTTTCTGATAGATTTCCTTCCTCATCTTGCATATTATAATATTCTAAAGTATCTCCTTCATTTAAATCAAATAAATTTGTTTCTACTCGTTTGACACCATCTTTTCCATCTTGATATTCATATAAGAGTCTTGTATCACAAAGGATGGCTTCATCTTTCACTTCATCATAGTTTAATCCTAATTCTGACACATAATTTCTATAAGCTTCATCACCAATTGCATAAATAACTAATGTATCCATTTCTGAATAATATTCTAGTGCTTTTTTAGTATATATTTTTTGATTAGCAATATACGCATGTGCATTTTTTAAAATAGCATACTCCTTAATTCCTTCTAAACTTTTTATTTGTTTAAAATATTCTTCTTTTTCTGTTTCGCTTTTGTTGTAGCTAGGATATACTGTTAAATTAATTCTAGAATCTTGATATTCTAAAGAAGATAATCCAAATATACTTTCTGCGAAAGCATTCATTGAGATAAACAAGACAATACTTAAGAATATAGAAAAGATGGTCGTTCTATATTTTTTCTTGCTTCTTCTAAAATTTTTTCTAGCAATAACGCCTTCTATTCCAAATAATTTTTTAGTTATTTTATATTCTTTATTCTTATGCTTATTCTTTTTTACTTTTATATCAGAACTTTCTCTTATCGCATCAATAGGTGAAATTTTTCCTGCTCGATAACTCGGTCTTATTAAAGAAAGAACAATCATAACAATAGATAATATAATCGCCGCCATAACTGCTAAACTAGATACTGTCAAATGTAATTCAAAATTATCAATCAATGGAGTTGTTCCTGAATTGATAATCCCATTGACTATAGCCAATACAATTCCAATTGCTACAATTCCTATAACAATTCCTAGTGGTATAGAGATAAGTCCTAATATAGCACCTTCAAAAAAGATACTTTTTCTGATTTGTTTTGCCGTTGCTCCCACACTTGCTATCATTCCCAATTCTCTTGTTTTTTCTGTAAGTGATATGCTAAAACTATTTTTAATAACAAAGGCAGAAGTAAGGACAATAATGCCAATCACAATTGCTGCCATTATCATCACAAAGTTCTCCATTCTCCCACTTTTAAATACTCCTATATAATATAACAAATTTTCATTTTCTGAAATATCATTCTCATCAATCTTTAAGTCATTTTTCATATATTCTTCAAAATCATATGTTTCTGATGGATCTTTTAATACTATCGATATATTAACCGGTTTACTTTCATTAACATTTTCCAACTTTGTAATCATCGTATATCCTGGTGCTGAATAACTTTCACTATTTAGTCTTTCCATAATTCCTACAATTGTATAAGTTTTATGTGCATCTGCTATAAATGTTTCTTGTTGTAATATTTCTCCATCTACTCCAGATCGATTGTTTTCCATTATATCTTCATCTGTGTAATATGGATTGGACTGATTTAAGGTATATTCTCCTTTATATCGATTACCTATATCTAAATCTAGTGTATTTCCTACCTTTATTTCTGTTTTGGCATTTTGAATAAAATGTTCTGGTATTAAAATTTCATTTTCATTTTCTGGTAATCTTCCTTCTGTTAAAATAATTCCACCATTTTGTAAAAGTGATTCATCATAACTTTCGATATAGGCATATGGCTTATATTCATTTCTGGATGCCTCTAAAATCGCATATCCTACCTCTTGTGATATTTGCACTTCTTTCACTTTGGCATTATTTTCCAAGTATTTTTGATTTTCTTTTGATACATTTTGTACACGGATATGATAATTTCCATTTCTCTTGATTTCTCTTTTTATCATAGAATTTTGAAAACTAACAGCAAATGTAGTAATAGCACATATTAAAGCAACAGAAAGAGAAATACCAATAATGGTCACAATAGTTCTTTTTTTGTTTAATTTTAAATTTTTTAATGTTAATGTATTTAAAATTTTCATTTTTTTATCCCCTTTACTTTATTTTCTCATCACTTATTAGCCTTCCATCCTGTATGGTAATAATTCTATCAGCCTCTAGTGCAATATTTTCATCATGTGTAATCACAATTAAAGTTTGATTATATTTTTGATTAGACACTTTTAATAAATCAATAATCTCTCGTGATGCTTTACTATCCAAATTTCCTGTTGGTTCATCGGCTAAAACAATACTTGGATTATTAATCATTGCTCTTCCAATAGAAACTCTTTGTTGTTGTCCTCCTGATAATTCATTTGGTAAGTGATTGACTCTTTTTTCTAATCCCAAAATATATAACAATTCATTTAACCTTTTTTCATCTACTTTCTGACTGTCCAGATCACATGGTAAGGTTATGTTTTCTTTTACATTTAAAATAGGAATTAAATTATAGAATTGATAAATGAGTCCTACTTGTCTCCTTCTAAAAATTGCTAAATTATCATTGCTTAAAGAATATATATCTGTTCCATTAATATATACCTTTCCACTAGTTGGTTTATCCACTCCTCCAATTAAATGTAATAAAGTAGACTTTCCACTTCCAGATGCTCCTACAATCGCTACAAATTCTCCTTTGTTTACACAGAAGGATACATTATCTAATGCAATCACTTCTGTATCTTTTTTTCCATATTTTTTAGTTAAATTTTCTACTTTCAATATCTCCATAAATATTCTCCTTTCTTATGTTTTAAAAATATTACTTTTATGTTAGTATTATATTACTACATAAAAGTGACTCTAAAATGACTTTAAAAAAAGAAGAGGATTTTTAAGAATTTCTTAATAAATTCCTCTTCTTCTTTTATGATTTATATAGTTTAACGCTAAATTCGGTCCATGTGTTATTTTCTTTTTTAGAACTCTTTACACGAATATCTCCATCTTGATTTTTGATAATACTTTTACAAAAAGCAAGTCCAATTCCTAAACTATTTTCTTTACTATTTTTTGCTTTATAAAATCTATCAAAAATATGGCCTAAATCTTCTTTGTTTATGCCCTCTCCATCATCTCTTATCTCTATTTTGGTATAAAGTTGATTCTCCTCTATTTTTATCATTACCGTTTTGGCACCATGCTCAATTGCATTTTTTACAATATTATTCATGGCTTCTATTGTCCATTTTTTATCACAATGAATCGTTTCCTCTTTATTTGAAACAATTTTGATAGTAGCATGATTGGTCTCACACATAGCTTTAAAATTGTTTTTCACTTCTAAGCATAAATTATATGCGTTTTCATTCTTTTTGTCTAAAATCAGGGTTTTTGAGTCTAATTTTGCTATATTTAATATGGTTTTTATGAGCCAATTGATTTTTTCTAATTCTTTTTGACTACCATCTAAAAATTCTTTTTTCTTTTCATCTGGTAAATCTGTATATAAAATATCATTTATTAGATTTAAAGAAGTCAGTGGTGTTTTTAATTGATGAGAAATATCTGCTATCAATTTTTCAAAATCCTTATTGTTCTTTTCTAGTAAACTATTTTTTTCTTTTAACATAATGGTCATATCATAAATATCATTTTTTAATTTACTAAAATCACTTTCATCTTGTTCTTTTAAATCTATAATATAGTTTCCTTTTAATATTTCTTTACAATAAGTATCTAAATCTTTTAGCTTCTGATTTTGTTTTCGTATATATATCGTATAAATGCATATCACTCCTAAAGTGGTTATAATAAAAAGAATTGAAAATAGAATGATTAATTTATAGATAATTTCAAATTGTGTGTTTTCTGTATCAATATTTTCGGTACTAAATCCATATTTACTTAAAATATCCTCTACACTTTCATTACTTTCTAAACTGTTTAAAAATATATCTTGTATAATCTCTTCTTCCTGTTCGGGATATTTTTCTATAATTTTTGCAATTACTTGGTTGGTGTAATTATATAGACTTTCTTTATAATTTTTTTGTATATAATGAATCGTAAATATGATTAACAATATGATTACTATTAATAGTATAGTAATATAGATATATAAGTTTCTTTTTTGTTTTGTGTTCATATCTCTCCTTTGGCTGGGTCTGTCCCTTTTGTTTCATTTTGAAACGATTTGACACGTCCCTATTGTTCAATTTTATATCCTAATCCTCTAATTGTTTTTATAATTTCTGGCTTATTAGGGTCATTTTCTATTTTTTCTCTGATTCTTTTGATATATACAGTTAACGTATTATCATTTACAAAGTTTTCTTCACTATCCCAGATATAAGATAATATTTGTTCTCTTGTTATAATTTTTCCTTTGTTTTCGAATAACATAATTAAAATTTTATATTCTAATGCTGTTAAATCTACTTCTTCTTTGTCTTTTAATACTTTTCCGGGTTGTGTAGTTTATTTCTACATTTTTTATTTTTATTATTTCTTCCTTTTCTTTTTTTAAATTATGTCTTAATACATTCTTTATCCTATACAATAATTCTCCTGCATGAAATGGTTTAGTAATATAGTCATCTGCTCCTAAATCAAATCCTTTTACAATATCCTTTTCTTCATCTAATGCTGTTAAAAATATGGTTGGAATTTCTTGTATGATTTTCATTTTTTGATATAACGCATATCCTGTATCATCTGGCAAATTGATATCTAATAACAGTAAGTCATAATGATTGTTCTTTATTTTTTCAATACCTTCTTTTACTGTTTTAGCTGTATGAATAGCAAATCCTTCTGATTGTAAATAGTAGGAAATGGTGGCGGTTATGTTTTTATCATCTTCTACTAATAATATTTTAATCATATCTTTTCCTCTTTTTAATTCTCTCTTTTATTCTCTTTTATCTTATCTTTATTCCAAAATATTGTCAAGAAAAAGAGAGGAAGAAAAAACTTCAATAACCGAATTTCTTTCCTTCCTCTCTGGAGAACTTATTTTTTGTGAGTGATGTCAAAGTAGACATCTTTTTCATGAATCTCTCGCATCGCTTCATGCATTGCATCACGCATCGCTTCTCTCCACTCTTCTTCGGGCACTGCGCCAAAATCTTCTTCCGAGATTATGCATCTACCCGTTCCAAGTTGGAGCTCGAACGGATACCGTCCGTCATCTTCTGTTACGACTACTCCTTTTACAGAGAGATCCTCTTCATTAATTCCTGACCTTAGAATCATTCTCTTAATTTTCATATTCTGTCCTCCTTCAAATCATGCATTTACATTTGGTTCTATATTATTATCTCACTTTTTAAAGATTTTTTCAAATTTTACTATCCCTATCAGTTCTTTTTTATTTTTTCTATCATATATTTAAATAAAATATTTTGGATTATATTTCTGACAGTTTCCTGTTAGTCTGGAGGTTTTTATGGTTTACAAATATATGAATAAAACAAGTATTAACCGCTTTTTTAGTATTCTTCTTATTTTCTGCATTTTTATTTTCTATACGACCTTTGTCTTTGCTTCAGATGACTCTTTATATGTTTGGTCAAGTAATGCTAATACATTAAATATTATTAATAACACAACCAATTCTTCAAATATTACAAATATTACAAATTCAAATACTGATACAAATACTTCTAATACTATATCTGCAAATGCACCAAGCGAAGTTACAGATAATAATTCTTTAAATCTAGAATCTGCATCTGCCATTTTAATTGAACAATCTTCTGGTAGAATTTTATATGCCCATAATATTCATGAGCAATTAAGACCTGCTTCTGTTACAAAAATTATGAGTATATTATTAATCATGGAAGCAATTGATTCTGGAAAGATTTCTCTAACAGATTCGGTTCCTTGTAGTGAAAATGCTGCTTCCATGGGTGGTTCTCAAATTTGGCTAGATACAAAAGAAACTTTAACAGTTGATGAAATGTTAAAGGCTATTTGTGTCAATTCTGCTAATGATTGTGTTGTTGCCATGGCAGAATATATTGCTGGTTCAGAAGAAGCTTTTGTTCAAATGATGAATGATAAAGCTCACGAACTTGGTATGAGTGATACTACCTTTAAGAACTGTCATGGTTTGGATGAAGATGGTCATGTTTCCTCTAGTTATGATATTGCTATTATGTCCAGAGAATTATTAAATAAATATCCTGAAATTACAAATTATACCACTATTTGGATGGATACTTTAAGAGATGGTAAGACTCAACTTTCTAATACCAATAAATTAATAAAAAATTATAATGGTGCAACTGGTTTAAAAACAGGTTCTACTTCACTTGCATTATATAATTTATCTGCTAGTGCTACACGTGATGGATTATCTTTAATTGCTGTTATTATGAAAGCGCCTTCTACAAAGGTTAGATTCGCAGAAGCCGAAAAGTTATTAGATTATGGTTTTAATAATTTTGCTTATCAAAGTTTTGGCAATGCAGGAGATTTAGTTCAAACGGTTAATATTGATAAAGGTGTACAATCTACCATTCCTGTGGTATTAGAAAATGATGCTGGTATATTATTAGCAAAAGGTAGTGAAAAAAATATTGAACAAACCGTAACCATTAATGAAAGTATTTTGGCACCTATTTCTAGTGGTCAAAAAGTTGGTGAAATCTCTTTTTCTTTAGATGGTGAAGTACTTAGCACTGTTAACTTAGTTTCTCAAATTTCTGTTAACAAAATTGATATTGCCACTATGAGTACAAAAGTCTTTTCTAGTTGGTTTAATTTGTTAAGATAACTCTAGCATTTCCCTATATATTGCTCTATTGGGCTTTTTATGATACAATATACGAAATTCTAAAAAGAAAGGAGAGAATTTTAAGGATTCTCACAAGTAGAACTATTAATGCAGGAGAAAATTTACAAAGCACGGTTTTTTAACAAAAATTCAGGAGTAGAAATAACGCTTGATGAAGCTCAATCTATTTCAGAAACTGGAAGACTTATAAAAATATTATTTCATTTTATATTTTCAGAACTAAATCTGCAATATGATCTCCATATTTTTCTGCCAATGCTACCATCTTTTCCTCAGTATATACTGAAATCAAAATAGGATTTACTTCAATACCTTTTACTATATTTCCTCCTACATTTTTGCTATATATTATTTTAGCATGTTTTATTTAAAACATGCTTTTTCTACATATTTATCATTCTTAATGTTTATATTTATAAAGATTGAAGAAAGTATAGATAGTATGAAAATTATAATGAATACTTTTTCTCCAATAAAAGAACTTATTATAGCAAGTGAAGCAAAAACTATTACCTCTGCAAAACATAAGCTCATTTGTCCTACTGCTAATAAAAAGTTTGTTGCTCCTCCGTCTGAAAAACTTAAACCATTTGTAAGCATTAACATTTTTAGTCCTAAACCTGTATTCATTGCCATAAATCCAATAATTATTCTAATTTTACTAATATCTCTGCTCTTTAAAAAGTCATCTATTTCTTTTTCTTCTTGTGATAATGATATATATGTAGATTTTTTATTGTGCCCACTTAATGTTGGAACTATTAAAAAATATCTATCTTTTAGTTTTCAACAATTTTTTCAAAGAAATCAGAGTTTGTATACATAGGATGAATTAATAAGACTTTTTTATTATCATCTATATTGCCAAATATACTAATTTTCATAGTATGTTCTTCTTTTATTCAAATTATCTAAAATTCTTTTTATCGACAAATTACTTATTATAAAAATAATTTTTATCTTTTAAATAAGAAATATTTTCTTTAACCCAACTATTATTTGCAACTACTTTATTTATTTTCATTTCTATTTTCATAGATTGTGTTTCAATTAACATTTCATTTTCTAATAAACCATTCTTTATCTTAAAATTGTTTACTTCATCCCATGAAATTTGTAAATTATCAGCAATATTCCAATCTCCTTGAATTGGAAATAAATTAATTCCATCACTACTAAATCTAAATAAATATGATGTTGATTGCTCAAACGCCAACACATTTACTATTCCTGTTGGTAAAACCCATTTAATTTTTGATTTTGTATGTCCACACAGAATATTGTTATTATAAGTATAATTATATTTTTCCAACTCAATTTTAACTTTTTCTAAACTTAACATATTTTTCCTCCATAAATTGTTTTTATTTATTACAAAAATGATTATGTTCTATTAAATAAGCGTTATTTTCTTTTACCCATTCATTCATTGCTTTTGACTTTGGAATTTTCATTTCTATCTTTTCATTGTCTAACTGTAATTGAATTTCATCTTCCATAATTAAACCTTTTTTGAATTTAAAGCCTTTTAAATCATTCCAAGAAATAAATGATTTTCCCATAACACTGTATTTATCATTCAAATTCAATGGAAAAAATGATATGCCTTCTTGGTCAAAATATATAAAGAATGGTTGGAATTGTTCAAAGGAATATACTGTTATTCCTGGTAAAGGTAAAATCCATTTCATTTTCATTTTAGGATGACCAAAAGTGATTGCTTTTTCATCTTTCAATCCAAATTTTTCAATTACTTCTTTTAATTGTTCTTCTAACATATTTAATCCCCTCCTATAACTTTGTTAAATTATTCGTAATTTATCTAACTTATTCTATAATGTCCAACAATATCATTTCTTAACTCTAAAATATCTTCTTCATAATATTTTTGATATGGATTAGCATGATGAATAACAAAGGTAACACCATCTTTATTTCTGTTATTCGATACTATTCCAATATGATTTTGAAATATTACTATATCTCCACCTTGCCAATTATCAATGTCATATATGTTAGTTGTAAGAGAAATAGCATTATTTTTAAAATAAACTTTTAAATTTTGGACTCTTCTAAAATCTATATTTTTATCAATAGTATCAATATTATAATCATCTTTATTGTTTCTAATATCTTCATTTACTAATTCCATTAAATCGTATCCTGCACCTTTTAAACCAAAAGCAACTACATCAGTACAAACACCATATTCATCATCTGGATAACCATTTGCGTAATATTTGCTTCTATATTTGGGATTTGTTGCTATATATTCTCGAACATTATTTAAAATATCCGTTTGATCATCAATTCCATCATTATCTTTATCTATATTACTTGTATAAGTTTGAATATTAAAATCTTCATTACTATATATTTTATGTGGTATATAATTGAATAAATATAGTAAATAGATGATTAAGGAAATTAAAATTAATAAACAAATAACTATAATAGTTACTATTTTCTTTTTCATAACAAACTCTCTTTCCAATTTTTATTTGTCAACTAAATAGTATCATAAATGAGAGTAATTATCAATATAACTACTCTCATCAAAATTGTGATTATTACAATAATTTCTTACCATAATTTATATTGTTATTCTCTTTCCCATATTAAAACTTTATTTGAGTAATTCATTAGTTCATTATCATTCATAGACATAATCTTATTAGATAAATTATCTATATAATAAATATGTTTTATACTTTCATCATTGTTTCCATTTGGTATAAATCCTCTTAGACTAGCAGATTGAAAATCAACTATCATATTATTTCCTACTCTTAGCAAATTATTAGATCTATCATTATCATTGAATATTTTAGTTGCAAGTGTTTGCGTAACATTAATATATAAATCATAGGCATTTTCATCAGTTTTTACTAATAGTGCATTAATATTTTTATAATTTTTCAAGTTTATTTTTATATCTAAGCCTTTATCTTCTGGAATATTCACCTCTACTATTTCCTCACTATACTTAACTGGAATTTCATATTTAAAAACTAATAGATATACAGTAATTAATATCACAAAAATCAAGAATATAATTAAAAAGGTTTTTAAATATCTAATTTTACTTTTTTTTATTTCTTGATTAGCATATTCAATAGTATCTTTTACTACTTTTTCAGCTTCATCTTTATTCATTATCAGTACCTCCTTTTAATAAATCATATAAGTTTATATTTAAAATTTCTGCAAGTGGAATTAATAAAGATATATCAGGAAAGGATAAGCCTCGTTCCCATTTACTTACTGCTTTATCTGTAATATGTAATTTTTCAGCTAATTCATTTTGGGTCATATTTATAGCTTTTCTTTTTTTGGCAATAAATTTGCCTGTTTTTCCTGCATCCATAACTTTCCTCCTTACAATTCAAATTTTACCATCAAAACTCAAAGAAGTAAACCGACTACTGGTTTACTTCTTAAAAATATATATTGTTAATCTCCTCTACACTTTACTATTTTTAATAGCCTTTATTTATTCCTTCATTGTCTACTAAAACTAATATACTTCTATTTTCATCTAAAATTACCATTCTATTTACACCGAGTCTTTCATTATTAAACGGATTTTCATAATCATATTCAAAGCCAATACTATATTTTGCATTGTTTGTAGTTATATCGCAACTAAATCTATATGTTTTTCTATGTTGTCCACTATTCCAATGTGTTTCTGATCCATTCATTTGTGATTCAACATTTGTAATACCTTCATTTGAAATATTTATTAACTCATTTATTCCTTCGTCTAAATTTTTAACATTATTTATCATATCTTTTGAAAAAACACCTTTTATTGTTTCATAATCTTTTGTTTCTACTCTATTCATTATATCATTACAAATAATTCCTGCCTTTTTATCATCTGACATAAAGAATTGTTCAACAGGATTATCTGATAATATTATTTTTCCATCTTCTTGCTTTATATTTATACGCTCATCGTTACTTATATCTATTTCATTGAAATTCTTTATCAAATTATTTATTGTGAAAAAATCAATAATTCCAAGTAATATTGTTACAATTAACAATATTATAAAAGTCTTTTTAAATTTCTTTTTAATTGCTCTAATAATCCCAAATACTATCGTAAGTACAAGTAATACAATACATATCAAACTAACAACAACGGTTAATACTCCTGATACCCCAAATGTTATTAAATTCACCATAAAAACACCCCTATTTTTAAAGTTTTAAATCATCTATTATTCTTACTATTTCATCATAATCTGGTACATTCTCTCTAATATCACTATAATCTTTTTCAAAACTTTTAAGCATTTCTCTACCAGATTCATCTAGTCCATAGCCAATAGTTTCTCTTATATCTAAATCTGTTCCATAGTCTAACAGTAACTGTAATGTTTCTGCTGCCTTATCATTATCATAAAATCTTAAAGCAAGTAATCCGTTTTTATTCATATCAGATTCTTGATAATTTGGATCGGCACCATTTTCGAGTAATAATTTTGTTGCACCATAATATCCACATTCTGTTGTATAAGTAAGTGGAGTATTAACCCCTTGTGGTTTTTCATAAATTTGCACATCTGGATTTGCCCCATTTTTTAATAGCAATTCTAAGATACTCCATTCAGCTTTTTCTTTGTTTTCATCTGGATTATATTTTATTGCATAATATATAGCTTTAGTTGTTTCATTTGGATTCCATCCATTTTTTAAATATTGCTCTACTTTATTATAATCATATTCTTTTATTGCAATTAATTCTATTCCTTCTTCTTTAATCTCCTCTTGTCTCTGGACTTCATCATAATTTACAAAATTGTTTATGATTTTATAATCTATAAATGAAAAAATAATTGTTAGAATTAGCAATATAATAAATGTCTTTTTAAATTTCTTTTTTGTTGCGCTTATTATTCCAAATACCATTGTTGAGATTAGTAATGTAATTATCATTACATTAAACCCTATAAATATTATTCCTAATGTTCCCATTATAGGAATTATCGTTAAGGCTGCCATAAATATTCCCCTTTTACAATTTACTTGTTGATGTGATAATATCATAAAAGGGAGTAATTATCAATATAACTACTCCCTGCAAATTTGTAATCTTTAAAATTTATATAGAATTTACTAGCTCATCATACTCATTTGATAAACTGTCACTATTAAATACTATATTTTCTCCTTGTATTTGCCAATCATCTTGATTTTCAGATAATAAATTTAAAACTTTTTCAGATGTATTTAACATTGATATTACCTCATCTATCGAATCTTGTACTGTTGTGTCTAGTGATGCTAAATCCATATCTCCAATAAATTCATCTTTGTATAAATCTGTATAATAACTATCTAGCCCTTTATCATTAATGTATGACATTGCTTTATCTTCAGTTAAAAATTCTGTATATTTATTTTTGCAATCTTCTAATGTTGCTCTAGTATTTGTAATATATTCTTTAGATTCTGTAAAATCTTTTCCATCACTTTCATAATTTTCAACTGTTAATAATGTAGTAATTTTTTCATCATTTAAGATATTAGATATTTCTATGCTATTTTCAAAATTATCTTTTAAATATGATTTAAAGGCATCTTCTACTACTGCATAATCTCCATTAGTTACAATTCTGTCTAGTCTATCATTGATTGCATCCATATCAATATCTTCTGCATTTACTAGCTGATTTAATTCAGATAATTCTGCTTTTAGTTTATCCTCTTGCATCATATCACTAAATACAAAATATCCTATTACTGCAATTGCTATTACGATAATAATAAGAATAGCAATTAAAACTTTCTTTTTCATAAAAACTCCTCCTTTTATTATTTTCATTCTAACTATATCATATAAGAAAAAAATATTCCATACTTATTGTAAATATACAATATTTTATTTAACAATCCTAATCTGAAAACTACTAATAAGTCAAACATTTATCTCTTTTTTCTTGTTCTCTATAATTTTCATTTCTGCTTTAATTGACTGCTTTATGATTGTAGTTACTATGTATGACTTTTGTTCAAATGATGAATGACAAAGCTCTCGAACTTGATATGAGTGATACTACCTTTAAGAACTGTCATGGTTTAGATGAAGATGGTAATATTTTCTCTAGTTATGATATTACCATTATGTCTAAATAAATATCCTGAAATTACTAATTATATTATGCTACAATTTGGATGGATACTTTAAGAGATGGTGAAACTCAACTTTCTAATAGTTATTATTAAAAATATTGAACAAACCATAACGATTGCTAAACATATCTCTGCATCTATCTCTAGCAATCAAAAAGTTGGTGGAATTACTTTTTTAGATATAGACGTACTTAGCACTGTTAATTTAGTCTTACAAATTTTTGTTGATAAAATTGATCTTACAACCATGCTTACAAAGGTATTTTCTAGTTAATTTAATTTACTAAGATAATACTGAAAATTGAAATTAAAAAGGGAACAACTTTATTAAAATGTTGCTCCCTTTAGCTAACTTTCCTTTTATAAAATCTCAATAGATTCCTTTACCTTTGTTAGCATATCTTTATATTTTTCTAATTTTGCTTTTTCTTCATCTATCTTGCTCTGTGGTGCTTTATTCATAAATCCTGGATTAGATAACATTTTTTCACATCTTGCAACTTCTCCTTCTAGCCTTTTCTTTTCTTCTTCTAATCTTTTTCTCTCTTGCTCCATATCTACTAATCCTTCAAATGGCATATATAATTCTACTCCATCTTCTACAATGCTAATGGCATTATCTTTAATACCTGTTTTATCTTTTTGAATTGTTATATTGCTTCCAAATCCTAATTTTAACAAGAAATCTTTTGCTTCTTGAATTTCCTTTTCATACTTTTCAGTAACAAAGATTAATTCTGCTTTTTTAGATGGATGTACATTCATATTGGCTCTTGTATTTCTAATTTCTGTTATAATTGTCTTTAATTTTTCAACAAAGGCTTCTTCTTCTTTGAATGTATTCTCATTTTGGGCATATGGCCATTTTGATACCATTAGTTCCTTATCATTGTATTTTACTAAATTTCTATAAATTTCTGTTGTTACAAATGGCATAAATGGATGTAATAGTTTCATTGAAATACCAAATACATAATCTAATACATAGCAGACTTTTACTTTTTCATTATAGTCATCACTATATAGTCTTGGTTTTACCATTTCAATATACCAGTCACAAAATTCGTTCCAAATAAAATTATATATTTTGTCTAATGCAACACCTAAATCATAGTTTTCCATATTATTCGTTACTTCTGTAATTAATGTTTCCAATTTATTGATAATCCATTTATCCTCTATATTTAATAACTCTTTTTTGTATTTACCTGTTTCTTTATCAAATACTTTTGTATGAAATTCTATAACATCTTCATCTTTTACATCATGATTTCTAATAAATTTTGTTGCATTCCATATTTTATTTGCAAAGTTTGAAGCTTGTTCTAGTTTTTCTGGCATATACCTGATATCATTTCCCATTGTTGTTCCTGAAATGACAGCAAATCTTAAACTATCTGCTCCATATTCGTCAATGATTTCAATTGGATCAATGCCATTTCCTAATGTCTTAGACATCTTTCTTCCTTGGCTATCACGTACCATTCCATGAATTAATATATCTTTAAAAGGTACTTGACCAGTAAACTCTAATGCTTGCGACATCATTCTTGATACCCAGAAAGTAATGATATCAAATCCAGTTACTAATACATTTGTTGGATAGAAAGTTTTATAATCTTCTGTCTCTGTGTTTGGCCAACCTAAAGTTGAAAATGGCCATAATGCTGAACTAAACCAAGTATCTAATGTATCTTCATCCTGATGTAATTTTGTACTTCCACATTTTTCACATTTTTCTGGTTTTGTTTTTGCAACATTAATATGTCCGCATTCTTCACAGTAATAGGCTGGTATTTGATGTCCCCACCATAATTGCCTTGAAATGCACCAATCTTGGATGTTGTCTAACCAATTAAAATATTGTTTTTCATATTTTTTAGGAATAAACCTAGCCTCATTATTTCTTACAGCATCAGCTGCTCTTTTAGCTAAATCTTTCATAGAAACAAACCATTGCTCAGATATTTTTGGTTCTATTGTAGTTTTACATCTCTCGCATTTTGCTACATTATGTGTATAATCTTCTACTTTTACTAAAGCACCTATTTCTTCTAGTTTTTTAACAATTGCTTTTCTTGCTTCTAATAAATCCATTCCTTTATATTCTGGAACCAAATCGCCCATTTTATAGTTTTCGTCAAATACTTCTACAATTTCTAAATTATGCCTTAATCCTGCTTGATAATCATTCATATCATGTGCAGGTGTTATTTTAACACAACCTGTTCCAAATTCTTTCTCAACAAATTCATCTGCTATGATTGGAATTTCTTTATTCATAATTGGTAATATACATGTTTTTCCTACCAGGTCTTTATATCTTTCATCATCTGGATGTACAGCAACTGCTGTATCACCTAACATCGTTTCTGGTCTCGTTGTAGCAACAACAATATATCTATCCTTTTCTCCTTTTATTTGATAACGGATATGCCATAAATGAGAAGCTTCTTCTTTATACTCTACCTCTGCATCAGATATAGAAGTTTTACAGCTTGGGCAATAATTAATCATTCTTTTTCCTTTATAAATTAACCCTTTATTATATAAATCAACAAATTGTTCTAAAACAGCATCTGATAGTCCTTTATCCATCGTAAAGCGTTTTCTATCCCAATCACAAGAACAACCTAATTTCTTTTGTTGCATTTCAATTGTTCCACCATAAATTCTTGTCCATTCCCATGCTTCTTCTAAGAATTTTTCTCTACCTAATTCTTGTTTTGTTTTGCCTTCATTTCTTAGTTTTTCAACAACTTTCATTTCTGTAGATATCGCAGCATGATCTGTTCCTGGAAGCCATAATGTATTATATCCTTGCATTCTCTTAAAACGAATTAAAATATCTTGAATGGTATCATCTAATGCATGCCCCATGTGTAGTTTTCCTGTTACATTTGGTGGTGGCATCATAATACAATAACTTTCTTTGGTTTTATCCATACTTGGTTTAAAATACCCTTTTTCCTCCCATTCTTGATATAGTTTTTCTTCAAAATCTTTTGGATTATACTTATCTTGCATATTCATCTTCCTCCCTTTCTTTTATTTTATTTAATAATGTTTGTTTATTTTCAGCTAAGAACTGTTGTGTTTCTTCTGCAATGATAATTGTTTTCATATTCATTTTTGTTTTTGTTAAAGCTTTTATATCTAAACTTAGATATTTTTCAATTTCTTCTTTAGTTAACTTTCTAAGTCCATTTTCTTTATGTGGTTTAAAAATTAATTCTTCTAACGGACCTAATTTATGCTTTTCATATTGTTCTACAAATCTTCTCCCATACCTACTTTCTTCTACATCTCCCATTTTATTTCCTCCCATCATGTGTGGTAATTCTAGAAGTATCAAAAAAGCCCTTATGCATAAAACATAAGGGCGAATGATATTCACGTTACCACCTTAATTATATAACAATAAAATAAATTTGTTATATATCTCATTAAGCCTTTAACGTTGCCTAAACGGATATTCTTACTTATATTTCAGAATATCAACAAAAAAGCTACCTTCCATTTATCATGATTTAAGAAGCTTTCAGCCAATGACTTCTATTCTCTAAAAATATGTGTAAATGTACTCCTCTTTTTTATTGTTTTTTTCTTTTATGTTAATATTATGACACATTTTTTTAAATTTTACAAGTGTTTTTATATTTTTTTTATTCAACTTTTATGTTTTTATTTTTTTATATTTCTAAACAATCGTATATCAAATTTACTAAAAAAGATGATATTGTATTAATATTTTACAATTCATCTTTTTTATGCAAAAATTTAATTTTATCTTATTGTGCTGCTCTTCTATATAATTCAATGAAATCTTCCTTTGTAACCTCTCTTGGATTTCCTGGTTTACATGGATCATTCATTGCTTTTTCAGCAAGCATTTCAAAATCTTCTTCCTTTGCTCCATAATCTGTAATTTTTGTATTAATTCCAACTGTCTTACTTAATTCTGAAATCATCCATACAAATGTATTAATAACATCTTGATCATTTAAATGTTCTGCATCTGGTCTTCCAATATTCATTAAAATCTCTCTAAATCTTTGTGCTGTTGCTGGGTCTTCTCCATTAAATCTCATGACCGTTGGTAATAACATCGCATTCGCGATACCATGTGGTGTGTCATATACAGCACCTAATTGGTGTGCCATTGAATGAACAATTCCAAGTCCTACATTTGAAAATCCCATTCCAGCAATATATTGTGCCATTCCCATCATTTCAATTGCTTCTTCATCTTTATCATTGACTGCTGCTGGTAAATATTTGAATATCATTTTAATAGCCTTCATATGAAACATATCTGACATTTCATTATGTGCTTTTGTAATATATCCTTCAACTGCATGTGTTAATGCATCCATTCCTGTTGCTGCTGCTAGACTTTTTGGCATTGATGCCATTAATTCTGAATCTATAATTGCTAAGATTGGAATATCATTAGGATCTACACATACCATTTTCACTTCTGCATCTTCATCTGTGATAACATAATTGATAGTCACTTCTGCTGCTGTTCCTGCTGTTGTAGGTAAAGCAATAACAGGCATTCCTCTATTTACTGTATTAGATGCTCCATTTAATGATTTAATATCACTTCTTTCTGGATTTGTCATAACAATGGAAATTCCTTTTGCTGTATCAATACTTGAACCTCCACCTACTGCAACGATTAAATCTGCTTTGGATTTTTTACAAGCCGCAACGCCATCTGTTACATTTTTTATCGTTGGATTTGGTTTAATTTCATCGTATAAGTCATATGGTATATCTGCTTTGTTTAATACTTCTTCTACTTTAGCTGTTACACCTGCTTCTACTAAAGACTTATCACTTACTAAAAATACTTTTTTAAATCCTCTTTTTTGAATTTCTCCTGCAAGTTCTTCTCTTGCTCCTTTTCCAAAATATGATGTTTCATTTAAAACAAATTTTACTGACATTTTAAATTCCTCCTTAAAAATTTTATTTAATTATCCTTCTTGGAAATCAGCTGGTATTTCAAATAAACTGTTATCTACATTATAAGATACATTTACTTGTAATAACTCAGATTTTTCTCCCATAATTGTTTTTATATATTGTAATTTATCACCTTTAAAATAAAATCTTGTATTCGTATCTTCTTCTGAAACTTCATCATTTGCGTTCATTAGAAAATAGGATACCCCTTTATATTCTTCATATTTGTATGTTTTTCCATCAATTTCTTCTTCACCTTTTTCAGGTTCTTGACTTTGTATAATATCATTTAATTCTGTTGCTAATTCTGTAAGTCCTATCTCGTTATTTTGATAAGTATAATATCTTTTTGTGCTATACATTAATAAATTGGTATTTCCATCCTTTATAATTTCTGTTGTGTGACTTCCATCACTATATGTATCAATATTGGCTACATTACCTTTTCTTGATACAGTATATTGATTGTTATCATCTAGTTTAAAAGTCACTTGGTAAGTTTCATTTTGCATCATTTTGTCATAGATGGTTGACAGCCTATTGTCATTTACACTTTCTGTTTCTTTTTTTGTTACTACATATACAATAAGAGCAACTATAAGTAGTACAACTACAACAGAAATTGAAATAATAAATATTTTTTGTTTTTTATCCATTTTCTTCCTCCATTCTTTTGTTAAATGATAATTTATTTTGCTACTAATATTTAAATAAGTCAAACCTATTCTTCTATATTTATTATAATTAAATTATATCAATAATATTTTGTTATCACAATAAAAACAATAAAATGTAACATAAATGTAATAAATGAGAATGACCATCATCTAACTAAAAAAGAGATAAACCACATAATAACCATTAATAGTTAGGTTCATCCCTTTTATTTACTTTTTAATATATCATTATATTTTCAATGTTAGTCTCCTAAACAAATTCCGATATCTCTTGCTGTTTTTACTAAATCATGATCCATAGTTACTAATCTTACATTACTTTCTGCTGTACCGCCTTGAACTGCTCCTATTTCTTTATTTTCTCCAACAACTACTTCTAGTGGTACATAATCCAATTTTCCATTTCTAATAACCGTTAGAACACCAAATTTTCCTTCCATAGCAAGTTCTACCGCTTTTGCTCCATATTTAGTAGATAATACTCTATCATACGCTGTTGGTGTTCCTCCTCTTTGCATATATCCTAAAATGGTACATCTTGATTCTAATCCTGTTAATTCTTGAAGTTCTTTAGCAACTCTATTGCCTTCTCCTCCGAATTTAACACTGATTCCTGCTTTATTGTCAATTCCTTCTGCTGAATGTGTTGTTTGTGCAGCATCTTTTGGATGAGCCCCCTCTGAAACAACAACAATACTAAATTCTTTTCCTTGCTCTTTTCTTTTATTAATTGCTTCTGCTGCTTTGTTAATATCATATGGTATTTCTGGAATCAAAGCAACATCTGCTCCTCCTGAAATAGCTGATTCCAAAGCAATCCAACCTGCAAATCTTCCCATAACTTCTAATACCATGATTCTGTGATGTGTTTCTGCTGTTGTATGTAATCTATCTATTGCTTCAGTAGCTACATGAACTGCTGTATTGTATCCAAATGTAACATCTGTACATGCAACATCATTATCAATTGTTTTTGGTACGCCAATTGTATTGATTCCTTTTAAAAACAAATCTCTTGCTGATTTTTGTGTACTATCTCCACCTAATGTAAATACACAGTCAAATCCTGCTTCTTTTACATTTTTCACACATTGATCTGACAAATCTTCATACGTAACTGTTCCATCTTCATGTTCTACTTTATAATGGAAAACAATTGCATTTGTAGACGAACCAATAATTGAACCACCTTTTGGTAAAATTCCTGAAGCGATTTCATTTCCATCTAATCGAATATAATCGTTTTTTACTAATCCTCTGTATCCATCGATATAACCGTAACATTCAATTCCATTTGTTTCACAAGTTTTTTTAATAGCTCTGATTACTGCATTAAATCCTGATACATCTCCACCATTTGCTAGTATTGCAACTTTCTTTAACATAAAAAATCCTCCCTTTCTCTTGTTTATGTCCATTTATTATTATACCAATATTATGAAAAATTACAAGTTTTTGGGGGGATTTTTTTGTTTTTTATTTTCACTATGTATCAAGCATATTCATTCCAGTTTATGCTATTAAAAGTTCAATATTTTTAAATCAGAAAATGCACGGTAATTATAATTTCTACTAAATTTATCTAACATCTTTAAGATTTTTATATCTTACAAGTGATGCAATACCCATTATGATAAATAAAATTACCAATACAAAAATAAATTTTTCAGTTCCTGCAAAAGGTAAGATATTTTTAGATACAGTATCATCTTCTTCTATTTTATTATTTTCAGTTTGTTCATCTTTTTCTCCAACTTGAAAATCTAAATCCAATATTTTAGTTTCATTGTATGTTGCTAATTCGTTATTTCCTTCTAAAGATTTATTTGTCACTACGATATTTATATGATAATCTCCATCTCCTAATTGCTTTAAATATTCATCAACTTCGTCTTTCACAGCACTATAATATAAAGAATAATTCATATTCTCCCCAACTGGATAATCTTGAAAACTCTTTTCTATTTTTTTACCATTTTTACTCTCTCCTGTAATTACATAATCAACTCTTCTAATTCTAGAATTTGTGTAGACCGAACCTTTTATTCCATCTATAATATCTTCTGCAGTATTTCCATCTAGTAATTCAATCTTTTTATCTTTCATAACATATTTATATTGTTCAAAGGTTATTGGTACATAAATACCTTTTCCTAAATTCTCTCCATTATATACAGATGAATATAAATCACTAAATGAATATTTCTTATCTATATAACCACTATAACTATTGGTATCTGATTGAACTGGATAAGATTCTGTTGCAATCACATAACTTTCGCTTGCCTTTATTAGTGACTTCTCTTCGACACTAGTATTTACATGTTCCCCGTTAATATTTATAGCATTAACCCCTCCTGATATCAATCTTATATGAATACCTTCTGGATATGTTATAATAGCATCTCCATTTTGTAATTCAGAATAAGCATAATATAAGGTTTGTGCCGTCAATACATTTGCGATTAGCTCATTTTCTTTTAATTTATTATTCAATAGTTCTACTCCTTCTGGTGTAAATCTTGCCGCAGATATTTTCTCTGATAATTCAAGAACATCTATTAGATCAGTTGCATCACAATTATATATCTCTTCTTTTATTTGATTTTTCTCTTTGTTTACTGTTACATTAACTAATCTAAAAACACCTTCCTTTTTTTCATTACTATTGCTTCCATATGGCATTATTTTTATTGAGCTTATCAAATCTTCATTTATCTGCATATCAGACATATCTATTTGTGTTGTAACTTTATATAACTTTCCTGTATTATTTCCCGCATTTGGATTTACTGCTAAATCTTCTAGTTCTGTAATATTTGCTATTTTATATGGTCCATATGTTCTACTATCTGATACTAAATATATTTCCATAATATTTTTTACATCTTTATCATAACTTTCATATAATGCATATGTAAAATCTACATAAATTGTCGTATTTTTATCTACCTGTATATTTTGATTCTCAATACTTATTTCTAAATTAGCATTATCTATTATTCCTGTATTATCTGCTGTGCTTTTAGCATTGACATTACTATATCCTAAATAATATACTTTTTTTGAAGTTTCTTCTGTATCTGCACCAATATACCATAATCTTGAATCATTTGAACTCCACTTTTTATGTATATATTGAATTGCTGTATCATACAGTTCACTCTTCTGAGGATTTTTTAAATATTCATTATATAAATCTTTTTTTAGCTCTTCTGTCGAACGGTTAACATTTGTCTGACTCCAGCTAAGATTTCCTAATAATTTCACATCTGGAGAAAACATAAATGTTTGTGAAGTTGAAATATCATAATCAAATGTCAAACTGCTAGTCAATGCATCCCATATAGATGATAAACACCCGATTCCATAAAGTGTTTTATCATTATAATCATTAGAACTTGGACCTATATAATAACTATTGTTATCTAGTAATGCCTTAAATGCCTCCAGTGTAGAATGTACCTGATTTGGAGTATAAGGAACGCCTTTATAATTTATACTTGGTAAATAATTAAATTGTGTATTTGTGGTTCCTGTCGTAGTTGGAATCCATGATTTTATTTCCTTATCTGTTTTCCAATTTATACTCATCAACTCTTTCATATGTGATACCACTGAATTTCTTAGACTATTTTCTTTTTCTTCATCAATTTGAACTTTATTAAGATTTTCTTGTGAAGTTTCTTCATTGCTTCCTATTATACTTACATTAGAAATTCCGAAATTTCCTGTTTTCATCATAGAATTATCTCCATACGGATGTATTTTTATATCCGTAATCTCATAATCTTCTGTTAAATCCGCTAATAAATTTTCAGATTTTACATTATATATTGAACCATAATTATTTATATATGTATCTACATTAGTCACTGCAATACATGATTGAAATTCAAAATCTTGTACCTTGTACGTTTTTTGTATTTCTTCTTTGCCATTAGTTGCTGTAACCAAAAATTCCATTGTATAAATTGCATTTCTATCTAAATTTTTTGGATGTACTATATAATCAAATTGTAAATAAATATTTTTAAAATTATCCCTACTACTTAAGTTTGGAAAATCTATTACCAAATATTCATCTTCTTTAATTCCTGTTTGATTCTCTTCTGTTATCTTCCTATTAGAAAATGCTAAAAAAGGATACATGTTTCCATCCACTTCATAATTTGTTAAAGCAAAAATTCTATTATCATTTGAATATATTCCTAAATCATTTAATATTTCTATTCCTTTTTCATTCAATGTTGCATCAGAATTCCTGTTATTTTTCAACTTGTCAATTTGTTCTTCTGTATGAAATTCATATAGAATTTGAGTATTTTCTGTATAGTTTGCTAAGGATATAATTACAGAAGAACTATTTATTATAATACATAATATAATGATAACTATTATCTTTTTTAGAAATCTCATCGTCTTTCTCCTTTTATTTTCTCTTGCCTATAACTATTGCCATATAAAAATAGGATATCCTTTATTTTCATTACTTGTATCTCTCTTCCACAAATCTTCACTATAGTCTACATTTAATAAGTTTATAAAATCGCTTGATTTCATTTCTGATTCTGTTTTGGCTTGTACCTCTGATTCAAACTTATCAATATCAGTACCCGTTCCAATACCATCCTCCGTTATATTTAAATAATAACAACCCTTTACATTTCCTGAATTTATTTGTCCTAGAATTCCTCCTTTTGTTGTACTTTTAGTTTTTGTGTCTCCTATATTATAACAATTTTCTATATTTCCTGAATTATTATCTTTTATACTTCCAACCTCTCCTGCTATACCTCCGATTGTATATACACCATCAATATCTCCAGTATTATAACAAGTTTTTATCATTGCCTCTTCAATCACTCTTCCAGATATTCCTCCTAAGGCAGATCCACCAAATATGTTATTGCTGCCTGAAACTATCAAATTTCCTGTTCCTATTACATTTCCACTATTGTAGCAGTTTTCTATTGAAATGTTCTTTTCCTGAATAAATGAAATCACTCTTCCACATATTCCTCCTAAATCAATTCCTTTTCCTCCTATTTTTCCCATATTATATGATTTATTAATATAACTTTGTTGACTTAAACCACATATTCCTCCAGCTCTTGATTCTGATATTTGACAATCCACTCCTAATATTTCCTCTACCCCTGTATCTATTCCATTTGCCGAAATATTTCCAGTATTATATGTATTTTCTATTATTGAATTTGCTTGGTTTGTCCCAACAATTCCCCCTACATTTGCACTTCCCGTTATATCGCCTGAATTATTACAATCATATACTTGTCCATTATTATTATTCCAACCAACAATCCCTCCGGTAGAATATGTTCCCGTATTAGTAATTTGGGCTGAACTTATACATTTTCTTACTGTTCCTCCATTTTCATTCCAGCCAACAATTCCCCCTACATTATTTCCACTTGAGATTATAGTTGAATTTGCTATTTGACAATTTTCAATTGTTCCACCATTATTATATCCAACGATTCCTCCAGTTGTGCTACGACCTGTTCCAACATCACTTTTAATATATA
Organism: uncultured Clostridia bacterium; assembly: GCA_944386365.1. Taxonomy (GTDB): domain Bacteria; phylum Bacillota; class Clostridia; order TANB77; family CAG-508; genus CAG-269. The sequence goes on from CALXAT010000001.1 coordinate 307,785, forward strand.
AATCATTCATTTTTATATTTTTTATTGTTCCGGTATTATTTCCAAATAGTCCTTGATATGAATTTGTATTGTCTATATATAAACCACTGATTGTGTAATCATTTCCTTCTATCACTGCTGAAAATGCTGTATTTTCATTTCCGATTGTAACCCACTGATTACTTTCATCACATTCTAAATTAATATCTTCAATAATATAAGCTATATCATATGAAAAATTCCCACTATTAACTAGTTCACTAAATTCTTGCATTGTTCCAATGTTTGTTTGCCCTGAAAATTTGGTTTTTGTGTTTTCCATCATTATTAAATAGTAATTACCTTTTGGTAATATATCTAAATCTTCTAACCATTTCTTTTCTTGGTCTGAAAATTTTTCTGTATCATACACTAAATTTCCATTTTCTATCACTAATTTGTCATTATATTCGCTTTTCATTCCCAAAATACCATTAATTGTTCCGAAAGCATTTTCTTTTGAATTACTTACTTCTTTGATTTCAATTTGCTCTTTTAAATTACTTATTTCTGTTTTAAACTTTGCCTCTATTGCTCTTGTTAAAATCCCGTTATCCCCAGTTAAAGTTGCAATTGATACTCCAGCTAATATTAATAACACGATAATTGTAATTACTAATGCAATTAATGTAATTCCTTTGTTATCTAACCTCTTCATTTGTTCCTCCTTATATAAAACTTATACTACATCCTGTAGTTTTCTTATTTTTAATATACCACATCCTGTAGTTTTTTTTCAACAGATTCAAAAAAATGTATCTTATTTGTAACCTTTCAGAAATATTTTTGTAATATTTACAGTTTCATCCTGTAAGATAGTAATAAATTTTGCTATAAAATGTAAATTAATTAAATGTTTCTTAATTTATGGGAGGTTCTTTATGAAGGTAAAAACATTAAACGGAAATCTAAATATCATTGGCAAGAATTTAAGAAAATATAGAAAATTAAAAAAAATTTCACAACCAGAAATTTGTAGGAAATTAGATTTAATTGGTGTTACTATGTATATTTGTGATATTTATGAGATTGAATATGGTAAAAAAACTGTAAAAGATTTTGAAGCATTAGCTTTTTGTAAAGTCTTAGGTATTTCTTTAGAAGATTTATATAATGACACAGATCAATATTATGAAGCATAAAAAGATTATAGAATAAATTAAATTTATACTATAATCTTTTTCATTTTGTATAACTATCACTATACTATAAAAATTTCATATCTTGCATTATTATAAGATTTCATACATCAAATTTATTTTTAAACAATCGCAAATGTTAATTCCCCTTTTACCGCTACTTTTCCATTAACAGTTGCTAATGCTTCTCCTATTCCAATAGGACCTTTTTTCTTAATAATTCTTACTTCTAATTTTAATCTATCACCTGGAACAACTTGTTTTTTAAATCTTAATTTATCAATTCCACCAAAAAGTGCGTTTCTTCCTTTATTTTCCTCCATAGAAAGAATAGCAACTGCACCCGTTTGTGCTAATGATTCTACAATTAAAACACCTGGCATAATTGGATTTCCTGGAAAATGTCCTTTGAAATAATATTCATCTGCACTCACATTTTTATAAGCTACTGCACTTTCTCCTGGTATATATTCTTCCACTTCATCAATCATTAAAAATGGTTCTCTTTGTGGTATAATCTCTTTTATTTGTTCTTTGTTTAGCATTTTAATTATCCTTTCCTTATTTTTTATTATTTAATTTTAAATAAAGGTGTACCATATTCTACAACATCTTCGTTTTTTACACAAATTTCTACAATTTCACCATCAAATTCTGACTCAATTTCATTCATTAATTTCATAGCTTCTACAATACATACAACTTGCCCTTTTGAAATTTTATCTCCTACCTTAACATATGGATCTTTATCTGGTGATGAACTAGCATAGAAGGTTCCTACCATTGGTGATTTTATTACCTTATAATTTTCTTCTTTCTTTTTCTCTACTGCAACTATTCCTTTTTCCTCTTGTGGTTTTACAGCTGGAACCGTCATTGGTGCTCCTGCTTCTATAATATGTGGTTGTTCAACAATGACTTCTCTTTTTTCGCTCTTTTTCATACTAATTTTTATTCCATCTGGAAATTCTATTTCTAATTCTTCTAATTTAGAATTTCCCATATCATCCATTAATTTTTTAATATCTTTATAATCCATTTCCAACCCTCCATTCTTATCCTTCATATTTCTTTAATAAAATACTACTATTATGTCCACCAAATCCTAATGAATTAGAAATTGCATATTTAATCTCAACATTTCTTCCCTCATTTGGAACAACATCTAAATCACATTCTTCATCTGGAACTTTATAATTAATAGTTGCAGGAACAAATCCTTCTTCTATTGCTTTTGCACATACAATTGCTTCAACACCACCTGCAGCTCCTAATAAATGTCCTGTATGTCCTTTTGTTGAACTTACCATAACTTTTTTAGCATTTTCTTCTCCTAAAGCTGTTTTTATAGCTTGTGTCTCGCATGAATCATTTAAATGTGTTGATGTACCATGTGCATTGATATAGGTAATTTCTTCAGGATTTACTTTTCCTTCTTTCATAGCAAGTTTCATAGCTCTTGCACCACCTTCTCCACCAGGAGCAGGTGATGTGATATGATATGCATCTGAAGTAGCCCCATATCCAACAATTTCTGCATAAATTTTAGCACCTCTTTTTTTAGCATGCTCTAATTCTTCTAGTATAACAACTCCAGCACCTTCTCCCATAACAAATCCACTTCTTTCTTTGTCAAACGGAATACTTGCTCTTGTTTTATCTTCTGCTTTTGTTAAAGCTTTAATATTTGTAAATCCTGCTATACCAAGAGGAGTAATTCCAGCTTCTGTTCCTCCTGCTATAACAACATCTTGATAACCATATTTTATCATTCTAAAACTTTCACCAATGCAATGTGTTCCTGTAGCACAAGCAGTTACCATAGCCATAGATTCGCCCTTTGCTCCAATATCAATAGCAACATTTCCTGTTGCCATATTTAAAATCCCCATTGGAATATACATTGGAGAAACTCTATCTGGTCCTTTCATTATACATTTTTCATTTTCAGTTTCAATTGTCTCTATTCCACCAATTCCAGAACCAATAATGATACCTACTCTTTCCATGTCTTCTGTTTCTTTATTTAATCCACTGTCTTTCCATGCTTCCCTAGCTACTACCATAGCATATTGAGAAAATTTGTCTAATCTTTTTGCTTCTCTTCTATCAAAATAGTCTTCTGGAGTATATCCTTTTAATTCTGCTGCTAATTTTACTTTAAAATTTGTTGTATCAAATTTTGTAATTTGATCAATTCCACATTTTCCTGCTTTTATTCCATCCCAAAAATCTTTTGTATTGTTTCCTATTGGAGTTAATGCTCCTAAACCTGTAATAACAACTCTTTTTTCCATTTTTCTCTTCCTTTCAACTTTCTCATTATTCTACATTACCATTCCGCCATCTACATTAATCACTTGACCAGTTATATATGAACTTTCGTCTGAACCTAAGAAATAAATTAAATTTGCAACTTCTCTTGCTGTTCCCATTCTTTTTAATGGTATTTGATTATGTATATTTTCCTTTACTTCATCTGATAGAACAGCTGTCATATCTGTTTCTATAAATCCTGGTGCTACCGCATTTGATCTTATATTTCTTGAAGCAAGTTCTTTTGCTATACTTTTTGTAAATCCTATAATTCCTGCTTTTGACGCAGAATAATTGCATTGTCCTGCATTTCCTGCAACACCTACTACTGATGATAAATTAATAATGCTTCCTTTTCTTTTTTTCATCATATACTTTGTAACAGCTTTTGTTACAATATATGTTCCCTTTAAATTTATTTCTATTACTTTGTCAAATTCTTCTTCACTCATTCTCATTAATAAATTGTCTCTAGTGATACCTGCATTATTAACTAATACATCTATTGCTCCAAATTCCTCTATTGCTTTTTTTACAACTTCTTCTATTGCCTCTTTATCTGTTACATCTGCTTGCATAACTAATGCTTTTACGCCTTTACTTTCAAATTCAGATTTTAATTCTTCTACATTCGTTCTGCTGGAAACATAATTAATAACAACATTATATCCATTTTCAGCATATTTTAATGCTACTTCTTTTCCAATTCCTCTTGAACCTCCTGTTACAAATACAGTCTTATTTTCTTCCATTTTTCTTTCTTCCTTTCTCTTATTTATGTTCTTCTAAATATTTTTCTAAGCTTTCTAAATTGTTTATATTAAATGTTTTAGCTTCTCTATTTTCTTTTTTTACAAATCCTGCCAATGCTCTTCCCGGTCCAATTTCTACATACTCTTCTACTTTTTCCTTTTCCATCAATTGAATTGCCTTATCAAATCTTACTGGGCTAATAATATGATTTGTTAAAATTTCTTTTATATTATCATTTTCGTCATAATATGTTCCATCAATATTTTTTATTACTTTTACTTTACTGTTTTTGTTAAATTTTATATTTTCTAGTTCTTTTGCATATGCTTCTTTGGCTTTTTCTAATTTAATTGTATGGAAAGGTCCACTTGTATTTAATTTTATTACTCTTTTGGCTCCAGCTTCTTTTAGTTTTTCCATTGCCTCATTAATTGCTTCTTCTTCTCCAGATATAGCTGTTTGAATACTACAATTATAATTAGCTACTACAATAAATTTATTATCTTTTGAAATTTCCTTACAAACCTCTTCTATTTTTTGTGAATCTAATCCAATAACTGCTGCCATAGAAAATTTTTCATCAGGCAACATATTTCCCATATAATATCCTCTTTTTTGTATTAATTTTATGCCATCTTCAAAACTGATAATTCCCGCATATATCAATGCTCCATATTCTCCTAAACTCAATCCTGTTGCTATATCCGCTTCTATTTTTCTTGACTTTAAAACTTCTAATATTGCCAAGCTAGTTGTTAATATTGCAATTTGTGTGTTTTCTGTTTTATTTAATTCTTCTTCTGGTCCCTCAAAACAAAGTTTTTTTACATCTATTCCAGATATTTTTGATGCCTCATCATATACCTTTTTAGCCTCATCATATTTTTCATAAATATCTTTTCCCATTCCTACGGCTTGTGCGCCTTGACCTGGAAACAAAAATGCTCTTTTCATAATTTTTTCTTCCCTTCTTATTATTTTCTATTTTAATTACTTAACTAGTTAATTATATACATTTTTTCATTCTATAATTGTTTTGATTATATTTCCATTAATATACTACCTGTATTTAATCCTCCACCATATCCTAATAAAATTACTTTATCTCCTGGCTTTAGAAGTCCATTTTTTTGCATATCATATAATGCAATTGGTATACTTGCACAAAAGGTATTTCCTCTTGTTTCTATATCTGTGTAAATTTTTTCCATTTTTATATGTAATCTTGATGCAATTGCCTTCATAATTTTTAAATTTGATTGATGTGGAATAATATATTTGATTTCTTCTAACGTCATATTGACTTTATCTAATACTTCTTTTATATTTTCAACTGTTTCTGTCACAGCATATCTATATACTTCTTTTCCATCCATATATATTTTTTGTCCATATCTATAAGTAAGTATATCACTTTTTTCTCCATCTGATTTTATATTTGTTACATATATTTTTTTGTGACAATTACTTTTATCTTTTTCAATTAATGTTGCTCCTGCTCCGTCTGATAAAACAACTGCTGTTCCTATATCTTTTTCATCTGTTATCTTTGATAATTTATCCACTCCAATAATTAATGCCTTTTGTACATTTCCTGAACCTATATACATTTTAGCAATATCAAAAGCATTAATATATCCTCCGCATCCTGCCAATATATCTAAACATATACACGGATCTATTTTTAAGTTTTTTTGAACATAATTAGATATTCCTGGCATTAATATTTCTGTACTAGTAGTAGCTGTTATAACCAGTCCAATATTTTCTTTTTCTTCTGTAGACTCTAAAGCTGCTTTAGCTGCTTTTAATGCCATATCTTCTATTTTTTCTTCCGCTGCATAATATCTATTTTTTATTCCTGTTCTTTTTTCTATATATCCTTCTTCTAAATTTAATTTTCTTTCTAACTCATCATTTTTCACTTGTTTTTTTGGAAAATATATTCCATTTGTCAATATATTTATATTATCCACCTTATACCTCTTTCTAGTTTTCATGTAGGTTTAATGTCTTATATATTTATATACTATTTTTGTATTTTTTTCTATTAGTATGACTGGTCAAAAATAGAGAATATTTACTTCTGCTCAAGCAAATATTCTCTATGTACTTATCCATCTTATTCTGTTTCTGTAGTTTCTTGTTCATTATTTTGTTGTTCTTCATCATTTTCATCTACAGTTCTATTATTATTTACTTGATTATTAGATGATGTCTCATCATTTGAAGTATTTGTTGTTTGTGTTGTATTTGATGAGGTCGTAGTATTTTTATCTGTTGAAGATTGTACACCTAATCTATCCAAATAATCTTCTACATCATAGGTCCTATCATTTGCAATCATTGTATAATGCTTTTCTCCTCCACTTATTGTCATATAAATATCATCTACAAACGCTTTAAATGGTTGTTCTCCTGATGCATTTATTAAAGTATATCTATTATTTAAACAAGCTACAATAACATCATAATCTGGTATTACTAATAAATTTATTGCTTCTTTATTATTACTTGCTATATATCCAAAGCTATCATATTCAAAGTTTACAAGTTGATTTCCATTTTTATCAAATAAGCCCCATTTGTCATTTTTTCTAACAGGTATTAAAGTATCTACTAATATATATCCTGTTTTTAAATTATTTTCTTCAAATCTAGATATATCTATACCAATTTGATCATTTTCTACATATATGACATTATTTCCATTAAAATCGATAACACCATATTTTCCGTTTCTTTCAACTAAATATAGTTCTGAATCATAATCCATCAATTCTATGCTGTCATAATTTATATCTACCTTTGTTTTTTTATCCGTTCCTATGATACCATATTTGTCATCACTAGATACAATAAAGTCTCCTGTAGATTCTTGGTAAATAATATCATCATATTTACATTCTAAAATCTCTGTTCCATCTGTTGCATTTATGACACCATAATATCTGTCATTTGTAACTACAAGCATATTTTTTACAACTGCTTTATCATTTTCAAAATTTTCACTTAATTGTGTATATCCATAATCTAAGATTGTATTTGCATACATACTAATCAAGAATGGTGTTGTGTTCATTGTAATTACATTGGAATTTTGATCATATACAAATGTAGTATTAAAAGCTTTTTGCATTCCATCTGTAGTTATGTATAATTCTCCATTAATTGCCTTTACTGGTTTATCCATATAGATATAAGTATAGTTATTTTCATTTGCTTCTAGGTTTAATTTATATATTTTATTAGAATTTAATGTGAAATTAGCTACTTCTCCTTCACATTCTATATAGCATTTACTATTGTCTTCTGATTTATTACTATATTCTCCATTATAACAATTATATCCTAGATATGAAGATATTGCTCTTATTGGTACATATATGGTTCCATCTGCTTCAAAATCTAATAAATTTATAATATCTGGCGTTTCTTGATTATTCAATATAACTCTTAATGTTGTTCCTTGTAAATACATCATGTATGAAACAATACCGATAATGGCAATTACGACTAAAACAATAAATACAATTATAATTTTTATTATATTCTTTGTGCCTTTATTCTTATTGTTTGAAAAATCTTCATCTAACAAATTCATTTGTACCCCTCCTATTTGGCATAGCCATACTTTTTATAAAAGTCATTTTTAAAGTTTTCTAAATTATCTCTCTCTATTTCTATTCTAACCTTTTCCATTAAATTAGTCAAGAACCTTAGGTTATGAATTGATAATAATCTAACACCTAAAATTTCGTTTGCTTTAATTAAATGTCTAATATATGCTCTTGAATAGTTTTTGCAAGTATAACAATCACATTCTGCATCTAATGGATTCCAGTCTCTTTCGTATGTTGCGTTTCGAACAACCACTTTTCCGTTCCATGTCATTGCTGTTCCATTCCTTGCTATTCTTGTAGGTAAAACACAATCACACATATCAATTCCTGCAATTGCTGCTTCTATTAAATAATCTGGTGTTCCTACTCCCATTAAGTATCTTGGCTTATTTTTTGGCATCAATGGAGTTGTAAATCTAAGCATCTTTAAAAACTCTTCTTTGGGTTCTCCCACACTAATACCACCAATAGCATATCCTGGTAAATCTAATTCTATTAAATCTTTTGCACTTTGTTTTCTTAGATCTTCATAAAATCCTCCTTGGATAATTCCAAAAAGTGCTTGATTTTCAGTTTTATGTGCCTCTTTACATCTTTTTGCCCATCTAGTTGTCCTTTCCATAGATTGTTTTGTATATTCATAATCTGCTGGGTATTCCACACATTCATCAAAAGCCATAATAATATCTGCACCTAAATCTTCTTCTGTTTTCATAACACTTTCTGGTGAAAAGAAATGCTTACTTCCATCTAAATGAGATTTAAATTCTACACCTTCTTCTGAAATCGTTCTTAAATCACCTAAACTAAATACCTGAAATCCTCCACTATCTGTAAGGATTGATCTGTCCCAATTCATAAATTTATGAAGTCCGCCTGCTTCTTTTACAATATCTTGACCCGGTCTTAGGTATAAATGGTATGTATTTGCTAATATGATTTGTGCACCTACCATTTCTTTTAATTCTTCTGGTGTCATTGATTTGACTGTTGCTTGTGTTCCTACTGGCATGAATACGGGTGTTTGTATATCTCCATGAGGTGTATGAATAACGCCTCTTCTTGCTCCTGTTGTTTTATCTTCATGTAATAATTCATATGTTACTGCTGGTTTCATGTTTCCTCCTTATTCTTTATTCTTTTCTTCTTGGTATAGCATTTGAATATTACACTTTTCAAATCCTAATTTTTCATAAAATTTTATTGCTTTACTATTTTTGCTGTATGCTTCTAGTTGAATATTTGTTATTCCAACGTCTTGTAAAGTGTTCATCATCGTTTTCATTAACGCCTTTCCAATTCCTTTACCTCTGTATTCTTCTAAAACAAATATATTGTTAATTGATCCTAACTGTACATTATACCATACTTTTTTCTTTAGTACTTCTGCTGTTATAAATCCAACAATCTGCTCATTTTCTTCTGCTACGTAGATATATTGCTGATTCAAAAAATAATCCAAATCCTTTTCTCCAGCTTCAGTATATCCCCATTCAGGTACAACAATATTTAATCCTAAATCTTTTTCATATTTTGCAAGTAAGTATCTTAAGTCTTGTATATCTTTTATATCTTCTTTTTTAGCGCTTCTTATTTTCATATTATCACCCACTCAAACTTTATTCATCATTATTGGATAAACATAGCATCACCAAAACTAAAAAATCTATATTTTTCTTTTACAGCTTCCTTATATGCCTTCATGATATAGTCTTTCCCTGCTAATGCTGATACTAACATTAATAAAGTCGATTGTGGTAAATGGAAATTGGTAATTAATCCATCTAAACATTTAAAGTGATATCCTGGATAAATAAAAATACTTGTATCGCCTTCTGTTTCTTTCACAAGTCCATTCTCATCTGCAATTGTTTCTAACACTCTACAAGATGTTGTTCCTACTGCAATAACTCTTTTTCCTTCTTGTTTTGTCTTATTTATTTTTTCAACATCTTCTTGTTTTATATAATAATGTTCTGTATGCATTTCATGATTTTCTACATTTTCTTCTTTAACTGGTCGGAATGTTCCGATTCCTACATGTAAAGTCACATTTGCAATTTTTACGCCTTTTTCTTCTATTTTTTTCAATAATTCTGGTGTAAAATGTAATCCTGCTGTTGGTGCTGCTGCTGAACCTTCATATTTTGCATAAACAGTTTGATATCTGTCATTATCTTTTAGTTCTTCATGAATATATGGTGGTAATGGCATTAATCCAATTTTATCTAATATTTCATTAAATATACCTTCATATGAAAATTTTACTTTTCTGGTTCCTCCTGGCATCACTTCTAGAATTTCAGCTTTTAATAATCCATCTCCAAATATAACTTTTGTGCCTACGTGAAGTTTATTTCCTGGTCTTACAATAGTTTCCCAAATATCTCCCTCAATATTATTTAATAATAAGAATTCTACATGTGCTCCTGTTTCTTTTTTTCCATAAATTCTAGCTGGTATTACTTTGGTATTATTTCTTACCAAACAATCTCCCGGCTCTAAATAATTAATAATATCCTTAAATTTTTTGTGTTCAATCGTTTGTTTACTTCTATCTAAAACCATTAATCTAGATTCATCTCTTTTTTCTAATGGTGTTTGTGCGATTAATTCTTGTGGTAAATCATAATTAAATTCTGATACTTTCACCGTTTCCTCCTTTTTTGAATCAAAATGCCCATTAAGAGGCCTCAAACGGACATTTCGTATTCTCCCATTATTAGTTTTATATTTCGAAATAAATTATTAAAAATTCCTCTTATTTCTTCTATTATATTTTGTGGCTCTTTATATACTTCTAATGCATACGTATAGTTAAAATCCGATTTTTTAGCCGGTTTTAAAGTATATATTTCTTCTGGTAATCCTACATAGCCATCTGACGTATATATTTCTTTATTCATATAATCTTTATACCATTTTTTTTGACCTATTAAATATTCATTTTCATAACCATATTCTTTATAGGCATGTAATTCAGGAATAGCATAACCATATTCTTTTGCTGTTCTTTCCAAGGAATGTAAAAATTCATGTAAAAATACTTCTTCCGGAAATTGATTTACTCTAACATTATATTTGTATATATAGCTTTTTGAACTATTCGGTAATCGAATATTTGAAAAACCGATTCCATAATAATCCATAGAACCTAAACCTATCCAATCTTTAATTTCTATATCATCTTCATATTCTTCATTTCCTAATCTCACAACTGCAAAAATATGATCATAGTTATTTTGATTTATAATATCTTTTATTTGATCTTCTATATCTTCTGGTGCAACATAGTACCCGAATTCTTCATCATAGGATAATGAAGTAATTGGCTGTTGTATTTCATATATATCACAATCTGCTGTCATTTTTCCTTCTGATAATTCATTACAAGATTTTTCAAATCTATTAATTGTTTTTTTAATATCCGTTATATCTGTATCTGTCACTTGAATATCTATTGCTTTATTATTAATTACTACATCTGTATTTTCAAAGATAAAGCAAGCAAAATTCCAGTTACTATTTTCATCATTTTGGCCTTCCTCTAATTTAAAATCAGAAAACCATGCTTGTCCTTTTGCATTTCCAGCTGTTCCGCCTAATCTAAAGGCAATATTCACCATATCTCTATTTTTAGAATTAAATATTAATTCTATTTCTTGCCAATCTGTATCTCCACTAATGGCAACTGATCTTTCTGTCGTATCAGATATAGAAATTTGCGCTCCTATACTTGATGCAAATTCTTCTGCTTCAACACCTTTTGTTTTTACCATGCAAGTTACTTTGTAAGGTGTATTCTTTTTTACTTGTATCTCTTTAGAAAACATGGCATCATTAAATTCATTTGATGTTATCCTATAACTACTTATATCTGAATATTTTACTTCATCATCTCTTTTAAATTCTGATGTATTTAATTTTGCTTCACTTCTGATAAATTCATTAAAATTATTATTTTGATAAAATTTGTATGCTAAATATACAGCAAACATTAAAATTATAAAAACAATGAGATTCATTATGAATGCTTTTGCATTTATATTTTTTTTCATTCTGATTTTCCTTTATACTTATTCTTTTTCTAATAATATAATTGTATATACATAATTTTGATATTTTGTTTTAAATTCTATTGGCTCTGTAATTACTTGCATGCTTTCCTTTGGAAATGCATTATATAAACTATAATCTTGTGAGTCTATTAACCATATTCTTCCATGATAGTCTTTTAATATATCTTCATAATTATATATAATTTCCATTCCTGGTCCATACGCTTTATACGCTTCTTCTACATCCCAATAATCACCATTATAGAAGTATTGCTTATTATCTGGGAAAAATGCTGCTATAACACCACCATTTCCTATATTAGAATATACAATAATATCCTCTGGTTGAATATTTTCTTTTAAATATTCTATTTGTTTCATATTACTACTATCATAGTTTATCATAATATTTGTCACATTACTAATACAACCTAAAATTAATATAGCAGCACATATACATATTGTCACCCATTTTCTTTTTTCTTTTGCCATAAAATAGGCAATGCCAAAAATATATAATCCAGTAACAACAATTAAATATCTTGCATATAAAATCGGTGTTTTTAACGATATAATAAGTACTGCAAGAATTACCGCTATATATAAAATAATTGCTAACATGCCTGGGCACATTTCACTTTTCTCTTTTTTGGCTTTATAGATTCTATATCCTATATATATATACATGGCTAAAGAAGCTACTAATGCTATAATTGTCTGTAAATTAAACGTAAAAGTAGAATCTAATTGTCTTCTAAATTGGAAACTAAGAACCTCTATCAATGTACTAAATTGCAATGCTATCCAAAATCCATTCTCCACATGTGCAACTTGTCCTTTTAAATATAATAACCAAGGTATATACGCAATTACTTGGATAATTGCTAATATAATAAAATTTCTTAATATTTTTGCATTTTCTTTTCTATTCTTTATGAAATAAATCAATAAAAAGAAATTGATTATCCCTGCTGCTGCCAATGCATAATAATGTATATAACATGCTGTTATACTAAAAATCCCAAATATAATTAAGTTTATATTTTGTATCTTTAATTCTTTTTTATCTTTTACATTTTTATATAATCTATATCCATATATTGCTAATAATGTCACAATTAAACATGACCATGAATACATTCTTATTTCCTGACTATATGTACACATAATTGGTAAAAAATAAGTTAAAAATGAAAAGAGAATTCCTACTTTTTCTCCAAAATCTTTTCTTATGTGTGTATAGCCTAATATTCCTAATATTACAATTGCCAACACTGAAAAAATTCTAAATATCATGACATTATTACCAAAAATTATCCAAACAATATGTAACATCCAATAATATAATGGTGGATGCACATCATTTCCTGTTATGTTCCATATATCTCCGAAGTTATGTTTTGCAATTGCCACTGAATAGCTTTCATCAAACCAAATATCTTCATGAAACGCTGATAAGAATATAAATATAATGCCTAATAATATAATTCCTATATGTATATATTTTTTGTTAATACTTTTTAACTTTTTCATTCTTTCTCCTATATTTTTTCCATAATATTTTGTTTTTTTCAATAATAATAAGTGGAACATTATCTATTGTCATAGTTAACAACATTTAATACGTCCACTTATATATTTTTCTTTATATATTTATTAAACTAATTCTTTTTCAGTTTGTGTATTATTATTAGAAACATCTGATATTTTTATACTTCTTACATGATTTATCTTTTCCCAAGATGTATTTCTTATAAATAAACATTTAAAGTTAATACATATCCAAGTCAATAGAAATAGTGGATAACAAAGTAATCCTTTTGCCATTGGCTTAATTTTTCTTCCATCTAGCCACATTGCAAATATTCCTACCAATATTGGTAATATAAATGTTGGGACTAAATATAATACTAAATTCTTTATTAATTCTGCTGTTGTTATAGATTCCGCATTATACATAACAAAATTTGTAAATAATAATAGCATTGTAATAATAAACATTGGAATACTTCCAACAATATATAACAAACCATCAAAGTTAATCATCTTTTTATTTTCTTTTGCCGCAATTGCTAAATCTTTTGTATATTTCTTTATACATTGCATATGACCTACTGTCCATCTACTTCTTTGTGACCAACTTTGTCTAAATCCTGTAGGTTGTTCATCATAAACAATTGCATCTGTTGCCCAACCTAGTTTTTTACCTTTTATAATTCTTTTCAATGAGAACTCTATATCTTCTGTTAATGTCTCTGTATCCCAGCCTTGTGGTTTTATAACATCAAATTTAACCATAAAGCCAGTACCATTTAATAATGGTGATAATCCAATATTATATCTAGCTAAATGATAAAATCTATGCATTTGCCAATAGAAAATAGCATATCCTGCTGTTATCCAGTTATCAGATGGATTTTTAATATCTCTATAACCTTGCACAACATCTTCTCCTTGGCATAATTTTTTGTTCATATTTTTTATAAAATTCTTATCTACTATATTATCAGCATCAAATACGAAAAAAGCATCATATGGAGCATCCTCTGCAATTTTTTGTTGTAGAAACCAATTTAATGCATATCCTTTTGTTTTCTTTGTTTCATCAAATCTTTCATATACAATAGCTCCTGCATCTCTAGCAATTTGTGCTGTATTATCTGTACAATTATCTGCTATTACATAAATATCATATAATTCCTTATTATATGTTTGATTTTTTAAACTTTCTATCAAATTTCCTACCACTGCTTCTTCATTATGTGCCGGTATAATAGCCATAAATCTATGATCTTTATTTTCTTTTAAAGGTTTATCTTTTAGTTTTACCAAAGAACATAAACTTACGATTACTTGATATAACCAAAATATTGTAACCGTCCATACTAAAGCTTCTCTTAGTATATATAAATAATCCATTTTTCTACCTCTCTTTTTAATAATACTTTCTATATATTATTATACTACCTTTTATATTATACTATTATTGGTAAAATATTGCAACTTTTTTAATTAAATTTAATATATTTTTAATAAATTCTATTTACCTCTTTCTCCACGCATGTTTTCAGCATCTGCTTCTATATCTTCTTCTATATTTTTTTGAAATTCTTCTAAAGTCTTATCTTCTTTTTTATCCCATGCTCTTTCTACCATCTCTCTAACTTCTCTTTCCGTAAACTTATCCGCAATTTGTTCATTTTTCATTAATAGGGCTACTGTATCATCTACATGATTATGTTTTGATGTATTTGGGTTTCCATCCATATCTTCTTGTTGCATTTCTTCGCATGGTTCTTCTTGTGCGTTTTCATGTTGTTTTGCTTCTTGATAAGAAGCTTCTACTGAACGATATCCGTCTTGATATTCTTGTGACAATTTTTGTGTTTCTTCATCCATACCTTCTACTGGGTTTTTAGAATTTGAAGTTTCTAATTGCTTATCTAGACTCTTATTTCCTTCAACGCCGTTTCCGCCAATCGTTTTATCTTGTGAATGATATACTTCCACTTCTCCATATTGTCCTTTTTCTATTCCAATTGTTTCTTCTCCTTGAACTTGTAACCTTGTTAAAACATCTCCCTTTTTAGGATTTCTATTTTTATTTTGACTAACTTGATAATTTTCTTTTTCTGGATTTGTTCCATCCTGTGTATCATTCTCTAAGTCCAAAGCTCTTACAATTGGTTTACCATCTTTTCCTGTTTTATCTGTTATAACCACTGCTTCATATCTTGATGAATGTCCTTCTAATGGTTTTCCATTTTCATCTCTTAAATTGTCTAATTCGTCAGATTCTATAATACCTAATTTTCCGCCTTTTTCATCTCCGCCTTTAATCTTTCCAGCTTTTTCTAACTTTTCTCCTAACGAATCAAAATCTGTTACCATTGTGTCCATATCTACTTCTTGTTTTATATGAATATCAGCTGTTGTATTTTCTACTTTTGATTTTTTTCCTCTAACGGATTCCTCTTGCTTTGCATCTTTCTTTTTTGCATCAGGTTCTTTTGAGGATTTCTTTTTTGTACTTTCTGATTTCTTATCGCCTATAGTGCTTTGATATCCCATTTGTCTATCATAAACATTTTCTTCTTGTTCCTTTTCTTGATCTGTCTTTAAAATTTCCTCTTTGCCTACTGTTTCAATAATTTGTGTCACTTCATCTCTTATTTGTCCAGAAAGTTCATTTCCTAACGTATTTTCTCTAAATACAATTAATGTATCTGCCATAACATCTGGATCATATGCACCGATTATTTCAGTTCCCAAAACATACTTATATAATTCTCCGTCTTTTTCTACATGCAATTCTTTTTCTTCACCATTTACATTTATTTTTCCTAAACTTTTCATAAAATTTATTTCATGTACAAATATACTTATACATATCTCCTTTCATAAAATCTACTATATGCAAATTTTCTTTCTCTCTTTTATATTATATTACAAATAAACTTTTCCTTCAATATCTTAAGAAAAATTTAATTTACTAATTTTTCTTTTTATGATATAATAGAAGTATGAATGTAAATATTTACACAATTTTACTTAATGAAAACATTTATTTTTTTAATACATAAAATGTTTAAGGGGTATATAAATGAAAAAAATTTTAAATAAATTAGATATTAATAATGAAGAATTTTTAAATATAATTGCAGAATTTATAAATAATGAAACTGTACAAGAAATGAAAAAATATAGACAACATTATGAAACAACTTGCTTTGATCATTGTTATATGGTTGCTTTTTATTGTTATTGGATATGTAAAAGATATCACTTAGATTATGTTGCAGCAACAAGAGCTGCTATGTTACATGATTTGTTTTTATATGATTGGAGAGTTAGACAACCTGATAGAAAAGGTTTGCATGCTTTTACTCATGGAAAAACAGCCTGTGAAAATGCTAGCAAATTATTTAATTTAAGTCAAAAAGAAAAAGATATGATTACAACCCATATGTGGCCTGTAACAATGCAATTTCCAACTTCTATAGAAGGTTTTATTTTAACTTTTGTTGATAAATACTGTGCTACTTCTGAAACCTTAGAAGTTATAAAATCTAGAATATTTATGAAAAAAGCTTTTCGATATGCTTACTTATTCTTAAGTTTAATTATGATTCGTATTTAATAGAAAACGTTTCTTATTAATATATAAGAAGCGTTTTATTTTTGCATCATTTTCTTTTTATTATATCTTTAAAAATATGAACAAATTTTTATTTTTGCTATTCTCATTTCATCATTTTTATAATATAATGACAATGTATAAAAAATATAAATATATTTTTATCTACTATTTGGAAAAATCAGGTGATTTTTATGAAAAAAATTTTATTCAAAGGCTGTGGAACAGCTATCAGTACGCCTTTTGATGAAAAAGGTGTAAATTTAAAAGAATTTGAAAGATTAATTAATTTTCAAATTGAAAATGGCGTAGATGCCATTATTGTATGTGGAACGACAGGAGAATCTTCTACCATGACAGAAAAAGAGAAGGATGTTACTATTTCTTGTGCTGTCAAAACGGCTAATGGAAGAGTACCTATTATTGCAGGTACTGGTGGTAATAACACTATGAAAGTTATTGAAAATTCTAAAAAAGCAGAAGCTTTAGGTGTTGATGGACTTTTAGTTGTTACTCCTTATTACAACAAATGTACACAAAAGGGCTTAATCGAACATTATAAAATCATTAGCGAAAGTGTATCTCTACCAATTATTCTATATAGCGTACCAAGTAGAACCGGTGTCAATATTTTACCAGAAACTTGTTTAGAATTATCTAAAATCGATAATATTGTTGCTATCAAAGAAGCTAGTGGTAATTTATCTCAAGTAGCTGAAATTGCCCATTTATGTGGAGATAACTTACATATTTATTCAGGAAATGATGACCAAATATTGCCAGTTTTATCATTGGGTGGTCTTGGTGTTATTTCCGTTTTATCCAATGTAAAACCACAATATACACATGACATGGTTCAAAACTTTTTTGATGGTAATGTTGAAAAATCTACAAAAATGCAATTAGATGCTTTACCATTAATAAAAGCTTTATTTTCAGAAGTTAACCCTATTCCTGTTAAAGCTGCTTTAAATCATATTGGTTTTAATTTTGGAATTCCTAGATTACCACTTACTAAAATGAGCAGTGATAAAGAGCAAAAATTAATTGATGCATTAGATAAATTAGTATAATATAAATAGATTTTAAAATATAATAACAAATTTAATAAAATATGGAGGTATCAAATGTTAAACGTATTTGTAAATGGTTGTAATGGAAAAATGGGAAATGTTGTATGTAATTTAGTAGAAGAAAATGACGATATGCAAGTGATTGGTGGATTTGATAAAGTTAGTTATTCTAATTCTAAATTTCCAATTTTCACAGAAATAGAAAAAATCAATGTAAAACCAGACGTTATTATTGACTTTTCCCTTCCTGTTGCAACATTAAATATATTAGATTATGCAAAAATAAATAAAATACCAATGGTTATTGCAACAACTGGATTTACAGATGAAGAAACTAAAATAATTGAAGAAGCTAGTAAGGTAATTCCTGTATTTAAATCAGCTAATATGTCTTTTGACATAATGCTTATGAAAAAAATTGTTTCTTGGCTTGCACCACTATTAAAAAATACAGATATTGAAATCATTGAAGCACATCATAATCGAAAGGTTGACAGTCCAAGTGGAACTGCACAAATGTTAGCAGATAGTATCAATGCATCTTTAGGAAATACGCTTCATTGTGAATATAACAGACATGATAAACATGAAAAAAGAGATAAAAATGAAATTGGTATGTCTTCTATTCGAGGTGGAAATATTGTTGGAGAGCATACCGTTGCATTCATTGGGAATTTTGAAACTTTTGAAATTAAACATACCAGTTATTCTAGAAATGTATTTGCAGAAGGTGCCTTAAAAGCTGCTGAATTTATTGTAAATAAGCAACCTGGTATGTATGCTATGGAAAACATGACTTTTTAAAGTTTTACCTTTTATAGACCATCAAAAAACAGTATAGATTAGGAAAATCTATACTGTTTTTCTTTTTTATTTTATTCCGCTTTTTTATCTTCTTCAGCTTTTTTAGGTTCTTCTACTTCTTTAACCTCTTCAACAGGTTCTTCTGTTACTGTATCAACTGTTTCTTGAACAGCTACATTTTCTGTTTCAATAGCTGGTGCTTCTTCTGGAGCTTCCTCTACTGCTGGTTCTTCTGCTAAATCTTCTTTAATTGTAATTTCTCTATCTTCTATTCTTGCTCCTATTTTCTCTTTTGTCTTAGCAGCTTTACCTACTCTGTCTCTTAAGTAATATAATTTTGCTCTTCTTGCTTTACCTACTCTTACTAATTCTACTTTTTCAACTAATGGTGAATGTACTAAGAAAGTTTTCTCAACTCCTACGCCATAAGAAGTTTTTCTAACTGTAAATGTTTGATTAACTCCTCCACCTTGTACTTTTATAATAATTCCTTCAAAAACTTGGATTCTTTCTTTATTTCCTTCTTTTATTCTTACGTGCACTTTTACTGTATTACCAACTTTTAATTCTGGTATTTTATTCTTCAATTGTTCATGTTCAATTGATTTTATAATATCCATTTTAGAATTTCCTCCTTTTCTTTATTATTGTCAAGGGATACAACCCTATAATATATCTGGTCTTTTTTTCTTTGTCATTTCTAAAGACTTTTCTTTTCTCCATTTCTCTATATTCTCGTGGTGCCCTGAAAGTAATACTTCTGGAACTTTCATTCCTTCAAACACTTCTGGTCTTGTATATTGTGGATATTCTAGAAGTCCATTTGAAAAGCTTTCTTCTTTTATAGAATCTTCTTTTAAAACACCTTCTACATATCTGCTAACACTATCAATTAACACCATTGCTGGAATTTCTCCACCTGTCAATACATAGTCACCTATAGATATTTCTTCATCTACAATTTTGTCCAATACTCTTTGATCTATTCCTTCATAATGCCCACAAAGTATAATTAAATGGTTTTCTTTCGATAATTCCTCTACCATCTTTTGATTTAACGTTTTTCCTTGTGGTGACATGTATATCACTTTTGCCTTTTCATCTTTTACAGATTGATAGGCGTCATATACCACATCTGGTTTCATTACCATTCCAGCACCACCACCATAAGGTGTATCATCTACTTTTTTATGTTTATCTTTTGAAAAATCTCTAATATTAATTAAGTGAACATCTATTAGATTTTTTTCAATTGCTTTTCCAATAATACTTTGATTTAATATGTCAAACATTTCTGGAAATAGTGTTAAAACATCAAATTTCATAAAATACTCCTTTATATTAATCCAGGAAGTAAGTGTACAATAATTTTTTTATTTTCTATATCAATTTGTTTGATTACATCCTGAATAGCTGGTAAAAGAATTTGCTTTCCTTGTTTATCTTTTACAACATATATGTCATTACTACCAGTATTGAATATGTCATCTAAAGTTCCTAATAAAATTTCCTCATCTGTATAAACTTCTAGTCCAAGTAAATCTATGATATAATATCTTCCTTCTTCTAGTTTTTCTACTGAATCTCTAGAAACTGTTAGATATGCATTTCGTAGCATTTCTGCTTGCTCTACTTTGTTTATACCTTTTAATTTTATTAGTACCATATCTTTATGATATTTTACTTCTTCAATTTCATATTCTGTTTGATTACCGTTTTTTTCAACATATACTGTTTTTAATTTATCAAATCTTCTAATATCATCTGTAAATGGTTTGACTTTTACCATTCCTTTTATTCCAAATGTATTGACGATTTGACCAATTTCTAGATTTGGTAACATATTGGTTACTCCTATTATCCTAAAAATTCTACTGATGCTTTTTTATGTTCTTTATTTGCAACAGCTTTCATAACATTTCGAATAGATTGTGCAATTCTACCTTGCTTTCCTATTACTTTTCCCATATCTTCTTGGGCTACTTTTACTTCAAATGTGACTGACTTTTCATTATCTATCTCATTAATTTCGATAGCTTCCTTGTCATCTACTAGATTTGAAATAATAATTCTTAAAAATTCTTCCATAATTTCCTCCACTTAACTTGTTATTCTTTTTTGTCAAAGAAATTATATCTTAGTTTGCTTTTTCAATTAAAGCTTTAACAGTATCTGTTGGTTTTGCACCATTTTTTATCCATTTTTCTACTTTTTCCTTATCTAATACGATTGTAGCTGGATTTGTCATTGGATCATATGTTCCTATTTGCTCTATGATTTTTCCATCTCTTGGAGATTTTGAATCAGCAACTACGATATGATAGAATGGAGCTTTTTTCTTTCCTTGTCTTTGTAATCTTATTTTTACCATTTTTGGTTCACCTCCTGAAAATTTCAATATATTTATATAAATTTAAAAATTTAATAACTATTTAAAATTAAAATTTAAAATTCTTTAATGTATTTTCATCAATTCCGTTTAATAATTTCTTCATGCTACCTTTGTTGTTTTTCATTTGTTTCATCATTTTTTGTGTCATTTCAAAAGATTTTATGAATTTGTTAATATCTTGTACCGTTGTTCCACTTCCGCTTAGCAATTCTTTGTCTTCTACTTGCATTTAATAATTTTGTATTTTGTTTTTCCTCTTTTGTCATGGAGCAAATCATTGCTTCAATTTTTACAAATTCTTTATCATCTACTTTTAAATCTTTTATTTGGTTAAATCCTGGTATTAGTTTTAATAATGATGAAAATGAACCCATCTTTTTTACTTGTCTTATTTGTGCTAAATAATCATCTAAATCTAACTCTTTTTTCTTTAATTGTTTTTCGAGCTTTTCTGCTTGCTCCATATCAAATGATTCTTCAGCCTTTTCTATAACAGCTAAAATATCTCCCATTCCTAATATTCTTTGTGCCATTCTATCTGGATGAAATACTTCTATATCACTTAGTTTTTCTCCAGTTGCAGCAAATTTGATTGGTTTTCCTGTTACTTTTTTAACAGAAAGTGCTGCACCACCTCTAGTATCACCATCTAATTTTGTAAGGATAATACCATCAATTCCAACTTTTTCACTAAAGTTTTGCGCAACATTTACCGCATCTTGGCCTGTCATACTATCTACAACAAGTAAAATTTCATGAGGTTTAATATTGGCTTTTAAATTCTTTAATTCTTGCATTAATTCTTCATCAATATGTAATCTACCCGCTGTATCTAGGATTACAACATCGTTTAGTTTTGACATGGCAACAGATAATGCTTGTCTTGCAATATGTACAACATCTTTTGAGTTTTCATTTGCAAAAACAGGTATATTTAACTGTGCTCCAACAACTTGTAATTGTTTAATAGCAGCTGGTCTATAAACGTCACACGCAACTAATAATGGTTTTTTTCCTTGCTTTCTAAGTAAGTTTGCTAATTTTCCTGCTGTTGTTGTTTTACCTGAACCTTGAAGACCCACTAGCATAATAATGGTTGGTGGATTTGGTGTAAAATTAATTTGACTTGTTTGTCCACCTAATAGTTCAACTAATTCATCTTTAACAATTTTTACAACTTGTTGACCTGGAGTTAGTGATTTTAAGACATCCTGTCCTAAGGCTTTTTCTTGAATGGTTGCTATAAATTCTTTTACAATTTTATAGTTAACATCAGCTTCTAATAATGCAAGTTTTACTTCTCTTAGCATTTCTTTTAAATCTGATTCTGTAATTCTTGCCTTTCCTCTGATCTTTCTTGTAATTTCTTGTAATCTAGAAGATAATCCTTCAAAAGCCATACTTTTTCAACTCCATTCATTTTTTAAACTAAACAATTTAATTCTTTTTTAATATGTTCTAATACAACAGCTACTTGTTCATCAGAAGATTCTTTTTGAATCTTTGTCAATTCTGATAAAACTTGTTCGATTTTTTTTTCTTGTTTTAACATCCTTTTCATAAACAATAGCTTTTCTTCATATTCAAAAAGCTTCTTTTCCCCCTTTTTGATGATATCTCTAACAGCTTGTCTGGTAATTTCATTGTTTTCTGCAATTTCTGATAAAGACAAGTCATTATTATAGTAGTCATTTATGAATTCAAATTGTTTTTCAGTCAATAATTTCCCGTATAAATCGCATAATATACTGATTTTCACATTTTTTTCCATAAACAACGACTCCTTTAAAATGTAATGCTAATATACTTTACACTATTTTTTTTAATTTGTCAATACTTTTTTAAAGAAAATATGCCAAACCAGGGAAATTCCCTAGTTGGCATATTTTAATAATAATTATATCCATATCCATTGTTCATAAAATGATTAAATCTTCTATTAGATATGGTAACAAATTTAATAGAATAAATATCACAATACGTTATTGTATCACTCTCTAATGAACGCAATAAGATATAACTTGCTCCCACATCTTCTAAAATGCCTATTCTATCTACTAAATTATTTGTACCTATTAAAAATTCTACTCGCATCAATTTTCCAATTTGTTCTCGTAAAAAAGCTGGTGTATAAATAGAATTTGTTAAAATTTCTGGTGAATCTTGATTAATTGTTACATTTCTATTTTCTCTTTTGTCTTGTCTTTCATCTCCCATAAGGACCCTCCTTTATTTTATGATATTTTCTTTCTTATCACTATATGCTTATGTATTCGCATATTGACTCGTCGGACGATAAAAACAATGTTCTCCAAGCCTTGTATGAAATGTTCCAGAACCATTTCTTGGAAAGGTTATGTCACAACTTGGTTTAAATGGGTTTAAATACCATAAACATTCTCCAATTTCGTTTAATCGATTTCCTGCCAAAACCCAATCTGCTATGTAATAATGTTCTTCTGTTGGATTCATATTATAAATATTTTGAGGATTGTATCGATTAAACAATGTTTCTGTTGCACAATCAAATTGTCCTTGCTGAAATATAATATTTCTGACGTTACCACCTTGTGATATCCTTGCATATTCACCATCTGTTGCATTAACTCTATTTAAGATTACACTCGCCACTGCCTTCATTCCATTATCTCCCTCTCCACCGTGCCTCACACTGAATGATTCTTGCAATTAGTTCTCTATCTGCATATGCCATTTTCTTCACTCCTAATAGTAAATTATATGCTAATCTATTTAAGAAGTTCCTAAATATTTAGAGAAATTTTATGAAAAAAAGAACCTTTCATTTAGGTTCTTTCCTTAATTATCATTGGGTTCTAAACTATATACTTCATTTAATTTTGCATGCACTAATATTCTTTTTCTTCCTGTATTATCACATGTTGATAATGTTAATATTTGGCTACTTTGTTTTGGATCTATGTTATAATCTATACTACTTCTATTTTTTAGCAAATCGATAAATTCATCATATTGATTTTCTGTTATGCTTGTATTTATTGCATAGTCCTCTGGGTCAGATTCATAACTTGAGAATACTTTGTATACCCTTTCCATAGCTGGTGTATATATATTTATATTTATATCTGTACCTAGTTCACCTTTATATATTTTTACTAAGTCTGCAAACATGATTCCACTTTTTATATGATGCCCATATAGGACATTATTTTTATCTGTAAAATTTTTATTGTTTTTATAATCCATAAATATGGATCCACATGCATCATTTTTTTTGTATATATCTTTTTTTAAATAAAATGCATTATCTGTTGTTTGTACAATTGGATAATTTATTGTTGTGTTATCAATCTTTATCCATCCAATTATATCTTCATTAATATTTTTCAATTCTTCAAAATGAATTCCTTGTGGTTTATTTCCATTTTCGTCTGCTGGCTCATCAATTTCTTTTGTTATTACTTTTTGTGCCAATTCTTCATATTGGCTTTCTGCTTTTTTGGTTCCTATATACCAATTTATTAGTGTATATGCTGAATAACAAAATATACCTATAAATATTACTAAAAATATTTTTTGTATAACTGTTAATCTAGCTGCTTCTTTTTTTCTTCTTCTTTTCACTTTATTTTTATCATATAGTTTATGTGGATTTTTAGAAATTCTCTTTAAATGTTTTGCTTTTCTGCTCATTATTTTTTCTTCTTCCTTTTTATTAATATTATTGTAATACCTATAGCAGATATGATAAGTAATGCAACTAGTACGCCTACTGCAATATCACCAGTTGTAGGTGATGTTTTTGATTCTTTATTTTCTTGTTTTCCTTCTTCTTGATTTTCATTTTTTACTGGATCGTCAGTATTGTTATTGCTATTTGTTCCATTATTTTGTCCTTCTACACTTTCACTATTTCCATTTTCTCCATTAGAGCTACTACCTTCTTGTCCATCAGCACCTGCACTTGTATCTCCATTAGATGTTGTTCCATCTATTGTTACTATAGCATTTTTCTGTGTATAATCTGTTATTTCTTGATTTATTCCTGCTGATACATCATCCATTGCTATTTTTACTTCAGATGTTCCTGTTGCGTCAGCTTTTATCCTAAATTTTATGATTGCTATTACATCATTATCTGTAATAGGATCATTATCATTGGTCATCGTTGTTGCATAGAATACAATATTTCCTGTACTTTCATTATATTGTATATCTTTATTGGTTGCTCTTTCTAGATTTTGTAATTCACAATGTATATAATCTAATTTACTTCTATCAAAAGATATTTTTCCTCCTAATATACGTACACCGGGATTATTGGCTAGTTTTAAATGTATTGTTATTTCATCTCCTGGCTTTCCAGTTGCATCCTCTAAATAAATGCTCATTGGATCAGCTGCATATGTATTTAATGTATTTAGATTTATCATTATCAACATGCTAATTAAAATTATTAAAAAAATATGTATTATTTTATAAATTCTCTTTTTCACGACAATCTCCTTGTTTTATTTTTTATTCAACATTATTTTATATTTAAACTACTCCCAAATCTTTTTCATTAACAAATGCATCATATATCAAAAATCCGTCTGTTGCAGTTATTTCTCCATCCCCTGTTATATCTCCTATTTGTATATTTTCTGATGTCAAATTTTTTTCATTTATAAACATATCATAAGCTAAAAATCCATCTGTTGCGGTTATCTCTCCGTCTTTATTTAAATCACCTTTTTTATATTTGCTGACTGTCACTTTACATGTTTTTGTATAGCCTTCTAGTTTTACAGTTATAGTTGTTGTTCCTTCTTTTACTGCTTTTACTACTCCATTTTCTACTGTTGCTACATCTGGGTTCGAACTAGTCCATTTTGCTTCTTCTGTAACTTCTGCATTACTTGGATTTACTATAAGTTGTAATGTTTCACTTCCACCTCTAGCTATTGATAATTCCGTTTTGTTTAGTTCTACTCCTTCTAAGATTTTATCCATAGAGAAGAAGTTTACCGTATAATCATAAGTGATATTATCTCCATCCTTATTAGCAAGTCCTGATATACGTACTTCTATACTTGATGTTGGCATATTTCTATAAGATCCACCTAGTTCTTGAATTAATTCTGCTGGCATTTTAAAATCTATTGCTGGATAATAGCTTTCAGTTACAACACCAACTGCTTCATAGCTTTTTCCATTATATATAAATTCAAATTTTGTATTTTCTGTTGAACTGACACTTTCTGTAACATATAATGACCAATATTCATTTGTATAAAATTGTTCTGATGGGAAATATCCTGCTGATGGATATGCATAAAAGTCTTCTGGTAAACTTGTTGCATACATATTGGGATCATAATACATAGATAATGTTGAATAAGCGTCACAATCTCCAAAACTTACTTCTGTGGCACGTGGATCTAATATACTCATTCTATGTCCTACTGCTCCATAATATGTTGATACATTACTCATATCATCAACATATCCGTCTACTGCTTCATATAAAGCCTTGTTTCCATACGCTATATTTCCTGAATATGTATCTCCTGTTTCGGCTTTTGCGTTACATCCATCATAGGCTTCACTATAAAATTCATCATCCATGTCTGCAGGTTGTGATGGTTCATGTGAAAACTCTCCTGATGCTTTTAATAATACGGCACCTTTTTGATTTCTTTCCATTTTATCTTCATTTATACTTACTTCATCAATCCCATATAACCATCTATAGAAATTTATTCTGTTTAATGTATCTTTTACAACGCCATCTTGTAAAGAACCTGCTACATATGGTGCTGTTGCTGATGGTTGTGTCTTATATAAAGATTTTGAATAGTCATAAGAAACCGTTGCGTCATATTTTTCTTTTATTTCTTTTTTCGTATGATTTTGTGTACTTTGCTTTGTATATACTATATCTTTAAATTCTTCTATTTTGCTTTCAACATCTGGTATGATTCTAAATTGTCCCCTATTTGATAAATCTGGATTATCATATCTTACATATAAGTCTCCATCTATATTATACATGCCCTTTATTCTATATGCATCTTCATCTGTTCCTATTCCAATGTCCACTCTACCCACTCTGTTAAAATTACTATCTACTACAAATATGATATTCTTGTCTCCCGGGATATAATAATTATCTCCTATTTTTGTGTATGATGTTTCACTTTGTGTTGTATGTACATAATCATATACGATTCTTTTAAAATCTTGTATAATCATATATGTAACGCCCATATTATTATTCACATCATAAATAAATTGTGCTATTTCTCCATATTGATTTACTGCATATTTTCCATCATTATCTAAAAATACCCAATTTGGATTTTCTACATAATAAGCTGTCTTTCCAAAAACTGTATATCCTCCCTCATAAACAAATTTACCATCTCTTATATTTTGTATGCCTTCTGCCATATTATATGGATTTGATGTAAATAGATCCGTTGTCATTGAGAAAAATAATGCTTTATCATTAGGAGAGATTCCATTTATTACAATTTCAAAAGATCTATCTTCTGCATCTGGTTCATAACGATATATCATTTTTCCTGTATTTTCAAAAACTCTAACATCTGTAAAGTCTGATACAAAATATAATCTTTCTTTGCTATCTACTGCAAATGATGGCATTGCATCTGCACCACTATTAATTACGTTATATGAGCCTAATTCTGTTGCTTGTAATGTTGTTGTATCAAATTTCATTACTGATATTTGATCAAAAATTCCTCCAGTACCATCATTATTAGGAATATATGCAACATATATTATATTTCCTCTTACATATGTAGCTCTTGCTAAACTATTTTTCTCTGATGTATATAGAGTTTCCATATTTCTTTCTTTTATATTATATCTTTGAACTTTAAATGGCATATTGTTCATTAAGTCACGTGTTATAGCATAATAATAACTGCTATCACTATATATAGGTGTATCAAATCCATACATTAAAGGACTTTTAAATTCTTCATATGTTTCATTTGCTGACATTAAGCTTATTCCATTATTTGATTTTTGAACTGTTTTTACTTCTTCTTCACTTAAATTTTCTTCTGATGGCTTTGTTGCCTCCATTTGCTTTTGCTCTTCTAGTAATTCATTTAGATTTTTTATCTCTCTTTGTTCTTTTATTTCTAAATTTTCACTTGTTGTTCCTTCTTCTTTTTGTTCATTAACATCTATTTTTATATTTGCAGCCATTATTGTTGGATTTAGTAACATTATAATTAATATGGAAATTACAAAAATTATTAAAATACTTTTTATTTTTCTCATGTCATCCACCTTTCTTTACAGTAAAAAAGGAAGCGTACCTATAATATAATCTTAAAACTATTTGTTTTAACTCTACTTATATTACAGATACTCCTTCCTTTTTTATTTTCTTCTTTTCATGATAAATATGATTCCTAACATTGAAATTAGCATTAATATGCTTAATCCTTCTACTGGTAGATCTCCTGTATGTGGAGAATTTGATT
Organism: uncultured Clostridia bacterium; assembly: GCA_944386365.1. Taxonomy (GTDB): domain Bacteria; phylum Bacillota; class Clostridia; order TANB77; family CAG-508; genus CAG-269. Next base: position 336,582 of record CALXAT010000001.1, read on the forward strand.
GATTATTTTTCTTATTAGTATTTGTTTCTGATATCGCATTATCAGAAATTTCTTCTACGCCTTCACCACTTTCTCCTATATTCTCTTCCAATACTTCTATTTCTATTTGATTTTTAATACCATTATCTGCTTCTACCGTTATGATTGCCTTTCCTACTGATTTTGCTACTATATTTCCTTGTTCATCAATAGATATTATATCATTATCTGATGAGGTTAATTTTAAATTTGCTTGATTTGTAGCATCATCTGGATTTACTTGTATATTAAGTTTTATTGTATCTCCTATATTTACTTGTGAATTTTCTACATGGATTGTTATATTTTCAACTGGTATCTCTACTACAGTAACATCTACTGTTGCCATTTTATCTCCGACTTGTGCAGTTATAGTTGCTGTTCCATATCCTTTTGCTGTTACCTTTCCTTCTGCATCTACTGATACAATATCACTGTTTGAAGAATACCATGTTATTGTTCTGTCATCTGTTGTATTTTCTGGATTAAATAATACGTCTAATATTTGACTTCTTCCCAAACCTAGTTCAAAATCTGGTACATTTATTTCTATTGAATCCATTTTTATTTCTTTTACTGTAACTGTACATGTTTTTTCAAAAGATCCTACTTGCGCAACTATTTCTGCTGTTCCTTCTTTTTTAGCTGTAACCACTCCATCTACATTGACTTCTGCAACTTCTGCATTTTTTGATATCCATGTTACTGTTTTGTCATCTGTTGTATCTGTTGGTAAGTATTCTACTTTTAAAGTTTCTGTTTGGCCTTTTAGAAGTTCTGTTTCTGATTTTAAGTTAATTCCTGTTAAAGGCACATTTACTGTTACTTTACATGTTGCTTCTTTATCTCCTACTTTTGCTTTTACATATGCCGTACCTCTTCCCACTGCTGTTATTAAACCATATTCATTTACTGTTACAACATTTGTATCACTTGAAGTCCAGCTTTCTGCTTTTTCTATTGTAGTATCGATTGGGTTATATATAATATCTAAATTAGCTGTTTCTCCTTTATTAACTGTTAATTCTGTTTTATTTAAAGAAATACTTTCTAATGGTATATTTACTGTGACAGTTGTTGTTGCTGTTTTATCTCCTACAGTTGCTGTTATGATTGCCGTTCCAGCTGCTTTTGCTGTAATCTTTCCATTTTCTACAGATACGATATTTTCCTTATTAGATGTCCATATAATGGTTTTATCATCTGTTGTATTTTCTGGTGTATATATAACCGTTAATTCTTTTGAAGCGCCTTTATTCAATGCAATATTTTGCTCTTTTATAGATATTGAATTTAATGGAACTGGTAAAACTGTTACATGACAGGTAGCTGTTTTATCTCCTACTCTTGCCGTTATGATGGCGTCTCCTACTCCTATTGCATTTACTGTTCCATCTGTTGATACTGTTGCTATTTTATCATCGTTTGATGTCCATATAACAGTTGTATCATCTGTTGTATCAACTGGATTATATGTAACGTTTAATTTTTCTGTCTGACCATATTGGATTTCTGTTGCTGATTTTATAGATATTGACTCTAATGGTATATTAACTGTCACATTACATATTGCTGTTTTATCTCCTACTTTTGCTGTTATGATGGCATTTCCTTTTCCTACTGCTGTGACTTTTCCTTGTGTGTCTACAGTTGCTACAGATGTATCACTTGATGACCATACAACTGTTTTATCTGCATCTGTATCCACTGGTGTATATGCTACTGTTAAAGTCTCTGAAATACCTTTATTTAAATTTAATTCCTTTTTATTAAGTGAAATTGATTGTAATGCTACCCCTACCGTTACATTACATGTAGCTGATTTTCCACCTGCTGTTGCAGTTATTACTGCATTTCCTTTTCCTACTGCCGTAACATTTCCCTGACTATCTACTGTTGCTACATTTTGATTGTTGGATGTCCATGTTACGGTTTTATCTCCATCTGCATTTTCTGGGATAACTGTTGCTGTTAATTTTACTTTATCTCCTCTTTCTAAGTCTAATGTTGTTTTATCTAATGTAACACCTTCTATTGGTTGTGTAACCGTTACATTACATTTTGCTGTATAGCTTCCTATTTTTGCAGATATAACCGCTGTTCCTTTTGTTTTTGCTGTAACATTTCCTTGTCCATCTACTGATGCAACATTTGTATCATTTGATGACCATGTTACAGTTTTGTTACTTGCATCACTTGGACTAACTGTTGCTATTAATTTTTGGCTTTTTCCTTTTTCTAATGTTAAACTTTGTCTATCTAAGCTAACACCTGTTACTGGTACATTTATTGTAACTAAACCATTTTGTTCTATATAGTCTTTTGTCATTTCTCCATCATTTATTGTAACATCTTTAACATTAAGATTTATAGCGGCTGTTCCTGATGCTGTATCTTTAATTCTAAATTTCATGGTTACTACCGTTCCATTATATGTTATTGCTGGCTTTGTTGTATCTAATGTGGATAAAGAAAATTTAAATTTGTTATTTTTAGCTACAAATTCATCTTCACTACCCAATGTGAATTGTACATTTTCTATTCCCTGTGTTACATTTCCACTTACATATTCCAATTTACTAGTATCCCATGTAATTTCTCCACCTAATACTTTAACACCTGTATTATTAGAAAGATTTACATTTACTGTAACTTCGTCTCCTCTGTTTCCTGTTACATTTTGTACTGCTACTGTGATTTTTTCTGCTGCTATTATACTATTTATTGGTAATAGACTTATTAATAGCACTAGTAATAATAATACCACAAGTATTTTTGTTGATATTTTTTTAGTAAAAACCATTTTTAATCCTCCCTTTTTTTATTTTACTTTTCCTCTGTTTTTGCTAATTATTCCCTTTTTCCCTTGGTTTAAATTATATCAAAATCGTTGACGGTTGGTAATGTCATTTTATGTCACACTTTATCCAGTTATAGAACTTTTTCATTAACAAATGCATCATATATTAAGAATCCATCTGTCGCTGTTATCTCTCCATCTCTATTTACATCTGCTCTTATAAATATATCATTTGAAATTTCTCTTTCATTTATAAAATAATCATATGTTAAGAATCCATCTGTTGCAGTGATTTCTCCATCTAAATTTACATCTCCATATAATATATTTTCTGTGTCGCCTGTTATCGTTACGGTAAGTTCTTTTTCAAATCTTCCTGCTTTTGCTGTTATTACTGTTTTTCCACCTCTTAATACTGTAAATGAACCATTTCCATTATTTTGTATTATACTTGGATCTTTAACTATCCATTCCACATCTGGTGTTTTTTCTGTTGCATTATATGGATAAAAATTTACCTGTAATGAAAAGTTCTTTGTTTGTACATTGTTATAATCTATTTCTGTTATAGGGTTACCTCCATTAGATGAAATAGTTATACCTTGACTTGCTGGAGCAATTGTTGCAGATTCTATGGGAACTTCTACTGTTACATCACATGTTCCATAATTTGTTTCATTTACATATGCTATAATTTGATATTGATTATTATCGCTTTCTGTATCCACTGCTCTTATACTGATTTCTTTATTATCACTTGTTGTTGTTACTGTTAAATATCTCATAATGGCTACATTATTTATGTCATATTCTTTTAATGGATTTGCCATACTTTTTACCTTCCATACAATATCACTACTACTATCTGCACCAGATGTTATTTTTAATGTTGTTGTTTCTCCTTTATTTAATGTAATATTGGATTTATCAAATTGTATTGTATTTAAGTTTTCTACTTTTACATTTATGGATACACTTTTTCCTGCTATTGTTGCTGTAATTGTTGTATTTCCATTTGCTTTTGCAGTCACTTCTCCATTTGCTGTTACCTCTGCAATACTTGTATTAGAAGATTTCCATGTTACTGGCTCTCCACTCCATATTGCTGGCGTAATATTCGTTTCTAATGTTACTTTTTCATTTGGTTGTAATTCTATATTGCTAATATTTTCTTCTTTAGTGGTTACATTGTTTATGGTAATTTGTGCATTATTTATATTAAGTGTTGCATCTGATATATATTGAATTCCATTTTCATCTGCATATTTTGATGTTTGCGTTCCTGTTGGAATATATAAATTTACTTTGTCATTTCCTGTCATAACTTCAATATTGGCAGATTTTAGCCATACATCTGTTAAATTACCACAGTTCGTAAATGTATCTGCTGTATATACTTTTAAATTTTCTGGTAATATTGCAGCTTTTAATCCTAGCATGTAATTAAATGCATTTCCATCTAAATATTCAACACTTTCTGGTACTTTTACTATTGTTATGTTATGGTCTCCTGCAAACGCACTGTTTCCTATTCTTTTTATGCCATTTCCTAAATCGATTGCCGTTATTTTTGAGCAATCAGTAAAGCTTTGCTCACCAATCATTACCATTGAATCTGGTAATGTTAATGTTCCTACTATTTCAGAACAATCTGCAAATGCTGAAATTCCTATATATTTCAATTTATGATTAAACTCTATTCCTTCAATTTTAGTGTTTTCAAATGCTTTATCCAAAATATATTTTACATTTTGAGGTACAGTTAATGTTCCTGTTAAGTTTACATCTTCAAAAGCTCCAATTCCAATACCAATTACAGGCATTCCATCTATTGTATCTGGTATATAGATTTCACCTGTTGGTTCAGCACCATTTATTCCCACACACTTTGAAATTGTAATTCCTTTTGAACTTTTTATATATTCTAATGTATATTTTTGTTTACTATTATTTACTGTATAACTCCCCGTAGTAACTGCATTTTGTAATCTTTTATATTGTACGTATTCATAATCTCTACTACTTTCTGACGCAGATGTTGCATAATACATATATCCATCAGATACATATACACCTGCTATTTGCTTTCCTGTATCTGTAATATCCAGTACTTTCTTGTTATCTGTTCCATCTGTCTTTATTTGATACAAAGACATAAAATCTTCACCTACATAGTAGATATAATCTCCATCTTTCACTATATTAGTATATCTACCACCATATGTATAAGAATGATTGACAAGACTTTCTTTAGCACCTGTAGAACGATTTTCTTTATATAAATGTCTTATATAAAAATTATTATCTTCACTACCTACATAATATTTATAATTATCATCAAAATAGACTGTTGAGCAATAAGAATTTTCACCATTAATCGTTACTGTATCCATATATGGTAAGTCTGAATTATGATTTGTCATATAGGCATCAGAAAAATATTGTGACTCACCATTTTCAATAGCCTCCTGAGGTGCTGTACTTCCTTGATATAATGTTCCATTATATTTTATAAAATCAAAATCTAATTGAGACTTAAATAATTTACTATCTGTAGATTGATGACGTGATCTCGTCATATTTTTAGTTGTATCAGAATATGTCCACTCACCATTTAAAAGTGAAATATTCCAAGCATGATTTGCTTTGGGACTTGTTAATTCCTCTGTAGGTAAACCTGCTGCATTCATCAATAATCTATACGTATCTGCATAGCCTCCACATACTGCCACATGATCAACCAAAATTCCTTCAGCCGTCTGGCTATGTGGCGCTGAAAAGCTATACAAATTTCCCTCTTGCGTATATTGCGCAAGCACAACTGCTTTCTCATAATCTGTCATATTATCATCTAATAAACTCATTGCATAAGCCACACTTTCATTAATTTTTTGTGTAGCTTCATCTGATGAATATGCTTTAACCGTTGGAGTTATAAAAATAAAACTTAAAATTTCTAAAATCATAACAACTAGAATAGAAATACTTACTTTTTTCACAAAATCATCTCCTTTTATGCTTGAATTATATCAGATTAAAATTAGGAATATAATGCCTTTAAATGTCATGTTTTATTAACTTTTGACGAAATCATAGCATTATGCTTTATTGTGTATTTTTAAAATATTTAAATAATTTTTTATATAATTTTAAATACAAAAAAAGAATCTTTAAAGTTTATTATTTACTTTAAAGATTCTTCTATTTCTTAATTTTTCTCTTGACATTATCTATATTGCCCATATCGATTTCCTTGATTATACTTTTTAGCACTTTGCCAATTATTATATGATGATACTACTCTACCTTGTTTTGAACTATTACTTTCATGAATATCATGAGATAATTTTCTATATGCTCCATCACCATTCACTTCATTCATAAACCTATTTCTTTTTTGAGTAAATGTAGGTGCTTCTCCTTTCGTTTTTAAGATAGCATTTGTTACTCCCATTTGTTGTTTAACTGTTTCCTCTTCTTTTATCCAGTATTTCGTATTTGAATCTCCTGGATTAACTGGTACAGGCATATAAGATTCATATCCTTCTTTTGCTAAAATCTTCATAGCTTCACTCAATGTATATTGTTTTTCTTTTCTTCTAAATAACCCCATTTTTTCATTTCTCCTTAATTAATTAAAATTTTAATCAATTTTTATATTTTTATTATATAGTTGTTTATAGAAATATTTCTTCAATTTTTCTATGCTTTCTATTTGTTTTTACTTTATATCGGTTTATATTCTCCTGTTTTCTTGTATTGTCCATATTTTCTGTTTAATAAAGAAGTTCTTTTTTCACTAGCTTTCCTATTTTTTTCTGTAAGTAGTAATACTTTTTTATTTTTTCGTTTCTCCTTAAAATCACTTACATATTCTATTTTATCTTTAAAATTGATTTTTAAGATGTAAACTCCCCATTGATTTAAAAACAAGTTTGGTTCTACTTTTTTATTTGGAAATTCAGTTTTTGCGTCTTCTATACTTTTTACTAATTGGTCTTTTGTAAATGTTTTTGAATCAAAATAATATTCAATACATTTTCCTTCATTATTCATATTTATCAACATCCTTTATTAAATTTTATTTAAAATTTAAAATCATTTCATCAAAAAACCACTTCTTCCTATTCCATATTTTAGGACGAAATGGTTATTTATCCGTAATACCACCTAAATTTATTAGTATATTTTGTAATAATCTCATTATAGTTTTAACGATTTAACTGCCTCTTTTTACTATCGTTCAAAAAAAGATTTAAAAAGTGAAATTTCTATATACTATATATTTAATGGTTTCCAGCCAATGCCCATTTTCTCTTGTAAATATCAAAAAAATATATATACTTTGCTTTTTAATTCGTTTTGTTTTATTTATTACCTATAATATTTTATCACAAAATTGCTTGAAAAACAAGCCTTTTTATAAATTACATATAATTATATGTATTATTATTTTATTTTTTACAATTTCATAACTCATTTTTCTAAAATTCTTTACCTAAAAAATTAAAATCATAACCACTCCTTTTAACAGTAGTTATGATTTTGCATCTTAATTACATCCACAATTGTTATTATGATTCATATAATATTTTTTCTCTGCTAATTTGTCTTGAACACCTCTTAATGCTTCTCCAAATCTTTGGAAGTGCACTACTTCTCTTTCTCTTAAATATCTTAATGGATCCAATACATCAGGATTATCTCTACACAAATCAATTAATTTTTCATATGTTGCTCTTGCTTTTTGTTCTGCTGCTAAGTCTTCTTGCAAGTTTGCGATTGGGTCTCCTTTACAAGCAAGTACGCCTGCATTAAATGGAAATCCTGCTGCTGCTTGTGGATAGACATCTACACCATGGTCTGTGTAATATGCACTCAATCCCGCTTTTTCAATTTCTTCAATACTTGCTCCTTTTGTTAATTGGTGTACGATTGTTCCTACCATTTCTAAGTGAGCTAATTCTTCAGTTCCAATATCATTTAAGATTGCTTTTGCATTTTGATCAGGCATTCCAAATCTTTGAGATAAATATCTAAGTGATGCTGCCAATTCTCCATCTGGTCCACCATATTGTGATATGATTACTTTTGCAAGTCTTGGATCTGTACATTTGATATTAATTGGGTATTGTAACATTTTATTATATGTCCACATCTAAAAATTCCCCCTTTCCCATGGCCATGGTTCTTCAAGCCATCTCCATTTATTGCAAGGATAATTAATGGTTAGTGGTCCATATACTTTTTGATATTTATCCTTTAATTCTTTTACTTCCTTACAATATTTTCTATGCAAACAAAGTGCTTTTTGATCATTTGGGTGTGTGTCTAAATATAAGGCTAACTCATTTATTGCAAATTCTAAACATCTGATGCGCTCAGCCATTTCTCTTCTTTCATCACAGTCTATGGTTCTTTCAACATCTTGCATTTGATTACAAGACATTGTATCATTGTCTTCACAACTACAATTTCTATTTTGATTTATTGACATTTGTTGCACCCCTTTCCTATTGTATTGGTCATTTCAATATACTTGATTTCTTCCATTGATTGACCTGGTGAATATGGGCTTACTAATTCTGGAAAGATCGTTCCCATTTTTAGTCCTACACATGGTTTAAATGTTCTATCCATATATTGGATTGGAACATAACTTTGTGCTAACATTGGATTTTCTGGAAATACACTTTGTTCTTCATCAAAGCCACAATCACAACTATTTGAATTGTCTTCATAAGATACAACATTATTACATTTTGTCTCCATGATGTCATTTTGGATTTCACATGAATTATTTGAATAATTGTTGTTCATACAATAGCATTTTCTTCTACTAAACATATTAAAATTCCTCCTTTTGTTACATTATATGTACAGTAACAAAAAAGGTTGACGTTTTTTATTATTAATTCCATATAATTTTCTGTATTGACTACATCATATGTATTATCTTTTGAGTTATAAATTATAACTTATAACTTTTTCCTACACAATTCTTTTATTTTATGATATAGTATTTTCAAAAGGAGGAATTACATATGGATATAAATCTATTAATAGAAACTGCCAAAAAAGTTAGAGAAAATGCATATACACCTTATTCAAATTACAAAGTAGGATGTGCTTTGCTTACCAAAAATGGAAAAATCTTTTCTGGGTGTAATATTGAAAATGATGGCATTATGTCTATTTGCGCTGAAAGAGTCGCTTTTAGTAAAGCTATTTCTGAAGGTGAAAAAGATTTTGAATGTATTTTAGTATTAGGTGGAAAAGAAAAATTACAATATACTTCTCCCTGTGGCTATTGTAGACAATTTATGTCTGAATTTTGTAATAAAAATTTTGAAATTTATATGTATTATGATAATGATAAAATAGAGAAAAAAACATTAGCAGATTTATTACCTGATAGTTTTAATTTATAAAAGTCAAAAAAAACTCATCAAATACGATGAGTTTTTCTTATTTTTTTATCTTATACTCTAGCAACGCCACCAATAACTTTGTTTTCTGTTGCATCTGGTAATATTTTTGGTCCTCCTGCAAGAACAACTTTATCACCTTTTTCCAAGATACCATCTGCTTCTAATTTAGCAATTCCTTTTTGAATTGTATCTTCAATTGTTTTTCCATCTTTGATTAATATTGGTGTTACATTCCATGTAATTGCTAATTGATAATATGTTTGTTCATTATCTGTTACAGCAAATATAGGGCAACCTGGTCCCATACCAGCAATCATTCTTACAGAATCACCTTTATGTGTATATGCAACAATTGCATCTGCTTCTACTTGATAAGCTGTTACACATGTTGTATAAGCAATATTTTTTTCTAAATCTTCTGAATCTATTTTTTTGAAATTCTTTTTGCTAAATCTCTTCCAGTAATTAACTGTTCCTTCAATAGATTTTGATATTTTAACCATTGCATTAACACATTCTACTGGATATTTACCCATAGCACATTCTCCAGAAAGCATGATACAACTTGTCATATCATATACAGCATTTGCAACATCACTAACTTCTGCTCTTGTTGGTCTTGGATTAGAAGTCATTGATTCTAACATTTGTGTAGCTGTTACAACTGGTTTACCAACTTGATTACATCTTTTGATAAAGTGTTTTTGAACAATTGGAACTTGTTCCATTGGTATTTCAACACCCATATCTCCACGAGCTACCATGATACCATCTGATATTGCTAAAATTTCTTCAAAGTTATCAATACCTTCTTGGCTTTCAATTTTTGATATAATCTTGATGTGTTCTCCACCATTTGCTTTTAATAAATCTTTAATCTCTTGAACATCTGATGCTCTTCTTACAAATGAAGCAGCTATCATATCAAATCCAGCTTTGATTCCATTTGTGATATCATCAATATCTTTTTGTGCTAAAGCTGGTAAATTTAATTTCAATCCTGGAACATTCATTGTTTTTCTGCTTCCTAGTCTTGCTGTATTTAAAGCTTTACATTTAATATCTTTTCCAACAATTTCTATAACTTCAAACTCTAAAGCTCCATCATCAACTAGGATTTTAGCTCCTGGTTTTACATCTTGATATAAGTTTTTATAACTAATTGTTGTTTTTGTTTCATTTCCTATAATATCATCATGAACAAATGTAAATTCTTGTCCTTCATTGATGGTTACTTTTTCGTCTCCTGACTCTAATTTTCCTGTTCTAATTTCAGGTCCTTTTGTGTCTAATAATAAAGCAACTGGTTTATTTAATTTTTCTCTTACTTTCTTTATTGTTGCTATTTTTTCTGCGTTTTCTTCATATCCTCCGTGTGAAAAGTTGATTCTTGCAACATTTAGTCCTGCTTTAACTAAATTTGTAAACATCTCTTCACTTTCACTTGCTGGTCCTATTGTACCAATGATGTTTGTTTTTCTTAAAACTTCTTTCATTTTTTATTCCTCCCTTATTTCTTAAAAACCAGAGCTTATTATATCACACCATAAGAACGGTTTTCAATATCTTTTTATTATTTTTTACGATATTTTGAATAATTATTACCGTTTTCTTAAAAAACTTTTATAATTGCATGCAATGTTTTGTCATCTTCACTTTTTATAACCACAATATTTTCTCCATTTTCTTTTGTATATTTACATTTTACCGTTTCACCTAATTTTATTTGATTTTTATATTGTATTCTAACATGGTTGAAAGGTCTTTTTTTGTACACGTCTTCTGGCAAAGCTTCATAAGCTAAATATAAATAATTTAAATTATGCATATGTCCAATAACATCTATATCTCTTCTTCTTGCTGTATAAGTCATTTCACTAATATACACTTCTGGCTCTTTTAATTTTTTTATTTTTTCTTCTTTAAAGACACATTTTCCTACTTCAGACTGGTATCTATCTGCTATCTCAGGTTCTACTCTTGCTATTTTTTCTGTTTTGCTATCTACTAATAGCCATTTTGAAGTTGCAATTGCACACAAATTGTTTTCTTCATCATAAACCTCAAAATCACGAAAAGCATAAAACTTTTCTATTCCCCTAGACCATGTATGAATTTCTAAAACTTGTCCATATTTAGGCCTTCTAACTACTTCTAACTCCCAATCCAATAATAGCCAATTTAAATGCGTTTCTTCAGTTGTATTGATGCCAATACCTACACTGTCAGAATGATATGCTGCAATATCTTCCAAGTATTCTAAAATAGCAATATTACTAACCTCATCTTTTGCCCATACATCTTTTAAACCTATTTTAAATTTTTCCTTATATATCATTTTTCCTCTCCTTTTGAACATCTAGGGACGTGCCAAAATGGACATTTTTTGTCCAAAAGTGACATACCCATATACTCTCTGATTCTTTAAAACGAAGATTGAAGGATATCCCTTCAATCTTTTCTTTTAATAACCAGGTTTTTTCAATAATTTAAACATATTCTTTTTATATTCTTCTACTCCAGGTTGATTAAATGGATTTACACCTAATATATTTCCAGACATTGCACATGCCTTCTCAAAGAAATAAATTAATTCTCCTATATTTTCTTCATCTAATTTTTCTAATTCTATTACAATATTGGGAACATCTCCTGATACATGTGCTTTTATCGTTCCTTCCATTGCTTTCTTATTAACATAGTCTAATCCTTTTCCAGCTAAATAGTTTAAACCATCTAAATTGTCATCATCAGGATTAATAATAATGTCTGAGTTTGATGTTTTTATACTAATAACTGTTTCAAATAGATTTCTTCTTCCTTCTTGAATATATTGTCCCATTGAGTGTAAATCTGTTGTAAAGTCAACCCCTGCTGGAAAAATCCCCATTTGATCTTTTCCTTCACTTTCCCCAAATAACTGCTTCCACCATTCTGTGAAATAATGCATTTTAGGTTCGTAATTTACTAAGATTTCCGTATTTTTGTATAATTTATATAAAATATTTCTGACAACTGCATATTTATAGCATTCATTATATTTTACATCTGGATCATTATATCTGTCTTGTGCTATTTTTGCTCCCATCATTAATTTATCAATATCAATTCCTGCTGTTGCAATTGGTAATAAGCCAACAGCTGTTAATACAGAATATCTTCCACCTACATTATCAGGAACAACAAATTGTTCATATCCTTCGTTTTCTGCTAATGTTTTTAAAGCACCTTTTGCTTTATCTGTTGTTGCATAAATCCTGCTTCTTGCTTCATCAATACCATATTTATTTTCCAATATTTCTCTAAAAATTCTAAAGGCAATCGCTGGTTCTGTTGTTGTTCCAGATTTTGATATAACATTGACTGAAAAATCTTTATCGCCTATATATTCAATTAATTCATTTATATAATTTGGACTTAAGTTGTTTCCGACATATAAGATTTGTGGATATTTTCTTTGTTTATTTGGTAACATATTATAAAATGAACTAGTTAATGCTTCAATAACCGCTCTTGCTCCTAAGTAAGATCCTCCAATTCCAATAACAACCAATATATCAGATTCTTTTTTTATTTTTTTAGCTGCTTTTTTTATTCTTGCAAATTCTTCTTTATTATAATTCGTTGGTAATTCTAACCATCCTACAAAATCTTTTTCATCATTTGCTCTTCTATGCAAATCTTTATGTATATTTTCTACTTGTTCCTTGTATGTCAAAATTGTTTTTTGTGTAATTCCTGCATGTTTTAGGTTTAAACTAATATTTGCCATATGATTACCTCTTTTCTTTTAATTTTATACCGACATTATATCTATATGTAAAAAAAAATTCAAGCATTTACTTAAATTTTTATAGGGACGTACCAAATCATTTCATCTTGAAACAATTTAGTACATCCCTATCGTTTCATTTCATAACTTCATCCATTACTTTTGCTAAATATTTCATGCTAGTTAAGCATTGTTCTAATGTATTTCCTGTTGCACCGACTTCAATAATATTAGCATATTTTCCTGTATGTTGATTATATCTAGAAGTTGTAAGCATAATTGGTTTAAACAATCCTGGATATAATTCTTCTGCCTTTTCTTGTACTTTAATAGCAAATTTTAAATTCTGATTCCAATTAGGATGCCATAAACCTCCTGCATTTGTTCCAATAACAAACATAATTTGCGCTGCTTCCTCATCTCCAATTTTTACTGTTGGTGCATAATCACTTCTACTTCCTATCGCATCTCTATGTAAATCAATAATAATATCTGATGGATTGCTTTGTAATAAGCTTTCTACCGTTTTTAAAGAACTTGTATAAGAACCATTATAGGATGGATAATCGTGATAACTGGTATCGTGAATAACATTATATCCATATTGTTGTAATTGATTTGTAAGTTCTGTTCCTACTCTTGTAACTGTAAAATTCAAATCTGTCGTTCTAAAATTTCCTGTTGGCGTATATGGGTATAAATCACTGGATGTATAACTCTCACAACTATGAGTATGAAATATAATAATATTTTTGTTTTCAATGGTAATATCTGGCGTTAACATTTCCTGTGTTAATTCATAATCTGTTTGATTTTTTATTTTCACATTTCCATATTGCACATTATAATTTTCTGCTATTGGATTATTCGTAACCACTTCTGTCGCTAACTCTGTCTCGGCTAATTCTACATTTTGCTGTTCATCATTTGTATTTGTGTTGTTATTCTTTTCATCTGTCACTTTTCCTGTCGTTTCTTCTATGTTTTGAATCCCTTTTATAGAACTTATTTGCGTTTCTAATATAGATTTTAATATCTCATTTTCACTTAACTTTTCTTTTTCTTCATTATGATTAATAGATGCTACAACTGGTAGTGTAGCATCTAAACAGGACAATAAACTATTACTAGATATTTGATTTGTCACATTTTCTATCTTCTGTGTTACCTCTTTTGTATTTTGTTTTACACTAGAAAAATAATTTGTGATACTAAATATGAATAATAGTAATACAAATGCACAAATAACATACTTTACAATATCTTTTAATCTTAATACTGTCACATTAAACATATACCATTTTTCTCCTTTGTCCAAATTCCTATATATATGTATATGCTATAATTTTAATAATATTATTAAAATTTTTATATTGGTTCATTAATTATTTAAAAAGTATATGGAAATATTTAAATATGTTGCGAAAATAAGCCATAGAACGTATGGAATTAATAGGTATCCAGATAATTTGTTTTGTTTATAAAATTGATACGTCATACAAATAACCAATCCATCTAAAATAATAATCCATAAAACAGATAATAGTCTAAGTTCAAAGACAAAAAATAGGAATGTCCATAAATAGTTAAATATCAATTGTCCATAATATAATTGTTTTGTTTCTTTTGATACCTCTCCCTTTTCTTTTAAAAGCATATAAGATATTCCTATTAATAAATAGATAATTGTCCATGCTATAGGAAATACAAATCCTGGTGGAGATAGTGTAGGTTTGATTAAGTCATTATAATCCATATAACCAGAAGTTATGAATCCAACAACACTTCCAATAATTAGTGGTAATATTGCATGAATCACTTTTTTTATATTTTGATTGCTAATTATTTAAAAAACCTCCTTTCTTAATAAAACATATTTTCAAATTGTAAAATTTATGATATACTATATAGTAATTTCGTAACTAATTAATCTTTGTATGTATAATAATAACAATGGAGGATTTTATTATGATGGAATTACGGAGATTAAAGAAAACTGTTAAAAAGTATTTATATTATTTTCAAAATGAACCAGAAGAATTCAGAGATCATATAGACTTATACATTGACGATTTAAAAAATTTAATTAACTATACAAATGATTTCATTTCATCTACTCAAGAAGAATTGGAAAAGTTGTATACAGCCAATATAGACCTGTTTAGTCTTAACCCTGCTTTTGTTTTAAAACCATTTGTTTTTATCCTTATGAGAATTATGGAAAAAATGATGGATAACAGAAGTAAACATATTTTTATAGTAAGGCGTTATAACAAGTTTTTTAAAAATTCTCTGGAACGTTTAGAAAGTATGAAGTACTTGTGTGATTTATAAATCACATGTTAAAGAAAAGGACCTATAGAGTTCACACTCTATAGGTTCTTTTTCTATTCTTCTTTTACCAATACATTCTCATTTCCAATAATCCATCTAAAAATGTCTAATATTTCGTCTGTTACATACATCTGTCCACAACTTTTGTTTTCATTATCCACTTGAACAAAAACAGGCATATTATTTTTATCTCCATTAAAATATTTAATAGCACCTCTTAATTTCTTCTTTTCTTCTTCGTCAGCATTCGTAATGTTTAATACCAAAATCTTATGTTTTTGTTCTCCAAAGTCTTTGATGTCATTTGCAACAATTTTTGTGCTATCGTCTTCACGAATGCTTAATCTTCCTTCTACTAATACGATATTTTCTTCTGCTAAACTAGCACCTGCTTTCATATAAGCATTTTCAAATACAATGACTTCTGCTTGACCATATAAATCTTCAATTGTGACAAATGCCATAATTTTATTATTCTTTGTATATTTCTTTTTAATAGAAGTAATAATTCCTGCATATTTGACATGGTCTCCATCAGAAAATTTTGGTTTTTCTAAATTGATTTCTCCGCCATCATATTGCATTGATGAATTTTGTTCATCAATTTCTTTTATTTGCATTGTATTAATATTTGTTTGCATTTCTATTTGATGTCTTAATTTTTCTAAAGGATGTCCTGATATATAGATTCCTAACATCTCTTTTTCTGAGGATAGTAAATCTTTCTCTGACATTTCTTCATGTTCTTCAAATACATATTTCTTTTCATTTAGTTCTTTTTTATCTTCTTCAGAGCCTAAATCAAACATAGAAACTTGTCCTGAAAAGCCTTTTTTCTTACTGCTTTGAATGGTATCTACAATGTTTTCAAAAGAAGCAAGTAATGTACTTCTGGTTTGTTCAAAACTATCAAATACACCTGCTTTTATTAAGCTCTCAATACATTTTTTGTTAACAGCATCATCTGCAATTCTTTCACAAAAATCTGTAAATCCTTTATAATCTCCATGCTCATTTCTTTCTTTTACAATATTATCTACTGGAACTGTTCCTACATTTTTGATACTACCTAATCCAAATCGAATTTTTCCATCTTCGACTGTAAATTTGGTACTACTTTTATTAATTTCTGGCTTTAAAATTTCGATTCCTAAGTTTTTACATTCATCAATGTATTGTGGAACTTTATCTAAATTTCCTAAATAACTATTCAATGTTGCTGCCATAAATTCTGCTGGGTAGTATGCTTTCAAATAGGCTGTCCTATATGCAACAACTGCATAACAAGCAGCATGAGATTTGTTAAATGCATATTTTGCAAATTCTGCCATTTCATCAAAGATTTTGTTAGCTGATTCTGCATCTATTCCATTTCTTACACATCCTGGAACAATGACTTTTCCATTTTCATCTACTTGTCCATTAATAAAAACTTCTCTTTCTTTTGCCATAACGTCTAGCTTTTTCTTTCCCATAGCTCTTCTTACCAAGTCAGCTCTTCCTAAAGAATAACCTGCTAAGTTTCGTACAATTTGCATAACTTGCTCCTGATATACCATACAACCATAGGTTACATTTAAGATTGGCTCTAAGCTTGGATGGGTATATTCATTATGTCCTGGATGTTGTTTTCCTTTAATATATCTTGGAATTTGATCCATTGGTCCTGGTCTGTATAGAGAAACACCAGCAATTAAGTCTTCTAGGCAGTCTGGTTTTAATTCTTTCATGAAGTTTGTCATTCCTTGTGACTCAAATTGGAAAATACCGCAAGATTTTCCCTCTTGCCATAATTTATATACTTTCGGGTCTGCCATTTCTTTATCAAATTCAACATCAATTCCTTTATCCTTCTTAACTAATTCAATCGTATCTTGAATAACGGTTAATGTTCTTAACCCTAAAAAATCCATTTTTAATAATCCTAATTCCTCTAGTGTTGTCATAATATATTGTGTAGAGATTTGTCCATCACGAACATATAAAGGAACATAAGTATCTACTGGATCTTTTGTAATAACAATTCCACATGCATGAGTAGATGCCTGTCTTGGCATTCCTTCTAATTCCATGGCAATATCTAATAGATTTTTTACTTGTGGATCATTTTCATATTTTTCACGTAATTCTATATTTTGTTCTAAGGCTTTTTTAATAGTTATATGTAATTCATTTGGTATCATTTTTGCTAATGCATCTGCTTCTGCATAAGGAACATCTAATACTCTTGCTACATCTCGAATAACCATTCTTGCAGACATGGTTCCAAAAGTGATAATCTGCGAAACATGGTCATGTCCATATTTCTGAGATACATAATCAATAACCTCTTGTCTATGAGCATCACTAAAATCAACATCAAAGTCAGGCATACTAATTCTTTCAGGATTTAGAAATCTTTCAAATAGCAAATCATATTTCATTGGGTCGATATCTGTAATTTCAATAGCATATGCAATAATAGACCCTGCTCCAGAGCCTCTTCCTGGTCCTACTGCAATATCATGGGTTTTGGCATAATGAATAAAATCCCATACAATTAAGAAATAATCTACATATCCCATTTTTTTGATAACACCAATTTCATATTCTGCTCTATCTAGTATTTCTTTACTTGGATTTTCTCCATATCTTTTTTTGATACCATCATCACAAAGTTTTTTGAAATAGTCATAATGTGTTGGATACTCTGGTGGTACATCATAATTGGGTAATATGGTATGTCCAAACTCAAATTCCACATTACATTTATCTGCAATTTTTACTGTATTTTCTATGGCATCTGGAAATGCACTAAAATATTCTGACATTTCTTCTGGAGATTTGACATATAGCTCGTCTGTATCAAATCGCATTCTGTCAGGGTCACTCATTCGTTTTCCTGTTTGAATACATAATAAAACTTCATGATTATAAGCATCTTCTCTTTTTAAATAATGCGCATCATTTGTAGCAACTAGTGGTATATCTAGTTTTCTTGCTAGTTTTACTAATTTTTGATTAGCCAAAACTTGTTCTTTAATGCCATTATTTTGGATTTCTATATAATAATCTTCTCCAAAAACTTTTTTATGCCATAGTGCAACTTCTTCTGCTTTTTCTTCTTGTCCATTTAATAGAGCTTGGTTAACAGCACCTGCTAAACAGGCACTTAGACAAATTAAGCCTTCATGATATTTTTCTAATACTTCTAAATCAATACGTGGTTTATAATAATAGCCATCTACAAATCCAATAGACACCAATTTACTTAAGTTCTTATATCCTTGATTATTTTTGGCTAGCAAAATCAAATGATAATAATGATTATCAATATTGGGTTCTTTATCAAATCTGCTTCTAGGTGCTACATAAACCTCACAACCAATAATCGGCTTTATTCCTTCTTTTTTACATGCTTTATAAAAGTCAATCGCACCATACATAACCCCATGGTCTGTTATCGCCATTGCCTTCATTCCTAATTCTTTAGCTCTTACTGGCAGGTCTTTAATTCTATTTGCTCCATCTAATAAACTAAATTCACTATGTATATGTAAATGCACAAAATCTGACATGTTTTTTCCTCTTTTCATATTTCTTTTTCTGTTAAAACTTCTTATTCTTTTTTGCATTATATCATAATTTTTATAAATGTCCAATTGAAACGTTAGGGACGTGTCAAATTGTTTCAAAATGGAACGATTTGGCACATCCCTAATATTTCATATATCTTAAAAACATTACCATTTATCGTAAAAGTCTAAAAATTACTAGAAAGCGCTAGTCTATATGATATAATAAATAAAAGGGGGAAAATCTATGGAAATTAAAATAACAACAAATATATCTAATGAATTTAAAGAAGCTTCTATTATCATAAATGCACCAGAATTATCTGATGAAATACAAAATGTCATTAACTATATTTCTAATATAAATACCGCTCCCCATCAGATTATGGCAAGCAAAAATAATGAAATTTATTTTATTGATTTAAATAAAATTA
This sequence comes from uncultured Clostridia bacterium, assembly GCA_944386365.1. GTDB lineage: Bacteria > Bacillota > Clostridia > TANB77 > CAG-508 > CAG-269. The sequence continues at coordinate 355,925 of CALXAT010000001.1, forward strand.
TTTGTTTCTTTAGTAAAAATAAATATAACTATGTAAGAACACAAGATGGTATTTATAGAGTAAAATATAAATTATATGAATTAGAAGAATTATTGAAACAAAAAGATTTTATCAGAATTTCAAATTCTTGTATTATTAATATACAACAAGTAGCATGTTTTGATACTAGTATACTTGGTACCATTTTAGTAAAGCTAAAAGACAATACGCAAGAATCCGTTTCTAAAAGAAATGTTTCACACATCATGAAACTATTAAAGGAAAGGGGGAATTTAAAATGAAAACTATTTTTAAAAAACTATTTAAAATTCTATTAATCTTTATACTTTGTTCACTTGTTCTTTATTGTACGCTTACTGCAATCACTTTTTATCGTTTATTTGACGCTATTGATATTCACTTGTTCAGTGATACGAGTCGTCTTCCTGATAGTGATAAAATACAAAGGATTGGAGATACTGTTGAACCTTATCTTAATGTGTTAGAGGAAGAACTTGCAAAATCACCTTATCTAAATGATGGCCAAGAACATACTATAACAGATGGACATATGCATACTTTAGGTGAATTCTATGACCCATTAAGCTTTGCTATATGGGCACATCTACAAAATGCTTTTCATTATATATTTACAAAATACATTCTAATATCTATCTTATCAGGTGCCGCCATTGCTATTGCTTATGCAGTGATTACAAGTAAAAAAATAAATGTCATTTTAAAAGTCGTGATAGGATATGTCGCTATTATATTACTGGTCCCTCAAATCATAACATTTAGTATTACGCATAACTTATCCTTTGCTACAAATATATCAGCCGTATACATTAACAGTGGTTTAACTTATTTTTATATCGGATACACTGTCTTATTCATATTGATGTATGTAATAAATTATATGATTGGTAAAAAGATGACAAAAGAGTTAAATGAGACAATGCAAGAAACAAACAAATAAATCAATCAATAGGTGAACTTTAGAAATAGGTTCACCTATTTTTAATTTATTAGTTATACAGGTCTGTCCCTTTTGGACAGAAAATGTCCAATTTGACACGTCCCTAATGTTTCCTCCCTACCACTGCAAACCTTCCATCCTGAACATGATAAGAACAAGTTGATAATGTAATTAATTGATCTCCATAACTTGCTGTTGCATTGATAGGATATAAGGAAGCATTTTTTGCATTTTTCACAAACTCTCTATATTCTTCTTCTGATTCATTATTAAGAAAAAAATAATATCGAAATACATTTTTCTCTGATTTATGATACACTCTTGATTTAAAAGCTGAAATAATTTCATACTTTGTATCTTCATCTGCTGTTGTAAAACGGATAACTGGATGCTCTTGATAAAAACTTTCTTTTTCATATTTTAATAATTCTTGAAACATCATTCCATTTCCTAAATTATGTCCATAAATTAATAAATTATTACTTGGTATATTCCAGTTATACTTCGCATCTAAAAAGATTGATCCATTTTTACTATTTTCTTTTTTATAATTGTGTGTCATATAATAACGATTATCTGTTCCTTGTAATACTGGATAATTGATATTTGTATTTTCAATTTCTAGCCAGCCAACAATATCTGGATTTTGTTCTTGCAACTGTTTTACTTGTAACATTCTTTCTGTCTCTTGTTTTTGTTCTTCATTTTCTGTTGATATTGTTTCTCCTTTTTCTTTTGATTCTGACTCCACCTTTTCTTCCTCATCTTCTGAAATATTTTGTGCTACTTCTTTAGCACTTTCCTTTTCATATATATCTATTGTATTTAATAATTTACTTTGTTCTTTTGCTTCTTGTTTTAATGAAAAAAAGTTTATGATATAAATGAGAGATAAAATTATCAATACACTTAATAGAAAATAGATAATTACATGTATTCCTTTTCTTTTTACTTTTGTTTTTTCTTCCATAATAACTCCTTAATCTTACTATATATAGATAAAATAAGGATAGACGTTTTTTGCCTATCCTTTAATATTTTTCTTCTTCATAGAAATCATGACAACTGATGAAAATACAATTGCTAATACTGCTAATCCTAAATAGTTTTCTACACCCGTTTTTGGTGTTTCATCTTTTTCTTCAGCTTCTGGTTTTGTCTCTTCTTCAGGTACTGTTGCTTCTACTATAGAAATTTTTGCATAAATCGTTGTATCTGCATTTAATGGGTCATTAAAATTAAATTCTGTTGTGTAATCAGCACTTGTATAGAATCCATCAATTCGTTCATTCTCTTCTAATACAATATGTGATTTTACTAAATCAGCAGTAATCATAGTCCCTTCATTGGCTGTAAATCTAATTTCTTCTTCATTAACAATAACTGTCACAATTACCTTTTTCTCATCTGCATTTCCTGTTACCTTATCTGGTACAGCTGTTTCGGCAATAACATTATTGTATTCATCTGTTAAAACAATACTATCTCCTGTTAAAACCACTTTGTTTGTTGTATTAGGTGTATTCGTAATTGTAAATTCTGTTAAACTATCATTTTCAGCAACTCTTACAACATTTTCTGTTGAATCTGATGTTAAAGTACCATTCATGGTTAATGTTGGATTATTGGTTGCAGATGCTCCTTTTGCAATTTCAATACCATTATTGGCTCCAGTTCCATTATATCCTAAATGTAAATCTATAATTTCAACATTACCACCATTGGCAAGAACACCACCATATTTAAATCCTGTTATAGAAACATTATTTAATATAACAGTTGCTCCATCATAAGATTGTACACCATATTTAGGACCATTTTGTAAATTAATATTTTTTAATGTTAATTTACCTGCAGAAAATTGTGCTGTAAACATTGTTTGATTTCCTGATGTTGATATCCAATCACTAGAACCTGTAATGGTATATCCATTACCATCAATTGTAACTTGTTTTTGTATAACAATTGGTGCTGTTACTGTTATATTATTTTGTAATGTAATCGTTTCTCCATCACTTACACTAGATATAGCACTAAGTAAAGAACTTTCATCTGTAACTGGTGTTGCAGCCTTAGCGAAATTTGGTACAAAAAAACTAATTGCAAAAATTGCTATAAAAAATATAATGAATTTTATTGTTTTATTCATTTTTTCACCTCCACTAAAATGTATTTTTTCCTATTTTTCTTTAATTATTTACAATTTTTCTAATTAAATTTTTCCAAATAGACAAAAAAATAAGACAAGAAAACATTGTTATGTTTCTCGCCTTTAAGTTAAACATTTTTTTAATTTATATAAATTATTCAATTGGAATATATTTTTTATCTGGTAATTCTTTTTTATCATCTTTTTTAGGAACTTCAATGGTTAATGTTCCGTTTTTAAATTTTGCTTTAATTTCATCTTCACTTACATTTTCTCCTACATAGAAGCTTCTTGAACATTCTCCTACATATCTTTCTTTACGTACATATTTACCCTTTTCTTTTTCGTCATCTACTTCTTTATTAACACTTGCATGTACTGTTAAATATCCATCTGATATTTCCATTTTGATATCTTCTTTTTCATATCCAGGTAAATCAATATCAATTATATATTTATCTTTTTTCTCCTTTATATCTGTTTTCATTACCTTACTTTCTGATCCCTCAAAAAATGGATCTCTAAACATTTCATCAAATAAATCAAAATGATTTCTTCTTGGTATCATCATCATAATAATCAACTCCTTCATTAATTATATATTTATGTGTTGACACCTTTTTTCGGTAGCACATATTTAGATTAAAAGTACTTTTATCTTTTTTCATTTATTATTATATACTTATTTTTAGCAAAGTCAATAGAAGAGTGCTAAAATTCACAAAGATTTCACATTTCTCTTAAAACCCGCTAATTTCTTAACTTTTCTTTTCTTATCATTCTCGATTTTTTGATTTTTATTCAATTTTTTTCTATTTTTATAATTTAGGAACAAAAAAATTTTCCATATTGACATTTTCAATTTCTAATAATGTTATCTTTTTATCCATTCCTCCTGCATAACCAGTTAAATTACCATTTTTTCCAACTACTCTATGACAAGGGATAATAATCGAAATCGGATTATGTCCAACTGCATTTCCCACTGCTTGTGCAGACATAGATGGTTTATTTAATTTTTGTGCTACTTTTTTAGCAAGTTCTCCATAAGTTATGGTTTCTCCATAAGGTATCTCACACAAAAATTTCCACACACATTTCCTAAACGTATTTCCTTCTGGCGCTAATGATAATTCAGATATTTTGGGTTTTTGTTGTTTAAAATATCGATCTAGCCAATTTCTAGTTTTATCAAATATTTCTAAATTATCTTTTTCAATACCTTCTTGTTCTATTTTGTCTAAATAATATTTTTGTCCTTCTATACATAATCCAATGATATTTTCTCCATCACTTGCCATCAATAACTTTCCTACTGGTGAATCATAATATGTTTTATATATCATGCTATTTCCTTTCATATTATCCTAAAATTTATTTTCTATATTTTTATTAAAATCTTATAAATCTTTATTTTATTATATATTAAAAAAATTATATGAAGTCAAGTAAATTTTCTATTACAAATACAAAAAGGCAAGAATTTTACTTCTTGCCTTTGTATATATTAATAATTTTCAGCTTTGATTTCGAAATATGCTTTTGGATGGCTACATACTGGACAAATTTCTGGAGCTGATTTTCCAATAACAATATGTCCACAGTTTCTACATTTCCAAATTCTATCTCCATCACGGCTAAATACTAATCCGCCTTCAACATTTTCGATTAATTTTTTGTATCTAGCTTCATGCTCTTTTTCAATTTTTCCTACTTCTTCAAATAAATATGCAATATGGTTAAATCCTTCTTCTTTAGCTTCTTTAGCCATTCTGTCATACATATCTGTCCATTCATAGTTTTCTCCATCTGCTGCTGCTTTTAAGTTTTCTACTGTAGATTTAATATCTCCACCTTGTAATAATTTGAACCACATTTTTGCATGTTCTTTTTCGTTTTGAGCTGTTTCTTCAAATATAGCTGCGATTTGCTCATATCCTTCTTTTCTAGCTTTAGATGCAAAATATGTATATTTATTTCTAGCTTGTGATTCTCCTGCAAAAGCCTCCATTAAATTTTTCTCAGTTTTTGTTCCTGCTAAATTAATTTCTTCCATTTTAATTCCTCCCTATTTTTTATTATTTGATTTACAATCTTCACATATTCCATAAATTGTAATACTATTTATATCCATATTGTTTCCTATTTGTTTTAATAACTCTTTTGATATTTCATCTTTATTAAAATTATAATAGAAATCAAATATGTTCCCACATTTCTCACAGATTGCATGAGAATGTTCTTTATATAAATAGTCATATCTGTCTGGTCCTATTGTCATATTTAATTTTTTGATTTCTCCTAATTCTACTAAGATGTTAATATTCCTATATACTGTACTTTTACTTATCTGAGGTTCTTTTTCTAACACTAACTGATAAATTTCCTCAGCCGTTGGATGTACTAGGTTTTCTTTCATAACATCTAGTATGGCTTCTCTTTGTTTGGAATAGTTGTTCATAAATCTCTCCTTAAAATTAGGAACCATTCCTAATTTCGGTTTTATCATATATCTTTTTTTTGTGTTTGTCAAGAAAATTTTGTGAAGATTTTATGAATTTAATTTTATCATTTAATTTCTTCACTGATTATAACTCAAACTTATATTTATTTTTATATTATACTTTATATTCTTTTACATTCAAAGGCTCACTTTTAGATAAAAAAGAAAAGGTCATCATGACCCTTTCTTTAATTTTAGCAAGCAGACAAACGTTGTTGTCATCTGCTCCTTCATTTTGAATTTGAGAGTATCGGCAGTTAACGCCTTTTTCAGTGCCGGATTAAACCATTCCCGACCATCCCGTAACAGGATGTACTTCAGGAATTCCACCCTGGTGACCTCCATGGCGAGACTTTCCGTCTCATAGTAGAAGTCTTTTCTCACGTTCATTGGACTTATCCTATGAGTCCAACTATTTCCTTTCCTTTCGAAAGTAACCAGGTCTTCCACAGCCATCGACATGATAGCGTGGAAGTCTTTTACGTGACCTTTGCATCCACACGCTTTCCGGAACATTTCGTCCGAGACAGCAAGTCCTGAATCCGACAGATTAGGAATAATGCAAACAACTGCTTCCGTATCATCATCATAGATTTCCTCCACATAGTAACCTGACTCTTTGTTCAGCCGCATTAACTCTTCTTTTTCTTTGTTCATCATTTTTCCAATCCTCCAAAAAATTTTTTTTATATTACTGTTACCGCATTTGATGCAAACACGAGGTTTACTACTCAAATGTACTTTAATTATACCACAAAATGCTGAAAAGTTCAAATTTACCAACAAATACAAGTCTTTTTTCTTTCTATTTTTGAGTATAGATAAATGCATTTAATTGATTATTTTTATGTATACTTCCCATTATACGGATAATAAAAATAAAATCCATAATACAAATTTCCATTAATCTTGTCAAAATTCGACATCTTATGATATAATAGTTTTCATAAATATATAATAGGAGCTGATCTTGTATGGATTTATTAAAAGAAAAAATTAAAAATGATGGTATTGTTATCAATGAAAATGTTTTAAAAGTTGATAATTTTTTAAATCATCAAGTAGATACAAAATTAATGGATTTAATCGGAAAAGAATTTGCTGATTACTTTAAAGAAAAAAACATTACAAAAGTAGTTACGATTGAATCATCTGGAATAGCACCTGCTTATGCAACTGCACTGAAATTAGATGTTCCTTTGGTTATCTTCAAAAAACAATCTTCTGCTATTTTAGATACAGAAACAACCATTCAAACGCCTGTGCATTCTTTTACCAAAAACACTGATTACATGCTAATGGCTTCAAAAAAATATTTATCTGAAAATGACAACATTTTAATTATTGATGATTTTCTTGCAAATGGGCAAGCTGCAATGGGTGCTTACCGAATTTTAAAAGAAGCCGGTTCTTCTGTTGCAGGTATTGGAATTGTGATTGAAAAATCTTTTCAAGATGGAAGAAAAAAATTAGAAGATTTAAATTTAGATGTTTACTCTTTAGCAAGAGTTTCTAAAATTTCATCTAATGGTATTGAGTTTTTAGATTAAATAAAAATCTTTTAGTTAAAACAAAAAACATAGCTAATATAAACAGCTATGTTTTTTATTTGTTAAATTTTTATATCCCTGATTTTTTCACTTGTGCACCGATAAATGCAAAAGCGCCGAATGCTAAGAAAAGCATTATAACATAAAATAAAACCAATAATACCATCGCAACTTTAATAGAAACATCCAAAAGATAACATATCCACTTTGTTAACAGCATATTAATAGAACCTAACCCTTTTACATAACTATTGTTTTTTGCTTCCACAAATTTTTCACTTGGTACTTGATAAATTGCTGATAATTCGTATATCATGTCTAAATCCGGATATTCTAGTCCAATTTCCCACTTTTTAATATCTTTTTCCTTTATAGTTTTATCTGATAGTTTTGACATTAATTCTACTCGTGACCAACCTTTTTCACTTCTTAACCTAATTAGTAATTCTTCTATTCCTTCTCCTACCTCTTTTTTATCTATCCTCTTTTTATTATCTGGCTTTACTTTCATTTTTAATTCCCCATTTTATTTTCTTATTTTTTTCCAATCTCTATCAAGTTCGTTTCTATATTATACTTTTTTATGTTTTTTGTCAAAAAATATTTACTCTACCTCTTATTGTATGTCTGTCCCTTTTGGTTTCATTTTGAAACGATTTGGCACGTCCCTAATGTTCCAAAACTTTTTTCAATTCTTCATTTCTCTTGGTTTTATGTGTTGTTGTTTTAATTAATGGTTCCTCTGTTAAAATCATATGCATAATGTATTTATATTTTGGTAAGGTTTTATTGACTTCTTTTATTTTATTCCAGATAATTTTATATAAATCTTCTTTTGAAATATCTCCATATTTTTCTTTTACAATTTCTTTGTTATATACAACTTCTACTGCCACTTTTATCTTGCTTTTATCTACTTTGTCTGGCATTCCATATACAAAGGATTCTTCTATTTCTTCATTTCGATTAATTAAAGTTTCTAATTCTTCTGGAAATACTTTTTTGCCATTTTTCAAAACAATCATATCTTTTTTTCTACCTGTAATAAATAAAAAACCATCTTTGTCTATATATCCTAAATCTCCTGTATGGAACCATCCATTCTTTAATACTTCTTTTGTTGCTTCTTCATTTTCATAATATCCCAACATCACATTTGGACCTTTTACGGTAATTTCTCCTATTCCTTTTTCATCTTTATCTGCAATCTTTACTTCTGTATGTTTCATAGGAATTCCTACTGACCCATATTTAGCATATTGATCATTTTCAGCCGCAATAACTGGTGATGTTTCTGTTAATCCATATCCTTGTACCATATGGATTCCAAACTCATTGAATTTTCTCTCTGTTCTACTGTCAAATGGTGCGCCTCCTGCAACAACAAATCGCATTTTACCACCTAGTCCATCAATAATTTGTTTAAATAATTTTCTTCTGATATCAATATGGAATTTTAATAAGAAATTACTAATTTTTACTGCCACTTTGATTAATTTTGTTTTTCCTTGTTTCTCAATTTCTTTTTCAATATTGGCATACATTTTATCTACTAATAAAGGAACACCTACAAATACAGACACTTGATATTCCAATAAATTTTGTTTAATATATCGTAAGCCATCTGGAAATACAGTTTTTACACCACATGCTAACATAACTACCATAGCAGTTGAACCAAATATATGGTGATATGGTAGAAAGGCAATATTGACATCTGTTGGTAAAAAGGTTTCTACAATTTGCATATCATAGACATTTGTTGCAATTCCATATTGTGATAACATAACCGCTTTTGATTTAGAAGTTGTTCCAGATGTAAATAATAAGATGCTCATTCCTTTTGAATCAACTTCATGATTGATAAAGTCTTGATTTCCTGTTTTTAAAATTTCTTTTCCATTTTTAAGTAATTGCTCAACATCTTCAAAACCATCTATATGACTCATGCAAATATATTCATGGATATTTGTTTTTTGATTTTTTTTAATCACTTGTATTTTATCTGTTAATTTTTCATCAAAGATAATACCATCTACTTTGCTTCTCATTAGGGATTCTTCTAACTCATTAATTTGTAAATCTTTATCTAATGGAACAGAAACAATGCCACCTAATAAACAAGCTAAATGTGAAATTGTCCAATGATATTGATTTTTTCCAATAATCGCAATTCTTTTTCCTTTTAAACCTTTTTCATATAATGCTGTTCCTAGTGCATTTATATCTTCTAATAATTGTGTATATGTAATATTTTTATATTCTACTTTATTTTCTTCTTTTTTCTCTTTGATAGTAAAAGCTATATTCTCTGGATATAACTTTACAGAATTATAAATAATTTCTTTTATGTTCTCAAATTTTGGAACTTCTCTTAATTGATTTTTCATATTTAAAACTCTCCAATCTAGTTTTCTAAACCAGATTAACACATAGCTATAACTTTGTCAATATTGACTATCTGTTTTAAGCATGATAATATATATGTATATATATTATTTTAGGGATTTTTTGAAGATTGTGAAAATTTTATGAAATATTATAAATGTTTTATAAAATAAAAATTAAAATAAAGGACTGAAAAAATATGAGTAAGGAAATAATAAAATTACATATTCCTAGATGGAAAGAATTACCTAATGTGGATTTATATTTAGATCAAGTCGTTACCTTGGTAAATGAAACATTATCTTCTTTCTTATCGAATTCAAATTCTGAGGAAGATGCACTTATCTTAACCAAAAATATGATTAATAATTATGTTAAAAATAAGATTATAGAACCACCTATCAAGAAAAAATACAACAAAAATCATTTGGCTCAATTTTTTGTCATTTGCGTTTTAAAAGAAGTTTATAAAATGAATGATATAAAAATATTAATTAGATTGGCCTTAGAAAGTGCGCCAATTGAAATTGCATATGATAATTTTTGTAAGTTATTTGAAAAGGCTTTAGATTGTGTATTTAATAAAACAGACTTCATTGATAACTATTCTACAAATGATCGTAAATATTTGTTAAAATCCGTTTTACTTTCTTGTGCTTATGCCATTTATATCAAAAAAGAAATAAGTGAAAATTAATTCATTTATTTCTTTTTTTTGCTAATTTAAAATTTTTATTTTAAAACTAATGCTTGCTTTGGACAAAAGTCTGAACATTTTCCGCAGCTAATGCATTTTTCGTAATCAATCTTTGGTGCTTGGAAATCTTCTTGGCTTAATGCACCAACTGGACAGACTTTTACTGCTGGACATGTATGATTTTGTGGACATTTTTCTACAACAATATTTAATTTCTTCTTTTCCATATTAGATTCCTCCTAAATTCATTATATTCTATTTATTTATACTTTATTACTGCCAACTCCACATTGAATAATACCCATTTACTGTATAATTTATTTTCTCTACTGTATTATCTTTGCAATATATTAATGTACTTCCCATTTGCATGCTTTCTAATTCCTCGAATCCTCTTTTTTTCATATAATTATCTAACGCATCTTGAGAACCTTCTGGATTAGCAAATACAACACGATATGGAAAACGTTGAACAACCACATAATCCGTATTAGTAACTAACACTCTTAACATACCAATACCAGAAGAAATAGGATTAATAACACCAAATTTATAAATTGAAAACATCATTGCTACCATAAATATTAAAATGCAAACAACTATGCCTATTTTGATACCCTTCTTTTTTTTCATATAACTCTCTCCTTTTATTTTTTCCATGCCATTACATATTCTTTTTCATTTGTTTTTTCGTCTATTTCCTTTTTTATAACTTTAAATTCTTTTCTTTCATAAAATGCCACTGCTCTTTTATTTTTCACATATACTTTTAACATTAGTTCTGAATATTTTGATTTACAATACTCTATTAATTTACTTCCTATTCCCATAGATTGTTTTTCTTTTTTAACAAATATTCCCGCAATATATGTACGAGATAATCCTATAAATCCACATATTTCTTCTTTTTCCTTATAAACATAAATTTCTGCCTTTAGAATTTCTTTTTTCACACCTTCAAAATTGCTTTCCCAGTATTCTTCAGAAATATAGTTATGTGTTCTTTTATTTTCTTTTAACCAAATATCCATAATTTGATTTATATCTTTCTCGTTCAATTGTTCAATCATTATTTTCCCTGCTCCTACCCAAGTTTATCTCCATTTGTCGCTTTTCTATCTGGTGTAATTAATATAACTCCTTTTTTACTATATGTTCCTAAAACTAATACCTCTGATAAAAAATCTGCAATTTGTTTTTTGGGAAAGTTAACGACTGCCAGTATTTGTTTTCCTATTAATTCCTCTGGAGTATATAGGTTCGTAATTTGTGCTGATGATTTCTTAATTCCAATTTCTTCTCCAAAATCAATTTCTAATTTATATGCTGGTTTTTTTGCTTTTTTAAATTCTTCTGCTTTTAAAATTGTTCCTACCCTAATATCCAATTTCATAAAATCTTCAAAAGTTGCCATTTACTTATTCTCCTTATTTTCTACATCTTTTAAATAATTTTTTCTTTTAAAAGTATAAACAGGAACCAACTTCCTTTTATGTTTTGACGCATTGTATCTTTTTAAAATTTCTTTTTTTGCATTTTCATCTGTATTACCTGTTTCTATCATTTCTGCAATTTGGCTATATTGGATTCCCATTTTTTCTTCGTCTGTTTTTCCACCTAATCCATCATTTGGCGCCTTTTTTAATATTTTCTCTGGAACACCTAAATATTTTCCAATGGCTAAAACTTCATCAACTGTAAAGTTTCCAATTGGATTAAAGTCTGAACTATTATCTCCCCATTTCGTTGTATATCCTACCATTGCTTCACAAAGATTTCCTGTTCCAATTACTAAGTAACCTAAACTTTGTGCTATTCCATATAATGTGGTCATTCTTAATCTTGGTTTCATATTAATTGTTGCTTCTTTTGATAAGTTTTTTCCCATTGCAGATTGTATTTCTTTTTCCATTTCATTATATGTATTACTTAAGTCTACTTTCAAAAATTTCACGTCAAAGGTATCTGCTACCAATTTTGCATCTTCAAAATCATGAGAAATGGAATGACATGGCATAGATACAGCAATTACATTCTCTTTTCCCAATGCTTTTGTTGCCATAGCAATAACTGTCGCGGAATCTTTTCCTCCACTATTTCCAACAACAACCCCTTTTGCTCCAATTCGTTTTACATATTCCTTAATCCATGTAACAGCATTTTGGGCTTGTTTTTCTAATTCTTCTTTCTCTAACATAACATTCTTCTCCTTCATTTTTTTCAATTTAAAATACATAAATAGCTTGCATATTTTATAAATTATCTTCAAAAAATATTTACCAAGCCAAACTTTGTTTGCATAAAAATATCTTAAAAAGAAACATTCCCAATTGGACACAATTAAACATTATCTATACAACTGATGTTCTTGTATATATAAGATAACTTCATCTGGTGTTAAATATCGAATGCTTTTGCCCGCCTTAATTTTTTCCCTTACAAATGTTGAACTTAAATTACTTTTTATTGTCTCTTTTGCTTTTATAAAAGCTTGTTTATGATTTTTTAAAAATATATTATTTTCAATAATTTCTTCCATATTGTCATTTTCTCTTTCTAAGATATATATTTTAAAATTTCTAGTAAGCTCATCTGCTTTTTTCCATGTATTCAAGGTTTTTAGATTATCACTCCCTGTTAAAAAAGCCACTTCATAATCTGTATATTTTTCTTGTAATTGCTGTAATGTTTCGACTGTATACAATTGTCTTTTACTATCTATTTCAATTCTAGATACTTCGAATTTTTCATTTCTATCGCAAACTGTTTTTAGCATCTGATAACGATGCTCATTTTCAATCAAGTCTATTTTTTCATATTGGCTGTTTACGGGAACAAATATGATTTTTTCAATTTCTGGATATTCTACTACCATTTGCTCTGCAAGTGAAAAGTGTGAGTTTAATGGTGGATTAAAGCATCCTCCAAAGACAATTATCTGCTTTTTATTTTTCTTTTCCATATGCTTCTCCATTATTTTATTTTTTATTATCTATCAATTATTGTTCTGGAACTACATCAAATATTATTAAATCTTCCTCTCCTATATTTTCAATAGAATGTGTACTCCCTTTAGGACAATAATGACATTCTCCTTTTTTTACAATTTCTTCTTTTCCATCTAATGTGCATTTTGCAATTCCTGTAAAACATATATTACTTCACAACTTGTATTATGTGTGTAAATACCAATTGAACGCCCCTTTTTCTAAAGTAGATTTCATAATTTTGATAGTATTGTCCATAAACATGTTTGCTTTCGTTGTTCCTTTTCCATTATTTAAATTAGGTATTTCAACTTCTTTAATTTCTTCAAAATTTATCATACTTTTTCTCTCCATTTATCTCTATAAATTCTTATTCTTTTTATTCCAGTACAATATATCATATTTTTTTAAGTTTCACAATTATTTTTATAAGAATTATACACAAACTAAGTTCTTATTTTTATATTACTAAAAAAGAATTATTCTATACTAAATGTATAAAATAATTCTTCTAAGATGTTATTTTCTGCTAATACTTGTTAAACAAGCCATTCATAGTATATTTGATCGTATAAAGCATTTTTTTATCTTAAATTTTCTTTAAAGAATTCTTCTATTTTATCAAAAGGAATGATATCTACTTTGTCATATAAGTCTGTATGAACGGCATTTGGAATAATCATTAATTCTTTATTATCTGTATATTTGCTGTTTTCAGTCATATTTTTAAATGCATCTTTACTAAAATAGCAAGAATGTGCTTTTTCTCCATGTATCATTAAAACAGCATTTCGAATTTCATGACTATATTGTAATATTGGCATATTGATAAAAGATAATGAAGATGTCATATTCCATCCATCATTTGAATTTAATGATCTTTTATGATATCCACGTTCTGTTTTATAATAATCATAATAATCTTTCACAAAAAATGGTGCATCTTCTGGAAGTGGATCTACTACACCACCTGCTCTTTTATAGCTTCCATTTTTATAATCTTCTATTCTTTGTGCATTTAAACTTTTCTTTAATTCATAACGTGCATCTTCATCCACACTATCAAAATATCCATTTGCATTTACACGACTCATGTCATACATGGTTGATGTAACAGTTGCTTTGATTCTTGTATCCATCGCAGCTACATTTAAAGCCATTCCACCCCAACCACAAATTCCTATAATTCCAATTCTTTCTGGATCAACATTTTCTTGTACAGATAAAAAGTCTACTGCTGCTGAAAAATCTTCTGTATTGATATCTGGAGATGCCACATAACGAACTGTTCCTCCACTTTCTCCTGTAAAAGATGGGTCAAATGCGATTGTTAAAAATCCCCTTTCTGCCATCTCTTGGGCATATAATCCTGATGCTTGTTCTTTAACTGCTCCAAAAGGTCCACATACAGCAATTGCTGGTAATTTTCCTTGTGCATCTTTTGGCTCATATAAATCTGCTGCTAATGTGATTCCATAACGATTATGAAATGTTACCTTTCTATGATTTACTTTTTCACTTTTTGGGAATGTTTTATCCCATTCTTGCGTTAAATTTAATGTTTCTTCCATAATATTTTCCTTCCTTTCTATTTTTTATAAATTTTACTATATTATTAATTATTTTAAACAACTTTATTTATTATTATTTCTTATAACGACTTTTCCATTAACTTCCATAATAGAATCTTCATTTATAATTTCTCCCACAGAATCCACCGTAATAATTCCTGATTTTGGATTTTTTATCGATATGACATTACCTTTGATATCTGCTTCTACTTCTGAATATTCAAATGCTAAGTCTGTATCTTCCATTGTACAATTGATTAATTTTAAATTTTTACAATAGCAAAGTGGTTGCGTACCGATTATTTTACAGTTTATAAGTGTTAAACCATCTGAAAACCATGCTAAATATTCGCCTTTAACAATAGAATCTTTTACAGTTACATTTTTACTATGCCAGAAAGCATCCTTGGTATCTAATTTACAATTTTCTATTTCTAAATTTTCCATATATTGAAAAGAATATTTTCCTTGAAATTCTACATTTTTTAATTTAACATTTTGACTATCTAGAAAAATATATTCTGATTGGATTTTTGTATCTTCCATATAAATATCATTACATTTCCACCCAAACTCTGGAGAAATAATATTTGAATTTTTAATCTGAGTATGATTACATTCTCTTAATAATTTTATTCCTTCTAAATCGCAATTATCTATTACGCCATTATCAGAATACCATATTGGTGCTCTTGTTTTTTCATCAAAAGTAGAATGAATTAATTCGTATTTTTTAGCATGCCATAATGGATATCTTAAAGAAAAAGTACAATCTTTTACAGATATATTTCTTGTTTCTTTTAATACAGATTCTCCATCTTGTTTACCTGCAAATGTACAGTTGATAACTTCTGTATCTTTTAAATTATATAAGGCTCTTTCTTCATCAAATGTTTTATTTTCTATTATATTTTTTGTTTCCACATCAACTCATCCTTTCATATATAATTTTTTTGATTATAAAATTTCAATTTAATTAGCAAGTTCAAATGTGATGGTGACATCTCCTCTACCTAATTCAGAAATAAACCCATTCCCATTATCTACTTTTCCTAAATCTGTATAACTATATGATGTGTTAAAACTATCATAAAATACAACTAAACAATTACTTCCATATAATTTTATATCTCCTGCATTGATTCTTCTTGGGTTACTGCTATTGGTTACTAGGCTTGAATCCAAATAATGATATTTTTCATTTGCATTTAAATCACTCATATGTAATGTCATTGGAAACATTGAAATGAGCTCTTTTACTGTTTCATTGTTATTTAAAGTTGCACTAAATGTTTTATTATTTACAATTAGATTTATCTTAATATCTTCACTTTGATTATTCATATTTTCACTTCCTTCCATCAAATTTTCTTCATTACTTATTATGAGATTTTCTAAATTATTTTGTTCTATACTCTCTGAATTTTGACTTTCATTCGTAATTATATCATTAGTATTATTGATATTTGTAAAATTTTGTGTGTTTATTTCGTTTGAATTTTTATTCTCATTTGAGTTCCTTATTCTTAAAATTATCAATATTACTAGTAAAAGTAAAATTACAAGAAACATAAATATGGCTACCATTTTTTTCTTTTTCATATTTTTGTTATTCCTTTCTTTATTATTATCAATTTAACTAAAAATATCTTTTTTAATACCAGTCATGTTTCTCATCACGATTTAAACTTTCCATTAATTGCATTTCTTCATCTGTTAGTTTGAAATCATATATTTTCGTATTTTCTTTTATATGTTCTGGATTACTTGAACCTGGGATAACAACAACACCTCTTTGTAAATTCCATCTTAAAATTACTTGTGCTGGTGTTACATTATGATTTTGGGCAATCTTTACTATTGTTTCATCATTTAATAATTCACTGGTATGTCCTCTTCCTCCAAACGGATACCATCCTTCTACAACAATTCCTTTATCTTGAATATATGGAACAACATCTAATTCCTGATAATATGGGTGAATTTCATTTTGTACGACAGCTGGCATAATTGTAATCTGTGGTAAAAATTCTTCTAGTTCCTCTATATACCAATTTGATAATCCAATAGAACGCACTTTTCCCTCTTGAACAGCTTGTTCCATCGCTTTATATGCTTTTACATCATTTTCTCCTGGATGATGTAGCAATAATAAATCAATATACCCTACATCTAGTGTATCTAATGCTAGCTCAATTGCTGATTCTGGGGCATCATATTGGTTTGGATATAATTTGGTTGTAATAAAAATTTCCTCTCTTGGAATATTAGAATCTCTAACTGCTCTTCCTATTTCTTCTTCATTATGATACATATATGCTGTATCAATTAATCTAACACCTGAATTTAAAGCACTTATTATAGAATTATAACATTCCTCTCCTGTTAAGCTATATGTTCCAATACCATTTAAAGGCATTTCATATCCACTATTTAAAGTAACTGTTTTGGAGTCAAAGTTAAATGTTTTCATATCCTTCATGTCATATTCTTTATTTTGTAAATTCTCATTATTCTCGTTCATATTTGTCACCTCCTGATTTATTTCTTCTTCACTATCCTTGTTTGCTGTGGTAAAAAATAAATATCCTGTAATACTAAGTAAGATACATACAATGATGATAATCGTAACCATTCCCCATTTTTTCCTTGTCATATGTTCCTCCTTTATAAATTTTCTTTTTTTAAGTTTATAACAAGATAATCTAATATATCAATCTCCTTTTGTTGTTTATGTATATTGTTTAATAATGTATTTCTATATTTTCTAAGTAAGATAAAAATTTGATCAAATTGTTTTTTATCTAATAAATCGAAAAATTTATCTATGATTTTTTGATTACAACCTGCATCCTGCAAATTTTGAGTCAATGCCTCTTTTTTATCTTCATCTCCATTTATCATATTAATAACCCTTTCTTATCATTCAAATTCTTATTTTCATATAACAATTGTGAAACAAAATGACACATATAGCAATGTTATTTTCTTATTTCATATTAATTATACTCGATCATTTTAAAAATAGCCAATACTTATTTTGCATGGTCTATCATAGTTGACAGGAATGATAAAAAAAATTATAATTATTATGAACTTTAGGTAACACACTTCAAAGTTCCCTGGAAGTTAGATATTTAAAATATATCTATATAAAGATAAATCTTATAGGAGGTATCTGTTGTGGAATTAAGAGTTTTACGATATTTTTTAGAGGTTGCTAGAGAAGAAAATATTACAGCAGCTGCTGAATCTTTGCATATAACTCAACCTACACTTTCTAAACAATTAATGGAATTGGAAGATGAAATTGGAAAAAAATTATTTATCAGAGGTAAAAGACGAATCACTTTAACAGAAGATGGCATTCTTCTTCGTAAAAGAGCTAGCGAAATTATTGAATTAGTCGAAAAAACAGAATCTGAATTAAAAAAATCTGATGAAATTATCGTTGGAGATGTCTATATTGGTGCTGCTGAAACAGATGCTATGAAAGATATTGCCAAAATATGTACAAATTTACAAAAAAATATCCTCATATCCATTATCATTTATTTAGTGGAAATAGTGAAGATGTTATAGAAAAATTAGATAAAGGTCTTATTGATTTTGGTATCCTTTTCGAACCTTCTGATATTAAAAAATATAATTATATCAAATTACCTGCCTACAATACTTGGGGACTTTTAATGAGAAAAGATAGTCCATTAGCAACACTTACTAATATAACACCTGATACACTTTTAAATGTTCCTTTAATTTGTTCTAAACAAGCTCTTGATAATAACGAGCTTGCTGGTTGGTTTGGTCACAACATAGAAAAATTAAATATTGTTGCAACATATAATTTGATTTACAATGCTTCTTTTTTTGTTGAAGAAGGATTTGGAAGTGCTTTAACTCTTGATAAATTAGTTAGTATGACAGAAGATAATAACTTATGCTTTAAACCTCTTACCCCTAATTTAAAAACAAACTTGATTATGGTTTGGAAAAAATATCAGGTATTTTCTAAGGCTTCTGAAACATTTTTAAATGAATTGCAAAAAGAATTTCAAAATAAATAATATCTATAAATATTAGATCATTTTACTTAATCTTATATATACTTGATTGGTTAATACACAATCATTTAATGCTCTATGTTCATTTCTTTTCGTTAAATGAAAATAGGTAATTAAATCATCTAATTTATGATGCATTAAATTTGGAAGCACTTTTCTTGCAATTCTTAAAGTATCAACATAGTCATTTGATAAATAAGTATCTATATGTTCTTCCATATTATCATAAAGAAAATTAATATCAAAATTAACATTATGCCCAACAATGATGTCATTTCCTAAAAATGTTTTAAAGTTTTGTAAAACCTCTTCTAATTCTTTTCCTTCTTTCAACATCATTTCATTGGTAATTCCTGTTAAGTTTGTTGTAAAATATCCAAGTTCCTCATTCGTTCTAATAAGCTCAGAAAAATTGTCTACCTCTTCTTTATTTCTAACTTTAATCGCACTAATTTCAAGAATCTCTCCATGAAAAGAATCCAAACTGGTTGTTTCTATGTCTACTACTGTATAATCTCCTACATCTTCAACTAAACTATGTCCTTTATATATTCTACGATTTTTATTTAGATTTCTCATACGTTTACTCCTCTTTTAATATCCATTTAATTCCTTTAGCCATTCTTAAATCTGGCTCGTAAAAATGATTTCCTTCATTTTCTTCATATATGGTTTTTATTCCTTGAGAATGATATATGTTTTCTATTTCTTTTGTATGTTCTTCTACTGTTGCTAAGACTTGATTTCTAACTTTACTTTCTTTATTTCCTAGTGAAAAATACATACTTTGAATTTTAGATTTCATTTTATTTTTCTTAATATATTCTACAAAATCAGGAAACCAAAAAGAACCTGAAGCAGATGCAACTTTCTTAAATATGTCTGTTTTATATGTAGCATATACAGCAAATAATCCACCTAATGAATAGCCAGCAATAGCATAATAGGCTATTATTTTTTGTAAATCCTTTTTTATGTAATTTTCTACCTTAGGTATAATTTCCTTGGTTAATTCCTCTATATATTCATCTGCTTTTCCTAAACAATCTTCATCATGCTTATTTAGTTTTGGAGCAAACCATGGTGTCATCTCATCATTCCAATCTAAATGAGAGATGGAAATTAGTATAAAATCAGGACAATGCAATTTTTCACACTTTTCAAAAACAGCTCTTCCTTCTTCCTCATTATATGCATGTAATATGACAACTGGTAATTCCTTTATATCTGTTTTCGGATATTGTATACTTACCTGTTTATGGTTGAGGTTTAATTCTTTTATCATTTCTTATTTAACTCCTTACTCAATTTACTTGTAATACTTCTTGGTCCTCTAATAGCATTTACACCATACTTTTTTAATGTTTCAAATGAATATTCTTCTTTATCATATCGTTTTAATAATTTTAGTTTCATAATCTGTGTGATAGATAAATTTTCATCTTGATATGTATACGGTATATCTGTTTCTACAGCCATACATTTGAATAAAATAGCAGAATATGGTTGTGCTACATATAAATATACTGTATCTCCTTTTTGTATATGATTCGATTGTTTCCATGTAATGGTATCTGTATTATCAAAAGCATGTACCACATCATAATATCTAGGATTTGCTGGAACAATCCATTCTCCTTTTACATTTGATGCTCCATAACTGATATCTACTAATTTCATAATTTTCTCGTCTGACAAGGTATCATCTAATATAATACTTACCCAGCTTTTTTTACTTAAATGATAAGCTGGATAAATCCCTTTTTGCTCTAGATATTTGGGTACCTCATCATCCAATTTTACATTTAATACTTCAATTTCTCCTTTTTCTTTTGAAATGATCTTACTCTTATCAATATTCATAATAATACCAAACCATTTCTGACTCCTTGCATTTCTAAAAACACCATCGTTCGGAAACTTTTTCCATAAAAATTCAGGTTCTACCTGATATGTTTCTTTTATCAATTTTGTTATTCGGTTTGATTGCTTATAAATAAAATATTCTTTTTCAAAGCAATGATTGGCTATATCTTTTAAAATCTTTATATATTCTTCTTTTACCGTATTGACAAATTCTCCTACAGAATCTTCTACACGAAAATTGGTATATTCTTCTTCTATATCTAAATCATATACCTTTCCTTGCGCATTGCCATTTAAATCTATGTAAATATCTGCTCTAAATGTGTCTTTCATAAATTTTTTGCTATAATGATATCCCTCTTTTTCTTTTATAAATCCATAAGAAATTAATTTTTCTTTATTTAATTTCATCCTTCTAAAGATTTTTTCTTCTATATTCAATGCTAACACTTCCTTGAAAATTATGATTTACAACCTTATATTAGCACAAATGAGAGTAACTCTCAATAGAGTTACTCTTATTTAATGTATCATCTATTCTATATCTTTAATCAGTATTTAAAAAATTCATAACTAAATCAATTAATACTTCCTTCTCTTTTGGATTGATTAGATTCGGCTATTAACAATAGTTAAGGCTGTTAATGTATTATTGTCAATTGTTTGTTTTCCATCTTTATATAAAATCCCGTAAAAGTTTAAAAAATATATAAATAATGTGGCTGCTATTCTTTTATTTCCATCTGCAAAGACATGGTTTTTAACTGTTAGATATAAGAAATTGGCTGCTTTTTCTTCTATACTTTTATATATGTCTTGCCCTGAAAAACTTTGATATATATTTCCAATAATAGATTCTAGTCCTTTATCTCTTTCTACTGCAAATAATGTACTTTCTTCATTAAATCTAAGTTTATTTATAATATCAATACAATCACGATATTGGATTCTTCTTTCATCTATATTTCCTTTAATTTTCTTAAGTGTTCTATGGTCATAATCATCTAGCAAATCTAATGCTTTTGAATAGTCACCAATGACTTTTAAGATTTCTTTTGCATCATTGTTTTCTAATCTGTCTTCCATACGATTTGCTATATCAATTAGTTTTATTGTTTTTTCTAGATATTCTAATCTTTTTTGATTTACGGCATATCCTTTTAACATGTAGTCTTTTAAAATTTTTGTTGCCCATTTTCTAAAAGCAATTCCTCGCTTACTGTTCACTCTGTATCCTACCGAAATAATCATATCTAAATTGTAATATTATATTTTTTTCCGTCTTCTGCAGTATGCTCAAAAAATGAGCATACTGCGTTTTCTTCTAATTCTTCATCTTTGTATATGCCTTGTAATTGTTCTCCTATCTTTATCAAATAATTCTGCCATTTGTTTCTGTGTAAGCCACACAGATGTTTTACCTATAAGTTTTAGCAAACTGTTGTTTGTATTATATGATATATTTATGGCTTTGTCAATCATTTTATTAAAATTCATTTAATTTTATTGATAAGTTAAAATTCCTTGCATTTTTCAAGCACTTTTTTTGCATAAGAACATTCTGCAATAAGCTTTTTATTCTCTTTTTTGGCATTCTCTATAATACATTCTACTAATTTTCTTGCAATTCCTTGTCCTTGATAATGATTATCCACTTCTGTATGTGTTATATTCCAATACTCTTCTGTTTCTAAAAAATCACATTCTCCTATTTGTGTTGTGCCATCAAGTGCTATTGCTCTATTTTTCTCTTTTTCAAATATAATTTCAATCATAAAAATCTCCTTTCCCCTTTCTTATATATTAAATTTCCATTCCTTTTTCTATACTTGGGTTGACTATTGGCAGCTGTTGCTGTTTTAATCTTTCTATTAATTTGTCAAAATAGCTTTCTACATCTATTACCGTAGTTTCATTATGGATTGGCATTCTTAAAAATACAACCTTTTTAGGATATCTATCACTATTATATTTTAGAACAAATGCGTGTTCTTCAAATTTCTTATCCAAATTACTTTTTATCTCATTATTTTGTCCTTTATTCAAAATGTCCATAAATGTTTTCCCCTCTACAAACCATACAATTCTTTCTCCTATATTATCTCCTTCATCATTTTTGGTTTTTTCCAATGAAAATAGTACTTCTTTGTTCTCGTCTGATAAATTAGCAAAATTAATCATAATCCAGGCATATCCCCTACCTGCACTCTCATAAGTAGGCGCATCTAGAAACATTTCTTTTCCTTTTACATCTTCTTTTTCTAATACTTTTTCTCCTTCTTTTAATAAATTATTTTTATTCGCACTACTCATGACTGTTTCAATGCCTTTCTTTTTCAATTCTTTGCATGCTTTTCTTAATGGTTCTTCTACAATTTGATCTATCATTTCACTAGCACTACTCTCTTTAATTAAATTTATACCAAACTCTTTGATAGGTTCTATTTCACTAATTTTTCTATTGGGTCTTTTTACAAGTTTAATTGTTTCCATGAATTCATTTTCCATATTTGCCTCCATAAATTATAGTTATCATCAGAATGTTATCATAAATCATGATGATTATCAACTCATTAATATGACAGTACTTAAAGTAAAAAATTATAAGAAAGGCATTTTGCTAAGTAATTCTTCTGAGCAACTGCAAAGCACATGTCACTCGCTTCGCTCGGACGAATATAAGAAGCCTAACCTTGTTGTATACGGAAAAATCTTATATGTGGTCAAGATAAAGGTCGATTTTTCCTATACAATAAAAAGAGCCACTCTGGTAGCTCTCTATCAAAAATAAAAGGAGGATTTTATACTAATTGTGTTCATCCACAATTAGTACTTTTTATTCTGTTTGTTGTAAAATTTCATCTGCTTCTTTTTGTGTCAAATACCCATTTTCTATCATCTTTTCCATTACCTGCCTCTGTCTTTGTCTTGCAAGTCTTGGATTTTTGGTTGGTGCATATACAGATGGCGCATTGGGTATTCCTGCAAGTAATATACATTCGTAATCTGTCATTTCATCTAATTCTTTATGAAAATATCCGCTTACATGCCTCTTTTACTGTATAATATCCATCACCAAAGAAAATGCTATTAACATATAATGCAAATATTTCTTCTTTTGAATAATGGTCTTCTATTTGCCAAGACATAAAAACTTCTGCAATTTTTCTTTCCATTTTCTTTTCTTGTGTAAAGTACATATTTTTTGCTAATTGTTGCGTTATGGTACTTCCACCTTCTACGTATGCCATTTTCTTTATATCATTTATAGCTGCTCTTCCGATTGCTAGTATGTCTATTCCATGATGTTTATAAAATCTTTTATCTTCTACACTAATGACGGCATTTACATACATTTGTGGTAATTCTGAAAACGTTGTATAATTTTCTTTAGCTTGTATTTGCGCTACTTTTTCTTCAAGAGATATATCCTCTATTGCATCTTTGTACATATTGTAACCATTACCTATGAATAATAAGGCGATACTTAATCCAATTAATACTAAGAAAAATACAACTTTAAAAATCTTTTTCACTTTACCACCTCATTTCTTTTTTCATATCTTGGTATTTTATTTTTTCTATGTATGATTAAACTTTTTAACTTATAACTTTTTATTATTTTATATTCATTGCTGTTTTAACATCATCTGGTAATTCTTCTTGCTGTACTTCTTTCCAATTAACAACACCTCTCATTTGCATTACATCTAATTCCAAATAAGCTCCTTCTCTTAACTCTCTACTTGTTTTAAATTGAATTTCTTTTTCCTTTCCATTTTTGTTATATGCAGTTAATGTATATTGATATCTCATATCCTCATCACCAGATAATTCCTCTATTTTTGTATTATCTATTTTTGTATAATATACTGTTTTATGGACAAATAAAAAGTAATATGTGCCTATCATTAAGGCTATAACAATGATTACTGCAATAATCATTGGAATTTTTTCTTTAAAATCTTCCATTTTCTTATCCTCCTATTCTGCTACTATTTCGACATTTCCAGTAAAATTTGTAACTTTAACTTTTAAATAATAGCTCATTTCTTTAACATCAACTGTCTTTTCAGTCTCTCCAGTATCCTTTATTAAAACTTCACTTTCAGTTCCTTCGTTACTAATAATTTCGATATTACCACTTTGTTTTTCTAGTTTTATTTTTAATTTTATTGTATTTCCATTTTTTCTATCCAAAGTTGTTCCTCCAAATATTGTTTCTTCTTTTGTTTTATCATTGTAATTCGCCTTGTATGAACCTACATATTCATCAATTCCGTATTCTCTTTTTCCTTCTAATTTGTTATCTTTTGTAAGCCCATTAGGTGAAGTATCTTGCAAAAAGTTGCTATAACTATTTACTAGATCATCCTTTGAAATAGTTTGATTATTAAAAATATTAGAGAAAAACACACCTCCTGCAATTATAATTCCTACAATGGCTAGTAAAATTAATTTAAAGAATCCAAACATTATTTATTCCTCCTCTTTTATAATGTTCTTACTTCCTATATACGTCGCTAAGAAATACAATCCATATATCACACCAATAATTACCGCTGTTACAATAACAGAAGGTAACAATTCATTTGGAGATGCTAATGTAGCAAGCATTGATAATACAAATTTAATTCCAAATATAGAATGTATAATAGCTAAGGCTAGTGGTAACATGAAAAATATGAATATTTGCCTAAATAGAGCCTGATTTATCATTTTTTCATCACAACCAATTTTTCTTAATATCATATATCTTTGCTTGTTGTCAGAGCTTTCTGTTAATTGTTTTAATGCTAAAATAGCAGAACTTGCAATTAAGAAAATAATACCTAAGTAAATTGCAATAAATATGATAATGGTTGCTAATCCTTTACTTGCTTCTATTAGGCTAATCTTTGTCATGCCTTCTAATTCTATGTCTTTTTCATTTAAATTCTTTTCCAATGTACTACCATTTTCTCCTGTAAGTACTTTTTCTATTTTTTCTTTTTCTTCATCTGTTTCGGCATTATAATTTGCTGCTAAAAATTGTTCTTCTTTCCATTCTTCTTTTAATTCAAAACTATCTGGAACTAATATAATTCCTGTGTTTACATGGCTTGCAGACATTTCTATAAAGCCACTTTTGCATTCATCATATTTGGCATGTAAGGTTTTTCCATCAATTTTTATGGTTTCATTTTCTTTTAACGCTTGATTTCTTAATTCTGTCATATTATCAAAATCACAAAGTACAATATATTCATCATCATTTAAGCTATATTGTTCTTCCCCATATAATTTTGCAATTTTATTATAATCAGATACTTTTATAACTTCTTCTGGTGTATCATACATAAGCATTGAAAATTGTGCTTTTGCTGTTTCATAATAATTTCCTAGACTATATTTTAAAGTCCATTCTGGAATTGCATATATCGGAATTTCTACAATATCTTTTAATTGATTCATATCATAACCATTGGTTTCTAATGTATAAGTAACTGAATGTTTGGAATCTTCAATTTGTTCTTCCGTAGGATATATCATCTTGCCTGTATAAGAATCTTCATAGCTTTCTGGTAAATTAGCTGTCTTATATAAATTCACATCTACTGGTGTCATTTCTTGCAATTCTGAATCCATTGTTGTTTGGATAGATAAACTACTAGATAAGACACTTATGGTCATAAATAGCATTAAGCAAATTACAGACATACTAATAACGGTTGTATTAATCTTATTATTCAATTGTCTTAATACAAACATATTGGTCCCTTTTAGATATATCTTTTTTCTAGTTTGGATAATTCTTAATATAAATCCTGATAAAGACCAAAATACACCTATCGTTCCTACAATTCCCATTAGAATAGGTACTAGCATTTTTTCTTCTGTATTTAGTTCATAAATGCCTCCTGTAACAATATAATATGCATATCCTAATAATACTGCTGAAATTAGAAATACCAATATAGATATAATTGGATTTTTAATTTTAACTTTCTCATTTTTTCTAACAGCTGTTAGCAAATTAATTAATTTATATCTTGAAATGGTAAATGTGTTAAATATCATAACGGCTAGATACATAACTGCAAAATAAATACATGTTTTGATACAAGCATCTTTTGAAAATACAAAGGTAAATTCACTCATATCTGCTTCAAAAAGTTTAGCCACTAATATAGACATAAATTGAGAGCCAAACACACCTATAAAAATACCAACAATTAAGGAAATAATCCCTACTAGTATGGTCTCTATTAATATAATTTGTGATATTTGTCTTCTTCCCATGCCTAATGTCATATAAATTCCAAATTCTCTTTTTCTTCTATTTATCAAGAAGTTATTTGCATAGACAATTAAAAATCCAAGAATAATGGCAATAAATACAGACACCATCCCAAGCATACTAATCATGAGTTTTATCATATCTCTTGTAGACTGTGAAACTTCAAGCATTGCCTGCTGGCTATCTAAAGAGTTAAACATATAAAAGATGGCAACGCCTAATACCAATGTTAAAAAATATATGGCATAATCTTTAAAACTCTTTTTCATATTTTTAATAGATAATTTAAATAACATCGTTCAAATCACCTCCAAGAAGTGTTTGTACTTCGATGATTTTTTCAAAGAATTGTTTTCTTGTATCTTCTCCTTTTACCAGCTCATTAAAGATTTTTCCGTCTTTAATAAAGATAATTCTATCTGCATAACTTGCTGTAAAGGCATCATGTGTAACCATTAAAATCGTTGCTCCTAAATTTTGATTTAAATGCTCAAAAGTTTCTAGTAATTGTCTTGCAGATTTTGAATCTAGGGCTCCTGTTGGTTCGTCTGCAAGTACCATCTTAGGATTTGTAATAATGGCTCTTGCTGATGCCACTCTTTGCTTTTGTCCTCCAGATATTTGATATGGATATTTATTTAAAATTTCTGATATTTCTAATTTTTCAGCTACTTCTTTTACTCTTTTATCAATTTCATGTGCATTTACTTTTTGAATGGTAAGTGCTAATGCGATATTTTCATAAGCTGTTAGCGTATCAAGCAAGTTAAAGTCTTGGAAGATAAAACCTAATTCTTCTCTTCTAAATTTATTTAGCCTATTTCCTTTTAATTTAGTAATATCTTGATTATTAATCATAATCTTTCCTGCAGTGACTCTATCAATTGTTGAAATGCAATTTAATAATGTCGTTTTTCCAGAGCCTGAGGCTCCCATAATTCCAACAAATTCTCCTTCCTCTATGTTAAAGCTAATTCCTGCAATAGCTTTTGTTAAGTTGGATTTGTTTCCATAGTATTTTTCTATGTTTTTGACTTCTAATACATGACTCATTTTAGTTTCATTCCTTTCTTTAGGCACAAGCTAGTTGGAAAAGAATTATTTCTCAACCTTGTAAACCTCCATTTATCTTTTATTCTATTTTGATTATAGACCTTATACTTTCTTTTTTCCATTGATTAATCTTACATTTACATTACATTTTTGTAAGGTAAATTGTGCATAAGCAAAATCAAAGCTTTATATGCCACGTTGCTTTCCTACTCAATAAGAAAAGGCAAGATGTTTTTATATCTTACCTTTTAAACATATATAATTTAAAATTCATTTTTCAACTACTTCAAATTTGTATAACTATTTTTAGGAAAAATAATTCTTACCTCTGTTCCTTCATCTTTTTTAGAATTTAGTTCTATGCCAAGGCGTAATTTATCACATAACTTCTTACATAAATATAAACCAATACCTGTTGACTTTTGTCCTATTTTTCTTCCATTTTCTCCTGTAAATCCTCTTTCAAATACTCTTGTAATTTCTCCATTTTTAATCCCAATTCCATTATCTTTTATATATAAAATGACTTTATCATTTTTTGCTTTTGCAAATATTTCTATCCTTTTACCCTCTTCTTTTGAATACTTAATTGCATTTTGTATAATTTGGTTAATAATAAATGTTGCCCATTTGCTATCTGTATAAACTTCTTGCTCTAAATCTTTTAATTCTAAGGTAACTCTTTCATTTAATAATGTACTTTTATTTTTCAATATGGCTCCATTTACAATCTCTTTTAAGTTGGTTTTTGTGATGATATAATCTTTTTCTACTGCATTGCTTCTTGCATAATACAATGCTTGTTCTGTATAGTTTTCTACTTTATCTAATTCTTCATCTATACTTTTTGTTATCTCATTTTTGTGATTTTCAATAATCATTTTACTTGCTGCAATTGGTATTTTTACTTCATGAATCCATAGTTCTATATATTCTTTATATTCTTCTTGAATCTTTTTATAGTAATTTACATTTTCCAGCATAGATTTTCCAGTATCTTGTATAAGTTCTTTTAAGATTTTACCTTCCATAAAGCTAGGTGTTTTGATAATCTCAGAAATTAGATATTTTTCTTTTAACTCGTCCATATTAGCTTTTAATTGCTTATAAAAATGTTGTTTTCTTTTATATTCTAATAATAGAGAAATCGCTATAACCATAACAATAATAGCTGCGACATATATTCTTACAATCATTCCAATGTTATATGCCAATAATAATATTTCTATACTGATTAATGCTAATATAATGCTTACAATTAATATAACTTTATCTTTTATAAAATCCCCAAATTTCATTTTAACAAATACCCCTGTCCTCTTTTGGTTTCTATTCTATCTTTTAAACCTAATTCTTCTAACTTTGTTCTTAATCTTTTTATATTAACATTTAGCGTATTGTCATCAATAAATTCTTCACTTTCCCATAAATAGTCCATGATTTCATCTCTTGATACCACTTTTTCTTTATGGGTACTTAAATAATATAAAATACTATATTCATTTTTTGTTAAATCTATTTTTTGATTATCTTTTTCTATAACTCTTTCTGCTATATTTAATACAAATCCATTACAGTCAATTTTTTCTGGGTTTCTACCTGAATTTTGATTTCTTTTTAGCAATCCTGTTATTTTTGCAAGTAATATTTGTAAATTATATGGTTTTGTCACATACTGGTCTGCACCATAATTTAAACTCATTAATTCATCTATTTCATTATCTCTACTTGTTACCATAATAATTGGTACATTGGATAATTTTCTTACCTCTTTACATACAAATTCTCCGTCCATATATGGTAAATTAATATCTAGTAATACCAAATCCGCCTTTTCATTTATGATGTCGTAAATGGTATTATCAAATTTTTCTAATCCTTTTGCCATAAATCCATTTTTATTTAAAAACGTTTCTAATTCTTGTCTTAATTTTTTATCATCTTCAACAATTAAAATTTTTTGCATATACATTTATCCCTTTCTTATTTTTAACAAATAAGCCTTCTTTTCATCCTATTTTACAGTTTTATAGTAACACAAATAAGAGTAATTATCAATATAACTACCCTGTATTCATTTTATTTTATCTAGTTTTTAGCATTATTGCAATATTATTTACTTATTATCTTTTTACTATTTTTTAACATAACGATTCCGGTTATAAAAATAATCACACTAAACATTATGGCAGATATTCCATTTCCAACTGCATAATTTTCCTCTGGTTGCAGAGCTGTTAAAACCACTTGTGTTAAGACAAATGAAGTACATATGGATGAAAAGTTAATATATGCAAGTGCTTTACTAATAGGGCTATGAATTTTACTTACTCTTATTAACTCTTTTATACTAAATCCAAACTCAAAAAACGTAAAAGCTGCAATTCCAATAGCAATATATAAATGATATGTTGTTGTTTTTCCTGAAAATAGTTCTATGGAATTATATACTCCATACACAATACTTGCTAGTATTAAAAGTATCGCTACTTTTACATATGTCTTACATTGTTTTTTATGGTTTGATTTTAAATTTGCGATACACAAATGTCTTGCAATTCCTAAAAAGTAACTATATAAGGCATTTATCCACATAAAAGAAGAATGGGATATAATACCTAAAACTATTTTTTCTAAAACTAGAAAATAATCTTTGCCAATAGTTATTTTTTTGATCCATATTTTCAATTCTTGAAAATTCTGATTTTTTAAATTTATCCTTTTCATATTATATTCCTAAGTTTTAAAATTTCCTAATTACTATATTATTCTTTATTTTTATTTAGATATGAATATATTGGATAATTTAAAACACATATCAATAATCCTATAACACCACAAATCATTCCCACTATCATATCTGTTTGAGTTGGTACTCCATTCATGATTCTACTCATTCCAAATCCCATTAATAATGCTCCAACAATTCCAATAATCCAAGTAAATACAATCCCCCACTGAATAGGTGTATGTTCTTTTTTTGGATGATGACTTCTATATATTGGTATAATACATAACAATATGATAAACCCAATAATACTCACTATAATTCCTGTTTGAAGCATATTCCATTCTGGGATTAAACACATACACATTCCTATTGCAAATACTAGTCCTCCAATGGTTCCAAATATAATTTCTAATAATGTTTCTTTTTTCATCTTATTTTCCTCCATTTTTTCTTGCTTCTTCATTCTTTTTTACTAATTCTTCTTGTTCTTTTTTTAATCTTTCTTTGGCTTCTTCAATTGTTTCTCCATCTTTCCTCAAAAATTTATCTACAAATTTGTCTTCAATCTTTTTGTATCCTGATACAGTTGCGTCTTCAATTTTTTTGTAACCTGAAACAACTCCATTTTCTATTTTTTTATAACCTGATACAACTGTCTCCTCAATTTTTTTATTCGCATCTTTTAAATTTGACATAGAACCTCCTCCTTTCTTTATTCCAACACTTGTTGTCTATCTTTATTTATAGTATAATGTAGAAAATATAAGAAAACAATCATCAATTTCGCAACATCTGTTGGAATAATAGGAGGAATTTATGAATACGGCTAATAATAAAAGAAGAAAACAATCACAAGAAAAAATTGAAAAAGTCTTTATTGAATTATTGCAAACAAAAGAATTAAATCAAATATCTGTTACAGATATTTGTCAGATTTCCCATTTAAATCGTTCTACATTTTATGCGAATTATATGGATATATATGATTTAGCTGATAAAGTAAAAGAAAAATTAGAATCAGAAGTTCAAACTTTATATAAAGATGAAACAACTTATAAATATAATAGTAATGATTTTTTGAAATTATTTTATCATATCAAAGATAATCAATTATTTTACAAAACATATTTTAAATTAGGTTTTGATAATAAACATTCTATTTTTCGTTATGACACAAACTTATCAAAAGAATTTTTTGATGATCAATTTATAGAATATCATATTGAATTTTTTAAAAATGGTTTAAATAGTATTATTAAATTATGGCTCAAAAATGGTTGCAAAGAATCTCCAGAGGAAATTGACTCTATCATAAAAAGTGAATATGCCCATAGAAAAAAATAGGAACTATAAAATAGTTCCTAAAAATTTAATTATACAATCTGTTAATAAAAGCTACATATTTACAAAAAGCTAAAACACATTTTCTATCATTTCCAAATTCGCTTGTCTTTTGATTTTATTCGTTGTTGTTTTAATTAATGGTTCCTCTGAGATAATAATTCCCCTGATTGCCTTATATTTTGGCATAACGCTATTTACTTCTTTTATTTTCTCAGCTAATACTCGATAAATTTCTTCTGTACTTTCTACTTTATATGCTTCTTTCATAATATCTTTATCAAATACAATTTTTACATGTATTTTTATATTATCTTTATCATCTGTTTGTTGTTTTCCAAAGATAAAAGATTCTTTTACCCCTTCAATTTTATTAACCAATCCTTCCATTTCTTCTGGGTATATATTTTTTCCATTTTTTAAAACAATCACACTTTTTCTTCTTCCACAAATAAATATGTAACCATCTTCATCAATCTTTGCTAAATCTCCTGTATGGAACCATCCATCTTCCATTACACTTTCTGTTGCCTTTTTATCATTATAATATCCCAGCATGACATTTGGACCTTTTACAACAAGTTCGCCTACACCATCCTCATCAGCCTCATCAATTCTTGCCTGAACATGTGGAATTGGTTTTCCAATAGAACCTACTCTATGATATTTGTTTGTTTCTATTCCAATGATTGGTGATGTTTCCGTTAATCCATAAGCTTGACATAAATTTAATCCCCAATTTCTAAATGATTCAATAACTTCTTTATCTAATGCTGCAGCTCCAGTAATAAATAACTTAATACATCCTCCATACATATCATGAATGTCTTTAAACACTTCTTTTTTCTCTTGCATAGATTTATCTTTATATTCTTGCATCAATTCTTTTGTTTCTTCTACTTTTCCTTTTTTCTCAAGCATTTTCCATATGTTTTTATACATTAATTCATATATGGCAGGAACAAATGCTGCATAGGTTATTTTATATTCGTTTAAATTTTCTACAATATGTCTAATCCCATCACAAAAAGCCCTTTCTGCACCTACATATAATGAAACTAACATACCAACTGTACATTCATATACGTGATGCAATGGTAAAAATGATAATATTCTATCATTTGAATCTACATCTACAACAGATGCATAATCCATGACATTTGAAATTAAATTTTTATGTGAAAGTGCAACTACTTTTGATCTTGATGTTGTTCCTGAAGTAAATAACATGATACGCATTTCTTCTGGATTAATTTTAGCTTCTATAAACTCTCTATTTCCTGCCTCTACTAATTCCTTTCCCTTTTCTATTAGCTCTTTCTCTGAATAAATACCTTCGTCATGAATATCTATGTCCATAGAAATTAGATGTTTTAATTTATTTTTCTCACTATATTTTATTTTCTTGATTGTTTCTTCATATTTCTTAGAATAAAATATAGCTTCAACTCCTGATCGTTCGATTACTTCTTCTAATTCATTGGCTGGTAATGATTTATCCATTGGAACAACAATTCCTACACCACATACTACTGATAAATAGGCAAGTTCCCATTCATATCGATTTTCTCCAATGACTGCAATTCTTTTATTTTTTAATCCTAGACTAATTAAAGCTGTTCCAAGATAGTCAATCATATCTCTTATTTCTCTATGTGTATATGTTTTATATATTCCTTTTTCTATTTTTATTTTGTATCCTATTTTATCTCCATATAAATCTCTTGTTTTATTTAACATATCTTTTAAATCTGTTACTTTTAACATCTGTTTATTCATCTTTCTATTTCCTCTATTCTATGTATTTTTTATATTTATTAACTATAATAGAGTAATATAAATATGAGAAAATGTCAAATATTATTATTAAATTTTAGAAAAAAAAGATTTGTTATCTTTTAAACAAATCTTAACTTCATATCATAATAAAAATATAAATAAAATATATAATGATTAAGATACTACCTATTCTCTTATCTAGTTCACTTTTTTTATTCACTGTTGCAATTAATTGTAAAAGTATTGTTACAATAATTAAAAATAAAATCGCATTATTAAAATCTGTAGTAAATGTTAAAGGATTAACAACTGCACCAATTCCTATTAATAAACATAAATTTATGATATTAGAACCAGATATATTTCCTAATAATAAATCCGTTTCATCTTTTTTAGCTGCTATAATGCTTGTTATAATCTCTGGTAAAGCTGTTCCAATTGCTACAATTGTCATCCCTATAAATTGTTCAGATAACCCTAAATTATTTGCAATCATTACAGAATTATCTACAACAAAATCTGCCCCAAATTTTAATCCTAAAATTCCTAATAGTATATATAAAATGATCATTCCTATAGGGTAATTCTCTTTTGCCTCTACTTCTTTTATGATTTCTTCATCTATTTTTTCGTTATGCATCTTCTTTTCTTCATAGATAGAATAGATAATATAAGCGACTGTACACAAAAGTAATATGAATCCTTGTCCTTTTGTAATGGTTTGTATATTTCCGAAGTTTTCCTATATTTCCTAGAAATAAGATTAAAATCATAGCTCCCATTCCAATAGGAAGATGTCTTTTTACAATTCGTTTGTCAAATTTCACAGTTCTTACGAAACTGGCAATTCCAATAACAAATAAAAAATTACAAATGCAACTACCAATTGCATTTCCTATAATTAAGTCAGCGTGACCCTCTATTGCAGAAGTTATTGTAATAAAAATTTCTGGAAGAGATGTTCCAACTGCAAGTATTGTTAATCCTATGAGCATTTCAGATAAACCAAATCTTTTTGCTATACTAATAGCTGCTTTTACCAATAAATCTGCACCTTTTATTAAGAATATAAATCCTATGATGATTCGTAATATCGCTAATATCAAATTATCCCTCCTCTCTACTATATTAAGTGATTGATAATGTAATAAATATCCTTTCTTAATTTTAAAAAGTCTAATTGGATATATATAAAATATAGACCATTAACAAAAAAATTATACTTACTATAATCCCTAAAATGATAAATATTTTCTTTTTCATAAATTCTCTTAATTAACAAATTATCTCACTAATTCATACAATTCTATATAAAATTTAGCATATTTTATTGACTTTTTACTCATCCGCCTTTCCTACGAAGGATCGTAAAATTTGTCTACAAAATTATTAAATTTATAGATATAATTTAAACCTCCAAGACAAATTACTATTTGTTGTAATCATATCATAAGAAAAAGAATTATTCTATACTATATGCATAAAATAATTCTCCAGAATTTTATATTTTTTATTTTATTTCAAAAAAAATTTTATCTTTTACTCTTATATTTTACAATTTTCATTATCATAAGACTTACCATTACTACTAAAATAATTGAACATCCTATTACAATTCCATTACGCATTTTTTCTATTTTCTGGTTTGCTAATTGGTTATCTGTCTCTTTTCCTTGTATTTGTGTGTTTTCAACCTCTTCTTGCGGATGTGTTTTCTTATATTCTTCAAATCTCTTAGAAAATTCATCATAGCCTTCTGGTGTTTCCCCAATATATTCTACCTGATATTCTCCATTCACATTTTTCATTTGTATATAACAAATGTTACTTGCTTGAAATACTACATATTCCTGCCCATTTATCATATCTGTTTCTGGCTCTCCATAATTCCATATTGTATTTTCTTTTGATACAGGTGTTACTACAAATTCAACACTTGCTTTAATTTCATTTTCATTTACGTTTCGCATGGTTGTCACACCTAGTTGATAATCTGTAATTCTTTGATTTTCAGGTGTAGTTTCACTTTTAAAACTATCTATCCATTCAGAAAAAGCTTTTTCAATAGCTTTTGTTTTATCTTCAGAATTAGTTTTATCATATTCTGCTGCAAAAACACTATTGGATACTATAAAGGTACATATGAAAATCATCATCATACATAAAAATCTTGTTATTTTCATATTATTCTACCTCCTTTTTCTGTAAAGTTATTGCTTCTGTTTGTCCATTATAATCTAAATGGATTGTTACACTTTCTGCTTGGTTATATTTGGTTAAGTCAAACATTCCTGTATATGTCATGATTCCTTCGTCATCAATTCGTTTTGAACCATTTGCATTTGGACCTTGTGTTAAATCAAATCTTTCATTATTCTCATTTGTTAAATATGCTGATATATTAAACAATTCATTGATTTTTTTAGAATATTCTTTATATGCTTCTGTTTGGCGCTCTTTCCAACTGATATATCCTAAAATATCTGCATTTTTAAGTGGATCATCATCTGATAAACTATCATAGAAATCATGTTCTAAAAATGCTGGATGTTCTGGTTGTTTCTCTGTTTTAATTTTTACTGCTATCTCCATTCCTGTATCATATAATACTGCTGATTCTAGTTGATAGTTTTCACTGGTTGTATCTGTTTGTACATATACAATCGATTGCCTGTTATACATTTTTTCCGGAACCTCTACATCAAAATTCCAATCTCCTGTAAGGGTAATTTCTTCTTCTCCCATAGTTGTTTTTTCATTTTTAGATATGTTAATTTTGGTCATATCAATGCTTAATTTCTTACTCTTTGGAAAACTACTTTCTCCCCCTGTATAAATATTATATACAACCTTTACATGATTTCCTTCTCTTTGAATAGGAATAATATTTACTCCACTTCCAATACATAACCCTTTATCCAATGCCTCTTCAAAATCCATTCCTAAATTATGTTCTTGACTAAATTCATTATATCTATCACCTGATGGACAATATAGAACAATATTGTTTTCATCTGCTATTACTAGATCTGGAAAATTGAACTCCCATATTTCATCTGCCGTTACTATCTCCTTTGCTTTTTCAGATAATTCCACATCAAAGGTAATACTTAAATTAAAATCATCCATTACAAATTCTGATACTTTTACTTTTGTTTCAATATCTTCTATTACTTCTCCCGTTTTTGTATTTTCAATAGTGGTATTGGCATTTTCATAATCCATATTCGTATTTTCAATATAGCCTTCATTCATTGCTGTTTCCATTCCTTTACCTGTCATAAAAAAATTATCATATATTTTTGTAGAAATATCTTTCGCAAAAACAATTCCTGTTACAGATAAACAACAAATCATGACTGTTAATGTACTTTGTAATATTTTTTTAATTGTTTCATGCTTCTTATGGATTGTCCTAAAATTTTCAATGGCAATATTTTCTTGAATATTATTTAAGATATTCTCTTTATCCATTTTATTAAAAACCTCCTACTTTTAAAATTTCTTTAATTTTCTTTCTTGTTCTATGTAATTTTGTTTTTACATTGCTATTGGTCATATGCATCTCTTTTGCAATTTGCTTTACCTTTTTTCCTTCGTAATAAAACTTTTTAAATATCTCATATTCCACCTTTCCCATTGCCTTTAAATTTTTAGTGATACAATCATTCATTTCTTTTTGCTCCACGATTTTATCTACATTAAAATTACTTATAAGATCAACTTCATTGTGCGAAAATTCTATATTTTTACTATGCTCTCTATACTTTCTGTATATTACCCTTTTAGTAATTCCTGCTATATATGGACTAAAAACTGCTTTTCTATCTAATCTATCTTTATTTTTCCATAAAATTAAAAATACATCTGCTATCATTTCCTCTTCATCTTCTATATTGATATTCTGTTTATTTTTTATAATGGTACTTACATAATGATAATAATCATTAAAAATTCTTGGCATATCTAAATGATTTTCTATTATGTAATCTTCTATTGTATTTTCTTTTTTCATCTTTTTCTCCTTTGATATAAGATACTTTACATCCATATATTCATTATTTTAACAAAAAGGTTACAATCTATAAATAGAAATTTTTCTTTCAAAAAAAAATTACTTTATACTCATACTAAGCTTCCAAATATTTCATATTGGAATCATCTCAATACTCTTATAAAGTAATTTTTAAATATTTTCTAAATTAAAAACCTTCTAATCCTATTTTCTACTTTATCCAATCTTGTACTCTGCCTTTTGATTCATGTACCATACTTCCTTGAATTGCTAAACTATCTAATACATTTGCACCTTTACATATCTTTTTTACATCCGATACGACTGTACCTAATCCTGAGCCTTCATGTGTCGTAAATACTTTAATTGTTTTTCCTGTAAAATCTAATTTTTCTAATTGGGTAAACATGCTCATAGGCATCGTTCCCCAATAGATAGGTGAACCGATATATATCACTTCATAATCTGATATATCTACTAAATATTTTTTTAATTCTGGTCTTGCATTCTGCCTTTTTTCTTCCAAAGCTTCATCACAACAAACTTTATAGCTTTTAGAATATGGTTTTAGTGGCTCTACTTTAAATAAATCAGCTCCTGTAATTTGTTGAATATATTCAGCAATAACCTCTGTGTTTCCTTTTTCAATATTTCCAACCGCATAATTTTCATCTGCTCTTGAAAAATAAATCACTATACTTTTCTTTCCTTTTACACTTTCCTTATTTCCAAACAATCCCATACTATCGTCTCCTTTTTAATTTTCTGGTTTTAATGGTCCATAGAAATATGATGCTGTTGCTCCACCATCGATTAAGAAATCAGATCCTGTTATAAATGCTCCTTTTTCTGTCATTAATAGTTCTGCAACATTTGCTACTTCATCTGCTGTTCCTGGTCTACCTGCTGGACATTTTGCAAACATATTCTTATAGAAATCTCCACGAATTCCATTAAACTCATCAATAGCAAGTGGTGTTACAATAATTCCTGGTGATATAGAATTTACTCTTGCTCCTCTTTCTCCCCATTTTACTGATTCTGCCATAACTCTTTTTTCATTACATCTTTTTGCTAATTGATAAGCATGTAACGTATCTTTTATATTTTCTGGTTGTAATACATCTAGTTTTAATAATTCCTCTGTAGGTGTTGTTGCTAGTTGTTCATCAATTACTGCTCCTAATTGCTCCATTCTATGTCCTGATTGGGATGAAATTGTTACACCTGTTCCACCCCTCTTTATTACTTTTCCTACTTCTTCAAGTAATACAGC
Organism: uncultured Clostridia bacterium; assembly: GCA_944386365.1. Taxonomy (GTDB): domain Bacteria; phylum Bacillota; class Clostridia; order TANB77; family CAG-508; genus CAG-269. Next base: position 395,133 of record CALXAT010000001.1, read on the forward strand.
TGTTCCATATAAGTCAACATGTAATATTCTTTCAATTGGTGCTTGTGAAGGTGATACACCTGCACTATTAATAAGCATTGCAATTTCTCCATATTCTTGACCTTTTTTTATTAAATTTAAGATAGATTCTCTTGAAGAAATATCACATTCCATAGCTTCTACATCAAATCCTGCATCATTCATGATTTTGGCTATGCTATTAGCATTTTCTATGTTTTTATCTCCTACTATTATTTTCTTTCCATATCCTATTCTTCTGACAATTGCCATTCCTATTTGACCTGCTCCTGTCCATAAAATAACATCTTTCAATTTTATTACCTCCCTATTTCATATTTTTTTACTTAATAACATTATACGCTTTCTATTTTTTTAGAACAATTCCGATTTCTTATTTGTCAAATAAGTTATACTTATTCAAAAATAGGTACAACAATTTTCTTATTCTATAAAAAAAGAGTTCCTAATTTCAGAAACTCTTTACTATTCCATCGTATTTTTTATTATTGTATACTATCTGTCCATTCTTGAATGTCAGAATCTGATGGATTAGATCTAAAACGATGTCCTTCTAACCAATTTCCACCATTTGCTTCTTCAGCCAATAATTCTCCACTTTGTCCTAGACCAGATGAAGATGATGTACAAAATGGTATGACTGTTTTTCCATTAAAATCATTTGCTTTTACAAAAGTATCTACAGGCCATGCGGCAATTCCCCACCAAATAGGATATCCAATGAATACTGTATCATAGCTATCCCAGTTTTCAACCGTTGTAGATTCTAATTCTACATTTCTTAAAGATTCATCTTCATGTTCTTTTGATACTCTTGAGTTATCATCATTCCAATTTAAGTCATCTGATGTGTATTCATCTACTGGTACAAGTTCAAATATGTCAGCTCCTAAGTTTTGTGCTATTTTCTCTGCAACAGCTTCTGTATGATTTTGTGCTGAAAAATATACAACTAATGTTTTACTATTTCCCGTTTCTGTATTTTCTCCATCTAACGTATTAGTCGTCTCTCTTGTTTGCGTTTCATTTGTTTCTACTATGTTTTCTTCATTACTGTTAGCAATTTGTTCTTCATTTTCTTGTGAATTATTATTTATGAAATAGATAGCAGCTGCTATCACAATACATACTATAACTATAATAATCCCTATTATTACTTTTTTATTCATTTATATCTTCCTTTCTTTATTAATATTATTTGTATTATATCTAATCCCTTTTGAAAAAACAATTTTAATTTCTTATTTGACAAATCCGTTATACTTATATAAAAAGTATAAAATGGATGGTTTTAGGTTTAATCATTACATCTAAACTCATTTTCTAAAATACCTGCAAATTCTTCTTTTAAAATATTCGTTGCAAGCTTATTCCAAAAGGCATAATAATTTTTTTCTACCCTTTCTCCATTTCTTACAAGTAGAATTCTTGAAATGCCTTCTATGGTTTGTTTTTGACTTGGTACATTTTCAATTGGCAAAAATCCTTTATTTGCTGCTACTAACATTCTTGCTTCATCTAAGTTTTCTGCAAAAATAAATTCTCCTTTAAATCCTAGTGTATTTTCATAATATTCTAATTCAATATTTTGTTGTTTTTTAGATGAAACAATAATACAAGGAATTTGTTTTAAATCTTCAAAGCTGATTTCTTTTAGTTCATGTAATACAGATTTGTTAGAAATTTCAATATAGCAAGTACTTTTGTATAAAAAATGATTTACATATTCTTCTGATAAAGCTCTTCTTTGGTCATTTATAATAACATCTAGTTTATCATTTTTCATCCATTCATACAATTCTTCATGATTTCCTGTTTGTATTTGTATATCAATATTAGGATATATCTCTGAAAATTGCATAATAGCTCTATGAATTTCTAATCCACAATAATTATTAATATAGCCAATTCTAAATACATCATTTTTTTGTGTAGATATTCTTATGAGGGTTTGTTTGATTCTATCTACTTCATCTACCATAATTAGACTTTGTTTATAAAAATATTCTCCTGCATTTGTTAAGTTAAAGCCTCTATTTTTTCTTTGTAATAAGGTTACACCTAATTCATCCTCTAAAGATTTTATTGCTTGTGAAATTGCTGATTGTGATATATAGTTTTCTTCTGCTGCTTCTGTAAAACTATTATTTTTTACAATTGATATAAAATATTGCATTTGTTTAAAAAGCATCCTCTTCACACTCCTATATAATAATTATTCCTGGCAAGCATTTACAATCATTGCCAATAAATACTAGAACTACTTTCATAATGACTTATAAATAAAAATTATACTGTTGAAACACTCTATATTTTTCTTTCTATAAATTGTTCTACTTTCATGTGAAGATGATATTTATCTCTTAATTCTGCTATTTCTTTCATCATTGGAGATTTATGGTGTACATCTAATGCTTCTTGACTTTCCCATCTATCAATTAATAAAACAGTTTCTTTATCATCCATTGGGAAAAAGTATTCATATTTTTTATTTCCCTCTTCTGCTCTTACTCTATCTACAACTCCTTTTTCTACCATTTCTTCTGCAAATTTTCTAGCACTTCCATCTTTTCCTGTATAATAAATATTAATTGTTAAACTCATAATAACCCCTCCTTAAATTTTAATTAACTCTTTCAATAGTAACTTCAAAATCACTATTCATATTTCCTAATATTTCAGTTCCAGATTCTATTGTTCCCAATTTATATAATAAATTAGAATATCTAAAATTTTTGTAAAATACTGACACATTCCCCCATGGCGCATAATATGAAAAATCTCCTATTTGAGGTGTATATCCAGAAGGTAATCCATCTGTTGATAAATTGCTTGGCAATGTTGCAATTTTTTCTGTATTATTAAAATCTTCAAATGTTAATGTTAGTGGCAACATTTCTAAAAAATCTCTACTCGCCTGATTATCATCTAGTTTTACAAATACTTCATTTCCATTGACTGTTAATTTTATTCTTGCGTTTTCCATATCTACTTTTTCTCCTTCACTTTGTGAATTTTGAGTTTCATTTACATTAGTAGTAGTATTATCACTTTCTATATTTGCATTCTCATTAGAATTGAAATATGCAACCCCTGATATAATACCAATCACTATAATCAATAAACTTATAATCAAAACAACTTTTTTCATTTATCTTCTCCTTATCAGATAACGATTCATTTTCATAATTTTTTCTTTTTATTCTTTATCTAATCTCAAACAAGTTCCAAGAGTCTCTCCTGTTTTTAAATATGTGTAGTTTGGAAATTCAAATAATACCGGGCTAAATTTTCTATAATCTATTTTTCCTTTTTCATCTAAATTTTCTTCTTGAACATAAGTATTGGAAATAGCCATAATAAAGTTATCAAAATTATCCGTTTCATAATTATCTTCTACTTTACATTCCATAACAACTGGGGCATCATTTATTATTGGTGCTCCTGCTTCTCCTATATGATATTCAAAAACATCTGATTTATCTTGCTTACTTCCACTTACACTACCTACATAATCTGCTTTTTTAAGCATTTCTTCACTAACTATATTAATAGATAATATTTTTGTATCTTTGATTCCTTTGTTTGTATAATGTGTTTTAACTAAACTTATCATTACTCTGTCATGACCAATTATTCCACTATGTCCTGCCAAAAGCCAATTTACCCTTCCATCTACCACTGTTCCAATTACTAATAATGGCATTGGATATAATGCTAATTTTGAACCAATATTTTTTTGCATTTTTATTTCCTCCTTTTTAATTTTTAATTTTTTTATTTTTTACTTTTCTTACTAGAGAAAAGATATCATAAATAATAAGTGCTATTGCAATCAATACTAATAAATATTTTAAGTAAAATAATATTGGACTTTGTTCATAATCAAAAAATTTAAAGTCATTTACTAAAAACATATCTTCCCACACTTTTAAATTTATAAATGCGTATATTCCTATTCCTGTTAAAAGAACGAATATAAAGTAATATACATATTCAAATGTACTATTCTTCATCTTTGCATTTAAATTGCTCATCAAACCTGTTATATGAAGTCCCACATGAATTGCCATTAAAACAAATCCCCATGAAGTTGATAGCATATGCAATCTTCTTGCAAACATAGTTGTGGGAATATCTAAAAATGCAAATACATTCGCTGAAATCATCATTCCACTTACCATCATTCCTACCATTGCTATAAAAAGTAATAAATTTAATATGATATAAAATGTTCGTTGAAAATGGTGTGTTCCTTTAAAGATTGATTTATACCATTTTATATTGAATATGTGATGAATTATAAACAATATAAATGTAATTGTTCCTAATATTTCATGTACTTCATTTTCTGTTACATAATATCCCATTAATAAGATAAATAAAATTGTCATGATTATATCTATTAATGTTTTAATTTTCTTTTTCATGATTCTTCTCCAATTTTACTTGATTTTTCTACCTAATTCATAACTATCTTTATAAAAGTGATCTGGTATCATTCCAACAGTCCCACAACCTTTTCCAACAATCATGCCTTCATCCTTATAATGCATATAGCTAACTAATTTTTTATAATGTACAATTAAAGGCTCTACTGTGGAATCATCTGTATTCCAACAAGTCATAATAAATGCTGTTCTTAATCTTTTATTGCTGATTCTTCCTGTTCTTGAATAAAATCTATCCATTGTAGCCTTAAGTGGAGCAGTCATTGCAAAATAGTAAACTGGTGTTGCAAAAACTAACATATCTGCCTCTTCTATGCTATCTAATATTTTAACCATATCATCTTTAAATACACAATCCCCATCCATTCCACAATGGTTACAACCTATGCAAGGATGTATATTTAAATGTGCTGTATCAAATCTTATAATTTCATTACTATTTTCTTCTGCTCCTTTTATAAATTCATCTACTAAAGTATTGGATGTTCCGTGTAAATTATAGCTTCCTGTTAATATTACGATTTTCATAAAATTCACTCCTCTCCTAATTTAATAACTTTAAAATTCCTTTATAGGTAATGTCATAGATAGATAAATATTTAAATGGTACATCTGCCACTTCCATTGCTTGCATCTGTTTTTCTGTTACCTCAGCATAAGGATAAATACCATACATAAGTGGGAAAAATAGAAATATGAATTCATCCTTTTCTTCTTCATTCATTTTTTCAAAGAATTTATCAACACATTTTCTTACCATTTTTATTGCATTTCCATAAGCTTTTTTAAATTCTATTAATTCTTCCATTCTACTATTTTCTTCCATATCATACATATTCATTGAAAGTAATTTTAATAAATTTTTTCTTTTTGCGACTGTATGTGCTAATTTGTCTGCAAACAACTCTTTTGTCAAATCCGTATTTTGCTCATACATTTCATTTAAATCGTCTATCCATCTTTCATATTCTCTTTTTAACAATGCAAGAAATATCTCTTCCTTTGTTTGAAAATAATTATATATGGAAGTACGAGAAAATGTTGTTTCTTCTCCAATACTTTTTATAGTTATATCTTTAAAGCTATTCTTTTCATAAAGTTTTTCACAAGCGTTAATAATTTCTTCTTTTCGTATATCCACGATTTCTCTCGCCATCTTTTTTCTCCCCTTTATTTAATATTTTTATTTTCTGACACCATGTCAACATATTTAGTATATATCATTTTTCTGACACTGTGTCAATAGTTTTTTTGATATTTTTTTATTTTTATATAAGTATATAAAAAAATATTCTATAAAAAAATAAACCCAAATTATTAAACTTTTTATTTAATAACTTGGATTCACTTTATTTATTTTTTCAACTTTTATTTTAATAATTTACGATTTCATACGCTGCTGCATCTGGTTCTTGCATATCTTCATCTGTAACTATTCCAAAAGAATATTCATATATCATAGAACTTGTATGTTGAGTTTGTTCATTCATTCCCGTTTTTTGTTTTATTTGTAAAATTAATCCTGTATCTTTTTCTACATATAATTGCACTTCTGATCCTGCTTCTTTATTTGTTCTTGTAAAAATATAGCATTCTTTTCCATTAAAAATTTCCGTTGTTATTTTGTATTCCATACTTATTCTAAAAGATTCTTTTAATGAATCATAATATAAAATATTGATTAATGGTGTTGCTTGTATATTATCTCTAGATTCAATTGTTAATGTTTTTCCTTCAGGCCCCTCTACAAATGATTTACTTTCATCCGGATATAAATACTGAGTAACTTTCGAATTTTGTTCTGGACTTGTCATTATATATTTTATCTTATCACCTTTGTAATAATATTCATGTGTTGCAGATAATGAAGATGAATCATAATATGAAAATTTTATATATACATTATCACTTTTTTGCTCATATTCTTTAAAATTATCTTGTAATTCTGCTATAATCATCATTTTTCTTCCCGGAAAAGCAACAAATACTATAACAATGATTGCTACAATAGATAATAAACTTATTTTTAGCATTCTTAATTTATGATTATATTTTTTAATATATTTAATTTTCTTTTTCTCTATTTTTTTATTTTCTTCTGGAATATCTTTTTGCATAGTATCTAAGATTCCTTTGCATTCCTTACAATTATTAATATGTTCTTCAATATATGTATTGGTTTCTTTGCTTGTTAGTTTATCAATATAGCTTGGTAATAAATCTTGAACAATTTTACAATCTTTTTTCTCTTTCATTTTCATCACCCTCCTTCATTTTTTGTTTTCCTCTATAAAAAGTTACTCTCGCCCAGTTTTCTGTTTGATTTAAAATGGTTCCTATTTCTTTAAAAGATAACTCGCCCGTAATTCTTAAATAGATGACTTCTCTTGTTTTTTCATCTAACTTTTGTAACTTTTTATATAAGGTCATTTTTTCTTCATTTTTAATTACTTTTTCTTCTGTATTATCTGGATCTTGTATGTCTAAAAAATTATCTTCACTTGTTTTTATTGCTTTCTTATTTTTTCTACATTCATCATACCATAGATTTTTAGCAATTTGGCATAACCATACAGATATTTTACATTCTCCCTTAAAACTATGTATTTTTTTAACCGCCCTATAAAAGGTCTCTTGTGTTAGTTCTTCAGAGATATCACTATTATGTGTTAAACAGAATAAGTATTTATATACCGTTTCAAAATATTCTTCATATATTTGCTCCATATCCTGCATAACTTTATCCCCCTTTGTAAATATGACGTATGAATTTTGTTTTTGTTACAATTTTATGATTTTTTCTTTTATATTTTATATCATATAATTTTTAAATTAACAATTTATCTGCTACAAAAAATACCACATTTATACTTTTAATAATATTATCTTAATCATAACCACCTGTAAAACGGGTGGTTTTCTTTATCCAAAAAACAAAAATAGCAGATAATTTCTGCTATTTTATTTATGTTTAATAAATTGGTTTAATTCCATCCATAATTTTTGAATATCTTCTTTTCCTAAATCATACATTTCTTGAAATTTATCCTCATCCTTTTCTATTCTCTTTATATGTATTAATTTAGAAGGTCTTATGATAAATATCTTTCCTTCTTTTTCTAACTCAGATACCTTATCAAGTTCTTCATTATACATTTGATATCTATGGTTAATTGCTTCTGCAAATTTTGGATATTTTCTATAATATAATTTTGGTAATAATTGATTTGATTTTTTCTTTCTATACTCTTTTGGTCTTGTTAGAACAACAATGACCTTATCATAATTCATGCTCATGATTTTATCAATAGGAATACTATCTGCAATTCCTCCATCTAAATATTTATTGTTATGTATCTTTACTGGCTTGGATACAAATGGCATAGAACCAGACGCTCTTAGATATTCCAAATTATCTTTATCTTTTAAATCATCTATTTTGATATATTCTGCTTTTCCTGTTTCTATATTGGTTACAACTGCATAAAATTCTACATTTGAATGTTTATATGTTTCATAATCTATTGGGTCTAATTCATTTACGATTTTATTAAAGCAAAATTCCTCATTCATAATATTTCCTGTTGTTAAAAGAGAATACATGCCCATGTAATTTTTATTTTTAGCATATTTTTTATTATATCTTAAAATTCTTCCTATTTGGTTTGATTTGTAATTGATACCAAATAAAGCACCTGCTGAAACGCCAATGATTCCATCTATCAGAATCTTTTTTTCCATAAATACATCCAATACCCTTGCTGTGTATAGTCCTCTCATTCCTCCCCCTTCGAGTACTAATCCTATTTTCATTTACTATCACCTACAATTTCTATTAATTGTTTCTTATATAAAACTTTTATATTACCTTCTAAAACTTATATTATCATACTACAAAAAAGAAAATTATTCTATATATACCTGTCTCATAAAATAATTTTCTTTTTTATTGTTAAACCCCAGTGCTACAGCACCGGGGTTTTTGAGGATTTTTTAAAATATTTATTTATAAACCAAATTGATGTAATGGCAACTATACAAATATCCGAGTTTCTATACTCATATTTTGAACTCCATTTTTCAAAATCCTTCTGGTTCATAAGCTTATTTCCATATTCCACCCAACCTTCTCTATAGGTTGGATCATCTCCTTTTGAAAAAAATAAATGTTCCGTAAAAAATTCCTTTAGTAAGTATATATCATCTTTACCAAAGGTCCAGCTTGAAAGTGAATCTACATATTTCACATATTTTCTAGCCAGTGTTAACGTAATTTTTTCTTCTTTATCAAACACTATATATAATGTTGATAATGCATCAATGAGTTGTTTTTTAAATCTTTTTACCTCTTCTTCTCCCTCTATATGAGACTTCAAGTATTTATTCCATTCTCTCATATTTTTATTGAAATGGTTAATTATACTAACTCCATACTTTTCAACAAAAGCTTCTACTCTATTTATATAAAGCTTTTGTTTCCGAGTTAACGGATATCTCACTCTCAATGTGGTTAATGAAGTATTTCTCCAATACTCAGCAATTACCCGGTTTAAGTAAGAAACCTGTATGCCCCTTTCTTTGGATTTCTTAACAAGCTCCGTAATAAGCGTTTTCAACTCCTCATCTTTCATAATATTTACTGGTGCTTCTTTTTTCTTCATGTCCCTTTCCTCCATATTATTATACTAAAAATTTTAAGCAAATCTAATTATACCACAATTTAATGTTTTCATCAAATTATTAAAATAACCTAAACAGAAACGTCCCCAAAAGGACAAAATGTCGCATTGAAAAACGAACTCAATGCGACACTCTACTTTATTCATCAATTGTTGAAATACCAAGTGTAATTTCTTCTAACACATCTAATACTGCTCTTACGGTATCTAATGCAGTAAACATTGGTACATTGTTCTCTGTTGCACATCTTCTGATATATGTTCCATCTGTTTCTTGATCTATAGAGTCTATATTTCTTGTGTTGATGACATAACTTACATATCCTTTTCTTAAAGATTCTAAGATTTCTTCACTACCCTCACTAAGTTTCTTTTTCACTCTTGTTCTGATACCATGTTCTTTTAAGAATTTAGCGGTTCCTTTCGTTGCTTCTATATTAAATCCTAAGTTATAGAATCTTCTAATTAATGGTAATGCTTCTTCTTTGTCTTTATCTGCAATTGTTACAAATATGGTTCCATAATTTGCAAGTTTCATTCCTGTAGATTGCAATGCTTTATATAATGCTCTTGTTAATTTTTTATCATATCCGATGGCTTCTCCTGTTGATTTCATTTCAGGAGAAAGTGTGGCATCTAATCCTGATAATTTTGAGAATGAGAATGCTGGTGCTTTTACATACCATTTCTCTTTTTCTTTTGGATACACTTGCGTGATTCCTTGTTCTTTTAAAGATTTTCCAAGCATAGCTAATGTTCCAATATCTGCTAAAGAGTAACCTGTTGATTTTGAAATAAATGGTACGGTTCTTGATGATCTTGGATTTACCTCAATAACATATACATCTTCATTTTTATCTACAATAAATTGAATATTATATAATCCAACAATACCAATGCCTAATCCTAGTTTTACTGTATAATCTATAATCGTATCTTTTGCTTTTTGGCTAACACTAAAGGTTGGATATACACTGATACTATCTCCTGAGTGAATTCCTGTTTTTTCAACATGCTCCATAATACCTGGTATAAAGACATCTTTTCCATCACAGACAGCATCTACTTCTAATTCTTTTCCTGTTATATATTTATCTACTAATACAGGTTGTTCTGTATTAATTTCAACAGCTGTTTTTAAATATTTTTCTAATGCTTTTTGATTAGAAACAATTTGCATTGCTCTTCCACCTAATACATAACTTGGTCTTACTAGTACTGGATATCCAATTTCTTTCGCAACCTTAATTCCATCTTCTATATTAGTTACAGCTTCTCCTTTTGGTTGTAATAGTTTTAAGTCTTTCATCACTCTTTCAAAGGCATCTCTATTTTCTGCTTTTTCAATGGCATTTACATCTGTACCAATGATTTTAACGCCTAGCTTTGAAAGTGGTCCTGCAAGGTTAATGGCTGTTTGTCCACCTAAGGCTGCAACAACGCCTTCTGGTTTTTCTAGTTCTACAATATTCATGACATCTTCTACTGTTAATGGCTCAAAATATAGCTTGTCACTGGTTGTATAATCTGTTGAAACAGTTTCTGGATTGTTATTTATAATGATTGCTTCATACCCTGCCTCTTTAATTGTTTTTACTGCATGTACTGTAGAATAGTCAAATTCTACACCTTGTCCAATTCTAATTGGTCCTGCACCTAATACAATGATCTTTTTCTTATCACTTACAATTGATTCATTTTCTTCTTCATATGTTGAATAGAAATATGGTACATAACTTTCAAACTCACTACTACAAGTATCTATCATTTTATATACTGGATATATATTATTTTTCTTTCTTAATTCATAAATATCTGCTTCTTTTTTCTTCCAAACTTTAGCAATATATTTATCACTAAAGCCCATTTTCTTAACCACCTTTAATGTATCAATGTCTCCTACATTTTTCTTTAATACTTTTTCCATTTCTACAATATTTTTTATTTTCTCTAGGAAAAACATATCAATTTTGGTTGTATCATAAATTAATCCTAAATCAACATCTCTTCTCATTAATTCTGCAATGGCATAAATTCTATCATCTGTTCCATCTTTTATATATGTCATCATCTCTTCTGTTTCCATATTATCAAATTTCTTATGATGAATATGACATACACCTGTTTCTAGTGATCTTATTGCTTTTAATAAACTTTCTTCAAATGTTCTTCCGACACTCATCACTTCTCCTGTTGCCTTCATTTGTGTACTTAGTTTATTTGAAGCAAGTGTAAATTTGTCAAATGGAAATCTTGGTATTTTACAAACAATATAGTCTAATGCTGGTTCAAAACTTGCTGGGGTATTTGCTAATGGAATTTCTTCTAGTCTCATACCTACTGCAATTTTAGCTGAAACTCTAGCAATTGGATATCCACTTGCTTTTGAAGCTAGTGCTGATGAACGAGATACCCTTGGGTTTACTTCTATTACATAATAGTTAAATGAATGTGGGTCTAAAGCAAATTGAACATTACATCCACCTTCTATTTTTAAGGCTCTTATAATTTTTAGGGCACTATCTCTTAATAGCTGATATTCTTTGTTAGTTAGCGTTTGGCTCGGTGCGACAACAATAGAATCTCCTGTATGAATACCTACTGGATCTAAGTTTTCCATGTTACAAATGGTTATTGCTGTATCATTATGATCTCTCATTACCTCATATTCAATCTCTTTATATCCTTTAATACTTTTTTCTACTAATACTTGATTTACTGGAGAAAGTTTTAAGGCATGTTTTATTAAATCTTTCAATTCTTCTTCATTATCTGCAAATCCTCCGCCAGTTCCTCCTAAAGTAAAGGCAGGTCTTAAAACAACTGGATATCCAATCTTTTTAGCAGCTTCGATTCCTTCTTCTTCTGATTCTGCAATAATTGACTCTAATACAGGCTCTCCTAATTCTTGGCATAATTCTTTAAATTTTTCCCTGTCTTCAGCTCTTTCGATACTTTCACTACTTGTTCCTAATAACTCTACTTGGCATTCTTGTAAAACACCTTTTCTATATAGTTGCATTGCTATATTTAATCCAGTTTGTCCTCCTATTCCGGGTAGAATAGCATCTGGTCTTTCGAATCTTATAATTTTAGCAACATATTCTAATGTTAATGGTTCCATATATACTTTATCAGCAATGGCTGTGTCTGTCATAATCGTTGCTGGGTTTGAATTGACTAATATAACTTTATATCCTTCTTCTTTTAGTGCTAAACAAGCTTGTGTTCCAGCATAGTCAAACTCTGCTGCTTGTCCAATCACAATTGGTCCAGAACCAATGACTAGTACGGTTTTTATATCTTTTCTTTTTGGCATTTTATTCATTCCTTTCTTTTATTTTTTAGATTCTCCCATAATTTTAATAAATTTATCAAATAAGTATCCACTATCTTGTGGTCCTGGTGCACTTTCAGGGTGATATTGTACACTAAACACTTTATCCTTTTTACATTCTACCCCTTCAATCGTATTATCCAAAATATTTTTATGGGTTGGTACTAAATCTGTTTTTTCTAGTGATTTTTCATCTACTGCATAACTATGGTTTTGACTTGTAATTTCTATCTTATCTGTTTCCAAATTTAATACAGGATGATTTCCCCCTCTATGTCCGAATTTCAATTTATAGGTTTTCGCACCATATGCTAAACTAATCATTTGATGTCCTAAACAAATTCCAAAGATTGGATATTTTCCTCTTAATTCTTTTACCAGCTTGATAACTTCTTTTACATCTTCTGGATCTCCTGGTCCGTTTGATAAAAAGACTCCATCTGGTTTTAAGCTTTCGATTTCTTTTGCCGTTGTATTATATGGTACAATGGTTACATTACAACCTCTTTTATTTAAGCTTCTGATGATATTTAACTTAATACCACAATCTACTGCTACTACATTATATTTATAATTTGCTGTTCTAGAATACCATTTCTTTTTACAACTTACTTTTGATACAGCATCTTTTGGAATATCATATGCATTCAATTTTTTCAACGCATCTTCCTTACTAGTTGTAATATCTGTGATAATAACCTTTCTACTTCCTTTATTCCTGATACTTCTTGTTAATTTTCTAGTATCAACACCTGAAATTCCTGGTATATCATTTTCTTCTAAATATTCTGATAACGTTTTTGTGTAACGGAAATTACTTGGTAAATCATTATATTCTCTTACCACCATTCCACCCATTGTAGGTTGTTTTGATTCATAATCTTCATCTGTGATTCCATAATTTCCAATTAGTGGATATGTCATCACAACCATTTGATAGGTATATGATGGGTCTGAAACAATTTCTTGATATCCAACCATTGAAGTATTAAAAACAATTTCACAAATTGCCTCTTTATCAGCCCCAAATCCATAACCTAAATATTCTTCTCCATCTTCTAGTACAATTTTTTTGTTGAACTTTTTCATATTAACCTCCATCCATATATGATAAATTTGTATATATTGTAAATGACAAAAAAAAATAAGGAACAAAAATCCTTATTTAAAATGCAAATGAAAATAGAACAACTATTAAGAAAACAGCTGAAATGTTTATGCAATTAGTTTTTTTCAAATAGTTTTTCATTTTCTTGCTCCCTTTTTTATTTTATATCTTTACTATTATATCAGAAAGTATATACAGATTGCAACATTTTTTTATCATTTTTTATATATGGGAACAACCTGCGCTTCCCAACTAGGTTTGCACAGGTTGTAAATCATCATGATACATGAATATCTCCACTTATGGTAGAGGCTTCTAATTTCACAGTTGATTCTCCATTTGTCTTGTGACTATTATAAGTCTTGCCACTTACGCTTTTAGCTTCCACCTCAACACAAACCGCCTTAAAGTCTGTATAGATATCTGCCTTCATTGTGGAAATATGAACATTAGCATCTCTGTCAGGCGCATGATCAATTGTCACCTGACCATATTTAGTTTTTATCCGAAGCTCTTCTGGTAAAGTACTTTCGAGTTTAACTTTCCCTGAAGTTGTACCTATAGAAAGATACTTTAAGCTCTCCGGAATTGCTATTTTTAATTCAACATTCCCAATCTCTGAACCTTCTTCAGTGGTTACCACAATTCCATCTTCTCTCCTTTTAATTTTCAATCCTACTTTCATAGGAGAGGTTCCGGAAAACATTATCTGTACTCTATCAACTCTCGTTGATTGTACAGATACCTTTACTTTCTTTGTGGTAATGATTATTTTCTCCGTTTTCTTCATCAAAAAAGACTCCTTTTTGTCTATCCGATACTCTTTGTTTTCCTTTCTTTTTTCCATAACATTTTCTTCCTTTCTTTTATTTTTTTATTGTTCAAAAATAATGATAGGTTTTTTTCCAAAATGAGGTCATTGCCTATATTATTGGGGGTATTATATCATAAAATACACAAATATTCAAATTTAAACACTTTCAAAATATGTGGCTATTTCTTGCATTCTATTCATTTGGTCAACTTTAAAAGGACATCTTGTATTACAATGTCCGCACTGAATACAATCTTTAGCTGTTTTTTCTAAGTTTCTATAATGATCTTTTGCTAACACATCTCCTGCTTTTGATAAGTCATAATATTTATTGATTAGTCCAATATCTAATTTCATTGGACAAGGTTCACAATGATTGCAATAAACACATTTTCCTGTTGCTTCAGGTGGTGTAAATTCACTAATAATAGAATAATCTTTTTCTTCATCACTTGCTTCATTAAATTTTAAAACTTCTTTTAAATCTTCTTTTCCTCTAATTCCTGGAAGTACCGTCAAAACACCTGGTTTATCTAATGCATATTGTATACATTGCATCTTCGTAAGTGCTTTTCCAAATGGAGAAGTTTTTTCATCTAATAATTGTCCTCCTGAAAATGCTTTCATAACAGATATTCCAACGCCTTCTGCTTCACATCTTTTGTATAATTCCATTCTTTCATTTACACTACCATTGGCATAATCACCTTGCTGATAATCATAGGCAGGATTAATACTAAACATCACCATATCTATTAATCCTGTATCTAATGCTTTATGTATCAATTTCGGTGTATGAGAAGAAATTCCAACATGTTTTACAATTCCTTTTTCTTTTAATTCTTTAATATAGTCTAGAACACCATTTTTTTGATAGGCATTCCAATCACTTTCTTCATCTATACAATGAATAAATCCATAATTTATATAGTCTGTTTTTAGTTGTTGTAATTGCCATTTAATAGAAGCTTTTATTTTATCTAAATTGGTGGTCCAACCATAATTTCCTGTTTCATAATTAGCACCAAAATGAATTTGATACATAACTTTATCTCTAACACTTTCAAAAGCTTCACCATAATATGGAAAGCATTTTGCATCTCCACCTGCTACATCAAAATAATTAATTCCATTATCAAATGCCATTTGCAAAGTTTCAATACCTTCTTTTTCTCCCGCTTGTGAAATAGAACTAGCTCCTAACCCGATAACACTAATTTTGTCTCCTGTTCTACGATTGATTCGATATTCCATTTTTACTCCTCCTCCTCTTTACTTTTCCGAGTATATATTTAATTTTTAACTTTATACTTT
This sequence comes from uncultured Clostridia bacterium, assembly GCA_944386365.1. Classification (GTDB taxonomy): domain Bacteria; phylum Bacillota; class Clostridia; order TANB77; family CAG-508; genus CAG-269. Next base: position 410,854 of record CALXAT010000001.1, read on the forward strand.
TCTTATATCATTTAGAGTTCACTTTAAGTCAATAGCTTTTTATAAAACACATAATAAAATCTTCTACTGAAATATAAAATGAATATATCTGAACTATTAAAAAAGTACCAAATCAAATATATAATTGGTACTTCTTTAAATTTTCTATTATTTATTCATAAATTTTTTTCCACTTTCCCATGCTTGACCTACTTTTTCTCCAATTTTATAGTATCCATTTTGATATTGGTCAAATACAAATGCATTTAATTTCATAGGATCTACTTTTCCATTTTCGTCTAGAACTTTTTCATCTGCAATAACATTTACGATTTCTCCTAAAACTCTAAAACCATAAGATTCATGTTGTAACTCTGCTACTTTACATTCTAATGTAATTGGATATTCTTCAATAATTGGTGCATCTACTCTTGTACTTTTTACAGCATGCATACCTGTTCTTTCAAATTTATCCTCCATATTATTTCCTGATGCTGTTCCAAAAAAGTCTGACTCTTCTAGATGGTCTATATCTGCTATACTTAATGTAAAAGCTTTTCTTTCTTTTATATTTTTTGAGGTTTTATGACTTTCTGTAATATTTAAAGCTACCATATTATTATCACAAATACCTCCCCAAGCCATATTCATAACATCAACTTTATCATTTTCTCCATAAGTTGCAATCATTAAAACTGGCATTGGAAATACATAAGGTTTTACTCCTAAATCTTTTTTCATAATAAATTCCTCCATTCCGAGCAATTTATGCCCTATTAAAATTTTTTCCCCCTTTTATTATCTTTCGTATATATCTTATCACTTACTCTTTTATCTTACAACAAAAAATATAATTTTGTACTATTAAATAATATGCATAACGAGTTAGTTTGTAATCTTGAATTATGACTTCCGCATTATTAGCACGTTTTGACAACCTGTCGGCTTTGACAAAATGTCCAAGCATACCAATATTCAATTCCATTCTCATTAATGTGTTTGATGTCTTCAAAAGTATGATTATCATTAGAAAAATTAGAAGAATAATTTGACTTTTACCAATTTATATACTAATATATAGTCAGCTTAAGCAAATGCATTCTTAGTTCGGAAAATGTCATTTGGTATCAAGTATGTGTATCTGTAACTACACATACTTTTTTTGTACAAAAAACAAGGTAGACTGTAACCTCTCCCTTGTTTCGGCTATGTACTGTATAACTAGCCTTCATTCTTTTCTTCCTTCGCTTTCATAGTTTCTTCTTTTTGTTGTAGAAGCATTTCTACTAATCGCAAAATTAGTTCAGAATTTGTCATTGGTATCCTCCCTTTCTACTTTTAAGTGAAAGGTTGGCAACATTTCACAATATTTTCCTTTAAATTACAAGCTAATAATCTATTTTTTATTCGATTAATTTCAAATCTTGTCCATTATCTAGTTTGATTTCTAATTTTTTTCTTCATCAAATAAAATTTTATACTGTGAAGCTATCTCTATTTTTATATGATTACACAAGTTAAGTAATTAATAAAAATCATAACTATTTAGAAATGGCATTAAATAATAAATAAAAAACTATGTAATCAGCTTTTTTAAGGCATTACATAGTTTTAATTATTGGTACCGATGGTGGGACTCGAACCCACATGGTTTCCCGCTGGATTTTGAGTCCAGTGCGTCTACCAATTCCGCCACATCGGCATAAGATAAATACTAATATATATTAGCATATATCTTAAGAAAAGTCTAGAATAATTTCATAACTTTTTCAAAATTTCATTTAAAGATGTAAAAAATACTAAAATATATTTTGTGATAAAGTATAAATTTTACACAATTTTTATTGTCTGCCCTGGATAAATTAAATTTGGATTTTGAATATCATTATATTCTAAAATTTCATTTAAAGTAATACCAAATCTTCTTGCAATTCCATTTAAGGTATCTCCTTCTTTTACAACATAATATACTTGAATTGTATTATCCACTGGAGATAAATCCGCAACATCACTTTCTGTAATTCTTAATTTTTCTCCTGGATAAATCAAATTTGGATTTTCAATATCATTTAATTCCACAATATGTTCTACACTTACATGATATGCTCTTGCAATTTGTGATAATGTATTTCCTCTTTGAACTGTGTAAATAATACTTCCTGTTCCTCGTTCTTCATTTCCTGGTATACTCGAATTGGTAAGAATTCTTAATTTTTCTCCCGGATAAATTAAATCTGGATTTTGAATATTGTTGATATCTACAATTTCTTGCACAGTCGTACCATATCTTCTAGCAATTGCACTTAAGGTATCTCCACTTTGTACTATATATTCTACACTTTCTGTATTCATTGGAGAAGTGTTTTCAGCATTATTGGGAATTTCTGAAGTCTCATTTAAAAAGATTTCTTCTGTATATAAATCTCTATCTACACTACCATTAATGCCATTTACTCTTCCTCTGTCTATATATTGTACACCAATATATGTATTCCAACTGGTTTCTATGTTAATTAGATTATTTCTATCCTCATAATAGGCAATCCATAAATCATAATCTTCTGCCAAACTTCTATCAAATATATTTTGTGCATTTGATAAATCACTATATAAAATGACTTCTTTATTCGTTAATTGTTCTACACGTTCCATAAAGTTTCTAGCAATTGCATTGATTTCTTCCCTTCCTACGCTTCCAAAAGTTTCATAGTCTAATACTAATTTACAATCTGGTGTTTTTCCAGATATAACCGATACAAAAAAAGTTGCTTCTTCTTGTGCCTCTTCTACAGTTGTTGCTGTTAAGTAATGATAAAAGCCCACACGTAATCCATTTGCTTTTGCATTTTCATAATTTATATCAAAATAGGCATCTTTTATGTTAGTTCCTTGACTTGCTTTTATATAGACTACTTGTATACCTGCATTTCTCACTTCTGCATAGTTGATGTATCCTTGCCAATTACTAACGTCAATTCCCTGGTAACTTAAATTTGATGCAGGTGTCAATGCGTAAGTATGATTGATTTGAATGCTAAATACAAAAATACCTATCACGATTCCTAAAATGCATTTTTTAATCATAACTTCCTCCTTTTCCATCTTTTCCTTATATACTATGTTTATGCGGAAGTTTTGTTAAATAAAAGGTATACAATGAATCACATTATATACCTTCTATTTAAACTATTTTATTATTTTTCATTAAGATTGTTTTCAGAATCTTCTTTTTCTTTTTTCTCTTCCTGTTCCTGATTTTGATCCTTCTCCTGTTCTTTTAAAAGAATATCATATTCAAAAACATGAACTGTTTTTATATTTATTTTTGAAAAATCATCTTTTTCATTCTCTATTTCTGTTATTTTAAATGATGTTCTATGATTTAATTTTAAATCCACTTTTGATAAATCCACCAATATTTTAGTCGATATATCTTGTCCAATTGGTAATGTTTTATTTTGATTATCATAGAAAATAATATTTGTATAACTAATTCCATTCATTCCTCTTTTTAAATTTAATTTATACAAATTAAATTTATTACCTGCATCCTTAATATTCTCTCGTATTTCATTTTCAGGATTTATATTAAAACTATTAAAATCTTTTGGATTTAATTTTTCATCATCTAACATTTTATATACAGGTAAATCATCTATTATAACTACTTTATCTAAAGCCTTTTTAATATTCTCTACCATTGTTTCTAGCGTTAATTTATAGCCTATTTGCTTTGTATTTTTATTAATTTCTAAAATATTAAACTTATCTTTTGGTATTTCTCTATGATTCTTGTTTGCAATTTTAGAAACTTTTGTTGCATCTTGTGACATTCCTCCAAAAATATCAAATTCTTCTATTTCATTTAATACATTTTCATCTTTTGCTTCTTTTTTTAATTCTTTTAAATTATTTTCTATCTCTTTTGGCAATATCTCATTATTTTTTACTTTATTTAATAATGGTAAAATATTGGTTGTTGTAAGATATACACTATCTGTTTCTGACTTTGTTAATGCTTTTCTCTCCACTTGATCCATTGTCTTTCCAAAATCTTCTAAATCTTGTGTATAATCAAATACTTTTGTAACCTTCTTTATGATGTTAACTTCTTCCTCTTCACCTTCTGCTAGTGATGCTACCTCATCTTTATTACTATATTTCCAAAATTCAAATATACTTCTTTTATGGTTATCAATTTCTTGTATAAAGTTGGTAGCATTTTCAATTTTTTTTGCCATATTTTTATTTTTTAATTTTAGTGCATTAACATCCATCAAAATATTTTTTAATTCTGTTTCATCTAGTTCATATTCTTTATATAATTGTACAAGTTCTTCAATAGTATGGTTTTCCTTTTCTTTTGCTTTTTTACTTGTATTCTTTTTTATATTATCTTTCTTTTCATCTTCTTTTTTCAATTTATCTTCTATACTAGAGATATTATCTTTCATTGTACTTTTTTTGTTTTTCTTACTATATTTAAAATAATATTTAAATTTACCAAAAAATGTTTTCTTGCACTCCAAAAAAGTAGATATTTGCTTTTCTTTTGCTAAATATTCTATTTCTTGAGAAGCAGCTATTATTTTTAAATTATCTAATTTTGTTTTATTTTCTTGTAATAACTCTTGTATCAATTCTTGTTTTTCAATACCAACTTCATATTCATCATTTATCCAAGTTGCAATATTTTCATATTCGATTTTATAATCATTATTATAAAATTCTAACGCTCCACCTTTTGTTATATTGGTTCTAAATTTAAAATAGTGTGGTAATTCTGTTTGTAAAATAAACATCGCTTTTAGTAATTTATAAAATTGATTGGCTTCTACCAAGCTACTTATTTTAATTTTATAAGGACTTCTAATTTTTTCATAAACTTCTGTTTCTCCCACTATATGAATGGATAATTTTTCACTTTTATCATATACTTCATATATTAATGGCCAATCTTTTGTAAATAACCATAAATAATTTTCAATATCCTCAAATTGTGATTTTTTATAATATGTATTACTATAGGAAACATTTCTTATTGGTACAAATATTTTTCCTGTTTTCTTTTTTTCTAATTGCTTTTTTAATAAAAAGAAAAATGTTGAATAATCTGTATCTTCTGTTGGAACTAACATAAAATATTGGTCTGTGTCTTCTGCATAATAAATTTGCCATAAATAATTCCCCTCAAATTTAACTTTAAAAGGAATTTTTTTATTCAATTTTGTTTGTTCTTCTTGTACGCTCTCTACTTCTTCTACTTTTAATTCTTTTAACATACGTAAAAAAGTCGTATGTTTTAAGAAATTTTTTTCATCTTCTGCATCCAGATATTCAGATATCGGGCTAGCTTTTTTATACTTTTCTTGTATATCGTCCATTCTATTAGTTGGTGTTAATAATATTTGAATGTCTTTTATTGGTATATATCTATATTGTCTATATTGTTTTTCATCATAAAATTTAGGCACCCTAAATTTTAATGGTTCATAATTTTCAAATTGGTTTTTAGCATCTTCTAAATTTAATCCTAAGTAATCTAATTTTTCTTTTATTTCATCAATTATTTTTTCTCCTGTTTTCTTTGGCAAAATAATTCTCCTCTCTACTTCATTATTATTTATAATAATTTTGTTATGTATACAATTTCATAGAAATTTTATATTTTCTGGTATTAAATTCGATAGTTTTTTCTTTGTTTTCGATATCCTGCTCTTTTATATTCGTTTATATTATATACTATTTTGTCAAAAAATTGTATAGTAATATAAAAAAACTTTGACAAATTTATATAATTTATCAAAGTCTTTCATTATCCCATATCCTATTTTTATTTTTTCATCACGGATTTTAGAAATTCCACTTCTTCATCTACTTTTAGTCTCATAAATATTGGTTCACCTTTTTCAATTACCTTTAAATCTTTTAATTTATCATAATCTTGTATATCTTTCCATTTAATACTATCTACATCTTTTATCCCTATTTGTCTAAAAATATTATTGGCTGTATCTGTCATAAATGGTTTTATTAATATAGCAATTTCTCTTAAATTTTCAATCAAATGATACATAACCGATTTTAGTTCTTCTGTTTTTTCTTCTTTTGCTAAAGCCCATGGCATTGTTTCATCAATATATTTATTGGTTCTTGAAATGAATTCCCATATTTCTTGTAATGCATTTGCAATTTCATAATTGTTCATTTTTTCCTCGAATTTTTCTATTTTTTCTTTTGCATATTCCTCTAATTCTTTATCTACTGCATTTGGCGTTCCATTATATTCAGGAACTTCTCCATTAAAATATTTATTTACCATAGATACCGTTCTATTTAATAAATTACTTAAATCATTACATAAATCAAAATTGTATCTTTCAACAAATGCTTCTGGTGAAAAAATTCCATCTTGTGATACTGGCATTTCTCTTAATAAGAAATATCTTGTCGCATCTAAGCCATATCTATCAATCAATGTTTCTGGATAAATAACATTTCCTTTTGATTTTGACATTTTTCCATCTTTCATCATAATCCAGTTATGCACTAAAATGGTTTTAGGTAATGGTAAGTCTAAGGCCATTAAGAATATTGGCCAATAAATCAAGTGAAATCTTGCGATATCTTTTCCTACAATTTGTAAGTCTGCCGGCCAGTATTTTTTAAATAACGTATCATCATCAGACATATAGCCTAATGCTGTAATATAATTGGTTAAAGCATCTACCCATACATATATCACGTGTTTGGGATCTTTTAATACTTTAATTCCCCAATCAAAATTAGTTCTTGTAACACATAAATCTTCTAATCCTGGTTTAATAAAATTATTAATCATTTCATTTTTTCTAAATGCTGGTTTAATAAAATCCGGATGTTCCTCATAATATTTCAATAATCTATCCACATATTTTTTCATGTTAAAGAAATAAGCTTCTTCTTTCATTAATTTTACTTCTCTTCCACAATCTGGGCATTTTCCATCTACCAATTGTGTCTCTGTAAAATATGTTTCACAAGGTACACAATACCAACCTTCATATTCTCCTTTATAGATGTCACCTTGTTCCATAAATCTATCAAATATTTTTTGAACAATTTGGGTATGTCTTTCTTCTGTTGTCTGAATAAAATCATCATACTGGATATCCATTTTAGCCCATAATTCTTTTGCTTGTTTTGCCATTTCGTCTACATATTCTTTTGGTGTTTTACCATTTTTTTCTGCTATTTCTTGAATTTTTTGTCCATGTTCATCTGTTCCTGTAAGCATATAGGTATCTTCACCTTTTAGCTGATGATATCTCTTCATCGTATCTGCTAAGACTGTTGTATAGGCTGTTCCTATATGAAATTTTCCACTTGGATAATAAATTGGTGTTGTTACATAAAATTTATTGTTCAAAATTTTCATCTCCCTATCTCTATAAATGAATAGATTATCTCTCGATATCTTCATTTATCTTTATTTTTTATTATTAAATTTAATAACAT
>CALXAT010000002.1 GCA_944386365.1 uncultured Clostridia bacterium
ATGTTCATATTATCCCTATTAAACATATATATTTCTAATAATGGGCCATAATCATAATCTATATCCATATTTGTACTCGAAAACTCTTCTTTTCTTTGTTGTAAATTTTCGTTTCTTCTATACAATGTATCTATTGCTGCTCTATCAGATGTTATTGGAACCTTACTGCTTCCGCTTCTTATATATACTGTTCCGTTAGCAATATATGGTGTATCTTCTCCTTTATATACATATATAACTAGAATACCATCTTTATCTTCATCTTTATCTTCATCTTTCTCTTTTATAAATTTACATTCATACTTTGGTTTTGGTGTTACCTTGTTTAATAAGTTTGTTATTGTAACATCAAAATCCGTCCTCTCTTTTTCTATCTTCAATAACCCTTTTGTATCATTGTCAACACCAATTATCAACCAACCACCTTCTGAATTAGCAAAAGAAGAAAATATCTGTGGTATTTTTTTCTTTACTGAACTATCAAATGTAGATTTATATTCTACTATATATCCTTCTTCTATATCAACTAATGTTTTTAAATCATTATATGTTAACTCATTCAAACTTTTCATTTCTCCACTTGCATTTATAAATATACTTTTTTGTTTCATTATTGACCTCCATATCTATTTATAATCATACTGCATCTTTACAAATTTATTTATTATTTCTATATCATCTATTTTATTAATTTCAAAACATTTTTTCCCTAAATCCTTTATCGAAGCACCACAATGATATAGTTCTTTATTATCTATAATAATAAATCTATCATGAAATTTGTCTGTTTTTGCCCCTTCAAAATTGGATATTCTTTATTAAATTGTTGTATATCTAATTTTGAAATATTACTTTTTTTCGAAGTTAATATTACTACTTCTACATTTTTATTTTTCTTTACTAATATCTTTAAAATGCTATCATCTATATAATTATCAATTATTATAATTTTATTTTTAGCTCTTTTTATAATATCTATTACTAGACTATATGTATCATATATTTGACCTTCAAAAAAAATTTTCTGTTTAAACTCTTCTTTCTTTAGCAAACTATCAAATATTTCATCAAACTTTCTATCCTGTTCTAATAATTTGTATTCCACATTTGTTAATCTTTCAAACATTTGTGAATTTGAAGATATAAATTTTCGCATTTCAATAAAAGCTCTTATTATGCTAATACTAACTTGAATAGCGATATCATTTTTTAATACACCTGCAAGCATTGATATTCCCTGCTCAGTATAGACATATGGTAGATATTTTTCACTTCTATACTTGGAATTATTATTTTTAGATGTGGTTCCAAATTGGAACCACATTTTATCTAATTCCTCTTTTGTCAATTGAAAGCAAAAATCTTCTGGAAATCTCTCAATATTTCTTTTCATTGCCTTATTTACATTTTTAGTTTCATAGTGATATAGCATAGCTACATCACTATCTAACATTACTTCTTTTCCTCTTATTGTATATATTAAATTTTTTATTTCTTCAGTATTTATTATTTTCAATTCATTTTCCATATTTTCACATCCTTTTTATTGTATGTATTGTAAAACATTTGTTTGTTTTTGTCAATGCTTTTTCTTTTTTTCATAATTTCACAAAATATGGTTCTACTTTTATAATAAAATCTTCTATCAAAAAGCTAAAAAGCTCTATTTAAGTCTAGTACATAATAAACTCACAATATACAAAAAATCCTCTAAATATTATTTTTTCAACCTTTGAAATTTATAAGAGATAGAAAAAAACAAACCTCAGAAGTTTTAAAACTTCCGAGGTTGATTTTTTATAACTGGCTCATTTTTTTATCTTATATTTTAAAGCTTTCAAGAATTTTTTTATTTCTTCCTTAGAACATCCCTTTCCCTTTTCTTCAAAATATTCATCGCTCCATTCATATCTTACAACATTTCCATTCCTTTGTATATTCTTTGTCAATTTATCTTCTTTACTAACTTCCTCTAAAAGCAGCTCATTATCTGATTCAAATTCATTTATACAATATACTGCCCTATCATTTTCAAATTTATATATTGTTCTCATATACCCCTGATTATAACAAATTTTTTTTTCTCCAACAATTTCATCATAAGGTAAAATTTTTTTAGATTTTTTAGGTTTTATATTTACCTGTTTTATCTTCTTAAAATGCTCTCCAAACATAACATTCCCCTTATTATTTTTACTATTATAAATATAATTTCATATCGTCTTCTGCCGCAATAACTTCTATTCCGTATTTTTTCGTTAAGTCTTTTGCAATTTCTGATGGATTTTCACTCAATATATTTTTATTAAAATGTGTTATAATCACTTTCGTTGGTTGTATTGTTTTTATAAATTCTTCTACTGCTAGTATATCTAAATGTTTTGCTTTTTCTTTATTATTTATATAATAAGCTACATTCATAATTAAAATGTCACAATCTTTATAAGAGTTTAATAGTTCTGGAAAATATCTTGTATCTGTCACCAATCCAATTCTATGTTTACTAGTTTTCATTGTAAATCCATAACATTCTACCCCATGGTCATGTGGTATAGAAGCAGTTATTTCTAAATTTTTTATCATATATGTGGTATTTGGTTCTATATTTTCTATCTTCTCAGGAAAATTTTCTAAATATGGTTGTAAAATTTGATTATCTATCGCTTGTTTTGGTGCTATCACGCTTCCTCTTTTTTCTCTTCCACCATTTGTCATTAATTCTATAAATATATTTAAATCATTTGCATGGTCTATATGAACATGTGATACAATAATACCATCAATTGTTTCTTTATCACCATATGTATGAATATATTTATAAAACGTATTGATTCCCGGATCAAAAACAACATGTGTATCATTAATATTAATATATAAACCTCCTGCTGATCTTATGTTTTTAAAAATGATATCTTTATTTCCTGTTGTTCCAAAAAAGTGAATGTAGCCCATCTTCTTCTCCTTTGATACTTCTTATATTTTTATAAAATCACTATTATTATACTCTAACTCTCTTATCTTTTCAATATTACTTTTTTCTTTCTAATTTACCTTTGTTTAAACCTTCTATTTACCATATTCCAATTCATAATATTCCAAAAAGCTTGGATATATTCTGCTCTTTTTGTATGGTATTGTAAATAATAAGAATGTTCCCACATATCTAAAACTAATAATGGTTTACACCCCCATAAAGTTAAATCTTGGTGCTTTTCACATTGCAAAATTTCTAATTTAGACCATTTTGGAACCCATACTAAGATACACCAACCGTGAGGCTTCTACCGTTTTACTTGCTTCTGTAAATTGTTCTTTAAATATTTCATAACTTCCAAAATCTCTTATAATTTGTTTCATAAGTTCTATATCTGGCTCTGTTGGAATGGCAGGTCCCATATTTTCAAAGAATAATTCATGTAAAATAACTCCTGAACCAAAAAAACTTAAATCTTTTTCTAAACATTTGATATTAGAAAAGTCCCTTTTTTCTCTTGCCACTCTTAACTTTTCTTCTGTATTATTTGTATTATCTACATATCCTCTATATAAAATATTGTAATGTAAATCTAATGTTTCTTTAGAATAGTATGGTTCTAAAGCATTTAATGGATATGGTAATTCTATCATTTTTAGCATAAAAACCTCCTAAAAAATAATATAAAGATAGTGTATATTTGTAATTTTATACTCTCCTAATATACACTATCTCTGTTCTAAAATTTATTCTACAAATTCTAACACATCATTTGTGTTCATGCCTTCTATATTATAATAAGTATCTGGTACTTTTCCCATAATGACATTTTCCATAATTAATACTTGGTTTGAAATATCTTTGGTAATATCTTTAAATGGTGTTAATATACTTACTTGACATTTTACTTGTAAATAAATTCTATGAAGGGTTTGATTAATGCCTTGTTCTGTAAATTCACTTCTTAAATCTGTTTCAACATTACCAACTGATGATATTCTTATCTTTATACCTGGACCTCTTCCTGATAATAATTTAATACCAGTAAAACTTCCGGAGTGCAATTTCTATATCTTCTCTTCCCTTATTGTTAATTTCTTCTTGTATTTTTATAGCTACATCCGAAATGATTTCATTTATTGGAATTACATTGGATTTTATCATGGTTATATTTCCATTTGTATCTTTTTCTATCGTAAATAACTCATCATAGGTATGTTCACGCATAACATTTGTTGCTTGCTCATTTGACACAATAGTTGCTAAACTTTTTGCTTGGTTTTCACATAAAGTGTCAAAAATTGGATTAACTGCATTTAATACCATTTTACCAGACACGATTATTGCTATAATAAAAAGGGTAATCATGAATAGTTTTCTTTTATTTTTTATATTAACGATTACATTAGGAATTTTTATTTTATTTCTAGAATAAATTTTAGGCATAATTTATCATAGAAGCTTGTTGACTACTTACTCCACTTTTTTTATATCTCGGTATAAATATTTTTTGTCCAGGATAAATAGTATTTTCGTCTTCAATGCCATTTACTCTTGCAATATCATCTACTGTACTTCCAAACCTTTTTGCTATTTTCCACAATGTATCATCTTTTTTTATAATATACATTATAATACTATAATCTTGTTCTTCTCTTTCCCCATTTGTTTGTACTTCATCTATTGTATTAATATTGATGCTTTTATCTAATAATGTATAGATTTTCATTTGAATATTAACTAATACTTCTCCGCCTTCTTGTATAATAAAGTCTTGATTGGTTATTTCTATACTTGTATGAATATTTAATTTCTCTCCATCTGTTATATTTTCAATGCTATAATCAAAAGGAATGGTTTCCCTTTTCATCATAACTTGAGAATCTTCTCCCGTTAACATAAAATGTAATTCTAATTCACCACTATAGGTTACCCTATCTTTTGCTACATTTTGTTTTAATATATTAGGAATAATATCTACATCTACTATATTTCTATTATTTAATTCTTCTATTCTTAATCTCTCACTAATTTCTTTTATTCCAGATATTTCTCTTTTACCTGCAATTGTTCTTACTGTTTTTTTATTGAATTCTATATTTTCTGATGGACTGTATAAATCTTGAATAATATGAATTGTTTTTTCTTCATATACAGTTGCATTAACGCCTACTTCTAATTCTATATAAATGGAATGTTCTTCTACTGAATTTGGTTTTATAATTATATTTCGGATTTCATAATTAGTATCACAATAATTTCCTTCGTTAATATCTTGTATATCAATAAATCCAATAATTGGTATTCTTGAAATCGTTTTGTTAATTCTATTATCTTCTGTCAAATATACTACTTTTATTTCTGCTTCTGCTTTTGTAAGTACTTTATTATAACTGATTTTAATATCTTTATTACATATTCCCACATCTAATTTTAATATTTCTACTAAATTATCTATATTATCTATGGATATATTATCTTTTGCATATATTTTTGTCTCTCCACTTCCTACTAATGAATTTACTGATAACTGCTCTTGTAACATTTTTATTTCTTCTGTATTTTGCAAACTATTTACAATTGAAATTTCCTCTTTAGAAAAAATTTCAATAGTTAATTCAATTGTTGCTTTTATTGATATTTTCCTTTCATTTATCACTTTCGCCTCTATTTCTTTAATGTTGGTAAATATTTTACTTTCCATATCACTGGTTATATTAGAAATATTAACCACTTCTGATAAATCTAAACTCGTATTAATACCTCTTGTTCTTTCATTACTGTCATCTGTCATATACATGATATATGTATCTACTTTTCCCTCTACTTTTATTTTTTCATCTATAATCTCTTTCTTATAAATACATACTACCCCACTTGTACAAATTATATTTAAAACATCCGGTTTTGCATCTGGAACAATAACATCTCCTTCTACAAATATAATTTCCTTTTTATTTGCTACCCTTTTATTGATACGTAAATTTTCTTTTAATGTATCTACAACCATTTTTTACCTCCTTATCATTTTCTTTACTTTTAATATATGAAGGCATTTTCCTATTTATAACAAATTAGATACAAAAAAAGAAAACCTTTTAAAGTTTTCTTTTTATAATTCAGCTGTTTTTTTCTTTTTCAAGTTAACTGGTGGTGGTATTAATGGACTATAAGAATCACCATCAAATACTTCAACTTCAACAGTTCTTGTCAAAACATCTGTATAACTATATGTTACATTTCTATTATTTTCCTCATATTTTACTACAAAAATATTTGGATATGCTTTTTCTATTGTGGCTTCTTTTTCAAAGGCTTTACTTCTGCCTAAAGAACCTTTGACTATTATCTTTTGTCCCACTTTCTCTAAGATGTCAGTTTTTAGATTTGCTATGTCACTTTTACAAATCATGCTATCACCTACTCCCTTAAGATAGCTTGATTATAGCATTTTGTGAGAAAAATGTCAAAAAAAGTATATTACTTTTAAATGCTAAATTTACTTGATTTTTAGGCATTTTTTTGATTTTTATTCGTAATATTACTTTTATGTTACAAATATATTACAAACATGTTTCATTTGATGTTTTTAACATTCGATACATCTTTCCATTTGCTCCTATTCCATCTATTCCTTTTTTTCCATCTCTTAATTCATTTTCTATATCTTCTATTGTAATATATTTATATCTTTCTGTTACCGCTACTTTTTCAGCTACGATTAATGGATCTATAAAATCTATCAAGATTCTTCCTGGCGAAGACGCAAAATTGGCTCCTGCACATATTAATGCTTCGTAATAGCTCTGACATGCTCCTGCAAATATCACTAATTTTTTACTAGTTTCTTTATCATATCTTCTTGCTTCTTTTACTGTTTCTATAAAATATTTTGAATTTCGATAGTTATACACATCATTATATCTAGAAGAATTTCTTATCATTCCATCATGACCTGTTATAACTAATATATCCGGACTATATATTTTTAGTAAATTATATACTACTTTAGGTTGCTTGTATTCTGGTATATTTTTTACGACTGCATTTAATCCTATTTTCTTATAATATCTATATGATTTTTCACTATATTTTTTATCTCCATCCAAATGCAATATTTTTCCTGTTACAATATATTTATTTTTACTTTTACTTACTACATTCAATTTATCAATTTTATTTTCTATCTTCGATTGTATATGATTGAAATCTTTTTTTATTCTTTCTTGATTGATTTTTTCTAAATCATCTAATGTACTATCTGCTTCTACTCTTTCTATAATTCCTGTTAATATTGCTATTTTTCCATTTGAAGTCTCTATAATATTTTTTATACGAAATAATATATCTTTATTATATGATTTCCTGCCTACTATATCACCAATTTTTATATTTTCCATATTAATACCACCTTAAAATTTAAGCTATTATATTCTATGTCGATTTTTGTAAATTGGTGATGTTTTAGTTTACTCTTTTTTATTTAAATGACTATATTTTAATTTTGTTGCCATCCCTCCTCTTATATGTCTTTCCGCTTTATTTTCATCTAAAATTTTTCTCACCTCATGGGCTAAACTTGGGTTTATTTTTTTTAATCTTTCAGATACATCTTTATGTACTGTGCTTTTACTGATTCCAAATTTTTTAGCTGTCCCTCTAACTGTATCTTTTGAATCTATAATATACTGTGCAAGCTTTACTGCACGTTCTTCAATGGATATATCTTTCATTTTATTCTAACTCCTTCTATTTAGAATACTTTTTGTTTAATTGTATTCTTATAATAGAATTGTTAGAACTATTGCTTACATAATAAAAAATAGGACATTGCTGAAATCAAAGATTTCAATGTCCACTTTTATAAAAACTTTTTATTTTATTATATCTTTTATAACTTCTCCAGCAATTATTAATCCTGCAACCGATGGAACAAATGATATACTAGCTGGGGTTCTTTGCTCTATTTCATGTTTTATTGGTTCTTCCTTAGAATATAAAACTTTTAGTTCTTTTATTCCTCTTTTCTTCAGCTCTTTTCTCATAACTTTTGCTAACGGGCATACAGACGTATTATAGATATCTGTTATTTCAAATTTTGTAGGATTTAATTTATTTCCTGTTCCCATACAAGAAATGATGGGTACTTTTTGTTCCTTAGCTCTTTGGATTAATTTTAGTTTTGTTGTAACCGTATCTACAGCATCTACAACATATGTTATAGAATTTTCTATTAGTGCTTCTTCTTCTATTTTCATATTTTGTGGTATATATGTTTCTACCTTTACTTTAGGATTTATGGATAATATTCTCTCTTTCATACAGTCCACTTTTAATTTTCCTATATTTGGTACTGTTGCATGTATTTGTCTATTGATATTACTAGGCACTATCACATCATTATCCACTATCGTTATATTTTCTATTCCTGCTCTTATTAATCCCTCTACAACAAATGAACCCACTCCACCTATTCCATATACAATAATTTTAGCTTTTGCTAATTTTTGTACATTTTTTTCTCCTATTAATAATTCTGTTCTTGATTTCCATTCTTCCATTTTTTTCTTTCCTATTTCATAGATTTCTTTTCTTTAAGCTTATTATATAGCTTTTCCGCATATTGTTTTTGTGAATACATTTTTAGTACATTTTTAGGTATTTGTATTTTCACTTTGCTTCCATCTTTAAATTCCAATTTAATTGTATATGCAATTATTCCTTTTCTTAATTTAGTTATCTTTATATCTTCAATTTTTATAACAAATCCATTTTCTATAGATTTATTCGTTACTTTCGATAATTCAAAAAAATATAATTTTTCATCATTAAAATGAATAATATATTGTATATATTTTGAAAAAGAAAATATGCCATATAATATATAATCTCCAGCGGTTGGAATAAATTGAGCTAACAAATAATTGTCATCTGTTAAACCATTCATTGTTAAGAATTTTCTTATATTTTCTCCATTAAATTTTTCCAATTTAAATTGTTTAACAGCTATTTTTTCACCTTCAGAAAATACTTTATAATTGTCTGTTTCTGGTTCTATATTTATTTTTAATTTTTTAATCGATTTTTTAGCACTAAAAAATCCAATTAATGCACCTACTCCATATATAATCGCTAATACAATATTAAATCTAAAATTGAATAAATATACCAATATATATATAATAATATTTGCTATAATAAAATATTTGTTAAAATTTTCTTTAAATAAGACTTTTTTATTTTTTTTAACGATTTTTCCTGCTATTACACCACCTAATAAAGGTGCTATAAAAAGCATAATAAATGTAGGTATCATTGCTCCATTAGTACCATACAATACCATGATTGTACAAATCATTAATAATTCCGTAAATACAATTAATGCTGCACCATATCTTAATAAAAAAGAACTTTGTGTCGTTTCTATTGTTCTCACTCCTCTTTAATATTTTTTTATTATTTTATACTATACTACTTGTTTTGTAAATACTTTTATGGTAGTTATTCGTTTATTTATGTATTGATAATCTGGGTTTTATAGTATATAATAAATCAAAAAATCAAGGAGTTTTCATATGTTAAGAATCAGTAACATAAAAGTTAGAGAAAATATAACTGATGAAAAATTAGTACATCAAATTCTACATAAATATCATATTAAAAGTTCTGATATAATTCATTGGAATATATCTAAAAAATCTATTGATGCTAGAAAAAAAACAAATATATTTTTTAATTATACAATTGATATTGAAGTTAAAGATGAATCTAAATATCCAAATATTCATAAAATAAAACTTATCGACATTGATCAAAATATAAAAGATAAGATAAATGCAAATCTAATACATTCTTTAAAATCTGAAGCCCCACCAATCATTGTTGGCGCTGGTCCTGCTGGATTATTTGCAGCTTTAACACTTGTACAAAATGGAATATGCCCTATTATTATTGAACAGGGAAAAACTGTAGAAGAAAGAAAAAAAGATGTAGATAATTTCCTATATAATAAAAAATTAAATATTGCTTCTAATGTTCAATTTGGTGAAGGCGGTGCTGGTACTTTTTCAGACGGAAAATTAACAACTGGCATTCACAATCCATTATGTCAAAAAGTTTTAAAAGAATTTGTTAATTTCGGTGCCCCTCAAGAAATTCTATATTTATCTAAACCACATATTGGCACAGATAAATTAATTGATGTTATTAAAAATATGAGAAACTACATTCTTTCTAAGGGCGGCAAATTTTACTTTAGTACTAAATTTATAAATTTTACGACAGTTCATCATAAAATTCATTCCATATTATTAAAAAATTTGGTTACTAATGACACTTTTGAAATCCAGACAAACAAATTAATTTTAGCTATTGGACATAGTTCTAGAGACACTTTTGAATTACTATATAATAACGGTATTACTATGGAAAAGAAGAATTTCTCTGTAGGTGTTCGAATAGAACATCTTCAAAAAGATATTAACAAAGCACAGTATGGTGAAAACCCAAAATTAAAATTACCTCCTGCCGAATATAAATTGGCATATCATGCACCTTCTGGTCGTTCTTGTTATACCTTTTGTATGTGTCCAGGCGGAACTGTTATCGCTTCTTCTAGTGAAGAAAACACCATTGTTACAAATGGTATGAGTAATTATTTAAGAAATGGTACAAATGCAAACGCAGCATTACTTGTAAATGTAATGCCCGATGATTTTAAGGATTCCTCTCCTTTAGCAGGTATCTATTTTCAAAAAGATTTAGAAGAAAAAGCATTTATTTTGGGAGGTGCTAATTATCATGCACCAATACAAAAAGTAAAAGATTTTTTAGACAATAAAAAATCTTCTACCATTGGTTCTGTTATTCCTTCTTACTTACCTGGAACCACTTTATCTAATTTAAATGATATTCTTCCACTTTTTGTTTCTTCTACTTTAAAAGAAGGTATCCTATATTTTGATAAAAAATTATCTGGTTTTGCTAATCCAGATAGTATATTAACTGGTGTAGAAACGAGAAGTTCTTCCCCTGTTAAAATTCCTCGAAATCATTCTCTAATATCCAATATAGAAGGAATTTATCCCTGTGGCGAAGGTGCTGGATATGCGGGTGGTATTATGTCTGCTGCTGTTGATGGAATAAAGTGTAGTTTATCTATTTTAGGGGCTAATGATTAGTCCCTATTTTACTTTTTGGCATTTTCAACAATTTCAATTAAATTTGTTACTAAATAATCTACATCTTCTTTTGTATTATCATCACCAAAGGTAACGCGTAAGGTTCCATCTGCATATTCACTTGGTAGGCCAATTGCCGTTAAAACATGAGATGGTAAATTACTTCCAGAAGAACAGGCACTTCCTGCTGAAGCACATATGCCTTTCTCATCTAGTTTGGCTAGTAATTCATTACCATTTATATTTTTAAATGATATATTACTATTTCCCGGTAATCTATGTTCCATAGATCCATTTATTTTTATATCTGATAAATTACTTTTTATTTTAGAAATATAATAATCCCTTAATTCTGTCATCTGATAAATATGTGTTTCTAGATGATCCTTGGCAATTCTACAAGCCTCTCCTAATCCTATCATTCCAGGAACATTTTCTGTTCCTGCTCTTTTATCTTTTTCTTGATGCCCTCCATCTATTAAATTTTTAAATTTTATATTTTTATTTACATATAGTGCACCTATTCCTTTTGGTGCACCTATTTTATGTCCTGATAAAGATAACATATCAATTTTTAGTTTTTTTACATCAATATTCAAATTCCCACATGCTTGAACAGCATCTGTATGAAAAATAATTCCTTTTTTATTGGCAATCTCACCTATTGCTTGTATTGGTTGAATAGAACCAATTTCATTATTAGCAAACATAATACTAATGAGTACTGTATCTTTTGTTATACTATTATTTAAATCTTCTATATCTATTATTCCATCTTTATTCACATTTAAGTATGTCACTTTATATCCATTTTCTTCTAATGTTTTACAAGTGTTTAATATTGCTGGATGCTCAATTTTAGAAGTTATAATATGTTTTCCTTTATGTTTTTCCAAATACATAATTCCTTTTAACGCTGTATTATCACTTTCCGTTCCTCCGCTTGTGAAATATATTTCATTTTTATCACAATTGATTAATTTTGCTACATTTCTTCTAGCTTCTTCTACTGCTGCTTTTGCGGTTCTTCCCATTTTGTATAATGATGATGGATTTCCATATTCTTGCATAAAATAGGGAAACATTTTATTAAATACTTCCTTTTTTACTTTAGTTGTCGCTGCATTATCAAAATATCGTATTTTCATTTAGCTTCTCTCCTCTTAAAATTTTCTTACCATATTTTATGCAATTACTTATTGATTATTTCTTTAATTTCATTTATCTTTTTTATTGTTGCCATATATCCATATTGATAACAACTATCTAATTTTTCTATATCTAATAATCCGGTTTTATCTGTACCAATTGTCAATATATAATCACTTTCTTTTAAATTTTCCTCTGATATTTTATTTCCCATTAAATCAATTGCTCTCATTGCTATATCCATATAATTACTATCTTCTGTTATATCATCTGCTTTAAAATTAACCGCTAATACTTTATCAGTTCCTTGTTTTTTTACCTCTATTACTGGCACATTATTTAGTGTTCCACCATCTAAAAATTTATGTTCCTTAAAATCGCAGGGACAAAATACGGCAGGGAAACTACTTGTTGCTCTTAAAGCTTTTCCAATACTGATATCTGTTATATATCTATCATATATATTTTTTTCATGAGGAATATGATTTGTAAATATATATTCCTTTCCATTCTTAATATCTACAGCAGGTATTGCTATTGGCATTCTAGTAATCTGAGAAATATTTTTTACACCTTTTCTTTTAGCTAATTTGTTAAAAAGTTTTTCTATATTCTCTCCTTTTCTAAATCCTGTATTTTCTTTTTTTAATAAACGCAAGAATTTAATACTTACAGCATGTATGTTAGTTCCTATTATCTCTTTTGAATACTTTTGAAACAATGTATAAATTTTTTCTGGTGAATATCCCAATGCGTATAAACCTGCTACTAGCGCACCTGAGCTTGTTCCTCCTATAGCATCTATTTTTATACCACTATCTTCTAGTGCTTTTAATACACCCACATGTGCAATTCCTCTAATTCCTCCACCTGACAAAGCAATTCCTAATTTCACGATTTCACCTTTTTCTTTTATTTTTATATAGTATTTACTTTTTGTCATTTTTTAATCAATTTATTTAATACAAAATGAATCGTAAGTATATTATTTTATAGAACGAGAAATGTGCATGGAAACTATTCTATTTATTTATTATTTTACTAAAAAAAATAGATTCAAAAATCTATTTTAAATCTATTTTCTTTTTTATTTTGTATAATAAAACTCTCCATATCCATATTCTACTTTATAATATTCTTTTATGAATTCTGGCTCTGTTCGTTCCTTTAATGTATATGCTGGCTCTACTATGATTTCACCATTTGCATTAACCACGCCCCATTTTCCGTCTAGTTTAATACCTGCATAACCATATAAATTCAAATCTGTTGCTTTATCATATATATAATCTATAACAACATTTCCAGACTTATCAACAAATCCCCATTTTCCATTTTGAGATTTCGCATAAATTTGATTATTTGGTAATATATCTGTATTTTGTTTTTCATTTCCTGCTAAATCAAAATATTTTGCTTCTGCATCATTATATATTTTTACATAATCTTCTTCAACATCAATAACTGCATTTTCCATTTCACATAGTTCTTCCAATTGTTTGTTATATAATTGCATCATATTATTTTCTGATAATCTTGTTACAATGTAATCTGTATTTTCTAATTTTTCTATAGAATCATATTTTATTTCTACAATTGGTTCTTCTTTTGAATTTATAATCCCTAATTTTCCACCACTTACTGAAACAATAAAATAATCATCATATAAATATTCTATATAAGAATATGCAGCTGTTGTTATTTGATTTCCATCTTTATCAAGAATACTATAAACAGAACCTTGGGAATTATCTATTTTTATCTTATAATTTTCATTTTCTGTTTCAATTATATATATATTACTATCTACATTTGCTCTTGTACCATCCTTTTGATATACTTGTACTTCCCCATCTGTAGTTGTAGCATATATATACATTCCTGTACTATCAATTTGTGCAAATTCTACAGGGATAATTATGTTTCCATCTAATGTTGCTGCACCAAATTTTTTTGTTTTTTCTAATGTTAATGTATCATTTTCGCTATTATATGATATAGATTGATATTCATTTTTTATAATTTGCTCTTTATTTTTAAACATTCCATATTGACCATTTTGTGCTGTAATTAAATATATATTATTTTCATCTTTTATATCAATTATTCTAGATATCTCATTATAGTCTGGCTCTAATAGCATATTGCCATTAACATCTATATAGCCATATCGATATCCATTTTCTGTTGTGTTTGATACAATATATCCTGCTTTTTTATATCCATCTTCTTCTGTTGTGTAATTATCAACTGTTATTTGATCATATTCTGGATTTACTAAATAATTTCCTTTATTATTAATAACACCGTATTTTCCATTTAGCTTAACTAATAGTTCACCTTCCTTATATGGTAAACCTTCTATTGAATCATATATTGGTTTTGTTAATACTTTTCCCTCTAAGCTAATTAATCCTACTTTTCCATCTTGTGCATATGTTAATATATTTTTTTCATACATAACATCACTAGCTATATTTTTTAACTTTATGGGTTCAATATTTTGATAATCTGTTAATATTTGTTGTTTATTTTGATCAAATACTATTGTATTTTTGTCCTCATCATAACATATAAATACAGCTTTTTGTGGATTTGGAATAATAACATTTGTATATGTAGCATCTATAACAATATCTCCATTTTTATTAATAACTCCATATTTATCTTCTTCTCTTAGATTAAAATATGCATAATTTTTTATATCTATTTTTTCAATTTCATATTCTTTTCCATTTTTTTCAACCTGTTTATAGATAATCCATGATGCTATGGCTATTACAATTAATAAGACAATGACTATCATTACTATATATTTTTTCTTCATATAACTCCCTACCTTATTCTTCTTTATTTGTTTCTTCTTTTTCTCCTGTATCGACTATATTATTTTTACACGCTTTTACTTTTAATATTCTTTTATCTTCACATTCTTCTATTTTATATGTTACTTTTTTGGTTTCTACAATTGGCTTTTCTTCATCTTCTGGAATTCTTCCTAATTTTTCTTGTAAAAAACCTGATATTGTATCATAATCTCCTTCTGGAATTTCTGCATTTAATAATTTATTAACATCATATATTGGTAAACTTCCTGACAACATATATGTATTATCATCTATTTTTTCATATTCTTTTTCTTCTTTATCATACTCATCATATATGTCTCCAACTAATTCTTCTAATATATCTTCCATTGTAACTAATCCGGCTGTTCCACCATATTCATCAACTACAATCGCTATCTGCATTTTGTTTTTTTGCAATTCTTTAAATACTTCATTAATTAATCGGTTTTGTGATATAAAATAAGCTTCTTTTACCACATTTTTTACTTTGAAACTTTTTTTGTTAATATTTTTTAGCACATCTTTTACATATAATATTCCTTTAATTTCATCAATTGTTTCATCATATACAGGAATTCTACTATATCGGTATTCCTCTTTAGATAACTCATTCAACAATTCATCTGGACTAATGCTAATATCTACTGCAAATATGTCTTTTCTATGTCTCATAATTTCTGATACAGTTATATCATTAAATTCAAAAACATTATTAATTAATTCTTTTTCCTCTTCTTCTATTGTTCCTTTTTCTTCTCCCTGATTGACCATCATTTTTATTTCTTCTTCTGTAACCGTTTCTTCTTCATTTTCTCCCACACCAAATAATTTTGATATTGCATTTGTTACGACTGTCAATAATTTTACAAATGGGGCTGTTACAATAGAAATTCCCCTAATAATTCCTATTGTTGCAAAAGATATTTTTTCATAATGCTTCATTGCTAATCTTTTTGGTACCAATTCTCCAAAAACTAATGTAAAGAATGATAATATAATCGTTATTAAAATAATGGATACACTTTTCCATATGCCTAAACTTACCACTGGTATTAAGTCATATAATACAGGTGCTAACATATCTGCAAATGTTTCTGAAGCAAAAGCACTTGATAAAAATCCTGCCAATGTAATTCCTATTTGTATCGTTGCTAAAAATCTGCTTGGTTCTTTTAGCATTTTTTCGATTTGTTTGGCTTTCTTACTTCCTTCTTTTGCCTGTTTTTCTATTTTAGCATCATTTAAAGATATAAATGCTATTTCACTTGCTGCAAAAAAAGCATTTAGTAAGATTAAAATGACTAATACAATTAATTGTGAAAACATGAATGTACGCTCCTTTTTCTTCCATTTTAACTATCATTTTTAGTATATTTTATCAGAGTTTCTCTCTTTATTCAATAGTTTTTTCTTTTAATTATACGACAAAAAAAGGAAACTTTTTTAAAGTCTCCTTTTTCAACTTACATACCCGTTACTGGTAAAATTTTTTGATAACTTACTTCTTTTTTATCCACGGTTTTTTCAATTTTAGGTGTTTCTTCTTTATTATTGTTTACTGTTACCGTTATTTCTTCATTTAAAGCAATATCCACTTCAATTAAATCCGTATATATTTCATATCCACTAACTGTCTTTACTTCTTTTATATAATACTTTCCTGGAACTATATTTTCTACTCGAATTGTTCCATTACTATCTGTTCGTAAATTCGTATATATTACATTTTTATTTTCATCTAATATTTGAAACTCTACACCTTCTAATTTTTCTTTTGATATTTCATCTTGTTTTACAATAATGATCTTCGTTTCATTTTTTGTATAATTATCTTTTACCATTCCTGCTCCATCTTCATAAGTAGATGCTGTTAAAGCATAATCTTGTAATTCTGAATTATTTGCTTTACCATATAAAATTGGTTTAGTTTCCATTTTTGTTTCTATATGTATTTTAATATTTTTATCTTCCCTCATATTTTTTATTGGAATTAATATTTTAAATGCTTCATTAGAAGTAAATTCTTGCTTTTCTTGGTTATTTTCATCTGTTATTTTTATTCCCTCAACTGTTTCACCTTTTTCATCTGTTACCTTTACTGTATAATTGTCCATACGAGCATTGCTATTTACTTTATATCTTTTAGATGCATAACTAAAATCTATATTGTCTTGTTCCCAATATTCTTGAAGTTTTTTTACATCTACTGTATTGGAAATTTGTGTCTCGATAGATTGATTCGCATCATTTACAATTTTGTATAAAGCATTTAATGTTCTTTGTCCTGCTTCTCCTATCGCTTCATAGTCACTTAATTGGTTGCCATGTATGTACGTATACACAGCTTGTTTTGTTGCTGTAAATGCTTCTTCTTTATTAGCCACACCCAATTCTTCTATTGTTTTATATGGGTATCCATGAATTAATATTCTCCACAATTTAACATCTTTTATTGCATCTTCTACTGAAACTGCATACTCTGGATTTGTACCAGACACTCCCTTTTTAGTTTTATCTAAGCAATATGCTGGATAAGCTTTTCCATTATTCATATATTCAGCATAAAATGTTTCTACAATAACGCCTTTATATTTTAGTAAATATCCACAATTCCCAACCGATTGAATATTAGCTGTATCTATACTTGCAGCTATTACTGAATTTGTAAAATTCAAAAAGTTCAACATTGTTATAGCAAACACAATACATATAATTTTAGCTCCTTTTTTTAGTTTATACAAATTATTTTCACATCCTTTATTTATTTTTCTTTTCCTTGTATACATCTTCTGTATTCTGGTTCATTTTCAACACAGGTAATTAGTGTAATAGTATTTTCCTCTGTATCTTCTAAATTACTCCAATCTGTATTTTTTATAATTTCATGTTTTGTAACAACATATCTTCTTTCTATATCTTTATATCTATATACAATCTCATCTCCTTCTTTTAATTCTTTTACTCTACTAAAATAATTATTCTTGTATCCTCTATTATGTGCTGCTAAACATACATTTCCTAAATTTTTGGGGGATTCTTCAAAATGTCCAATATAATCTTCTAATACATCTTTCGTTGTTCCTTCACTGATTGGCGCTTTTAATGATATATTATCGATTTGTATATACCATTCGTTTTCTTCATTCTTACTAATTATCTGTTCTTTATTTTCTACTACATTATTTAAATAATTTTGATTATTTTGAATTAAATTTTCTTGTGATATAAAGTTGGCTTTGAATTTAATTTTATTGATTGAAAAATTGACGTTATGGATAAAGAAACTTATGAATATATAAATGATGATAGAAATGATTACAGATAAACTGTTTATAAATTTACTGGTATATATTAGAATAGTAGACTCTCCTTATAAATAAATTTTAATTTGATTGAAACTTGAATAAAAATTTTGATTAAAGTTTTTAGAAAAAATTTTCTTTATTGTATATAGCGCTATACTATATATATAGTAATACATTTTTTTCCATTTGTAAAGAAGTTTTCATCGCAAAATTCGACATTTGCTTTTTAAAAAAGACCTGAAAATTTTAAATTTTCAAGTCTAAATCAAAATAAAATTCTACACCATTTTCTTTGTTGATTACACCATAATCGTTTTTATAATTTGTCATAATCGCTTTTACAAATGATAATCCAATTCCTGTTCCACCATCTGCTCTATTTCTTGATTCATCTACTTTATAGAATCTGTTCCAAATTCTTGCTAAATCTTCTTCCTTAATATTAATACCTGTATTAAATACTTTCACTCTCACCTTATTTTTCTCTATATTTACATTATTCTCTATTCTAATACTTTTTTCTCCATCTACTTCCTCTACATGTTTAATTGCATTTGTCAAATAGTTTGTTATAACTTGTTCGATATAAAAATCATCTGCTATGACATTAATTTCGTCAGGAGAATCTATTTTAACTTCAACACCTTTTTCCTCCAGCATCACTTTTGACTTTCTAACAACTTCTTTTTCTAATTCTACTATATTAAATTCTGTGTCAGAAAATTCCCTTTTTCCATATTCCAATTTCATTAACTCTAATAATTGTTTTACCAATTTGTCCATTTTATTTGTTTCATCTAAAATAACTTCTGCGTAAAATTTCCTACTCTCATCATCTGTATTAACATTTTCTAGCAACCCTTCGCTATATCCTTGAATTAATGCAATCGGTGTTTTTAATTCATGAGATACATCTGATATAAAACTTTTTCTCATCTCATCAATTTTTGACTTTTCTTCTATATCTCTCTCTAATTCAATATTTGTTCTTCTCAATTGCTTTATCGTACTTTCTAGTTTATCTGACATTAAATTAATACTTTTTCCTAAATTATTAATTTCATCATCTGCATCTGTTATTCTATATTTATGACTGAAATCTAAATTTGCCATATTTTTAGCAATTGTATTCAATTCTAATATTGGTTCTGTAAATTTTTTACTTACAAAAGATACAATAACTGCTGATATTAAAATTGTAAATCCTGCAATAAGATATAGAAAATTATTAGATATTTTTACACTTTCTTCTATTGATGAAACTGGTATTCTAATATATAATAAATAACCATTATCTAATTTGGCTGATAACATAATATAAGATATTCCTGTTTTATTATCTTTTAATTTTCTAATAATAAATTCATCATTTTCTTCTATTAATTCTCCTGCATTGATCGCATTTGTCATTGCATTCATCTCACCAAAAGTAGATAAAAAATCTTTATTAGATGTAAATACATTTATGTTTTCATCATCTTTTATTAATATATCAAAATTATTATTTACTGCTAATTTTTCTAATTCTGAATCAATATCTATATCTGATGGATCATTATAGTAATCATTAATTACTGCATATACTTCTTTTAAATCTTTTGTTTTACTATATAAATAAAATTGTCCAAACACTAAATTATTTATTAAAATTAAAAATATAATTAATAATATAATAATCAATGATACCAATAAGAACAACTTTACTCTAATAGATTTTAATGCATTTCTTATTTTTTCCATTTTTATTCCCATCCTTAGATAAATCCTACTTTACCTCAAATTTATATCCTACACCTCGTATTGTTTGAATATATTTTCCTTTTTTCCCTAATTTATGTCTTATTTTCTTTATATGACTATCAATCGTTCTAGAATCTCCGTAATAATCATAATTCCAAACATTATTTAATATTTTATCTCTTGATAAAGCAATATTTTCATTTTCCACTAAATATGTTAAAAGTTCATATTCTCTTAAACTTAATTCAATTGGTTTTCCATCAACTTTAACTGTTCTTCCTTCTTTATCAATTTCAATTCCACCATAATCTTTGATCTCTTTCTCATCTTTATTGGCTCTTTTTAATATTGCTTCAACACGTGCCACTAAAATTTTAGGACTAAATGGTTTCGATATATATTCATCAACACCTAGTTCAAATCCAAATAATTCATCTTGCTCTTCTCCTCTTGCTGTTAACATGATGATTGGTACTTTAGATTCTTGTCTAATTTGTCTTAGTACTGACCATCCATCTAACTTAGGCATCATAACATCTAATAAGATAAGGCTAATTTTATTTTTATTTTCTTCAAATACTTCTAATCCCTTTTCACCATCTTCAGCCTCTAAAATACTATATCCTTTTGCTGCTAAGAAATCTTTTATTAATTTTCTCATTCTTTGTTCATCGTCAACTACTAGAATATAATTATTAAGCATATATATCACTCCTATTTTTTATTATTTCTATTATATATTATACATGTATTTTATGTCTATATTGTGAATAATTTTTTATTCTAAACAAAAAACCACACTAATATTTTAGTGTAGCTTTTAGTCATTTAATTTTTTACATATACCGTTTTGGTATCATAAGCTAATTCAATATGTTCCTCTTTTAATATTTTCATTATCTTCATATTGATATCTTCTACTTCTTTTAAGTAACTTGCATAACTAACAGAATTCGTATAGGTATATATTAATATATTAATCCCATTATCTGTTATTTGATCAAATCTTACAATTATAGAATCATCATAAACACTTTCTCTATCTTGTAACATTTTTTCAATTCTACTTTTCAATAATTCTAATTTTTCTAATGGTGTATCTAATTCTACACATAAATTTGTTTTATATCTTCTTTTTTCCATTTTACTCCAGTTAATTACTGATGCATCTGCTATAACCGCATTAGGAATATTGATTAATGCATTTTCATAACTTCTTACTCTAGTGGTTCTAAAAGTGATATCTTCTATTGTACCTTCATAATCTCCCATTTCAATGCAGTCTCCAACAACAAATGGTTTATCAATAAATATAACAAGTCCTCCAAATAAATTTTTAGCAGTATCTTGTGCAGCAAGCGTTACAATAACACCTCCTATGCCTAATCCTGCAACCAGACCCGTCAAATTAATTTCTAATATGGCCAACACTAAAAATATTGCAATTATATATATTAAAACTCTTACAATCTTTAATACAAATTCAAATACAGTGTCATCCATCTTTTGACTTAAAGTTTTTCTTATCTTTTTTCCTAAAGTTGATTTTGATGTAAAACTATTCGCTAGCCCAACTGCAATTTCTACAACACTGATAATTTTAAAAGTTTTTGTAACAACATCCATTATATAATTATTAATTTGTAAAGGTTCTTTTAAGAATACAATTGCTAAATAAATACCTAAAATAATGAAAAATATCTTTAGTGGTTTGAAAAAAGCACTTTCTTTTATATCTTTTGCTCTTTTACTTTTTATTTTAAATATTCTAATAATCATATAGGAAAATGTACTACTTAATACTCTAAAAAATACAACAATGCCAACAGCAATGAGAATATCTATAATTTGTATAGATGTTATTCTTTCCCAAAATCTAATTAATTGATCCATAACTTCCTCCATACTTTATCCCATGTAATCTCTAAGTTTTTTACTTCTACTTGGATGTCTTAATTTTCTTAAAGCTTTTGCTTCAATTTGTCTAATTCTTTCTCTTGTTACTTGGAATTCTCTTCCTACCTCTTCTAAAGTTCTTGATTTTCCATCCTCTAATCCGAATCTTAATTTTAATACTTTTGCTTCTCTTGGTGTTAGTGTGTTCATTACTTCTTCTAATTGTTCTCTAAGCATTGTATAGGCTGCCGAATCTTGTGGTGCTGGTGAATCATCATCTTGTATGAAATCTCCTAAATGACTATCATCTTCTTCTCCGATTGGTGTTTCTAGAGATACTGGATCTTGTGCTATTTTTTGTATTTCTATTACTTTTTCAACTGGAATTTCCATTTCAGCTGCTATTTCTTCTGGGGTTGGTTCCCTTCCTAATTGTTGTAATAGATGTCTAGAAGTTCTGATTAATTTATTGATAGTTTCTACCATATGAACTGGTATTCTAATTGTTCTTGCTTGATCTGCAATAGCCCTTGTAATAGCTTGTCTAATCCACCATGTTGCATACGTACTAAATTTGAATCCTTTGGTATAGTCAAATTTTTCAACGGCTTTGATTAATCCCATATTTCCTTCTTGAATCAAATCTAAGAACAACATACCTCTTCCTACATATTTTTTAGCAATACTTACTACTAATCTTAAATTAGATTCTGCTAATTTTTGTTTTGCTTCTTCATCTCCTTGTAAAACTCTTTTCGCCAAATCTAATTCTTCATCATATGTTAATAATGGAATTCTTCCTATTTCTCTTAGATACATTCTTACAGGATCATCTACATTAACGCCTTCATAGCTAGTATCTGTAATTTCATCTAGTTTTAAGTCTTCTACTTCTTTTAAATCTTCAATATCTGGTTCTTCTTCCATATCATCTTGCAATAAATCCACACCCATTTCTTCAAAAGCATCGAAAACTTTATCAATTTGATCTGGATTCACATCATCTAATTCAGATGCTAAATCTCCATAAGTTATTTTTCCTTTTTCTTTAGCTTTTTTTAATATGTTATTTACTTTCTCTTCTTTTAATTTTTTTGTTTCTTCTGTTTCTTCTATTTTTTTTCCTTTTTTTGATTGTTCTACTTCTTCTGATTTCTGATGTGCTTTTTTTCTTACTTTTTCAATTTTTTCTTTCATTTCTTCTTGTTTTAATTCTTCTTGATTCATTTCCGCTTTTTTTGCCATTTTTATATATTCACCCCTATCTAATTTTAGCTAATTTGATAATAATATCACTTAGCTCTTTTTCTAATTCTTTTTTTTCATTTTCTTCCATTTGATTTTCTAGTAATTCTAAAATTTCGATTTTTCTATCATTTAGCCTTTCTTTTTCATACGTTTGTATAATGTCATCAATTGCCTTTTCCATATCATCTATTCCATAATCTTCTGCCATTATCATGGTTATATGATTTTGTTCCTCTTCTGATAAAGTATCTATAATGCTATTTATATTACTATTTCCATTTTCAAATTCTTCATACAATTTCCTAGCAATCTTTTTATCTATCTCATATTTAAAATCTTCTATTTTTATATTTTGTTTTATAATTTGATATATATTCACATCTCCTGAAAGTAAAATTGCTAAAACTGTATTTTCTCTTCGCTTAACTGCCTCAGAAACATTATCCGTGTTTGTTTTTTCTAAATGCCTTATCACCGGCTTTGCTTTATGTAATATTTTTTCATCTGTATTTTCTTTATATGTCAATTTATTCACTTCTGCATAAATAGCTTCTTTTGAAACATCATACTCTTTTGCTATTTTTTCTATATAAACTTCTCTTTCCATACTGTTATCAATTTTTGCAATTAATTTTGCAATTTCGTTTAAAAATTTGATTTTATCATTTGTATTCTCTAAATTTAAAGATTGTCTTAATATTTTGACTTTAAATTCCACAACAGAAATAGCTTTATCTACTAAATTTTGAAATCTAGCATTACCATATTTGATAACATATTCATCAGGATCTTTTGCACCTTCCATTTGTAATACTCTGATATCACAGCCCATATTTTGTAGGATTTCCATTGCTCTTACTTTTGCTGTTTGTCCAGCCTCATCTGAATCATAGCTTAATATAATTTGCTCTGTATTGTTTCGTAATAAATAACCTTGTTGTTGGGTTAATGCTGTTCCTAAAGAGGCAACTACATTATGAATATCTCTTTGATGAAGTGACACAACATCCATATATCCTTCAACAATTAATAGTTTTTTCTTTATATCATATTTTTTAGCTACATTTAAACCATACAAATGTCTACCTTTACTATATACGATATTCTCAGGAGAATTAATATATTTGGGTTTTGAATCATCTAATACTCTTCCTCCAAATGCAATGACTCTTCCTCTAACATCACATATTGGAAACATTAATCGATTTCTATATCTATCAATATATTGTCCCCTTTCATTTTTGTTTACTAAGCCGGACTCTAAAATTTCCCTATCTTCAAATCCTTGTTTTTTTAATTCTCTATATAATTCATCAAATTTTCCTGAAAATCCAATTTGAAAGGATTTTAATGTTTCATTTGATAATCTTCTTTTTTTTATGTATTCTTGAGCAATTTTAGACTCAGGTTTATATAAATTTTCATGATAATATTTTGCTGTAAATTCATTTACTTTATATACTCTTGCTTTCAATTGTTCTTTTGCTGTATCCATATTATTTTCTAATGTTGGTAACTGTATATTTGCTCTTTCTGCTAATTGTTGAACAGCTTCTATAAAATTAATACCTTCTATCTTTGTTAAAAATGTAAAAACATTTCCTCCAACCCCACATCCAAAGCAATGAAATATTTGTTTTTCTGGAGATACTGAAAAAGATGGCGATTTTTCATTATGAAATGGGCATAAACCAAAATAATTTCTGCCACTTCTTTTTAGTCTGACATATTGTGATATAACATCTACAATATCATTTGATTGCCTCACTTCATCAATGATCTCATCACTGTATCTTGCCACTTTTTTACCTCCTCTCCTAAAATATTTCATATAACTATACATAATTATATTATTCGACGTATTTTACATAAATCCTTCTCTTTATTAAAAAAACATTTTGAATAAAACATTGTTTTTTTATATGTAAAAGAAAAATGAACCCTCCTTGTCAAACCTTTTTGTTCAACAATTGGGCACATTTATCTTTCTAAAATTTATTTTCATTTTCAATTGTTCATTAGCATGATTTTACTATCCATTTTGTTCACAATTTTTGCATAATTTATTAATTCTTTTGAATCTTTTTTATTGACTTCTTTATCACTTTTATATTTCATTTTGTGTTCCAAACTAGCCCAGAAATCCATAGCCATTGTTCTGATTTGTACCTCTACTTTCACATATATGATTTGTTTTGATAACGTAACTGGCACTTTTACAATCAAATGATAACTAGAATATCCACTTTCCTTTGGGTGATTTACATAGTCTTTTTCTTTTTCAATATATATTCCTGGAATTTTTTCTATTAAATTTCTAATTTTAAATATATCATCTTTTAACTGACATATAATTCTAACGCCAGCAATGTCATTTATATTTTCTATCATTTCTTTATATGTAAGTTCATATCCTTTTTTGGTCATTTTATTTACAATACTATCTGGTTGTTTTATTCTTGTATTTACATGGTCAATTAAGTCATAGTTATAAAATACTTTAAATTCTTTTTGTAAAATATTAATTTTCGTTTCTAATTCCTTTATTGCCATTTCATAGATTGTCATTATTTTTTCAAATGTATTTGTTCTTTCCTCTATTTTTTCATCATAACTTAAAAAATTCTTCATCTCCACAATTCCTAATTCTTTACCTTTGTCTTTTTTCATACTCACCACAACTCCTTATAGGATATTTATGTTTCTTCCTCTTTAGTATATGCATATATTATTTCATAATTGTTTCTAAAAGATATTTAAATTGTGTTTTTTTGATGAATTTGTAAAATGAAAAAAATAAAAGCCAATATGGCTTTTATCTAGGATCATCTCCCCATTCTGCTTTTTTAACTTTAGGCGTATTTTCTCTACTTGCTATTTTATATTTCGTAGTCATTTTCTTTTGTTTATTCTTTTCTTTATTTTGTCTTTTTTCAATTGAACTATTAATTGCACTAAGATAGTTTCTTCTATCTTTTACTTTCTTCTTACTTAAATTTCCTACCAATCCGGATTCAATACATTGAACTACCGTATCCATCTCTCTAGTGCTTAGTCCTGATAATATACGAAGATATCTTCCTCTTTCCCCATCCGGTAAATCTCTTACTGTGGCAATAAATTTGTCAACCGTATATCCTTCTTGTTCTTGTTCCTTTAGTCTATCTCTTATATTACCTCTTGTTAAATCTGTTAAACCAGGCATATATTTACTTAAAAAATCTAAATAATTTTCTATTTCTTCATCTGTAAGATTTCCTAAATTAGATGGTGAAAATAAATCTATTGATTTTCCTTGTTGTTTTGCTTCTTCTGCTGCTTCCTGCGCAATTTTTTCTAAGAAAATATTTATAACTTCTTCTTTGTCAAATTTATTTTCTTCATTATCTCCTAATAAATTAATATACTCTTCTTCTATTTTTTGAGGCATTTTTACTCTCATCATCTCATCTAATGGTATTAATTTTTCCATATTGTATAAACTAATAGCACCATTACATTGATAATATGTTATTGCAAAATTTTTAGCAATAACTTTATATAATTCACGATTTACCTCATCTGTTCTCTCTTCTCCAAGTAAACAATTTTGAATTTTCGACAATACTGAAGCTTGCGCTTCAACATTCTTTAATGAATTATACAATTTTACAAGTAATGTACAGGCCCCTTCCTTTTGTGCTTCCTCATTTTCTAATGTATTTGCTACTTCAATTGCTTCATTTTGTGACAACCTTGAATTTTCCATTACATATAATGTTGCATCATCTGAGGCACCTTTTGCTATAGTCGCTACCACCCTAGCTGAAACTTCTGGAGAATCTGTTGCCTTTACGGCTGACTTATCTATCGCTCCTTGTGAAATTCTCGGGTCTTGATTAACTCTTCTCATAATCGCATCTCTATCTTCTGGATATTCCGTCAATGCGCTTATAATTTTTTCCGCTTGTCTTTCCACTCGCTCCTCTGGCGTTAAATTTTTATCTTCTGTTGGCTTTATAACTTTTTCTTCAATGATTTCCTCTACCGTTTTCTTTTTCGGAAAATTTTCTCGAAATACTTTACCTACATTTTTTATTTTCATTTATCTCTCCTATTTTACTTCTTTTCCATAATAACTATCTAATAAGATTTGTTTTATTTCTGATACTAGTGGTACTCTTGGATTAGCTGTTGTACATTGATCTTCAAACGCTCTATCTGCTAACATATCCACTTTTGCTAAAAAGTCTTGTTCATCAATTCCTGCATCTTTAAATGATTTTGGAATATTCATATGTGCATTCATTTCCTTTATCTTTTCAATTAAACTACTAATTCCTTCTTCCACTGTTTTTGCTTTCAATCCTGCTTTTTTTGCTATTTCAGAATATTTTTTATCAGCTATAAAATATTCATATTTAGGGAATGAAACAAATTTAGTTGGTTTTGTGCTATTATATCTTACAACATAAGGCAATAATATGGCATTAATTCTTCCATGTGGTAAATGGAATTCAGCACCTATTTTATGGGCCATTGAATGGTTAACACCTAAAAAGGCATTTGTGAATGCCATACCTGCAATCGTACTTGCATTATGCATTTTTTCACGAGCTAATTTATTTGTTCCATCATCATATGCTTGCTCTAAATATTGGAATACCAATTCTACTGCTTTTTCAGCTAGTCCATCTGTATAGTCAGATGCCATATTGGAAACATAGGCTTCTAATGCATGTGTTAAAACATCCATTCCTGTATCTGCTGTAATAGATTTTGGTAAGCTCATAACTAAATCTGGGTCTACAATTGCAACATCTGGAGTTAATTCATAATCTGCCAATGGATATTTTTTGTTTTTCTCTTTATCTGTGATAACAGCAAATGATGTAACCTCTGAACCTGTACCTGATGTTGTTGGAATCGCTACCATTTGACATTTTGTTCCTAGTTTAGGGAATTTGTATGTACGTTTTCTGATATCCATAAACTTTAATTTTAATCCTTCTGGATCTGCTTCTGGATGCTCATAGAATAACCACATTCCTTTAGCTGCATCGATTGGACTTCCTCCACCTAATGCAATAATAACATCTGGTTTGAAGTTTTTCATAGCTTCTACACCCTTCATAATGGTATCAAATGATGGGTCTGATTCTACTTCACTGAAAATTTCTGAATGCACATAATGTTGTCTATTTCTTAAATGATATAAGATTTTATCTACATATCCTAATTTTACCATTCCTGGATCTGTTACAATAAATGCTCTTTCAATATTAGGCATTTTCTCTAAATAAGCAATTGAACCTGCTTCAAAATATATTTTTTCTGGAACTTTAAACCATTGCATATTAACCCTCCTATTGGCAACTCTTTTTATATTAATCAAGTTTACTGATGATACATTGGCTGTTGTTGAATTTCCACCAAATGAACCACATCCTAATGTCAATGATGGCATATTGGTATTATAAATATCACCAATTGCTCCATGTGTTGATGGAGAGTTTACAATAATTCTTCCCGCTTTCATGGTTTCTGAAAATCTTAAAATTGTATCTTTGTTTTCAGAATGAATAACAGCTGAGTGTCCTAGTCCTCCAAATTCTAGTAATTTTTCAGCTAATGGTATTCCTTCATTTTCATCTTTTACAACATAATATGTTAGTACTGGACTTAATTTTTCTTTTGAGAATGGATATTCTTTTCCAACGCCAGTTTCTGGAACTACTAATACTTTAGTATCTTCTGGAACTTCAAATCCTGCTTCTTTTGCTATTGTATGAGGATATTGTCCTGGTACATGTGATTTTAATTTATAATCTCCATTTTCTAATTTTTCAAACATACTATTTTCTAATTTTTTCTTTTCTTCTTTACTTACAAAATAACAACCTGCTTTTTTCATTAATTCTTCAAATCTCTTTTGAATATCTTTATCAATAATAACAGCTTGTTCTGATGCACAAATCATACCATTGTCAAATGATTTTGACATAACTAAGTCATTTACTGATGTTTCTAATTTAGCTGTTTTATCAATATAACATGGAACATTTCCAGGTCCTACACCTAATGCTGGTTTTCCACAAGAATAGGCTGATTTTACCATACCTGTCCCACCGGTTGCTAAGATTAAATTTACATCTGGATGGTTCATTAACAATCTTGTTGCTGTAATACTTGGTTTTTCAATCCATAGAATACAATTTTCTGGTGCACCTGCTTTTACAGCCGCATCTCTTAAAATTCTAGCTGCTTCTACACTACATTTTTGTGCAGATGGATGGAATCCAAATATAATAACATTTCTAGTTTTTGCTGATATAATAGATTTAAACATTGTTGTTGATGTTGGATTTGTAACAGGTGTAACCCCTGCTATAATTCCAATAGGCTCTGCAATTTCCACATAATCTTCCTCTGCATTTTCATCAATAATACCTACTGTTTTTTCATATTTAATACTATGATATATATATTCTGTGGCAAACATATTCTTTGTAATTTTATCTTCATAGATTCCTCTTTTGGTTTCTTCTACTGCCATTTTTGCTAATCTCATATGATTTTCAAGACCTGCCATCGCCATAGCTTTTGTAATATTATCAACTGTCTCTTGGTCTAATTTTAAATATTCCTGAGATGCTTTTTTAGCTTTTTCCACTAAATCATTAATCATTTGTTCAATTTCTTTTTCTTCATTTACATTCTCGCTCATAAAAACCTCCATTCGAGCAAAACATTGCTCTATTAATTTTTATTAAAAGTCTCTAAAATTATGAGAATGATAGAGATACTTCAAACAAATACATTATATATGATTAGAAATAAATGTCAATAAGAAGGAAAAGATATTTTTCAGTTTTTTTGACAAAAAATACAAGCATTTTTTATGCTTGTATTTTAATTATTATATAAATATTTTTGTGGATTAACATGTTCTCCATTTACTCTAATTTCTAAATGTAGATGAGGACCTGTTGAATTTCCTGTTGAACCAACCGCTGCTATCACATCTCCTGCTTTTACTGTATCTCCCACTTTTACATACATTTTACTTGTATGTGCATACCAAGTTGCTACACCATTTCCATGGTCAATTTTTACTAAATTTCCATAAGAACCACTATAACTTGCAGCAATTACCGTACCATCTGCTACAACTTTTATATCTGTTCCCTGGACAGCCGAAATGTCTAATCCTGTATGTGTAGATTTTCTAATACTACTACTTGCACCATATCTTGAAGTAATTTTACCCTCAATTGGTGTAACAGCTAATTTTATACCATTTATACTTGGTAATGCATTTAATCTTTCTTCCTCTTCTTTTTGTTGTTCTATTTCTTCTATTGTATTTTCTACTTTATCTTGAACATTTACTTTTGCAACTTCTAAATCTGATGTATCAATTTCCTCTTCATTTTGCGTATATTTTTCTACAATACTCAACTTAACTTCTTCATTATTATTGTCTTGCTTGATTTCCTCTACTAGTTTTTCTGCATCTTCACTTGTATCTACTTTTTCAATCACATTTTCTTCTACTGCTATTTCATAATATTTATAGGTAACTGTCACTTCTTCTTTTAATTCTTCTACTAAAGTTTTCTCCTCTGTATTTTCTGTTCTGTCTACTAATTTTAACTCGTATTCTGGTTCTTCATTTAAATGAATGTCATCAATATTTTTGCTTGTACTTTCTGTAATTCCTTCTTTTAGTAATTCTTCTAAAGCTTGCTTATTTTCTACATATCCAATTTCTTCACCAGAAATACTTACCTTATACATTGGTTTATATTTTATGCATACAATCGCGATTATAATTCCCAAAGCTATAATGATCATGTTAAAAAATTTTAGAAACGCTTTTGTGTAAAATTTTAGTTTCTTTTTTAAAATAAAATCCACTCTCCTTTATGTTTTTTTACGCGACTAATCTATATTATACTATATATCTTGCCCTTTTTCAAACTTTGTATACATAATTCTGGATAAAAAATCAAAATTATACAGAAATTCTTTTTATTAAAGTTTTCTACCATTATTTTTACTCTCTTAATCACGAAATTTCTCAATTTTTCTTGATTTTACATATATTTGTAATTTCGTTTTTCTCTTTTTTGCATTTTTTTAGCTTCTTGACTTTTTTAACTTATTATTATATAGTATTCTTGTAGACCTCATAGTAAACATATACTTTATATTTGTTTTGTAATTAAAATATTAGGAAGGTGATATACATGGCATTAGATTATACAATCATTGGTCAAAGAATTAAAGAAGCAAGACTTGCAAAAAATTATACACAAGAAGAATTATCTGAAAAAATAGATGTTTCTGTCGCATTCTTAAGCAGAGTTGAAAGAGGAAATTCTCATATTAATCTAAAAAGATTAACACAAATTTGTAATTTGTTAGATGTTTCAGAAGGCTATATTTTAAATGGTGCTTCTAGTGATTCAGAAAACTACTTATCAAAAGAATTTTCTGACTTATTAAATAGTTGCCCTGCTCATAAACAAAGATTAATTTATAAAATCGCTAAAATTATTGCAGAAGCAGAATAAATCTTATATCAAAAACCAATATTGAAAAATATTGGTTTTTTGTTGCATTTACAACAGATTTTTTTTAGATTTATCAATATCATTATTTTGCAATTAATACAATTAGATAATTTTTAAAAAACAAAAGATAATATGCTTACCAAAAATTATTTTCATTTTAGATTGATTATATTCTATGGATATGGTATTATAATATGTGGTCAAAATGATAATAATAATTAAAAAAGAAAAAATTTAAATGAATTTATCTTAATTAATTGCATTTAATTTTATTTCTTAATTAAGGAGGTTTTTAAGTATTATGAAATTTGAACAATGGGATGGATTTGAAAAAGGTGATTGGCAAAGTGAAATTAATGTAAGAGATTTCATTCAAAGAAACTATACACCTTATGAAGGTGATGCAACATTTTTGGCTGGACCTACAGAAAAGACGAAAAAATTATGGGACGAAGTATTAGAACTTTATAAAAAAGAAAAAGCTTCTAAAGGTGGCGTATTAGATATTGACACAAAAACAATTTCTAGTGTAAATGCCTATGAGCCTGGATATATTGATAAAAACTTAGAAGAAATCGTTGGGCTTCAAACAGATGCTCCTTTAAAAAGAGCAATTATGCCTTATGGTGGAATTCGTATTGTAGAAAAAGCTTGTGCAGCTTATGACAGAAAAGTAGATGATGAAGTAGAAGAAATCTTCCACAAATACAGAAAAACACATAATGATGGTGTATTTAGTGTATACACACCAGATATCAGAGCTGCTAGAAGTTCACACTTAATTACAGGTTTACCTGATGGATATGGTAGAGGAAGAATTATTGGAGATTATAGAAGAGTTGCACTTTATGGTGTAGATGTCTTAATTGAAGAAAAGAAAAAAGATCTAGAGATTCTAGATGTCGACTGTCTAACAGAAGAAGTGATTCGTGAAAGAGAAGAAATCAGTGAACAAATAAAAGCTTTAAATGATTTAAAAGCAATGGCTTCAAAATATGGTTTTGATATTTCTAAACCTGCACATAACAGTAAAGAAGCTGTTCAATGGTTATACTTTGGATATTTAGGTGCTGTAAAATCTCAAGATGGTGCCGCAATGAGTCTTGGTAGAACATCTACATTCTTAGACATTTATTTTGAAAGAGATTTAGAAAATGGAACAATCACAGAAGAAGAAGTACAAGAAATCATGGACCATTTTGTTATGAAATTAAGATTAGTTCGTTTCTTAAGAACACCTGAATACAACGAATTATTTAGTGGAGATCCTGTATGGGTAACAGAAAGTATTGGTGGTATGGGAATCGATGGAAGAACTTTAGTTACCAAAAACTCTTTTAGAATTCTTCATACATTAGAAAATTTAGGACCTGCTCCAGAACCAAATTTAACTGTTTTATGGTCTGTAAATTTACCAGAAGGATTTAAAAGATATACAACAGATTTATCTATCAGAACATCTTCTATTCAATATGAAAGTGATGATTTAATGAGAATCACATTAGGAGATGATTATGGAATTGCTTGTTGTGTTTCTCCAATGAAAATTGGTAAACAAATGCAATTCTTTGGTGCAAGAGCAAACTTAGCCAAAACCTTACTATATGCTATTAATGGTGGTAGAGATGAAATGTCTGGAAAACAAGTTACACCAAAATTTGCTCCAATTACATCAGAATATTTAGATTATGATGAAGTTATGGAAAAATTCAATCAAATGATGGATTATGTAGCAAAAATCTATATTAAAGCATTAAATGCTATCCATTATATGCATGATAAATATTGTTATGAAGCAATTGAAATGGCGCTTCATGATAAAGATATTATAAGGACAATGGCTTGTGGTATTGCTGGTTTATCTGTTGTTGCTGACTCACTTTCTGCTATTAAATATGCAAAAGTAAAAGTTATCAGAGATGAAACCGGACTTGCTGTTGACTATGAAATAGAAGGAGATTTTCCTAAATTCGGTAATGATGATGATAGAGTAGATAGTATCGCTGTTGATATTGTAAAAACATTTATAAACAAATTGAGAAGATATCCAACATATAGAAATTCTAAACACACATTATCTATCCTTACGATTACATCAAATGTCGTTTATGGAAAAGCTACAGGAAATACACCTGATGGAAGAAGAATGGGTGCTCCATTTGGACCTGGTGCAAATCCATTACACGGAAGAGATGTAAATGGTGCTTTAGCTGTTATGAATTCTATTGCAAAATTACCATTTGATTCTGCAGAAGACGGAATTTCATATACATTCTCAATTACACCTAAAACATTAGGAAAAGATGAAGAAACAAGAGTAACAAACTTAGTTAATATGTTAGATGGATATTTCAAACAAACTGGACATCATATTAATGTTAATGTTTTTGATAGAAGTTTATTAATTGACGCAATGGAACATCCAGAAAATTATCCTCAATTAACGATTAGGGTATCTGGATATGCTGTAAACTTCACAAAATTAACAAGAGAACAACAATTAGATGTTATTAATAGAACAATTCATGAAAAAATTTAGTTACACAAAAAGGGATTTCAAGATTTTTCTTAAAATCCCTTTTTAAAAAGCAAAGCTTTTTGCTAGAATGGAGTTATTTATGAAAGAAGAAAAAGATTTAAGATATTATGCAAAAGTACATTCAATAGAAACCTTTGGCGCTGTCGATGGACCAGGAATCCGTTTTGTATTATTTCTTCAAGGCTGTCATTTACAATGTAAATATTGTCATAATCGTGATACTTGGGACATGAAAGAAGGAAAATATCAATCTGTAGATGATATTTATAAGATGATTTTAAAATACAAAAATTATATCACTCCAAATGGTGGTGTTACTGTTTCAGGTGGAGAACCTTTATTACAAGTAAAATTTTTAATTGAATTATTTACAAAACTAAAAAAGAAAAAAATCCATACATGTATTGATACTTCTGGAATGGTCGCTTTAACAGATGATATTAAACAATTATTAACATTAACAGATTTAGTTCTACTAGATATTAAACATATTGATAGTGAAAAATGCAAAGATTTAGTCGGATTTGATAATAAACTAGAATTAGCATTTGCTAAATATTTAAGTGAAAACAATATTCCTATTTGGATTAGACAAGTATTGGTTCCAGGTCTTACAGATGATGAAAAAGATTTACGAAAATTAAAAGAATTTATTTCTACCTTAAATACAGTCCAAAAAATAGAAATTTTACCATATCACAGTATTGGTAAATATAAATGGACAAAATTAGGTTTAAAATATGATCTAGAAAATGTCAAAGATGCAACTAATGAGGATGTTAAACGTGCAAAGGCAATTTTAGGGATAAGCTAAAAAGAAAGAGAAGTTTTACTCTCTTTCTTTTTATTTTATAGAAAATTCTTACATTCCTAATAATTTTAATTCTACATTTTCCATTTTGTATTTTCCATCTACT
The DNA here is from genome assembly GCA_944386365.1 of uncultured Clostridia bacterium. GTDB lineage: Bacteria > Bacillota > Clostridia > TANB77 > CAG-508 > CAG-269. The sequence goes on from CALXAT010000002.1 coordinate 35,356, forward strand.
AATTTGAAGTCTACTAATGTATCCTCTAATGTTTCTTTATTTTGTCTTAAATCAGTTGTAAAATATAATTTAATTTGTGGAATTTCTAATTTATTTTTTACAATTTCTTTAAAAGTTTCTGCCATATGTTTTTCATCTTCACATATTAATATTAATTGTGGCATTGCTGCAAATCCTGAATCTCCTGGAACATAGTTTTCATAGAATTCTTTATATAGTCTCATTCTTTCAACTAATTTCTTTTCCCAGTCTTGTTCCCTTCTAATAACTTCAAAGACAAATTGTATTGATTTTCCGTTTTTTGTAAGTTTAACAGCACCACCGCTTGCTTTAAAGATTTTTCCTGATACCTTTGCAGTAATAGCTGGTTTTACAATATAACTGTCAAATGCTTTTACTTTTCTTAAATAAGCAATTAATGTTTGATTTCCAGCTAACCTCTTTTTAATCATTGGTACTGGTTTTGTATTATCAGATGGTTGCCATTTACAATCAATTTCTTTAGAATTTAATAAATATTTTCCCATCTTCTCTAAACAATAAATTCTATAGATTCCTTTTCCTTCATCAGAAGTAAAATAGTATCTTGTTAAAATTTTAGATTTTACTAATTGATCTAACTTGTTATTTAATTTGTCTTGTGATTTTGGATCAATGCCTTTTATTTCTAGCATTTGATACAACTGTCTTGATGTAATAAATTCAAATTCATTTACCAAGTCTAAAATTGCAAAATGGATTTCATTAATATGTCCTATATTAATCTTATGTACGATTTGATTCATTGACACATACCCATCTTTTCCATCGAAAGTTTTAATTTCACCTTCTCTTATTGCAAATGGAGATACTTGTGCCTTGATTTCACTATCTTCTACCATTTTTCTTTTCCCCCTTAAATTTAGAATTATCTATATTTTTAAATTATAAACTATATGATTTATTTTTCTATTAATAATTTTACTTTTTTCTTTTGGCTATCTATTTTTTTAATATACACATTGACTTTTTGTCCATATTGATACCCTTCACTATATTCTGCCATTCCTACTAAATTTGGTGTAAGCTCTATAAAAATACCATTTTTATTTTTTTCGGTTTCTCTAATAATACCTTCTACCTTCATTCCAGAAGAAAATTTCTTAGCATTTTCTTCCCATGTACCTAATGTCTCCTTATATGACAAATTAACTCTTCCTGTATACCTATCTATAGATTTTACCACAATATTTACTTTTTGTCCAATTTTTAACCTTTCAAATGGTGTTTTTATTCTAGCAACAGATAAGTCCTCTATATGGGCTAATCCAACAATGCCACCTCCGATTTCAATGAAAGCTCCATACGGTCTAATATTTTTTACAATTCCTGTGACGATTTGTCCAACTTGCATTTGGTTTTTTATATAATTTAATGCTTCTTGTTGAACACTTTTTCTTGATAAAATTACTTTATTATTATTTTTTATATCTTCTATTTTGAATTGTACATATTTATGCACCTTTCCTGTACATAATTTTTCATTTGGTAATCCTTCTTTAATATTCTCAACTTCACACCTTGGAATGATACCTTCTATTTCATTTCCTAAATTTATATGTAAATTATATTTATCATCACAGCTTTGTACAATTCCCTGCATTATTTTATTTTCACTTTTATATGCGTATATCTTCTGTATATCTAAGTTTTCTACTTCTTCATTCCATCCTTCTGGCACAAATTGAAATGCTTTCATTTGTATTCTCCTTTATCTTATGTGTTTTAGTTATTATATAGTTTATTAAAAAATTTTTCAATCCTTTTTTATGTTTTTAATCAAAATAAGTGCTAATCTCCTCTAAACCTTCAAAATCTTTTTGTCTACAAATATCATATACAACAATGGCAACAGAATTAGATAAATTTAATGACCTTAAATGTGGTCTCATAGGAATTCGAATTGTTTTATCTATGTATTTTTGTAAAATATCTTCTGGCAATCCTTTTGTTTCTTTTCCGAATAGTACAAAAATTTCATCCATTTCTTTAAAATTTGGTTCAGAATATACATGTTTACCTTTTGTTGTTACAAAAAACATATTATGTTCTTCTGGTTTATATGTATTTAAAAATTCTTTAAATGATATATGTTCTTCTATATCTAATTTATCCCAATAATCTAATCCTGCTCTTTTGACTGCTTTTTCTGAAATGCTAAATCCTAAAGGATGTACCAAATGTAATTTAGCACCAATCGCAGCACAAGTTCTTGCAATGTTTCCTGTGTTTTGAGGTATTTCTGGTTCTACTAATACAACATGTAATTTCATTTTTTCCTCCCTTTCTAAAACATTGGGGACAGGTCAAATCGTTTAAAATGAAACAATTTGACACGTCCCTAACGTTCCAGTTTTTGTCTAACATATTCATACAATATAATACCTGTTGCAACAGAAGCATTTAAGCTTTCTGTTTTGCCTAGCATTGGTATTTTTACTTTTTTATCTGCTATTTTTTGTATTTTTTCTTCTACTCCATTTGCTTCATTTCCAATCACAATTACTTTTTTCTTGTAATCAATATCATAGATACTGTTTTGGGTTTGCAGAGATGTTACGACAATTTCAAATTTGTGTTTTTTGATTTCTTTTAATGTCTTTTCTAAGTCTTCACATTCTATAATTTTAACTCTAAATATAGCACCCATTGTTGATCTTACAACTTTTGGATTGTAGCTGTCAGCTGTTCCTTTTGATACTAAAATCTGATTTATGCCTATACTATCCACTGTCCTTAAAATGGTTCCTAAATTTCCTGGGTCTTGAATATCATCTAAGGCTACTATAATATCTTGGTTATAATCAATCTCTTGATCTTCATTTCCCGCTATTTGTGACTTAACTATATTTTTTTCTACAACCGCTAGTATGCCTTGTGGATTTGTAACATCTGTTAAACTTTCAAATAATTTGCTTGTTACATATACACATTCTTGTTTTGCTATCTCATACATTAAATCTTTAGGAATATTGGATGTTTTTTCGCAATCATCACAAATAACGACTTGTTTAATATTTGCTTTTTCATTGATGGCCTCTTCTATAATTTTAATCCCTTCAATAATATATTCATTATTCAAGTCTCTATATTTTTTATCTTTTAATTTCTTGATATGTTTGATAAATTCATTATCTTTACTTGATATTACTTGCATACTATCTCCTTAATTTTATTTTTTATAGTATATCCACTTATTTCATTTCTATTAATTCATATTCAGAACTTCCCAATCCGATTTTTTCTCCATGTTCAATTTGACTTTCCCAATTTGTATCTGGATGATTGATATGGAAATGGTCATGTCCTTCTACTTTTTTCTTAATATTTTCTCCTAATGCACTATTTTGAAAAACTTCTTGCTTATTCACTAAATCTGCACAAGCTTTATCCAATGCAACCATGTCAAAAGAAGCTAGCATTCCAATATTTGGAACAATTGGTGCGTCATTTTCTGCATGACAATCACAGTTTGGAGAAACATCACAAATTAAACTAATATGGAATTGTGGTCTATCTTTTACAACTGCTAATGCATATTCTGCCATTTTTTTATTTAAAATATCTGCTGCTTCATCATTTGGTGATTTAATAGCATCAAAATTACAAATGCCAATACATCTACCACATCCTACACATTTATTATGGTCGATGACTGCTTTTCCTTCCTCATTATATGAAATCGCTCCATGCGCACATATTTTAATGCATTGTTTACACTTTTTACATTTTTCTAAAATAACATTTGGTTTTCCACTACTATGCATTTCCATTTTTCCAGCTCTTGAACCACAACCCATTCCAATATTTTTAATAGCTCCACCAAATCCTGTTCCTTCATGTCCTTTGAAATGGTTTAGAGATATGACAATATCGGCATCCATAATCGCTCTTCCAATTTTTGCAGTTTTAACATATTCTCCATCAATATCTACATAAGCTTCATCTGTCCCTTTTAAACCATCTGCAATAATCACATGACAACCTGTTGAAAATGGACTAAATCCATTCACATATGCTGCATCTAAATGGTCAATAGCATTTTTTCTGCCACCAACATATAATGTGTTACAATCTGTTAAAAATGGTTTCCCTCCTAATTCTTTTACAACATCTGCAACCACTTTTGCATAGTTTGGTCTTAAATATGCTAAATTTCCTGGTTCTCCAAAATGAATTTTGATGGCTACATATTTATTTTGAAAATCAATGTTTTCAATTCCTGCTTTTTTCATTAATTTTTCTAGTTTTTGTAATAAGTTATATCCCGGTCTTGCTCTAAAGTCTGTAAAGTATACTTTTGATTTTTCCATGTTTTTTCCCTCTTTCTTTTTATAATGATGTTTATATATATATAAGTATGATTATGTCTGTAAAAAAAAACAACCATACTTTGATTTTGCATGATTGTATTTTATAACTTTTTTCTTCTTTAATCAATATAATTTCTTTATAATTTTTAAAAATATTGCAAACTTTTGTTTACTTTTAATTTAGGATGTGATATACTTTAAAAACGAGGTGATGTCCATGAATATTAAAATCAATCAACAGTTTGATGACACAAAAATTATATTGCAAAATGTCAGTGCATATTTAGCTCTTGAATATGCCATATGGACAAAAGATAAAGCAAAAATTAAATTTACTAAAAAAATACCACCTTTTGCTATTATAAATAATTTTATTTATTGGTGCAATCTAGGAATTAACATAGGTAGTGAACAAAATAAAATTAGACCAGTCGTAATCGCTAAAACCAAAAGAGAATCTTCTATTTGTACAGTATTACCTCTAACTTCTGAAAGGATAAATGACACTAGATGGTATCATATAGATTTAGAAAATCAATCCTCTACAGTCTTAATCGAACAATTAAGGAATGTTAGCAAACTAAGAATTCTCACACCCTTTAGAATAAAAGGAAAATTAGTTAAAATTACTTTAAATGATTGGAATAAAATCAATTCTGCCATGCAAAAATATTATTGTATGACTAAATGGCAATAATTCTGAAAAATTGTTTGACTTTTATAATAAATATGGTATAATGAATTTAGAAATACATTGTGATCCGTTGCGAAAGCAACGCAATCATTTTAATCCGATAGTCTTAACGACTATCGTTTTTTTGTTATAAAATATAACTAATTGTATATAATATTATTACATTGTGATCCAGTATCTTGGATACTGCATAGTAATGTGATCCAGCCAAAAGCATCAAACTTTTGGCTGAAAATTTAATAATATATCTTGTATAGCATATATGCACTATATCCCTATGCTTTTCGCTCTAAGCTTTGGCTCGAACGAAAAGGGCTTATAATTTACTCTCCACTTGTATTTTGAGCACCCGCTTTTTATTTTTAACTCTGTCATTACTCTGTCATTGCTCTGCCAATTTATATTTTTTGTTTGGTGTGTTTTCAGTAATTCCAACACTTTCAATAGTTTTATTATCAACGAACTTTTTTAATATTCTTCTAACAGTTCTATCCGATATTTTAGTTTGTTCAATAATATCTTCTTTTTAAGCTTACAAAATAATTTGCTTCACCTATTTTTTCATTATATCTGATACATAATTTAACATTTTATCAGTAATTGTATATGGTTGGTAATTTATTTCCATTTAGAACCTCCATTCATATGTGCATTTTATCTCACATATGTCTATTTTTATTAAATTCATTGTGCAAATCTATGTGATTTTATTGTGCAAGTTTTTATAATTTCGTTGTGCATATTTTTATTTAGAATAAACAATTTGGCACGTCCCTAACGTTCATAAATATGGTCACGTATAGAACATATACATTTAAAAACAACCATACTTTGATTTCGTATGATTGCATTTTATAACTTTTTTTAGTTTTAGCAATATATTTCCTACTTCTTTAATACAAATTCATCTAGCAATTTATTTACCAAATGAAAACTATTAGCATGTTTTGCATGACCTTTCCATGAATTTATACAAGCTGTTATATATGGTAATTCTATTTTTCCTTTTTTATATAACTTTTCAAAATTTTTTAGCTTTCTTTTCATTTTCTTTTTACTTTGCTCTCTTAATAGCCTATGTGTTTTCCATATTCTAAAACCACAATAATTTATGCCCTGATTTTGTTTGAAATATGCTGTTTTTGAATTTAATTCTAATTTTAACTTTTCATTCAAAAAAAGTTTTATTTTTTCTAATGTTTCTTTTGCTTTTTCTTTGCTTTCTAATATTAAAACAAAATCATCCATATATCTTGTATAGTAGCAAACTTTTAGATTTTCTTTTATATACTTATCTAGTTTAGTCATATATATATTTGCATAATATTGTGATGTATAATTTCCAATTGGTATTCCTACTTTTTCTGTATCATAAAATATAATTTTTTTACTAAATTCTAAAAAATACTTATCTTTTATTTTACTCTTTAATAGATTAAACAATATTTCTCTATCTATATTAAAAAAGAATTTTTTTATATCACATTTTAATACCCATACTTCTTTATATTTTCTATCTGCTTTTTGTAAATATATTTGTGTTTGCTCTACCGCTTTATGAGTTCCTTTTCCTTCTATACAAGCATAACTGTCATTTATAAAATTAGGCTTGAAATATGGTTTTAAAAAATTTTCTACATACCATGTTTGTACAACTCTATCTCTATAATTTAATGTCTTTATTTTTCTTTCTTTTGGTTCATATATTGTAAATTCAAAATATTCTGAAAATGTATATGTATCATTTAATAATTCTTTTCCTATTTGGATTAAATTACTTTCTAATTTCATTTCAAATTCTATTACTTGTTTTTTGAATCTCTTGTTCTTCTTACATTTATTGTATGCTTCTAATAGCTTTGTAAAACCGATGTTTTCCTTAAATATATGATTTATTCTCTTAGGCATGATTTTATCCAGCCTCCTAGTATTTTTCCTATTTCTTCCAGTTTTTTTGACCATTCGTAGTAATTACTTGTATTTATATATTTATTTTTATATGAAAATCTGACGAAAAAACTTTGCATAGCAATTTCAGCATCTAATCTATTTAATACGTCTAATCGATTATATTTATTTGCTATTTTATTGGCATAAAGTATATATTTTAACGATTGATACATATTTCTTCTTATTTCGCTTACCAATGCATATTTTTCATATTTCGGGTATTTGATTAGTAACTTATATCCATATTCTATTAAATCTACATACTTTTGATATATCAACAATTTACTTTCTGTTGGTCTTGGTTTATACATTCTTTTCCTTTCCAGAATAGAAAAAAGAAAAAGTATATTCGTTCTTAATCATTGCTGAAATACTAGAATATACTTTTAAATTTATATTTTTACCAATATTTACTTTTGGAAGGAATATACCTTGTATGGCATGTATGCTCTATATTTGTCCTTGAACAAATATATCTGATAATGTTATGCCATATTGCGAGACATACACGGAAACTGTTGTTGCTGTTACTGTTCCCATTGTTGTTGTTGAAGTTGAATACTCCAGCGTTAGACCCATTGTTATAGTTGCCTCCACGTTTGAAGAAAGGGTTGTTCGAATTCACAAAGTTGGCGTTATCGTTTGGCAGGTATATCCCTATGCTTTTTGCTCTAAGCTTTCGCTCGAACGAAAAGAGCTTATGATTTAATCTCTTCCTGTTTTACTTGTAGTTGTTGTTGTATTTGATATTGCTCAGATGACAGATTTCACATTACTGTACTGCGAGACATACACGGAAACTGAAGGCTCTGTTAGCGCTCGCATAGTAGTTGTAGAAGTTGAATACTCCAGCGCTAGAAGCACTGCCATAGACGCCTCCACGTAAGAAGAAAGGGCTGCTCGAATACACAAAGTCGGCGCCATCGCTATTCCAGCCACTCGTTTCATATGTGGCATCTCCATATTTATATGCGCTACTTGCTATCGTTCCACTATATGCTGTTGAATATGCATCACTGGTTCCATTTGCAAATGAATTCCCATTTGGTAATGAACCTCCACTATAATATCCTGCTACATATTCATATGCATTTCCTGATAAATCATAGATTCCATATACATTTCCTGTACTACTTTGATTTGTATTATTTACATATGCTGTTTCAGAACCTCCTCCTGTATAATAGGTTGTTCCATTATTATTTATTGCTATTTCTGTTCCATTTCTTCCATATTTACTTTCTGTTAAATATGCTACTGCTCCCCATTCACTATTTTTCATTAAATGGCTTTCTAATGTTTCATTATATCCTTTTGCATATGTGAACATATCTCCTGTTGTTATACTTCTCCAACTTGATGCTCCTGCTTCAAATTTTGGTTTTGTTGTACTACTTACTTGGCTTGCTTCATATTTTGCTACCCAGATTCCTTCTAGTTTACTACTCCATCCTCCATAGTCCACATTATTTTCAAATGCTGGGTGTGTTTTGAAATATTTATCATTTACAGATATTGCTGTTTGTACTGCTACTCCACTCTTTGTTCTTCCTTCTGTATCTACAATTCCTCTTGCATCACTATATCCGACTATATTTCCATCTTCTAAAGCCTTCTCTTCTGTTAAATCTCCTGCCCTATAGGCATTTTCACTATCTAATGAATTAAAATATATAATCCTATAGGCATATCTTGGTATCCATACAAAATAGCTATCTACATTATCTACTGTTACTTTTGCATTTGCCCAATGACTTGCATTATTATCATTTGCTCCACTTCCTGCTACATAACTATACCAATCTGTTCCACTACTATTACTTACATTTGTCGTTTCTCCTGTTGTTTCATTATATGTGATTGCTGTCATTCCTTCTTTTAATACAGGGTGATTTGGTGTAGTTGTTGTATTATAACTTGTTCCACTTAAGAATTCTACTTCTATCACACCATAACTCATGTTAAAGTTTGTTCCTGTCCCTTCTGTTGGCTCTGCTGGTTCTCTTACTATATAATCCTCTACATTTCCATTTTTATCTATGAAATATTTTCTTCCATTTGAATCATTTTCTGTTATGGTTACAATATATCCTTCTGTTCCATCCTCATTTGTTGCTGGTTCTACTGCATATTTTCCGTTTTCAAAATATTTTCCTAATTCTTCTTCTAAACTTGTTTGGCTAATTTCTCCTCCATTTTCTTTTGCCAATGCTCCTACTGCAGATAATTCTATCTTTTCTTTTTCATCTGCCAATTCCGTTTGCTCTCTTGCGTCTGTTGCTCTGGTTAAGATTCCGTTTTCTCCTGTTAACGTTGCTATTGTTACCCCTGCTAAAATTAATAGCACGATAATGGTTATTACTAAAGCAATCAATGTAATACCTTTGCTATCTCTTTTCATATTAGAGATTTTTTCTTTCTTCATTTGCCTTTCTTCCTTTCTTTTTTATTTTTCTTTTGCAATTAATTATATACTTTTTTACTTTTAGCATATGTTTATATTTTACTATAAGCTATGATACTTTTCAAGCATTTTTCGTATTTTATTTTATCATTTATTTTTTATTTGTCAACTCTTTTGAGTTAATCTTTTCTTTCTTTATTTGCTATACTTTTTTTGGTGATTATTTTATGTATTTAAGTATGGCCGTAAGAAAAAGAATTTATGAACTTTGTGATGAAAGAAATATAACTATTAATAAACTTTGTACAATTTCTGGTATTACACAATCTACTCTTGCCAATATAAATTCTAGACAAAATGCAAATTTGAATATTTTAACAATCATGAGAATATGTAGAGGGCTTAACATTACTTTACAAGATTTTTTTAATTCTTCTCTTTTTAATATTGATACTTTAGAAGATGACTAAATTTTTTCATCACAATTTTAGTATTCCTTTATTTTTTAATATAACCTATATTTAAAATACAAAAATAAACCTAATCATTAAAAATATATTTAATCATTAGGTTTATCTAAATTTTATTTATTCTTTTAAATTTCTTTTTCTTCTTTTTTATATTTCGTTAATGTCTTTAAAAATTCTGTCACATCATTTAAAATTTTCATTTCATTATCTGTACCAATCTCTAATGTAATCATAGGTTTAATACCTGCTGAAAATTTTAATCTATTGCCATATTCCTTCACAAGTTGTGCAACATCATATGGAAATTGGCTTTCTTCAAAAGTAAATACAACGGCTGTTTTCTTGCTTGCAATCTTTGATATGTTTAATGCTTTTGCTAAATATTTAATTCTAGCAATATCGATTAAGTTTTCTAATTCTGCTGGCATATTACCAAATCTGTCAATGATTTCATCAATAATGTTTTGGATATCTTCTTCATTTTTACATAAAGCAATATCTTGATAAATCTCAATCTTTTGATTAGCATCTGAGATATAGTCATCTGGAATATAGCTAGTTACATTTAAGTCTATTTGGATATCCACTTCTGGTTTTACTTCAATACCTTTCATTTCTTTTATCACTTCATCTAACAAGTTACAATAGGTATCATATCCTACTTGTTCTAAATGTCCTGATTGAATCTCTCCAAGCAAGCTTCCTGCACCTCTGATTTCTAAATCACGCATGGCAATTTTAAATCCTGAACCAAATTCTGTAAATTCTTTTATGGCTTTTAATCTCTTATCTGCCACTTCTGATAACAATTTATCTCGTTTATAGGTGATATATGCATAAGCTTGCCTATCACTTCTACCTACTCTTCCTCGTATTTGATATAGCTGTGCTAATCCCATTCTATCTGCATTTTCAACAATGATAGTATTCGCATTTGGTATATCAATTCCAGATTCCAAAATGGTTGTACATACCAACACATTGGATTTCTTTTGAATAAAATCATTCATAATTTCTTCAATCTGATTTCCTGACATTTGTCCATGTGCATAAGAAACTTCTGCCTCTGGCACAAGTCTTGATATCTCATCCGCTTTTCGTTGGATATTTTCCACATTGTTAAAGATGTAAAATACTTGCCCGTCTCTTTCTAATTCTTTTGTAATCGCTTCTTTTATCACTTCTCTATCATATTCTAATACATAGGTTTGTACAGGTCTTCTATTATGTGGTGGCTCATAGATAACAGACATATCCCTTACACCTACAATAGACATGTGTAAAGTTCTAGGAATTGGTGTTGCTGTCATGGTTAAGACATCTACATTGGTTTTATATTGTTTTATTTTCTCTTTATCTTTTACACCAAATCGATGCTCTTCATCAATAATTAATAATCCTAAATCCTTAAATTCCACATCTTTGCTAAGAATTCTATGCGTTCCAATCACAATATCGACTTCTCCTAATTTTAAGCCTTTAATGACTTCTTTTTGATATTTTGCAGACTTAAATCTGTTTAAAATTTCAACTTTGATTGGATAATCTTTCATTCTTTCTTTAAATTCTTGATATTGTTGTTCTGCTAAAACCGTTGTCGGTGCTAAATATGCTACTTGTTTTTGGTCCATCACAGCCTTAAATGCTGCTCTTATCGCCACTTCTGTTTTACCATATCCCACATCACCACATAGTAATCTATCCATTGGTTTTGAATTTTCCATATCTTTTTTAACTTCTTCAATGCAACGTAATTGGTCATCTGTTTCTTGATATGGAAATTTCGCTTCAAATTCACTTTGCCAAGGAGTATCTTTAGAAAACGCAAATCCTTGCGATTTTTCTCTTTTTGCATATAACTCAATTAAATCTTGTGCAACTTCTCTTAAGTTTTTCTTTACCCTTGTTTTGGTATTTTCCCATTCTTTGCTACCTAATCGATTAATCTTTGGATTGATTTTATCTCCACCAACATATTTTCGAATCATGTCCATTTGGTTTGTTGGTACATACAAGATATCATCATTTTTGTATTTGATTTTGATATAATCCTTAATGGTTCCATCTGCTTTAATTGTATTGACACCAATATAAATACCAATTCCATAGGTTCTATGAACGACATAATCTCCTATTTTTAAATCTGCAAATACAACCTTTTCTCCTTCTGTATAAGCAGAATGGACAGCTTTTCTTTTTCTCTTTTCTCCACTAATTAATTCATCTGCAGAAATCACTAATTGATTAATTTCATAATTTTCAAAACCGGAAGTAATCTTTCCAATTCCAATGGTAACGACTTTTTCTACTGTTTTTACCACAATTGTCTTGTCTAATTTTTCTTCTATCTTACAAATGATTTCTTCTTTTTCTAATATTTCTTTTAATTTTTTTGCTTTTTCCTTATTCTCAACTAATACATATACACTCTTTTTTTGCTTTAAGGCTTCTTTTAATTCTTCAAATAAATTTTCAATCTCACTTTTATAGAAATTGACTTCTCTATATTCAAAAACATATTTTTCTGCTTGCTTATTGGTCACGCTATCTTGTTTTTCTAAATAAATTAGATTTCTTTTTCCATTTTCTAAAATATCTTCGATTTCTTCATATTCTACAATATCTTCTAAACTTTGAGGAATCATTTTTTCTTTTTCCACTAAAGCGTTGATTAGATTTTTTCTGTCTTGTTTGATATTTTCTGTTCTTTGTTCTATTTTTCTTTCCTCATCTAATGCAATTATATATTTGTCTGATAAGTAATCTAATAATGTAGAGGAATGTGTATAAAAACAGTCAAAATATTTATCAATTTTACTAATATAGTTTCCACCTATGATTTGCTCTATATCTTCTTCTACAATTTCTTTTTGTTTTTCATTTACACTTAAATTCTTAATATTCTTAATATTTTTACATACTTGTTCTATAGGTTGCTCTAATATGTATTCGTGTGCTGGATAAATCTCTACTTTTTCTAAAGTATTAATTGACCTTTGACTGCTAATTGCAAAATTTCTGATAGAGTCTACTTCATCTCCCCAAAATTCAATTCTAACCCCTATTTTATCAGAAACAGAAATATCTAAAATACCACCTCTTATGCTAAATTGGCCTCTTCCTTCTATTAAATCACATCTTACATATCCTAAATTGACTAAACTTTTCTTTATATCTTCTAAGGAGCATATATCTCCTACTTTAAAATGTAGTAAGTTTTTAAATAAGACTTCTTTGGGTGGTAATTTTTGCATCAAAGCCTCTATTGTTGTGACAATAATTGGATTTCTTTTTTCTTTTATTTTACTTAAGACTTCTATTCTTTCATAAGGTAAATCCTTACTTTCTGCAATATAGTCATAAGTGACAATTTCTTTTTTGGGAAAGATATCTCCTTTATCTATAAATGCTTTTATATTGTCTAGTATTTGTTTTGCTTGAATCTCATTATATGTAACAATTAAGATTGGTCTTTTGGCATATTCATTGATACTTGCTAATAACTCTACCATTCCCACGCCAGTTAAGCCCGATAACATTATCGGACTTTTTTCATGTTCTATTTGATTTACCAATGTTACAAACTTTCCGAGATTTTCCAAGCTCTCCTAATATTGTATTCATTTTCTTCTCCTTGTTTGTTTGATTTCTATATTATACTACATTTTTTGAAAAATATAAATAGTTTTTAGCAAATATATTTTCTTTTTGAAGTTCATACATAAGTTCTATCTTCTTATATTTTATTGAGTTTTTAGCTACTTTGTGATATAATAAATATATTACACAATAACCCAGCAACAAAGAGGGAGTTCTTCCCTCAAGGTAAAAGGAGGAAAATTATATGCTTAACTCACTTATTGATACAGGATTACAGGCTCGGTTGAGCCCTGAACAGTATGAGCTGTATAAATCTGAAGTCTTAGCTCTTGAAAAGAGTTGGAAAAAAGAGATTTGCTCAGGCTGTAGGACTCAATTTAAAGGTGGTATTTCGGATTTTTTTATTCCACAACCATGGTGTCAATATGATTTTTATCACATTGTATATGACTACCGGAAATGTATAAATTTGAGAAGTCCGAAACAGGTTCCTTTAGGTTACAAAACTGTAGCTGATGGGGGAACAATTCCGTGTGCTTTGTTATCTATACTCAGGTATTATAAGTTCTCTGAAACACTTCCGGTTTTAGGTGAACTATTAGTTACTAATGGATATAGAACCAAAGATAATGGAACTCGATGGATTGCTTTTGACAAGGTCCCAGAGATCGTATACGGAATTAAAACCGAAATCCAGACATCTATTTATGGATTCGCAGAATCCATAGTGTTTGGCCGTCCCGTTGCTGCATTAGTTTCTGCGACGTGGTTGCACAAAGATTTCTCTACTAATCTTCCGTCCAACGAATGCATTGTTGTTTGGCGATTAGAAGGAGATAAAGCAGTGATTACAACCACTTCTTCGCATTCTACTCTTCGAGTAGATCTGTATGATTTACTCAAAAATATAAAGCGGGCTTGGTCTTTTAGCAAATAATCTCCGAAAAAGGAAGCCTCTCCATGATGGAGAGGCTTCCTCTATTTTTATATTTTTATTTAATATACTTTTTTCCAATAGGCATAAATATAAGGATACAGCATATACTAAACAATATGTAAAGGAGTGTTTAGTATGAATGATTATCCATTTATTCCCTACTATAATTTTGAAACAGTTTGTAATCAGCAACCAATTACCTTTCCTCCTCAGCATCAATCCGTGCAACCAGGAATAGAAAATGAAATGAATCCACTTCCAATTTTTGATAACCAAAATTATGTACCAAGTGGAAAACTACAAGGAAAGGTTGCCATTATTTCCGGTGGTGATAGTGGTATTGGTAGAGCTGTTTCCGTTTTATTTGCTAAAGAGGGTTGCGACATTGTTATCCCTTACCTAAACGAACATGAGGATGCTAATTATACAAAAGAAGTTATTGAGTATTATGGCAGAAAATGTTTATTAATTGCATGTGATTTACGAAAAGAAGAAGCATCTACTCAAGTTATCAATGAAACCCTAAAAACTTTTGCAAAAGTCGATATTTTAGTGAATAATTGTGGTGTACAATTTCCACAAAATAGTATTTTAGATATTACAGCAGAACAACTAGTTAACACATTTGAAACCAATATTTTTTCTTTTTTCTATTTAACCAAGGCGGTACTTCCTTATTTAGAAGCAAATTCTAGTATTATTAATACCTCTTCTATTACCGCTTTTGCGGGAAAGAAAAACCTAATTGACTATTCTTCTACAAAAGGTGCCATTACTGTTTTTACAAAGTCCTTAGCCTTATCATTAGCAGATAGTAAAATAAGAGTCAATGCAGTAGCACCAGGTCCTATCTGGACACCATTAATTCCAGCTTCTTTTACAGCAGAAGAAGTTTCTATTTTTGGTACAGAAACACCATTAAAAAGAGCAGGTCAACCATTTGAACTTGCCCCCGCCTATTTATATTTAGCTAGTGATGATTCTAGATATGTAACTGGTCAAATTATCCATGTTAACGGTGGGTCAATAGTATAGCTTTTTTATATGTATTAGTTACATTATTTTATATATTTATTTATTTTGACTTGGCAAAATAAATAAAACATATTATAATCACCATATAAATACTTTTAGGAGGACTGTTTTATGTTACAATTGCGCACTGGTTTTCTTTTAGAAGATGGTACTATGATAGAAGCACATGGTGGCCATCGGAAAACTGCATTCGATTATATTAAACAGCATTCAGAGCTAATGAAGCTTTTTAAGGAAAGCGGATTTAATGAAGAAGATGATTTCTTACTTTATCGTTTGAATGCAATACGATTGTCTCATTCACGTGGGCATCACTTATTACATTGTACAATGATAACTTATTTAAGAAACGAAAACATCATTCAAGAATATGTTCATGAAGGATATATTGTTCATATTCTTGGTAATAATTTTCATCTAGACAACACTAATCAAAAAAATGAGCTTTCTGATTCTTCCATAATTGTTGAAGGAGATAGAACTCATCCTGAAGTTCAGAATACAGTTAATTTTACTTCTACAGTAATTCGTATGCCTGACGGACGTTATGTATATAATCCAGCCAGAAATGGTGACTAAAATTACTAGTTCAAACAAAAAGATTCCTATTGGAATCTTTTTGTTATTACTATAAAAAAGTAATTTTTCCTACGAAAAATTACTTTGAATATTTACTCTATTAATTATCTTTTTATAACTAACTTATCAAATTTATTATTAATATAATTCTCTAACTTTGTCATAAATTCATCTGGCTTAATTTCTTTTTTTGCCACCATATCTAACCCTTTTTCCCAACTAGCTGTTAATTTTGGATTTAACATATCTGGCATAGATTGCATGACAATATCATAAATATATTCTCCTTTTTGACTTGGTGTAATAATTTGTGTTTTATTGTTAATTTCTATATAATTTATTTTTTCTAATTTTTTTATAATTTCTCCTCTTGTTGCACTTGTTCCAATTCCAGCACCTTTTATTTGTTCTCTTAATTCCTCTTCTTCTATTAGTTTTCCTGCATTTTCCATTGCTAGTATAATAGAACCTGAATTGTAACGATTAGGTGGAGAAGTTTCTGCTTCTTTGATTTCAAAATTTTTAATTAGGACTTCCTGTCCCTTTTTTAATTTTCTTAAAATTTCTAAATCCGTTGGTTTATTTTCATCTTTTTGATTTTCTTCCTTTTTACTTTCCACAGCTTGCTCACCATTTGTGGATTTCTTCTTTTTATTTTCTTTATCTACTGGTTTTAATATTTCTAAAAAGCCTTGATTAATACAAACTCTTCCACTTGTTGTAAATGTTTCTTTTTTGTTATTATCCATTTCTACTTCAATTGTTAATTGAATCTTATTATATTCTGCTGGTGGATAAAAAATTGCTAAAAAACGCTTTACAATCACAAGATAAATATCTTTTTGCAATTGTGGTAAAGCATTATAGTTTTCATATCCTTGCCCTGTTGGAATAATGGCATAGTGGTCTGTTATTTTACTATCATTGACATATTTTGTTTTTGTTAAATTCGTAGAATATTTTTCATCCACCATTTTCTTAATATAGCCTTGTATTTCTTCATCTTTACAACCTTTAGCAATTCCATTTAAATTTTTATTAATTTCCTTACTAACGGCTGTTGATAAGACTCTGGCATCTGTTCTAGGATATGTAACCAATTTTTTTTCATATAAGTTTTGAATAATTTCTAATGTTTCATCTGGTTTGATTTTGAATCTTTTTGTACATTCATTTTGAATTTCTGCTAAATTAAATAATAATGGTGCATTTTCTTTTTGTTTTGATTTTTTTAGTTCTGTTATGATTGCTTTTTTATTACTTAAACTTAAAATAAATTCTTTCGCATCTTTTTCTTTCTTAAAGCCTGTTTCATTATATAATTTAGGAGATTCCCACATACTTGACTTTTCTGTTGCTTTCCAATCCGCTTTAAAAGATGATGATTCCTCTCCAAATTCTCCAATAATTTTATAATATTTTGTTTTCACAAAATTCCTAATTTCTCTTTCACGAGATACGACCATTCCTAATACACAAGTCATAACCCTTCCAACAGAAATAGATGCTCTATCTTCATGTATATTTTGTGCTAATCTTCTTCCAAATATAATAGATAATAATCTTGAGAAATTGATTCCTATTAAGTAATCTTCTTTTGCTCTTAAATATGCACTATCTGATAAACTATCATATTCTGACATATCTTTTGCCTCACGAATTCCCCTTAAGATTTCTTCTTCTGTTTGAGAATCTATCCATACTCTTTTCATTTTGGCTTTTGGATTTGGTTTTGCCATCATAAATACAAGTCTTTGTATATATTCTCCTTCTCTTCCAGAATCCCCTGCATTATATATTTCTTCTACATCTTCTCTTTGTAATAATTGTTGTACAATGTTAAATTGTTTTTGTACCTGTGGTATAATTTCATATTTCCATTCTTTCGGAATAAATGGTAATGTATCTAATCTCCAGAACTTTAATTTTTCATCATATTTTTCTGGATAACTCATCGTTACTAAGTGTCCTACACACCAAGTAATAATCCAATCATTTGATTCCAGATATCCATTTTTTCTATTAGTTGTGATTTTTAATGCTTTTGCAAATTCCATTGCCACAGATGGCTTTTCTGTTATAATTAATTTTTTGCCCAATGCTATCATCCTTTTATTTTTTCTTCTATATATTCATTTAAAAATTTTTGTACTTCTTTCACTTTATTTTTTGTATATTGATCTTCAAAATGAAATCTTTGAAATATTTTATCAATATAATTTTCTTCATAAATAATCTCAAAAGATGCTTTATAATTAATATCAAATAGGAACGCAAGCATAACGAATACTTCTACTAATTTTCCTCTTTTTCTTAATGTATTTCGATTAATTGTTTTCTTTTCATGTAATTTAGTTAAAATTTCATCAGTCACAACTGATTGATTAATTTCTTCTATCTCTTTAGGCGTATAAAAAATCGCTGTTGCTTCATAAAAAATATCTATTTTATCAGCATCTCTAATCATTTTACAAAACATTTCTTGTTTTTCATTTAATCCATTTTCTATTTTATATTTATTATGATTTTTTATTGCTAAATAGATTATATCTATGTATTTTTCATTATCTATATAGTTTTTTATATAGTCATCTTTCTTTAAAATTTCCACACCTAAATCTCCATGATCAACACTTTCTCTATCTCTAAAAGTACCATATTTCGTAAATTGTTCAAATCTTGCTATATCATGTAACAAACCAATTAAAGTTGCTATTTGTATTTCTTCATCATTCAAATTTAAATTCTTAGCAATCTTATTAGATACTTCCATAACCCTTAATGAATGTAATTGCTTCCTTTTTAAGCGCTCATTTTCTAAATCAAATTTCCTAGTATATTTTAAAAATTCTTTTTCTGCATTCTCTAAATCTATCATTTTTAACGCCTTACCCTCTCTATATTCCTAATTTTTTGTTTAAATATTGCTTTGTTTCATCATATATATTTTTTAATTTGGTTTCTGTATCTGAATCTTTAAATTTATATTTATCATATAATATATCTACATATCGATTATCATAAACTTGTTTTAAGGAATATGCATAATTCATATTCCATATATACATATATTTTGCCACAACTGTATCAGCTGCTGTCTTTATGTTTTTGTAATTCAATTCTTTATTTTCCATAAATTCTAAATAGATTTCATTAGACAATTTATCTTTAGAAATATCTTCTTTTCCATATAATTCTTTATTATTTGTTTCTTTTTTTAAATTTAGATATAGAATGTCTAAAGTATCACTATCTCTTATGATTTTCATATGTAATTTTTCTTTTTCTGTTACATCTTTTGATAATTTTGATTGATTTCTATTATGATTTATGATGGCTAGATATATGATTTTATCATAGTTTTCTTCTTTTATAAAATTTCTAATTAATCCATCTTTAAATAAAATTTGAATACCTAATTCTCCATGATTTATGCTAATAGAATCATTAAATGTATGATATCTTTTTATTTGCTCAAATCTTCCTATATCATGTAATAAACCAATTAATTCTGCTAAGTAAATTTCTTCTTTTGACAATTTTAAATTTTCAGCAATTTTTTTAGAACTTTCAGATACTCTATACATATGTGCAATTTTTAATTGAATTTTATAATCATGGCAATCATAATTTTGTATATAATTTTTAAATTCTTTCTTAGCTCTCATTATATCTATCATGTATTTGCACCTCAATTGAAATTCTAACATTTTTAAATTCCGTTTTCAAGTATTTCGAAATATATTTAATTTTTCCTTGATTTACTGCGGTTTTTATTATATAATACAAAAAATAATTATAAAAGAAAGAAGGATCACTTTTATGAGTTATAACTTTAAAGAAATCGAAAAAAAATGGCAAGATAAATGGTATGCAGAAGGAACTTTTAATGCAAAAAATGATTTTACTATGAAAAAATGGTATGGATTAATTGAATTTCCTTACCCATCAGGTCAAGGACTTCATGTGGGACACCCTAGAAGCTATACAGCATTAGATATTATTGCCAGAAAAAGAAGAATGCAAGGATATAATGTATTATTTCCAATTGGATTTGATGCCTTTGGGCTACCTGCTGAAAACTATGCTATTAAAAATCATATTCATCCAAAAATTACAACTGAAAAAAATATTAATCATTTTAGAGAACAATTAAAATCTATCGGTTTTTCTTTTGATTGGTCAAGAGAAATTAATACCACAGATCCAGAGTATTACAAATGGACACAATGGATTTTTATTCAACTATATAAACATGGTTTAGCATATAAAGCTACCATGCCAATTAACTTCTGTACAGGTTGTAAAGTAGGACTTGCAAATGAGGAAGTGGTAAACGGTGTTTGTGAAAGATGTGGAAGCCCTGTTGTTCAAAAAGAGAAAAGCCAATGGATGTTAAGAATTACAAAATATGCACAAAGATTAATTGATGATTTAGATGATGTAGATTACTTAGATAAAATTAAAGCGCAACAAAAAAATTGGATTGGTCGTTCTGAAGGTGCAGAAGTTACTTTTAAAATTGCCGATTCTAACGAAACATTAACAGTCTATACAACTAGACCAGATACCTTATTTGGTGCTACATATATGGTAGTTGCTCCAGAGCATCCTATAATTGATAAACTAGCAGATAAAATTACCAACATAGATGAAATTAAAGAATATAAACATCAAGCTTCTTTAAAATCTGATTTTGAAAGATCAGAATTAAATAAAGAAAAAACGGGTTGTGAAATAAAAGGCATTAAAGCCATTAATCCATTAACAAATGAAGAGATTCCTATATGGATTTCAGATTATGTTTTGATTACTTATGGTACTGGTGCCATTATGGCTGTTCCTGGACATGATACTCGTGACCATGAATTTGCTAAAAAATTCAAATTACCAATTGTTCAAGTTATTAAACCTGTTGATGAAGCAATTGAATGTGATATTGATAAAGAAGCTTTTACTGACGTTGAAACTGGTATATTAATGAATTCTGGATTTTTAAATGATTTACCAGTTGTAGAAGCTAAGAAAAAAGTTATTGAATTTTTAGAAGATAAGCATATTGGTAAAAAACAAGTAAATTATAAATTACGTGATTGGGTATTTTCTAGACAACGTTATTGGGGTGAACCTATTCCTATGGTTTATTGTGAAAAATGTGGTTGGGTTCCTGTTCCAGAAGAAGAATTACCTTTAAAATTACCTGATGTAGAGGATTATGAGCCAGGTGAAAATGGAGAATCTCCTCT
The DNA here is from genome assembly GCA_944386365.1 of uncultured Clostridia bacterium. Classification (GTDB taxonomy): domain Bacteria; phylum Bacillota; class Clostridia; order TANB77; family CAG-508; genus CAG-269. The sequence continues at coordinate 56,623 of CALXAT010000002.1, forward strand.
TGCAAGGCATGCAGAATGGTTAAATACCACTTGTCCTCATTGTGGTGGAAAAGCTAAAAGAGAAACAGATACGATGCCTCAATGGGCTGGTTCTTCTTGGTATTATCTAAGATATATGGATCCTCATAATGACAAAGCTTTAGCTTCAAAAGAAGCTTTAAAATATTGGTCACCTGTTGATTGGTACAATGGTGGTATGGAACATACAACACTTCATTTATTATATTCTAGATTTTGGCATAAATTCTTATATGATATTGGTGTTGTTCCAACAAAAGAACCATATCAAAAGCGTACTTCACATGGTATGATTTTAGGAAGCAATGGAGAAAAAATGTCTAAATCAAAAGGCAATGTTGTTAATCCAGATGATATTGTCAATGAATTTGGCGCAGATGCTTTTAGAGTTTATGAAATGTTTATGGGTCCTTTTGATCAAACAGCTCCATGGTCTATGGAAAGTATTAGAGGTTGTGCAAAATTTTTAGATAGAGTTTGGAATCTTCAAAATCTATTAGTAGATGGTGAAACATATTCTCCAAAATTTGAAAAAGCAATGCATAGAGCTATTAAAAAAGTATCTTCTGATATTGAAGAAATGAAATTTAATACTGCTGTTTCAACCTTTATGACTTTAGTAAATGATTTTTATAAAGAAAAAACGATTAATAAAGCAGAATTTAAAACCTTTTTACAATTATTAAATCCTTTTGCACCACATATAACAGAAGAACTTTGGCAAACTGTATTTGGTGGAAAAGAAATGCTAGCTTATATGAAATGGCCTACATATGACGAAGAAAAAACAATTGCTGATGAAATTACGTTACCTATACAATTTAATGGTAAATTAAAAGCAACAATTATGATTTCTTTAGATGAAAATGAAGAAAGTGTAAAAGAAAAAGTACATCAAGCTGTTGAAGATAAATTGGAAAATAAAACGATTGTAAAAGAAATTTATGTTAAAAATAAAATTTATAATATCGTTATGAAATAATTAATTTTATAAAAGCCTGTTAGTTATAAAAGCATACTAATAGGCTTTTATGTATTTTGAGTCTTTGAATTTAAAATATAGATTTGATCATCATGTTTATCTACTATTTTTTCACATTTTGTAATTCTTTTATCTTGTTTTTCTATTTTTTCTGTATTTACTTTAAACGCATCAAATAATGCTACTAATTTTTCTCCATGTTCTACTTCTATTCTAGCAACAGAGCCACTAATGTTGCGTAATTCTTGTTTGATTTTTGGTATCTCTTGTAGTTGTGTTTCTATCTCTGGTATCTTTTGCACTTGCTTTTCTATCTCTGGTATCTTTTGTACTTGCTTTTCTATCTCTGGTATCTTTTGTACTTGCTTTTCTATCTCTGGTATCTTTTGTACTTGCTTTTCTATTTCTGGTATCTTTTGCACTTGTCTCTTTATCTCTTTAACTTCTCCATATATTTTTAGCAAAAGATTCTGATCTGTGTTATTCATTCTTTCCCTCCTTTCTTTTTCTGATATTATATATTCTAAGATTTATAATGTCAATAAAAACATTTCGACAAAATTCTACATTTTCTCTTTGATCTTATTTTTTCTTTTTTCTCCTTTACTTTTATCTTACACAAATTTATTGTCATTAAACTGTAAAAAATATTTAATCATATTGACATATTTCTTAACTTTTCTTATAGTATAATATGGTTAGATAAGTATATACTAAGGAGAATTAAAATGAGTATTAAATCTGATTTAAAAAAAGATGGAATCGAAGTTATCGAAAAATTAGATACTTTAAAAATAAATTCAATCGCCAAAAATATTGCTTCTAAGCTATGTGAAACATTTCCTTCTTATGGCTTAAATGAAAATGATTTATTTATTAAGTTATCTAGATTGGATATGTATAAAGCAAAAATGCCTGAAGGTATGGCAGAAGCTAACTATTATTATAAAAATTCATCTATATATTTTAATGAACATATTCCAGAAGAAGATATGGAAGAGTTTGCCATTCACGAATGTATCCATTATCTTCAAGAAGTAAAAGATAAACGAAATTATTTATTAAAAATGGGATTATGTGATTATACAGAATTCAAAATTTATGGATTAGGATTAAATGAAGCAGCTGTTCAATTAATGTCTTCCAAAGTAATTGGTATTCCGAAAGACTATGTTAAATATTTTGGCATTAATTTTGAAACAACAAGTCCTTCCTATTATCCTTTGGAATGTTGTTTAGTAAATCAATTAGCTTATATTACAGGTGAGGATATTCTATTTAAAAGTACCTTATTTAGTGATGATAATTTTAAAATAAAACTTTCTGAATTAACATCACAAAAAGATTTTATGGCTATTCAAAACGCAATTGATACTATTTTATTTGCAGAAGAAGATATTATAAAGTTAAATAATAAAATTGCCTTAATTGATGATAGAAATAAAAAAGTCGATGATATGGTTAAAAAAATTGATGAGTTGAAAGAAAAAATTAAATTAACCTTTTTAAGAACACAAAACCTTATTATTTCTAGTTATTTTGATAAAGCTTTTTCAAATATACAAAACTTAGAGGAATTAGAAAATTATCGAAAAAAACTATACAATTTTAAATCTTATCTTGGTTTTGCAGAAGGTTATACATTTTTTGATAATTATTATGTTGAAAAAATGGCTCAACTAGAACATAAATACAATGTATTAGAAAACGGTGGTATTGAAACCGCTATTAATGTAAAAACTAAAAAGGAAAACAAAATTATAACTTTATTTAAAACTATTAAAAGATTACTATTAGGAAATTCCTCTGAAAAGGAAAACACAACTTTATAAAGCAAAAGCCCCTCAACCAGAAATGGATGAGGGGCAGACTTTACTGCCAAACTATGTTTTTACTCAGTAATAGTCTATCCACAGTTTCTGACTAGGTAGTGGCTTCCCAGAACCCGCCCTTTTTCTTCAGTTTTTTAATTCTAGAAGACTTCACTCGTTTTTTCTCAGCTGCGGTCTTAAGATATAAATGTTTTGTCAATAGATAACTCCAAAGATATATGGGTAAATGCTCAAGCGAGTTTTTAACCGTTTCCATATCCTGATAAGGAAGTTTTACATGGTTTCAATTATCTGTTTTGCCGCTTCCCTTCCTGACTTTGCTGCCCAGGCAACAGTTCCTTTCATTCCTGCTAAGTCTCCTCCCGAATAGATTTTAGGATTAGACGTTCTATATGTATCATCTATTTGTATATTTCCCCATTTATTTAAATCTAGTCCCAAATCTTTTACATATTCTTGTGGTTTTGAACCTAAAGCCATAATAATATAATCTACATCTACTTGATAATTGCTATTTTCAATATTAACCGGAGATAATCTACTGTCTCCCTCCTTTTGAACTAGTTTTGTTTTTATCAATTCTACTTTTTCTACTTTTTTATCTCCTAATATTTTAACAATATTGTTTTGAAAAGCAAACTTTACCCCTTCATTTTTGGCATCTTGTATTTCTTTTTTTTCTGCTGGCATTTGTTCTTCTGCTCTTCTATAAACGACTGTTACTTCTTTTGCCCCCATTCTATTGATTGTTCTTGCGCAGTCCATTGCTACATTTCCACCACCTGTAACGATGACTTTTTTTCCTTTATAATCTGGATGTAAATCATATTCTAATAATTCGTTACCTCCATAAACACCTTTTAAATCTTCTCCTTCTACTCCCATTTTAGAAGAAACATTTGCACCAATACTCAAAAATATAGCATCATATTGGTTTTCTATTTCTTCTAATTTTAGATTTTTCCCTAATTCTGTATGGTATTTCACTTCAATTCCTAAATCTAAGATATCTTTTACTGTTTCTTTAACAATTTCTTTTGACAACCTAAACTCTGGTATTCCAAATACTAATAAACCACCTAAATAATCATATTTTTCATATATTGTAACACCTATTCCTTCTTTAGCCAAAAATGCGGCACAAGTTAAACCAGCTGGTCCCCCTCCAATAATTGCTACTTTTTTGTTCTTTTTTTCTGACTTTTCATAACAATCTGATAAATGATACCCTAATTCATGTGCTTTATCAAAAGTATATGCCTCTAATTCTCCTATAGAAACTGGATCTCCTTTTATTCCTCTAACACATGAACCCTGACATTGTTTTTCATGAGGACAGATTCTTCCACATACACCTGGTAAAACAGTTGTTTCTGATAAAATTTTATAGGCTTCAAAATATGCTTCTTTTTTTAAAGCTTGTATAAAATCTGGTATATGATTATTTAATGGACACCCTTTTAAAGAACATGGTTTTACCTTACAATTTAAACAATAATTTGTCTTTTCTTCTATTTCTTTTATCATTTTTTCCTCTTTCCTCTTATTTACATTTTTTCAAAACATACTGTAAATGTATACTGTTTTTTTATATATTCATTAATTATTTTACATTTTTTATATGCTTTCGTCAACAAAACCGACTTAACAGTTAAGTTAATACCATTCAAATATAAAATAATTTGAATGGTATTGTTTATTTTGTTAAATTAAAATTCATTTCTTCAAGTACTTTTTGTAAATCCTTTATAAAATCTATTTTTTTCGTTTCATCTCGTAATAATGCAGCTGGATGCCAAGTTGGCATATATTTTATTCCCTTTTTTTCTACCCATTTTCCTCTAGATGCTGTTATTCCATATTCCTTTCCTAAAATATTTTTTAAAGCAACACTTCCTAATAAAACAATTACTTCTGGTTGAACAAGTATTACTTGATTTCTTAAATAATCTAAACATGCTGTTGCTTCATCTTCTTCTGGATTTCTATTAGATGGTGGTCTACATTTTACCACATTGGCAATATAGACTTGTTTTCTATCTATTCCTAAAGTTTCAAATGCTAAATTCATTAATTTTCCTGCTCTTCCAACAAATGGTTCCCCTAATCTATCCTCGTCTGCACCAGGTCCTTCTCCAATAAGCATTAGTTTTGCATCTTTATTTCCAGTTCCAAAAACAATATTTTGTCTTGTTTTATATAATTTACATCTATTACATCCTTTAATAGATTCTTCTAATTCTTCCCATGTTTTAAACATTTCTATTACATCCTTTTTTTATTTTATTCATTTTAACTCTATTACTGCTGTCTCTGTATTATAATTTTTCTTTTCTATTCGATAAGAATGTATGCTATCAGAATGACAAACACTACAAATTCCTGAATCAATAATATTTTCTGGTTCTAATCCTTCTTTCTGAAGCATAATTTTATTTATCAAAACTGTATCAATATGCCATTTTGTATTTTCTATCTTCTCTTCTATAAAATCTGCAAAGTGAATTGTTTTTTCTTTATTTTCTTTTTCTATATCTATAAATTTCGTATTTTCTAAATCTTTAAATTCTTTTTCAAACATATCTTTTACGTCAATATCTACTTCAAAATGACATTTTCTAATGCTTGGGCAAATACAACAAATAATATCCTTTGGATGACATCCAAATTCTTTAACCATTTTTTTGACTGTTTTTATAGAAATTCTTTGCAATGTTCCCCTCCATCCAGAATGTGTATTTGCAATTACTTTTTTTATGGGATCAAAAAATAGTAATAAAATACAATCTGCATTTGTTGTTGCTAACATCAAATTTTTCTGGTTTGTAATTAATCCATCTTCTATCCCTTCTTCTGCTAAACTAAAATCTGGTTCTGTCTTATTTACTTTTTTTTGGATCACTTTAACGATATCTGTATGATTTTGATTTGCTTGTACAATATGTACATAATCACTCTGTATGCTATCACAGATCTTTTTATATGATTCCTTTGCCAATTCTACTCTTTCTATTGATGCTAGTTTTTGATCTGCTGTTGTTGTCTTAAACCCTACATCTATGCCCAATGAATAAGCATGATTAATAATATTCTTATATTCTAACAATTTTCTGAATTGCAAATATTCTATATTTCTATTTTTTATATGAATTACATTTTCATTGGATAAATCTTGCATAAAATCCTCCTTTACAATATATTCTTTATTCAGATTGATTTAATTCATCATATTTAATTTCTTCTTTAGAATATTCTTCAGGTTTTAATCCTACTCTTGCTTTCATATATTTACTCATAACTATTGTAAATATAACTGTTAATCCACCAATAATGATCATACAATATGAAATATTTATTCTGTCTAGCAAAAATGAAGCCAATACCCCTATTCCTGCACTCAATATGCTTCCTAAAAAATTTTTAGCTGTAAATATTTTTGTATCTATCTTCTCATTTGCAAAATTTCTTAAATATTTTTCGATTAATGGATAATATATCCCCTTATATGCATATCGAATCACATAAGCAATAATGATAAATAAAATACAAAATTGATATTCTTTAGAAATCACTCCAAATATTCCTGCCGCAATTGTCGATATTCCTATTATGCCCATTAATATACATAAAGATTTATTTTTGAACTTATCATGAAATTCTTCTTGCTTCTTAGCTAATATTCCTGATATGATTCCTAATGCTGCAAATATAATACATAGATATTTTGCTGGCATATTAAAATCTTCCAATAAACTAATTTCATAAGTTCCTAATACACTCATAATTCCTACTGCAACTGCTGAAAATAATATTAAAGCCTTTAATCTTTCTGATTTTAGTATAAACTTGAAGGAATCTTTCAACTCTGTTATTTGATTAAATTCTTGAATTTTATGTTTCTTACTTTTCATCTGTGGCTCTATAAACGCTGTAGATATTAAAGTAACAACAATTGTAATTAACAAGGATAATGTAATTGGTATATATGGATTAATATCATAAAAAAATCCAGCTAGTACTGTTGATATTGCATTTATAATATAATAATTGGATATACCTTTTTGCGTAATTTTAGCAAATATTTTACTTTTATATCTTGAAGGTGGTATTGATTCATTTAATAATGCTGGATCTGCTGTTTCTTTAATACCAAAAGCTAAAGAAGATAATAACTCCGCAGTTACCAAATTAAATAAATTATTACTAAACATAACCACTAACATATATAGACAATTTAAAAAGTTCGCAAAAATAATACTTCTTTTTCTTCCCAAATATTCAATTACAAATGTTGCTGGAACTTGCATAATGATTCCAAACAAAGCATAAAAAGAATCTATTAATACAACATCCGCTGGATTTATATTTTTAACCCCGTGTTAAAAATAAGAAATTGGTTGTATAAAAAAATATGTAATCCCAACCTAATGTCCTATATAGTGGAAATAATTTCATATTTCTTTTTCGCATTTGCACTTTTTCTTTTTCTATCATAAATTCCTCATTTCATTCTTTTGTTTTATTCTTTAATTTTCTTTTGCATCTTTATCATTATATCATCTTTTGTCAATTTATGAATATAACGATATTGATTTTCTTTTCTCTTAGAGTCAAATGTACATATTGATTTATACTCACAATATGCACATGGTGTTTTTCCATCTTTATAGTATGGTTTTAAATCTATATTTCCATCAAATATTTCTTTTGCAATTTCTTTAATTGTTTGATAAATATACTTCTGTAATATGGCAAATTCTTTTTGTTTTACACCATTTGTCCACTTTTCAATGACTTCTCCTGACTTACTGATTGCTGCTGGAACTAGTTTTGATGTACCTGTTGTTAATGTATTATCATTCATTTTTATGATTTTTACATCGGCCACAATTAATCCTTTCATTTTAAAGTTTTTTCTAATTAGTGCTTCTATTTCTTCATCTGATATTTTTTTATCTGCTTTGATCATCTGTTCTAATAATGAAAAATAAAATATACCAGCAGGAATCAAATCCTCTTCTTTACACACTGCATCTGCATAGGTTAAAAGCTGTATTTGTAGCCCTGCATACACCTCATTTAAATCAATATTTTTACTTGAAGATTTATAATCAATAATTCTTAAGTAATTTCCATCATCTTCTTTAGCTATATCAATTCTATCAATTTTACCTGTAATTTCTATATTTTTACCATTTTCTAATGTTAATCGAATTGGTTTATATTCTCCATTTTTATCAAATGCTATTTCTGTTCCTTTGATATTAAAATCACTATAAATTAATGTCTGTATAATATATTTTAAAGCTTTACTAACGATTTTTTTCAATCTTCTCACTAAAATTTTATATTTCACGGTTGCTTTAAATATATAATTTTTGGATAACTCTAAATCTTCATCTATGATTTTTGATACAATCTTTTGAATATCTATTTCTTCTAATTCTGCTAAATTTAGCTTATTTTCATATACATATTTAAAAAATTCATCAATCGTTTCATGCATAAAAGATCCTGTATTAAAACTTTGGATTTTTAGTTCTTCTTTTGGTTTTACTTTTAATCCATATTGTAAGTAATAAGAAAATGGACATCTTCTATATTGTTCTAATCGAGAAACACTTGTATTTAATGTATTTCCATATAATTTGTCAATATTTTCTTTTTTTATTTTTTTAGGAAGATTTGTATATTCCAATCCTAACATGTCTTGTTCTAACCTTTTATTCCATTTTGGATTTTTTTTATACCATGAATACACCAGATACCATAAATTTTCTATATCTTCTTTGTTTTTTAATTGATAAATCTTTTCCAATAATTCTTCATAGGTAACATCTTGATTTACTATTTCATATTTTTTGTTAATAACATCACTTTGTTCTTCTAAATTAGGAAAAATCTTTTTTATTTTATTAATTAAAATAGATGGTCTTAAAGCTCTTCCTTCTTCATCAGATGAAGCATATGATAAGTACATTTCTTTTTCTGCTGTTGTAAATACTTTATAAATATTAAAATTTTCTTCATAAAGATTTTCCATTGTCCCATTTGCCAATTCTAAGCCATCACTTTTTAATAGTTCTCTATCTGCATCATTTAAAAAACCTTCATCTTTATTTACACTTGGAAAAATACCATCATTTAACCCAATAACAAATATGACATCTACTTTATGGCTTCTTGTTCTATCGACATCTCCAAATGTAACTTGATCTTGTGTTGCTGGTATTTTGCCTAATTCACTATTCTTTAATCCTATTTTCATAATTCGACTATATTTATCAATAGTCATTGTTTCTTCCTTAAATACCAAAACAATTTCATCTAAAACTTCTAAAATAATATTATAACTTTCTATATATTCATTTGCCAAATCAATAAGTCCATTTTTTTCTAGCCATTTTACTTTTTGGGCTATTTTTTCTTCTATATTTTGACTTTGCCAAAAAGAATATAGTTGTTTTGTAATATTGCTAGCTGTTTTTTCCTTATCTATATTTCTTTTTAATTCTATCAATGGTTCTATAATTTCTTTTCTAATTTCATTTAATCTTTCTATCTCTTGTTTCTTATCTTCATCCTCTAATTCATATTTAAAATCTTCTTTCCATTTATTTCTTTTAATTCCCCACTTTGTACAATAATTTTCTAGTTTAAATATTTCATCATTCTCTATATTTAAAAAACCTAATTTTATATAATTAAACATAGCTTCATTAGAATAATTTGTTGTAAAAATATCCAATATAGAAAGTATATATTGTACAATAATATTTTGATTTAAATCTCTTTTCTCATCAATAAATACAGGTATATCATATTTAGAAAAAATACTTCTTACTAGTGAAGAATACATATCTATATTTTTAGTTATAATAGCTATTTCTTTATATCGTAAATTTTTTTCTCTAACAATTCGCGTAATAATTTTGGCAACATTTTCAATTTCTGAATATCTATTTTTTGCTAGAAACAAATGTAAGTTTTCCACATTTTGAACATATTTTGTGGATTTTATATTATACAAATTCTGACTTAAAACTTGTAATTCTTTATTTTTTAATCGGTATTGCTTTTCTAATCTTATTGGTTCTTCTAATTTAAACTGATTTTCGTCAATAATTTTCATAATCTTTTTCAAAGTTTGTTTATTAGAATAAAATATATCTCTATCTGGATTTGTATTCCTTTCTAAATTATCTATACACATAGTAATATTAACTTGTTTTGCATATTTAATAAATTGTTTTATCACTTCATATTCTTGTGCAGTATAACCTGAAAATTCATCAATATAGATAATACTATTTTTAATCCACTCTAAATTTTTTATGTTCTTTGCTAGAAAATCCAATAAATCTGTTTCTTCAATATAATTTTGTGAAATTTGCTCTTCAAAACTTTGATAAATTAAACGTATATCTTCTAATTTTGTTTTTAAATATTTATCTTCTATGTTTTCTATTTCATCATCTAAGATCTCTAATGTAATACCATGTTTTTTTAATTCTGTTATACTTTGTATTCCTATTTCTATATTTTCATCACTTTTTCCCAAAAATTGAAAATTCTTTTGATATTTAGATAATATGGAATAAATAAGCATGGCTTTTCCACATTTTGATAGATTTATTTTATTACTCCCACCTATTTCATTTAAAGCTCTATTTGCCATTCTACTAAAAGTAATTACCTCTGCATTTATGACTGCTTTTTCCTTCAAAAATCCCATTAAATTCTTCTCTGCTGTAAATGAAAATTGCTCAGGTGTTATAAAGTATATATTTTCTTCTTTTTCTATTAATTTTGCTATTTCTGAAAAACAAAAACTACTTTTTCCTGTCCCTGTCTTTCCATAAATGATTCTTAAACCCATAAAATTCTCCTTTTTGCCTTTTATGTCTATCTAAAAAACATTTTCGTTCTTAGTAAATTTTATAATACAATAAAAAAAATAGCAAGATATTCTTGCTATTTTAATTATTAACAAATTCTCTCAATCTTTTTTCTACTTCTTCCGCAGATGCCATCTGTAAAATTTCTTCACTAAGCTTTTTGCATATTTCTTTATCTAAGTTATTAATGGTTCTTCTAGCTCTTAGTATATTATTTGAATTCATTGAGAATTCATCTAAGCCTAATCCAATTAATAGTGGTATATATAGTGGATCTCCTGCTGCTTCTCCACACATACCACAAGTTATGTTAGATAAATGTGCACCATCTATTGCTTGCTTTATTAATTTTATAACCGCAGGATGATATTTTGTATACAGCTTAGAAATCTTTTCATTTCCCCTCTCAACTGCAACAGTGTATTGAATTAAATCATTTGTTCCTATACTAAAGAAATCACATTCTTGTGCTAGTTTATCCGCTATTAATGCTGCTGATGGAATTTCAATCATAATGCCTACTTGAATATTTTTGTCATAAGAAACATTTTCATTGTCTAATTCTTTTTTACATTCCTCCAATACTTGCTTAGCAGCTCTTAATTCTTCTATTGAAGATATCATAGGAAACATGATTGCTAGTTTTCCAAAGGCGCTTGCCCTTAATATAGCTCTTAACTGTATTTTAAATATTTTTGGATTATCTAGACACAATCGAATAGCTCTATATCCTAAGAATGGATTTGCTTCTTTTTCTAGATTTAAATATTTTAAATCTTTATCTCCTCCAATATCTAAAGTTCTTATGATTGCTTCTTTATCTTTCATGATTTCTGCTACTTGTTTATATGCTTCAAATTGGTCTTCTTCTGTTGGCATTGTATCACTATCCATGTATAAAAATTCACTTCTTAATAACCCAACACCTTCTGCAGTATTTTTTAATGCAATTTCAGCATCTGATGGAAGTCCTATATTGGCATATAATTTTACTTTTGTTCCATCTTTAGTTATACTTTCTTTATCTCTATATTTCTCTAATTCCGTTTTTTCTTCTTCTAACTGCTTTTCTAAAGTTAATAATTTTTGTTTTTCTTCTTCAGTTGGATTTACATAGATTTCTCCTGATGTGCCATTAATTGCAACGCTATCACCATCTTTAAATAATTTAGTTGCTTCCTCTACTTTTGTAATTGCTGGAATTGTATGCGTTCTTGCCATAATAGAAGTATGTGAATTTTCTCCTCCCATTTCTGTTATAATTCCAGATACATTTTTAAAATCTAGTTTTGCAGTTTCAGAAGTTGTAAGTTCTGTTGCTACTATAATTGTGTTTGGTTTTAGATTGCTTAAATCAATCGTTTCTTCCTTTAATAATTTTCCTAGTACCCTATTTTTTATATCTAGAATATCTCTAGATCTTGAAGCCATATATGCATCATCCATATTTTCAAAAATCTGTATAACACTATTAAATCCCACTTCTACAGCATATTCTGCATTATAATGTGAATTTTTAATGGCATTTTCTGTTTCTGAAATTAATGAGGGATCTTGCAATATCATTAAATATGCTTGCATGATATCTGCCTCTGTACCACTAATATGTTTCATTTGTATTTCAGTTTCATCAATAACTTCTCTTAACGCTTCGTGAAGCCTTTCTAATTCATTTTCTACTTGTGCACTTTCTATTGTTTTCTTTTCTATTTTTCTTTCTACTTTTTTTAAAATAACTATATTTCCAAATCCTATACCATTTGATACGCCTTTTCCTTTTAGCATCTGTACCATTCCTTATATTCAGTATTTAGGTTTTATGGATAAACCTATAAACCTTTTTATTCACTAAAATTATTATTAAACCCTTTTATAATTTCTGATAAAGCTTTTTCTTCATCTTCTCCATCACATTCTATTTCAATTTCTGTATTATATTTTATTCCTGCTGCCATGATGGCCAATATTGATTTTGCATCAACTGTTTTACCATTTACATTTAATTTTACTGTACTTTTAAACGAAGCTGCAAGTTTCGCTAATTCACTCGCTGGTCTTGCATGTAATCCTGTTTCATTTTTTAATATTATTTTGTCTTTTACCATAATTTTCCTCCTTTTAGTATTATTTAGTTTTTTCATATTCCGGCAAATTGTTTTTTAATTTTGCCATAATTAACGTAGAGACAATTGCTCCTACTGCTATCGCTAATAAATATTTTACTGGATGTCCAATTGTTGCTATTACAAATATTCCACCATGTGGTGCCATTAATGTACAACTAAATAACATGGAAAGAGCTCCAGTAATTGCTGACCCAATTACAAACGCTGGAATTGTTCTTAGTGGATCTGCTGATGCGAAAGGAATTGCCCCTTCTGATATAAAAGATAATCCCATAATATAATTTACATATGCTGCTTGTTTATCTTTCTTAGGAATCTTTTTTGGAAATGCTGTTGCTAAAAATGCAATTGCAAGTGGTGGAACCATTCCTCCAGCCATAACAGCTGCCATAATTTCATATTGTCCTGACGCTAACATTCCTGTCCCAAATGTATATGCTGCCTTATTAATAGGTCCTCCTAAATCCACAGCCATCATGCCACCTAATATTGCTCCTAATATGATTTTATTTGCACTGCTCATTGAAGATAAATAATTATTGATTCCTGTATTGATTGCTGCTACATAAGGATTTATCAATAACATAAATAACCCCATTAGCAATATTCCAAACACAGGATATAGAAGAATTGTCTTTATACCTTCTATACTATTTGGTAAATAACTACACAATTTCTTCAATCCTAAAACAATATATCCTCCAGCAAATCCCGCAATCAATGCTCCTAAAAATCCAGAGCTTACTAAAGTGATATCACTATTTGTTAGTGATTCAAATGTTGTTCCTTGTACTGCTAAAATTCCTCCAACAAATCCAACTGCTAACCCCGGCCTATCAGCAATACTCATAGCGATATAACCTGCAAGTATATATAACATGACATTAAATGCTGCATTTCCCACTGTTTTAAAGAAAGCTGCAATAGGCGTATTCATACCAAAATTTGAAGGATCTATTGAATAATCATCTAGTAAAAATGATATGGCTATTAAAATTCCTCCACCTACAACAAATGGTAACATATGTGTAACACCATTCATTAAGTGTTTATATATTTTTGTGCCTATCTTTTCCTTTTCTTCATCATTATCTTCGGTCACATTTTTAGTATTTGAATGATATGTTTTTGCATTTGGTGACAATACATGTTCTATCAGTTCTTTGGGTTTATTGATTCCATCTGCCACTTTTGTCTTTACTAGCTTTTTACCATCAAATCTTGATAAATCAATTTTTGTGTCTGATGCTATAATAATTCCCTTTGCATTTTTAATTTCTTCTGCCGTAAATTTATTTTTTACACCTGATGATCCATGTGTTTCTACTTTCACTTTATGTCCTAATTGTTCTCCCATTTGCTCTAAAGCTTCTGCTGCCATATAGGTATGTGCAATACCGGTTGGGCAACTTGTAATTGCTAAAATTTCATATTGATCATTTGAACTTTTTTCTTCTCCTAATTTTTCACTTTCAGCTTTGTCTATGCATTCTAAAAACGCTTTTGGGGTTTTAGCATTATATAATGATTTTCTAAATTCTGTATCCATTAATAATGTAGATAATCTACTCAAAACATCTAAATGTACATTATCTTTTGTATTAGGCGCTGCTATTAAAAATAACAATTTTGCTGGACTTCCATCTAATGAATTAAAATCTACTCCATCTGGAATTATCATTGCAGCCAAACCTGGTCTTGACACTGCGTCTGTTTTACCATGCGGAATTGCTATTCCTTCACCTATTCCTGTTGTTCCTTCTTCCTCTCGTTTTAAGACTACCTTTTTGTATGCTTCCTTATCTTTGATGTTTCCATTTTCCATCATTAAATCTACTAATTGATCGATTGCTTCCGCTTTGCTTTTTGCTTTTCCTTGCAAACTGATAGCTTTTTCACTAAGTAAATCTGTAATCTTCATATTCTTCCCTCTTTCTTTTGTAATTTTTTATAATTGTTTTAAAATAAAATCAACATCCTCTTTAGTTGCAAGTTTTACTGAAAATGCACTTGCACTTCCTGCTGCAACTCCTGTCTTTAATGCATATTCATAATCCTGGGTTTTATAATACCCTGCTAAAAATCCTGCTACCATTGAATCTCCAGATCCAACTGTATTTACAACTTCTCCTTTAGGTGCTTTTGAATAATAGGTTTTATCATCTTTCGTTAACAATAATGCTCCATCATTTCCTAATGATACTAAAACATTTTGTGCTCCCATTATTTTTAGTTTTTTAGCTGCATCAATGATATCTTCTTTTGTTGATATCTTACAACTTACTGTTTCTTCTAATTCTTCTTTATTAGGCTTTATTAAAAAAGGTTTGTACTTTAATACTTCTGTAAGTAGTTTTCGTGTTGAATCTACTATAAATGTGATTCCTTTTTCATTAAGCTTTTTACATATTTTTTCATATATGTCATTATCCATATTATTCGGTATACTTCCTGCTAAAATGACAATATCTTTTGTTGACATCTTTTGTATTTTTTCCATTAATGCTTCGATATCGGTTCTTGTGATTTGTGGTCCCATTCCATTTAAAGCTGTTTCTTCTATATTTTTTTCATTAATAGAACTTATTTTAACATTAATTCTTGTTATTCCTTTTTTTACGCTAACAAAATCCGTTTTTACACCTTGTGCCTCTAACTTTTGTCTTAATTCTTGTCCTGTAAATCCTGCTACAAAACCAAGTGCAGTATTTTCAATTCCTAAATTTTTTAGTACAATAGAAACATTAAGTCCTTTTCCTCCTGGTAATATTGTTTCCGTTTTTGTTCTATTTATTTCACCAGTTTTAAAATTTTCAACTTGCGTTATATAATCTAGTGCAGGATTAAATGTTATTGTATAAATCATTTTTCCCTCCTTGTTTCAAATTCTATCATACCTAGTTTTATTTTACAATATTTTTTGTTTTTATCTTTATGCTTCTCTTCGCCAATAAAACAAATATTGTTGCGCTAATCCCGCTAAATTGCCAAACTTTTCTTTTGCTATTGTTTCAATTTGTTTTTTATTTACTTTTGTTTCATCTTCATTTTGGATATATAAATCATTCATCACTCTTCTTACCCATACATCTATTGGAAATACTTCTAAACGTTTTAAATCAGAAAACAATAATATACAATCTGCAACTTTTGGACCAACACCTGAAAGGGTTAATAATTTTTTTCTTACTTCCATCGTGTTTGGATTTTCTTCCAGTTCTTTTAAATTCACTTTTCCATCTAATATCATTTTTGTAGTTTCATATAATCGAATATCTCTAAAACCTAATCCTAATGCTCTATAGTCTTTTACCGTAACATCTTTTAGCTCGTTTGGCGTTGGAAATGTATAATATGTTTTTTCCTTCCATTCAATCTTTTTTCCATATGCTTTAGATAATCTCTCAATGATTCCTTTAATTCTTGGTATATTATTATTAGCAGATATGATGAAGGATATAATGGTCTCCCATAAGTCTTGATTTAAAATTCTGATACCTTTGCCATATTGGATGCTTTTTTTCATATATTCATCTTTTTGTGATAATTTCTTTTTTAAGTTTTCATAATTTCTATCTAAATCAAAATATTTCTGTATTTCTTCTTCTAAATTCCCTTTTTTACATATACCAGAAAATATATAATCTTCTCCTTCTTTTTTTACATTCACTACATTTTCTTTCCATATTCCTGTATAACTACCATCTTTTTGTTCATTCCATCGAAAACATTGTCCACATTCAAATATATCTTTTAAGTTAAAGGTTTCTGGTTTTCTTAATATATATTGCTGTTCTTCCATCTCTTAATCCATTCCTTTCTTAAAGTCCAGGTTGAATTATATCACATAAAGAAAAATTACTCTATATTTTTATATAAAGTAATTTTATCTTTTTTATTCTCTATTTTCTTCTCCTTCTGTTCTATAACCACTTGCATTTACTTGATTAATAATTGTTCCTTGCATTCCAATTATTAAATCTTTATTACCATCTAATGTATTATATTTTAATATTGTATATTCTGGATATCGATATTCTGTACTACCACCGTCACTATAATATCCTATTTCACAGATTCCATATTTTTCATCTTGTTTTGTTTGTTCTAAGATATCTTGGACCGTTATAACATTTTGTTTAAGTGCATCTTCTAAAGAATACATCATATTTTCTTCTACTGTAATAAAGACATCTCCTGCAAATGTGTATACACCAAAATCTAAATTGTCAAATTGATTTTCTTCTGCAATTCTTTTTATTCCCATATCTTTTCTAGCCATATAGGTTAGTTCAAATTTCTTTTTATAAGAGGAACTTTCTAAATTATATTCACAAATAACAGGCATTTCAGTTACTTCTATAAGATATGGTTCCATAATAACTTGTATTATATTATCCTTTGTTACTCTTTTCATTTGCCAACGTAAACCATCATATCTTCCAGTTTCTTCACCGTTTACAGTTACTTTATAATATCCATAAATCGTTTGGTATTCTTCTGCTGTACCATTTACACTTGGTACTGGCATATTTATTGAATTGATAACATCTGTTTCTCCCGTATTCTTTTCACTTGCATATTGTCCTAGTACGAATTCTACTTGTATATTATCTGTTTTTTCATTTGAAATTCTCTGTATTTGTAAGATAGCTGCCTTACGATTACTTGCATTATTGATAAATTCATCGATTTTATTTTCATTTTGTATATTTCCATTTTCAATAACAATAATATCTTTATTTTTCTCCTCTTGATTTTCATCTTGTTCATCTATATATTGTACATTTTTACTATAATCCACATATACCTTTGTTCCATATCCTAAAATGATTAAAACAATTACAATACTTAAAATAATTACTATCTTCTTTTTCATCCATACCACCTTTTTTCCCTTCTATTATTTAGACAATTTCTTTTTCCATTTTAGTTGGTATTTTATGAAAAAAATAATGGTAATTATTAAAAATATGATAGATACCCCTATACACCCTATTCCAACATAGGATATATTATTTTCTTCTGGTATTTCTTCGACTACTGTTTCCTGCTTTATTTCGTTTTCTGCATTTGTATCTTCTTTTTCTGTTTCTTCTGTTACTGTATTTTCTGGTTGTATTGTATCTTGCATCTCTTTATTTTTTTGTTCGTCTTGAAAACTTTCATTATTGCTTTTTTCACTATCTTGTCGTATACTATTTTCTACTTCACCTTTTTCTTGTCCCATTGTATTTTTATCATTTTCTTGTATCTCTTCTTGTTGTTTTTCTTCTGTTTTTACATCTATTAACATTGTCTTTATTCCAATAATAAATGTAATTATAAACATGGCAAGATTTCCTAACATTAACTTTATAGAACGTAAACTTTTGTAATATCTCCATTTTACTGTTCCAACAGGTTCATTTAATAATTCACTAATCTCTTGAAACGAAAATTTCGATATGATTTTTAAAGAAATAATTTCTTTTTCCTTATTATTTAATTTACTTAATCGTTTATTAAATTCTATATAATCAATTGCCTTATCAATCTCATTATGGTTATTTTCTATTTCATAAATTTTATCTAATGAAATTTCATTTTTCCTCTTTTTTAAGAAATTCAAGGTTTCATTTTTCGTTATTTGATAAAGCCAACTAGCTTCTTTATTAGTTGGAAGTTTTGATTTATCCATTTCATATATTTTGGTATAGACAATTTGCACCATATCTTCTGCATCTTCTCTATTTTTTAAAATTGAAAAGGCCACACCATAAACCATTTGCTTATATGTAATATATAATGCTTCTATTCCTTTCATATTGTTCTCTTTTATATCTAAAAAGATTTGGTTTAATTTTTGATTATCTATATTCACCATATCATTCCCTTTTATTCATAATAATTTAACACATTTTTTATTTGTTTAATACAAATATAATAATTTGTGACAAGCAAATTTTATAATTCAATCCTAACATAAAGACAGTGAATTCGCAATTCGCTAACTCTAAAAAAAAGAGTACAAATGTACTCTATTCTTCAAAATCCACTATAAATTCTAAATCTGTATTATCTAATGTTTTATATGCTTCTTGTTCAAATTGATATTTTAGATTGATAATTCTTACATCTATTTGTTTTGGTTCTGTTAATGCTTCATCTAATGAACAACTCATCGTTTTACGAATATGTGTTAAATCTTCTGTGATATTTTGATAATATTCTTGTCTATTAAATACACAATGATCATTTAATTTATAATACATACTTTCTTTATACTTTTCTCTTAAAAATCCAGTAATATATTTTCTTGTATACATAAGATTACTCCAAAGAGATGTATTCAATATTTGGTTATGGTTATCAAATATAAGATAATCATATTCAACAGAATTTATATTTTTATGGTTTTTACTTTCAAAATCCACAGTAACATCTAATACATTCTTCTCATCAGACATTTGTTCATTTCCTTCTGGATAATAATTAATTCCAGATAATGTAACAGATAAATCTTCTAAATCAATTGTTTGATTTTGTGTAAATGTTTGATTTAAATTTCCATTTTGTATTGTTGTTTTTATAATGTTTCGATTATTATAATTTTCTCTATTATAGAAATAAAGAATAATTAAAACTACACATACAATAACTACCAAAATACCAATACCTATTTTTAATCCCTTTTTCATGAAATTTCTCCTTTTTATTTTATTTTTCAAATTCTATTTCTATTATTAAATATTGATTTTTAAATTGCGCGGTTATATTTCCACCATTTAATTCAACTAATTGCTTGCTAATAGATAATCCTAATCCAGTAGATTTTTTAGCATTTTCTACTGT
The DNA here is from genome assembly GCA_944386365.1 of uncultured Clostridia bacterium. Taxonomy (GTDB): domain Bacteria; phylum Bacillota; class Clostridia; order TANB77; family CAG-508; genus CAG-269. Next base: position 76,313 of record CALXAT010000002.1, read on the forward strand.
AAAATATCTATCAAAAATTTTTTGAACTGTTGTTGCATCTAAAGAGGTTGCCTTATTAGAAAACGTTATTTTTCCCTCTGTACCTAACTTTATTTTAAAATTCCCATTACTATATTTGCAAACATTAGACAAGATATTTTCAAAAACCCTAATAACAGTATTCCTATCTACATTTCTATAAATTTTTTCTTTACATATTTCAACTTTTGGTACTATATTTTTACGCTTAAAAAGTGTATAATCATTTGCCAATACCTCTTCTAGAATTTCATTTATGCAATAGCTTTCTTTCACTATTTTTGTACCTATATCCATTGCTTTAGAAAAGTCAAATAATTGTTCTGTAAGTATTGTTAATTCCTTTGTTTTTCTTTCTATTATTTCTAAATATTTTACTTGTTTTTCTTTGTTATCTTTTAATAATTCTATATATCCACTAATGGCCGTAAGTGGTGTTCTCATATCATGAGAAATATTTGTCATAATTCTTTTTAATTCTTGATTTCCATTTTGGTATTGTAATTTTTCTTTTCTCAAAACTTTTAATTCTCTATTGATTTCATTTGTTAACTGTTTTATTTGTTTATCTCTTGAAGTTATTGTTATGACAGTATTCGTATCTGATTGTAATATTTCACTTAATGATACGCGTATTTCTTTCATTGACTTTTTCATTAAGTGTATTTTCATTGTTGTAAAAAGTAATAAAATGCATAAAATGACAATTGTTACATATAAGCCAATCACAAATATTCCTCCTATTTCAATTCTTTTTTATTAAATATATAAATTCCTATACTATTAATAATAAGCGTTATCCCTAATGAATATATCCATAATATGGATATATTGGCACATTCTCTATATGCTAACCAAGATATTTGCATTGCTTGTCCTGCCGGAATCATGTTTAATATTTCATCTCCTGGTGTTTGTAAAACAGCTATTACCATCATAGCTAATGTTAATAATAGGCAAAGAACTGTTGATGTCGTTATATTAGAACATATTAAAGAAATAAACGTAAATATTGCTGCATAAGAAACAATCATCATAAAAATATCTAATAAAATTAATAAAAATTCTGATACTGGAATTTGTATACTTCCAAACATAGGTATCCCAATACTCGCAACAATTAATAAATATATTATTTCAATCATCACACCTACAACAACACTTAGGATAAAGTTCGACATATACATATTGGCTCTCTTATGCCCTGCTATAATCTTATTTCTAATTACGCCATCTGAATATTCTGTTCCAACAAATAAACTGGTAAATAAAGACATAAGAAAACCAATAATAAGGACATTATCTATCAACAATCTATCTGTACTTTTTAAATTCGTTGTCGGCAAATTATATTCTATATATTTTATTTCATCCGCATATCTAGAATATAGTGTAAACAAAGCCATCCCCATCATTATCACAATAATGAAATAAAAAATTTTATTTTTCTTTAATCGAAAAAATGCTGCGTTTAATAATTTATACATTACTGCCACCTCCAATCAAATTCATATAATAGTTTTCTAGTGACTCCTCTTTTTCATTAAATTCTTCTATTATACAATTTCTTTTAGAAAGTGCAACCACAAATTCTGAAATATTAATCATATCATATATATTGATTTTTCCATTATTTTTTATCTCATACGATAATTTATTTTCCTCTAAATAGTAAATACATTCTTTCATATTATTTACTTTGACTTCTATTCTCTTTCTACAATTCTCTTCTAATTTCTTTTTACTTATCTCTTGAATAATTTTTCCTTTGTTTAAAAAGCCATAATGTGTTGCAATTTTGGATAGTTCATCTAAATAATGGCTCGATATTAGAAAAGTAATACCTTTTTCTTTGTTTAACCTTAATATTAGTTCTCTAATTTCAATAATTCCTTCTGGATCTAGTCCATTAATTGGTTCATCTAAAATTAGAAAATCTGGTTCTCCCACCAATGCAATAGCAATTCCTAATCTTTGTTTCATTCCTAAAGAAAAATTTCTTGCCTTCTTTTTTCCTGTTTCACTTAGACCAACTAATTTTAATATATCTTTCAGATTATCTAAACTTGGCAATCCCAATATTTTATATTGTTCTTTCAAATTATCTTCAGCAGTTGCATCTATTCTAATAGCTGGTGTCTCTACAATGGCACCTATTCTTTTTCTTACTTTTGTTATCTGCTTATCTGTATTTGGAATACCATAAATCATGTATTTACCACTTGTTGGTTTTTGCAATCCGCAAATTAGTCGGATTAGTGTTGTTTTTCCTGCACCGTTTTTTCCAATTAATCCATAAATAGCACCTTTTGGTATGTGCATATTTAAATCGTCAATTGCTTTAAACTGTTTATATTTCTTATCAAGTGCTTCTGTTTCTAAAATATATTCCATAACCTCCTCCTTTCAAAGTTACTTTACTACAAAATTGTTAAGAAATCGGTTAAGAAATTCGTTAAGATTTGGTTAAATTTTATTCATGAATTTTAAATCCAATTCCCCATACAGATTCGATATATTCTTTCTGTGTGATTCTTCTAATTTTCTTTCGAATATTGCTGATATGTACTTTTAATGAATTTTCATCACCATCTAATGTATCTTGACTAATTAGCTCTAATAGCTTCGTTTTTGTTACCACTTGTTTAGGATTTAATAATAGCTGTTTTAATATAGCAAATTCTGTTTTTGTTAAATGCATCTGCTTTTTTTGAATAAATACAGTATGCTGCGTTTCATCTAAAACCATATCTTTATATTTTAATTCCTTATTTTCTACCTTGCCTTCAGCAATTCTTAATTGTACTTGTATTCTTGCTAATAGTTCTTCTGTTGAAAAAGGCTTTGTAATATAGTCATTGGCTCCGCTTAATAAGACATTCACCTTATCTTCCGGTGATATTTTTGCACTAATGACGATAATGGGAATATTTTTTACTTTTTTTACAATTTCTTCTCCCTTTAATCCTGGTAACATTAGGTCTAATAAAATTAAATCTATCTTTTTCCTTTCTAATACCATTAAAGCTTCTGTTCCAGAATAACTATCTAACACTTTATATTTTTCTTTTTCTAATACTTCTTTTATAAGATTGTGGATGTCCACATTATCTTCTACAATTAATATTGTTTGCATGAATACACTCCTTTATAAAATTTATATCTGCTTAGTTTTCTTCCCTTACATTTTTATCTGTTAATTTTTTCTTTCTGTTAAATTTGCGCATATGAATTGTTGCAACAGGAATTAATACTACAATATATGGGATAATATATCTAGATTTTGCCTCCCATAATATATGAAATGCAAATCCTCCTATAAAAATAGTGATCAAAAATAGCACATCTATAGAAAGATTTTTTCTATTTTGTAATAAAACAATGATGCTACAAAGGCATGTTACTAATAATAAAACTTTTTGATAAAAGGTTAATGGATTAATAAAACCTTCTAATATGTCCTCTTCTCCTACTGTATTATTCCTGATTGCTGCATATGTATTTTCCGTCCACATAGATGTGATTTTTTTACTATAAAATTGCAATGTATATCCTAAATTTTCTAAAAAAAATGTTAATCTATCTTTTATTTTTTGCGTATATTCTATTTTCATTTCTTCTGGATTTTTTAATGCTGGTCCTGCTATATTTTCATTATACCACCCATTTCCTCTTGGGCCCTCTTCCATTGCCATAAGGAAATAACTCTCATTCGGATAGATTTTATTTTTATCTAAATCATATTTTTGAAAATAATATTCTTTTACCAATATGCTTGGAATAATAGAAATCATTATATACATAACCATAACTGCTGTATACACTACTCTTTCTTTCCATTCCTTTTTTATATTTTCTTTAAATATATTTAATAACAAGTATATAACAGTTGCAATAATAAAAATTAAACTGTTCATTCGCATCATATAGGCTATCATTGTTAAAATAGATGCACTTATAGGATATATCATTTTTTTCGTTTCTGTATATCGCATCATAAAATAAACTGAAAATAAGCATAATGCTAAACTTGGAATATCGCCATAAATATAAGTTGAAAGCATTGGCAAAGATATGAAAGTTAAAATCAATATGCCTAATCGCACTTTATTGGTTTTATATTTTTTAGCTATTTGCTGATTGATTTTATATAAAGCTATAACAATACCTATATTTCCAAGCACATTTAAGACTCTTAAGATTTCCATAATATCAAAATGGATGATTCTAAAAAAGATACTATATACAAATGCTAATGTAATTTGATGTGGATAGGCTTGCATATATTCTTTTAAAGTTACACCTATATAAGTTGGATTTTGCAAAAATTCTTCTGGATTATTTCTATAAAATGTTTGTGCTAAATTACAAACATGAACAGAATCTCCTATTACTTTTGGATTTATAAAAATAACCCATAGGATATTAAGCAGGATATATAAAGTGAAAGCCCCTATCTTCAATTTTTTTCTAATTTTTTCGTTTTTATCCGAATATACGTATCTATCCAACTTATCTGCAACAAAATATATAACCATTCCTACTAATACGAGACCTATCATATACCAAAAATGATTTGTTTGAATAATAGCCTGTTCTGATGTATCTAAATAGGTCGTAAATATAATATTTAATATGACAATTATTACTAAAAATAAAATTGTAAATCCATATATTATTTTTTTCATTTATTTTCCCCTTCTATACATTACAAATTTCACATTCATATTAGCATAAAAACATACAATTCACAATAAAAATAAAGAAACTTACGGCGGCAGTTTCCTTATCTTTATTTAATCTTTATTCATTTTTAAATCCCAATCCTAATACTTCTCTAGAATTGGTAATAATAACAAAACTTTTTTTATCTATTTTCTTGATAATTTGTATTGTCCTTGCTATATCTTTTCTAGTTACCGCACACATTAAGATTAGTTTATCTGTATTGGTATACATGCCTTTTCCATAAATTCCAGTTGTTCCTCTACCAATATTTTCTCCTATTTCTTTAGCAATTGTTTCTGCGTTATCAGAAACAATATAAATTAATTTTGTAAAATAGATACCTTCAAATAAAATATCAATAATTTTTCCCATTATATAAATAGCAATAGCAGAATACAAACCAATTTCAATTTCTCTTAAAAAAATCATATTTAAAGCCACAATAGCAATGTCTATTAAAAATATAATTTCTCCTACTTTTATTGTTGGCTTATATATTTTGGCTAAATAACTAAATAAATCTGTTCCTCCTGTTGAACTATTTACCTTTAATAAAATTGCCGTTCCTACCCCCATTAAAATTCCACCATAAATACATGCTAAAAACTTATCACTTGTCAGAGGTGTTAACTTGTCTAATATATCTATAAAAAAAGATAAACTAATAGTTCCTATAATAGATTTTACAAAAAATGTTTTTCCTATTTTTAATATAGACATTAAAAATAATGGAATATTTATGATTAACATACTAATTCCCATTGGTATATTTAATAAATAATATGTTATAGTTGCAATTCCTGCTATACCTCCTGAAGATAATTTATTGGGTAATAAAAATAAAGATACAGCAATTGCAATAATAAAAGCCCCTAAAATTGTTCCCAATATTTCTAAAATACTATTTTTTATTGTTCCTTTTTCTTTTATTTTCATAATAAAAAATCACCTTTATTACTAGTATTGGTAATTTCAGGTGATTTTATTCGATTCTTTGAATTGCTCGCTTATTTATTTTTTACTTTTACTTACTTCTTTTCTCTCTTCCTCTTCCTTTTCTTCATAAGCAAAATCTTTAAATGTTTTTGTCACTTCAATTTTGGATTTTCCTTGTTTAATTGTTTCATCTTGTTTTAAAACTAAATCGACATCATAATATTCTTTTAGTTTTTTTACATTTTCCTTTTTATGTCCAATCACATTATTGGCATCAATTGGATTAACCTTGACTTCTACTTCTTTTACTTTTACATTTAATCTTTTTATCTTTCCAACAATGGCATCATACCACATAGCAGATTCTACTAACTGTCTAAATGCTGGATGATATGGACCTGCGACTACTTCACTCTTTTCTTGACTAGGATCTGCAATTTCATCTGTACTTTGTAAGCCTACTCGTATAATATCAATTTTTTTATCTGCAAACATTCTAACTAGTTCTTTACAAGTTTCGATCGCTTGTGGTAATGGCAATGGTTCATATGTGCCTTCTTTGTATTCTTGTTCTAATTTTGTATTTTTGACAACTAATACAGGATAGATTCTTACCATCTTAGGTTTTAATTTTATCAATGCTTTTGCTGTATTAATTTCATCTATTCTTGTACTTTCTGGTAAGCCTACCATCATTTGATGTCCTAATCTAAATCCATAGAATCGGATTAATTTTGATGCTTTTTTGACATCTTCAAATGTATGTCCTCTATTGGCTCTTTTTAAGATATAATTATTGGAAGATTGCACACCCAATTCAATGGTCTTTACTTTATATTTTTTTAATCTTTTTAAAATATTTTTATTAATACAATCTGGTCTAGTAGATATTCTGATACTTTCTACTTTTCCCTTTTTTACATATTCATAGGCTAGTTCTAATAATTCATTTTGTAATGTTTCTTCTATTGCTGTAAAACTTCCTCCAAAAAATGCAATTTCAATTTGTGCTTCATCGTCTTTTATATGTTCTAGGTAATTATCTATTATTTTTTTAGCTTCTTCTTTCGTCATATTCTTTTTTTGACCACTGATAGATTTCTGATTGCAAAAAATACAATCATTTGGGCATCCTAAATGTGGTACAAATATCGGTATTATGTATTGATGTTTCATAGATTTACCTCTTTTCTATTTTAAATTTTCTAAAGCTTTTTTAGCTGCTTGCATTTCTGCACCTTTTTTGCTTTTTCCTTTTCCCCTCGCTAACACTTTACCATTAAATTTCACTTGTGCCTCAAAGCTCTTATCATGATCTGGTCCACTTTCATTTATAATCTCATATTCTATTTTGACATCTCCACCTTCTTGTAATTTCTCTTGTAATACAGTTTTATAATCTTTATCTCCTACATGTGTACTTGCTTGTTCTATTTCATCTTTTAAATTTTCTATAATAAACTTATTTACTGGTTCTAATCCTCCATCTAAATACATTGCTGCAATTACTGCTTCTACACTATCTGCTAAGATAGCTGGTCTTTTATTTCCCTCATTTTGTTTTTCTGATTTTCCTAGGTATAAATAATCTCCAAAGTGATGCTTTGTAGCAATCTTATACAAACTTTTTTCACAAACAACTGTTGCTCTAACCTTTGTCATTTCTCCTTCTTTTAAATTTGTATAATTTTTATATAAATATCTACTTGATAAAAATTCTAAAATGCTATCTCCTAAGAACTCCAATTTTTCATTACTTTCTATATGTTTTTCATAAGCATAAGACGTATGGGTAAATGCTGTTTTTAATAATTCTTTATTTTTGAATGTATACCCTAATTCTTTTTCTACACTTTCTAAATTCATGTTTTCTTATCCTTCCCTTCTAAGTCAACTTCAGTTTTGAAAAGAATTGGTATTTTTCAATTATTTTCTAAACTTTCACTTCTTATTTTTTCACGTTTCTATTATATACTATTTTATGGAATTTGCAAGCAATTTAAGGATTTATTCATCTATTTTTAGAAATTTTTTCTACTTTGTTCTTTTTTATATTTTTTTGTAGACAAGTTCTTTTTGTTATTGTATAATAGGGATGTAGAATTTTATGAAAGTGAGGAAATTAAGATGTTAGATGATAAAAATAACTCTATGAATAAAAATCAAGATAATAGAAATTTGTCTGATGTTTTTAGAGAGTTACAAGAAATTCGATATTCTCAAACAAATCAAGCAAATACAACTTCGAAATCAAAGACAAATAAACAAGCTAGACCAAAAGCTAAAGTTTCTTTCATTGAGAATAATAATGTATCGTTTGATAATAAAAAAGGGGTCAAGCTTTCTAATTTAATCATTGTTTTTGTTATACTCGTTTTAGTAATTATCGCTATTTTTCCATTGAATGTATTTTCAGTAGAAACTAGCTCAAATGAAGATAATTCTGATGAAGTTGTAGAAACAGCATCTATTCCTACAGATATAGAAATCAATAGAAAAGCTTTAAATATGCAAAAAATTATCTCTGAAAACGCAAGTTTTGAAAAAGTAAAAGAACAAGTTTCTGAAGAAAGAGAAATTGAATATGAAGTTCAAACACAACAAAATGCAACACTTCCAAGAGGAGAACAAGTCGTTTTACAAGAAGGTGTTATGGGAAAAGAAAATGTTTCTTTAGTAAAAACTTATGAAAATGGAGAATTTATAGAAGAAATTATTTTAGCCAAAGAAACCATTGAAGAACCAACGCCTGAAATCTTAGATATTGGAACTTCTGATTTCTTAGCAGATTTAAATATACATATTGGTGATACTGTTTATTTAAATAAAAATGCAACATTAAGAAAGGAACCTTCTGAAGATTCAGAAGAAGTTGCAGAAATTAAAAATTATTTAGATGTTAAACTTCTTGAATTACCAAATGAAGATTGGTGTAAAGTATCTTTTGATTCTATTGAAGGTTATCTACCAACAGATGTATTAACATCCGCTTCTAAGACACCAAGCATTATAGAGAAAAATAGAATTCAAAGAATTTTAATTAATGTTAACATTGACATGCAATTAAATAAATCTACTGGTCTAACTTTAAAAGATTATCAAAAAATCTTTAAAGATTTACCAAATGATACAAATGGAATTTTTGAAAAAAATGCTGAAGTTTTTTATAACATGGACAAGAAGTATAATGTAAATGGTATCTTCATCGCTTCTATCGCTATACATGAAAGTGCATGGGGTACATCACAAATTGCTAATGATAAAAATAACTTATTTGGTTATGGCTCTTATGATGAAACACCTTATGAATCATCTTATGATTTTACTTCATTTGCAGATGGAATTGAAACGGTAACCAAATCATTAGTTAAATATTATTTAAACCCTGCTGGAACCAAAATATATGATGGAGAAACCGCAAGCGCATGGTATTATAATGGACCTACTCTAGAAGGTGTTAACCAAAGATATGCAAGTGATCCAGATTGGCATACAAAAGTTTATTCTTATATGGAAATGTTATATAATAGACTTAGCTAAAAGGAGTCATTTATGAAAAAGATTAAAATTAAACATCATAAAATTGTTTTTACAATTTTGATATTAATATTATGTGTATTATCATTTTTATACTATGATTTAATTTTTAAAGCAAGTTATGCAAAAGATGAATTTACAAACCAAGTCGTAAAAGTTGCTGAACAAAATGAAAATCCAATATTTAAAATTCAAAAGATTATTGTATATAGTAGTGCAAATGCAATAGATAAAAGTGAAAACGAATCTTTACAAGATTTAAGTATATTGCAATATAGCGATATTGCAATATACTTAGATAATACAAGTACCGTTTATGATATTACAAATGAAAATACCGTAAAAGAATTATATATTGATAATATTAGTATATCTACAGGTTCTGATAAAGGACATCAATATGTGAATTATAAAAATGCATTAGACTTTGCAAAATATAAGGAAATTGAAGAATCTAATAGTGATAAAATCGAATATCATATTGTCAATACTAATGATGAAAATAATAATACAGACTATTCAACTCCAACTTTTTATGCAGATTGTTCTAATCCAATTACTTTAGAATACATGAATCAAGATATTTTAACAAATTATGCTGCTTCATCTGATTCAAACACAATTTCATTTAATGGAAAGGTATTAGAAGAAGCTGGAATTGATTTAAATGATATTAATTATACATTAAATTTCACAATTAATATTGTAAATAATCTAAATGAAAAATTCATTTGTCCTGTTAGACTTAATGTTGATTTAAGTGGAAATGATGGTGGTATTTATAAAGGATATAAGTATGATAATACATCTGTTGCAGGATATGAATATAATTTTATTAAGATTGTAAAATAAAAATTTAAAATTGCTATAGCAAAAAGAAACCAAGTATTAAATACTTAGTTTCTTTTTTTGCCTTTATTTCAATGCTCTAAATGAATTAAATACTGCTAAAACCGTTACCCCTACATCGGCAAAAACTGCTGCCCACATAGAAGCGAATCCAAAAGCACTTAATAGTAAAACCCCTATTTTTACAATTAATGCAAAAATAATATTTTGGTATACAATTTTTAATGTTTTTCTTGAGATTTTGATGGCTGTTGCAATCTTTGATGGTTCATCCGTCATAATAACAATATCTGCTGCTTCTATAGCCGCATCTGAACCTAATCCTCCCATTGCAATTCCAACATCTGCTCTTGCTAATACTGGTGCATCATTGATACCATCACCAATAAAAGCTAATTTTGCTTCTTCATTTTTATTTTTCAATAATTCTTCTAATTTATCTACCTTATCTGCTGGAAGCAATTCACTATATACTTCATCTAAATGCAATTCTTGATTTGCTTTTTCTGCAGCCTCTTTATTATCCCCTGTTAACATGACTGTCTTTTTTACACCCACATTTTTTAATGCTTGAATTGCTTTTTTAGAATCTTCTTTAATTTTATCACTAATCAAAATATATCCCGCATATTGTTTATCAATAGCTACATATACAACCGTTCCAATTGCATCTACTAGATTTATATTCTTTAAACCTAATGTTTCCATTAGTTTCATATTTCCGCAAGCAATTTCTTTATTATCAATCTTACTAATAATTCCTTTTCCAGCAACCTCTTGACTATCTACAATTCTATTTTTATCAATTTCTTTGCCATAAGCATTTTGTATAGCATTTGATATTGGATGGTTTGAATAGCTCTCACAATAAGCCGCTAATTCTAATAAATCGTCTTTTTCTATTCCATTTTCATTTACAATCTTTTGTACTTCAAAAACACCTTCTGTTAAAGTTCCTGTTTTATCAAATACTGCAATTTCCGTTTTAGATAATAACTCTAAATAATTACTGCCTTTTACTAATATACCTTTTTTAGATGCAGCTCCTATTCCGCTAAAGAAACTAAGTGGAACAGAAATTACTAATGCACATGGACATGATACCACTAAAAATGTAAGTGCTCTATACACCCATTCTAATATGTCTGTTTTGGTTACCATTGCTGGAATAAAAGCTATCACTAATGCTAAAAACACAACGATTGGTGTATAATATTTTGAAAATTTTGTAATGAAATTTTCTGTTTTGGCCTTTTTATTTGTTGCATTTTCAACTAAATCTAATATTTTACTTACAGTAGATTCTCCAAATTCTTTTTCTACCTTAACTTCTAACACACCATTTAAATTAATACATCCACTTAATATATTGTCATTCACTTTTACTTCTCTCGGAACAGATTCTCCCGTCAATGCAGATGTATCTAACATAGAATTCCCCTCTGTTACAATTCCATCTAATGGAATCTTTTCTCCTGGTTTTATAACAATGGTATCTCCAATTTTTACTTCTTCAGGTGATTTTTTTTCTATATTTCCATTAATCTTCAAATTTGCATAATCTGGTCTAATATCCATTAAACTGGCAATGGATTTTCTAGATTTTTTTACCGCATAACTTTGGAAATATTCTCCTACTTGATAAAATAACATAACAGCTACTGCTTCAGGAAACTCTTGGATTGCAAAAGCACCAATAGTCGCAATACTCATTAAAAAGTTTTCATCAAAGAATTCTCCATGAAAAATATTAATCACTGCCTTTTTTATAACGTCAAATCCAACAATTAGATAACTTAAAATATATAATATAATCTGTATAATAGATATCACATTTTCATCTACATTGATAAACTGTATTTTTCCTATGACTATAGCTATAACAAAAATGATAGCTGCAATAATAATTTTTCTTAATCTCTTTTTCATTTGGTCACCTCTTTTTTAAACTTCTTTTAAAGTTGTATCTGGTTCAATTTTTCTTACTACTTTTTTGATTTCTTTTTCAATCTCTTTTTCTTTTTCATCTTCAAATTCTACAATCATTTTTTCTGTCACAAAACTTACGGAACATTCTTTAACACCTTCTATATGGCTAACCCCTTCTTCTATCTTTGCTGCACAATTCGCACAATCTAAATCTTCTAGTCTATAATTCTTTTTCATGATAAATCCCTCCTCATTCTTTATTTATCGTATGTAAAATACCATTTTCTATAATATGACGTGTACAGGTATCTGCTAATGAATAATATACATTTTTACCATCTCTTCGATATTTTACTAAATTTGCTTCTTTTAATACTCTTAACTGATGTGAAATTGCTGATTTTGTCATATTCGTTAATACAGCTAAATCACATACACACATTTCATGAACATCTAATGCCCATAATATTTTTATCTTTGTATCATCACTAAAGATTTTATAAAAATTCGTTAAGGCATCTATTTTTTTATCAGATAACATATGACTTTTTACAGTATCAACCACGTCTTGATGAATACTATTACAGTCACATGTCTCAATTCTTGCTACCATATTTTTCTCCTTTCTATGTACAGTTGAATGTGTATTCAATTATTCTTTACTATATTATAGTTGAATCTTTATTCAATTGTCAACACTATTTATAAATTTTATTAACAAATTTATTATATTTATATCTTGTAAGTTTTTTTGTATAAAATATGAAGATATTATAAGATTAAAAAATATGGGAATAATGAAAAGAGAGTTAATTACATTACAAGATGAACTTTCATTTGATATAGAGAATAATTTAGTAAAATTTATAAAGAAAAAAAACAAAGGTCTTTTAAACTTACCTCACTAGCTAATTTTTATAGATTTACACATATTGGAATGGAAATAATAAACTTAATAGAAATTGCTGATATGGGAGACCAATTTATAAAGTTAGAAAAAGCTCTTAATTCTGAATATTCTATGGTGTTGGAATACAAATAAATTTCAAAATCCATTTGACTTTTTCTAAAAATCTTTGTATAATAAGTATAGGAAATGGAGAAACCATAAAGTGGTTTGCCAGTTATATGTTTTAAAAACACATTGAACCGCCAAGTTACAGATGTGTTTTTTATTGACTATTTTTGTTTGCTAATAATTACAACTAACGCTATAACTAAGGCAAACGCAATGATAGTTGCTGATACTAGACCAACAAAAAGTAATTTTATTATTAATAATAATGCTTTTATTTCTACCATACGCCTCACCTCCTCTTATGTAGGAGGCAAACCACATCTGCTTATTCTCATTTCCTATGTTTTTCACTATACAACATTTTTTTGTAAAAAACAAGCGAACATGTAAAATTTTATCTATGAATATTATTTTGCAAAATAAAAATCTTGTAACTCAATAATTTAAATAGCTACAAGATTTTTTTAATGGAGGCGACAATCATAAATCATCTCCAATTTTTGCCTTATTTATCATATTCTTATATTTTTTTAATGCAATTTTAATGCAATTATTTTATCATTTTATTTATTATATTTATTCTACATATATTATATACCTTAGTAAAAGTTTTTGTAAATAGTTTTATTATAATCCTTTCCTTCCAATTTAATTCTTTTTTTACTTCATTTAATACTACATTTTTCATAAAAACACCTCTTTTAAAAAATTTGACTAAAACTCTAAAATTGGTGTATACTAAAGATACATACTCTTTTTAGAGTTTGTTGTTTGATTTTGGAAGAGATAGTGGATTCGCAGTCAGCTATCTCTTTTCTAATTAATAATATCACTTTTTTAGTATTAAAAGCATTATTGTTGTATTTTTGTAATATTATTAGTATTACATATATATGTTATATTTATTATATTTTATATAAGAAAACAAGTCAAATCCACTTTCGACAAATTTGACTTATAACCCTTATAAATTAAGAGAAAAATTTTTTTAAATAATTATATTCCAATTCTATTTCTACTTTTTCTTTTAACTTTTTCCAATTTTTTTTTGAAATATATTCTATACTTTTTGCAGATAAATAGCCATAATTTTTAGCGTAATGATTCCATTCTTGTACAGTTGGAAAACCAAAATCTTTACTAACTTTTAGTAGATTATAATATGAATTTAAGTAGTCTTTTCTTGTTTTACTATTTATAGAGTAGTCTAAATTATTTTCTTCTTTTAAATATTTGTTAATTAAATTATCTAATATTAAACTAATCTCTCTAACCTCTCTAGAATTTATGCCATATATATCTATATTTTTATATAGCAGTTTTCGGTATTTTTTTATTTTTCCTAATAAATTTTCCATTTAATCTCCATTTTTTATCCTTATTCTTTACTACAATAGGCATAATCTTCTTGACCATACAATCAAATCTACTTAAGTCTTTTTTAGCTATTTTTATCCATTCTTTTTCATTTAATATATTAGCTTCTAATGTTAAAGCACTAAATAAACAATTTTCATGTGCATATTTATCCCATTTTTCTCTTGTCATTTTTGGATTTTCTCTTAATTTATTAATAAAAATCCTTCTACTTCTTTCATACCAATTTGTTTTTATTTTTAGCATAAGAAAAAACACCTCGTCTTAGTTTACCCAAAACGAAGTGTTTATATAGCACTATAAAAAAATAAGATTTAAAAAATCTATATTTATTTTAGCATTTTTTTAAGTTTCTGTCGTGAGAAATTTGTCGAAAACATAAAATATCTTGATTTTTCTATAAAAATATGGTATTTTTATAAAGCAAAAGGAGGATTTAGTATGGAAAAAGAAGAAATGCCATTAGCAGATAAATTATTTTTAGAATTTTTTGAACAAATCAATGAAGAAGAATATTTAGATTTTGAAAATCAAGATACTTTAGAAAAAGCAAAAGAAAATAATACTATAGATGAAATTATAGAAGAAGTAGAAAATAAACTAAAAGAAGCAGTAGATTCATATGTTTACTTCTTAGAAAATGAAAGAAAATTTTAAGAAAAAAACGGCTCATTATATTCAATTTTGAGCTGTTTTTATTTTTAAGTAATATACTTACATGCCTTGATTTTAGCCATATAACGCAAAAAGAGCTAGACTAGAAATTAATCTAATCTAGCTCTTATATTTTAAACTTTTAAAATTTGTCCAGGATAAATTGTATATGGACTTGATATTCCATTTTTAGAAGCAATATCTTTCCAATTTACACCTAATTTTTGTCCAATTTCTGATAAAGTATCCCCACTTTTTACTGTATATGTTTTTGTATAACTTCCATTTACTATTTTTTGTACTTCTTCATATCTGCTTCCTAATACTACTTTTCTTGTTTCTCCATTTCTATATTTTCCTGCTTTTACTTCTTCTGCTAAAGTATTAGCATTAGCTGTAGCAATATAATTTATTAAATCTTGAACTTCTTGATATCTATCTCCTAATGCGTTTTCTCTGTCTTTTCCATCCCCAAATTCTCCACGCATTGTTCTTTCTACTAATTCTAATGTAGTACCAGATACTGTACTTGGTTTAGTCTCTTCTTCTGCTCCTGTACTATTTTCCACATATTTATCCCAGGCTGTTGTATCTCCATAAAATTCGTCACAATCCAAATTTCCATTGTAGCCATCTAATCTTCCAGAGCTTGTCCATTGCCATATAGCATAGAAAGACCAATGTTTCACACTTGGTTTATTTCCTGCATTAGACATATCATAATTGTAATCTGCATTGTTGTCCCTATATTTTGCTACCCATAACCCGTAATTGCTATTTGCTACACTAGACCAGTCATTTGCATTTACAACACTTTCTGACATATAAATAAGCGGTTTACAACCATAAGCTTCTTCTACTAATTGCAACCATTTTAATGCCCATGCGACATCATTAGTATGTCCACTATCTTCCCAATCTAAAATTGGTATTGCTTTTCCGATATACCCTCTTGTATTAGTTATAAACCATTCTGCCTCTTGTTCTGCTGTATTATCAGAATTGTTTGCAAAATGATATATTCCTAATTTCTTTCCTAAGCTTAAGGCTTGTTGGAAAAATGTATCACAAGATGGGTCTACGTAACTCTTTCCTTCTGTTGCTTTCATTATTACAAAATCACAATTTATTTTACTTAAATCTATTCCTTTTTGATGATTACTTATATCAATTCCTTTTAAAGACATACTTATTCCTCCTTGTTCTTTATATTAATTAAATCTGCTATTCCTCCAGCTCCCATTGTTGCTACAATACATAATACAAATGCTTGTAGTAAGTTTGGTTCTATACCTGTAAAATAGCATATTATAGCACTAATTACTCCAATTACTACATTTTGTATTGGTATGTACTTATTAGGTATGCTGTCTACAAATATCTTAGTTATAGCTCCAAATATGTAAGCAATTATTGCTATTATTATTACATATGTTATTTCCATAGCTAGTTCCCCCTTTCTAACAAAATATCTACTTTTTTATCTGTACTTTCCATTTGCTTTTGTAGTAATTCTAAGGATTTTGCAGTATTAGCATTAGTTTGTTGCATTTCTATTAAACAGTTAGAGATAGTTGTAGTAGTATTTTCTACTACTTTCAAAGTTGTTTTGATAGTTTCTTGATTTTCTGCATTTTTCTTTTTATTTACTACGTAATCCCATATAAAGACAATTATTATTACAGCACTTACGCCATAATTTAGTAATATCTGTCCAATTTGATTTATTTCTTCCATTCTTCTATTTCCTCCTCTAAACTGTTTACTTTTTCTTCTGTCTGCAAAATCCTATTTTCTACTTGTTTCCATCTATCATTTCCACTTTGTTTTCTAGCTTCATAATCGTCCATTGTATGTACTGTAGAGAAAATATTTATAATTATAAAGATTAGCACTAATACTAGACCTGCAACAACTACTTTATCTTTTCTTTCCATACTATTCCTCCTTTACAAGCTCCCAACCTGCTGGATATGCGTCTGGTGTCCAAACACAACCATCCATTTTACAAACATATTTCTTGCCATTGTATGTTATCTTGTCTCCTGTTTTATAAGCATCATGCGCACCTGTTGGCTGTATATATTCTGGATATTCTTCTTCTGGTTCTGTTGGTTCTTCTACTTCTTGTCCATTTTCTTGTTCTAATTTAGTAAGTCTACTTTTAATATCTGCTAATTCTACATTATAAATATTGTCTATTTGCTCCTGTAGTGGTGCATAGCTATTTTCTGCTTTTGCATTTTCTCTTGCTAAATTATCTAATTCTGTTTTTTGCTCCTCTGTTATTGCACTTTCTATCCACATCTTGTTTATTTTATATAGAATATCTTCTAGTTTATAATCTTTGCTTTCTATTACACTCTTAATAATTTCATACATCTTAATTACCTCCTGCTATATTTAATATTTGTGCATTTATATTTGCTAGTTTCTCATCAATTTTGTTGTCTATATATGTTTCTACATCTAATGCATATTTTAATTTTAATAATGCTATATCTTCTGCTGTTATTATATTGTTTACTTCTTCGAATAAATGCATATTATTTAATTCTTCTAATACCGCAGATTGTTCTGGTGTACAAGGTAACTTCTCTGGATTAGCTGCTGTTGCATAACAAATTAAAGGATTGCCTTGCTCATACATTTGTTGTAACAATGTATTCATTGCATTATCTGTTATTTCTGGAATAACATCTGGTTTACAATGAAAATATAATGTTCCCAAATCACTTATCACAACTGTATTTATTACAGACCAATTTGTACTTTGTTTAAAACAATTTGACACAGCTATTCCATTTTTATTTAATGCTTTTTCTGGATCTACAGCAAATTGTATCATTGTATTATTTGCGATTAATTTTAAGTTGCGAACCTTTGTATTTACTCCGTCAATTACAGTTTTAATTATGTCATGCACTTCTTTCCATCCATCTGTTTCTTTTACAAAATAGTCTCCTGTAAGCATTTCTTGTTGAATAGGTAAAATATAGCTTTCTTCCTCGTGTTTTGTATAATTTGTTAATTCGTCATATTCTGCCCATAGTTGAAATTCGAATGTTTCACTATCTCCATTTCCATATGTTCTATAAATTAAATAGCTATCTTCTTCTGCTGTGTATGTTCTTTCATATGTCTGTCTTAAATTAAAATTATTTATATTAATAAAAGAAATAGCATTATTTGCCACTCCATTAATGTAAGCACTAACTGAAAAATCTTTTGAAGGCTTAGAAAATGCTTGAAACCCTAATTTAATAGTTTGTCCTTTTCTTAAATTAATATTAAAAATTTTTGTATTATTGTTTCTATTTAGATTTTTTATTCCATTTTCTGTATATTCCCAATTTGTTCCTATGCCTTCAATCTGCATTATGTTTTTATTTATCTTTCTTATTTCTGTACTACCTTGTCCGATATGGAGAATAACTTGTTGCTGTGTCTCCTTCTTCAACTTTTATGCTACTTAAAATTTCTTCTTCATTTTCAGAACTGTTATATAAGTAATAAACTAATAAATATTTGTCGTTTGCTCTTGTTCTTATGTTTATTTCGTCTCCAGTATTATTTGTCACGTTTTGTGTTAAAGATGTGCCAATGGCAGGAACTTCCACAGATGTAGCTGCTAAAAATCGTTGTCCAACAATTTTTCTGGAAATAGTATAATCTGTATTAGATTTTACTTCTAAATAAAAAGATTTAGCTCCGGAACTACTTGCAATTATCTTAGACCCACTTGGAGTAGCACTTATTTTATTTGCATTATCTTTATCAAATAACTGTTTATTATTTCCTAAGCAAATAACTTTAGAAGGATATTCTATAGAAGGTGTTGCTCCTGGTAATTCATAAGTCTTTGTATCTGTGCCTTTGTATAACATGTATCTGTTCTTGTAATTAGTTAATGCACCTGTGTCTGCTATTGATGCAGTTTGTAAACCTATTTGATATGTAGCATTTTGTTTATTTACTGTAAAAGTAGCTGCATTATCTCTAGAAAAATAATTTGTTGTTCCATCTGATGTAGTTTCTCTAACTTGTAAATAGATACCTTTTGTGTTAGAATCTGCATACCTTTCTTGCCAAAGTGTATATGTTGCACCATCCTCTAACATGTCTGTTATATTTTTTTGTGCACATAAATTAACGTAATTATTATTAGGTGTGCCATTTACTGTTATATATCCTTCTTTTAAATCTTTTTCTATCTGCATTGTTCCAGCAGAATTAAGAACTGCACTTAAATAATCCCATAGACTATATCCTTCTCTTGTTTCTTGCTCTGCATTTCCCAACACTTCTAGACTTCCAAATCTATTTGCGTCTACTACATGTAAGCTTTTTGCTTCTTCTGTTTTTGCGTTTATTGCTGCATTTTTTAGTTTAGATATTAATTCGTCTTGTTCTGTATTTTTATTAGTATTGTCTTGTATGTTTTTACTTAAAGATTCTTGCCCTTGTTGTAAATTTGATATTTCTGGAATTATTTCTGTATTTATAAGATTAAATGCATTTGTTGCTTGATCTTGTGCATTTTTTATATTTGTATTTTGTGTTTTTTGTTCTGTTTTAATATCAGATATATCTTGTAAAATATCTCTATCATCAAACTTATTTTTTTGAATATTTTTATCTATGCTTTCAGCCATTGATTTTAAATCTGATAATACATCAGCTGCTTTAGTCCCATCATTAGGATAATATATTCCGTTGGTTGTGGTTGCCATTCTTATTCTCCTTTCAATTGGTTATATGTATATTCTTTGATTTGATTATATGTTTTGGTTTTAACTTCATCATAAGTCAGATATCTTATTGCTTTTATTTTTAATAAAAAACTAGAACCGAACATAAATTTTGCTTGGTTCTAGCACTTTTTCTATTATTTTATTAGGCATTATACACTATTCCTCCATTCGTCATTTACTTTTATATATAATTTAGAAAGTTTCCATTGCCCGTTATCCTTTTTGTATAAACTTGATTTTCTCCATATTCCATTAATCTTAATATAAACAGCACTATTTAAAATAATCGTACTTGTTTTAGTATCTGTATACTTATTATTTGTTGTTAATGTATATGTAATTTGTGTTTCTTCTCCTTCCAATAAATTAGCAATATGGGATAACTCTTCTCGTGAAAAACTTAAGATATAATTTTGCTGTAAATTCTCTCTTGTGCATATCTGTGTATTACCTATTTTAACTATTAATTTTGTAGATACACCTTGCAGATTAGCTAGTATTATTGGTATTGGATCCCCAAAATTTGCAGATGAAACATTTGCTATTCTTGCATAATCTTTAGTTTTAAAATAAAGCGTATCACTATATGTCCACAAACCTTCGACAGATGCTATTCTGGTTTGTACCCTATAGGATGTATTAGCTGTTAAACCTGTTAATTGATATACTACTCTGTTATTTGCTGCATTCCATGTTCCGCTAACAATCGTAAGTATCTTCCAACTACCTCCATTTAAAGAACTTTCTGCAGCATAAAGGCTTTTGTTAGAATTGTATGCAACTCTCACACTTTCTAAATTAATGCTATCAATTACATGTCCATTAAATCCTGCATATCGAGGTATCGTGTCAAGATTAACATCTCCATTTGCACTACCATATGATGGTCCCCAACCACTTCCGTATGGTAATGTTCCAGTTGCACTAATATTAATTCTTTTGGTTCCATCATTATTGTGTGTTATTATTGTTTCCCCATATACTAATTCAACATTTACTCCTGCACTTAAGTTTATATTTATTGTGTTAGAAAATTGTATTCCGTTTATATATAAATTTTGTATACAATTGTTTTGATAAGCAGAATGTTGGCTACATGATATATGTACCCAAGCTCTTACTCTACTCGTATTTGCATCAATATTGATATTATCTTCTTGCCAATCAATGTAATAACTGTAACTATCTCCGTGTGCTTGTACACTTCCATATATTGTTCCACTAGCCATTTTTTATCTCCCTATTCTAAATATTGAATATATAAATCTCCATTGCTTCCTTGTGAATCCGAAGGCTCGTTTTTTCCGCTTAAAATGCTACTTTTTAAAACAAAGGCCGAACCATCTTCTACACCTGCTAATTCTTCTTCTAATTCTTTTAGCACACTTTCAAATTCTGTTTTAATAGTGTTATAAACACTCTCAAAATCTAAAAATGTTCGCATATCTTGAAATTCAGAAATTCCACTTGAGCTAGTCTTAAACCTAGCTAATTCATATTGGTAAACTCCGGCATTATTTTTTACAATATCATTTTGCGTTAAATTTGGATATCCACTACTACTTTTTACAATCTTATATGTAGCTTGCAACAGCTGTTGTTCCGTATTTTGTTTATCTAAATCTATTTCTATTACTAATTTACAATAAGATGTATCTGTGCCTGCAAAAATTGATGTAGATGTATCTTCTTCTAAAAATCTTCCTTGTATACATACTGCTCCGCTTTGAATTGTTATATTACTAGCGCTATACGTAACCTGCATCCCATTTTTATAGTTGTTGCTTACCCCATTTTGTCCATTCAAAAAAGTATTAATAAAAAGAGCAAATATCTGATTTCCAAATATCTGCTCTTTAAAAACATGTCCTTTTAACATTATTTGCTTCTCCTTTCTTTTAATAATTTATCAATAAATTTAATCCTTATATTTCCGCAAGTATATTCCACAAATCTATTTTTCGTTATTTTAATCGAAGAAATATACGTGTCATGAATTAAAGATTCTTTTGTTTTAATTGTAATTGGTGTTCCTACCTCTATAATTCTGTCTAAATAATTAAATGTTATATTGTGATTATATGTGTTTGACTTCATTATATCTAATGCTTTTTGTTCAGCATCTTCAAAATTTGATGTGAAAGTTCTTTCAGTTCTTCCTTCAGCTCTATTCTTATTAGCAGAATCTGTTGTAGTTGTCCTATCGTTTAGCAAGTATAAACAATATGTAACTGTATTAGTTAAGACTTCTACTTTACTTACCACATCTGTTTCAAAAACTTCACTATAATTAGAAATTGGTTGAGCATTAACATCTATTAATTCTTTATTTAAAGATTTATTCTCTATTTCTATTACAAGTTTTTTATTTTCTATATAAAATGTAAACATTATATTGTATAGTTGTGTACAATTATTTATCCATGTATGTAAATTATATAAATTATCTGTTACATTACTTACACTTGTTTTAATTTTTGTATGTGTTTTTACGCGTATTTCTAAGTATTTTCTATTTACTAATGTATCTTTATTTTCTATAAAATTTTCTTTTATTGTGTTTGCTATAAAATCTTCAATTCCTTCCAACCACATTTGTTGCTCTACTAATTCTTCAATAACAAATTCCTGTTTCTTCGATTCATCACCTGTAATGTTTTCATATATTTTAATGTTTGAACCGTTTTCAGTATTTCCATATTCTAATGTTACATAAAAAGATCCACCGTTTGATTTAATTTTAAAATATCCATCTTTCAAATATGTTAAATTCCATTTTTGAGCAATAGTTCCGTTAAAAGTATATTGCTGAATATTTGTATCATTTGAAAAACTTGCATTAAAAACATCCATTGCCTTTTCTGAATTTACACAAATAAAAGAATAAATATTATCTTCCAATTTTTCAGCTCTCCACTTTTGAGCATCTGTATCATTTAAATCCCAAATTTGAACATTTGCATTGTTTTCTTTGCTTCCGCTGGATACATCAATCACTTTGTTGTAATTTAATGCACTTCTAAACCTGTAATATCCTCCGTTTTTCAAATCATCAGTTTCAATATTTCTATTTAAAACCACATTTTCATTAAATATATTCGTAATGTATTTTAAAGTATATTCATATAATTGTTCTCCATTTTCATTTTTAATATTATCTATAATTCCCCAATATATTATTTTGTTATTCTTTTTTATCATAATTATATCTTTGGATTTTGCTTCTGTTTTCTTTAGAACTTTTATTATGGAATTTGCATTTGTTTCTTCGTCGATATTAATATCATAATCAGATATTTCTACTATATCTTTTACTTCAAAATCTCTATAATCAAATATCCACATAGTAACTATATTTGTTTCTATTTTTGTTTTTTCTTTAGCTAAAATTTGAATTACTTGTGTATCTTCATAACTTTGTCCATACAAATCTGTATATTTTATGTCTGCTTTATAAATTCCTCCTGTCTCTGGTGCTTCTAAGTTAATTTCATAATATCCCGTCTGTTTATTATATTTTGCTATATAATTTTGCCCATTGAAATTAATTGTCATTTCATTCATTTTGAGCACCTCCTATATTGCCTTATAGTAAGCAAATATAGTTACTTTAGCATTTAATATATCGTCGTCTGCAACTAATTTTAATTCGCATGATTTATTCTTAGGAAGTCTTACAATTTCATTATTCTTTGGGTTTAATACATCTAAATTGAATAGACTTTCTAGAGTTCCATCTGTCTTTTGCCTATTCAAATAAAATTTCCCTTCTCTAGTCCCATATAACAATTTTTCATATTCATCTATTTTAACAGTAAACGGTAGTTCTTGATAAAGTTCTCCTTCTACATATAGCTCAATTTTTGGATTTGTGACTGGTCCATCTATTTCTACTAAAATTGGAGATTCTACATGTCCGTTATTTATGAACTGCAAACTTCTTGTTGTAAAATCAGCAAATTTACTGTCCCATTTAAAATCCCAACTAATAATCCCTTCTTGTTGTTTCATGTCATGTATAAATGTATTTTCTTCATACCATAAAGAAAGACAATCAAAAGTAATTGTTTCTTTTAATATTCCATCTGTTTGTTTTTGCGTTTTGGTTATACTTTGAATTTGGACATCTTTAAAATACTCTTTCTGACCATTTTGAAAAGGAATTTTATATGAAAATCTTAAGCTTTCAGAAGCTTCAATAAAATCAACCAAATTTTTGTAATTATCATAACTTAAGAAATTAGCAGTTCCAGAAATTTGTCCTTGTTCAAATTTTCTTAAATTAGTTACAAATGTATTTCCTAATTGTTCATATTCTGTTGAATAAGAATATCCTAATCCGAGACGGGTCTGTCAATAAACAATTATTATATATATCCATTAAAGAATATTGTTGTCCTTTTTCATTTACTAGTTTAAATTCTCTAACCATTGATTTTTCCTCCAATTTCAAGGTATACAAGTATATTAGTCAAAAATAAAAAGCCCTTAAAATTCAATTTAAGAGCTTGTTTTAAAGACACTTCAAAAGTTATTTTTTATAACTTTTAAACTATCTTTGAATAAATAAAACACACTACATTTCTGTAATGTGTTTTATTTTAATTTATTTTTTTACTTCCCATTATTTCAAATTCATAATTAGGCTTAGTTATAGTGCCAGCATCTCCATAATCATATGTAGAAAATTCTCCCTTTCCATTGCTAACTATAACTATTCCCACACTTTCTTTTTCCGTATCTTCTCCTCCGCCACTTATTAATGTTTGTTTTAAGGCTACGATGTATACTCCTTTTCTGTCGTTGGTAGTAACAAAACCTTTTCCTTTGTAAGTTGTAGTGTTTTGTATGCTTGTATAATCTGTTGTATCACTAGTAATAGAAAAATCCATAATATCAAAGTCAGGTTTTATTAAAGTAGAAAACATAAATATGTATGGTATTACTAATACAATAATCGCAATATAAAACCACCAATTTTTATAAATTGGCCTTTTTTCTTCCAAATGTGACATACTCATTCCTCCTTTTATTTATATATAAAAGAAGTATAACATAAAAGGAATGTGTTAATTTGTCGAATTTTGTCGAAAAATTAAAAATATTTTCCCGCTTCCTTTTCCCAGAAATTAAAACATCTTTTCATATCTGCCTCTGTTAACGATTTTGGATTGATTTGCATATTAAAATAGAAATTATTTCTGTTTGCAATATTATTAGCTAAACCTTTTAAATTAGCCCCTCCTGTTTTACTTAATTTTTGTATAGACATTAATTGTTTATTTTCTTTTGCAGTTAATACCCTCTCTCCTTTATGTAGTCTTGCCACATAATTATCGTAAGGTACATAATCTAAACCTGTTTTATGTCCTGGTAATGTAGAGGTACTTGTTTTGCTTTGAGCTGCTGCAGAACTTACTCTATCTCCAAGTGAATTTGCAGCACCAATTATTTGTTTCTGCATCCAACCATTTCTTAGTCCTGTTAATAGACCTTGTAAGAAATTCTTTCCTGTTTGTTCTCCATTTGCACTATTTTTAAGTGAAGTTGACATATCACTTCCAAGTTTTCCAGCCTCTGATTCTGCTGTTATATCATTTTCCAACGTATTAGTAATATTTTGTATTTCTTCTTCTGTATATCCACCTAATCGTAATTTATCTGCAAAAACACTTGTCATTTGCTCTGCTTTATATTTTGTAGAATTTGGCATAGTTTCATTGTTAGCTACTATGCCTGTTAATGATTGAATTTCAGCTTGTAATGTTGGATCCATTTTAGATAATGCCGTTTTATATTCCTCAAAAGATGAATTTCCTAATGTTTTCCATGCTGCAATTTCTCCTGCACTTAATATTCCAATTGTAGAAGTTCTTTCTGCTAATTCATTTGCTAGATTTGTTAAATTTTGTTTTGCCTGCTCTTGCTGTTGTAATGCTACCTCATTTCCTGTTTCTTCATATATTTGTTTATATGTATCTAATGCCTTTCCCTGTTCTGTTATTGAACTTCTTATTGTTTCTAAAGAAGAATTTGTCCAATCCTGTGTTGTTGTTTTTACTGTATTGCTTATTTCATTATATTTTCCTTCAAGAAATAATGCATAATTTTCTTCATAGTCTTTTTTGTTCTCAGTACATTGTTTTACTGTACTTTCTGCATCCTTATAAGCATTTATTAAATTTTCTAGATTTTTTATTTCTGTACCTGTATTTAAGTAATCCTTATTATAAATATCTCCTGCTTTTTCATATTCTTCTTTCTTTTTTACTAGTTCGTCATATTTATCTTGAGCCTCTTCTAGTGACATTCCTAAGTTGTCATGTGCTGTCTTTAAATTTTCTACGGCTTCTGCCTCTTTTTGAATTGCGTTTGTATATTTTTCCTCTTTCCCTTGCAATATAATCTCGGCTCTTTTCTTTTCAATGGTTTTATCAATTTCGTTTTGTAAATCCTTGTAACTTTGAACTATATTACCATTCATTTTATATTCTTTGCCCAAAGCACTATTTAGTTCATTTAATATAAAAGCTACTCTAGTTTCATATCCCTCTTTGACTTTCCCATTTTCATCCACAAGTGTTGACAATTCTTCTCTTAATCTACTAATATAATCTATTTCTGATAAATTAGCATTAACTGTCTTATCTATGCTAGCATTATATTCTTCTAATTCTGTTTTTGAATTAGCCATTTCTTCTGCAAACTTTTTGGTTTCTTGTTGTGCTTCTGTCTGTTTTACTGCTAAATATGTTAAGGCTCCTGCTGTCAAGGTAATAGCTGTTGTTGCTAAACCAACAGGACTTGTGATAGCTCCAAAAACTTTTGCTAGATTATTTACACTTTTGATAGATGATGTTGTTTTATTTGTTGCTACTCCTATTGCTTGAGAAAATATACCTATACCACTACTTACACTTCCTATTACTTTTCCTGCTGTTCCCATTGTTTTTATTAATGGTCCTGCTCCTGCTACAAATAATCCTATTTTTACAATATTCTCTTTTTCTGCATCACTCATTCCTTCCAGTTTATCTATAAATCCTTCTGCCATATCTATTAAATCTTCTAAAACTGGTAGCATTTCTTCACCAAAGTCTGCACCTAAACTTTGTAATCTTTTTAGTTGTGTTTCTGCTTTTTTCTTTGTTGTATTGTATAGTTGATCAATGGATTTTTGCATTGAATCGCTGCTTTTAGATATTCCATTATCCATTTTACTAAAGCTAGTAATAACTGTTGGTCCTAAATCCTCCCACATAGTACCAAATAAGTCAACACCAGCAATACTCTGCGAAACTTTATCATCCATTTTTCCTAATCTATTTACTACTTCTATAAAGGCCTGTTTTGCTGTTTCTCCACCGCTAGCGAATTTCTTAGCCATCGTATCTGCATTTAGTCCAATTCTTTTAAATCCATCTATTGTTGTATTACTTCCATCAATTGCTCTTATAGAAAATTCTTTTACTGCATCTCCTATTTTATCTAAGTTAAATGCTCCACTTTCTGCTCCAGATTTAAAAATATTAAACATATCTTCAGCTGATAAACCTAACTTACCAAATTGTACAGAATATTCATTGATATTGTCTAGTAATTCGTTTGAAAAGTCTAATCCTTGTTTCTTTCCTTCTGCAATCAAGTTAAAAGCTTCATCTGCAGTAACATTAAGATTGTCCATCATAGCTTTTACTGCTCTGACACTTTCTGATACATCATATCCAAACAAATCTCTTAATGCTATTGCTTTTTCTGTTATATTTTGCAAATCCTGTTCATTTATATCTTTTAATTGCATTTTTACTTGTGCCATTGAATCTGCAATATCTTCATAACCTTCACCATAGTTATTTTTATTTATATTTTCTAATACTTGTCTATATTTTTCTGTTTCCTCTTCTGCTGTATTGGTACTACTCACATATTTAGCTACTGCATCTTCTAAGTTCATAGCACTATTTGCTAATGCAGTACCGCCAGCTACTACACCAGCTGAAACAACAGATGCTTTATTTCCAATTTCATCAATTTTTTCACTTACTTTTGTAATATTATTTCCATATTCTTGTATTTTTTTTCCTGCTTTTGTCCAATTAGAGTTTTGTGCATTAAATTGTTTTAATTCATCTGTTAATCCATTTAATTTATTTTGAGTATTTATTATCTCTCTTTGTAAGTTTCTATAGTTTTCTTCCGATATTTGGGTTCCTTCTGCCATCTTTCTATCAGCTTCTTCTTTTATTTTCTTAAGCTGATTTAATTTGTCTTGAGTTGCATCTATACTTTCATTTAATATCGTTTGTTTTTGCTCTAATAATTCTACATTTTTAGGGTCTAGCTTAAGTAAAGAGTTCACACCTCTTAGCTCCTTACTTAAACTAGAGGTGGTACTATTAACTTTACTTAAAGCCTTTTGTAATCCAGAGGTATCTCCTCCAATTTCTACTATAATTCCTTTAATTGTTCCACCAGCCATATTATCCTCCTATAAAGAAGCTAGTCTATCCCAATCTGCTTGTGTAGCTTCTTTAAATTTTTCTACTTTTTCTTCTTGTTTTTCCATGTAAGAAGATATAAATATTTTAATTATGTCAATATAAGTTAATTTTCTTAAATCTTCTATAGATAAACCGTAGTCTAAGCATATTTTTAAAAATTCATGTTCTGGAAAAATATTTGTTTTTGTGCTATTGTTGGGTATTTTTTCTAGTTCTTTTACTACTTCTTCATCTATAAAGTTATCTAAAAAAATTTCTATTGTTTTATTGGTTAAATCTTCTGTTATATCTTTGATTTCTATATTTTCAATCCATTCTTCAAAATCTTGTATATCTTGATTTTTAGTGTATATAAGAGCGTATATTAGTCTTACTATTATTTCGTAAAATTTTGTTATATCTTCTTCTTTAGCATTATCCTCAGAAATATTCACTAACGATTTTCTTAAATACTCTAAATCTTCAAATATATTAGTTTTAAATATTCTTTTATAAAAAAGATAGGACAAAGCATTGCATTGTCCTATATAGTTTTTATTCTTTATTCTTATTTTCATAATCTACACACTCACTACTGCATTTTTTTCATAAACTTTATCAAAAAATGCATCATATACATCTTGATTTGTTTCATTTGGTTCTATATAAGCTTTTACTGCTTTATCAGTACTTCTTGGTGACATTGTTATTGTCATCGTATCTTCTCCTGCTTCTAAGCTTTCTTCTTGAGTATTATTCTCTCTACTTGGTCTTGTAGCAGTACAATCAAAAAATACCCATCTTCTTGCTTTAGCATCACCTTTTCCTTCAAACATTAAAGCAAATCTTGCTTGTTTATCATCTGCATTTTCAAATACAGCACCATTTGTATCTTTAGTTTGTCCTAATATTTCTGTTAAGAATTGTTCTGGTGTAATTAATAAAACTAAATCGCCTTCATATCCTTGATTTGAATTTGCTATATAATAAACAATGTTATCTGCATATACTTTTGTTGTTTCTCCTTGTGGATCCATATTTAGTCCTCTCGCACCTTTTACTTCAAATGGTGTTCCGTATGTAATTTCTCCATCTGTTTCTGTAATTTTTGCTACATAACATTTTTCTATACCATATAGAATTTTATTATTTGTATCTGGCATTTTTCATTTCCTCCTTATTTTTAAATTTCAAAAAAATAACTTATCTGCCAAATTTTTTCATCTGACAAATAAGTTGCTTCTGTTTTATTCCAACATACATCGTATAAAATTTTATTTTCAACTTTGTCTATTAAGTCAAAATCTATATAATCCATAGTTAAATCCAATTGGATTCTTCCTTTTCTACTAAAGACTTTGTTGTCTGCCATAAAATTATCTGTTTCTGTTTCTAATGCTATTAAATGTGGAGGACTAACTGGCTCTTGAAAAACTCCATAAGCATATTGTATATTTTCGTTCTTGCATCTTGTCTTTAATTCTTCTAATGTCATGCTTTAGACCTCCTTTTGATTTTTCTATCTAATAAATCTGCAAATTTACTTCCATATTCTTCTTCTACTTTTCTTATATGTGGTTGTGCTTCTACCCAACCTGTTCCGTCTCTTTTGTGATGTCCAAATTCTAATAAATGTGTTAATTGATAATTAGTCTTATTCCAAATAACTTTTGTATATTTATGGCTTCCGTTTCTTGTTTTTGCTCCATTTTTAACAGCCCAACCTTTATAATATTTTGTATTTCTTGCTATTCCACTTCTAGGGCTCGTCTGTTTCAATTTTTCTTTTGCTTCTTTTGTTACGGAATCTGTTGTTTCTTCTACATCACTTTCTATATCTTCTACATATTCTGTCAAATATTCTTGTATAGCTTTTTGCAATTCTTCTGGTTTGATAGGTTTAGACATTCTTTATTTTCCTTTCACAAATTAGAACTATTTCATCTGCGTAAGGCTCACTAATTCGCACAATAGTATAAGTTGTTCCCATATAGATTACTTCTGTTTCATTATTATAATTTAAAGCACTAATTCTAATTCTCAAAGTAGGTTTATAACCTGCTTGACTAGCTTCATAATATTCCTTAGCATAGATATCCTCAGTTTTTATAATCGGAATCTCTCGCTCAACAGTCCCTATTGGTTTTTTAACACCTTTATCATCTTCTTCATAAGTAGTAGATATCAATTTGCAACTTATATCACGCATTTTCATCCACCACCTTGTATTTTTTACTTAGACTTAAATTATTACATAGAAGACTATATGTTTTTTGTGCTAATTCTTTTTCTTTTATATCCACATTTCCAAAGTTACCTTTTACAAACATAACAATAGCAGATTGTACTAGACTATCTTCTATATCCTCAGAAGCATTTATCCCTTGTCTGACTAAATCTGCTATTCCAGCTTGTATTAACATTCTGATTTCTTTGTCCTTAAAAGTAGCAGTCTCTACTATACTTAGAGACTGCTTTACCATCTTTAATAGATTGTCCATTTTATATACTCCTGTTTTTTATTTAAACACTTGCTGCTGTTGCTTTTTTTACTCTTACAAATCCGTTGTATTTAGATACAGTACCACCAATTATGCAATCCGCTCTATAAGCAATCATACCTTTTTTGAATTGATAATCTGTACTCTCTTGTACTTCTATGTCAGAAAATACTGGCATTTCATAATCAGAAAGTGAACCATAGATCATAGTATATTTTCCAGCTGTAGTAGCTGAATCAGAAATAGAGTTACAAGCAGAGTTAATAACAAATGGTACAGCAAGTCCACCATCTTTATAAGATATTGTACCTCTTGCTCCATTTTTTGTTATTGCATATACAAATTTTCCATCTGGAGTTTTTACTTTTGCAAATTCTTTTAAATCTGCTTTAGATAATATTAATGTTTGTGGTGCTTCTACATCTTCACTTCCTCCATATGCAAATGTAATTTCATTTAATGTATCTGCGTCTATTCCTGTAAGTTCTATATCTGCAGTTCCAGTAGATGTAGGCATTACTTTTGTGTCTGCATTATAAATACCTTTTATTGTATTTGTTGTTCCTGCACCAACAATAGATTGTGCACCAATTTTCTTCTTGATAGAGCTATTTACTCTTTTAGCTATTAATGCTAAATAATTAGCTGCTGGTAAATTTTTAACTTCTTTTGTAACCTCTATGTAAGAAGTTATTTTTGCTCTACCTGTTTCAACATAATCTGTTTCTACATCTATGTCTTTGTATTCTCCACCTTCTGTTGTGTAGTCACCTTCTCCGTATCCTTTTTCAAAAGCTACAGAATAAGACTCTCCACCGTTAAGTGGAATAGTATTTAACATATCTACCATTCCAGATACAGCATTGAAGCTTTCTTGGATTTCATTTTTATATTTTTTAGGTACTAAAATAGTGCCACCAGATACAGTAACACTTCTTTGTTCTCCATTGTCAAAACCAATTTTTATCGCCTTTCCTTCTTTTAAGTCTTTTGCTCTTTCTTCAATTAATTCTTTTTCGTTCACTTTTCTATCCTCCTTTTTTGGTTTTTCAATTTCTTTTGCATCTTGTAGATTTAGATTTCTTTTTTCTTGTTCTAAATCTTCAATTGCTCCTCTCAATAGACTTCTTTCATCTACTACTTCTTTTTCTTCTCTCTTCTCTT
Source organism: uncultured Clostridia bacterium (assembly GCA_944386365.1). Classification (GTDB taxonomy): domain Bacteria; phylum Bacillota; class Clostridia; order TANB77; family CAG-508; genus CAG-269. The sequence goes on from CALXAT010000002.1 coordinate 108,258, forward strand.
CTGGTTCTAAATCTTCTAAAAGTTCTACTTGTTTTCTTAATTCTGCTAATTCGTTTTCATCTTTAGCTTCATTAATTTTTTTTCTTAATTCTTCTTTCTTTTCTTTTAATGTCATCTTAGTTTCCTCCTAATTTTAATTTTTATAGCAGTTCTACCACCGCTTCTATAAAGACTCTATTTTGCTTCTACCAGCAAAAAAAGAAGCAGTTCTACCACCACTTCTTTTATCGAGTTTATAAACTTAATAATAAATTTAATTTTTCTTTTTCTAGTTTTTCATATTTGTATTGTTCTTTTTCTTTTTCATAATCTTCTTTACTTCTTGCATATATTTCTGTAGTTTCGTAAGCCGGTACATCCACAACAGAAACATCAAATAATTGAGATATTTCTGTTATTCTTCTTACATCATTTTCATAATCCCATTCTTGTTTTCTAACAGAAAAAGCAAAACTCATTTTATCTAAGAGTCCTGCTTTTATCATCTTATAAATATCTCTATTTTGTGTTGTATCAATTAAATTTGCTTTTATTTTTAATCCTTTATTATCAACAGTTAATTCTAAGCTTTTGTTTCTTGTTCGTGCTAGAATTAAACAATTATCGTTGTGATTGTATTTTAATACGCAATCACTCATATTACAGTCATTAAAAGCGTCTCTACTTATTACTTCTTTGCACCAACCTAAATCAGTTTCAGTTTCAAATACCGCTGCATAACCTTCTACTATCATATCCTTATTTTCTTCTGTGATGTCTAATGCTCTTAATTCACTAATTCTCATTTCCTTCATTGCTAGTTCCTTCTTGTCCATTATCTACACCTCCCTGATATTTGTCTGCTAAATTTGCATTTATAACATTTAATGTTTGTAATCTTTTATTTCCTTCTTCTCCTCCAATTGCTGGTAAATCTAATATTTCTCTACCCTCATCCACGGTTAATAACCCTAAACTTCCTGCTTCTTTAATTAAACTTATTTTTGTATCTGTCTTGGCATATTTGATACGATTTACTGAAAATTCTATACAATGTCCTTCTTTTATAGCTTTATCTCCAAATATTGCATTTGTAAAAGCCTGTCCCATTTGTATTGCTCGTGGTTCTAGAACACTTTCATAGAAAGCGTTCCATTCATCTGGAGTATATTTACTTTTTATGATTTCTTCTGACACCATAAAATATCCATATATATTTCCGTTTACCATTTCTAGTTGGTCTTTATTTAACAATACTGGCTCTAAATTTATTTCTTTAAAGTCCATTCTTGCATCTAGTCCAGCAATTCCTGAGGTACTTTTTAGCAAATCATTTACAAAATTATTTCGCATTTCTTGTATATCTGTATTTTTTAGCATTGCATTAGCTGCTTTTATAATTCCTCTTAAAGACGTACTTATTTTTATTGCATTCTTTATTCCGTCATCAGCTACAGTTTGAGTCTCTATTGCACTTAATAAAGCCTCATTTGTATCTCCATAAAAGTCATGGTCTATGTAATAATCTCTTAAATGTATTATTCCACTGTATTTTATGTAATATATATTTCCATTCAAAAATTGAAACTTTAACCAAATTTCATTTTCGTATTCGACTAGAGTACAAAACAAGGGATTTAATGGATATAAACCTCTTAAATATCCTCTATTATCTATATCTATGTATATAAATTCATTATTTTGTGCTAACCACAATGCTACTGTTTTATATAAAAATTGATATACTGTCATAAACGGATTTGGCCTACAACTTATTATATAATTTATATCTCCATTTATTGAATTTTTTAATTGTCCATCTCTTTTATAATGCCTTGGCATCATTTTTGCACAATGTGTTGCTATCGCATTTATACATTCTTTAGCTATGATGTTATCCTTTACATTATCAGAGATATCTGTATATGTAGCATTAAATCCGCTTAATAACTGTAATGTTTGCTCTAATATTTTTTGCTTTTTATTTCCGAAAAATCATATTAAATAAGCTTCTTTTTTCTTTTTTCATCTTATTCCTCCTGCAATACTAGATAATCTTGCATTTTATCAAATAAAACACAGTAAGCTATTATTAAACTTACTGTGCCATCAATTCTTGCTCTTTGTTTTTGTCCTTTAACTGGTCTTATATTATCATTTTCATCTCTTTTTACAGATGTATTACATAAACACCATTTTAAAATTGGATTATTATTATAATTCACATTCTTTTCAATCAAATCCGCTTCTAGTTGTTTCATCGGATTAGACATTGTTTTAGCTCCTTGCCTTACCTCTATCATATTAAATCCATATTCTTTCATTTCTTCTACCCAATATTGTGTATTCCAAGGGTCATATCCTACCCATAATGTAGAAATATTATAATCTTCATACATTCTCAAAAACCATTGTGTTACATCGCTATAATTTACTTTGGCTCCATCACATATTGTAACCAGTCCTCTTTTTTCCCATTTATCGTATGGAATTTTATCATCTTTTATCTTAAATTCTAGTCTTTCAGAAGGTATAAAATACTGCTGTATTACATATTTCTTATTATGTTTGACTATAACTAATGTTGCACATGTTAAATCTGTTGTACTAGATAAATCAGCTCCTCCAATTGCATAAGTATCGAACAATTCCTCTAAATTATAAACCTCTTCATTATTAGCTATATCAAATGTTAACCATTTATCCTGTTCATTTTGTCTAACATTAAAGTCCTTGCAAAGTAAATTAGATAATTCTGTTGGATTGTTTTTAGCTCTGTTTACTTTTTCTCGCAAATCTCTTATATTTTTAATTGTTCCTAAACCAGGATTTGCTTTATACCATTTTTTCTCATCCTGCCACTCATTTTGATTATCTAATTCATATATAACTGCAAGAATTGTTTCATCTTCTATTCCACCTTCTAGGTTTTCATATCCATCTATTACTGAACTAGCATATTCATATTCATTATCAAAGACGCTTTCTCTTATAATTCCCATTGTAGATGTTTCAAGAAAAAGTGGCTCTTCCCTAGCAGACATAGAATCATACATAACATCAAGTAAATTTTTATCTTTCCAAGCATGAATTTCATCTCCTATAACAAAAAATGCATTTAAACCATCTAACGAATTACTATCACTGGCCAATGCTTTAAAGAAACTTTCTGTTGAATCGTAAAATAATCCATTTACTAAAGTTCTTATCCTTTTGGCTAAAACAGGACTTTTCTTAATCATCCTTTTTGCTTCTTCCCAAACAACCTTAGCTTGATCCTTTTTAGTAGCTACAGAATATACTTCTGCGCCTCCCTCTCCTGCAGAAGTAAGCATATAATTACCAAGTCCTGCATCTATTGTGGATTTTCCATTTTTTCTTCCAACAAATAAAATTCCTTTTTTATATTTTCTTAGGCCTGTATCCTTATCTACAAATCCAAATAATGCTTGAATAAAAGCTTTTTGCCATAATTCTAAAATAACAGATTTTCCTGCCCACTTTCCTTTTGAGTGTTTACAAAATCTTTCTATAAACTCAATAGGTCTATTACCTTTTTTTATATCAAATATATAAGTATGTGTTTCATCTTCTTCTGTTATCTCATTAAAAAAAGAAACCTGTTTTGGATTATATAAATCTTGAACAAGTTTCTTGTATGTAATCAATACTTTTCGACAAGCCTTATCTGGATTTTTTAATAAAAATTGATAGTATTCTTCTATGTATGTCATCATGATAAACCATTGAATTTCTTAAATTCATCATCCTCATCTATCTTTTTTTGTTCTGGCATCATATCATTTAATTGTTTTATTATATTCATATAATTCTTTATCATTGTATTATATGTTTTACTTTCAATTGATTCTTTAAATCCATATTGGTCTCTTCCATTTACATATGTTTCTTTTACTCCATATTTAACAATATCCTTTTTTAAATCTTCTAAGGTTATAGACATAAAGGCCGCATTTTCAATTAAACTTTTTGCTAGTTTCTTTTTATTTTCTTCTAGATCTTTAAATAATTTTTTTAATCTATTTACTTCTTTTTTTATTATTTTATTTTTTTCTATTAATGCTTGTCCACTTAAGCCTTCATTGTTTTCGTCTTCCTCCACCTTATATCTACACCTCCTTGTGACTACACCCCTCACGCAAAATGACTTGCGTATTTTTCGAATGCCCACTCACCGTTTTCCCTTAGGGTAGTTTTTATATGCCTTATGGGGGGCTATTTGTACTGTATTGTTTCTTCTTTTACTGGATTTCCACTTTCGTCATAATATGTTGTAGTTGTATAATCTCTTCCTTTTGCATAATCTACTCCAATTGCTTTATCTAATGTTAAACCATTGCTTAATATAACGCATTTATGTTTTAATATGTTTGTTAATTTTATTTCCATATTTTCTATATCATATTTTTTATAAAGAGCTTCACAATTAAATATAAAAACTGTATCTTCGTCTGCTTCTATTACATTACTAAGACTAAAGTTATTATCTATTTCTCTAATCTCTTTTAGCGCTTGTTTTATTTCTCTTAATACTTGTTTTACTCTTTCTAAATTTTCTATATCTTTATCACTTATTAAACTAGCCATATTTATCTCCTATTCTATATAATCATCATATATTGTTATAGTATTATTATTTATAATAATTCCTCTATTAAATTCATTTAATGTAGTAACTTCTTTTTCAAGTAGTATTAAATCATCTAATGTTTCTATTGTTATATACGAATACTTGTTATCTTCTTGATAATCATATTTATTTAATATTTGTTTATAAACTTCTTTTACCTTTTCATCTTCGTACCAATTTTCTTTATCTACATTCCTTATTTTAAATTTCATTCTTTATTAAATCTCCATTCTCATCAAAACTATATTCCTCTTCTTTAGAAAAATGTTCTTTGTTGTGGCATTTCTTGCATAAACTTTCTGTATTGTTTATATTAAAGAATATATCATCATCTTGATAGTTTTGGTCTGTTACATATTCCTTATGGTGCACAAAAAAAGCAGGTATATATAACCCGCTTCTTTAAACATCTTTCACATAATCCATTTGTTAATAATAGTTTTTCTTTTCTAAGCTTTTGCCATCTTTTACTTTTATACTTTCTTGCTATTTTTGGATTATCTCTGTATGTCATTTTCTTTCTTCTTTCTATTTCTTTTTACTGCCTTTTCTGCTTTTGGTTTTACTGTTGCTGTTTCTATTTCCTCTTCTATTAAAATTGCATAAGGTTCTCCATTTGCTCTTTTAGTATTTAATATTTCTTCTGCTCTTTTATTATTAAATTCTTTTATTTGTCCCTTTTCATATTTTTCTCCTGTATATTTGTCTGGTACATTTACTAAAAACTTTAATTTTTTCATTTCACACTAATCCTTTCATTAACGGTTTTAATTGTTTAGCTGTAATATCTGTGTATTGTTTTTTCTTTTTCTTTGGTCTGCTTGCTCTTTCATACGGTTCACAATACAAAGTTCCATCTGTTCTTTTTAGTATTTCACAATCTTTCTTCTCTTTATCCTTACAATTACTGCAGATTTCTTCTACAAATCTTTCATATGCATTTTTCATATGTTACTCCTTAAATTATAGAATGCATTATTCTATGATTTCTTAAAAAATCTTTTGCACTCCAATAAGTTAATCCTTTTTGTTTTGCTGTTTTTATATATCTTTCTGCACTTTCTTTGGTCCATTTTCTTTTCATAATTCATCTCTCCTTTTTATAAACACTATGCAAAAATATATGGATTTTAAAAAGCTTAATTCTATTCGTCAATAAAATTAGTTCTTTTTATTTGTAATAGTTTTTTTGCTCTCCTTGTAGTTGTCTATTACCACAACCACTCAACCTTGGTGGAAAGACTATTTTTATATTTCTGCATACTATTTACAATAGAACTCGCTAGGAAAGTTCTTGTCCTTGCTCTTCCATTTTTTTCCTCTAAAAGGCGGTATATATGAACGCATCCAAACAGCTAATCTATATTAATATTACCTAGCATATATTAATAACTTATTTGTGTAGGTTAGGATTTGCACCTAACATGTGGTAGCTCCCTAAGCTACATCATCGTCTCGAATTAATCTACGCACGAGCAGGTCACCTGGTTTGACTCTGAAACACAACCGACATTTCTGTCATAAAGCGTCTACCTATTCCGCCACTACACATTAAAAAGAGCAGACATTAATATTAACATCTACTCTTCTCTTAAATACCCTTTTCTTTTAATTATACTTTATAGGGTTTGGTTGCAGAAGTAAGATTCGAACTTACGATCTCTAGCTTATGAGACTAGCGAGATTGACCTCTTCTCCATTCCGCAATATAAAATACATTTAGACTTTCGCCTTACAAATTATTATCTTCTTAATTATTCAATCACCGAGAGAACAAGTCTGAGCTATAAGTAGCGACCTTATAACTTCTTGCCCCTTTCAAGCTCGTGCAAGATTGACTACTTGCAAATTTCACCCATCATTCAGAATGTTTTTGAATTTCCAATCCTAACATTGCTTTTTATCTCGAATTGAGCTACTTTTACCTAGTTATGTCTTATATCCTCTTTTCAGAGTATTCACGAGAAATAGCCTTATTTAGCATTACCTACATTGCTTCATATTTGCTAGATATGAGTTATAGGCTTATTGACTACTAGTCCGTCTATTACGGCTACGACAACTCTAGTATTTTATTAAGCGATAACATTTGCACATTATCCAGTATTGATTTTTACATCTTCTTTAACTATATTACTATAATTAAAAAGCAACCTTCTAAAAGTATCCTTTTAGCTGACTACTTGTCGGATAATTCCATGACACATGATATTGTGTTTATTCACATGGTTAAAATGTAATTGGCAAGAGACTGTTAAAGTACAATCTCTATGAAACTTTTGTAAAAAAATATTTCAAAAATAAAAGGGGATAAACTTATTTAAAGTTTCTATATTTTGTCTTGCGACAATCTTACTATTGTTATTATACTATATATATTAGTACAATTCTACGACATATTTACGACATTTTAACGACATTTTATAAATTTAACATCTTGTTAGTAGCTTTTTCTATTATTCTTTGTATATGTCTATCACTTCTTGTTTGATTAAATAATTGAAAATATAATTTATTTCCAATATCTTCTGCTGTTCTTCCTTCTACATAATAAGCTGTTAATATTTCTCTTTCTTTATATTTTAATCCTATTAATCTATCATCTACTGATTCTACTTTATCTCTTAATTCTCTTACTGTTTTTTCTAGCTCTTTAATCTCCTCTTCTAATTCTCTTCTTTTACTATCATTTTCTTCTACTTGTCTTCCCACTTTGTCAGATATTTTATTCTTACTATGTATATCTTGATTTAATCCATATGCTACAGATAAACTAACATCTATCTCTTCTAATGATTTTAGCTTTATCCTTGCTAGTTTTAATTCTTTTAGTCTTATATTTAATTTAGCTTTATTTTCTTTATAACTTTTTAATAATTCTATCAATTCAGATTTAGTCATTTGTTCCTCCTTACTCTTCAATTAATTCTTGAAAAAACATAACTACTTCCATGTATATTTCTTGTGCTTCTCCTTCTGTTATATTTACTAGCGTCTCATATTTCTTTAAGTCTTTCTTTAATATGTTTTTTATTTCTTTTGTCATAAAATCACTTACTTTCTACATATTCCTTTATATTAGGAACTGCTTGTTTTTTTATTATTCTATTAATATCTTTTAATATCTGCTCTTTTTCCTCTTCTAAAATATCTTGTGCAATAACATCTAAATTTTTAAATATTTCTCTATAATCTTCTGGTTTTGGGTTTTCTATTCCTAATGTAGTTAGGAACTTGCATATTCTCATAGGTGTTATATATCTATCTAAAAATGCAAATGGACTTTTTGTCTCTGTATTTTTTATACTTTTTACTTCTTGAAATTTATCTCCTACTATTTTTATTCTTTTTTCTCCGTCTAGTGTTTTAATTACTATTCCTTCTCTGATACAATCTGTTCCCTCTAATGCTGATTTTTGATTGTCTACATATTTTTCTTTCAATTCTTCATAACTTGTAAAATTCATTACTTTTAGTTCTGGTACTGTCTTTAGTCCTATTTTTTCTGCTATTTCTTTCATTTCTGATATAGTAGCAAATACTCTTGTAAAGTCTTCATCTTCTGTTGGTCTTTGTTCTATCTTTTCTACTAGATCAAAAGCATAATATGGTTCTATTTTTCCTTGTTTTGCTAAAGAATTATAATTTATCTTACCTTGTCCTAACCATTCTCCAAAAAGTACGTATCCTTTTGGCAAATATTCTAATATTTTATCTTCTTTGGCTTTCATGTATTTTACAAATCCACCTAAACCGTCTTCTCCTTTTAATTCTTGACTTCTACTAAAATATCTTATTTTTCCATTATCGTTATATATTGCTGTATTACTTCCGTCTAATTTTTCTTGAATTACTACAAGTTGTCCTTTTTCTATTTGATATTTTGCATTGTCTGGTCTTTTTATCTTACAATACATTTTCATATTACTTTTCCTCTCTTTCTTTATTTATTTTGTTTACCTTTTCTTCTAAATACTTTAAATCTTCTATTCCGTAAATTTCTTGTATTTCTTTTTGATATTCCCAACCTTCTTCATCACTTAAAACAAAATACCATTTTTCTCCATCATCTCTTTCTTCATCTAAACTTACATTTACTATCACATATCTTTTTAAAAATATCGAATAATCAATTATAAAGTATCTGAATGGAAAAGTATTTCTTATTTTTAATTCTTCTAGTTCCTTTTCGCTCTTTCTTAGCATTTTATTTTCTTTCATTTTTCTACCTTCTTTCCTTAATAAATTTTCTAAAGTTTTCTTTGTTTTGTCTTAACTCTGATTTTTTCTCTTTATCTGTTTTTAACATTCTTCTTATTTCTCTAAATACGTTTTCATTTGATATTTCAACTTCTAATTCTCCTTCTGGTTCATAAGTTCTTTTTACTGTTTCTAATTCTTCATTTTCTTCTAAGGTTAATTCTGGATCAGTAAATTTTAATTCTTTGTATTCTTCATCATCTTTACTTTTAAAATATAGTTTTCCTTTTTCATATTCTTCTGTTGGCATTATTTCTTTTCTCCTTCTAAAATTTCAAAACAATATTCTGGAAAATACATACATCCATCTGCTTCTTCCTCTCCTTTTGCAACTTTTCTTGCATATTCTTCATCTTCTCCCATTGATACTAAAGATTTATATATACTTTCTTGAAATTCTTTTTCTGATTCTTCGTTTGTTCCTCCAAATATTACATATTTTCCTAAATCACTTAGATAAATATAATATGTATGTCCTAACATATTGCTAAACATTTTATCAAATTCTTCTTGTGTCGTTTGTTCTATATCTTCTTTGTATGGCATTGGAGTCTTTACAAATTTTCCTTTTATAATTTTATCTTTCATTACTTTTCTCCTTCTATGATATTTAATATACTTCTTGCATAATCGCTTTTAATAACTATCGTTTTTCTAGGTTGTACTATTTCTTTAGTTCTTTCATCTAACCATTTTATATATCCTTCTTTTTCTCTTGCATCTTCTTCTAATTTATCTGTTACTTTATCTAATATAGATTCTAACTCTTCTACATACTTCTTTATCTTTTGTATGTCTGTATATGTAAATTCACAACCGTATACATTCTTTTAGATTACAATTGTTGCATTTGTTTAATAGTTCTTTTACTTCTTTATTCATTATTTATTCCTCCACTTTTCACAAGTTTGTTCAAATTGTTGTGTTAATCCTTTATCAATTATGAATTTTCTATATTTATACAATTCATTTTTAACTGTTTTATAGCTTAATCCATCTAATGCTAACCTTAATATTTCTATTTCTTCTTCTTTTTTATTAACTGTTGTCATCTTTCCAGCTTCTAAATAATCTTGTTTATCTTTTTCTAATTTATCAATTTTGTCATATATCTTTTCTAATATTGATTTACTCATCTTTTTCTTCCTCCTCTCTTATTTACGTTCTAGTCCATTCTACCCAATAAAAGAACTCTTTTGGAAAATGCAGTCCTCCAGATAATTTCAATATTACCTCTTTGGGAATTTCTTTATGTCCGCTTGCGTATTCACAAAAAGTTTTATAATCCATATCACATTTTTCTGATGCTTCTTTGTATGAATATTCTCTAAATGCACAAGCTTCTCTGATTCTTTCAGGTACTATAAAATCTACTTTTTCTCTTTTTATTGTTTTCATAGTAAAATCATGCATATAAGACATCTTTATTCTCCTTTCTTAATCCAATCTGGTTTAGGAAATCTGTCTGTATATGTTATCTCTTCTCTTTCCTGTTCTTCTATATCATAATCATCATCCCAATATTCTTTTAAATCTGTTTCTTTCGGTAAATAACATATTATTATTGCATAGTCTTCTCCCTCTCCAGAACACCACCAAGGCATTTGAATATCTTTCATGTCTTTTAGTGGTCTATAATCATCTATTGCTTTTGTTTTAAATCTATATCTAATATATTTACTCATCTTTATTCTCCTTCCTCTAACAATTCTGGGTTGTCATATATGTTGCCAATAACTTCAATAGTATCTAAATTTATACTATATAATAAATATGCTTCATCTTTTGTTGTTCTTTCGTTTTCAAAAACTTCTATATAAAAAGCTCCTTCTTCAAAAACTACTTTACCTTTTGCTACAAAAGTATCAAAATTTCCGACAAACATATCATAAGAAAATTCAATTATATCTCCTTCATATATTTCTTTTTCGTTTTCATCTTTTAGTCCTGTGTATTGTCCTATTGTTTCTTTGTCTACATCTGTTCTTACCATTTTATATGGCAAATTCCAGTCTGGCATATATCTTGGGTCTTGGTATACTATCCAATACTTATCTTCTAAAGTTTTTTCAAAACATTGTGGTGGTGCTGGTTCTTTAAATAAACCTCCATAAACCCATCTACCTGTATCTATCTCTTTTCCTCTAAATCGATATTCTCGCATCTTTCTTCCTCCTTGATTTCTATATAATCAATTCTTTTTATTTCTTCTAAAGTGGTACAATATATGTAACCTATTTCGTGATATATATCATTTGTCTTTATTGTTTTTTCTATAACTTCATAATCATTTTTCATAAAGTTATATTTTCTTATGAAAAGTTTATATGTTCTCATCTTTCTTTCTCTACTTTCTCGACTAATCCTGCTTGGATTAAGTCGTATAATATATCAAAATCTGTACAATAATAGTTATAATTATCAATTATCCATATTTTACTTTCATTAACTAGTGGAACTCCTCTATAATCTTTTTTAAACCTTTTTCTTATTTTTATTTTTTTATTTTTAACTCCTACATTCCTTTTTATGATAGAAATACCTAAAAATTTGGGTATTGAAGTTTCTTTATTATTTACAAAAAAGTATTCAACAAGCTGTCCATTTTCTTCGCTATATTTCGGTTTAAATCCAAACTTTTCTAATTCTTTTAAATTTACACTATCTTTTATTTTTAACATTCTTCACTTTTCCTTTCAAAATATTGTTTTATACAATTAATGCAAGTTATATCTTGAGCCGTTTCTTGTGTGCATTCTATATAAGCACTATTACAGATATCTTCTTCTACATCTACGTTTTGAAATATATATTCTGCCATTAAATATCTTCTCATCTTTTTCTTTTAGCATATTTAGGACTGTTTCTATTGCCTTACAAAAATCAATATGCGTTCCCCCAATTTTTCCTTGTCTTTTATCTTCTTTAATCTCTTTGTACATATTATAAAAGTTATCATCTTCAATATATTTTTTTAATTTTTCGATAGATTTATCTTCTTCTAAATATTCTGTTTCTTCCATCTTTTTGTTTTTGTAAACGCTATTTTTAACATAATCTTCTATAATATTTAAGCATCTATTTGCCCAGCTTCTTTGATGTAATTCATAACTATCTCTTAATTCTTCTATTCTTTCTATTGCTTCTTCTTGTTCCTTTGTCATTGTTTGTCCTCCCATCCTTGTTAAATAACTTAATAGTTCTAATAATCTTTTAGAATCTACTTCTATCTTTTCATTATTATATAAATCATTAATTAACTGATTTATAAATAATTGTAACCTCATTTCTTTTTCACTTGGAACTAAATTTTGCAATTCGTTTAACATCTTTACACCTCCTGTTGCAGTACATAAACTGTTTCCTTTAAACTATCTATCTCCACCTGATATTCTCGAATCTGCTTTTCTTTGTTTTGCAATTCCATATAATTTATTGCTACACCTATATACAACCCTAACAGAAATATGATTAAAATTATTATTGCTGTTTTTATTTTCTTTTCTGTTTCGTATATGTTTTTATTAAAATGTTTTGTCTTTTTCATTTGTTACCTCCTTTTTTAACGCTTCTATAAATTTCTTTTTATCCTCTTCTATGGATTTTTTTAGATTCATTCCAAATTGACAAATAGAATATCTAATATAATCAATATCTTCTTCCAATGTATTTGCTAATGTTTCTAATAATTCTGGTTCTATTTTATCAATCTGTCCTGCTTGTAAAAATGTTACTTGATCACATTTTCTTCTGTCACATGTTAAGAATTTTGCACAATTATTACATTTATTCATTTTCAAATCACTCTTTCTTTTTGTATACTGCTACCCTTTTCTTTGTTAAACTATCTTCTTTTACACCACATTCAACTAACTTTCCATATTCTTTGACTAATTCTGTTAGTCTTGGTCTTACATGATTCATGTCAAAATATTTTGAATATCCTCTTCTATTCATTTCTTTTTCTATCTCTCTAGCTGTCATTTTTCTTTCTCCAATTATTTCTAATATTTGCATGTATTTAGTTCTTTTTTGTGGTTTTATATCTTCAAAACTTAATTGTCTTGTTTCTATCATCTTCAACACTTCCTTTAATGTGGTTTTATATCTTGTGTATATATTGCTTGTCCTTTTATAATCATTAATAGTAATTTACATCTTTCTAAATTATTCGCTTTTTTAATATCCTCTTCATTGATTACTTTTTTCATATTTTTCACCTCACTAAATTTACAAATGTGCTTAATTGCTTATTAAATTTAACTTTTACTTTTCCAACATCTCCTGCTCTTTGTTTTGCTAGTTTTAATGTTGTAAAATTGCTTTCTTCATCTTCTTTATAAATAAAAATAATATTGTCTGCATCTTGCTCTAAGCTTCCACTTTCTCTTAAATCTGCTAATGTTGGTTCTCCTGTATTTGCATTTCTATTTAGCTGACAAAGTGCAATTATTGGAATATTTATTTCTAAACTTAATAGTTTTAATCTTCTACTTATTTCTGCTACTTCTTGTTCTCTTAAATTAAACTTTCCTTGGCTTTTTAATAGTTGGATATAATCTATTATCAATAAGTCTAATTTGTCTTTATTTTTTAATCTCTTAGCCATAACTTCTATATCTTGAATTGTTCTAACTCTTGTATTTATTGTTAAATTTAATTCAGATAATTGTACGCTTGCTCTTGCTATCTTTTCCCAATCTCCTTCTTCTAATGTTCCTAGTCGCATTTTGTAACTATTAACTATACTCTGTTTTGCTATCATTTTTTGAATTAACTGAGTTTGGGACATTTCTAAACTTACAAATACAACATTTTTTTCTTTTGCTATATTTTGTGCTATCTGTAATGTTAATGTCGTCTTTCCCATTCCTGGTCTTGCACCTATAATTGTTAATTCTTGATTGTGTAATCCGCATGTTAATTTATCTAAGTCAAAAATTCCTGTGTATAAACTATAATCATTTCTATTGTTATAATTCTTTTCTATCTCATTTGTTGTTTCTGCTATTTGTTCTACAAATGTCTTTTCTTTTGTATTTATTTTTTCAATATTGTTTAATTTATCTATACAATCTTGAATATATATATCTATGTTTTCCTCTTCTGAGATATCTGTTAAAATGTTCTGCGCTAATTCAAATACTTTTCTTTTTTTGGATAGTCCCTTTAACCTGTTGTAACAACTTTCTGCTGTTATTCCAAAAACATTATTTCCTAAATTTGTTATGTACTCTAAAATTTGCTTTTGATTTCCTTTTATTTTGTTTTGTACAGATAAGATTGATATATCTTGTTTTTCTAACTTTAGTTCTTCTATTGCTTTCGCTATCAACTTATTTCTTGTGTTTATAAAGTCTGATTCTTCTACATCTAGTTCTTCATTTTTAAAAATTATGTAATAAAGTATTGCTTTTTCAATCTCTTCATCATACATCTTTTTCTCCTCTCAGTTTTCTAAAGTATTCTTCTTCTGTCATTTCGCATTCTTTATATTCTATTTCCTCTTCTTTTTTTTGTTCTTTCTTATTGCTCTGATTTTTATTCGATTTAAATTCTTCTTGACTGATTCTAAATTGTTTAGCTGTTTTTATATTGTTATCCACACAGTTAACTAAGATTGTGGATATATATTTCCAATTTCTTTTATTTCTCGAAACTGCTTCTTTCATTACTTCGATTATTAAATCCTCTTCTAAGTTATCTACTTTTAAAAATTTATCAATGTCTTCTAAAACAAATGGTGTAATTAATGTGATATTGTTTTCGTAAAATTCTATAATTTTTTTAAATGCTTCTTCTTTTTCTTTTTTATTATTAATACTTGTATTATTCTCTTTTAAGTTTTGTGAATACCCCCTTATACATTTGTGACTACCTGTATTCACATTTGTGACCACATCTTTTAGTTTTATTGTTCTTTTTTCTATTTCTTTTGTGTTTTCTCTTTTTATATATTCAACTGATATATAACCGTATTTTTCTAAATCTTTTATCCATTTACTTATTGCAGATGGTACAACATCATACAACCCTGCAAAATATGAATTACTTGCCCAACATTCTCCATCTTTACTAGACAAAGACGTGATTTCTCCATAAAGTAATTTTTCATTTGCTCTAAGCCTTTTATCATATCTTACATTTGCAGGTATAATTGCATAATAATTTGGATTTTCCATTGTTTTTCTCCTTTTTTATAAGTTTTTATAAGTAATTCTTTCCATATCTTTTTTGGAACTCTTCTTTTGTTTTTTTATAATATTTCATCCATGCTTCTTGTCCTTTTTTCTTTAAATATCTATTGAGTTTGTCTCCATTTTTTCCATGCACACCGTTAGTTCCTCGATGATCCTCTTCTGTTAAAAATATTATTAAACCATCTTTTATACTTTTCATTCTGTAAGCTTTCGAGTAGAAAACCTCATGCCTTTCACTATATTTTTTAGTCCTAACTATACTGTACTTTGTACTTTTCGGCATAATACAAAAATCGGACTCTAATTCTTTTTTCTGTTTCTTAATTTCTTTAAGAATTTCTTTTTTACTATCTTTTTCTATAACCTTATTTTTCGGACATGGATTAAAACTTTTTGACAAATCTTTAACTACCATCTCGCACCTCTTGATTTCTAAATATTTTTTTGTTATAATAATAGAAATCGTATATTTATGTATATGTTTGAGTTATCTTTTTTGATTGGCGTTAGGAAAGATAACTTTTTTTATTTTTTCTAAAGTAACATAGTAATTTTCTTTTGTTACATCAGAACTTTTTAAAATGTTTTCTATTTTACTTAATTTAGTAAAATGTGTTACTGCTCTTGTTTCTGCTTCTTCTAATTGTTTTTTTAAATCTTTTTTAGTTTCAATTCCTAAAAACATCTTTTTACCTCCTTTCTAATAAATTGTATTTTGGCAAAATGCCCAGATAAAAAACATTACTGCTGTTACATATCCTGCTGTATATACTACTGCTCGTCCTATTAGTTCGTAAATTTTACTTTTCATTTGTATTCCTCCTTTTTTTCATTATTTCTAATATTTCTTTCATCATTTCCGTTGCCTCTTCTTCGTCTGTTTCCTCTAAATAATTAAGCCCTTTTCTCTTTAAAGCTATCCTTATTAATGTTCCTATTGCTTGCTGAATATGATAACTTTCAAGCCTATTTTGTTTAAATGTAATTGGTTTACCGTCATATCTCGTAGTTTCATGTATGTCTACCCAATTAAAACTATTAAGCTCTAATGAAAATTTGTCTTTTACTTTTTTCCATACATTTGCTTTTCTGTTTCTTTTCATATCTTCTTTTAATGCAAAAACTTCACTTTCTAATTGTGCTATTCTTTCTTCATTTGTCATTTTTTTCACTCCTTTTATTTAATTTTTGTAATTCTAATAAAATTAAATATTCTATACTTTGTTTTGGGTTATTTTTTACTATAATTCCCATATCGTATAACCTTACTGCTGTTTTATCTGCTGTCATTTTTCCACTTTCAATTCTTGGAAAATTTTTTTCTTTAAATCTTTCTCTTGCCCAGTTATCAGAATGTCCTCTTATTTTTGCATAAATCTCTGGTGTTATAGTATCGGGCGCTTCGTCCCAATTCATTGTTATTTCTTTTTTTACATTCATTCTTTAATCACTTCCTTCCTATTTGTACCGTGTCGCATTATTTTATTTTTCTTGAATTTAATTCAAGTTCTTTTGTAAAAAAATACTCTCCTATCTCATTCACAGGTATATCTAGAACATCTTTATCTGTTGCTCTAGATATTTCACTTGCCGTAAAATCACTCTTGTTATTAAACTTAGAACTTAAAGAAACCTGTGATATTCCTAGCTTTTCAGCAAAGGTTGATTCATTCTTTAATTTTTCTTTTATTCTTCCTCTTACCTTGTCATAATTGAAAAAAATCATTTTTTCACCTTCTTTCTTCTTGAATTTAATTCAAGTTTTCTTTATCTTATATTAAATACAATTCTTTGTCAATACTTTTTTTGAATTTTTTTCAAGTTTTTTTAATTTATTTTTAAAAATACTTGATTTTTATTAAAGTTTTCTTTATAATATAGGCATGGAGGAATAATATGAAACCGATTGATACTTTTCAAAAAAGATTAGAAAAAGCATTAAAATTTAGAAATATAAAACCTGTAGAATTACATGAAAAAACAGGAATAAGTGAAAGTTTATTAAGTAAATATCTTTCAGGTAATGCTATTGCTAGACAAAGAAAAATAACATTAATATCCGATGCTTTAAAGATTAATCCCGTTTGGCTTATGGGTTATGATGTTCCAATGGAAGAAGTAAAAACTGATAAATTAGGAAATCCTATTTCAGAAATTCCTCTTTTGGGTACAGTAAAAGCAGGGTATGATTATATGGCACAAGAAAACTGGGAAGGCATGATAGAAGTCGATAAAGATGTAATCAAGGATGGTGCCGATTATTTTGCTTTAAAAATAAAAGGAGATAGTATGTCCCCTGTGTTAATAGAAAATGATATAGTTGTTATAAAAAAACAAGAAGATTTTGAAAATGGAGACTTAGTTGTTGCTATTATAAATGGAGATGAAGCAACCATTAAAAAAGGTAGAAAAAATGATACTAGTATCGTTTTACAGCCATTTAATCCTAATTACGAACCACTTATATTCACTAATGATGAAATGAAAACTATACCTGTTACAATAGTTGGAATAGTAAAACAATTAAAGAGGGATTTTTAATATGAAATTTTTAGAAAATTTATTAAAACAAAAAACTGACAATGTAGAATTAGCTTCACAATTATTTGAAACTCAAATGCTTGGCGGTGATATTGACAGAAAATATCAGTATCAGGTAAATAAGATTTTAAAAGAATGTACTCCTAAAGGAGATAAATATCCAGAAAGACAACAAGTTTTATTAAAGGTTATTGAATTAATAGGAGAACCCCAAACACCAAAAGAAAGATTTTTAGTTGCTAAAGCTTATGCTTGGTCTAGGGCAAATTATAGACAACAGGCAATTAAATATCTTGAATTATATTTAACTAATGATTTATATTCAGAAATTATAAAAACTTATTCTTCCAATTGGTCATATCAAGAGGGGCTTAAACATCATTTATCTGAAATGTATGGATATTTAGGAAAAGCATATATAGGAGAATATAATTTTGATAAAGCTTTATCTGTTTATGAAAATATGATTAATAAATTTCCTGATGATCCACCTTCTTATATGGGAAAATGTGAAGTTTTGACTAAACAAAACCGATTACTAGAATGCCGTGATTGGCTAGTTAGTTGTAAAAAACTTCCTTATTATAAACTTAATAAAGAATATGGGAAAACAACAGATGAAAATTGGTTTCATTTTACAATAAATAGATTATTAAATGATACTGAAGAAAAAATTAAAAAGGGATATAAATATAGACCTAGGAAAAATAAATAAAAAAGAGAATTTATGCTCCACTGCGACACGGTACATAAATTCTCACACATAAACACTATTGAAAGTGATTATAGTATTATAATATCAAAAAATACTTTCATTTTCAATAGTTGAATTTAAAATTTATTGAAAATGGAGGTATTTTTATGTCTAGAGGAAATGGAGAAGGAACCATTTATGAAACAATTCAAAAATTAAAAAAAGATTTTGATAATAATAATATGTGCAAAATTTGTAGCGAATGTGAAGATAGAAGTTTTTGTAATCAAAGACAAGGTTGGATAAAATGTGATAAATGTAAAAAATGTGAGGGCAAAAACTGTGATAGATTTTATATTTATAAAAAAACATTTGCTCAAATATCTACAAAAAATGGAAGAAAAACATTAGGAAGTGGAAAAACTAAAAAAGAAGTTAATGCCAAGAAAGATATTCAAGAAGAAAAATTAAAATTAATGGAGAATATCAAACATGGCGATTTAACATTAGAAGAAACAATGAAAGAAAATGAAAAACAAAAACTAGAAAACAATGAAATAATTGAAAATTCATACAATAGAAATCTTGAAACTATTAACACGATCTGTTCTCATAGTATATCTAAAATGAAAATGTCTGAAATTACCGAAGAAGATATAAAGGAAGCTTTAAAATTTTTTGTTTCTACTAATACATCTCAATCACAATTAGAAAAAAATTATGATGAGATAAAAGGTGCTTTCAAATTGTGCAATTTAAACACAATGGATAACATAAAAAGAAATTCATTACAATCTAATGTAGAACCTAATGAAGTTATAGCTTTTACATTAGATGAAGAAAAGCAACTATTAAAATATATAAATGAAAATGAAGATAAGCTTATTGATATTAAGAAAAGTAAAATAGATGCTAAAACAGTAAAAAATATTATAAGATTTGGATTAGCAACAGGAATGAGAATCGGTGAAATTTGTTCTTTAGATAAAGATGAAAATATCAATAAAGATTTAAAAAAAGTAATAGTAAAAACAACACTCACGAAAAATATTAATAATGAAGTCATTATAGGAAAAAGTACAAAAACTGGTAGAAAGAAAAAAATGGCAGGAAAAAAAGATGTTAGATACGTCCCTTTTGGTGTACTATTTGATGAAAATGAATTTATCTCAATTATAGATGAGCAATATGAAGTAGCTAGTAATATACAAAACAATTCAAATAATCTTTTATTTTGTACCAAAAATGGTAGCCTAATCAATCATAGCTCTTTTAATGCCATATTCAAAAGAGTTTGTCGTCAGGCAGGAATAAAATTAAACTTACAGGATGGCTGCAATACACACATGATGAAGCATACTGCTGTTACAAGAATGATAGAAAATGGTATTAGAATAGAAGTAATATCTGTTATAGTTGGAACATCTGTTGAAGTTTTAAGAAAAACTTATGCACATATATTGGATGATTTTATTGAACAAGAAATAGAAAAATCTATAAAAAATAGAAATTCAAATCTGTCTTTAAGTTAGGCAGATTTTTTAATGCAATTTTAATGCAATTCGTACCATTTTTTTAATGCAATTTTAATGCAATTTTTTATTACTTTTATAAAATTCAATAAAAAATATTAAAGTTTTTGCTGAATTACTTTTACTTAAAAATCTGTGAAACTCGTTGAAAATAGTAACTATTTGAAACATAATAAAAAATAATGAAACCTATTTTGATTTCATTATTTTTCTATCTCGTGGAGGCGACACCCGGATTCGAACCGGGGATCAGAGTTTTGCAGACTCGTGCCTTAGCCACTTGGCTATGTCGCCATATATTAGATTATATGCTCTAATTTAAAAAATAGAACAAATTGGAGCGGGAAACGGGGCTCAAACCCGCGACCTCTGCCTTGGCAAGGCAGCGCTCTATCAACTGAGCTATTCCCGCATTTCGCAAGTAATATAATAACAAATATATTGATAAAAGTCAAGACTTTTTAATGATATTGTCTTGACTTATTGTTTTATTAATCTCCTATTGGAGCATAATCATCTGTAACAATTGGCTTATCACTTGTAAAGTCTTTTATTTCATTATTTAGCAAATTCTTATATGCTTCTTCTTTATCCTTATTAATATCTAAAGTTCCTTTTATTCCCACTAGAATTAAGTTTTGCTCTTCATCATTTGGACGATCTGGATTTACTTGAAAGACTTTTACATCATCAAATATTGCTTTATATGTACTATATTCATATTTAATAAAGTCTGCATCTTCTCCCTCTATGGAAGATATAATATTTGTAATTACAATTCCATTTTCATTTAAATCATTATATGCCTCTTGCATAGCCTCATAAGTTGTCAATTCAAATGGCGCATTTAAACCTTTAAAGGCATCTATTAAGATGGTATCATATTTCTTTTTATTATAGTTTAAATAGCTTCTTCCATCTTGTGTAATTAGACCTAAATTTGAATTATTCTTATCTAATCCAAATTCTTCTTCTGCAATTTTAGTCATCTTATCATCTATTTCTACCACATCTATTTTTTTATCTTCATATTTTTTTAAATAATGCATTGGATAAGTGTATGCTGCTCCACCTATCATCAATGCATCTTTTGCGTCTTTGTTATAATATTCAAACAAATCATAATATGATAAATATTTTGCTCCCATTTCTCCTGTTTCTTGATTTATATAAGATTCTAAGCCTGTATCTACTTGTAATGTTTTGTATTGATTTTCACCTACATTTATTTCTTTAACCCATATTCTACTATATTCAGAATCTACATCACTTATAATTTCTGGATGTGAATGACTAAAAAAGTATCCTCCTAACATATTCAATCCAACAATCACAATTAGTTCTAATAGCATTAATGCATAGTATTTTTTATCTTTTTTATTAAATAGACATACAGATAAAATCCATAATACCAGAGAACATCCCAGTATAATATTTCTTACACCTAGATTCGGTATTAAAATAAAACCAGCAAAAAATGTTCCAAAAATACTACCGATTGTAGATAATGATGATATTTTTCCTGAGGTTGCTCCTACATTATCTATACTATTATTTTTGATTTTGACCGCTATTGGAGATACTGTAGCTAGTAAAAAACTTGGTATTCCAAAAGTTACTGTTGCACAGATAATGGCTACTAATACCAAATTATCTGATAATTGTGACAATACATCAATAAATTTTACTTCTAATATTGGTATACAACTAGTAGCAATTGCTGAAATTAGTAAATAATTAGACAAAATATTCGCATCATTATCTTTATTTTTATCGGCTATTTTTCCTCCAAACCAATATCCAATACTCATACTTGTTAGCATAATTCCGATGATTGTTGTCCATATTAAATTGGAACTTCCTACATATGGTGATAAGATTCTGGCTGCTATTAATTCTAGCATCATTGTCAATGCTCCACTTAAAAATACCGTTATTTCTAATTTATATTTGTTCATATTTTTCTTCTTCTCACTTTATTTATTTTTTTGACTTGTCGTTTTTTTCGTTTTTGTTACTTTTGTACGCTTTGTTGTCTTTTTCTTTTTTTCCTTAGTTTCTTTTTCAATTTCTTCCTTTTCTTCAGGATTCCATTTTTCTCCTTTTTTAGGTTTATTCCATGAGATATAATCACATGATTTTGGATTATTCTCACAAATATAATATTTTCTTCCTCTTTTAGTTTTTCTAATCTGTACTGTTGCACCACACTTAGGACATGGTACATCAATTGTTTCTACAATTGGTTTTGTATTTTTGCATTCTGGATAGCCTGGACATGCTAAAAATTTTCCATATTTCCCATATTTATATACCATCATCCTGCCACATTTTTCACATTTTACATCTGAAACTTCATCAACCATTTCTACATGTTCTAATTCTTTTTCTACTTTTTCAACCTCATCCTCAAATGGTCCATAAAAATCTCTAATCATCTTTTTCCATTTTTCATGTCCTTCCGCTATTTCGTCAAATTCATCTTCTATCTTGGCAGTAAATTCTACATTAATAATATCTGCGAAATTTTCCGTTAATAACTTATTAACAATCTTTCCTAATTCTGTTGGATAGAGCTGTTTTTTATCTTTCTCAACATATCTTCTCTCTAATATGGTTGTAATTGTTGGTGAATATGTACTTGGTCTTCCTATTCCTTTTTCTTCTAATGCCTTTACTAAACTTGCCTCTGTATATCTTGCTGGTGGTTCTGTAAAGCTTTGTTTTGGATTTAATTTTTTTAATTTTACTTCTTGATTTTCCTCAAGCTCTGGTAACATACCTTCTTCTTCTTTTTCCTCATTATCTGTTCCTTCTACATATAATGTCATAAATCCTTTAAATTTTAAAGTTTGTCCGTTTGCTTTAAAATCATATTCATTTGCTTTTATAGTCACATTTACTGTATCATATACAGCTGCACGCATTTGACTTGCTAGAAATCTATTATAAATCAATTTATATAATTTGTATTGGTCTTTTGATAAACTATCTTTTATACTATCTGGTTCTATATCTATATATGTTGGTCTTATTGCCTCATGCGCATCTTGTGCATCTTTTTTCGTTTTATAATATCGGTTTTCATAATAATTCTCACCATATATTTTTGTAATTTGTGTTTTTGCAACACTTCTTGCTTCTTCTGATATCCTTGTTGAATCTGTTCTCATATAAGTGATTAATCCAACTGTACCTTTTTCAGGTATTTTTACACCTTCATATAATCCTTGTGCAATAGACATTGTCTTTTTTAATGTAAATCCTAATTTTCTAGAAGCTTCTTGTTGCATTGTACTTGTTGTAAATGGTGGTGCAGGTGTTCTTTTCTTCTCGCCTTTTTTTACTTCACTAACAACATATTTTGCATTTTTTATATTTTCTAATATTGCTTGTACTTCTTCATTAGAATGAATTTCTTGTTTCTTGCCATCTTTTCCATAAAAATGTGCTTCAAATTCTTTTTTGGTCTTTGCATCTTCTAAATTTGCATATATATTCCAATATTCTTCTGGAATAAAATTTTCTATCTCATTTTCTCTATCTACAATCAATTTTACAGCAACAGATTGCACTCTTCCTGCAGATAGTCCTCTTCTAACTTTTTTCCACAATACAGGGCTAATTTTATATCCTACAATTCTATCTAAGACTCTTCTTGCCTGTTGTGCATCTACTAAATTTATATCAATATCTCTAGGTTCCTTAATCGCTTTTTGTACTGCTGTTTTTGTAATTTCATTAAATGTTACTCTTGTTATTTTATCTTTTTCATCTTCCAAAATTTTGGCTAAATGCCATGCAATTGCTTCTCCTTCACGGTCAGGGTCAGTTGCAATATATATTTTTTTTGCTTGTTTAGCATCTTTTTTTAGTGATTTTATTAAATCACCTTTTCCTCTAATATTTATATATTGTGGTTCAAAATCATGTTCTATATCAATTCCCATTTTTGATTTAGGTAAATCTCTAATATGTCCCATTGATGCTACAACTTTTGTATTGCCACCTAAGAATTTTTTTATCGTATTTGCTTTTGCTGGTGACTCCACGATAATTAATTTATCAGCCATTTAGACTTCCTCCATTTGTTTTTTCTTATTCTATTTCTACATATAGTATTCTAGCTTAAAAGAAAATATTTTGCAAGTTTTTTACAATATTTCATGATTTCTCCCTTTTGAAACCAATTAAAATAATTCTTTACTTAAGTCTTCTATTATATCTTCAACCCCAATTGGTGTAACCTCATTTTCTTTAAAAAGTTTTAATATTTTTTCTACTTTTTGCTCATCATTTGATAAATAGGTTATTTCCTTATTTTCTATTTTCGTATTATTCGGTATATACTCTGTTTTTACAACGGCTATTCCAAACTTTGCATTTTCCTTTTTTACAAATTGATCTTCATTGATCTTTTTATAATATTCTAATTTTATAGGATAATGAATCCCAGCCTCTATTAATTTTTCTTTTTCTATAAATTTTCCACCAAAAAAAGTTCTCATCCTCATCTCCCTTTCTTCATTCGTACTTTCTCATAATACTATGAAGATACTGACTTTGCAAGAACTTTTCATCGCAATATTTTACATATTTCTACCGTTTTTTATCTTCCTTCTAATATTTCGATTTTTTAGATATCTTAAAATGTAGTATATGTTTATCTTCTTACAATATTCGATGGATTTAGACATTTACTTTTTTGTATAATAAATATAACCTTTATAAACTGGATTTCAATTCCATTTTTCAATTAAATATATTAAAAATAGTAGTAAATTTTTTTATTTTCATTACTACTATTTCTCTTTTTACATATTTTCTTCTTCATTTCCAGATTGTTTTAGTCTTAAGTATCCTAATTCTTCCCAGCTATTATATGCTAAATTTAATCTAAAAACTAATTTTGGTTTTGGACCTGCCCTATTCTTATCCACTACGCAAGCATAATATCTAACATCTGGATCGTCATATTTCTTTAAGTCATAAAATTTAGTATCTACTTCTTTTAAAGAATATTCATAATCCTGAAGATTCTCTCTATTAATTTGTTTGATTAAGCACAATGTATCTAATACTTCTTTTACCGTTCTACTTACTGCTAAGTCATTTACATCCAAATTAATTGGTAAAGTAGAAGCTTCTGCTAATTGTAATGAAGAACATATAAATATTTCAAAATTTTGTGCTATATTGGATAAAATCGTTGCTGTTTTCTTTATTTCTTCAGCATTACCAATATTGGCTGTATCTGTTTTTAATGTATCATAAAATACATATTCTATTTTTTCTTTATAATAATAATTCATAATGACTTTTTTCAATTCATCATTGGTATGGTCTGTTATATTCATAAAATAGATAGAATTATTAATCTCTTTATTAATCCAATCTGTTACTGCAATGACTTTATTAAATTGTGAAGATTCTTTTTCTAATCGTTTTATAAAGTCTTTTTGTTTTTCATCTTTTTCTTTTAGTATATGCCCTTGTTCATCAACTTTTACTTTTTTAGGATCATCTGCTTTAAATTGTAATGCAAGAATTTCATTTTCTGTTATACTAACTTTTTGTCCATGAATTTTTTGAATTTCTGGATTATTAACTATTGTTGTTATCAAGCATAATTTCATTTTTTCTTCAGACATCTCATTAGAAATGATTAAAACTTTTTTCTTATTTACAAATGCAGTATATGCCGCTAAGTTAATAGCAAATCTACTTTTTCCTGAGTTAGATGGCATTGCATATGCCATTGTTTCTCCTTTTCTAATCCCTTTAAATACTTGTGTAAGAATTGGAAATGGTAATGGTAACCCATTGGCTAAATTATTAGAACCTTCTTCAATAAAACTTGTTAAATTCTTATTTAATATGGTTTGTTTAAATTTATCTGTTACAGTTACTTGATTTACTGCAGCTTCTACTTCTTCTACTGACATTTGGTTATATAATTTATAATGGATAATTTCAATAATTTTATCTTGAATATTTTTTACAGGATTTGTTGTATAAGCTTTTCTTAAAACAAATAACTTTTTCAATTCTGTATATATTCTTTCCATGTCATAGCCTTTGTCTCTAACATTTTTCTTTAATTGATTTTTAAACTTATACACTTCTTCTGAATCCTTAGAGAAGTTAAATCCATCTTTTGCTATTTCTGGAGTATACCTTCCTCCTTCTGTAAATAGAACACTTTTATATACATTTAATATTTTGTCATCTTCAAAATAACATTCTCTATATAAAAAGTAATATCTAGAAATAGATTTTGGATTTTCTAATAATAATCCCATATATGTATATTCTAATTCTGGATTACTTAATTCTTTTGGAAAAACACCTTCGTTATCTTCTTCTACTGTTTCTACTATTTCTTCTTCATCTTCCTCATCATCACTATTTAATTCTTTTATTTTGCTTAAAGCGGTTCTATAGTCTCCCATCTGTACTGCAAGCCTTACCTCTTCTATCTTTTTTCTATTCTTTTCTGTAACTGGTATTTGGTCTATCATTTCATATATTTTTTTTTCAGTTTCAGTAGTCATTTTTTCCTCCTATTACATTAAAATTTTTACTTCCTTATTTTGTACTTGTTCTTTAAATTTTATTGCATCTTCCTTATCACCAACAATACTTCCATAATGTATTGGAATTACAATATTTGCTTTTATATGATTCGCTAATGTTGCTGCTTCTTTATAGTCCATTGTATAGGTTCCACCTATTGGTATGAATGCCACATCACATTCTATATTTTGAATTTCTTCTATATTATCTGTATCTCCTGCTATATAATATTTTTTCTTATTCATTTCAATAATATATCCTACCCATTTGTTTTCTTTAGGATGAAATGCTTTATTTAAATTATAAGCATATGTTGTTTCAAATATTAATCCATTAACAGTATATTGTTTTCCAGGCTCGACAACATATATATTTCTTTTATCAAATATTTTTTCTGCTTTATCTTCTATGTCCATAGGTATAATCAATATGGTATCTTCTTTTTTTACTTTTTCTATATCTTCTGGTGAAAAATGGTCATAATGTGAATGTGTACAAAATATATAATCGGCATCTTGATAATTTTTATCAATTTTAAAAGGATCAATATATATCGTTTTATTTTCAGTTATTCTAATGCTACTATGACATAATACTTCTAACATTTTTTCCTCCTTTTTATCTTTTCATTTATTCATTCATTTCATTACTTTTAATATATCATAAATTTTTTTTATGCACAATACAAATATTTTCTTTCTTCTTACTTTACATCATCTTTTCTGAATTTTATTAAATCTTCTACATCCATTTTTCCTGCTCTTGTAATTAAATTATATCCATATTTTTCTTTTAACTTATCAATCGTTTTATCTAATTTTTCTTGTTTTTCATTTTTCGTATCTTTAAATAATGACAATTGCATTTCTTCTTTATCGGTCAAATCATCCACTCTAAGCCCTATTAACCTTATAGGTGTTCCTTTTATATACATTTGTTTTAATAATTCTTTTGCATTATTAAATATTTCTTTCGTATTTGCTGTTGCATTTAGCATTTTCCTTTGATGCGAAGTATCCACAAAATCTTTATTTCTTAATTGTACATTCACTACTTTTGCTAACATTTTTTCTTTTCGTAATCTATAGGTAACTTGTTCTGTTAGTGCTAATAATATTTCCTCTAATTTATCTATATTAGAAATATCTTCTGGTAATGTTACTGAATTTCCTATGCCTTTTGGTTTTTCTTTTATATACTTCACTTCTGAATCATCTATACCATTTGCATATTCCCACATCATGATTCCATGCTTACCAAATTTATTTTGCAACATTTTTTTATCTGTTTTTGCTAAATCTCCTATTGTTTTAATTTGCATATTTAGCAATTTAGGAACTGTCCTTTTTCCAAGCATAAAGAGTTCTGATACTGGAAGTATCCACATTTTATCTGGTATTTCATTTTCGAAAAGTGTATGAACTCTATCTGGTTTCGTAAAATCAGATGCCATTTTGGCTAATAACTTATTATGCGCTACGCCAACATTTACTGTAAAGCCTAATTCTTCCTTTACTCTTTTATTGATTTCTTTTCCTTTATTTAACAATGTATCATTCATTAAATATTGTGTCATATCTAAAAAACACTCATCGATACTAAATCTTTCTATTTTATCTGTATATTCTAATAATAGTTGATACAACTGATTAGAATATTGTCTATAAATCTTAAAATCTGATGGAAAAACTTTTAATCCTGGACATTTTATTCTTGCTTGATATATAGTTTCAGCAGTTTTTACGCCACACTCCTTGGCTTTCATACTTTTAGCTAGAACAATTCCAGATCTTTTGCTTTCATCTCCTCCAATAACGGCTGGTATTTCTCTTATATCTATTTTACTTCCTTTTTTTAACATATTAATTGCTGTCCAACTTAAAAATGCATTATTCACATCTACATGCAATATCTGACGTTCCATATTATCACCAACTAAATTATAGAATGTATGTTTGGGTTTGTCAATAATTAGATATTTTTTTACGAATTACTTTTCTTTTATTATTTTTAATTATATAATATTTATGGTGATATTTATGAATAAAAAAATTGATGCTTTCAATACTATTATTAAGGAAAGTCAAAATATTGTATTCTTTGGAGGTGCTGGTGTATCTACTGAAAGTGGTATACCGGATTTTAGAAGTAAAGACGGGTTATATCATCAAACATATAAATATCCTCCTGAGGAAATTTTAAGTCATCATTTTTTTATTAACCATACAGAAGATTTTTTTGAATTTTACAGAAATAAAATGAATGCTTTAGATTACAAACCAAATATCACACATATAAAATTGGCTGAATTAGAAAAACAAGGTAAATTAAAAGCCATTGTTACACAAAATATTGATGGCTTACATCAAAAAGCTGGCTCAAAAACAGTATATGAATTACATGGTAGTATTTTACGAAATTATTGCATGGACTGTGGTAAATTTTATGATGCCAAAACGGTTTTTTCTTCAAAATCTATACCTTATTGTGAATGTGGGGGCATTATAAAACCAGATGTTGTACTTTATGAAGAATCTTTGGACAATTCTGTCGTTTCTTCTGCCATTCATGCAATCTCTAACTGTGATACACTAATTGTTGCAGGAACTTCACTAACCGTCTATCCTGCCAGTAGTCTTATTCATTACTATAAAGGAAATGATTTAATTTTGATTAATAAAGACGTAACACCTTATGATAATTTAGCAACTTTAGTTATGCATGAAAAGTTAGGTGATGTCTTTAAATATATTTAGGAGGTAATAAATTTGAATAAACTTGTTATTATTGGTTGTGGAAATGTTGGTATGACATATGCCTATTCTTTATTAAATCAATGTTTAGATATAAAAGAACTTGTTTTAATTGATGTTAATACTGAGAAATTATATGGAAAAGTTGCTGATTTAAATCATAGTATTTACAATTTAAATACTTCAACCAATGTAAAACTTGGAAATTATTCTGATTGTCAAGATGCTGATATCATTTGTATTACAGCTGGACCTAGTCAGTCAGATTTAAAAAGTTCTAGGATGGAAGATTTGCATAAAGCAAATTCTATTTTAAAAAGCATTATTTCTGAAATAAATAAAACCAATTTTTCTGGGATTTATTTATTAGCTACAAATCCTTTAGATGTTATGACATATGTAACATGGAAGTATGCCAATTGCAATCCTTTAAAAGTAATTGGTTCTGGAACACTTCTAGATACTGCTAGATTAAGATATATTCTATCTGAAAAATATCATAAGCCAATAACAGAAGTAACTGGTCTTGTTTTAGGTGAACATGGAGATAGCCAATTCATTCCTTGGTCTACTGTTAATGCAGAAAAATTACCTGAATCAGAAATAACAGATATTGAAAATAGAGTAAAAAAAGCAGGATTTGCAGTTTCAAAATCACAAGGATTTACATGTTATGGAATTGCATCTGCTTTAAGTAGAATTACAAGAGCCATTATTTTTGATGAAAAGGTATGTTTACCTGTATGTTCCTACTTAGAAGATTATGGTATATTTATAAGTACACCATCTATTATTGGTAAAGATGGTATTGAAAAATCAAATACACTTGATTTAGAAAAAAGTGAAAAATTAAAATTAGAAAATTCTATACAAGTTATTAAAACAGCTATAGGAAATTTATAGGTGGAATCTATTTCCCACCTATTTTTCTTTTTTGTGCCATATAGGCAAATTTACTAATGATTGTTGTTGGTAATAATTTTGCTCCAAATCTTGCTATTTTTACATCCATTCCTGGAACAATATAAAACTTACCTTTTTCTAATTTTTTAATCGCATATTTTGCAACTTGCATACTATTTGCTTCTCTTAAGTGAAAATCCGCATTGGCAACTCTATTAAAATTGGTTGCAACAGGTCCTGGACATAATATACTAATCTGTACTTTTGAATGTTCTTTTTTTAACTCTTCTCTAATTGCTTCCGATAATCTAACTACATAATTTTTGGTAGCATAATATGTTGCCATCAATGGTCCTGGCATAAAACCTGCAATGGATGCCACATTTAATATTTTTCCGCTATTTTTCTTCTTCATATCTGCTAGATATAATTTTGTTAATATATGATAAGCTATGATATTTGTCCTTATCATATTTAGGTCTTTTTCTAAACTCGTCTTTGTAAAATTTCCACAATCTCCAAAGCCTGCATTATTAATTAAGATATCCACATCTTTTACACTATTGTGGAGTTCTATGCAATTTTCTTCTATACTTAAATCCATAAATAAGATTTCTATTTTCGTATCTTTTTCTAATTCTTTTTTTACTTTTTCTAATTTTGTAACATCTCTTGCAACTAGTACCAATTCATCTGCTTTTTTAGCTAAAATTCTTGCCATATCTCTTCCAATTCCTGATGATGCTCCTGTTATTAAAACTTTCATTTTTTCACCTCATAGTTATTATTTTCATCTTTTCCTATTCTATTATATTTTTATATTATTTTCAATATAGATTATTTTTATAAGGCGTTTAACCTTGTTATATAAGAAAAGAAGAAGTATCCCTACTCCTTCTTACTTTACCTTTTATCATTTTTTCTACTAAACTTATTAAACAACATACCCACAGCATGAACAATTTCAGTCGATTTACTATTTGCAACATTTTTTCCTAATGCCTTTCCACCAACCGTTAAAGCTGAAACCAAAGCACTTAATAAGAACTGTAAATCAAAATTTAATCCAAATTGGTCTGCTATTTTTACAGCAATCAATGCACTTATGGCACCACTTAGTACACCACATATATCTCCTATAACGTCTGCACAAATATTGGCAACTCTTGGTGCATTTCTAATTAATTTTATAGAGTCCTTAGATCCTTTTACTTTTTTTGTTGCTTTTGCATGGAATTCATTCTCATCCGCAACCGTTACTGCCACACCTATAATGTCAAATATAATACCTACTAAAATAACTGCAACTAAAATCAATATGGCTGGTATCAAACTTAAATTTGATACACCATTTGTGGATATATATGAAAATACCATTGATAATATAAAAGTCATAATAGATACTTCTATAAACCATTTAATATTTTCATCTTTCTTTTTCTCTTTTTCCTTTTTTCTTTTTTTCTGTTCTATTTTTTCTTTTACTTCTTCTATTTCTTTCTCATTTTCTTTTTCTGTTTTTGCACTTTCTTGCCTTATTGTCTTTTTCATTTCTCTTTTTATTTTTTCAGATTCTTCTCTTTGCGGTTTTGCTTTTTCTTTTTTTGTTTTTTCTTTCAAATTTAACTAATCCTTTCTTCTTATTTTATAATTATTTATTTATAATTTACAAAAGAGGAAATACTCGAGTTTTCCCAAGATTTCCTCTATAATAATTTTTAGTTTAAGATGGCAAAAGTCTAAGTAAATTTTACAGTTTAGGTCTGGTCGAATTTCTCTATTTCCCACATAACATTACTGTTATTGCCGTTTCCATTTAAGGGAAACATCTATAGAATTATAGACACCAGATCGCCACTTAAATCTGTACCTTAATCCAAAGACTTCTATGCTTTTATGAAAGCAAACATTCTAGAAGTTTTCCTTAACACACTTGTATAAGTTTATTAGTCCTTTTTGCAAATGAAATTTCATAAGTACAGTAAAACTAATTTGGCCAAAACTACGTTTTACTAATTATTTAATCCCAATACATTCACTCAAGACAGGCTACTCTGTGCTTTTTGTGTCTTGGCACTCATCACAGGTTACTCTTAAATTATGTATAAAAAGATTCATTTATCATTAATTTAAGCCTCCGCGAAATCAGGGAATCTTATATATGCCATTATATAATACCCTAACCTCTTACTTCCTGAACACACACAAACTTGGCGTTTCGCGCACATTCAAGAAACTTCAACGATTTGCCCTTTAGTGGATTTTTAGCCCCACCCTCATAAACTTAAGTGCGACTAGAATAATGCACCATCGATATATATTATACAGTAGATAGTATAAATATGACAAATTTCATTTTTGTCACATTTTACCAATGATGTATTTTTTTTGTTTTCTAATAATCCTGTTTTTAAGTATTTCATTGTTTTTCTCTTTTTTTCTTTATTTTTCTCTCTTTTTTAATATCCAATAACTTTTCTTAATTCTTTCTTAGTTTCTTCAAAATCTCTGTCATTTGCAATATTCGCTACTTTTATATTTGGATATTTTTTCTTTATATCTTCTGCCATTTCTAGATAAACTCTTTGTTGATTAATACTATTTTCTGCTTCAAATTTTGAATTTTTAAATGTAGCTTTATCTTTTCTATCTAATCTTGTATTATATTTTTCTACATCTTTTAAATATAGTGTTATGTAATATATTTCAAAATCTAATTTACTAAAATCTTCTAATAATTTTTCATATACATCTGTGAATGTATAATCCTTCTTTCCAAGTCTGCAATAATTTTCTTCTGTAAAAAATGTTCTATCAAATACTAAATTAATACTTTTATTCTCCATCTTTTTTATATATTCTAATAAATTTATATACATATCCTCTGCTTTTTTCTTTCCTTCTTTTGAACTATCCGAAGTTCCACATAACCTATATAAATTTGTATAACTTAATGAATATCTTAAAAAATCCGTTACTGTTGTTTTTCCTGCACCTTGTGCCCCTTCTACTACAATTAATTTTGAATTTGCCATTTTTTTACCCCTTTAATTATTTATTTTGTTCATCTTCTTTTTTATTATTTGATTTTTCTGTTTCTTCTTTCTTTTTCAACATATTATTAATTGAATTTAAAATATCTTCTGGGCTCTCATCAAAATCATCTTTCATAACATGTAACATTTTTATACCTCCTATAGCTTTTTTTCATTATACTACTTCATATTTCTATTTTCAACATTTTATTTTAAACTTTAATTATGAATATAAAAAAGGGAATTAATTGAACTTAAATTCAATCAAATTCCCTTTTTATACTATTTTAACATTATTAATTCTTCTCTTTTTTCTTCTTACACCCAAACATTAATCCTATACTTATTAGCATTAATATTGGTACTGTTACTAATAAAATAATTCTATCATTATGATCTAATCCTGTTGCTATTGTTATAATCATACTTGATGTTGCATTATTATCTGTTTTATCTATATCCTCATACCCTGCTGGATTCTCTAAATTACTTAGGATTACAAAATTATCTTTTTGTCCGAAATTTTCTTCTCCTCTATCCCATCTTAATACAATTTCTATTTCTTTATATTCTCCTGCTTTTATCGTTTCATCTTTTAATGCATCTGTTACTAACTTTCCATTTTTCTCTTCCCAGTGTACTTTATTGTCTTCTTGATGATAACTATATCCTGATGGAATATTTTCTACAATTTCTCCTGCTGTTCCCTCTATCTCTCCTTTATTCGTTACTCTTATTTTATATGTGATTTTCATGTCTGCTGTCTCTATTTTCTTTCTATGGATATCTACTTTATATACTTCATCTTTATTATTAATATTTCTTCCTCCTTGGCTGATTCCATTTATGTTTACACTTGATACCCATTTGTCTATTCCTAAATTAAATACTTGTTTCTCATAATAATAGATAACAGTTATTTTCTCTTTTTCCATCTTTCCTTTGTAGTTTTCTGTCTTTTCTACAAAGTTATAGTATGGGATATCTTTTTCTTCTGTTTCATAGTCGTCTCCTACATATCCATTTATTTTCTTACTGTCTGCTATTTCATTTTCTGTTCCTTTTTCTAAGTATTTGACTTCTACTTCTGCTTTTCTTGCATAATAGTATTTAACCACTGTCTCTTCTTCTGTCATCTCTCCTGCACTATTTTCTGGTTTCTCTACTAAATCATATCCGTCAAATTCTTTCTCTTCTGTACTATATTCATCCCCTACATGTCCTTCTATTTCGTCTTCATCTAGTTTTTCTTCTGTTATTTTATCTA
Source organism: uncultured Clostridia bacterium (assembly GCA_944386365.1). GTDB lineage: Bacteria > Bacillota > Clostridia > TANB77 > CAG-508 > CAG-269. The sequence continues at coordinate 142,649 of CALXAT010000002.1, forward strand.
TATACTCTACTTTTACTCTCGCTCGTTTTTGGTAGTAATAGTTTACTTCGATTTCTTCTTCTGTCATTTTTCCTTTTGCATTTTCCGGCAACATACTATTTCCTTCTTTGTCCTCTATTACTAAGTCATAGCCTTCAAATTCTCTTGATGGTATATCATAGGCATCTCCTACATTTCCCTCATGCCTTTCTGTTGCTAATTCTTCATCTGTTGTTATATCTATATGGTTTTCTATGACGCCTCCTGCTATCTTTTTATAGTAGTATATCACTTCTATTTCTGCATTATAGGTTCCATCTGCATTTTTCGTTATTAACATGATTCCTTTTGTATTGTCTGTTGTTTCTACTAGATTGTAACCTTCTATTTCTTTTGCTTCTGTCTCATAATAATCATTTTCATGGCCTTCTATTCTTTCTTCTTGTGCTAATACTTGATTATCTGTACTATCTTCTGGTGTTTCATCATATTCTAAGTATTTTACAATGACTTTTGCTTTTTTTATGTAATAGTACTTAACTTCTATAACTTCATCTCTTTTCATTTTTCCTTCACTATTTTCTGGTAATCTACTGTTTCCTTCTTCATCTTCTGTTACTAAGTCATATCCTTCAAATATTTTTGATGGTATGTTATAGATATCTCCCTCATTTCCTTCATGTTCTTCACTATATAGCAATTCTCCCGTGATATCATCTATATGTTTCTCCACAACGCCTGCTGATACATGGGCATAATAGTATTTTACAATTTGTTCTCCTGTTTTATCCATGATGATATCTGGCTCTTCTGGGCTTTCTACTAATACATATCCTTCAAAGTCTTCTGCATGTGTTTCAAATAGGTCTCCTACTTTTCCATTTTCTGTTTCTTCTTTTAAGATTCCTCCTGTTTCTCTATCTATGTGTTGTACGGTTGCTTTTGTGTTTTGCGCATAATAGTAGATGACTTCTATTATATCTTTGGTCATGGTTCCTTCTGTATTATTTGTTGATTCCACAAATGTATAGTTATTTATTTTCTTTTGCTCTGTCTCATATGCCTTTCCTGCATATCCTTTTATTATTTCTTCATCTGCTAATACAACATTTGTATCTTTTTCTAGATATTTTACAATGACTTTTGTATCTTGTGCATAGTAGTAAATAACTTCTATTTCATCTCTTTGCATTATTCCACTTGTGTTATCTGTGTTATCTACTAGTGTATATCCTGCTATATCTTCTTTTACTGTTGAGTATCTTTCTCCTTCATATCCTAGTATTGTTTTTTCTTCTGCTAATACTTTGTTATCTGCTGTATCTTCTGGTGTATTATCTTGTTCTAAATATTTTACTATAACGCTTGTATTTTTTGCATAATAATAGATTTTTTCTTGTGGTTCTACTGTATACGTTCCTGTCTTCTCTTCTGGCTCTTCTACTAATGTATATCCTTCTATCTCTTTTTTATCTTCTGCTACATCAAATGAATCTCCTACAATTCCTTCTTTTGTCTTTTCTTTTGATATTTCTTTTCCTGTGTTTTTATCCACATATTTTACCACTACTGTTGATGGAATTTTTGTCATTGTGTTTGTTATCGTCGCTTCTTTTTCATCTGTCGTTCCTACTTTATTTGTTACTCCTTTTATTTCTTTTCCATAGTAGAACAAGTCATTTGCTAATACTTCTTCTTCATCTACTGTATATTCTATTTCTTGTCCATTATCATTATATTTTGGCAGGTTTGTAAATGTTGCTACCCAATTATTTTCTTTTGTTACTACTTCACTTTTTACAACTACTTCTCCATTTTTTACTTCTAATCTGATAGATACTGGTCTCTTTTCATATTTGTTTTCTTGGTCTACCCATTCTTTGTTTACATCTATACTGATTGTATCTGTTGGTTTTGTAAATGTGTTTGTTATTGTTGTTCCTTCCACTTTACTTGTATAGAATTTTAAGTCTCCTTCTGTTTTTTCTTGCTCTTCTACTGTATACTGTATTTCTTGTCCTTGACTATTATATTTTGGTAAGTCTGTGAATGTATATGTCCACGTATTGTTATCTGCTGTTTTTGCACTTTTCTCACTTAGTTCATATCTATCTTCCTCTACTCCATTTGCTTTTAGTATGACTATTACACTTTCTGGCCTTCTTTGTGCTTGTATTTCATTATCTTTCCATACTTTTGTCACTGGAATATTTACTAAATATTCTGTTGGTATTTCTTCTGTTGTTTCCGTTGTTTGTTCTTTTTCTGGTGTATCTAATTTGATTGTTCCTGTTACTTTATTTTCTATAGTTTCTTTTGTTGTATTTATATCTTTATATACCAAACTGATTTCTTTTTCTATATTGATTTCTTTTTCAATATTAACAAAGGTATCTATATCACCAATTTTTTCTGTCCATGTAATTGTTTTATTTTCTTTACTATATGTTCCTCCTGCTATATTGGATTTTCCCTCATCTATTTCATATGGCAATGTATCTACTAATGTTATAGTTACATTTCCTATGTATTCATCTATTATTGTAGTATAGTTTATATTATAGTCTATTACTTGATTTACATCTGTTACTTTTTCTGTATTACTTTCTTTTGTTATTTCTGGTGTTTTTATGCTTGGTTCCTTTAGTTTATAGTAATAAATAACTTCTGTTGTTCCTTCTACAATCTCTCCACTTGTATTGTCTGTACTTGATACATATTCATAATTATTAGCTATATTTTCTGCCTTCTTTGTTGTATATGTGTCTCCTACATTTCCTGTCTGTATTACGTCTTCTACAATACCTCCTCCTGATGCTGGTACTTTTTCCTCTGTTCCTTTTATATAATGATGTGTTATGACTGTTCCTTCTATTTTTTCAAAACTGACTACAACTGTTTTATCTTCTTGCATATTTATAAATTTATTTAATGTTACAGTATGATTTTCTTCTTCTGTAAATTCTATTTCTTCTCCGTTTACGGTTATTTTACTTACTTTATATCCATAATCTGGGGTAACTACTATATCCTTTTTACTATCTTCTCCTTTATCTACTGTTTCATATATTTCTTCATCTTGCCCTGTAATCTTTCCCCCTTCTCCTTCTACTTTTGTATTAATATCATATTGTATTTTTATTAATCCTGCATTTACATTCTCTTCTATTATTTCTGGTGCTGATACTGAATCTAATTTTGTTATCACATCTGTCTCTTTCGTATTTGTATTAAATTTACTATTTATCTCTATATTATTCCCTACATTTTTTTCTGTTAAATAATACAAATCTCCATATTCTATCTTAACTTTATAATTTGCTCTATCCAATGCTGTAAAACTATATTCTCCTTCTGCATTTGTTGTTATACTTCTTACTTCTTGATTTGTTCCTGTATTTATTAATCTTACTGTTATTCCTTGTATACCGCTTTCGTTATTGTCTATTATTCCATTTTTATTACTATCTTCCCATACTTTTCCTTCTATTTTTCTATTTACCACTTGTGCTTGTACAATTCCTGTTTGCATTTGTTCTGAATCTGCATATACTTGTGCCATTGTATCATTTGCATATACATTTTCGGCTACATTTCCACTTGTATTTAATGTTATTTCAACTTCTAATCTTGCTCTTCCTTGCAAATTTCCTATTATTGCAATTCCTTTTGCATTTGTATTTAATGTACTTCCTATTGTTGCCTCTGACCATATATTATCTGTTCCTATTCCTTCATCTTTAGCCGTCATATTTTTTACGTTATCTGAATTTGTTATATATAGCTTTAAATTTGTATTTGACTGTGTTGTTTCATTTATTGTCTGATTTACTTTCACACTATTTAGTGTATACGTTCCATTATATGCTGTTCCTCTACTATCTCCATTATATGGCAATATATCTAGTAATTGAAATTCTGGAACAGTTTCGTCTGTATTATTTGCATATACAACTGTATATTTAACTTCTCCATTCTTTTCTATTACTGGCGTTTTTACTTCCTTATACAGTCTATGACTTGCTAAATTTATTATATTTATGGTTTCTGTTGAGGTTCTATTGGTAATTTCACTATTACCTATTTTACTGATTCCATCTTCTCCTATAACCTCTGATACAACAAATGTTGCTGTATATTGCTGTCCATTTGGACTTTCGTTATCTATTTGTACATCAAATTTTATTGGCTCTATTGTTTTTCCTGATGTTACGCCATATATATGCCATATTAATAACTGTGTTCCATCACTATTATTGGTTATCTCAGGTTCTGTATAACTTTTTCCGCCTCTTATGCTACTTCCCACTATATATTGTAATCCTTGTGGTAATGTTACTTTTACTTGTAATATAACATTACTTATTTGTGTAGATATATTTGCATTTGCATCTAATTGTGGCTGAATATTATATGTTATTACGTTTTCATTTTTACTAAAATCATAATTAATTTTCTCTGAAGATGTTGCATCTATTGCCTGAATACTACCATGTAAATTGGCTCCTACTACTAAAACAGTTTGTCCCCATTGAAAAGCTCCACTATGTGTTCCTTCAATTATTTCCCCATTTTCATCATATTCTGTTTTTATATATTGTCTATGTTCTGTATCCCAATCTGGATCTGGCCATTCCACATCTGGATTTGTAACTGTATATACACGCCTATCTAATTTTTCAGTCCATAATTGTGTTCTTTGTGTCATCCCATAAGTTTTTCCTATTGTTGCAGTTGTTTTTATTCTTAATGGAAGAACTAAATGATTTCCAGATGTCGCAATTCCTCTATAAATATATCCATCAATTAATTCTGCATATATACCTATGCAAAGTTTATTTTCTGGTATATCTTCTATATTATCATAAATATCCATATCCTCTATATCTGCATTATTCATTTCCGTCTGACTCGTCCAATTTTTTCCATCTTTTTTGGTTACATACCATATTCTAAACTCTGGATTTCCTTCTACAGTTGAACTCCATTTATATTTATTTCCATTACTATAATAAATTGGTTCTAATCCTTCTCCATCAAATTTAAAAAACCTATTTAGAGTATATATATCATTATCATTATTAGCATTTGTAATTATCTTTGTAGCTACTTGTATTGTTTGTCCAATATTAGCTTTTCCATCACCAGTATCATAGTTACTTGTTATGATTCTTCCACTAGTATCTTCAAGTATAATTTGATGGGCATATGTGTCTGTTCTATATAATACATGTTGTACTCTTATGCTATCATCTGATGTAGCCATTTGTGTTGTTATTTGCTCATTTGTGTTAGATATCATTTTTAAATTACTATCTGATACTGTTAAATAATAGTTTCTATCTTCTATTGTACTTGCTTCATTATCTGGTACAAAAATCTGCATATATCCTATGCTAAATGCTCCTATATTATCTGTATATACTTTATCTCTCCCTGAATCTGGTGAAGTAGAAAAATTTGCTTCATAGTAAGGAAATATTCCATTTAAAGCATAATCACTAACTGTTACATGTAAAGTAGATGCTTCTTGAATAATATTTATATCTCCTGAATCATACGTTGAATATTTATCATTTACATATACTCCTAACGGAAGGTATGGATTATATCTATGGTATGCACTTTTCGCAAGCATTTCTCTTCCTTCTATGTTTCCAGTTAAATCACTACTCCAATCATTTAATTTATAATTCCATAAAACTGGCGTACATGCATCTGTTATATCTTCTAATTCTGTTGTTTCAAATTTACTTCTTTGTAATTGTAAGTTTATATCAAAAGTTACATCACCTTTTGGATATTCTATTCCCTTTAAGCCTTTTGATTCTGTCTCATTATATAATTGTACCACAAAATTATATCCATACATTCTTCCACTTGTTTCGCCTCCGCCATAGTCCACACTTGTTTTAAATGCTAAACTAGTATTTCTAACCAATTGGATATTGTATTTTCCTTTCGCACTTACAAAAATGTTCTCTCCTGCTATTTTTATTTTTTCATTTTCTTTATTTCCTTCTAGATAAAATGTAAATGTTGGTATTACTTCTGTTTTATTTCCTGCTCCTTGTATACTTAAAACAAATACCAATGTCTGTTTACCTGGTATTGTTGTTTCTTTATCTGTCATAGTATATTGTCCAGTTACTGTTCTTCCATCTGCACTTACTTTTCCATTTTCAAGCCAGTTCATACTATCTAGGTTCCATTTCATTACATTAGCACAGTTTTCGGGTAAACTTGCTTCTACGTTGATTACTCCACCTGTTAATCCTGTCTCTACTACTCCATCTTTTAATGCCATTGTTAAATCCACTGTCCATGTTACTTGATCAAATGAACGCACAATATTGTTATCCTCTGAACTATCATTTCCTGGCTCATCATCTGCATCCCATGGTCCTGTTCCTGTCTTGGTTTGTATAATTTGTGCTGATGTTATTTTTCCTTTTTCTCCTATTTCGCTTGCATTTGCTGCTTGCACATTTTCACCTAAACCTTGTATTTGTTTATTTATATATTCACTTATTTCTTTTCTGTTTATTGTCATCAATACTACTATTACAGCCAATAATACCAATAGCAAAATTAAAAGCATTTTTTTATATTTCATTACTTTTTTCTGTTCTTGATTGCTATCGTTCATATTGTTTTTCATACACTTCCACCTCATAAATTTTTTCTTCTTATTATAAGTCTATTATTTAATATTATTTTAATTTATATATTTTTTGCTGTAAATAATAGATTTTGGCACTTTTCATCAAAATTTTAAATTTTAATTACGGGAAATATACTAATAGCATTTTTTATCTTATATTACTTTTTCTTTAAATTTTTGTCATTTTTTTGTCATTTTTTATCTTTCTTGTTTTATCTTCTGCATAATACCTATTTCCCTAGCATTTTTATTTCCTTTATCATTTTTTATTCTACCATCTATAACGACAATTTTTTAAAAAGTAATTATCTTTAAAAAGTGATTTATTAATTTTAATCTTTATTTATGGACTTTTTTATCTTTTTAGTATACACTAATCTATATATACTAAGAAAGGAATAAATTAAATTATGAAAGATATATTTAAAGATTATGCAGCTAATATAAACCATCCAAATTGGGAAAACATATCTAAACGAAATAAACCCTTACCAACAAATCCTGGAGATATTCGTTCAGTTTTTGATAGGGATTATACTAGAATTATTCATTCTAATGCCTATAAGAGATTAAAACATAAAACACAAGTATTCTTTTCGCCGGAAAGTGATCATATTTGTACTAGAAGTGAACACGTTTCTCATGTAGAATCCATCAGTTACACGATTGCTAGTTATTTAGGTTTAAATACAGAATTAACAAAAGCTATATCGGTTGCTCATGATATCGGTCATAGTCCTTTTGGACATAGCGGTGAAAAAATTTTATCTACGATTTCTCAAAGGGATTTGGGATGTACTTTTTGGCACGAAAAAAATGGATTAGATTTTGTGGATAATATAGAATTATTGGAAAATAAAGAAAAATTTAAAGATAATTTAGATCTTACATATGCAGTAAGAGATGGTATTATTTCTCACTGTGGAGAAATTGATGAAAATTCTTTAAAACCTAGAGAAGAATTTATTGATTTAACAACCTATCTTAAACCTAATCAATATGCACCATATACTTGGGAAGGCTGTGTCGTAAAAATATCTGATAAAATATCTTATATTGGAAGAGATATTGAAGATGCTATTAGCTTAGGTATTATTGATGAACATTTAGATGAATTATATACATTACTACATTATGATTTACCAGAAAAGAAAATCAATAATACCATTATTATCAATTATTTAGTATGTGATTTAGCTCAAAATTCCTCTCCTGAAAAAGGTTTATGTTTTTCTGAAGAAGCCTTTGATTTATTAAATAAAATTAAAGCATTTAACTATAGAAATATTTATTTTTCAGATAGATTAAAACCGTCTATTAAATATTTTGATTTAGTTATAAATGAAATCTATGATACATTAAAATATTGTTATGATGGTCAAAATACCTTATCAAGTTTAAAGAATAAACTATCTAAAGTTTCTACAAAACTTTATAATAGCTTTCTTGGATTTTTATCTAATTATTATGATTTAGGTAATCGAAAAGAATTAAAATTAATCAATAATGTTATATTTGACTTCAATAATGAAAAAGACTTTTATAAATGTATAATTTATTATATTTCTGGTATGACAGATAAATTTGCTATTGAAATATATAATGATATTATAGGATTTTAAAAAGGGATTCTTAAAAAGAAACCCTTTTTTCTATATCTGCCTTTTGTATATCTTTTTCACGATATGAAGATATTTTATATTCATTTCTATTATCAAAAATAATTTTTATCATCTTTGTAAAGTTATCTTTTGAAGGTTTTCCATACTCTTGTATAACTAAACTTGCTTTGTATTTTTTTAATGTGTCAAATGTATTCATGAATCCCATGCCTGTACCACCATCTTTTTCATGTGTTGTACTTGGTTTTATTCCTAAATTTATTAAGGTATCTATTTTAAATTCTATACCTGAATCATAAATGTATAAACTATAGAAACCATCAATTAGGCCCAACCTTACTAAAATATTTTTATTGATATTTTTAGAATGATTAATTGCTATAATTGCATTTTTTATATGGTCTGCCAATAAAATTTCTAAATCTTCTTTAGCAATATGCTTATTTATCATATGATGTACATTTCCACTTACTTGTAATTCAAAGTCAATCTTATTCTTTATACATTCTGATTGCATATATTTTAACATATTATCTATTTCTGGAATATTTGTTTTGGTTAATTCCACACTTGCAGTTTCGTTTTGTATTTCTTTTGATAATGTTTCTATTTTACTTTTTATATGACTTTCATCTGCTATTTCATTCTTTAATAACAATTGATTTAATTCATATTCTAATGATTTTTGCTTATGTGCTATTGAATGATTCTTTTTATTAAGTTCTAAATTTTCTTTTTCTAATTCTTCTATTTCTTCATCCTTACTTTTTAATTCTTCTTTTATTTCTGCTGTCTCTCTTTCTTGTAATTTTTGTTTATAGTATAACTGTAGTGATTTTTGAATGGTAATGAACATGATGATGGCAAAGATGATCGCATATATAAATATTGATTTTAGAGCTTCCATACTAGTATTCATATTCTTCAATATTGTAAATAACAAAAATATAATTATGCTTATATTTAATACAATCATTCCTAAGTATTCATTCTTTTCATTTCTTTTCAAAAATGAAATCCCTTTATTCAATTTTTTTATTCTGTATATTGATTTAACTAATATTCCATATATTAATAATATACAAACAAATATTATGCATTCATTATTAATGTTACAAAGTTTAGATAAAATAAAATTTATCAATACCGATATCGTATATAAGATATAATTTACACTTATTGATATTGTTGTAATTAATAAAGCATAACCAAGATTTCTATCAATTTCCCTTGAAAATATTAGTGCTATAAATACATTTAAAAATATTATACTTGTCGTAGATGCTGATAATTGTTGTATAATTACACTCAATATATCTACTAGAACTAATTTCATTATTATTTTTAAATTTTCTATTTTTGTTTTTTTACTTATATTCAGAAGTTTATAATTTAATTGTAATATAAATATACTTATAAACATAATTTTTATAAAATTTTGTATATATTCAATCGTTAATTGTCTCAATTTTATCACTCCTAAATATATATTACATGAAATAAAAAAGATAATCAACATTATCTTCTAATACTGATTATCTTTTATTATTCTCATTTCTATTTATTAAGGAAGCCATTTTCTAAGCCACTCTAAAAATTCTTCATATAAATCCTCCATTATTAATCACCACCTTTTTCTTCCGTACTTATAGAAAAACATTTCTGCTTTCTATAAATAAAAATTACCATCTTCTTCCGAAAAAAAGACGGTAACTTACGGTGAAAAAAAATGGTAGAAATTTGTCGAATATAGAAAAAAACATATCATAAATATCAATTATGTTCTTTGATATCTATAATATGTTCATCTGTTTTATTGTTAGCATTGTGAATAACTGCTTCATATATTACAATGCGTTAATTTCTTCCTCTGTTAAATTTGTTATTTTTTTGATTAATTCTATATGTAGTCCTTCTTCTTTCATTTTTTTAGCAATTTCTTTTTTTTCTTCAGCTTTTCCCTCAGATAATCCTTTTCTTTTAGCCTCATTCATTTCTGTATTATAGGTTAGCCTACTTCTTTCTCTGATTTCATATAATTCTCTTTCGTATTCATCTGCACTCATCTCTTTTAATTGTTTGACTGCTTCTTTAATTTCTTCATTATCATTTTTACATTCTTCTATCATTTTTTGATCGCCCCCAATTACATACAACCATTTTTCTAGTAAATCTGCTACCTTTGGTTTCTTTTTTCTAAACTTTGGTAATTCTATAATATAATATTTAGACATTTTTGTTAAATATTCATCTTCTGATTTATATCCCATATCAACATATCGGATATCTTCCGTTTTTTCATATTTTAACATTGCTAAACTTAAATAAGCATTTCTTTTTATAACATTGTCATTTAATATACAAATGACAATTGTATCTTTTACATTTCTATATTCTTCTGAAACCTTAACATCTCCTGCTATTAATTTTGCATTATATACAATCAATCTTCTATCGATTGCTGTTATATTTCCTACCTGCATTTCAATATCAATAATTGTATCTTCATTAATTTCTGCTTTAATGTCTAAGATACTTAGTTTTTCATCTATGGTTTCTTTAGGAATTTCGGGATTTTTTACTTCTATCTTTTGTATGTTGATTTTTAATATTGCCTCTAAAAGACTTTTTAGAATTCTTTCATTTCCACCTTTTCCAAATATTCTTTTAAAGACATAATCATTTGATAAAGGTAGCATGTCTACTTCTTTTAAATTTTTTGATTGATTCAATAAATTTTCTCCTTTCATTCTATCAAATTTCTTGATTTGATTCAATATTTTTGTTTATAAAATACTTTCAAAATACTTTTGTTTTAATATTAATTATTTTTTTATTTTCAACACAAGCATATTTATTGGAAATATTTGGATTTTATAAGATATATGAAATTATACAAACGAAATATTAATCTAAATTTATAAATAGATATAATTGAATAAATATAAAAATAAATAAAATATGATACAAATTACATTTATCATCAAAAACAAATTAAAATCTCATGAATAAAAAGTATCTCTAATTGTATTTTCCATTATTTTACAATACAATTAGAGATTTTGCAATACATAAATAGCAATTATATTATTTAATACCTATAATATGTTTATTTTTACTTTTTATTTTTCATATTTCTCTTTCTATTTTATCTACATAATAATATATAAATTCCATTGGTGTTGGTATACCTGTTTCTGGATTTACTCTTGCCGTATAATATTCTAATAAATCATCAACTGCAGTTTTATTCCATGCATGTATAATTGCATTTTGAATACCATTTGTAATCGTATTTCCAGATTTTTTATAAATATTTGTTAAATATCTTATAACGTTTGTATTATCTCCTTTGTTCTCAACTAAATATAATATGGCATCATGTATATATTTTCTTCCTACCATTTTTGCAGGTATTCCTATTAAATCTAATTCTTTTGATATACAATCTGATATTTTTTGTTTATTATCTTCTATTTCTTCTTTTAAAGTCTCAATTGTTTTTTGTGGTGTTATTTCTCTTAAGCTTATCATTTTATTTAAAACATAGTCTGCTGAATATCCTGGATGATTTTTGTACAATATGATATCTGCGCCATTTTTATGAACCATATCATAAATTCTTTTTGAATTTATATGTGTGGTTACAACAATAATTGGCTCATAACCTAAATTTAATTTTTTCAATTCTGATAAAAATCCTAGGGCATCAATATTTCCTGATGTACTATTATTTAATTCTAAATCTAATACAATCCCCTCTGGATGTTTTACTTTTACATATTTCAATCCTTCTACATCTGAATCTGTAAGTCCAACAATTTCTATATCATTTCTGTTGTTTACACTATTAATAAAGTTATTACAATCATTCATATCATCTTCTATTATTAATATTCTCATAGATTTCACATGTACACACCCTTTCTTTTTTTCATAATATTACCATATTTCTCTATAAAATACCATAATTCTACAAAATATTTTACCACATGTTTAAATATATTATATTGTAAAATTGATTTAGTTTTATATCTATTTTATTAATGTTATTTTTCATTTTATAGGAGGAAATTTATATGAATAAATCTGATTTAGATGCAGAAAGGAATGAACAAATTCTAAGAGGTAAAAGAATTAAATTTATTAGAGAAAATGAATTACATATGAATAAAACACAATTAGCTAAAGAAATTGGTATATCTAGTCAATTTCTAGGATTAGTAGAAGAAGGTCGCGGTAATTTAGTGTATAGAAGTATTAAAAAACTTAGAGATATTAGTGGTCATTCTGCTGATTATATTTTATATGGTCTTGATGATAATATAATTAATAAAACAAAAGAGCTTTTGACGAAATATAGTGAAGAAGAAATTGAAAAAGTTATTGATATTATTCATGATATTACTATTTTCATAAAAAATTAGTCGATTTCTTAAACCTTTTTGTGCTTTTTGTATTATTTTGAATATATTATATTGATTTGTTATTTTTCTTTTAGTAAAATATTCCATGTAAATTATTGTAAAAGGTGGAATATAATATGGTTACCAATTATTTATTTTATTTATTTACTTTACCAAAAGAAGAACAAATTAAACAAATCCTTATGCTAGTAATTTTCTTTTTACTTTTGTCTATTATATGTATCCTTTTAGACTTTTTGAAATCAAAATTTTCTAATAAACACAAAAAAGAACAATAATTATATTTTATATAGTAAAAGCTAAATATCCTTGTTTCTTAATATCGATATTTAGCTTTATATATTTTTATTTCACGTTATGTATTCTCTTTGTTTTTTTCTACCCAATCCTTTCCATCCACAACTCTTGTTACCATCATAGAAGATACGGTATCTCCTACTACATTTAACATAGTTGCTTGTGGATCTATGATTGTTGCGATAATGGTTAATATTGGCAATGCTGCTACTGGATATCCCATCATAGATATGATTAACATTTCAGATATTGTTCCTCCACCAATTGGTACTGCTGTAACTAATAAATTTGCTAATAAAGCAATTCCTAAAATTCCTAATATATCTCCTGCTGTTGCCATGCTTGTTCCAAATAGACATACTAAAAACATGATTTTAAATACAGAACCAATAATAGAACCATCTTTATGAAAACTTGAGCCTAATGGTATGGTTGTTTCCGCTATATCATCTGGAACCCCTATTTTTTTACTACTTTCAATATTAACAGGAATAGAAGCTGCACTTGAACATGTTGCTAACGCTGTCATTGTTGGTGGTATTGCATTTTTCCAAAAGGCTTTGATTCCTTTTTTTCCACCTGCTAAAAAAGCATATATTGTATACATGATAAAGTAAAATAATACAGCAACAATTGTATAATATACAAATGTTTTTAAATATCCTACTGCTATTTGTGCTCCAAAACTGCCTACTAGAGCTGCAAAATAGCATCCTAATCCTATTGGTGCATAATACATAATAATTTTTATAATATTATGTACAATTGCGTTTGCTGATTCCAAAAATTCTCTTACTGGATTTGCCTTTTCTCCTGCCATATTCATTGCTATTCCAAATATAATAGAAAATATCAATAATGCTACAACATTTTCTTTTGATAATAATTTGTAAAAATCATCAGCTGTTAATAATTGTACAGTTCTATCAGCAATTATTAATTCTTCCGAATCCTCTTCTGCTTCTTCAATATTTCCCTCTAATGAAGCTCTAATTTGTTCTCCATCTTCTGGTTCTACTAGTCTTACAAAATAAGTACTTAATAATCCTATAAATACTGCCACAATAGATGTAAAAACAAATACAGCTATAATTGTTACTATAATTTTTCCTAATCTCTTTGGACTTTTCATTTTGGAAACAGATGTTGTAATGGTTAAAAAAATTAATGGAACAACAACGACTAATAATAAGTTTAAGAATAAATCACCCAATGGCTTCACGACAGTTGCTTTTTCTTTAAACACAATTCCTACAATTGCGCCCACAATAATCGCAACCAAAAGAATTATTGTGGATTTGTAATTTGATAAAAATTTTTTCATAATACTACCTCTTTTTTCTTTTAAGGTAACTAAAAATATAATTATATTTTTAGGATTTTTTACATTATATATGATTTATACATTTTTTTCAACCGTTGTCTAAATTTTCTAAATGAAAATCTGTTTTAAATATTCTTCTCATTTGTACAGATATTTTGACACCAATTGTTATTTTATCTTATATTTGATATACTATATGCATTATGAAAAGTATATATAGATATAACAAATTAAATGAATATTATAAGAAGAAATTTGGAGAACGTGTTTTAAAAATTTGTATCAATGGACATTTTACCTGTCCTAATAGAGATGGTACACTAAGTCATTCAGGTTGCATTTTTTGTAGTGAATGTGGTTCAGGAGAACATCTAAATCCATATAAAGATATATCTGAACAAGTAAAAGATTATTTTAAAAGTCCTCATTCTAATCGAGCCAATAAATTTATTGTATATTTTCAAAATTTTTCAAATACATATGATTCTCTTGAGAATTTAAAGAAAAAATATGATAGTGCATTAATTAATCCTAAAATTATCGGATTATCAGTTGCTACAAGACCTGATTGTATTAATGAAGATATTGTGAAACTCTTGCATTCTTATACAGATAAATACTATGTATCAGTAGAATTAGGTCTACAAACTTCAAATGAGAAGATTGGTAAATTAATTAATAGGCAATATACAAATAAACAATTTACAGAAGCTGTCAAATTACTAAATAAATATCATATTGATGTCATTGCTCATCTAATGG
Organism: uncultured Clostridia bacterium; assembly: GCA_944386365.1. Classification (GTDB taxonomy): domain Bacteria; phylum Bacillota; class Clostridia; order TANB77; family CAG-508; genus CAG-269. Next base: position 157,724 of record CALXAT010000002.1, read on the forward strand.
TTGGATTACCAAATGAAACTTTTGGAGATATACAAAATACTGTAAGCTTTATTAATAAGCATCATATCCAGGGATTAAGAATTCATAATACTTATGTCGTAGAAAATACCGTTTTAGCTTGTATGTATGATAAAAAAGAATATGAACCTATTTCTTTAGAATATTATTTAGATTGTTTAACCTATATTCTTTCCCATATTTCTCCTAATATTGTGATTCACAGAATCTCTGGTGATGCACCAAAAGATTTATTAATTGCCCCTAAATGGGACTTACACAAAAAATGGATATTAAATGGTCTAGATAAAAAATTAAAGGAAAAAAATCTATATCAAGGAACATATTATGAAAAACCTTATTTATCTGATTAAATACAAAAAACATGCATAGAAATTTTAGTTTCTATGTATGTTTTTATATCATCACTTTATTTACATTTTTCTTTAACCATTTATCAATTTCAAAATAATTTGGTATATATTCTTGAACTAAATTATAGAATTGTTTACTATGATTTGCATAACTCATATGGGATAATTCATGAACAATAATGGCATCTATCTTATCTTTTGGAAGCATAATAAGTCTATTACTAAAATGAAGTGCTTTTTTACTTGGTATACAACTGCCATATTTACTTATTGCATCTCCTACCTTACATGTATTATATTCTATTTTCATTTTTTTACTCCAATATGGTAATCTATCCTCAAGATATTCTTTTGTTTTTATACTAAGAAATCGTTTTACATATTTATCGATTATATCTTTATTATCTTTTCCATTTAATATTTCTGGAATTTCTAGTTCAAATATTTTATTAGGTTTATCCAACATAATTTTTATTCTTTTTTTATCCATATAGTTTATATTTATTATATAGTCTTCACCTTTATAGCTTATTTTTTCACCTGAATACCAATGTTTTATTCTATCATTTTCTTTAGATATAATTTTTAAATATTGTTTATAAATTTGTTCTTCGTTTTGTTTTACAACTTCTAACATCCTTTTCTTAGATAAGTATTTGGATTTACTAATATTTAAAACATTTCCCCTAAAATATATTTTTATGGAATTCGTATTTCTATAATTTCTAATAATCACCGGAATTTCTTTTTCCTTTATTTTTATATATGTGTTTGCCATTTACAACCTCTTATTTTATAATGTTTTCCCTTTTCAAATAATCTAAAAAACCTGTGCAACCTTCTACGATGTCATTATATGTAACTGTAAAATTTCCTGTATACCATGGGTCTGCAATATCTCTTGGATTTTTCGAAAAATCTAGTAATCTGTATACTTTATTTTCCTTATCATTTCCTACTATTCTTATAATATTTTGTATATTTCTTTCTTCCATTCCAATAATATAATCATATTTTTCATAATCTTGTTTTTCGATTCTTCTTGCTTTATGTTTGGTATATGGTATTCCCATTTCATCTAATTTATCTTTTGCCCCATAATGCATATCATTTCCTATCTCTTCATAACTTGTGGCAGCTGAAGAAATATAAAATCTATTTTCTATTCCTTTCTTTTTTACCATATCTTTTAATATATACTCTGCCATAGGAGATCTACATATATTTCCCAAACATACAAATAAAACTTTTGTCATTTTTATCACCAAAGGTATTATAACATATTTTTACATTTTTGAAAATGACATATTATTTGTGTTTATTGCATTTTTATGTTATAATAATACATATTTTAAAGAATGGATGTGATAATTCTTGAATCATAAAGCTTTCACAGAATCTTTAAATGCTTCTGTTTCTGAAGAAGAAGCTTTAAAATCATTTAAAGAAAAAGAATATCAAAAATATACTAGATTATATGAAGATAAACGAATAGAAAACTATTTTCATTTTATGGTGGCTTCTATTTTAATGACGCACCACAAACGTTATAGGGATAATACTGTCGAATCCCCTTATAGATTTAAATCTCCAGAAAGTATGAAAACAAAATTTGATGATTATTCTTCTTCTATAACAATCAATCCTAATGAAAATGGGAATCCTAATTTCTCAATGAAAGAAATAAAAGATGCATTTGCTATGAAAATTATTTCATATAAAATTCCTCCTATATTTTATTCTAGTGATCCTGAAATCATGCAACTAATCAATGAAAAGGTAGAAAATCATAAACTTTTAGGAGAAATGCAAGAATTTGAATCTAGACTTATAGAAGATGAATACTCTACACCTAAAAAATATAAATATGATTGTACAAAATATGAGTATTTTAACAACTGTAAAGTTTTATTAAATAAAATCTTAACTCTAGTCGATCCGAATGCAACCAATTTAATTAATTATTATAATAAACAAATTTCAAATGTTGATAACTGCATAAATTTTATTGTAGCTGCAAATGCTGCCCAAAGTCCAATTGATAAGGATGATTTATCAAATAAAAAAATTAACTTTTTCGAAATATTAGATGATTTTACTTCTAGAATACATGACAAATTAGATTTAGCTATATTAACCAAACAAGTAGAATCTTTATTTTCTGATAATCCTGTATTTGAAAAATTACATATATCTTTGGATCCCAAAATTAAAAAAAAGAGAACAGAAGATGGTTTTGTTGCTAATTTTATCTATATATGTACACCTTTTGGAAAAATAGAATGTCAGTTACAACCAAAACACGAATATGAAGAAGGAAACTATGGATATGCTGCACATACTAAATTAACTGGTAAAGCAATTCGTCCTTTAGAAATACCAAGTATAGATGATAAAGAAAAAATAAATGCATTTGTACAAAAAGTTAAACAAATATCACCAAAATCCTATTTAGCTCGAATTGATAGTACAGAACAAGATAGAGTCGTTACACAACAATTTAGTGATTACCAAAATTATAAAAACTTAACCAGTCAAGTTACAAAAGGAGATCCTTGTGAAAAATATCTTCTAAATTACTTTGGAAGGCTTTATGCCATTCAAAGTCAGATTTTTCAATCTAGAGAAAATTCTTTAGGATTTGTTGAAGATGATATAGAAAATTATATTAATAGTGCTGAATTATCCCAATTAATTGAGGAATATTCTCAAGATTATACAAAATAAAACCAGATTATTTATCTGGTTTTTTTATGTATTCATTTGCTATCTTTCTTATTTCTTCTAATTTCTTTATTGTCTCTTCATTTTTATTTTCAAACCTATTAATTAATTTATTGATATAATCCTTTTCTCTAACATATTTTAATGAAATATCAAAATTAAAATCAAAGATAAATGCTAAAACGCATACCATACAGTCTATACAGGTTTTTCTATCCTCTATTTTTATACATTTATGATTTTTGAAATCATTATAAATTTTATCGGATATTTCTTCATTATCAATTGTTTCTGGATGATAATGTGCAGGAAACATATCCTCCAATTTTTCTAGTTCTTTTACTCTAAAATTATCTAGCTTATCTGCATCTCTTATAATTTTACAATGTAATAATTCTTTTTTATTTAAATTTTCTTCTATTTTATATTTATTATGATTCCTAATGGCTATTTTTATAATTGTATCATATTGATCATCTTCTATAAAATTTCTAATTAATCCTTTATCAAATAAAATATATTCTCCATAATCAGCATGGTCAAAATATTTATTATCAGAAAAATCCTTTGTTTCTTTTAGTTGTTCAAATCTGCCTATATCATGTAATAAGGCAATTAACTTTGCCAGTTCAATATCCTCTTCTTCTAATTTTAAAACTCTTGCAATATACTCACTTTTTTCTACAACTTCATAAATATGTTTTATTTTTAATTTTATACTTCCATCTGACAAATCATACTGTTTCAAATATTCACTAAATACACTTTTTGCTTTTATAAAATCTATCATTATTTCACCATTCCTAATGTTTTAGCTAGATCCTTTTCTGCTTTTATAAATTTTTCTTTATTCTCCAATAATTCTTGCATATTCTCCAAATAATCTGTATATTTTTTGTCTGGGTAATACATTTTTGCATATCCACCTTTTCCATATTTACTTGATAATTTTTTATAAGAATATTCTATTACCTGTTCTATATTAGGATTTTCAGCTTTGTGTTTGTCTGCTTGATATAATATTGATCTTGTAAGCATGTTGTTTACAGAGGTTTCTCTATCAGCTGAAGAAACGATTTTACCATATATGCTTCTTGCTTCATATTCTAAGCTTGCTCTATGGTCAACAATTGCTTCTGCTATTACTTCTCTTTGCTCATTATTGAAAAATTTTGCAATTTCTTTGTCTTGTTTAAACTTTTCACTAGAAACTTCTTCATGCTCATCTGGATTTTCTTTATAACCGATATCATGAAATGCAGCAATGGTATATACCATATTTTTATCTACATCTAAATTAAACTCTTTTACAATTTCAAAACTTCTTTTAATAACTGTTTCTATATGGTCTCTACCATGTCCTCCTATGTTATTTGTATCATATTGTGGTAACACATTATTTTCAATATATTCTTCTAAATTTTTATTAATTTCTTCCATTTTATTTCTTCCTTTCCATCTCTTATTTTAAATAATTTATTAATTTTTCATATACAAGCTTTCTTTCTACAGTTATGTTTTCATTAAGCATTTCTTTAACTTCTTTTTTATCACATAACTTTACTTGTTCTACTTCACTTTCTTGAATTTTTATCTGGTTTAAGTCTATTTGATTTCTTTTTACCAAATAAAAATCAAATAGATGATTTGATATAAAATGATCCTTTATTTTTCTTTCTTGTTTATATGTAAATATATATTTAAGTTCTTCTTTTCTTAATTGCATTCCAATTTCTTCTTGTACTTCTCTAATAGCTGCTTCAATAGAGGTTTGTCCTGATGACACATGACCTGCTACTGATACATCCCATTTTCCTGGATTGGTTTCTTTATCTTTTGCTCTTTGTTGCATCAATAAATGTCCGTCTTTATCTATAATTGCAATCACAACAATCCTATGTAATAATCCTTTTTCATGAACCTCTTTTCTTGTCACAACTTCTCCTGTTTTTGTTCCATCTTCATTTAAAACATCTATCCATTCTTCCATATTTTACACTCCTATATTTCGTACGTTTGTAACATGAGGATATATTTTTGTATAGAATTCTCATTTATATCTTCTGGTTTTAAATCACAATATTTCATAATTTGTTTTTCTATTTCTAATGCACATTTTATTAATCGATTTGCTTTTTCTTCATCAGACCACACAGATAATGGCCTATCTTTATATCTTTTCTTTGCATCTTCTAGTCTTTCTTTTATGCTAACTACACCTTCTGGTGCTACTCTTTGATCACAATAAGCACATATTTTAATTTCATAATTATCTGATCTCGCTGTTTCTTCATTTTTTCTTGACCTTTTACCATCTAAAATTTCTAATTCTTTATTTGTTAAACCTTCTTTTTTCCCAATTACCATATTAATTTGATGGTCATTTGTACCATATTCTCTAACATATTTTCTTCTTATTTCTATAAAATCCTTATCTTGTATTTCCTCTTCTGGTATTTTTACCATATTTCCCATATCATGTAACAAACATACTCTTACAATAGCTTGTTTATCTATTGTTTTTCCTTTCCAATTATCTAGAATCAGATTACTACATGCAGCAACTCTTAACATATGCATTTGTAGATTTTTTGGTAAATGATATTGATTATATATTTCTATAATGTTCATCTTTTTAGCTCCTTATTTCACTAAATCTAAATTACCATTTATCACAATTGGTGAAAATCCTGCTATTTCGTCATACAACATTCCTTCTGGAATCTCATTATATAAATAGATTTTTTTATTTTTCATAAATGCTTCATATAATTCTAGAAATGTCGCTCCACCTATATAATTCTTTTTACCATTTTTATCAAAATTTAATGTTAATACGGCGTCCATTGTTTCAATTCTTTCTGCACTCATTTTAAACATTCTTTGTTTAAATTCAGAATGAGCTTTATTTCCCTTATTCCATGCTTTTTTCTCAGCATCTGGCTCATAATATGAATTTGGTAACTCTATAGTATGACCCATTTCTTCTAATTTCTTTTTAATTGGTTCTATTCTATAATAAAATGCTTTACTACAAATAATTAATATTTTCATTTTTTCTCCTTCCTCTATATGAATTTATTCCCATATACCTTTATTAATATATCTAATTAAAGCCATCATACAAGCATTTTCTGTTAAATCAATTCTAGATATTTCATCATGTGTTAAAATACTAATACCGCCTTTTCCCGTATTTAATCCATTTCCTTTAAATATTTTATCCATGACTTTTCCAAGTTCTGTACTTGTTATTTCATCAATATATTTTTCATCAATTGGAAATCCTTGACTTGTTCCTACACTTTGCTTTCCTTCTTTATTCTCAATAACGACTGCATTAATATCTATCCAATCATCTAGTAAATTGGTTATTCCAGCTTCACTCGCAACAAAGTAATCTGCTTCAAGATTATGCTTTTTCGCATATTCCTTTACATTTTTTACTCTATTTCTAGCGCCTACGATAATCTCCTTGTTTATTGGTTGTGCACCAACCTCTGAATCAACAGCTATTCCTTCTATTTCTATATTTTCAAAATATCTTTCAAACGCTCTTTTTACACCTTCTATTTTTCCCTGATTTTTGGTTCCCATTAGTATTCTCATTTTGGTTCACTTTCCTTTCACTCTCTGCCCTTTATGTGCTTATTTTATCACGTATAAAATATATTGTAAATATTTAAAATCTTGTTGAATTTTATTAAAATCCATAATATACTTTAATAAAATATATGATTTATTGACTTTTTTAGTTTTTCATAAAGAAAGGATTTTAAAAATGACAAATAGTAAAAATTTTTTAGATAAAATCATAAATGTTATTATTGATAGACCAATGGGAAGTAAGCATTCTGAAAAATATCCCAATCATATATATCCTATCAATTATGGATATGTTCCCAATACAATGAGTGGTGATGGTAAAGAATTAGATTGTTATATATTAGGTGTATTTGAGCCCTTAAAAACTTTCACTGGAAAATGTATTGCCATTATTCATAGAATTAATGATAATGATGATAAATTAGTTATTGTTCCAGAAGGTAAACATTATTCAGATGAAGAAATTCGAGCTTTAACAGAATTTCAAGAACGCTTTTTTGAAAGCGAAATTCTTCGAAAAGATACTCGTTTCGCATTTAATAAAAACATTCCTGAGCTTTCTGTAACGAATTTAGAAAATAGTCTTAAATTTTATAAAACACTAGGATTCAAAATTGAATATGAAAGAAAAGAAAACAAATTTATATTTCTTTCTATGGGAGAAATACAATTTATGTTACAAGAAATTTCAGATACTGATAAATGGAAATTAGCTCCGCTTACTTATCCATTTGGAAATGGGATTAATTTTCAGTTAGAAGTAGATGCTATTGATAAAATTTATTCAAAATTAAAAGAACATAACTATCCAATTGCCTTTGATATTGAGGAAAACTGGTATAGACAAGATGATAAATTGCTTGGAAATAAAGAATTTTTAATTCAAGATCCCGATGGATATTTATTAAGATTTTCTGAGGATTTAGGTGAAAAAGAGGTGATTTAAATGCAAGAAAACGAATTAAAAAGATATGAAGATATTGGGAATTGGGACTTTTCTGATATTAAATATACAACTTACCAAGAAACTGATTGGAATTTCTATGATGAAATTAAAAAACATTCAAATGCTTTCTCTTTATTGTTAGACTTAGGTACTGGCGGTGGTGAAAAGGCTTTATCCTTACTTCCTGATGTTGGTATGATTATTGGAACTGATTTTTCTAAAGAAATGATTAAAACAGCCAATCAGAATAAAGAAAAATTTCCGAATAAAAAAATTAAATTTGTTTGTATGGATAATCTAAAAATGACTTTTCCAGAAAAACTATTTGATCTCGTATCTGCAAGACACACTATGATAGATGCTAAGCAAATATATCATGTACTTAATGATAATGGATATTTAATCATTGAAGGTGTTGATAAACAAGACTGTTGGGAATTAAAAACTTTATTTCATCGAGGACAGGCTTTTCATGATCCAATAGCTATTAGTAAAATAGATTATGAAAATATTAAAAAGGCAGGCTTTCAAAAAATTGAAATGCAAGAAATTATACAATATGAATATTATGAAACAAAAGAAGATTTATTAGCACTACTTTTAAAAACACCTATATTAGATGATTTTTCTGAAATGGAAACATCTAAAAATATACATATTCCTTCCATTGAAAAAGATTTATTTGAAAAATATGTATCGACACATACAACTACAAAAGGTATTGAATTAAAACGTGTTTTGTATGGTATTATTGCTAGAAAAATGACGTATAGGAGCTGATGAAATGATTGAAATTAAAGAATATGATGAAAAATATGTTGAACAAATTTCAAATATAATTACTAGGAATTTATTAGAAATAAATTCTAAAGACTATGGCATGGAAAGCGTTCAAGAAATGACTAAAGATTTTACAGTAGAAAAGTTGAAAGATACCTTGAAAAATAGAAAAAAAGTATTTGTTGCCGTAAAAAATAATGAGGTTGTCGGAACAGCTGGTATAGATGTTTCTTGGTACAATCCAGATGAATATTATATTTTAAGTGTATTTGTAAAACCTGAAAATCATGGCAAAGGAATTGGTCGTTTATTAATTAAAACTATTGAAGATTATGCTATTCATTCTAATTTTAAAAAATTAATTATTCCAGCTTCTATCACTGCACATGAATTTTATCATAAATTAGGTTATCAGTATAAAGATAATAAAAAAGTTTTAAATGCTGAAAATATGTATTTGATGGAAAAAACATTTCATTTAACATATAGAAAAATAGAAAAAGAAGAATTACAAAAGGCTTTAGATTTAGTTCACATCGTTTTTGACGAATTTGAAGCTCCTAATTATTCAAAAGAAGGTGTTGAATCATTTTATAAGTTTACTAGTATGGATAATATGTTAGAACAATACATAAACGGTTCTCTATATTTTTATGGCTGTTTTGTTAATGATATTATTGTAGGTATGATTGCTGTTAGAGACTTTATCCACATTTCTTTACTTTTTGTGGATAAACATTATCATAAACAAGGTATTGCTAGAAGTTTGTTTAATAATATTTTGAAAATATGTATAGAAAAAAATCCTCCTTTGCAATCCATTACTGTTAATTCTTCCACTTATGCTGTTGGGTTCTATCATAAATTGGGTTTTGTAGATATTTCTTCTGAGCAAGTGTTAGATGGTATCATATTTACACCTATGAAATTAAAAATAGAAAAGAATACATAAAATTCTTTTCTATTTTTTTATAATTATATGTTCTCTTTCTTATTTTTATATTTTTTATATCCCCAATAGCCTCCTCCGCCTAGAACCCCTAATGTTATAATTCCTCCTAAAGCACTTGAGTCTTCATCACTGTTAGTATTATTATTTATTGTGTTTTTTGCTTCTGTATTCGTTTTTTCTATTGTATTACTTGTTGTATAGTTGATCGCTATTACTGGTTCTTTTACATTAATGGTTATTGTACTTGATTTACCATTTGATGTAGTAGCTGTTATATTGACAATTCCAGATTTTTTAGTAGTTACTTTTCCTGTTGAATCAACTGTCGCAATACTTTCATCACTTGATTGCCATGTAATATTTTTATCTGTTGCATTGCTAGGTACTATAGTGGCTGTTAATTTTTCACTTTCGCCTATTTCCATATCCTCTATTTTTTTATCTATTTGTATTTCAGTTACTGCAATTGTACTTGGTGTAGATGTAGTTGTAGTTGTTTTACTATTTGAAGAAGAACTGGAACTTGAGCTTGAACTTGAACTTGAGCTTGAGCTTGAGCTTGAACCTGATCCTGATCCTGAGCTAGATGTACTACTCTTACTAGATGATGCATATGGACAAACTCCATTTGGATGTAAATGTGCTGGATGTCCTCCACAATGATAATGGTAACTTCCTAGTCCACTTTTATTATTATTATCTCTATGCCCTCCATTAGCATCTGTTCTACCAGAATGTGAATATACACTAAATTGCATTGATAATATTCCCATTATAATTATTAAAACTGCTACTATTTTCTTGATATATTTTTTCATAAATATCCCCCTTAAGTATTATAACGAAATAAAAACAAAAAATTTGTCGAATTTTGTAAAAATATACATATTTCGACAAATTTTTATATTCCATCTTTTATTCTATTAAATCCTCAAAAAACAATATTTATAAAATTACTTTTTCTCTATGTATTCATCTAATAATTATTGGCTAATCCTAAAATGATAACCATGCTTATGTATAAAAATAAACATATACTAAGTCCAACAATTCCTGTAATTAATCCTGACTTTCCAAGTCTACTTCCTGTTTTTTTTGTACTAACTGCTCCTAAAACAATTGCTAATATTCCTGCTGGTAAACTAATATAATAAAACAATCCTGATAAAATTGATATAATTCCTAATACTAATGAACTAACTCCTGCTGCTGATTTTTTTCTATTTTCTTCCATATTTACTAATCCTCCTTTATTTTCGATTGACTAATTTCTTGTAAATTATCTAACCTATTTACCTTAATATAATCTTCAGATACTGTATATAAATTATCTCCTATATATAATCCTCTTAATAATCTAGATGTATTATAATAAGAATATTTACTCTTCGTTTTAGCATGTGTGATTGTTCCTTTTAATGTAAATCCATCTGTAAGATTTATATTATATACAAAATATCCTTCAGAAATATACTGCTTTTTATAGCTTGTATAAGAATTAATCATTGATTGGTAATCATCTGATGAACTTTCCACTTCAAAATCTTCTGTATAATTATTAACAGGTATTGCTAATAATTGTTTTTCTTTTGAGAATAACAAAGCTTTATGATTTGTTAAGATAGCTGATGTTGTCCTACTATCTCCTATGATTGTATCTGAAATTTGAACTGGATTATTAACATCTGTTACATCAAATAATGCCATTTTCATGCCTGTAATAGTAGCAGTTGTTGATATAACTTTTCCTGATGAATTTCTATTAACTTTTTCCTCTGTTTGCATTCCAATTCCGATTAAATGATTTTCATCATAAGGATGCAAATATGTACTATATCCTGGTATTTTTAATTCTCCTAAAACCTGTGGATCTTCTGGATTACTTAAATCTACAACAAATAACGGGTCAACCGTTTTATATGTTACAAGATATGCTCTATCTCCTAAAAATCTAGAAGAATACATCTTTTCCCCTTCTGCTAATTTTTCAGTTTCTCCTATTTTCTTCATTTCATTATTAAATATAACTATCTTAGAGCCCTCGCTATCATATAGAGCAACTCTTAAGTTTCCTTCATACTCATCAATAGAAAATTGATTAATGGTTTGTCCTTTTTCTTTTGCTTTTTTATCATATTGTATACTTCCATCTTCAAGTAAATTAAATTTATAGATATATGTATACTTTCCATAATCATAATCTTTATCTTCATCTTCAAACGCGCCTAATATACCTTTAAATCCAAATATTGAAGATATTTTAGGAACACTACTATATGAACCATCATATTTTTCTTCTAACAAATATATACTATTTTCTGATACATATGCATTTTCTATATCCATTAAATATGAATTTACTTTTACTGCATTATTTATATTATTTAAATCTAACATAGACAATATAGTTTGATCAGTTGTGTCTACGTCTTTTATTCTTTTTATATTTTTATATCCTGGATCAATTTGTTTCCCATCTTCATAATAATATGTAACAATTTCATCATTTTCTTCTTTTAAATATCCTGATGAAATAACATATAATCTACCATCTATACATCTTGATGTATAATATGGTTGCTCTAATTCATAATTTTTAATTTCTTTTGGTTGTTCCCTATTAGAAAGATCATATACTGATACAACTGTTGCATTACTATTATTGTAACTATAGTAATATGATGATGTTGATTTCATTTTTTCACTAATGACAATTAATTGATCATTATATAACATTAAATCTGATGGGATCGTATTACTATTCTTTGGTTCTATTTCAGCTGCTATTTTTATTTGCGTTTCATCTCTTACATCTGTAATGATAACTTTATCTTCTGATAAAGAATATATGTAATCACCATCTGTTTTTGTTATGTCTGCTTCATCTACATTTTCTACTTGTATGTTTGTTGTTGAATATTCCTTTGTAGATTGTGTGCTTGTTATAGAATCTGTTGTTGCACTTCCTGTGTAATCATTAGGATTTATTCCTGAACTATTTGTTACCACTCCTCCCATACTACTAGTAAAACTTCTTGAACTTTCATAAAGAATACTAAATGGTAACGTTAATAATTTAAATGGTGTACTAATTTCATCCATATCTCTATTATATATTGCTTCTAACTCTTCTTTTGATGATATTTCTACTAATTCCGTTTCTTCATTATTGGTCAATAATATTCTATATCCTAGTAATGATATTATTAAAATAAGAATAAGTATAATTGCTATGATTATTTTTTTCATTTTTTATCATCCCCCTTTTTTATTTTACTAAAAACTATTTTATAAAACAATCCTATTTTTAAAATTAATATATAGAATTTATTATATATAAATATCATTCATACTTTTTGATTTATATCGGTATCCTAGGATTTTATTAAATACCATATGATCAAATATAAAAAAACTCCTATCTTGCTTTTTAGATTGGAGCTTTTTACTATCTTTTTCAACTAAATTTTTCCTGAATATTTTGCATATTTTTCCGCTACATCTCTTATAAGATTTATAAATGATTTTTCATCTTTATCTTCTGGCATATTTTTCATTAGCCTAAAAACTTCTTCTAGGTCTTCTAGTATTTCTTTTCTATATGTTTTTACAATATGTGAATCAGTTTCTTGTAATATTAACCAAATTATATAAAAATCATTTTTACTAACCTTTGTAGGATTTTTTATATATGGATTGAATATTTTGATTAATACTTCATCTTTTCCATTTGATAATATTTTTAATTTATCTATAAAATCATTTACTGTATTTATTGATTTTAAAAATTCTTTTTCTTCTTCAGTATCTGGATCAATTTTTTCTAAAGAATTAGTAATCCTATCTTTATTAGGTATTTTTAATTTTATTTCATAATGTTCATTTCTTTTATCTTTGTTTTTTAAACAAACATATATTGAAAAGAATTTATTTATATGGTCCATATCGATTTCTTTATAATTCATGTATGCTAAAATTGTTACTAATTCTGCTTCTTCCATTTTAGCTGAGAATTGTTTAAATAATGGATATTTCGCTATTTCTTTTATTCTATCTATACATTTTACAATATCAAATGAATTCCACATTTCAAAACTATTAATTCCTATTGGACATGGATTTTGATTTAACCTTAAAAACATATCTACAGGATCAAATTTTTCATTTCCTTCTTCATTTATTCTAATAAACTCTACTACATACTCATCAATTGGTTTTCTTTTTGTAGGTGTTAATCCATTAGCACCTTCTTCATAAACTTTTCCATTTAATCCATCTAAATCTTTTAATCCACATAAAGCATATTTATTTTTATAGGTTTTTATATAATCATATTTCTCATCTGTTACTGGCTCTCCCATAAATTTCAAAATGCTAATTAACCTTTGCTGTCCATCTAATACTGTAAATCTCTCTAATCCATCTTCTCCTATTTTAACATGAATATATATAGGTGGAAGTTTTACACCTAATATAATACTTTCTATTATTCTTGAAGCCTTTTTTCTACTTTTTACTTCTCCTCTTTGATAATTTGCTCTTATAATAAACCTATTTTCTTTTATACGCTCAATTATTTCACTTATCTTCATGGAATCCATATATGTTGCTATTTGTTTTTCAGCACCAATTTTATTCCAACTTTCATCTCTTTGCAACTTTTCTTTTCTTTTATATGCCACTTTCTTCTTATTCTTTTTTACTTCTTCTATATATTCACTAATATCTAATTTCAAAATTTCATTTATATATTTTTTCATATATTTATGTCTATTTTCTATACTATTTGATGTCCAATTTTCATAATTATCAAAATATCCTTTTCCTCCATTTTCTACATAATGACATAACTGATTAATATTAAATTTATAAAAGTCATTAGAATATGATTTATATAAAATTGCAAACATCCAATATAATGTTTTAAAAAATATAATATTATTTTGTAAATAATTATTATCCTTTTCTAACTTCTTTTTTACTGCATATATCTTTTCAAATATTTTTACAAATTCATTTCTCTTTTCTTCTTTTTCCTTAGGATTTAATTCTTTTATTATAAATGTTTCATAATATCTGTCTATTACCGTTGCACCAAATTTTACTGATTTTTCTCCTATAATTGGGATATACGGTGCAGTTATCATCTCTCTTATACTAACCAATAATAAGTTGATTTTTTCTCTATCATCTAAGCTCTCTCTTTTGTTGGCTGGTAATAAAACTTCTATACATTGATTATATAACTCTTCATCTGTTTTTAATAAAATTTCTATGCTTTCTGTTAATGTTTCATATAAATATTTTGCTCTTGCAATTTCTGCTTTTTTTAGAGATGTCATTCCATAATTATACCTTCTGAATAAATCACGCTTTACCAAATCAATATCACTTTCTGATATTGAAATATTTGCAGTATATGTTATTACTTTAAATTTATATTCCTGAAATATTTTTCTTAAATTTTCCGGTAAATCTTCATAATACATATCTCGCAAATCTTTTAAAGTTTCCTTTTGTAAACCTATTTCTTTTAATTTAAATTTATTATTATAAAATCTAAGCAAAGTTTCATATCTCTGTCTTCCGTCTATAACTTCTATTTTATCTTGATTTTTCATTACTGTAATTGGTGGTATCTCTCCATTAATTAATATTGTTTCTATTAAATTGGTAGATTTTGTAGTATTCCATATAAAATTTCTTTGATAACTTGGATTATATTTTATTTTTCCTTCTTCATTTAACTTTATCAAGTCACGCACAGACATATTGTCCATATCTCTTTTTAGCTTTCCATATATCTTCTCTAATTTACTTGTTTTCTCTCTCATTTTGCTACTCCTTATTTAATTATTCTGAATTTAATTTTATCTTTCTTTTGTGGAATTCTGGATTTAAAATTTAGATTTAAAAATTTAGATTTTACCTATAAATATTTTTATTTGTTTTCTTCTTTTGTCTAAAACTAGCTATATTATAGCAAATTTGTAAAATTTGTCAATAATTGTCGAATTTTATATCTTAGTATTAGTTTGTTTTTGATTTAATGTTTGAACTTACTATTTTACAATATTATATATACCTTCGGGTTATGAG
>CALXAT010000003.1 GCA_944386365.1 uncultured Clostridia bacterium
TTTCGTCTACATTGAAATTATATATTAGGGGGTATTTTGTTGTCAAAGTTCATTTTTCATTTATTACAGGATGCTTTATATTGTTTACAAAATTTATAAATATATTATCATAAATTGGTAAAAAAGTCTATACAGGATTTCTTTAAAAAAACAGAATTTCTATATTTTTTATAATATTACTAATATAAATTGATAAGGAGCAAATAATTATCTTTCATTATTTGCTCCTTACTTTATCTTAAATTCCTTTATACATATTATATCTCTTATAACTTACAACAGCTAGTATAATGATACTTACTATGATTATTCCTATTATCTTACTACCTGTTCCCGCATAAGGTAATTTTCCTGTTGCAACTGTATTATCTTTATTAGTCGTATTTCTATTTGCATTAGAAGTTATTTCATTTCTTGAATTGTTATTGTTATAGGTATTGTTTTCTTCATCATTATTTTCCCCTGTTTGACCTTCATCTGCTGGTTTTGATAAATATTCATATTTTATATTATATTTAATTGCATATTGAGCAGCCATAGAATCTCTATAACAGTATATTGTTAAGTCTGGATTATGATCTTGGAACACTAAATCCTGATTGCTACTTTCATATCCTTCCATTTTTGTAACATTATCTAAAATCGTAATTTTCTCTAATGAATCACAAGATTTAAAAGCCCACATTCCTATTTCCGTTACTGAATTTGGAATTGTAATTTCTGTTATTGGTGTTTCTGCACATAAATAATTTGGTATTACTGTCATTCCTTCTTCTAATTCAATTTTTGTTAAATTCGTACATCCTAAAAATGGTGCCCCTGATGCATCTATTGTCAATGTTTTTGGTATCTTTATACTTGTTAATGCTGTACAATCTTCAAATGATCGATCACTTAATTTCTCTACACTTCCTAAATCTACTGTTGATAAGCTTGTACATCCTGAAAATGCCCATAATCCTATTTCTTTTACTGAACTTGGTATTGTAATTTCTGTTATTGGTGTTTTTGCACATAAATAATTTGGAATTACTGTCATTCCTTCTTCTAATTCAATTTTTGTTAAATTCGTACATCCTAAAAATGGTGCTCCTGATGCATCTATTGTTAATGTTTTTGGTATCTTTATATTTGTTAATGCTGTGCAATCTTCAAATGCTCGATCACTTAATTTCTCTACACTTCCTAAATCTACTGTTGATAAGCTTGTACATCCTGAAAATGCCCATAATCCTATCTCTTTTATTGAACTTGGTATTTCTACACTCGTTATTGCAGTTGCTGATTTAAAAGCATTATCCCCTAATGAAATAATTGTTTTTCCATCCAATGTTGATGGAAGTGTAAGATTACCATTCAATTCAGTTGGATTTGTACATATTAATTCTTCAATCTGATTTGAACTATTTAATTCATAGCTCCAATTAACTGTAACACCATTTATTTCTGATGTTGCTGTATATGTTGTATCTGCCGCTAATGCTATTCCACATACTCCTATCATGAATATACTAATCATTAAAATAAAAATAAATTTTTTTAACATATGTATCCCCTTATAATTTCATCTAAAGTATACGTTATAAAATATCTATAACATTTGAATTATTTATATCACTATTAAAAAAAACTGTCAATATTTTGATAAAATTATATTATTTTATATAAAAAAATTAAATCGTATAGCCCTATTTTTATAGGATTATACGATTGTTACAATTATATTACTAATTTTTACATTTTATTCAAACAATGTTTTTATCATCTTGATTAAGTAATGACTTCCTCCATCACTATTGTTTTGTATATTTTCTACCATACTGATAACTAGTATATCATTATCTCCTTGGTTAGTTGTAAAACAATCAAACCAGCCTAAAGTTCCACTTTCATTATCTTCTTTATCTGTTTTTAATTCTGCTGTTCCAGTTTTTCCTGCAATCGTTACACCATTTACCTTCATATCATTTGCTGTACCTGCTGGATTTTCTACAACTTGAATCAAATCTTCTTTTATGGTATTCGCTGCTTCCTCGGAAAAAGCATTTTCTATTAAAAATTCTGGCTCTTTATTTTCTTCATATTCAATATATGGCTTTATCATATTTCCATTGTTATAGAAGCTTGAATAGATAGATGCCATATGGATTGGATTTACTAATATATTTCCTTGACCAAATCCTGAGTCTGCTAATTTTCCTTCTGAATCAATTCCATCCGCATTTGCATATTGTGATTTTGCAAGTGATAATGGAAAATCTATTTGTTGATTAAATCCAATTTTATCTAAGCTTTCTGTAAATTTACTTGTTCCTATCTTTAAGGCTGCTTGTGCAAAATAGATATTATCTGAATGTATTAATGCATTTAATAAGTTTTTAGGTCCACTATATCCTGTTAAAGTAGTTACTCTATAATCTCCCCATGAAGAATCTTTTTGCCAGCTGGTTCCTGTATATCCAAAGTCTTCATCTGTTGTAATGCTTCCAGTTGTTAAACCAATTGCACCTGTGATTGCTTTAAAGGTTGATCCTGGACAATAGCTTTGTATAAATCGATTATATAAAGGTTTAGCTTTATCATTATTTAAAGCATTCCATTCATCATTTGTCATACCTAATGTAAAATCATTAGAATCAAATGTTGGTGTACTAACCAATGCCAATAATTCTCCTGTTCCAGGTTTCATAACCACAAATAGTCCTTTGTCATTTTTTAATTGGTTATATAACTTTGTTTGGATATCACTATCAATTGTAAGCTTAATATCTTCTCCATCTTTTTGTTCTTGTTTGGCTAATGTTTTTACTTCATTACCTTCTCCATCTACTATATAAATTCTGACACCATCTGTTCCTCTTAATCTATCTTCATAAGCTGCTTCTAATCCTGATTTTCCGATTAAACTTGTAGAACTATATCCTTTATCTGCATATTTTTCTAGTTCTTCTGCATTGATTGCTTGCACATATCCAATTAGATGTCCTGCTTCTTCTCCTAATGTATATACTCTTCCTTGTGCATCGTTAATTAATATGCCAGGTATTTGTAATAATTGTTCTTTTAACTCTGTATCATCTTTTGCAACTTTTCTAATTGGTACAAATGTATCGTCTTTTACATAAGAGGCAGATAAATAATTGTTAATAGTTTCAACTGATACACCTGTTAATTCTGAAATTTTACGAATGTTTTCTTCTTTATTATCCCCTAATTTTCCAGGTACAATACCTACTTGAGAAATTGTTCCATCATAGGCAAGTGGATTTCCATTTCTATCTAAAATACTGCCTCTTTTTCCACTTAATGTTTCTACTCTTACTTTATAATCTCTTTGTAACGCCGGAAAAATCAAACTTGATGACCATTCTATTTTATATGTTTTATCTTCTTTTACTAAATAAGCTGTATTATCAAAGCTAATCGTTCCAGCTGAAGTTACCATTTCTTCACTATAGGATACTTTTTTCTTTTTATCCTCATTTGTCACTTCTTTAACGTTGATTTTTATATTGCTACTATCAATTCCTTCATAAATATTTTCATTTCTAGTAATAAAGTCTTCTTGAGTAATACTTTCTTTAGATGAGCTACTTAGATAGTTATACATATCCTCATATTTTTTCTCATTCACAGCTGAAAAATATCCATTTAAAACTGCTTCTGGTTTTTCTTTGGGCATATTCATTATAATAATTCCTACAATAATTGCAATAATCAGTACAACTGCAATGATGATTCCAATGATTACTTTTTTATTTTTCATATTGGTTCCCCCTTATTTTTATTACTCTTTATCATGTGCTACTATATAAAGACTAATTCGACATTATTATATCACCTTTTTTATTTTATGACATTACTTTCTATCTTTTTATTTTAATCTCTTAAAGTTTCCATCCAATGTTCTTCATAATATGTTTGAAAATCATATTGATATCCATAAGACTGATTTACATCTATTGTTGCCTTAGTTGATTTTGCACCTGCTAGGGTACCTTTATATGTGGTTTTATTGGTATTTACTATTAGACTTCCATCAAAAGTACTTCCTTCTATTCTTCCTAATATGTGATTTCCAACAATTCCACCGATATATAATATATCTTGTTCGTATTGTTTTGCAGTATTTATTGTAATGATACCTGATGATGTACAATTTTTTATAATACCTTCTGCACCATTAGGATCTCCATTTGTTCCTGCAATACTTGCCACAATATTAGAACCACTTAAGTTGCCTTGATTTATACAGTTTTCTATACTAGCATAATTATATATAGCAATTCCTGCTGCCATATTATTATTAGATGTTATATCTCCATAATTCTTACAATTTATCATATTTGAAAAATTATATGTGACTAAACCACTTGCAAAACTTTCTGCGACTATTTTTCCCTTATTGACACAATTGGATAATGTGCCTGCATACTCCATACAAATTCCATTCACATTACTTCCTGTCAAATTTCCTTCATTTATACAATTTTCTATTACACCGCCTGCTCTATAGGCTGTAATTCCACCTACTGTTCCTGACGGACAAGTAATATTTACCTTATTTACACAATTACGAATTGTTCCACCATATAAATTTCCTACAATTCCTCCAATAAAATTTATACTTTCTACTGATTGTATATTAATATTTCCACTAGTTGTACAATTTTCGATTGTTCCTTGATTGATTTGTGCCAATATTCCCTCCTGATAATATACATCTTCATCTGCTACAATGTTCACATTGATATTTTCTATATTTAAATTCTTAATCGTACCCTCATTTGTATAAAACATAGCAATTCTTCTGCTTTCTGCTGGATCATTTCCACTCACATTTTTAATTGTATGTCCATCTCCATCTATTTCTCCAGAGAATGTAATAGAATTTAATCGTATGGATGCTCCCTTAAAGTCAAGATCATTAACAAGTTTATATTTTCCTGATGGATTATTTGCAATTCTCCTAAAATCATCAATTGAATATATTCTTGTATATCCATCATTTATATCTTCTTGTACTTTTGCGTCTTCTAATACCGCATCATTTATAGAAAATCCTGTTTTTCCTAACATTTCTTCTAGTTCTTCCATGGTATATCGTTTCATAAATTGTGTTACATATTTGAATAACCTTGCACATCTGTTATTATCTAATAATTTATACACAACTGGTCTGGGCATTGTTCCATCATCTACACCAATATTTCCATATTTTTCTTTATCATAATCTAAAATAATATAATTTTTACCTGATGACATAATTCTGTCCATAGAATCTACTTGAAAAGCATCTCCCAATTCTGCTAAACTATAACTCATTCTATCTTCTGCCACTTCTAATAAATGTGCATAATTTTCATCATTTTTATCAATCACATAAAAATAATCTTTCATTTTAGGTTTATAGATAATTCTATCAGGACTTTGTGTATAATAGCTTAAGCTTCCCTGTAATTTTCGATAATCGTTTCCATATTGCGCTTCATCTTGCTCAATTACTTTTCTTTGATAATCCCTATCTATTTTTATCAAAATGGCAATACTGAATATAATGATGAGTATAACAACCAATGGTACAATAATATATCTCTTTTTAAATTTCATTTCTTATTCCTTTCCTATTTTCATTATTCCAAATATTATAGTGGAAAATTATCTGGATTATATATATATGTTCTTAAATCTACGCCATATTCTGCTTCTAAGTCTTGTCTTGTATATGTTTTTTCATATAAAATTCCTGATTTTTGATATCCACCATCATAAACCATAAAATGTATTGAATTTAGATTATCTATTAGGCTTAACAATGTTACTGCATTTTTCTTAATAACATTTTCTTTTTCCTCTGAGGATAATTGTTTAAATTTTTCAAACTCTTTTATATTTTCTTCTTTTGTATATATGTTATAATATTCAATTTCTAATAAATATTGTCCTGGATTATTTTCTTCTTCTCTCGTGGTTATCCATTCTGCATATTTTCCCAAACTTAATTTTTGGACTAAATTTTTTACACTGTTAAAATCTCCTATATATTGTATTTTATATGGAATCATATCTTCAAATGCATAATGAAAATAGCTTTCTTCTACTTTTGCTATTTTTCCGATAAAAAATATTCCACCGATCATGATAATTAATATAAGAGAAATACAAGTAATTCTGAGTGTTTTTGTTTTAAATTTTGGAAAGAATTTTATCATATAAATTCTTCTTTCTGTGTCACTTTCTACTCCAGCCAAATTTAATACTTCTGTTTCATAACTCTTATATAATCTATCTTTTAATGCATTTATAATTGTCATAGCATATGCTTTATTTTCTTCTGGTTTTAAATGTTTTAACACATTTGCATCTGCTTTTAATTCAATATCTTGTCTAATTCTCCTAAAAATCATGTACAAAAATGGATTAAACCAATAAATTGTTTTTAAAATATTTAAAAATAAATTTATGATTAAGTCTCCACCTTTATAATGAGATAATTCATGCATAAATGTATATCTTATTTCTTCATCTTTTTTTGTTTTAACAGTCTCTTCATCTAAAAATATCTTTGTATCTGTTATTCCATATATGGCAGGTGATAAAATGCCCTTTTTATTAATTAATACAATATCTTTTTTTATATTTAATTCTTTTTTGCAATCTTCAAATATTTGAATAATTCTTTTATCTGTTAATAGATCTCTTACCCTTAAACGATTTATTTTTCTTTTTATGAATACATATCTTAATAACAAAATCCCAATAACGCCTATCCATAGACATGGAATAGCAATGTCAAATATAATGTATTTTGCATATGCTTTATATAAATTTCCTCTTACAACTTTATATTCCTCAAATGTTGTATCTTGTCTTTGTATATATGTATTATATTCTGCCGTCCTATCTTCTACTTCTTTCTTAAAAGATATTTCTTGTATAGGATTTAATATTTTCATAAAAATATTATTACTCTCATATTTTCCATTGACATTTAATGGCACAATCAGTGAAATAATAAAAATACTCCACATAACTAATTTCCATTTAGGTGAGATTTTTTTATCCAATATTTCTTGAATAAGAAATATTGTAAAACCTACAATAACAGCAAATATAGACATATATAAAATCATATAAAATGCTTCTCTGATTTGTATTCTATCTATTAAAAAATTGACATATAAACATATTCTTTCTATCATAAAAATCCCCTACTCATCTATTATTTTTAATAATTTTTCGATTTCTTCTTTCGTTATTTTTTTATCTTCTACAAAATTTAATAGCATATGATCCACATTACCATCATAAAGTTTTTCTAAAAAGGTTTCATTCGCACTTTTTAAATATTTCTTTTCTGATATTAATGGTTTATATTCATTTTCTTTTCTATTTTTTTGTACAGACTTCACCATTTTTTTATCAATTAATCTATATAACAATGTTTTTATTGTACTTTTGTTCTTTTGTTCTTCTTTGCTTAATTCTTCTACAATTTCATTAAGTGTAAGAGATTTTCTATTCCATAATACTTTCATAATTTCTAATTCTGCATCTGTAATTTTCATTTTTACCTCCTAATATTCTTATAATCAAAAAGGTTACAGTTGTAAACCACTTATAGTTTACAACTGTAACCCAATTTTGTCAATATATTCTTAGCTTTTATTTATTTTTATTAATAAATTTCATAATCTCTTTAGCCAATTCTTCTTCTTTTCCATCATAACTATGGTTTGCACCATCTATATAACCAATATCTTTTCTAGGATTTGTTATAAGATTATTTACAATATCCACTAATTCTTCTGCTTTTTGAATAATCATCTCATTTATATTTCCCCATCGCATGAATAAAGGTATATCTATATGATTTAATTTTTCTAGTTCATTATCTTCGCCGAATTTAGCAAAATCAATTTCTTGATTATCTCTAGCATATCTTAAAAAGGTTTTAACACTAATTGGATGTATAAAAGCTTCTCTTGGCATGATTTCATTTGCTTGATTATTTCTTTCTTTTTCTTCTGCATATTCTAAATATTTATAAAAATTGTCTCCTAAATATACCTTTAAAGCTCTTGGAATATCAATCAATGAATTTAAAATGATTCCTTTTATATTATCTAACATATCATCTTGTTCTTCTTTTAATTCATTGTACGTGTAAACAATTTTTGTACATCCTAAACTATGTCCTTGTAAATATATATTTTTATATCCCAATTCTTTTAATTTAATAATCGCACCAGTAATATCTTCATACCCCTCTAGTACATCTTCATAGCTAGTTCCTCCTAATTGTTTTTCTCTTTTTCCTTCTGTATATCTTCTTGTATATTTTACAAGTTCACTACCTCTATTATTAAAACAAAAATAATCTATGTTATTTTCATTTGCTATTTTAGCAATTGTTGTCTCTCTTTTTTTCATACAATTTGTTCCCATTCCATGAATTGATAAGATAATATCTTCTGTTTTATTTTCACTTGTATACAATAGCCCATCTAATTTTATTCCATCTGTTGCCAAAAAATATATTACTTTCATTTATACACACCTCTTTATTATGTTTCTAGCAAAACTTTTCGCATTTTCTACATCTGTTTCATCTGGATGTGATAATGCTTTTTCAAAATTTTCTAAACTAACTTGTAATTTTTTATCTTCTGGATGTTCTGTAATCATTTTTACATACCTATCTTTTACTGAAAGTGGCATCTTTCCTTGACAATAAAAATAACCTAGGATTTCATTTGTTTTTGGAATACATGCTTTTACGCGTTGATATAAATTATTAAAATATTCTTCAGATCCACCAAATCCCGCTGTTCCAAATATAGCTATCTTTTTATTTTGGATAGATTCTAATTTTTCTTTTACTTTTTGGCTACAATTGCCTTTATCTGTCCATGTACCTATAAATATTAACTCTGCTTCATTTACATTTGTTTGCATATCTCCAAAAATAATATCTTGATTTCTACATTCTTCTTTTATTGCTTCTGCAATTTTTTTTGTATTACCTGTTATACTATCATATATAATAGCAATTTTCATGAATACCACCTCTATTTTAATACACTTAATATTTCATTTTTATCTGTTACACCTATAAAGGTTTTTATTGGCTTTCCATTCTCAAATACTATAATGGTTGGTATGCTCATAACATCATATTCTATTGCTAACTCTTGATTATTATCCACATTTACTTTTCCTACTTTTACATTTCCTTCTACTTCTTTTGCTATATCCTCAATAATTGGTGACATCATTTTACATGGTCCACACCAATCTGCATAAAAATCTACTAGCACCTTACCTCCTGATTTTAATACCTCTTCCTCAAAATTTCCTTCTTCAAACTTTAAAACACTCATAATTTTCCTCCTTTTTATTTTTATCTATTTTATCGCATTGTGTAATTATTATACTTTTTCATTATCTTTTTTTAAATATTTAATTGCTTGTAGACCTGCTTTTGTGCCTTCATATACAGATTTAGATATTTGTAATAATCCACCTGTACAGTCACCACAAGCATATACCCCTGGTACATTTGTCTCCATATTTTCATTTACAACAATTTTATCTTTATTGGTTATGATTCCTAGCTTTTTTGCAAATTCACTACTTCCAGCTACACCAAGTGCAACAAAGATACCATCTGTTTTCATTTTGCTATTATCTTCAAAATCTATTTCTTCTATCTTATTACTTCCTCTCACTTCACGTATTTTTCTGGTATCTATGCTTACATTATCTGCTCTAATTTCTGGTGCTTTTTCTCCATCTGTTAATATCGTTATATGGTTTGCTATATGAATTAATTCATTTGTTTCTGCTATAGCATAGTTTCCATTTCCTAAAACGGCTATATCTTTATTCTTATAAAAGAATCCATCACAAACGGCACAATAACTAACTCCTCTTCCTTCAAATTCTTTTATTCCTTTTATTTTAGGTGTATTTCTTTTATTTCCTGTTGCAAATATCACTGTTTTTGTATGATATGTTTCATTTTCTGTAATAACCTTATACACTTTATCTTCTTCTATTTGTATATTTGTCACTTCTTCTCTTTTTATTTCTATATTCAAATTTTTTGCCTGTTGTATTCCAGTTTTATATAATTCTTCTCCAGATATTCCATTTTCAAATCCATAATAATTTTCTATGCGATCAGCCTTTTCTAATCCTGATGGTTCTTTATAGATAATTAATACTTTAAGATTTGCCCTTTTCGTATATAATCCCGCTGTCACACCGGCAGGTCCTGCACCTATTATGATAACATCATACATAATTTAAATCCTTTCTTACTATTTTCCAAATCCTTTATATATGTATATCCTTTTGGCTTACAATCAGAATTATATCATCTTCACTTTTTTTGTGCAAGGTAATTCATAATGTTCATGATAAATTTCTTGTTTTCTGATACAGATATTTTCATTAAATAACTTTTATGATATACTAGTTATAGGTGAATAAAATTGAAATTATTATTTAAAAATACAACTAAATATACAAGACATATTTATGATGATTTTCTAAAATTTCATACAAGAAAATTTTCTTTTCGTTATCATTTATTTTCACTAATAATTTCTATGCTTATACTATTTTTTATTATGCTATATATAGAATATCATTATTATGGTATAGCCATTATTTTTTGTGCTTGCTTAACTTCTTTTATTTTATGGAGATATTTTCATCCAATAGAAGAAGTTCAAAAAGATTATCATAGTGATAAAATTACAAAAGAAACTTCTTTTACTTTTTCTTTTTATAACAAATATTTTAAGGTTTATTCAAAAATGCAATATTCTGTAATTTATTATAAAGAATTATATAAGATATTTGAAACAGATAACTTTTTCTACTTATATTTGGATAGTAGACATTCTCTACTCATAGAAAAATCTGGCTTTAAAAAAGGAACACCAGTTGAATTTAGAGATTTTATCAAGAAAAAATGTCCTTTTAAGTATAAACAGGATAAACTTAAAAATCAAAATCATTCAGAAAAACACATCTCTTAAAATAAACATTTAAGAAATGTGTTTTTAATTTATTTTTTTATAATTTCTTTTATTTTTTTCTCATCCATTGGTAATTTTTCTTCATTTCCTGTTTTCATATCTTTTAAAGTAATTTCATTAGCCTGAATTTCATCTTCTCCTAATACAATAACATAAGGAATTTCCAATTTATCTGCATATTTGAATTTAGCTTTTAGTTTCTTATCATTTAAATAAATTTCTGTATTGATTCCTACATTCCTTAACTTTGTTGCTAGTTTTATTGGTTCTTCTAAATTTTCTAGCATAGGAATAATTAAAATATCTGCAACAGATTTTCTATCTGCTTTAATGATGTTTAATTCATTTAATTTATAGAATAATCTAGTTAATCCTATTGAAACACCTACACCAGGAAGACTTTTATCTGTATAATATTCTGCCAAATTTTCATATCTTCCTCCAGAACATACACTTCCAATTTCTCTATAATCATTTAAAAAGGTTTCATATACTGTTCCTGTATAATAGTCCAATCCTCTTGCAATGGTTAAATCTACTTTAAAATTAGTATCTGGAACACCAAATAATCTTACATTTTTGACAACTGTCTTTAATTCTTCTACTCCTTGCTTATAAGTATCATTCGTAATTCCTAGACTTTCTAATTTTTCTATCTTTTCATCAGAATTACCTTTAATTTCTATAAAATCTATAATATTTTTTATTTGTTTTTCTTTTAAGCCTAATTTTTCAAATTCTTCTATAACAGCTTCTTTTCCGATTTTTTCAATCTTATCAATAATTCTTAAAATTTCAACCGCATTTTCCTTTTGCTCTACACTTTCAAATAGTCCATTTAAAATTCTTCTGTTATTAATTTTTATCGTAAAATCTTCAAATCCCAATTCTCTAAATATCGTATAAATAATTGCTGGAATTTCCGCATCATTGATTAAATCTAATTCTCCATCTCCAATGATATCAATATCACATTGATAAAATTCTCTATATCTACCCTTTTGTGCTCTTTCTCCTCTATAGACTTTTCCAATTTGGTATCTTCTAAACGGAAAGCTTAAATTTCCATAATTTTTAGCTACATATTTTGCAAGTGGTACAGTTAAATCAAATCTTAGAGCTAAGTCTGTATCTCCTTTTTGGAATCGATAAATTTGTTTTTCTGTTTCTCCACCAGCTTTTGCCAATAATACTTCTGCCAATTCTATTACAGGTGTATCTAAAGGTAAAAATCCAAATTTTTTATATGTATTCTCTATTTTCTCTTTCATTTGATTAAATAATATTTGTTCATTTGGCAATAATTCCATAAATCCTGCCAATGTTCTTGGTTCTACTTTTTCCATTTTTATTTTCCTTTCTTTGCTTATTATTTATATAGCTATTTTCATAATTTGAATTGTGGGCTAGATTAAGCTAATCCAGCCCATTTTGAAGTTAAAATTATTAATTCGTTAGGGTAAGTAGTTAAGTAAAGTAATATATGCACAAATTTTTAGAAGTCTCATGTAGCATTGAATATTTGACACTATTGAAAAGTCTAGGTTTATCTCCATATTTACTTCTTACTTCTAGTTGACCATTACTGGTTAGAGATATTGTCTGCAAAATATCATTTCCTTTCTCAACTTTCAAAAAGTCCCCCTTATCATTTTCTATAAAATGATAACCTTGTTTCCGCAATTCGTTTAAATTATTAATAATTACTCCTAACATGCGCTATTCCTCCATTTATAAAATACCAAAACTTTATGTTTCTTTTTGAATTATACTACATAATCCGTTAAAATTCAATATAATTTCGGCTTCAGCTCAAGATAAATTGGCTTTTCTTCTTTTATCATTGTTGGTTTTCCATGTCCTGGATAAACAATTGTATTATCTGGAAGTTTCAAAAGTTTATTAATAATCGAATCCATGATGGCCTCTCTACTTCCTGTTGGTAAATCTGTTCTGCCCCATGTTCCACGAAATAACGTATCACCAGAAAACAAGCAACCTTCTTTTTCACAATATAAACTAGTTGATCCTTTCGTATGCCCTGGTGTATGAATAACTTCAAATTCTAAGTTTCCTAGATGTATTAAATCCTTATCATCTATTCTAGAATCTGCTTCTAGTTCTATTGGTGGTAAATCAATTATCATGGAAAGATTAATGTTTACATCATTTAAGCCCATACTATCAAATCGATGAATTAATATTTTCCCACCACATACTTGTTTTAATTCACTAACACCTGCTATATGGTCTCCATGACAATGGGTTAAATAGATATATTTCAATCTTCCTTTTAGAATATGGATCATTTCAACAATTTTATCTACATCTCCTGCTGGGTCTATAACCATAATTTCTTTGCTTTCTTCATCAAAGATAATATAGCAATTTGTTGGATCTCCTATCCATGTATTAATCTTTAGTTCTTTTAAAATCATGTATTCTCCCTTCTAAACGATGAGACATGCAACATCTTGAGAAAAGGTCTGTCCCTTTTGTTTCATTTTGAAACAATTTGACACGTCCCTATCGTTTATTTCTTTCTCTTTACATCATAAACACTGTCTACTTTTCTAACAACTCTTTGTGCTTTGTTCAACTCATCTAGGTTCTCTACTTCAAGGGTAATGTCAATAATTGCAATTCTCTCTTTGGTTGTTTTTGTATTAACACCTAATATATTTACCTTTGTTGTTGCTAATTCTTTTAGGATATCTACTAGTAAACCTGTTCTATCATTTGAGAATATTTCAATTTCTGCTTGGTATTCTGATTTTTCTTCATTATACCATTCTACATCTATCATTCTATTTTCTTCAGATATCAAGTCTTTTACATTGCGGCAATCTTTTCTATGAACAGATACCCCTCTTCCTTTTGTAATATATCCTACAATTTCATCTCCTGGAAGGGGATTACAACATTTTGAAAGTTTTACTAAACAATTGTCAATTCCTTTTACAATAACACCTGAACTAGATGGTTTTGGTTTCTTTTGTTTTGCTTTTTTTAGTTCTTCTAATTTCTTTTCAATATCTTCTTCTTCGTGTTCTTTTCGATATTCTTGAAGCATCCTTGCAATTACTTTTCCTGATGAATTTGCTCCAAATCCAACAGCTGCATACATTTCATCCAAGTTTTTATATTTGTATTTTTCAAGCATCGGATCAATATATTCTGGTTTAAATAAATCTGCATGTGAAAATCCAATCCTTTTTAATTCTTTCTCAACTAAATCTTTTCCTTTTTCAATATTTTCTGCTTTTTGTGCTTTTTTAAACCAACTTTTGATTCTATTTTTAGCAGTTGAACTTTTTACAAATTTAAGCCAATCTCTACTTGGTCCTTTAGAATTATCAGATGTAATAATTTCTACGATATCTCCACTTTGTAATGGTGTTATAATTGGCATCATCTTGCTATTAATTTTACAACCTGTCATTCGATTTCCAATCTCAGCATGTATGCTGTAAGCAAAATCAATAGGTGTTGCACCTCTTGGCAAAACTTTTATTGCCCCTTTGGGTGTAAACACATATACTTCGTCTTCAAATAATTCTGTTTTTAATGTATTTAAGAATTCTTGAGGATCTTCTAATTCCTTTTGCCATTCTAAAGTTTCTCTAAGCCATGCAAGCTTATCTGGCTCAACTTTTACAGATTGTTTTTTTCCAAAATAACTTGCTTCTTTATATGCCCAATGGGCAGCAATACCAAATTCTGCTACTTTGTGCATCTCCCATGTTCTAATTTGTACTTCAAATGGTGTTCCTTTTTCTCCAAGTAATGTTGTATGAATAGATTGATACATATTTGGTTTAGGAACAGCTATATAATCCTTAAATCTACCTGGCATTGGACTATATAATTCGTGAACAACCCCTAATGCTGCATAACAATCTTTTACAGAATTTACCAAAATTCTCAAAGCAAATAAATCATAAATCTGATCTAATGTTTTATTGTCCCTTTTCATTTTTCGATAAATACTATATAAATGTTTTGCTCTTCCTGTTACTTCTGCATCTATTCTTTGTTTCTTTAAGGCAACTCGTATATCTGCCATAATCTTTTCAATAAATTTTGTTCTTTCTTCTCTTTTCTTATTAATGCCTTCTACTAACTCATGATATTCTTCTGGCTCTAAATATTTAAATGCTAAATCTTCTAATTCCCATTTCAATGAATAAATTCCGAGTCTATTTGCAAGTGGTGCATATAACTCTCTTGTTTCTTTAGCATTCGCAATTTGTCTATCTCTTCTTAAGTATTTTAAAGTTCTCATATTATGAAGTCTATCTGCAAGTTTTATTAATATAACACGTATATCTTTTCCCATTGCCAAAAACATTTTTCGATAATCTTCTACTTGTTGTTCTTCTACTGATGCAAATTGAATCGTACTTAACTTAGTAACACCTGCTACCATATCTGCTATTTCATTTCCAAATAAATCTCTTAAATCTTTATCCGTTACATCTGTATCTTCTACAATATCATGAAGAAGCGCCGCACAAATTGTACTATCATCTAATCCAATATCAGCCAAGATATAAGCAACATTAAGAGGGTGAATAATATATGGTTCACCTGAACTTCTTTTTTGGTCTTTATGTTTTTCTCTTGCTAAATTATATGCCTTCATAATTAGTTTTGTATCTACTCTTCTGGAATGTTCTTTTCTTTTATTAATAATATCTTGTATTGTAACTTCTTTTTTTGCTTCTTGCATATATGTATTCACTTCCCTTTTTTCCTTTTTATATGAATCTATATTGATTTCATGATATCTTTCATATTAATTTGTAGTGTGTCTACACCATTAAAAGTATTGATTTCTAATACACCTACAACATCTATTTTATCGCCTATTCTATATTCTTCTACCAAACTTCCCATATTAAACCCAATAGCATTTACGACTGTATTTCCTTCTTTTAATGTTAATTTCAAATGTTTTCCTTCTGATAATGCTCTAATAGAATCAATCTTCAAATTTTTAAAAGCAAATACAGGCATTTTATTTCCTTCACCATAAGGCTCTAATTCTTTTAAGCTTTCTACCATTTCTTTATTAATACTACTAAAATCTATTTTAGCATCTATATGAATAATAGGAACAATCTCATCTATCTTTGATTCTTTAGCTATTTGTTCAAATTCTTTCTTAAAAGCTTCAAATTTTTCTTTTTTAATTGTAATTCCAATAGCCATACTATGTCCACCAAATTTTTCAATGGTATCTGTACATTTTGATAATGCTTCGTATAGATCAAATCCAGGGATACTTCTTCCTGAACCTGTTCCGATTCCATCTTCTTCAAAACTTAATAAAATACTTGGCTTAAAATACATTTCTGTTATTTTAGATGAAACAATTCCGATAACCCCATGATGCCAATTATGTCCTCCTACAATAATTGTCGCATTTTCATTTAAATTTTCTTCTTCTATTTCTTTAATAGCACTTTCAAATATCTTTTTTTCTGTATCTTGTCTTAATCGGTTATATTCATTTAATTTTGCTGTTAATGTTGAAACTTCATTTAAGTTCTTTGATAAAAATAACTGCAATGCATCTTCTGCTTTTCCCATTCTTCCACAAGCATTAATTCTTGGTGCAATTCCAAAAGAAATACTATTAGAATCAATTTTTGTATAACCTGATGCATTTATAATAGATCTTAATCCCATATTTTGGGTTTGCTTAATTAATAACAAACCTAATTTTGCAATCACTCTGTTTTCATCTATTAATGGAACAATATCTGATATCGTTCCTATACAAACAATGTCTAAATATTTCAAGTATTCTTCTTCTTTTAAACCTAACTTCATTCCAATTGCTTGTATAAGTTTAAAAACAACACCTACTCCTGCTAATTCGCGAAATGGATATGTACTGTCTTTTCGTTTATTATCAATTACTGCTAATGCTTTTGGTAATGTATTCCCTGGTTCATGATGATCTGTTACAATTGTCTCAATTCCTAAGTGATTTGCATATTCAATTTCTTCTATAGCAGAAATTCCACAATCTACAGTTATCATTAATTCGCAAGCCTCATTATGTATTTTCTCAATGGCATTTTTATTTAATCCATATCCTTCATTTAATCTGTTTGGAATGTATTGAGATACCTCTAATCCTCTATCTTTTAGAAAACTTTTTAAAACCGTAATACTGGTAATCCCATCCACATCATAATCTCCATATATGGTTACTTTTTCTTGTTTTTCTATTGCTTTTATAATCCTATCTACTGCTTTTTCCATATCGGTTATGAAAAATGGGTCATGGAAATCATTTCTTGTTGGATTCAAAAATAGCCTAATTTGTTCTTCATTTACAATATTTCTATTGGCAAGTATGGTTGCTAATAGTTTATTTAGATGATATTTATTTGATAATTCTTCTACTTTTTCTTCATCTACTTCATATATTTGCCACTTTTTATTCATATTCCTCTCCTAATTTTAATTTTTCTATATTGTATACCATTTTCTCTATTTTTAAAAGGGGGTAATGTTAATTTGTTAAATAAATCTTATGGAAATAAGCTTATGTATGTTAAGCTTGAAAAGGATTACATAATGTGATATACTTTCTATGATTTTTTTGAAAGGAAAATAAATTATGGAAGAAGAACGTATTATTAAATTAGAAGATTTTTTTGATTTTGATTCAAAAGAACCAATCAATCGATTAGCTTACACAGAAGAAGATATGAAATATAAGATAAAAATTATTGAAAAAATGAAGGCACTAGGCATGCAAATAACCCTTGATAAAGCAGGAAATATTTGTGGTACGATTTCTGTTCGGAAATCATCCTCAAAAAACAATTGCTATTGGTTCTCACACAGATTCTGTTTACGATGGAGGACAATTTGATGGCCCTGTTGGTGTTGTAGTAGGTCTTCAAACAGCCGAAAGCCTAATAAAAAGCAAAAAATGTACAGGAATTATTAAAGTTCCTATCTATGCTTGTGAAGAATCTAGTCGATTTGGCAATGCTTGTTTAGGAAGTAAATACTTAGATGGTACAATTACAGAAGAAGATTTTTCTTCTATTGTAGATCAAAATGCTTTAAAGCAAGGAAAAACGATTACTTTACAAGAGGCTATCAATTTTGCAAATTCCTATCTAAAAGAACATGTTGCGGGTATTCAAGAAGTTGATAAAATATTTGATACAGTTGATTATTCTCTAGAAGCACATATTGAACAATATGATAACTTAAAAAAAGCTTATAAAAAAAGTAAACAAGATACAGTTGGTATCATCAATTCTATTGGTTCAGCAGTAAGAATTAAGTATGATGTAGAGGGACAAGCCAATCATACAGGTTCTACTCCTATGAAGAAAAGAAAAAATGCAGTTGATGCCACTGCTTATATTGGTAAAAAAATTCGAAAACTTGGAAAACTTTATGAAAAACAAGGTCTTGGCAGGGCTAGTCAAGTTGAAATTAATACACCTGGACACAATGGTAGTTTTAATCAAATACCAAACCAAGCAAATGGCTTAATTGATTTTCGTCTTCAAGGAAAAAACACCCCTGAAACCGTATTAGAAGATTTCGAAAATATTAGACAGCAAGTAGAAACCAAAACTAAAACCAAAATTACTCCAACACTTGTATCAAAAGGTACTCCTGTTGTTACAAGTAAAGAACTAAATCAAAAATTAACCACTATTTGCAATCAAAAAGGTATCCAAGCAATAGAAATGCCTTCATATCCTGGTCAAGATACAGGCTATATACCAGCCAAAGAAAAGACAATGATATTTATTCCTTCTACAGGTGGAAGTCATAACCCTGAAGAACATACAAAAAAGAAATTCATTCAACCTGCAACACGACTTTTTACACAATTATCTAAAGAACTATTAGAAGAAAGATTTAGAGATGCTCAAAAAGTGTCTATTGCTCCTAAATCAAATTATGAATCTTCACACATTCCTACTTCTAAGACTGCTAATCGTGATTCTGGTTATGAGAATGTGTTAGGTTAATATAATTTCTGTAAAATATTCTTCTTAAAGACAATAAATATAAATTTGGTTTTTCTTCCTTCTCCAAATCTCCCTCTTCTAAATCTTTTGCAAAAATTCTAATCTTGTGTCTAACACATCAAATTCATCAATGATTCCTTTTTGTAAAGTTATTTTTGTAGCACCATAAATATTGGTGCATTTTTTGTACTCCAATAGCTTTCTGAATGTCTTTTTTCTTCATTTTACTTACTTCTCTCTTCTTTTATTTATATAAAAATATTATTGTAACATGGTTTATTTTTGCTTTCAACAAGTAAATATTAGTAAAACTTACTAATATGCTTCTATCTCCTCAATAATTTCTTTTCCTGTCATCTCACAATGAATATTGATTCTCTTGATATAGTTTCTGTCTAAATCCTTAAAATAGTTCATTCCAATATCATATATTTGAAAATCGATTCCGTTATTTTTTAACGTTGTTACTGTTTCACTTGTATAGGCACCATAAGGATAAGCAAATATTTTTAATTCTTGTTTTCCCAAATGTTCTTCTATTTTGTCATAAGATGCTTTTACATCATCACGCAGTTCTCGGACAGAACGTTTATCATAGAAAACATGTTTTTTGCTATGACTACCAATTTCTACTAGACCACTATTTTGCATTTCTAAACATTCTTCCCAGCTTAAATATTTTATACCATCCATTTCTTGGCCAATTTTATCTGTTACAATAAAAATAGATGCTTTCACTTGATACTGTTTCAAAATCGGATAGATATATTCATAATTACTGTAATATCCATCATCAAATGTTATCACCAGTGGCTTATTTGGAAGGTCTATTTTTCCACTATCTGCAAGTGCCAATTCTTTCATAGATATGATTGTATATCCATTTTCTAAAAATGTTTTTATATTTTCTTCAAAACTTTCTGGTGTATTTATATAATTAAAATTGTCTGGGTCACTATCAGGAACTGCTTTTACAAAATTATGATATAGCAATATAGGAATTTTTACATCATTTCTTTTACTCTGTTTATTTTGTTTAATAACAATAGCAATTCCAAAGGCAATCACAACCATTATCAAACATATGATTATCAATTTCTTTTTTGTACGCAATTTAACTTCACCTCTTTGTATTATATTTATTGTAGACTTTTTTTGACACTTATCACTATTTTTCGACAGTTTCATAAGATACTATGAGGTGATAAAAATGTTTTTCATATCTTTAATAATTGCATTATTATGTCTTATCTGCTCAATATGTATCAATATTAATTGGATTGCTGACATTTCATGTTATTTAGGCTATTTCTTGGCAATTTATCTCGTAACTTTTGTAGCCATTATTCCAGGATTTAATTATATTTTTAACTTAATTAGTTTGTTATTTCATAAAAAAGGAAAAAAATCCTGCACTAAAAAAGACGATGATGTTACGATTTTAATACCAGTATATAATGCAAAACAATCAATACAAGAAACACTTGATTCCATCAAAAAACAAAAATATTGTGGGAAGATTTATGTAAAAATCATTGATGATGGTTCAACTGATGGAACTTTAGAATTACTAAAATCAATGAATTTAGATTCTAATATGACATTGATAGAAACCAAACACCAAGGAAAAGCAAATGCACTTAACAAAGGATTACAAACTGTATGTACAGATTATACCATTACAATTGATAGTGATACAATTTTGCATCCATTAGCTATAAGAAATATAATGAAAACATTAATAAATTCCAATAAAAAAACAGCTGCAACTGCAGGTTGTTTATTTGTAAAAAATGCAAAAAAGAACTTTATTACAAAACTACAAGAATGGGATTATACCTTAGGTATATTTGGTGTAAAACTTGTTCAAGGAAATTACAATTCCACTTTAGTTGCCCAAGGTGCTTTTAGTGCCTATAAAACAAAACTATTAAAAGAAATTGGTGGATGGCAAAATTGTGTAGGAGAAGATATTGTTTTAACTTGGAAATTATTAAGTAAAGGTTATGAAACCAATTTTGCAAAAAATGCGATTGCTTATACGGTTGTTCCAGAAAAATATAGGGCTTTAGGTAAACAAAGAAAAAGATGGGCTAGAGGTATGATAGAAGCTTTTAAAAAGAATAAAACATTCACATCAAAAAAGATGTCGTTGAAATCTAAATGCTTAATATTCTTCAATATCTTTTTCCCTTTTATCGATTTAGCACTTCTTATATTTGTACCACTTAGCTTAATCTTCTTAGCATTTGGAAATCCGTTATTACTTGGTTGGATTTCTTTACTGGTTATTCCATTAGGACTATTATTATGCTTACTAATCGAAATCAAAAGAAAGAATATGCTAAAAGAAATTGATTGTAAATTAGAAAGAAGAAGCATCTTAGCTTTTATTGCTTATATTTTAATATATGCTTTTATCTTGGCTCCTTATTGTTTAATGGGATATATTTCAGAATGTATAAATTTAAAAAAGAAATGGTAACTATTATATAGGAAAGGAACTACATGTTCCTTCCTTTTCTCTTTTTAGTATAGAGTAATTGGTATTTTCTTGAAGTATACATAATTTTATGTTATAATAAAAGGTGATAACATTGTTGTAAAAGTCTTCCTTGCGAGACATCACGATTTTGCAAGAGGACATTTAATTAAAAAGGAGGAACACACTATGTTAAACAAAGAAATTTTGAATTTCGAAAATCTCAAAGCAGTCAACGAGGCATTCAAACGCCTCAACATTCTGCGTCGGTGGACATCCGTTACCACTGATGACAAGTACAACGAACTGGCAAAACAGGCGTTGAATTGCATCACTGCCTATATGCTTGCATC
The DNA here is from genome assembly GCA_944386365.1 of uncultured Clostridia bacterium. Classification (GTDB taxonomy): domain Bacteria; phylum Bacillota; class Clostridia; order TANB77; family CAG-508; genus CAG-269. The sequence goes on from CALXAT010000003.1 coordinate 21,908, forward strand.
CGTTTCTGAAGCTAATGGTAACATTGTCAATTGGGAACGTTTTCCTAAGATTGCTATTTACCGTGCGTTTCAGAAGGTTTACGTGTATTTCGATACAGGTGAACACATCATTGATGAGATTTGCCGCATTGGACAGATTAACAAGGATGCTTTTAACAAGGCAACCACGGAAATTATTCAGGAACTCACCAATGAAGATTTTTCTGATTTTCTGTCCGAAGGTATCGGAACCAATGAAATGCGCATCTATCGCGCAGCAACTAAAATTGCAACCTTGGTAGAACTCGAGGAAAATTCTTCATTAATGAAGAATACTGGCGAATACAGAGACAAGTTTTCTGAAATCCAGCATTCTTTGGAGAAATTTTCTGATATTCCTGGTGTAGCTGAATTTTCTGACCCCAGTGGAGATTTCTTCAAGTTACTCTTGAAGATTTCAAAGCTTAGAAATCAGAACCGCTGGGCAGTACAGCCTTACACTGTAAACTGTTCTGTTCTGGGGCATCTGTTTGACACAGGCGTACTGGCCTACTTTATTGGCTTAGAGCATTTCGAAGGTGAGGAAAAAATCGCCACAAAAATGTTCTTTATGGGAATTTTCCACGACCTCGCAGAGGTGTGGACTAGTGATGTTCCCTCTCCTATTAAAGACAGAATACCAGGATTTCGGGCAGCGACAGAAAAATATGAAGATTTGATGCTTGAGCGCAATCTTTATAGTAAGGTACCTGACTTCTTGGAAAAAGCAATCCGCTCAGTCATGTTTGAAGAAGAAGCAAACTCTTCTTATTACAAACTGATGAAAGCGGCAGACTACCTGTCCGCCGACTCAGAATGTTGGAGACAGTATGTCGCTGGATCGCGTGATCTGTACTTCTTGTCTCCTGGGATTATGGGATATGACGACAAGTTAACCAATGGCAACTTGTTTCTCCCTCCCATCTGCAAGTCACTTCATGATTACTTTCTGAAATATAGTCAGAAAGTGATGCAGCAATTCGAGATTTAAAATCATCCAGACAGCCTTGCTCTCTTTGAGCTTGGCTGTTTGGTTTTTTATTACCTTATTTTATAAAATCTATATACATATAGCATATTTTTATTGTTTATGATATAGTTAAATAAATTCTAATTTATTAAGAGGTGATATATATATATGATAATCGACAGTTTTGATAATCAATCAGAAGCAAAAATTAATCCAAAGCCAAAAGAAAATAGATTAACATGTGATGCTTGCATTATCACATTTTCAAATATTATAGAAGACTATGTTCTTAGCCATTACGATTGTGAAAAAATTGGTGAGCTAAAATTTGTAACTGGTCCCCTATCTGTTTATCAGTTAGCATATAAAGGTAAAATCATTGCATTTTATAAAACCTATATGGGTGCACCTACTGCTGTTGGCGCTTTAGAAGATGCTACTGAACTATTGGATACCAATCAGTTTATTGTATTTGGTGGAGCAGGCTCTTTAGATAAAGAAATCTCTCATGGTAAAATTATGGTTCCAACATATGCTTATCGAGATGAAGGAACTTCTTATCATTATGCCTCACCTAGTGATTATATTAAAATAGAAAATGCTTCTATTGTTTCAAACTTTATGAAAGAACATCATCTTCCTTTTGTAGAAGGAAAAACTTGGACAACAGATGGTTTTTATAGAGAAACACTTCATAATTTTGAAAAAAGAAAACAAGATGGCTGTATTTCAGTAGAAATGGAATGTTCTGCATTACAAGCAGTTTGTAATTTTAGAAATCTAGAATTATATTATTTCTTAACCAGTGGTGATTTACTAGATGCTCCTGTATGGGATAGTCGAAAAAAAGAAAATGATTTAACTGGAACACAACATGATTCTACTCATTTTGAAATTGCATTAGAATTAGCAGTTTCAATATAAATTTATAGGTTGAAAATTGACAAATGTAAATTAATATGTTATTATTTAGTTACAAAATAAATGAACTTTGAATATCGTTAGTGTTCAAATCATAAAAGTATGTGTACCGCGAATGCACATACTTTTTTTTATGCTAAAAAATAGAGCAGACCGCGAATCTGCCCTACGACTAAATACAAGCTAGTTAGTCTTAACTTTGTTGTCATTTTGCATTTGTTGTTTTTGCTGCTCTACCTGTTGTTGTAAGAAAAAGTTTTTTTCTTTTTCTTTTATGTACTTGTCAACAAAATACAAAATTAAATCGCTAGTATTCAAAATCATAACCTCCCTTCCGCCTTTAAGAAAAGGCTGGCCTTCTCTTTGCGTAAGGTTGGTAATATATTACAATATTTTACATTAAAAAACAAGCGAACAGTAAAATTTTCCTAAAAAGTTTTAATATAAATACATATTTGCACCAAATCCTTTGATTTTACTAACATATTCTTTCCTTAAATCTAAAAAACATGATAAACCAAAGTTGTCAACATACAAAGAACAATTCCACAAACCGTTGGAATTAGAAAACCAATTGCTGTCCATTTCCAACTTCCAGTTTCTTTTTTAATGGTAAGTAAAGTTGTCGCGCAAGGAAAATGAAACACTGTAAATAGCATGACATTAATTGCTGTTAATATCGTCCAACCATTTTGTCTTAAAATTTCTCCTATGGCAAATGTATCTTCCATATTGACCAATGATGTTCCTTGCATATAACACATAAGAATAATCGGAAGTACAATTTCATTTGCAGGTATCCCAAATATAAAGGCTGTTAGAATATACCCATCTAATCCCATCAGTTTTGCAAATGGTTCTAAAAAATTTGCTATAATTGTTAATAAACTTTGTCTTTGCACTCCAATATTGGCAAATAACCATATGACAAGTCCCGCAGGAGCTGCAACCGCAATTGCTCTTCCTAATATAAAGATGGTTCTGTCAAAAATAGATCTAACTAACACTTTTAAAAATTGTGGTTTTCGATATGGTGGTAATTCTAATACAAAGGATGATGGCATTCCCTTTAATATGGTTTTAGATAAAATTTTAGATATAACTAATGTCATAATAATACCTAAAATAATGACTAAAATAACGCATAAAGTAGATAAAATAGAGGCACCAATTCCTCCTATTGTCCCTGCTATAAATATGGTTGCAATCGTAATTAAAAAAGGAAATCTTCCATTACATGGAACTAGATTATTGGTTAATATTGCAATTAATCTTTCTCTTGGGGAATCTACGATTCTACATCCTGTTACGCCACAGCTATTACACCCAAATCCCATACACATGGTAATCATTTGTTTCCCACTACAACAAGCTTTTTTGAAAAATCCATCCATATTAAATGCAATTCTTGGTAAATATCCCAAATCTTCCAATATTGTAAATAATGGAAAAAAGATAGCCATTGGTGGTAACATAACCGATATGACCCATGTTAATGTTTGATAGACGCCTAGTATTAGCATATTTGATAGCCATTCAGGAGAATGTATATATGTAGCAAATTCTATTAATTTTTCTTGTATATTGCCAAATAAACGAAATAGAATTTGTGAAGGATAATTAGCTCCTACAATGGTAATCCAAAATATAAGCAATAAAAATAATATCATAATTGGAATGCCATATTTTTTAGAAGTTAAAATTTTATCAATTTTTCTATCTCTATTGGCATAATCCTTGTTTTCAAATTTACATACCGTTTTTCCTATTTTTTCTGCATCTTTTACAATAGTTGATACGATTTCTTCTTTAAATGCTTCTTTAGTAATATCTTCCTTTTCTAATTTCTCTAAAGCTTTTTTTCTAGATTCTTTTATATGAATATTATCCATCAACTGTATATTTAAATTTTTTTCTATTTCTTTTAAAATACCTTCTTCCCCATCTAGAACTTTTATACTTATCCATCTTGCTAATTTTCCCTTTATGTTATATTTTTCCATAATTATTTTTTCTATTTCATAAATCGCTTTTTCTATATTTTCATCATACTGTACTTGGTATGTCTGATATATTTTTTCTTTTCCATTACATACACTTCTAATTACCTTCAATAAATTATTTAATGTCTTTTTCTTTCTGGCTATAACCCCTACAACCGGTACTTTTAATATGTTAGATAATGCTTCTAAATCAATCTTTATTTTCTTTTTTTTCGCTTCATCTAATAAATTAACACAAACAATTAGATTATCTGTAATTTCTATGATTTGTAATACTAGATTTAAATTTCTTTCTAAAGAAGTGGCATCAACAACAACAATTGTGCTATCTGGATTCCCAAAACAAATATAGTTTCTAGCAATTTCTTCTTCTTCTGAATGAGACATAATGGAATATGTACCAGGAATATCAACAATTTCGTATTCTTCTCCTCTATACTCAAAATATCCAGTTGCATTTGCAACTGTCTTACCTGTCCAATTACCCGTATGTTGATTCATTCCTGTTAGATTATTAAATATAGTTGATTTTCCAACATTAGGATTTCCTGCTAATGCAATTGTATACGCACTTTTTCGTTTTGTTTCCTTTTGCTTGATAGATAACTTTTCTATTTTATTCATAAACGCCTCCTTTATTTTCTTTTGTTACCTATTGTATTGTATATAAATTATTCTTTTTTTGTGACTATTTTTTACTTGTATCAAAGGTTTACAAAACTTTTATTTTTATATTTTCTGCATCTTCTTTTCGAATAGCAATTAAACTCCCTCTAAATTCAAAAGCTCTAGGATCTCCGGATGGACTTATTAAAACTGGTTTTATATTGGTTCCTTCTATCAAGCCTAAATCTAACAATCTTCTTTTTATCGTTTCTTCCCCTATAATTTTATTGACAATTCCTATTTCTCCAATTGCTAATTCGTTTACTGTTTTTTCCTTCATCTACATATAGCACCTCCATATTATGTTTAGTATATAGTATTCTTTTTTTTATTTTATGTTCAAGGTACTTTCTCCTTTACCCGAACAAAAGGTTGACATGGGACTATATTTATGGTAAGATAAATAGGTAGGAATTATATATATTTTAAAATAAAAAACGATTTATTCTCTTGGTCTTAGTTACTGAGAATTTTTTATTTATTTATGTTTTATAATCAAATAAATCCATAAAAACAAACATAAATTATGCATTACATATACATTATCATAAATTATGATAATCTAAAGATACCTTTTAAAATTATTATTTAGAAAGGAGTTGTTTTTGTGACGAAAAAAATTGATTTTGAAAGAATTTTTAAAACCATGCAAAGATATCTAAAAAAGTTTTTTAAGATATTACCAAATGTTGTTATTCCATTACTTATCATGGTATTTATACAAAATTGTTTTGGAACAAATCATAGTGTCATTGGAATTATTTTAATATTTGTCTGTATGTTAAAAGTAAATGAATTAAAAAGTGTTAAAACCTATATGCAAATGTCTTTTATGATGATTGTAATAGCTATCTTGGCAAGTGTTGCTAGTTTGAATTTATATACTTCCGTTGTCTTTAATCTAATAATTCCATTTATCATTATTTATTTAACTACGGCAAAACAAAAAGAATCCAATTACTTTTTATATGGATATGAATATATTATGTTTCAAAGCTATCCCATTTCTATAGCAGAAATCCCTTTACGTATTTTAACAATCATCATAGCTTTAACTATTTGTTATATCTATATGAAATTTTATAATAGAAAAGAAAAAATTGATCATAATCTTGTTTCTGATTTTGATTTAGTTGTATATAATATAAAACATATTAAAAAGGAACTAAATTTTAAGATTCCTAGAATTCGTTTTGCTGTTCGTACAGCCTTTATTTTATGGATTACTTGTGTTTTTATGGATTTTGTAACAGACAGAACCGTTAGAAGTTATTGGCTACCTTTAATTACCTATAGTTGTTTAGAAATTGATAATCAAAAACAAAAAAGTAAACTACTTTCGCAAATTGGTGGTGCCACAATAGGAATTGGTATATTTATCATATTTTTCCATTGGATTCCTACAAACGCTTTGTTGGTTTTCATGGCAATTGCATTTACAGCTTTATTTACCATAAATAATCAATATCTAAAAAAAGCCATTGGTACAATTCTTGGTATGAGTTTTGTTATACCATCTCTAGGAGAATTTGGTGCAATTCTTTTAAGATATACATATGTTATGGTTGCTATATTTATTATTGCCATTTTTGAATATTTAAGAATTGTTGTCAGAAAAATTGAACGTCAAATTGCACAGTAATGTGCAATTTTTTGCATTATTGCACTTATTATATTTTTATGATAAAATTTTTTCTGTAAAAGTATATTTATTAAAAATTTATATAATTATATTATTTTTATTATATATTGCACATATACTTTTACAGGAGGATTTTATATGAAAAATAAATATAAAGTAGCTATTGTTGGTGCCAGTGGTCTTGTTGGAAGAACCGCTTTAAAAGTATTGGAAGAAAAAAGTTTTCCAAATATTCAATATACCTTATTCTCTTCTGAAAAGTCTGCTGGTAAAAAAATCGAATTTTTAGGAACGAATTATATTCTTCAAGAATTAAAAGAAGATTCTTTTGACCAAAAATTTGATTATGCCATTTTTTGTGCAGGAGGAGATATTTCTAAAAAATATATACCATTAGCAGTTGAACACAATTGTATTTGCATTGATAATAGTAGTGTATATAGAATGGATAAAAATGTTCCTTTAGTTGTTCCAGAAGTAAACATGCAAGAAGCCTTTAAAAACAAAGGAATTATTGCCAACCCAAATTGTTCTACTATTCAAGCAGTTGTTCCTTTAAAACCATTAGATGATGCATATCATATAAAACGAATTGTATATTCAACATATCAAGCAGTTTCTGGTGCTGGAAGAGAAGGTATTGAGGACTTAGAAAACGGAATAAATGGATTTGCTCCAAAAAAATTTCCCTATCCTATCTTTAATAATTGTTTACCGCACATAGATGTTTTTATGGAAGATGGTTATACAAAAGAAGAACACAAGATGATTAATGAAACTAGAAAAATTTTAAATAAACCTGATTTACCTATTACTGCTACAACCGTCCGTGTTCCTGTTTTAAATTGTCATAGTGAATCTATTAATATCGAATTTGAAAAAGAATTTGATCTATATGATGTAAGACAATTATTACAAAACTTCCCTGGTGTTATTGTCGTAGATGATATAGAAAAAAATTATTATCCTATTGCTACAAAGGCTGACGGATATGACGAAGTCTTTGTTGGAAGAATTCGAAGAGATTTTAGTATTAAAAATGGACTTAATTTATGGGTTGTAGCAGACAATCTTAGAAAAGGAGCCGCTAGTAATGCTATTCAAATTTTAGAAAATATGATTGCTGTATAAATCATGAATTTATAATTATACAAAAAAAGATATATTGCTAAATAAATAGTAATATATCTTTTTTTATAAATTTCAATTATACATTTTTCCATAACCAATCTAAACTATTATCTACACTCTTTTTCTCCATTTTTTTAGCTTCCATATCATCAACCCATAAATATGCAAAAAATGAAATAAAGACAAATACAAAATCAATTGCCACACATCTTGCAAGAATTGGTAGCATATCTTGATATGGTTCTGCTAACGTAATTAATTGTGCAGCATGCATAATTAATATAATTAAATAAGCAAACAATACAATTCCTGTTATATAACTTTTCTTTAACTCTTGTGCTAAAAATATTAAAAGTATTGTTGCTGCAAGCATTAATAATAAATTTAGAATGTTTGATATATCAAAAATAAACATCACAACGCCCCCTAAAACTATAACATTATGTTATCATTTTATCTTTAATATATCAATGCTTTTTATTTTACATTTATGTTACAAATTCATTACATAAAGCTTTTAGGTTTCTTATTTTAATTTTTTCTCAATTAAATCTGCTATTTCTCTTGCTCTTTTGGTTATGTATTCTTGATTTTCCCCTTCAATCATAACTCTAACTAAAGGTTCTGTTCCTGATGGTCTTATCAATACTCTTCCATTTCCATCAAATTCTTTTTCTAAATTTTGAATAGCATTTTTTATATCCTCATCTTTTTCATAGTCATATTTTTTATTGGCATTTACTTTTGCATTAATTAATACTTGTGGATATAATTTTATGATACTTGCTAGTTCAGATGCTTTTTTATCTTCTTCTAATATAGTTTGTATCAACATTAAAGAAGTTAAAATTCCATCTCCTGTTGGATTATAATCTAGTAATATAATGTGTCCAGATTGTTCTCCTCCTAAATTATATCCTTCTTTTAGCATTTCTTCTAATACATATCTATCTCCAACTTTTGTTTGTATTAATTGTAATCCATTTTTTTCAGCATATTTATTTAATCCTAAATTACTCATAACTGTTGCAACAATTGTATCTTTGTTTAGTTTTCCTTTTTTTCTTAGACTTGAAGATATAATTGCCAATAATTTATCCCCATCAATTTCATTGCCTTTTTCATCTATTGCTAAACATCTATCTCCATCACCATCATAAGCAATTCCTAAACTTAATTTATGATCTACTACATATTTTTTTAAGTTTTCTAAATGTGTAGAACCACAATTATCATTAATGTTAATACCATCTGGATGATTATTAATGATTTCATAATGAATTCCTAAATCCTTAAAAACTTTTTCTGCCACTACTGAAGTAGCACCATTTGCTGTATCTATCGCAACTACAAAATCATCTTTTAAATGTTTTTCAATATTATCATCAAAATGTTTTCTAAAGAAATATACATATTCATTTATTAAATCAAAACAATATTCTGCTATTCCAATTTTTTCGTTCTTTGCTGTTAATTCTTCTAATCTTCCTGAATCCATCACTTCTTCTATTTCTTCTTCTAATGCGTCTGGTATTTTCATTCCTTTATTACTAAAGAATTTTATTCCATTAAATTCAAATGTATTATGTGATGCAGATATAACAACACTGGCATCTGCTTTTAATTTTCTTGTTAAATATGCAACAGCTGGTGTTGGTATAACACCTAACAATTTAACATTTGCACCATAACTTAAAAAACCTGCTGTCATAGCACTTTCTATTAGAGTCCCTGATATACGTGTATCTCTTCCTATTAAAATTGTTGGTGTATGGTCTGTATGTTTTGATAATACATATGCCCCTGCTTTTGCAACTTTATATACTAATTCTGGCGTTAATTCTGTATTTGCTATCCTTCTAATTCCATCTGTTCCAAAATATTTTCTCATATTTTTACTTCCTTTCTATAAATCAATATCTTTTTATTTTATTAAATTTTTAATATTAATTCATATTATTCTAATTTGTTTACTATATTCTCTATTTTTTAAAATTCATTATAATTTTTTCTTTTAATGTTAGTTTAAAATCTAATGGTTCCTCTATTTCAATCTTTTTATTACGTAATACTAATTTAGGATTGGTTGTTGTTAATTCTTCTAATTTTTCTTCCCCTATAATATTGGCAATTTCATCTAATATCTTTGGTATTCTTGGATAAATTGTATTTTGTCTATGAACGTCAGATCCCAAAAAATGTATCATATTATTCTCAAAGAATTTTTTTACAATCATTTGTGCTTTTTCACCATATTGCCCTATGATACTTCCATAATTTGCTTGCATTAGAACACCCTTTTCAATTAAATCATATACTAAATCAGGATCTTTTTGTACAAAGCTATATCTTTCTGGATGTGCTAATATAGGAACTAATTTATATTGTAACATATCATATATGACATCATATAAATTCATAGGCTCTGCATTTAATGGTAACTCAAATAAAACATAACTTGTATCATTAATTGTTGATGCCTTTCTTTTTTCTAACAATTCTATAATATTATCTGTAAAATATATTTCATTTCCTAAATATAAATTGGTATCTATATTTTTTGTTTTTAAATTTTCTAAAATTGCTTTTACCCATACTTCCCTTTCTGGGACATCTGTTTCATAATAATTTTCCATATAATGTGAAGTAGAAATAATTGCCTCAAACCCAGCCTTTTCTGCTTCTTTGATTAAATTAAATGTTTCTTCTATACTTCTTGAACCATCATCTATATTTGGTAATATATGTGAATGAAAATCTATCATTTTTTCTTTTGCTCCTTTTTTGTTAATTTATAGCGTCTCTATTAGTATACATTTAACTTAAAAATTTTTCAATATGTATTTAAAATTTTGTTTAAATTTGACGATTTTTGTAATCTGTTTTTATACTATCCTGTTCTATTTTTACTATAAAAATAGGAACTATCTAAAATAGACAGCTCCTATTTATTTTTATTTTATGTTTTATTATTTAAATTCTTTTTTTCTTTGTCCAAATACTCATTAATTTGATTTAATATATCTGTTGTTTTCTCTATAGAAACGCCACCTTCATCTTTTATATTAATTTTATTTTGTAATGCCTTTGGAACTTCCTCATTTTTTCGTTCCACTTCTCGAGCATTTCTTGTTGACTGAGGATTTTCTGGTCTTACTCTTTTTTTCATTTCTTCTATTTTATTTTGTCTAGATCCAGAATTTCTAATTAATGGAGAACTTTTGATATTTCTATTTTTTGTACTCGTCATAGTGGTAGAACCATAATAATATGATTTTTCATATTTTCTAGCAGATATTGGTATTTTATTTAATACGACTCCAGCAATTTTTCCTCCAACATTTTGAATATTCGTAACAATCTTCTTCAAATCATCTTTTTTCGTTTGCTTATATGCTGTAACAATAATCGTAGAATCCACTATTCTTGAAAGAATAATCGCATCTGTTACTAATTCACATGGTGTTCCATCAATAATAATGATATCACATATTTCTTTTAACCTATCTAATAAATTAACCATTTTGGTTGAAATCAACAATTCTGATGGATTTGGTGGGATATTTCCTGCTGGTATTATATATAAATTAGGTACTTGTGTATCTTGTATATAATCTGCTAAATCTTCTGATACTTCTTCACCTTCATCCATATTTACGCCTGATAAATAATTAGATAATCCTGGTCTTGGAGCTACATCAAATATGGTATATTGTCTACCTTTTCTCATATCTGCATCAATTAAAATAACACGTTTTCCTGCTTGTGCAAAAATAACGGCTAAATTTGATGTTACCCAACTTTTTCCTTCTCCTGGTAAAGTTGATGTTACTAACAATGTTTTTAACTTATTGTTTGTATTCATAAACTGTATATTGGTTCTCAATGTTCTAAAAACTTCTGAAACAGGAGACTTCGGATCTCTATGTGCTATTAATTCTTTCTTCATTATCTTCTACCTCCCCTTTTCTTTAGCTTTTCCATTTCCATATCATATATTGGTATAGAAGCCAATACCGGAACTTTTACATATTTTTCTATATCTTCTTGTGTTTTTACAGTTGTATCTAGCATATTTGCAATTAATACATACATGACTGCTATAACTACTCCCATAACAGTAAATATTGCTACATCTTTCATGTGATTAATATTGGAAGGCTCATCTTCAACGGTTGCTTCATCTACTATGTATACATTGTTTATTTTATAGATTTCTCCCGCTATTTTTTCTTTAAATACATTTGCTATTTCATTTGCTATTTTCGCTGCATATTCAGGATTTTCATTTGATACGGTTATTTCTATTAATTCTGTATCTTCAACTGATGTAACTTGTACATTTTTTCTTAACTCGTCCTCATCTACTGGAATTCCAAGATTTGCAATAACTTGTCCTAATATATTCTTGCTTTTTACTAATTCACTATATGTTGCAACCAATTTTGAGTTAATTGTTAAATCTGTTGTTGTAATTGTTTCTGTTGTTTGATCATCTGGATTACTACTATTTTCTGTTCCTGCCAATACTAGGGTTGTTGATGAACTATACATTGGTGTTGTAAATCCTACTGTATATATAATGCCAATAACCATAAATATTAGTATAATTAATATGATTTGAACTTTTTTATTCCAAAACATTTGAAAAAGTTCTTTTAAGTCTAATTCTTCCATCATTTCCTCCTTTTATTTTTTTGTTTTTTATCTTTTGATTCATACCTTATTAGTATACAATTTTATATGTATTTTTGCAATATTTTTGTCTAAAAAAGGTAAGATATTTAATATATCTTACCTTAAAAATATGGTTTATAATTGTTTTTCTAATGATTTTGACCTTTTTATGACTTTTATTGTCAGTATGCAAACAAACTTGTTTCATAATTTAGTTATGAAATATTTTCATCAAATAACGTATCTATAATATCATTTTTTAATTTACTTAAGGATACATTTTTTATTTCTTCTTTAGATGTATATCCTAAAATAAATTTTAATACATTTTCATCTTGCGAAATTGTTGTTCCTAATCTTTGATTATATACATCTATAATTTTCTCATTCATACTCTTGTGCTTTTGAATAATATTTTTAACAACATTCCTATGTGCTCCATCATATATTTCTTCTATATTTAATATCCTTGCATTCTTTAAAAATCTCCCATATTTATCTTCCATATCTTCCTTTTGTATTTTTATTTTGTAATCTGGCAATTCATAAGTAAATACTTTTTTATCTTCTACCCCTTCTTCAAATGGGTACATATTTATATCATAATGAAAACTTTTTTCTCTCTTTTTTTGATTACAAATTTTACAAGATGGTATTAAATTATATAGTGATAATGCAAATATAGGATATTCTGATTTTGAATAATAATGGTCAAAATCAGGTCTAATAACTTTATTTTTTCCTTTCATTATTGTATTGGTATACTCTCTATTACAATAAGGACAAACATTCACATTTAAAATGCTCATAATTTCATATGCCATATTGCCTTTAGATATTATCTCTCCATAATTAAATATATCTCTTAATAAATAATTCATTATTTTTTGTTCAAAAGAAAACTCTAATTTCACACCTCTTTTAGGAATTAATTTTTCAAACGTTTCTGCATATTGATCATATATATTTAAGATTGTTTTCATATCACCGCTTATCAATTGCTCTAAATCATTTTTTATCCTTGTATTTAAAAAGGTATTTGCTTCTTTTATAAATTCATCTATTTCTGTTATTTTTTCCTTATTCTTCGTTCTTCTTTTATTTATAATTTTTTCTTTGTCATGCACTTGTTTCTTTGTAATTTTGTTAATAACTACTTTTGGCTTTATTTTTTGTGTATATTGTTCTATATTATAGGTATTCATTGGATTAATTTTTATCATATTTATCTCTCATTTCATTAATATTATTTCTTATTAGATTTTCACCTATCTCATCTATCATTTTTATATCATCTGCTGTAATGTCTTTATTCTTTATTTTTCCAATAAGATTTCTTATTTTCTCTTCTGAAAATGCTCCAATTGTATCCTCCATGAAATATTTATCTAATAGCAAATATAGTATATTCCCTGCAAAAGTTCTTTCATTTTCTTGTTTTCCTAATGTTATAACACTATCCTTTTTTAAGTCTGACAATACATATGGAGAATTTGAAGTAAATATAATTTGAATATTACGGTCTGCATAATTTGTATTAAAAAACTTAATAATTAAATAGATTAACTTTCTTTGCCATTCTGGATGAAAATATAAGTCTGGTTCATCTAAAATGATTAATAAGTTTTTATTTGTACCTATCTTATCATTATGAATTGCTACGTAAAAACTTGAATAGAGATTTAACAAGGCTTGTTCTCCTGAACTCAAACCTTTAAATTCAATATTAAACATATTTAGAAGATTTTTATCATGCTTCACTATATCACAAAACATTTTGATTTGCTTTTTTGAAAGAAGTATAATGGGTATAAAACTTTTTAATATCGTATCTTTTTTCAAATTAGATTCTTTTGAAAATAATTCATTACAGATTATTTCTGTTTCGTTTGCATCAATTATTTTCTTTAAATTTTCAATCGTTTTTATGTATTTTTTATTGATTCCTGTAAAAAATTGATTCCATTCATCCATCCATGAATTTATAGTTTCTGTCCTATATGTCTTTTGACATATCGCTCGCAATTTATTTTGATTTAGTTTGATTATTTTATCTAAAAATGATAAAAACATTTTTTCTGGCTCATCATCTTGTATTTCATTTAATATTTCTTTCATATATGCAATAATGAGATTTGTATTCATTTCATTATATAATTCTTCAAAAAACTGATCGATTAGTATGAATTGCACTGTATAAATAACTTTTTCTTTATCTTTAGTATTTATTATCTTTTCTAATAACTTTTCATAAATTTGTTTTTCTTTATCACTTGGTTCTATGTCTAAATGTCCTACTAATTTTTCATTTTTGTCATCTATTTTTTTTCTGAAGTATCTTAATTCATCTAATGAAGATTCAAACATCCCCATTTGATTATAACATTTCGGAACCATTGTCAAATTCTCAAAATTAAATATTCTATCTTCATTTAAGTATACTAAGTTTCGTATTGTCATTTCTTTTTTAGCTTCTTGTATATTTTGAGAATATAAAAATCTTTCATCTATATATTGTTCATTAATAAGACCTCTATTTAATAGCCTTTGTGTATTCCCGTACTTTTTATATATAGCTTCTTCTAATGAAACATTAATAAAGTGATTATTGAATTTAGACGGTAGAATTTGCCTATTTCGTATATTTAATACATTTGAGGAATAGATGGTTGTCATTTTATCTGTTACTGATTTACAAATACTATCAGCTGTTTCTCTCTGTTCATATGATATTATTTTAGGTTTTTCTTCACATTCTATTTGTATGTTCTTTGCTAATTCTTTTTCTAAATATATTTTAAATTTATTTTCATGCTTAAGTACTAAAATAAAATTATAATTTTTATAATGATTTGTAAATAATATTTGTGTAAGTAAATGTAATAAAACAGATTTTCCCGAACCATTTTTTCCTATTATCGCTGTTATATTTGATATATTTCCATTTTCTTTTAAATTATAAAAATTTGGTATATAATTTTCATTTTTAATGATTTTCAATCTTTTATTTTTATAGCTTATTCTATATTTGTCAGAAAAATTAAAATCTGTCTTTGAAAGATTTTTACTCGTTTCTTTTGATATTTCATAATTTTCTATATTTTCTTCTAATCTAAAATAACATAATTCTATTTCATTTTCCATTAACAATTCTCCTATCTATAAATTCTCTATAAAATTATTTTATTACTTCTTCTCGATATTCTAGTATTTCTTTATCATATATCGTTTGTAAATTTAGTCAAAATGTAGATTTTACTCCAAATACATATTCTAAAGCCTTGGCAAACTTAGGTGAAATTTCTTTTTCTCCATTTATAACTTCACTAACGTGTTTGGCAGAAAAAACCGTTCTTTCTGCCAACTCTTCTTGATTCATATTATTTTCTTCTAATTTTTCTTTTATACTTATTCCTGGATGTATAATAAAATCAAGTGATACACCAGTTATATTTGTGTGCATAATAATCCATTACTCCTCTCACTATTTTTAATATCTTAATCGGTCGTTTTTCAATTATACTATTCTATTTTAAATTTTGCTCTCTTTTCCGTCATTTTTATCTATTTGATAATTATACCATCTTTTTTCCTAATTGTCATTATTTTATCCATTTATATTTTCATTGTATATTCACACAATAAAAAGCAAAAAATGTAGGAAATTTCCTACATTTTTATTCTATACCTAAAATTATCTTTCTCATTATAGAAACATCACTTATTGATACTTCTTCATTTAAATTTGCATCGGCAGCTAATTTTTGTATGTCATTTAATTCTTCTATCTCTGTAAGATATTTACGAGCAATACTAACATCTGTTAAAGTAAGTTTTCCGTCACCGCTTATATCACCTAACACAATTAATGTAAACTCTTTTCCGTTACTATCTTCTAAGATATCTCCTGTTGAAATAATGTCTTCTTCTGTTAATTCTTTATCTTCATGTTTGATAGTATAGTCATCTTGCAATAATGTAAATGTTTCCTTAAATTCTTTCATAGTTGTTTCTGAATCTATATTCATAATATTATTATCTTTTATCTGATAGCCATCTTTATTATACATAATATAAAACTTTACTTTTGAAACATTTCCAGCTTTATCAGTAGCTGTTAATTCATATTGTCCTTCGTCTGTTAATTCACTTCCTAAAGAATATCCTTTTACAACTTGTCCATCTAATGTTAATTGAACTGTTTCTAATTGTTTATCACTAACATTTGGAATAATACTTTTAGCATATATCTTTTCATTTTCTACACCTGAAATTTGAGGTGGACTTTTATCTATTGTTATATTTACATTCTTCTCTTCTGATTGTCCATCATAATTTGAATATTTAGCTTCTACTGTATAAATTCCATTATCTGATAATTTTACTTCTGTATTATTAACCTCATTTCTATTTATTATTACCTGGGTTTGTATTCCCTCAGTTTCTTCATATTTTATAGTTATATCTTTATTAGTTATCGTGTCATTATTAATATTTTCTCCATCGCTATTTAATATTTGCACTTCCTTTTTATATGATAATGGTATACTTAAATTAATTCCTATTTGTTTTAAATTCTGATAAAATTCTTGATAAAACAACTTTATACCTCTTCCTGAAGTAGTTTCATAATTTTTAATATCTATTTTTTCTGGCAGTTTATATATTCCTGTTATATTTCCACTATCACTTCCAGTATAATATTCATTATTATAAAACATGTATAAATTATTATCATTATATTTTGAATTTTGATCATCAATTTTTAATCCATCTATAAAAATATTTGGCAAATATAAATCATATCCAAAATTATGGAGAATATTCGTATCATCATATGATACCTTAAAATATACTAATTGTTGTGCATTTTTAGGTTTGTATGTACAATTCGTAATATATATATTTCCATCCCATGTACTTCCATAATCTTGCCTTAGCTCAATCAAATAATTATTTGATAATATTGTTGAATTAGATATATTCAAATTTCCGCTACCTATAACAGTTATTCCCTTTACTCCTATTGTACAATTATTAATAGTAAGATTATGAACGCCTGTATGGGAATCAATTCGATTTAATGTACAATCTTCATATGTAACATCTTTTGCATAATGTGTTCCTCCTATCCCCCATCTATTTTCATCTTCTATATCATTTGAACTAACATTTCTAATTTCTATATTAACAACATTTTCTAAAAATAAATCATAATTTGATTTTTTTTCATATTTATGTGAAAATAAAATACAATCCTTTATATCAACATCTGCAACTTCATATAGATATATAAATCCTTTATATGGTCCTCCTATATAATCTTTATTGTTAACTGTATGATTTATATTTTGTATAATTGTATTGCTTCTTTTACAACATATATTTCTATAAAAATATCCTGTATCTTGTTCATATTTTTCCTCCGGCAATATAGTAACAAAATTACCATTTTCTACTGTTACAGTTTCTTCTGGTATTGGCATAATTAATATTTCAGATATATTATCAAAATCCCATTGAATTTCATTTAATATATTTCCTTCATTATCAATTTTAAAAATATCTCTTTGTGATTTTCCTTCATCTTGATTAGTTCCATATCTTATATATTGCATTTTATCTTCATTGTAAACAATACACATTGCATTTCCATATCCAGATAGTTTAGGAATCTTTGTTGTCATTTTATTAATTTTTATATTTTCTAGAATATTTTTATCAGTAATTGTTATCGCAGCTTGTTTTGATTCTATTACAAACATCATACACTTTCTTGTATCTAAATTATTTATCTCTTCATCATGTATTATAAAAGTCGCATTATTCCAATCTGTACTTGTCTGAATTGGAATAAACTTTGTTTGTTCTAATTTATATATATGATATGTATCTAATGTCGCCTTAACATTATAACCATAATAATTGGCATATACATGTGCATCATAAATTGCCTGATAATTGTCAAATCCTTCTTCTGAACTTGTTCCAAAGCTTTCATACGTTATGTATTTATTTCCTTGTTCGTCTGTATATACCGGTATATCTTTATGACTCTCTACTATTTCTTGTATTCCTTTTGAATTTTCTGCTAATGGTGCAAAAATATTATTGTTAAACTCACTTACTTCATCTATTGTATCATACCAATTTTCCTTCATTTCTTTTAGTTCATTTGGATTGCTATTTTCTGTTTTGTTTATACTGTTTGAAAAATATATATAAGCTAAAATTAATACTAAAAGTATGCTATTTAGTACCAAAAATTTTTTCAAAGTTTTCATTATCTTGATTTTATTTAGTCTTCTTATATTTTTCACTTATTTCTCCTTTATATAAATATCCTATTATATTATATACCTTTTATATAACAAAAATGTTACATAATCTTTAAGATTTTGTAACATTTTTATACTTATATTTTCTTATTTATTCATATTATTAATTGTTTTTCTTCCTATAGATTCATATATCATTTTTACTTTTTTAACTTCATTTAAATCATAACAATTACGTCCATCAAGTACTATTGGTGTTTTCATTAATTCGCTGTATTTATCTAACTCTATATTTTTAATTTCATCCCATTCTGTAAATATGAAACATATATCTGCATTTTTTAACGTTTCCTCTATATTATTACAGTATGTAATTTCTTTAGGATATATTTTCTTAAAGTTCTTTTCTCCTACTGGATCATATGCTTTAATATTAGCTCCTTCATCTAATAATATTGGCATATTATATAAAGATGGTGCCTCCCTTAAGTCATCCGTATTTGGCTTGAAAGTAAGTCCTAATACTGCTATATTTAGTCCTTCAAAATCAGCATAATATTTTCTTGCTTTTTTTATTAATTTTAATTTCTGATTGCTATTAACTTCTATTGCTGCTTTAATTGTCTTTAATTCATAATCATTAAAATTAGCTAACCAACTTAGTGCTTTTGTATCCTTTGGGAAACAAGAACCACCATATCCAATACCAGCATTTAAGAATTTATTTCCTATTCTTGCATCCATTCCCATACCTTTAGCTACGTCTTGAATATTTGCCCCAACGATTTCACATAAATTAGCAATTTCATTCATGTATGAGATCTTTAATGCTAAGAAATCATTTGAAGCATATTTAATCATTTCAGCACTTTCTCTATCTGTTATAACATATGGTTGTCCAAATCCGTCATATACTTCCTTCATAACTTTTTCTGCAAATTTTGAATTTACACCTATTACTATTCTTTGTGCGTGTAATGTATCTCTTACCGCTGTTCCTTGTGATAAAAATTCCGGATTAGAAACAACTTCTATTCTTACCTTATTTTTTAGGTTACTATTCAAATATTTTTCTATCTTCTTATTGGTTCCAATTGGTACTGTTGATTTTATAACAACTATTACATCTTTTTTTACATTTTCTGCTATTTCTTTTGCAACTTCATATACATATTTTAGATTTGCACTACCATCTTTTTTCTCTGGTGTTCCTACTCCTACAAATATAACATCAGCATCTTCATATGCTTTCTTACTATCTAATGTAAATTTAAGTCTTTCTCTATTCTTTTTCATTAGTTCTTCCAAACCTGGTTCAAATATAGGACTTTTTCCTTCATTTAAAATCTTAATTTTACTTTCATCTACATCTACACATGTAACACTATGTCCCACCTCTGATAAACATACTCCCGTTACTAATCCTACATAACCTGTTCCTGCTACTACTATTTTCATTTTATTCCTCTCCTTTTCTAAATTTTATAACTTTTATAACATCTTTAAATGTTAATAATCCATATATTAAAACTCCAAATACAACTTGAAGAATTATACAGCATAAATCATTGCTTATTAAATAATTTATTGGATAAATTAATATATACATAATTAATGCGCATAAAAAATATTTTACAAATGTACCCATGTATTGACTTAGTTTTAATTCTTTCCATACAGCTATAGATTGAACAAACATAACTGAAAACTCTGCTAAAATCGTTCCTACAACAGCTCCCATTGCATTATATTTAGGAATCAATATACAATTAGTTACCATATTTATAACTGCTCCTATACTTACCGATATTATATATACCTTGTCTTTTTCTTTCGGTATTAAATATTGTGTTCTTAATACATTTGCAAAAGCTATAAATATAATTGTAACTGATAAGTATTTCATTAATATTCCTGTTTCTGCAAATTCAGCTCCAAAATATATTGGTGCAAATTTTTCTCCAATAGCCATAATTCCAGCTGTCATTGGAAAAGCAACTAACAAAATTAATTTTATAGATTTTCTTATATATTCTTTTGCTTCTTGTTCTTTATCATTTTGCATTAAATTAGACATTCTTGGAAGCATTACTGTTCCAACTGCCGTAATAATACTTGTCGGTATATTAATTACCTTTTCTCCATTTTCAAATAAAGCTACATACTTTATATCAGCCATATTACCTAACATAACTTTATCTATAACCTTATATAAGCTCACTGCAATAACTGGTATAAATAAAATTAAATTTGGTTTTATATGTTGTATCACTTCACTAGCCGTTACTTTTTGTAGCTTTATTTCTTTTCTTAAAAACCCCCATAAAAATATTTGACTAATAAAATTAGATAAAGACATAATCACCGTATATATATATATATCTTCTGGTTTTTTTACAAAAATAAATATACTTAAAACAGACAATACTTTTACGATAATATTTCTAGTTACTGTTATTTTAAATTTTTCCAGACCGAAAAAAAACCAATTTATATCTATAGCACTTCCCAATAAATATATGATTTGTATTAATGCTATTTCATGATATTTACATAAACCTGAAAATGCATATATGGTATATATTATTATAACTATCAATCCTACTAAAATTTGCATCAAATATATAGAACAAAATTTTCTAGAAGCATCATTCTTATCTTCTCTAACTTGTGCAATTGTTCTATTACCGTAATTATTTAGTCCTAATAATATAAATAAGGAAAAATAATAAACTACTGAATATGAGTATGAATATTGTCCTAAAACATCTGCTCCCATAACTCTTGAAATATAAGGTGCGGTTATTAATGGTAATATGATTATTAATATTTGATAAATTACATTGTATGATATATTTTTCTTTATGTTTTCCATTCCAATTCCCTTCTTTAGATTCTTATAAACTGTTTCACTTTAGGTATTTTACTTATTATTATAGAGCAAACTAAACTAATCACAATCGCGCATATCCACATAACAATAGCATATAATGGACCTTTTTCATGATAAGACAAATTTAGAATATTTATAATCATCGGATGTAAAATATATATTCCCATTATATAATTTGATAAATACTCAATTATTCTTTTAAACCTATATCCCTCAATTTTTATACTATTTAACAAATTAAAGATAGATATTACCCATAAAATAATTATTAAATTACCATATATATATTCAGAATTTATTGTAAAGCTTATTTTTACAAATAATTGATATTGATAAACAAAACTAATAATAGTTAATATCGTAGTAATAATAATATTTTTCTTAATAGTTATATTATTTTGAATATATCTACTATAATATCCACCCATAAAAAAGTATAAAAACCATATCCATATTCTAAAACATTGAGGAATATTTTCTAATATGTTTGTATTATATTTAACATACATATAATTAAATATAATATCAATGATCACACTAATTGATAATATCAAAATGATTACGTTTCTAAATTTGTTTTTATTATCAAAAATTTTAAATTTATAAAGTATTGGTAATATAATATATATTATAATTAATGCCCAAAAAAACCATAAATGTGCCAATGCACCATCTTGTGTAAATGTTCCTAAAAATATACTTAATACATTAGTAATTCCTTTTTTTCTTATTGAATCTAATATAACATAAGCAAGTGTCCAAAACACAATAACAAGTAATATGTTTTTTGTTTTATGCAACACATATTTGTAATCTATTTTCTCTTTTTTTAATAATAAATATCCATTTACCATTAAAAATAATGGTACTGCACATCTAGAAATATAATATAGTATTGGATTATGTATTAGTTCTAATTGATAATTTCTTTGAGTGTGTAAAGCAACTACAAAGAAACAAGCTAATATTTTTATCAAATCAATATTCAAATTTCTCTTGTTCATAATTCTTCCTTTTCTTCTCTCTTACTAATAATCTTTTTATATAATAAGCTAGCTAATATTATTAAAAGTGTATTAAACTGTATTTTAAATAATGTATTTTCAAACATCGCATTAATGCCATATACTAACCATAGCATAATTATACTATATTCCTTTCTTTTATATAGGTCCCTTGTTATTGTAAGCATTATCAAATATATTATAATGTAAGCTATAAGTCCATATCGTAATAAAACAACTAAATAAGAATTATCTAATACCCATGGTTGTTCACTATTAGCTCTAGCTTCTTGCGTATATTTCATTTCAATATCATTACCTAATAAATTAATGTCATAATATTCTAAGAATTGAGATGCATATGCTATCCTATTAGATAATAAGTCATTTAATTGTACAGCCCATTCCCTATTTTCTCTATAATTATTAGCAAGTAAAATTGAAATAATAGTAAAAATAAGAAATGAATTAATAATAAGTAACTTCATAAATTTAAAATTTATAATATTAATATGTTTTCTTAATATTATCATTATTAAAAATAATATTCCCAAGCATATTTGACTTGTTCTACTATTAGAAAAATAATTAATTAAAATTATTGACAATAATACATATACATAATCTACAAATTTTAGTTTTTTAAACCTTAATAAAACAAGGTCTATACATATAACTAATAAATACTGCCCAAAATTATTGGGATGTGCAAATCCCATTGAACTACGCATAGTTCCATCTTCTCTATACATAAAATAGTTTTCTGTTAATCCGATGTTATATAACAATATAACAACACACATAAATATTATCCTTATAATAACATCTAATTTTATAAATTTCTTAAATTCTATATCTCCAAAAGCAATAGATAAAATAAATACTTTTAGTAATAAATTATCTTTACTTTTTATTGTGACTAGAATAAGTATTATTGTTACTATTATTAATCCTATTAAAGTTTTATAATTATATTTATTTATTATAACACTATTTATAGCTGCTAATATTAATATCCCTAGTCCTATATTATTTATAATTGATATTAAATTTTCAAATAGTATGACTTTTGAAAACATTTCAGAGAAAATAATCATAATATAGCCAATAAAGAACAATAATTCACTTACTTTTACTTTTTTCATCTGTTTTTTCCTTTTTTTAATTTTAAATATATATATCTATTCATATTACTTGTAAACAATTTTTCAAACATTAGTCTGTACTCAAAATTACGAATTATCTTATCCGCTTTTTTACTATAATGTCTTTTTCCCTTTAAATCTATATCCTTAAAATACTTTTTAAACATATAAAATATGGCTTTTCTATCCCATTTATTATCAAAATATCTTAACTTGTTAAACTGATAATAATAATGTATTGCTTCTGCAAAAACAATTTTATTTTCATAGATTTCTTTTTGATTTATTTTAATGTAAAAATCTCTTATACACTTAAAAGTATCAATTATTCCAAGTATTTTAAATGTATATGTCCTAGAAATACTTCCATCTAATATTCTATATTTATATATATATTGATTTGTTATATATACATTATTACAATAAATTAAATATTTTACAAAAAAATCTAAATCCTGACCTATTTTTACATGATCAAATAATAATTTTTCTTTTTTAATTTTTTCTAAATTATAAATTTTTGTTCCTGGTTTAGGATCTGCTACACACAATTCTAAAATTTCTTCACCGGTTATTATTTTATTTTCTTTATAATCCTGAACTATTGAAAGTATATTTCCATCTTTATCAATTTTTTTATAATTTCCTATAACTAAATCGATTTTCTCTTTTTCTATTTTTTCTAAATCTATATTATTTATCATGTTATCTTCTAACTCATCATCTGCATCTAAAAATATTACCCATTTACCGTTAGCCTCTTCTATTCCTCTATTTCTAGCATAAGTAGCACCTTTATTCTCCTGATATATATATTTTATCTTATCATTTTTATTTGCATATTTTTTTAATATTTGTTCTGTATTATCTGTTGAACCATCATTTATTACGATTATCTCATAATCATTTTGAATCTCTTGCTTTTCAATTGATTCTATACATTTTTGAATATATTGATCACAATTATATGCTGGTATTATAAAACTTATTTTTTTCATTTTTCCTCCCCTTATTTTTCTAAACTTGTATTTATATCATAATACTCTTTTGGAAAAAATTTTTGTTTTAACTTAACGATTATAGCTCTAAACCTATTTATTTTACTATTTTCATATTTTGTCCATTTATCAATAAATTCTTTAAATTCTTTCTTTTTAAAAATATCATATAATAATTGTAATTGCATTATATGTAAATTATGATAAGCAGGACTTGCTATAGTTTTCTTCAAATCATAGTTAGACCAATATTTTCTATCATATTCCTTTATTTTTTGAGATAATGTTTCTATTGTTTTTTCTAAAATTTTCCTATACTTTTCTTCTTTTTCAATAAGACAAAAATCATATAATCCAAATATAGAAAATATCCAACCATTTAATACTGATAAATTATACTCTGACACATATTCTTGAAATATTACACTATCATCCTGATATAAGCATGTTCCTCCATCTTTTACATCTTTTATCATAAAATCTATTGCCTTTTTTGCTGCATCAAAATATTTTTTTTCATTTTTTTGTGTATAAGCTCTAAGTAAAACAGAAACCCCCTGACTTTGGCACATAGACGATTGTGTTTTGTGAGCCTTATCTCTTAACTTTGCAAAACAATCCCACATTCCGTCATTTTCTTGATTTTCTATTGCCCAATTTGCAATCTTAAAAAATTTATCTAAATATTCTTCTTTATTTTCCAATAAAAATAAATCATAAAGACCTAATCCATACTGAAAAATTGAAATTGGAAAATATGCTTTAACTCCTGCTATTGTTGTATTTACAGGTATACCATCTTCATCTAAAACGGTATTATTTGATACTTTATTGGTTAAATCATTATAATATCCTTTTATTTCTGTTGCTGAATATATTCTTCCTACCCCTTGTTTAACATTAAATGTACTTTTGCCTGTCAGCATATCTTTCCATCTTTTTATCAATTTTAATTTATTCTTCATGATATACTTCCTCTCTGATATTTTTTATATTTTCCAATTAATTGCATTAAAATCACACATAAATTTATTTAAAACAACACTAGATTTATATTCAAATGATTTTTTATAATTATTTTTTGAAATATCTGTTAACTCTTCTGGATGTTTTATAGCATATTTAATAACTTCTTTTAGATTCTCTTTTCCATTTTCCTTTTGACTATATATGTATCCATTTTGTTTATCAATTACAATATATTTATTATAACATATATCACTTGCAATAACTGGTAGCCCAGCAGAATACGCATCTATGATTGTTGCTGGAAAGCCTTCTCTTTTATGTATACTTGGAAATACATATATATCATAGGCACTTAATATTTTAGTAACTTCTTCATTTTTGGCTACTCCCTTATAATTTATATAATCAACGTTTTCTATATTCTTTATATCTTGCTTTGCATTTTCAAATATTGGACCATAAATATCTAATAATAAATTTACGCCTTCTTCTCTTAATTCTTTCACAACTTGAATAATTGTATCAATCCCTTTTTCTTTGCATACTCTTGCTAAGAAAACTAATTTTAATTCTTTATTCTTTATTTTTTCAAAATTTTCTATATTTATATAATTTTCATCTGGTTTAAAATTTTCAAATAATTTTATATTATTTAAATTATATTTTTTTTCAAAATCTTCTTTAACTTTTTGAATTTCCACAAAATTTACTTGACTATTTTTCAACACTTCAAGCATTATTTTTTTATTTCTTTTTCCTCTTTGCTCTATTTCATTTAAAATATATCCATTTATTATAACAAAACAATATTGGAACTTCTTATTTAATTTTCTTTTTATATATATTATTGGGCATACAATTTTTCTTCCTCGAGAAGAAACTGCTATAATTACTTTTCTATTTGTAAAAATCAATGATGTAATAAACTTAATTCTATTAAAAATCGTTGTATCATATGTATTGTATTTCTTCATTTTGTATTCTTTTTCTAAGTATTTTAGCATATTTTTATTTTTTATTCCAGGACCTTGCAAATCATCTATTGGTCCATAAAAATTAATTATATTTCTGTTTTTTTTTATATATATTCTTTTTTTACATGCATTCCATGCATATCCAATAAAACAAAAACATGATTTTAATAAACTTAGTTTTTCAATTTTTCTGTATAAAAACCATGTTCCTTTTACAGCTTTAAATTTATTACTAGACAAAGAATTCGAAACAATTCTATAATCTGCTAGAGGTTTATCTATTCCATAACATTTATATCCAGCTTTTAAAATTTGACACCATGTAGCAGCATCTTGTCTTCTTCTTATGTTTGGCATAATTAGTAAGTTTTTATTTACTATTTCTGTATCAACCATTACTCCTACTGTTTGTATGATTGTATTTCTAAGAAAAAATTCATAGTTAATTTCGCTTGGTATAATTACTGTTTTTTTATAATTATTTTCTTCATCAATTTTTTTATAACTGGTACATGAGAAACCAACTTTGTGTTCCTCCATAAATTTAATTTGTTCTTCAATCTTCTCTTTTTCCCATAAGTCATCTGCATCTAGATATGCAATATATCTTCCTGTTGATTGCTGTAAAGCAAAATTTCTTGCTACTGCCGCACCAGAATTTTCTTCTAATTTAAAATATTTAATTCTATTATCTTTTTCCATATACTTTTTTATAATACTAGCTGAATTATCGGTTGATAAATCATCTACTAATATAAGTTCCCAATTTGGATAAGTTTGATTTTGAACACTTTCTATTGTTTGGCCTATGTATTTTTCACAATTATATACAGGAGTTATTATTGAGACTTTCTCATTTAATTCCTCTTTCATTTTTTACTTTGCTCCTTCTTTTTTTAATACTGATATTGCTGTTTTAAAAAATATTTTTACATCTAATTTAAAAGACATATTGTCTACATAATATAATTCCATCATCATTCTTTGTTCATACGTAGTATCACTTCTACCATTTGCTGCCCAATAACCTGTTAAACCTGGTGTAACACTTAAAAATTTTTCTTTGTTATTTCCATACTTTTCTAGTTCTTCTTCAATGACTGGTCTTGGACCAATTATTGATAGTTCTCCTTTTAATATATTAATTAATTGTGGTAATTCATCTAAACTGGTTTTTCTTAAAAATTTTCCTATTTTGGTTATTCTTGGATCATTTTCTAGTTTAAAATTTTCTTTAAATTCTTTCATTTGTTCCGGAGTAAATTTCTTAATTAAATCCTCTGCATTTGGAACCATACTTCTAAATTTATATATTCCAATTTCTTTACCATTTTTACCTATTCTTTTATGTTTAAAAAATACTGGACCATCTGATTCTTTTTTTATAAGTATTGCTATTATTAAAAAAACAGGTGATAAAACAATTAAACCTATTAATGATAACGAAAAATCCATTATTCTTTTTATGTATTTGTATATATTTATTTCCTTTAATATTTCTCTGGTACCTTTATTAGGTATAATCACAATATCATTTGTATAATTTAATGATTCATTTCTGACATCCATCTTCTATTTTTCCCCCTATAAAATATATAAATTCCCAAATTTCGACACATATATTATACTACATTACCCCTATTATGTAAATACCTTTGGTATGACTTTTTGTGTCATCTTTCTAATTGTTTTATATGTTTTTTACTATATTTATAATATATTTTCTTTACTAAAACTATTAGCAACGCTCCTAATATGACACCTAAGGTATCTATATATACATCTGTTATTTTTGGTGTTCTTCCTGGAGAAAAGCTTTGGTGAAATTCATCTGATGCTGCATACAACATACCTAATCCAACTGTTATAAGTATTCTCCATTTATTCTTCATTTTATATGTACTTACAAATCCCATTAATAATAATCCTACTAATGTATAAATTGAAAAATGTGCTAATTTCCTAATAATTTTTTCTGTTCTATGAGATATTTCATTTTTTTGTTCTTCATTCAAATTATTATATATATTCGACTTTTCTAATATTGCCTTTGTTATTCTCTGACTTATTCCACCTGACACTTCTCCGTCTTGACTAGAAAATCCAAATATAATAAAAAATGTACCTAATAACAATAGTATTAATATAACCCTCAAAATATTTATTTTCATGCTTCTCTTCCTAAATTTAACTTTAACCTCAAAATATGACTAGAGTCTTTCTCTAATCATATTTGATTGATTTTATTTTTTTAATTTTAATTTTCTTTGTTATAATTTTTTTATTTAATTAATTTGTGTAACCAGTTTTTTCTATAATTTCATTACTAATTTCTTTCACTCTATCTGATGGTGTATAATCTGTTTCACCAAAAGCTTCTTCATGTAATTGTTTTACATTACTTTCTAATGTAACTGGTACACCATACCATCTGTCCAAAGTAATTCCTTTCGTCTCATATGGCCATCCTATACTATCTGTTACTTTGAAACTTGCTACACTTGGTAATAATCCAAAAATATCACTTGCTGTAATATTGGTATATACTTCTGGTAAAATTTGATCAATGATTTGATTCATTTCACTAATACTTTTGGTTTTAAATTTTTCTGCCATAGCTTCTACCACTGTTCTCATTCTTTCTGCTCTTTTGTAGTCTCCACCTTCTGTATATCGAATTCTTGAATATGCTACTGCTTGTACACCATCTAATGTTTGTGTTCCAGAAGATGTTATTTTTTCTGTAGATAATCCTGTCACTTTAGATGTTTCATTTATATAACTATTTATATATTGTACCTCTTCTGGCTGAACATTAATTGTAACGCCACCTAATGCATTAATTGCTTCTGCTACTGCATCAAAGTTTACTGTTACAAACTCTGTAATATTTAAATCAAAGTTTTCATTTAATGTTTTTAACGCAAGTGGTGCTTCTCCATAAGAATATGCATGTGTTATTTTATCTAAACCATGTCCTTCGATATTTACATATGTATCTCTATATACAGATATCAATTTTACTTCTTTTGTACTATTATTAATACTTGCAATAATAATACAATCACTTCTATTACCTTTACCTAAACTACTATCTCTACTATCAATTCCAAATAAAGCAATATTTCTATATCCTGATAAATTTTCTTCAGCTTGCGAAGACACCCCTAGAGTCGTTTCATCTATATCTACTTGTTGCATTTTATTTAATTTACTATTAATAAATATGAAAATACTTCCTACAATTAAGACTAAAAGTATCACAAGTATTAATACAACAATTCCAAATATTTTTAATCCTTTTTTCCCTGTTTTTTCTTTATCTTTACTCATTTTTTACCTCTTATTATTTTTTATTTTTATTTTCTTCAACATTATACTATTATATATATTTTTTTACAAGTTTTTCATTCATTTTTCTAAAATTTTAAACTGTAATAGCAATTTTATAGTTATTACTTAATCCTAAATATATTTTTATATATAAAAAAAGAAAAACATATTCTTCTTATCCTTTTACAGGAGAATTCGATATTATATGTTTTTCTCTCTTTATCTATGCATTTTTACTTTTGGGTTTTATGATTTAATGAGATGTATATCCATACTTCATTTCTATTTCTGCTAGCTTATAGTCTAGTTTTTTATGTTCAAATTCATTTTTTACAATATATTCATCAATTTTTTTGCTAAGTTCATTTTTAGTTCTTGTTTGTTCATTTAAAATTTGTGCTAGATTTACATTTGTAATAACATCTATTTTATTTGCTATATCTGTAATTTTATCATTTACACTTGCAAATCCTTCTTCCATTTTATTATTTACATTTGCTATTTCTTTGTCTATTTTATCATTTACGCTTGCAAATCCTTTATCCATTTTATCATTTACATTTGCTATTTCTTTGTCTATTTTATTATTTACACTTGCAATTTCTTTATCTATCTTATTGTTTACATTTGCTATTTCTTCGTTTGTTTTATTAAATTCTAATTGTAATTTATTCCATAAATCATCAAATGTTTTAATCATATCTTTTCCTCCTTTTTCGAATTAAATTTTTAAAATGAAATCAACTATATTTTATACTTTATAATAAAATATAATTTTTTTAGATAAAAATTTTTATGAACAAAATCTCATCTTCAGGATGAAATGAATCTAGATAAAAAATATGTGAATCTAAATTAGAAATAAAATCTTTATATCCCCTTATCTATAAAAAAACATAGATAAATGATGTTTGTATTGTAACATATCTATCTATGCTTTTCAAATTTATTTTTCCTATTTTTTGTAATTTTTTGATGTATTAGCTTTACTTTTCTTTTGTTTTGGAACTATATCTTTCTTTTTACATTTTATCTGGCATTTCTATTCCTAACAAATTTGCTCCTATTTTTAACACTTTTCCTGCTGCATATGTTAAATATACTCTTGCATTTTGAATCTCTTTATCTTCTACTAGTATTTTATTATCATTATAGAAATTGCTAAACGCTTTTGCCAAATCTATTAAATATCTTGATAATATAGATGGTTCTTCTTTATCTGTTACTTGCTCTAATATATTCTCAAAATTATATAATAATTTGATAATATTTTTAGAGGTTTCATCTAAAAGCTTATCATATTGAACTTCTTCTATTTTTGGTACATATCCAGCTTTTTCTAAAACACTTTTGGTACGTACATATGTGTATTGAATATATGGTCCTGTTTCTCCTTGGAAATTTAATACTTGATTCCAATCAAATATTTCATCTTTTATTCTACTATTCGACAAATCATTAAAGATAACAGCGCCTACACCAACTTTTTTTGCCACTTCTTCTTTATTTTGTAGTTCTGGATTTTTTTCTTCTATAATTTCTTTTGCTCTTGCTATGGCTTCATTTAACAATTCTTCTAACTTAACAATATTACCTTCTCTTGTTGACATTTTTCCTGTTGGTAATGCCACCATACCAAATGGTACATGTTTTAATCCATTTGTATATTTTTCATCTATCCCAAGTAATTTGGCTACTTCAAATACTTGCTTAAAATGTAAAGTTTGCTCATAGGATACAACATATAATGCTTTATCAAAATCATAGGTTCTTGCTCTATACAAAATAGCAGCTAAGTCTCTAGTAGCATATGTCGTTGAACCATTTGATTTTTGTATAATACATGGTGTATTAATTCCTTTATCTTCTAAGTTAATTATTTTAGCACCTTGTGATTCTTCTAATTTTCCTGATTTTTCTAATATTTGTATAACTTCTGGCATCTTATCTGAGTAAAAAGCTTCTCCATTCCATGAATCAAAATGACTTCCTAATAAATCATATACTTTTTGAAATTCTTTTAAACTTAGACTTCTAAATTTTTCCCATATTTCTGTACAATATGAATCTCCTTCTTCTAAAAGTTTAAAATTCATTCTACATTGTTCTAAAACTTTTTCATCTTCTTTACATAGTTGATTGATTCTAACATAGATTTTTGTTAATTCATTGATGGGATCTTTTTCTATGTCATATTCTTTTCCCCATAATTTATATCCTTCAATTAATTTTCCAAATTGAGTTCCATAATCTCCCAAATGATTAATTCCTATTGTGTGATACCCTAAATATTTATAAATATTATATAATGCACCACCAATTACCGTTGAACGTAAATGGCCTATATGAAATGGTTTTGCAATATTCGGCGCTGAATAATCAATGACAATATTCTTACCTTTTCCAATTTCTGATTTTCCATATTCTTCGTGATTTGCAATTTCTTGTAATACTTCTTTTATCATTTGTTCTTGATGGATATAAAAGTTTAAATAACCACCAGCAACTTCTACCTTATCGATTATTTTTTCATCGATTTTTATCTGATTTTTAATATCTTCCGCTATCATTTGTGGTGCTTTTTTTAATTCCTTGGCTAATCGAAAACAAGGAAATGCATAATCTCCATTATTGGTATCTTTTGGTATTTCTATATAACTTTCTAATTCTTTTTCATTTATATTTACAATCTCTGCAATTTCTTTTGCGATTATGTTTTTAAAATTGATCATATCGTCTCCATTCCCTTCTTTGAACTTTAAAAAATATGCTTTAAATATTTTAATTTCGTCTTTTCTTATTTTTCTTACAAGATTATATTATGTTTATTCATAAAAGTCAATTCAATTATTGTGTTTAACTTTATTGATAATGTTTAATTTTTGCAATTTTGATTATTTCTTGATATACTATATATTATATTCGCCAATTGCGGATATGTCTTGTAACTTTAGCCATATCTTAATTGACTTGTTTTTATAACATTATATTTAGGTATGGTATAACGTGTTTCGCAAGAAATACTGCTCTTTTCTATTGAAAGGAGGATGGGAAGCATGCCAAAGCATAACATTGCTTTCCTGGGAAGTGGAGTTGCTCTTTTGACAACTCTGATTCTCGCAATTATGGCTGTTTATATCTCCTACATCGCTCCCCAAAAGGAAGGTTTTATCTTCTATCTGGGATTATCGAGTTTAGGCTTTGTCTTTATCTCGGTTTTATTATTTAGATGGGGACATAAACTGCTCATGGCAGAGCAATTGCAAAAAATGTTGGATGACGCCAACGATTAGCATTGTTATTCTGCAAAATGCCGGTGATAACTTTTACGTTGTCACTGGTATTTTTATTGCTTTTTCTCTATTTTATTGTTATACTATTTTTAGATTTATTTTATACTATTTAATATATTGATAGGAGGTAATACTATGTCTACTGCTCATAATGAAGCAAATTTAGGGGATATTGCAAAAACAGTTATTATGCCAGGCGATCCACTTCGTGCTAAACATATAGCAGAAAAATTTTTAGAAAATTATAAATTAGTCAATCAGGTAAGAAATATCTATGCCTATACAGGAGATTATAAAGGGAAGGAAATAACCGTTATGGCTTCTGGAATGGGAATGCCTAGTATGGGAATTTATTCTTATGAATTATTTAAATTTTATGATGTTGATAATATTATTAGAATTGGTTCTTGTGGTGCCTATGTTCCTGAACTAAATCTATTTGATATTATTTTAGCTAAGTCTATTTTTAGTGAAAGCAATTTTGCTTTATCTTTTCATAATGATGATTGTCATATGATAAATACAAATGAAGCATTAAATCAAAAAATAAAAGAAACCGCTACTGAAAATCATATTTCAATTGTTGAAGGGAATACAATCTGTAGTGACTGTTTTGATCCATATATGACACAAGAAGATTTTGATAGTTTTATGGCAAGAGTTCCTAAAGATTTTAATGCTTTAGGCGCTGAAATGGAAGCCTTTGCTTTATGCTATAACGCAAAACTTTTAAATAAAAAGGCAACTTGTTTAATGACTGTTGTCGACTCAAGATTTAAAACACAGGTTGCTACATCTGATGAAAGAGAAAATGGATTAGATAATATGATAAAAATTGCTTTAGATACAAGTTTAAAATGTTAAATATTTATGGTTTTTAAATACTTATAAATAAATTGTTTTAAATAAAAAATGGAACGTTTTGACATGTCCCTAACGTTCCATTTTTTCTTATTTTTTTATAGATAATATTTTATATTTCATAACACCTGCTGGTGCATTTACTTCTACTACTTGATTCTTTTTAGCTCCTAATAGAGCTTCTCCTAATGGTGATTCATTTGATATTTTATTTTCAGCTAGATTTACTTCTGTTGAACCTACGATTGTATATTCAATTTTTTCATTAAATTCAACATCTAACACTCTTACTTTATTTCCAATTTGAACAGTTTCTGTATCGATATCTTTTTCATCTATTATTTTTGCATGTCTTAATTTATTTTCTAATTCAGCAATTTTTACCTCGTTTTCTGCTTGTGCATTTTTGGCTTCATCATATTCTGAATTCTCAGATAAATCTCCAAATCCTAATGCCACCTTTATTCTATCTGCTATGTCTGCTCTTTTTTCTGTTTTTAAAAAGTTTAATTCCTTTTCTAAATTATTATACCCTTCTTGTGTTAATATAACTTCTTTTTCTTCCATAGTAATTCCTCCTTGAATTGTTTACTATTTTTTTGTACTTTACATATATTACGGCAGAAAATGAAATTTGTCAATACAAATCTCATTTTTTCACTATACTTTTTTATTTCACTAAATTAATTTTTTAAAATTCTAATCATTTTAATCTTTTAAATATTTCTTTATTCCTCTCATATAATCTATACCAGAAAATATAGTCGCTATAGTCTGGACAATCATCATAAAGGTAACAACTGCATTTAATACAAAGTCTCCTCCTTGTAATGTTCCATCAAAACATTGTCCAAATGCATGTAAATCTAGAAATGCTAAAATAATAGCTAACATTTGTGTCACTGTTTTTAGTTTTCCCCATTTTGATGCTGCAATTACTTCTCCACCTTTTTCTACAGCTATTAATCTATATCCTGATACTAAAAATTCTCTTGCTAATACAATGATTGGTATCCAAGCTGGAAGTTTATTCATTTCTACTAGCATAAGCATTGCTGACAATACTAAAATTTTATCAGCTAATGGATCTAAAAATTTTCCAAATGCTGTTACTTGATTTTTACTTCTTGCTATATATCCATCTAATTTATCTGTTAGTGAGGCTAATATAAAAATTAGGTCAATAATCAAATAAGATATTGGTATTCCCCATAAATTTCCTTCTATTCCTAAAAATGGTATAATTACCATTATAGGAACTAAAATCATCCTAAATATTGTTAATTTATTTGGTAGATTCATCCTTCTCTCCCCTTTATTTTTTATTTTTATTTTAACATTTCCATTGCTTTTTGTAATTGTGTATCTTTGCTTCTATCTATATTAAATACATCTTCCACATCTTCTGGTAATTCCACTGTTTCATCTGGTTCAATACCTACTTTATTGATTTCTGTCCTATTTGGCGTTAAATATTTTTCTGTTGTTATTTTTAGTCCACTACCATCTGGAAGTGTTAATATTTGTTGTATAACACCTTTTCCATATGTTTTTGTTCCTACTATTTTTGCTTTTCCTAAATCTTTTAATGCGCCTGCTAATATTTCTGACGAACTAGCTGTATTTTCATTTGTCAAGATAATTACTGGCATATTAATAATTGGATCATTTTCTGATTTTTCTACTGTTTCATTGTTATTTTTATCTACTTCATAAAGCAACACAGAAT
The DNA here is from genome assembly GCA_944386365.1 of uncultured Clostridia bacterium. GTDB lineage: Bacteria > Bacillota > Clostridia > TANB77 > CAG-508 > CAG-269. The sequence goes on from CALXAT010000003.1 coordinate 57,413, forward strand.
CTTTGTCTGCAATATAGTCTGCTATTTTTAAAGCTTCATCTACGATTCCTCCACCATTATTTCTTAAGTCTATAATTAATGAAGTAATTCCTTGTGATTGTAGCTCTTCAAATTTTGACTTAAATTCTTCTGCCGTATTTTCATCAAATGAAGAAAATTCTATATATCCTATATGATTTTCTAAAACCTCTCCTTCTACAGGATTTACAATAATATTCTCCCTTGTAATTTCAAAATCAAGGGTATCATTTCCTCTTAATATTTGTAATTTTACAGTACTACCGGCTTCTCCTTTTATCTTTGTTGAAATTGCTGTCATATCTTCTGCTGTACATTCTTCTCCATTAACAGATAGAATTAAATCTCCTGGTTTAATGCCTGCCTTTTCTGCTGGGCTATTTTTGATTGGAGATAAGACCATAATTCTATTAGATTCTGTATCTTGTACCATATATATTCCAATACCAACAAAATTTCCCATTGTATCCTCTAAATAGTCATTCATATCTTCTTTAGAAATATATTCTGTATAAGGGTCGCCTAATCCTTCTATATATCCTTTTATAGCCCCTTCTTTTAAACTTTCTTCATCCACTTCGCCTAAATAATATTTGTTTATTAGGGCTTTATATGTATCTAATGTTTGTGAAATATCTTGACTTTCATCAGATGTCATTAAAGTTAAATATTTATTTAAACTATCTCCTTTTACAAAATATTGATAAAACCAAATTGAAGTAATGATAAATGTTATAAATGCTACTAAAACAATCAGCATTATAATTTTATATACTTTATATCTTTTTTTCTCCTCCATTTGTTTCCTTCCTTTCGCTAATATTTTATATATTTATTATATTTCACAATCCAATAGCAAATTCCAAAAAGAGAGATTAAAGGAACATTCCTTAATCCCTCTTTTTTAATTACAGAATGTCTTTTTAAAAGTATAAGTTAGGATTTACCCTACAATCGTCTCCATACTTTGTAGCACTATAGCTATATGTATATGGTGCCTTTCTTACTTCAAAATGTAAATGTGGCCCTTCTGAATTTCCTGAATTACCACTTTTCATAATCATTTGTCCTTGTGAAACAATTTGTCCTTCTGATACACAAATTGATCCAGGTGTTCCGTGTGCATACCAAGTTTGCAATCCATTTGCATGTTGAATAACCACATACGTTCCATAACTGGTTGTTAAACTATTGGTTGTTAACACAACACCATCTGCCGCTGCATATACAGGTGTTCCAATACTTACACCATAATCAATTGCGCCATGAAATTTTCCACTTGAATAATAACCATTACAAGTAACGGTTCCGCCATTTACAGGTCTAATAAATCCTCCTGCATTGGATGTTCCACTACTCGAACTGCTACCACTTGAGCTACTACTACCTGTGCTACCATTTGAACTTGAACTTCCACCTGAAGAACTAGAACCACTTGATGATGTATTTCCTGTAGATGGTTTCTTATTGGCTAATTCTTCTAATTGTTTCTTATATTTTTCTTGTGCCACTTGAATATCATTCAAAATTTTCTGATTATCTCTTGTTAAGTCATCAATTTCTTGTTGCAAATCTTGCTCTTCTTGTGATAATTGAGATACATATTTACTTTTTTCATTTTTTGCTGTTTCTAATTGAACAGATTTACTTTCTTTTTCTGCTTTAGAACTATCTAGCTCTTTTTTATTATTTTCTAATGTCGTTTTCGCATCTTCTATTTCTTGTTTTTCATCTTCTATTTTTTGCATCAAATTCATATCTGCTTCCGCAATTTGAGAAATCAAATAATAATTTGAAATTAAATCTGTCAAACTATCTGAAGAAAGTAACACATCCAAGAAGGAAGTTTCACCAGCTTCATAAGTTGCTACTAACCTTTTTTCTAGTAATTCTTGCTGTTTATCATAATCTTGTTGTTTTTCGTTTATTTGATTTTCAGCATCTGTTATCTGTGTATTTAAATCATTAATTTTGTAATCTAATTCTCCAATTTGACTTTCATAATCAGCTATTTGACTATTTAACGCATCTACTTGCTTTTGTACATCACTTTTTTCTTGAGAGACCTGGTCTTTTTGTTCTTGTGTTTCATCTATTTTCTTTTTTGTATCTGCCTGTTGGTTTTGTAAATCGGATATTTCATCGGCATATACAATTACATTATATTGTAACATGACTATGATAATAACTAATCCCAGCAGTATTTTAAAAAATACTTTTTTCATATGTTCCCTCCTTAAAATTAATATCACATAATTTATTAAGGTAAATATGGTGTTGGATTAACGGGTACTCCATTTACTCTTACTTCAAAATGTAAGTGATATCCTGTTGAATTTCCTGTTGTTCCTACACTCATAATTTGTTGTCCTTGACTTACATTTTGTCCTGCACTTACTAATCTTGAACCTGGTGCCCCATGTGCATATAATGTCATTGTTCCATCATGATGATTAATAACGATATATTCTCCATAACTTCTATAATTTCCATTTGCATATTTTAAAGCTGTTGAAGTAACAACTGTTCCTGCTTTCGCAGCTAATACTGGTTTTCCAGAAATTCCTGCTCCACTAAAATCTACGCCTGTATGTCCACTATATCCCATCCAACCGGTTGTAATACTATATCCTACAATTGGTCTTATATAGCCACTTGAACTTGGATTATTTGTAATGTTAGAAACATTAGATTTACTTGCATTTGCAGCCTCTTGTTTTGCAATTGCTGCTAATTGTGCTTGTATATCTCTTTTATCTTGTTCAAATTGTTCTAACTCTGCTTGTGTGTTTTTCTCATCTTCATTTAATTGTGCCACATAAGAATCCTTTTGTGCTTTTGCACTCTGTAGTTCTGTTGATTTTTGTTGTTTCTCTGCTCTTGTACTATCTAATTCTTGTTTACTTGTTTCAAGCGTTTGTTTTGCTGTTTCGATTTCTTCCTGTTCTTTCTTAATTTTGTCCATTAATTCCATATCACTTTCGTTTATTTCAGATATCATATAATAATTAGATATTAAATCTGTTAAACTTTTTGAAGATAATAAAACATCTAAATATGAAATTTCTCCTGCTTCATAGGTTGCAACTAATCTTTTTTCTAATAATTCTTGTTTATCATCATATTCACTTTGTTTTTCATTTATCTTATTTTGTGCTTCTTGTATTTGTGTATTCATATCAGATATCTTCTCATCTAAACTATCTATTTCTGATTGATAAGATGAAATTTGCGTAATCAAATCTTCAACTTGTTGCAATGTTTCTGATTTTTCTGAATTAATATTCTCTAATTGCTCTTTTGCTTCTTCTATTTTTTTATCTGTTTCATTACTACTTGCATTTAATTCCGATTTTGTTGCAGCAATTACTGTATTATATTGTAATAAAATAATTGTTATGGTTACCATTCCTATTATTTTAAGACTTATTTTTTTCATTTTGTTTCTCTCCTCTTTTTTCATTCTGTTTTTCTAATTTACGGTATTTGTGTTTTCATTGTCTGTATTCTTATCTTGATTTTGTGATTCTGGAATTACGCCATTTGTAATATATTCTATTGGGTTTGTTACCACACCATTAATTCTAACTTCAAAATGTGCATGTGGTCCTGTTGAATATCCAGTTGATCCTACTTTTAAAATTGCTTCATTTCTTTTTACAGTTTGTCCTACAGTTACTAAAATTTCTGAACCATGTGCATATAATGTTGAAATGCCTCCACCATGATCAATCATTACCATCTTTCCATAAGCTGTATTATATTCTGCTTTTGTAACAATTCCATCATTGGCTGCTACAAAGTTGGCTCCTATTGGCGCACTAATATCTACACCTGTATGCAACTTATACTGTCCAGTAATGGGATGTACCCTCATTCCATAATTAGAGGTAATTTTGGTATATCCTGGTACTGGCCAAGCAAGCACGCCTCCTATATATTCTGTATCTAATCCTTGCTTTGCAAGTTCTAATATTTGTTCATTTACAGCTTCGTATTGTGCTGTAATTTCATCAATTTGTGCTTGTTTTGCTTTTTCCTCATCTGACAACCTTGAAATATAATTTTCTCTTAATGTCTTTGTATTTTGCAATACAGTTGATGTTTTGGTTTGTGTTTGTAAAGCTGTTGCTAAAGTTGCTTGATTTTTTTCTAATTTTTGTTTTGATAATTCTATTTCTTTCTTTTCTGTTTCTACTTCATCTAATAAATCTTTATCCATAGATGTAATTTCTGTAATCAAATAATATCCTGATAAAAATTCTGAAAGATCTTTTGATTTTAATAGAACATCTATATATTGTGTGTCACCAGATTCATATATGGCAACTAGTCGTTTTTCCATTATGTCTTTTTGTTTTTCATATTTTTTCTCTGCAACATCTAATTGTGACTGAATATTTGAGATTTCTTCTTGTAATTCTTTTACCTGTGTATCTAATTCAGACATCTTGTCTTCAGATTTTTTTATTTTTTCATCTAATTTTTCTATTTGTTGCAAATTTTCTGACAACTGGCTTTGTACTTCTTCTAGTTGATCATTAGATTCTGTAAGTTGATCTTGTAAATCCTGTTGCTGATTCTGTAAATCTGTTAAGTTATTATCACTATCTTCTGCATATACAGTTGTTATATATGTACAAATGATTATAAAAGCTAAAACAATACATAAAATTTTACGCATGCTCTACTCCTTTATACTTTTAAATATTTTCTCATAGAAATTATACTTCCTATTGCACCAATTCCTATTCCTAATAGCATATACACAACTATAATTGAACTGAACATATCTGAAAAACTTACTAAGCTTACACCTATCGTTTTCATAAATTGTGAATTTACCATTTGTTCCGCAATAAAATTATAGGCAACCGCCACTATCAAAATAGAAATTGCACTTGCTATAATTCCTATAATCATACCTTCTACAATGAAAGGCCATCTAATAAATCCATTTGTTGCTCCTACATATTTCATAATAGATATTTCTTTTCTTCTTGCATGTACTGTTAATTTAATTGTATTTGCAATAATAAATATAGATATGATTACAAGTAAAGCTAAAATAACACCTGTAACAATTTTTATACCATTTGCTAAATCTATTAATGTTGATACTGTTTCATTTGAACTTGTAATCTTTTTTACATTTGGCAATTTGGATATTTCATCTTGAACTTGCTGACTTAATGTCAAGTCTGTTAATGTAACCACATAAGAAGCTGTAAAAATATTATTTTCTCCATCATATCCTTCTAATAAATCCTCATTATCTGAAAATCTTTCTTTCATTTGATCTAATGCTGCTTCCTTTGAGCGGTATTCTATTGTATTAACACCATTTATCTGCTTTATTTCTTCACCTAATTCTTGCACTTGCTCATCTGTTGCTTCTTCTGTAGCAAATACTTGTATTCCTTGTGCATCTTCTACTTCTTGTACAAAATGATTGATATTTTCGCTTAATATTAAAAATACACCAAATATAATCATCGTTGCACACATTATCATTAATGATGCACCTGTCGATTTTTTATTCTTAAATACATTGCTAAATCCTTCTCCAACTAAATAACCTAATATATTATATTTCACAATTCATACCCACCTTTTTCATCATCTTTTATGATTTCACCTTTTCTTATGTGAATAACTCTTTTTTTCATTTTATCTACAATATCCTTTGCATGTGTTGCCACAACAACCGTTGTCCCTCTCATATTAATATCATTTAATAATGTCATAATATCCCATGCTGTATCTGGATCTAAGTTTCCTGTTGGCTCGTCTGCAATTAGCATAGATGGATTATTTACCAATGCTCTTGCAAGTGCCACTCTTTGTTGTTCTCCTCCTGATAATTCATTTGGATACATTTTTGCTTTTCCACTTAATCCAACTAATGAAAGTACCATTGGAACTTGTCTTCTAATATGTCTTGGTGTTGCTCTTACAATATACATAGCATATGCAACATTATCATATACTGTTTTGTCTGGTAAAAGTCTGAAATCTTGAAATACAACTCCCATACTTCTTCTTAAATATGGAATTCTATTTGGTTTTAAAAATGTTGTATCTTTCCCATTAATAATAATATTTCCTGAAGTTGGCTCTTCTTCTTTTAAGATTAGTTTAATTAATGTAGATTTTCCACTACCTGAAGATCCAACTAAAAAAGCAAATTCGCCTTTATCTATTCTAAAATTAGCATTTTTGACTGCTTTTGTTCCTGTGTCATACGTCTTTGTAACATTTCTAAATTCAATCATCTTTTGCTCTCCTTATATATTTTTTTGCATAATATTCTATTATATATTTTATTCTTTCTAATCATAACAATAAAGAACAAAATTTGCAATAGTTTTTACATAAAAAAACGATAGAAAATGTTGGTTTTTTTGCATTTTCTATCGTTTTTCTCTGTTTTTCATCATTTCAAAAAATTCACATAAAATTCACAATTAATCATCATGTTTTACAGTATAATCACATACTATTTTCCCTTTTTTATTTTGAATTGCCTCTTTAATAGCTTGAAGAGATTTCCTATTTCCTTGTATTATCGCATTTGTTTCTTCATCTTCCTCATATTCTATATTACTCGTATCAACATCTTCATAAAGAATTACTTTATTAGTACTTTGTAATGGAGTACTAAGACTCTCTTGTTCTATAATTTTATCTTCATATACAAAATATCTTGAAGATGCACCGTCAACTGCTGACATATCTACGTTTGTTATTATAAATTTATAATCATCTGGTATTTTATATTTCAATCCATATCCTTCTCCTCCCATTCTTGTTTTCAATCCTACTGTCACCAAAATAATTATAATAATTCCTATTAGTATGATTATTCCTATTGCACTCTTACTTATCTTCTTTTTCATATTTTATCCCCTCTAAATTCATATTTTCAGCTGTGTAAAAAATTTTCTTTTCCTTCATTTTCCATTTCTAGCACGCCTCTTGTTTTCTTCCAAATAGGTTTAAAATTTTCTCTAAAATTTTTTGCCAAAAATATTTCTTTTGTGGTACATAAATTTGCATCCATTTTCCAGTTTCATTATTTGGGCTTTGTTCTACAGTTTGTTTTGTTTCTGCACCCTCATTTTGATTACGTAATAAAGCTGCTTTATCTTCTTCACTTATTGTTTGCTTTCCAATTGATGCTAATGCTTCGTCTATTACTGTATTTTCTGTTTTTTTACTTTTTTGCTTATATGTATCTGAGTCTAAAAAATTCATAATTTCTGTTTGAATAAGCATAATTTCACTCAAAAATTCTATAGCCTGTGTATTGTTGCTCTCAATATCTTTTCGTATTTCTTCTATTTTTTTTACAATCCAATCTGCTTTTTCTTTATCCACTTTCTCAATTTTTTCTGCTTTTTGATAAATATTTGCCAAACTATTCATAATGGCATTTTGTATTTTATTTACTTTTTCTTCTTTTTCACTATTCATTTTTTTCTCCTTTGTACTTTTTTCTTTAATTGTTTTTTATTGTTTGTATAATTCCTTCACTTGTAAGTCCAAAATATTTCATTAATTCTACAGCATTTCCTGATTTTCCAAAAGTATCTTTAATTCCTAATCTTATTAATTTACATGGATATTCCTCTGTTAAAACTTCTGCAATTGCACTTCCTAATCCACCAATTATACTATGGTCTTCAATAGAAATTAACTTCTTCGTTTCTTTTGCTGATTTAATAATCATTTCTTTATCAATTGGTTTGATGGTATGAACATCTACAACTCTTATATAAATGCCTTCTTTCTCTAATTCCTCTTTTGCTTTTAAAGCTTCTGCAACAACCACGCCTGTTGCAAATATCGTTGCATCTGTTCCTTCTCCTATTTGAATTGCTTTTCCAATTTCAAATTTTTGATTTTCTTCATAAATTCCTGGTGTTGCCAATCTTGCTAATCGCATATATACAGGTCCTTTTATCTTTGCAATTTCTTCTACCAAATATTTTGTTTTTACATCATCAGATGGACAAAGAACTGTCATATTTGGTAAAGCTCTCATTAATGCTAAATCTTCTAACATTTGGTGGGTTGCTCCATCTTCTCCAACTGTAATGCCACAATGGGTTGCACATATTTTTACATTTAAATTTGGATAACAAATACTTGCACGTATTTGATCATAGGCTCGTCCTGCTGCAAAAGCTGCAAAAGTACTTACATAAGGTATTTTTCCACAAGATGCCATTCCTGCTGCTACACCCATCATATTAGCTTCTGCAATTCCCATATCAAAAAATCTATCTGGAAATTTTTTAGCAAATATACTTGTTTTAGTAGCTGCTGATAAGTCTGCATCTAGTACAACAATCTTTTTATTTTCTTCTCCCAATTTTTCTAAAGCCTCTCCATAACTTTGTCTTGTTGCTTTCTTTTCCTCTTTCATAAAATTAACTCCTTTCATTTATGTTTTAAAACACATTTTTAGTATACTTTTATCCATTAAGACATCCTATTACAAGGTCGCTCCAATCATACCTGCATCATTGCCTAATATGGCTGTCTGTATAATGATTTCTTTTCTCTCATTAAACAATAACTTCTCTTCTATTATCTTTCTTTTCAATTTTTCTAAGAATATTTCCTCATAAAATACAAAACTTCCACCAATGCCAATCGCTTCTGGTTCAAAAATATTTACTAAATTAGATATTCCAATACTTAAATATTCTATATATTGCTCAATAAGTTTATTGATTTCTGTATAATATGGGTTTTCTTTATTGTTTTTTCGCAATATATCTAATAAATCTTTTCCACTTGTTTTTTCGTCCACATTTAATATTTCTCTTAAATTATCTTTAAAAGCTTTCATGGAAGCATATTTTTCCCAGCAACCTTTTTTTCCACATTTGCATACCTTTCCATCTTTTTCTATAATCATATGTCCAAATTCACATCCTGGCAAAGCCCCTGTATCTAATAATTCATTATTGATGATAACAGCGCCTCCTATACCTGTTCCTAGTGTTAAAAATATACTTCTTTTATATGATTTTAAAGTTCCATATACATTTTCAGCAATTGCCGCACATTTGGCATCATTTCGAATTTTTATTGGTATCTTGATTTTTTCTTGTAAATTTTTGACAATTGTATAATTTTTCAAACCTAAGTTCACAGATTTTAGTACGGTTCCCTCTTTGACAGTCCCTGGAATAGCAATTCCGATTTCAGAAATTTTATATTGATGCACAAACCCTTCTACTTTTTCGATTATATATTCTTCTATAACTTTTTTTATATTATTTTTTTCAGTTGTTGTTATTCTTTTTTCTGTTTTTTCTATTATTTTTCCTTTCGTATCCATTATACCTATGGCAATATGACTACCACCTAAATCAATCCCTATCTTCATTTTGGCTTCACCACTTTCTTAATTTATATAGGCTACTTCATCTTTTTTGATTATATCATAAGGTTTTAAAAAAAGCATTATATTCTAATAATTTTTTCAGGTAATTTAAAAGAATTGTAAAGGTTTAAAACCGTAATAAAAACACAGTATATTTATAAAATTTATAAATATACTGCATTTTCATCATGATTTATATTATTGAGCTCAATAAGTTCTGTCCCCTTTGTTTCATTTTGAAACGATTTGACACGTCCCCAATTAAACACCATATGCTGAGAATAAGAAATTTCCCATATAGACTTGAACACATGGAACTAATACAACTAGTACAAAGAAGATTAATACAACTCCAACGATTGCATATACTACTTGTGGCAATACCTTCATGATCTTTTCCATAATATTATCTATATCGATTTGCATATATTCTACTAGTTTTTCCATCATTTCTGCTAAGTCTGTTTGCATACCGATTTTTAACATTTCTGTTATCATTGATTTTGCTAAACCAGATTCCTCAAATGGTTCTATCCAAGAACTACCTGTTAGCATATTATTAATAGAAGTTTCTATCATAGATAGCATTACATAGTTTTTAATTACATTTTTACTTACTTCTATAGAATCTTGTATTCTCATTCCATTTCTTAAATTTAACAACATTGCTTTTAAAAATCTTGAAAAATCAAGCGCGAATATCAATTCCCCGAATATTGGCATTTTATATTTAAAATAGTGAAAATTATATTTTCCTTTTGGTGTATTAATATAAAATAATATAATTCCTGCCACCACTACCAATACAATGACTGGTACATACCAATAAGCAATCATCACATCAACTACATCTGCAAACCATAAGGTAATTGCTGGAAGTTGTTCATCTGTTCCTAATTCATCAAATATTCCTTGAATCGTAGGTATTGCGACTAATGTTCCTACAAAAAGCATTACTAAAAGTAATACAAATTGTACAATATTTGGTATTAAGATAGATCTCAATTTTCTATTTAAAGCATCTGTTTCATCTAAATATTTTACGGCTTGTTCTAGGGAGTTAGTAAGTGAACCTGATAATTCTCCTACTTTTATCATATTCACATAAATATATGGAAATACATTTGAATAATATTCCATTGTTGTATAAATATTTTCACCCGCTTCAACACCAGCTAATATATCTTCCAATATTCCCTTAAAAGATACATTTTCTGTACTTTGAATAATTGTTTCCAAAGCATGTATATTATTAAAGTTAGCTTTCTTTAATAAATAAAAGTTTTGTGTAAATATCATAATATCTCTATTGGTAATTTTTTCTGTTTTCGCAAAATAAAGATTAATTTTTTCTTTTGTTGTTAGTTGTTTAGCCTTACTTTTACCTATATTAGTTGTATTTACATTTTTCATGATTTCTTCTATATTGGTAATATTCTTTTTAGCTTTTTTTTGTTGTTTACCTATATATCTAATTTGCTCCACATCTATTGGTAACAATCCATTGCTTTTTAATGTTTTTAACAATGTCTGCTTACTAGGTGATTCTATTTTATTTCTTACAACTAATCCAGATTTCGTCATAGCTCTATATACATAAGTTGGCATTTTTACCTCCTTTTATTTTCCATTAATTTTTACTTGTGCTTTTTCTTATTTTTAATTGCATAATGGTTCTATTTAGAATTTCTACATTTTTCTCCTCTATTTGTGATTTAGCTTGATCTAAAGTAATTTTATCTTCTACAAATAGTTCTGCTAATGAATTAATTAATCCTATGCTTCCTTTTTCTAAATTACTTTGTATAGCATCTTCTATTTCTGATACACTTAATTTATCTTTTCTAATAATTCCAGCTACTACATTATCTACTACCATAACCTCTGGAACCAAAACCAATTTTCCACTTGTACCTTTTAATAATCTTTGTGAAACAACTAATTTTAGTAATGCAGATAATAAATACTTAATACTTGATTGATCTCTAACTTCATAGAAGTTTATCATTCTATCAATTGTTTCTGCACAAGATTTTGTGTGTAATGTTCCAATAACAAGATGTCCTGATTCAGCCATTTCAATTGCAGCTTCCATTGTTACTTTATCCCTAATTTCTCCTATTACTAGAATATCACAATCTTCTCTTAAAGAATTCTTTACACCATCACTAAAAGTTAATACATCTCTTCCTTTTCCTACTTCTTTTTGTACAATTAACGATTTCTTAGAATGATGTTTATACTCGATTGGGTTTTCTAATGTTAAAATCTTTTTATTTTGATTTTCATTTATATAATCTATCATAGAATTTAATGTTGTACTCTTACCAGAATTTGTTTTTCCAGTAACCAATATTAATCCTTGAGGTTGATAGGTCATTCTTCTAACAACATCTGGTATTCCTAATGATTCATATGGTGGTAACTCATTTTTAATAAGTCTTAATGTACATGTAGGAATTTCATCTGAAGACGAAATATTTACCCTTAAACGTATATCTTTATATTCATAAGATAAATCTAATTTTTTTGTTGAATTATATACTTCATCTTTATCGATATTTCCTTTTACCAAATAATCATATGCCTCAGCCATATCCTCCTCAGTAAGTTCTTTCATTTCCTCTATTGCAACTAGATCTCTTGCAATTCTAAGCATTGGTTTGTTACCACATATCATGTGAACATCTGATGCATCTTTTTCCATTGCAATATCTAGAATTCTATCCATATTCATATATTTTTCCTCCTTAGCAATTTGCATAAATTAGAAGAACAATAACTTTTTATTTAATTCTTCTAATGTTGTTTCTCCTCTTAATACTTTTCTAATACCATCAACAATTAGTGGTCTATAACCTTCCTCTAATGCTTTTTTTCTGATTTCCATACTTGAAGCACCTGAAACAATTAACTCTTTTAATTCATCTGTAATATTCAAAATCTCAAAAATTCCAATTCTGTCATAAAAACCTGTGCCATTACAATAATCACAACCTAATGAATCATATGTTTTTATATTGCTCAAATCTACTGTTTCACCATATTTTTCTAGTATTGTTTTTATAATGTCTTTTTCTTCTTTTGTAAATTCTCTTTCACGTTTACATTTAGGACAAATTCTTCTAACAAGTCTTTGTGAAATAGCTGTTGCTAATGTACTAGCTATATCATAATCTGAAACACCAATTTTTCTCAATCTATTAATAACTTCTATACTATCAATCGTATGAATAGTAGACAATACATAATGTCCCGTTTGTCCTGCTTGTACAGCTATTTCAGCAGTTTCTCTATCTCTAATTTCTCCTACTAAGATAATATCCGGATCTTGTCTTAATACTGTTCTCAATGCACCAGCAAAAGTTGTTCTGTTATCAATTTCTATTTGGTTTAATCCAGGTATTCTAATTTCAACCGGATCTTCAATTGTCGTTATATTGATTTCTGGCTTATTTAAATAATCTATGATGCTATATAAAGAAGTTGTTTTTCCTTCTCCTGTTGGCGCTGCAATAATTGTAATACTATTCCTTTTATTAATGCTTTTCTTAAATGCTTCTTCTTCTCCATAATATCCCAAATCAAATATATTTTTAATATTTGTATTTTTCTTTAACAATCTTAAAACAAATTTTTCTCCATATACATTTGGTTGTGAAGATACACGAATATTATAATCTTCATAAAGTAATATTCTACCATCTTGTGATTCTTGTTTTTCCTGATGCATATTGGATATTGCTTTTAATCTTCCGATTAATTGATGTTGTTTTTCTTTATCTAAATTAGCTGCTGTAAATAATTCTCCATCAATTCTATATCTTACTCTAACAGAATTTGCCATTGGTTCAATGTGAATATCACTGGCTCTTTTTTCAATTCCTGTTTTTATAATGCTATCTACTAAATTGATAACCGTAACACCTGTCTCATTAATATCTGTATTAGCTTTTCCTTCTAAGGATTTTAATATTTTAAGAATATCCTTTTCAAAGGTAATATAGGTTTCCATAATTAAACCTTTATTTAAAAACAATAATCTGATTGTTTCTATACTTTTTTTATTAACCGTATTTGCAAAACATACCTTAATCTTTCCATTTTCTATTTCGAATGGAATGGCTTTATTTTTCTTAGCAATATCTAGAGAAATGTAATCTTCTATATTAATTTTTATAATGCCTCTACTTAATAGCATTCCTTTTTCCCCTAAAATATCTCCAATAGCCGTAATTAATATATAGGGATCACATACATTTAGCTCATATAAACAATCTCCTATTTTTACATTGGGATGATTTCTTTGATATTCCAAAGCTCTTTCTATATCTTCTTCGCCAACAATTCCCCTTTTAACTAATTCAACGCCAATCGGTTGTCTTCTTTTTAATTCCATCGTCCAAACCTCTCTTTCATAGTTTTTATTTTACTAAGGTATATGTCGTTACTCTTTCGAAATTGTCACCTTTTATTGTAACCGTTACTGTCGTTTTGTCATTTTCTTCTTTTGACTCAAAATCACAATCTGTTATATTTTCCGCAATTTTAACTGTATTCATATATATACCCTTATTTTCTGGTATAAATGTGTATTGATTTCCACTTGAAAAAACAATATATTTTTGGTTTCCACTTTCGTCATCACTTTCGGTTTCTCCTATATCTAATATTTTATTTCCTTTTCTATTGACTTCCTCTGCAAAATAGGAATTAAATTTTGTATATTGTTGATTCAAATCTTCACTTACAGAATTTATATCTACATTTTTATAAAAATAAGATGTCAAAACAGATATAACAGATACTACAATTAACATAACAATCACATATATAATTACAGATATTAAAGTAACTCCTTTTTCAGATTGCATTTTCTATCTCCTTAATTATTTTTTGTAACAACAGTTGACAAATCAACTGTTTCAGTAGAATTACCGTCTTTGTAAGATATTTCTACTGTAACTTTTTTTACTAAACCAGGTACAAGCGTATCATTTTCTTTATTTTCTTCTAAATCTGCATAATCTGTTATTGTAATTTTTTTATGATACCCTGTATCTTCTATATTTTCTTCTCCTGCTAGTGTATCGATTGTATCAAAATCTGCTGCCTTTATTTTTTCTATTTCATTTATTGCATAATTGGTAGCTTCTGATCTTCTTTCTACAGATTTTGAATTTGAATTAATATTATATATCAGTGTAGCAATAATAGCTACAAACAGCGTTATGATAATGATTGAAACTGTAATATCAATACCTGTTATTCCTTTTTCACTCTTTATATTCATAAATATCCCTTTCTTTAGTTTCTTACTAAACAAAAAATTTATACCAAGCTAATACAAATAATAAATTGACAATATTTGACACACCTAAATAAAATCCATAATCCACATCTTTGCCATAATTTTTTTCTTCTCTTCTAACTTTTTTCTTTATATTTTGTATTTTATGTAATAAAAGATTAATTGCGACAGCAAGTGATGTCATTATAATTGTATTGATCATCACATATTCTCCTGTAAATATTACCATCGTAATAGCTGTTAAGATAACACCATGAACATAACTATTTTTAGCATATCTTTTTAAAGTTACGGTATCTAAGATTAATATAAGGATATAAAATACTAAATATATAATATATCTATATATACTATCCTTTTCTACTATACATAGATATACTATATATGCTATAGATAGTAAAATACCATACATAGATATTGATTTTTCTATTTTTCTATTTTCTAAATCAATTCCTGCCATTATAAAAACAAAACACAAATAAAGTGCCATAAATGCACCCTCTGCCAATACAGTTACCTTTAAATTATCTATAGATATATTCATTAAATATGCTACTAATAAAAATAGAACTCCTGATAATATTTCAATAATAAGATATCTAGGTCTGATTTTTTCTTTACAATATCTACATCTTCCTAATAAGAATATATAACTAAATACAGGTATCAAGTCTAAAAAACCTAATTTATGATTGCAATTAGGGCAATAAGAATGTGTATGTGTTATATCTTGTCTCTTAGGTATTCTATATATAGCTAATGTAAAAAAACTACCAAATACAGTACCCATTATGAATATTAATATATATAGTAGTATATCCATTTTTTCTCCTTTGCTAAAGTTTAAACTCTTTTCTTTTTATCTATTTTTTATTATTTCTTTTTCCTTTTTTAATATTTAAGCCATACACACTTTAGTGTGCGTATGGCTTAAATTTATAGAATTATGTTCTATCGGTTGTTACAATTGATCCTATTTCAAATGTATTTCCTTTAACTCCTACATAAATCTCGATTTTTGCATTAGTTTTATTTGTTGCTGACTTATAATCATCTGTTTCATAAGTTATTTTTACACCTGTTGTATAACCAGCTGGTATACCATCTGTTCCTGTAGCTGCTACTTGTGTTGTTGGTTCTATAGTTTTATAACCTTTTGTTGTAGTTAGATCATTTCTTAATTGACCTATTACTGTTTCTTTTCCTGCAGTATCACTTGCTGTACCTAATTTATCTGCATCAGATGCTAACCATCCTGTTGATGTTTCAACTGCCTTTTGTTCTGCAAACATTTTAGCAGCTTGTACTGCTAAATTTACTTCCTCTTTTACTTGTCCCTCAATTTGTGAAACTTTAGCATTATTAGCTTGTGTTAAGATTCCATTATCACCTGTAAGCATTGCGATTGAAACTCCCGCTAAAATTAACAAAACAATAATTGTAATAACTAATGCAATTAATGTAATACCTTTTTGATTTCTCATTTTTATAAAATCCTCCATAAATATTTTATATCAAATCAATTACATCTGCTGCTGCTGATCCTCTAGTTGCTTTCATACTAGTAACTGTAAAATTATTTCCTGAAATAGTAATTTCTGCCACAATTTTAGCTGAACTATAATTTGTTGCAGCACTATAATCTGAACTTGTATATGTGATAGTCAATGTTCCTGTTCCTGCAGAAAATGCATAATTACTATTTAAATCATTTTTCATTTGCCCAATTACTGTTTCAGCATTTGCAGCATCAGTATTTGTTCCTATATTACTTTGAGCTAACCATCCTGTTGATGTCTCAACTGCTTTTTGCTCTGCATACATTTTTGTTGCTTGTATAGCCAAATTAATTTCTTCCTTTACTTGTCCTTCGATTTGTGACATTTTAGCATTGTTGGCTTGTGTTAATATTCCATTATCACCTGTTAACATAGCAATTGAAACTCCTGCTAAAATTAATAAAACAATAATTGTGATTACTAAAGCGATTAATGTAATACCTCTTTGGTTTCTCATTTTGTTTATCCTCCTTTTCTTTTGAAATAATTATATATATAATTTATGTTAAAAAACATAACGTTAATAACGAATTTTTATTTTGTTCCTTTGTCAGGAAAATATTGTGATCCTGAACTTGTTGTATTATTTGTGCTACTTGAACTATTAGAACTTCCTGAATTACTTGAAGTACTTGAACTACCTGAACCAGAATTGCTTCCTGTACTTCCACTATTTTGATTTGTATCTTCTCCTGAACTTGAAGAAGTATCATATGATGAAAATGGATTTGGTTTTCCTGGTACATACGTATTTATTCTTTCATAGTTATTTAAATCCGTAGCATCTATACTATATGTTAATATTACTTGTTCATCGTCAACTCCGTCGCTTTTACTTAATTCCTCTTTTATATTTTCTGGAGTTGTATAAGATACCTCATCTGGTATAATCTTATTACTTGGTACATATTCATATAATAATACGCCAAGTACTAAAATAATTGCTAAACATAGTAATAACATAATAATAATTTCTTTTATAATTTTTTTAGTCATAATACACTCCTTTACTATTTTGCTGTATTAGTTGAATTTGTTGTGTTAGTTGTATTAGTTGTGCTATTTGTGTTAGTACTATTGGTTGTATTCGTATTTGCTGTATTTTGATCTGTATCACTTGTTGTTCTTGTGTCTATTGAAGATATACCTTCTATTGGTATATTCTTGCATACAAATGTTGCTTGTAATTCTGAAGTAGATGAACCTGCTTTCATTGAAAAATCTTCTATTTTAAAAGCTAAATCAGAATCATCTTCTATACTTCTTATAAATTCAGATATTCCTACATAACTTCCAACGGCTGTAAAATTGATATTATATACATCTTGTCCGCCTGTTCCGTTGTGTTAATGCCATATCTATATTGACTCCATTACTAGTTGCATGTGTACCTATTTCTGTCCATAAAAAATCTAAATTATAATTAGATAATTGGCTTGCTGTTTGGACATCACTTGTATCACTAACTGCAACCATATCTTCATAGGATTTCTTTTCTTCTTCTAATTTTTTCATACTTGCATTCAAATCATTAACTTTGCCTGGAAAAGTAGAACTAGCCAATTTTGTGGCTTCAGTAACCGTTTCTTCTAAATTTGCATTTTCATCTTGTATTTCTTTTATTCCCCAGACACTAAATCCTCCTATATGGATTCCACTGATAATCGTAAAAATGGTTAATGCTAACCCAAGTGCTATTAATATTAAAATTAATAATTTTTTCATGGTAAATCTCCCTCTATTTTAACTTTAATAACATTGTTTTCTTGTTGTCCTGAAGTAGAAATTACATTTGTTAAATACATACCTGTATCTAATTTTGCTTTAAACATACCTAGCTGTTCATATTTATTAGATTGTGCTTCTATTACTATATGTGTTCCTGTTGTATTTTGTATTGAAGTAATTTGTACATTTTCAGGTATTATAAACATAATAGAATCTAATAGGTTTGGTATGGCATCTCTTGTTTTACTTGCATCTGTAATTCTATCATTTAAATCTTGTAAATTTTGAATCATTTCTGTATAATCATTTGTCCTTGAATCAATTTTGGTTTTATCATTATCTACCAATTGAATTTGGGCATTTGTATGACTTATGGATTCTTGTGCTTGTTGTTCTTTACTTTCCATCTGATTTTTTAATAATACAGAAAATCCACTATAGATTACAAATAATAATAATAATCCTGCAGCTGTTCTCAATAAACTGATTTCTGTTTTATCTAACTTTTCTCCTAAATCATTTGTAAACCAACCAGCCTTTGCTAATTTTCCTTTTTTTTCTTTACCTGGTGTAACTTCTATTTTTAACCAATCTGGAATTTTATCATAAAAATTTTGTTTCTTAAAGTTAATTCCTTGTATACCTTGACCTAGCCCTGATAAAGCTAGAGAAATGGCTGAATTTACCTCTATATAATCTTGTATACTAATATCTTTGGTTGGATTAATGAAATATGGTTTTAAAATTTCACAATCTATTTCACTTAAATATTCTTGGAAGTATAAATCCAAATTGTTTATTAGTGTTGCTGTTCCTGTTAAATATACTTTTGTGATTTTTTCTTCGCTTTCATTTATAATTTTTCTTACATTTCCTACTATATTATATAATGTTGGCATAATATCCTCAAGATAACCAATTTCTGATTCTTGAAGATCTTTTCCTTCTGATGTATATATTGTTGTGTTCTTACATATTTCATATGATTTAGCTAAAGAATTTTCTTTTAAATTAATTTTTCTTAAAAAGTCTTGACATCCTTCATCAAAAGTTTTTATATCATATACATTTTCATCAATAACCGTTGTTACCGTTGTATTCTCTTCCATATTAACAATTAAACAATTTTCTTTTGGTTTTGTTTCTATTAAATTTGTTATTGCCATAGAAACAGGAACAATATATGATAATTTGTCTCCCTCTAAAACTTGCATTTTTTTAGTTAATTCTATTTTATTAGCAGCAATATGAATTACTTTTAATTTTTCCTTATCTTGTGGATTTTTTGAAACTACATATCTAGTCTCAAAAACATTAGGATTATATCCTTGATCTCCACAATACATTTCAAATTCTGTTTTTATTGCCTTTGATAAATCCTTATTACTTAATAAAGAAAACATATCAAAATAATTATAAATTTCCTCTGACAAATTAATACTAATTGGTGTTTTATAACTATAAGTTTCTTCTATGATTTGATTAATTGTTTTTTCTAAATCATCATAAAATTTCACACCAAAAGATTCAACTTTTAGCTTGTCATGATCTTTTGAAACTTTTGCATATTTAATTATATTGTTTTCTACATATAATCCTAAACAGTTAGCCATCTTTTGCTCCTTTTTTCTTTTTTCTTTACCTATATTTTTTGCATTTCATAAAATTTGATACTTGAATAAATTTCTAAGTTTCTAGGTTTTAACAATATTCCCATTTGATTCTAACTTATTTTATCATTTCTCTAATAAAAATCAATATTTTTAATATAATTGTAATCGAAGTGTAATTTAATTGTAATATTTACTTTTTTTGTAATTTACAGATAAAAAATCCATCATTTTCCTCTCCTTGATATAATTGTATACATTTTAAATCCTCTTTTTCTTTTATATCCTTATTAAATTGTATTTTTTTATAACAAAAATTTTTATTTTTCTGTAAAAATTTTTCTATAACACCTTGATTTTCTTCATAAAAAATACTACATGTTGCATATACGATTTCTCCTTTTTCTTTCAAATATTTTGAACAATTTTGTAGTATATTTTGCTGAATTTGTGTTATCTCTTCTATATCTTCTTTTTTTCTTTTCCATTTTATGTCTGGTTTTCTTTTTAAAACACCGATTCCTAAACAAGGAACATCTAAAAGAATTTTATCAAATTTTTCTTTATATATTTCTTGATAAATCATAGCATCTTCACATTTGGTTTCTATAATGGTAATCCCTAATCTTCTTGCGTTTTTTTCTACTAAGTTAACTCTATGCTCATGTAAGTCCCATGCGATTATTTTTCCTTTATTTTTCATCAGCTCTGCCATATATGTCGTTTTTCCTCCAGGACTACTACAAGCATCCAATATAATTTCATTGGGTTTTGGATTAACAGTTAAAGCAATTAAACCTGCCCCCTCATCTTGAATCGTAAAATATCCATTTTTAAATAAATCCATATTTTCTATATTTTTTACTTTATCTAAAATCAGAAAATCTTCCAATTTTCCTTCTTTATAAGCTATTCCTTTTTCTTTAAAAGCTTTTTCTATTTCTTCTTTATTTGTTTTTAATGTATTAATTCTTATCGTAACTTTCGGTTTTATATTAGAGTCTTTACAAATTTTTTCTACTTTCTGTATATCATTTTCTTTTAATAATTCTTGTATAATCCAAACAGGCATTGAAGTCGTTTTGGATATCCTTTCAATATCATCTTCTATTTTAAATAAATCCTCATAATCCTTTTTATCAACTTTTCTCAATACGGCATTTACAAAATTCGCACTATTTTTGTGACCATATCTTTTAGCTAAATTAACACTTTCGTTTACAGCTGCTGATTTTGGGACTTTATCTAAAAAAATAATTTGATATATTCCCATTCTTAATATATTTAAAATCCATGTAGATATTTTCTTCAATCGAATATTGGAATGATTTTTCAAAATTTCATCTAATGTTAATTTCCATGTCGTTACGCCATAAACAATTTCAGATATAAATCCTACATCTCTATCATCTAATTTATTTCTATTTTCTTTAATCATTTCATCTACAGCAATATTAGAATATGCTTCTTCCTTATCTATTTTATATAAAGTCTTTAATGCAATTTCTCTTATGATATCCATTTTGGTTTTATTCCTTTCATTTTTTCTTAATTATATAATTTAATTTATATTTTTTCTACCAATTTTGTATATTTTTTTATATTCCGGAAAAAATATTTTTAAAAGATTGGGAGGTTATTTTATGGAAATTAAAAAACATTTAATTATTACTGGTAATTCAACAGTATCATGGAAAGATGCTATTGTAAAAGCAATTGCAGAAGCTTCAAAAACAATTGATTATCTTTCAGATGTAAAAATATTAGAGCAAAGAGCAAGTATTAGTGGAGACAAAATTTCTGAATATTTTGTTGATTTAGATCTTTCTTTTTCTATTGATTTAAATAGAAAAGATAATAAAGATGCTTAAAATTTAGGAAAGGATTTATATTATATGGAAAAACCAACAGAAACAAAAAAATTATATCAAGATTATGTAGATAAAAAATCCCCTAACTCCCCTATATTAAAAAATTGTTTTAATGCTTTTTGGGTTGGCGGATTAATCTGCACAATCGGTCAAGTTATTCTTAATATTTGTAAAGATCGTGGATTTGATACACAAATTTCAGGTACAATTGTTTCCATTTTATTAATTGGCTTATCTGCTTTTCTTACCGGTTTAAACATTTTTAATAAAATTGGAAAATTTGCTGGTGCTGGTTCATTAATTCCTATCACAGGATTTGCTAATTCCATTGTTTCCCCAGCAATGGAATATAAATCAGAAGGATATGTTATGGGCGTTGGTGGAAAAATGTTTACTGTCGCTGGACCTGTTTTAGTTTTTGGTATATCTACATCCATTTTAGTTGGTATTATTTATTTAATATTTAATACACAAACTATAACGTTAGTATGAAACGATGGGGACGTGTCAAATCGTTTCAAAACGGAACGATTTGACACGTCCCCATCATTCAGAAAGGAGTGATTTTTTTTGAAGAAATTGGGAAAGCAAACGATTAAGTTTACTACTCCACCTTCTATTTTAGAATGTGCATCTATCGTAGGTCCTAAAGAAGCCGAAGGACCTTTAGCAAAATATTTTGACCAAACTTTAGAAGATGAATTTTGGGGTGAAAAAACATGGGAAAAAGCAGAAAGTAAGATTATAAAAGAAACGGTAAATATGGTAATTCGAAAAGCCCGGCATTCCAGCAAATAAAATTGATTGTATGTTTGCAGGAGATTTACTAAATCAGTGTATCTCCTCTAGTTTTGGTTTAAGAGAATTAAATATACCTTTTTTTGGTGTTTTTGGTGCTTGTTCTACCTTTGTTGAATCTTTATCTCTAGGTGCCATTTGTGCTGAAAGTTTTGCCACTAATGTTTTATGTGCCACTTCTAGTCACTTTTGTAGTGCCGAAAAGCAATTTCGATTTCCTTTGGAATTAGGAAATCAAAGACCGCCTACAAGTCAATGGACCGTCACAGGTTCTGGTAGTGCCATTATTTCTAAAAATGGATCTGGACCATATATTACACATATGACACCTGGTAAAATTGTTGATATGGGAATAAAAGATGGAAATAATATGGGAGCGGCAATGGCTCCAAGTTTTGCAGATACTTTAACTACACATTTCTCAGATACTGGTAGAAATCCAGATTATTATGATGCAATTATTAGTGGAGATTTAGGTTATATTGGAAAAGATATTGCCATTGATTTACTAAAAACAAACGGATATAACATTAAAAACAATTATAATGATTGTGGTGTTTTAATCTTTGATAAAGAACATCAAGACACACATAGTGGTGGTAGTGGTTGTGCATGTTGTGGTACTGTCTTTTCTGGATATTTCTTCAAACAATTAAAAGAAAAGAAAATTAACAAATTACTACTGATTGCTACTGGTGCTTTAATGAATTCCACCAGTTCTCAGCAAGGCGAATCTATACCTGGTATTGCACATGCCATTAGTATTGAGAATTTATAAATATAGGAGGATTTTATGAGCGAGGTTAATTGGGCTTCTGTTTTCGAGTGGTCTACACTTTTAAAATGTTTTGTAGTTGGTGGTTTAATTTGTGTGGTAGGTCAGATCTTAATTGATAAAACCAAATTAACACCTGCAAGAATTCTTGTGATTTTTGTAACTTTAGGTGCTATTTTAGGTGGATTAGGGATTTATCAATATTTAGTAGATTTTGCTGGAGCTGGCGCCACAGTTCCTCTAACAGGTTTTGGTTACAATTTAGCTAAAGGTGCTATTGAAGAAGTTAAAAACATAGGACTTGTTGGTGCTTTTACTGGTGGTGTAAAAGCTGCTGCTGGCGGAATTGCTGCTGCTATCTTTTTTGGATATTTGGCTTCTCTCATTTCTAAACCTAAAATGAAAAAGCAATAAAAAAAAGCATATTTATTATGCTTTTTTTGCGATTTCTGCAATTTCTGTAAAAGCTTTTGGGTCTGTTACAGCAATCTCAGCTAACATTTTTCTATTAATTGTTACATTTGCTTTCTTTAATCCAGCAATTAGTCTACTATATGTTGTTCCATTCATTCTAGCTGCTGCATTAATTCTTGCTATCCATAATTTTCTAAAATTACTCTTTTTATCTTTTCTTCCTACATAAGCATATGATAAAGATTTCATAACTGCTTGATTTGCATTTCTAAATCTATAATGTTTTGCTCCAAAGTATCCTTTGGCTTGTTTTAATATTTTTTTATGTCTTGCTCTTGTTGTTCTTGCTGTTTTTACTCTTGCCATATATATCACCTTCCTTATTTTCTAATTATTCTCATTAATTACCATATGGTAATAATTTTTTAATTGTATTTTTACATGTCTTATCTGCATAAGCATTTTGAATTTTTCCTGATTTTTTTTGTCTTTTAGTTTTATTTGCTAATAAGTGTCTTCTGTTTGATTTTGTTCTTTTTACTTTTCCTGTTGCTGTTAAAGAATATCTTTTCTTTGCAGCTTTATTTGTTTTTAATTTTGGCATAATATTTGCTCTCCTTTCATATTTTATTTTTCAGTCTTTTTAGCTAAAATTGTAAACATATTTCTACCTTCAAGTTTTGGTGCTTTTTCTACTACTGCAATATCACTCATATCCTCAATGAATTTATTTAAAACCACTTCACCTGCTTTTGAATTGTTTACTTCTCTTCCTCTAAATCTAACGGTTATTTTTACTTTGTTTCCGTCTTGTATGAATTTTTTAGCATTTTTAGATTTAAAACTGAAGTCATGTTCTTCGATATTTGGAGTTACTCTTATTTCTTTAATTTCAAAACTTTTTTGTTTCTTTTTTGCCTCTTTTTCTTTTTTAGCTTGCTCAAATTTATATTTTCCATAGTTCATAATTTTGCAAACTGGTGGATTTGCATTTGGTGCTACTAAAACTAAATCTAAATTTTTTTCCTCTGCTTTTTCTAAAGCTTCGTTTAAAGAAATAACGCCAATTTTTTCTCCATTATCTCCTATCAATTGAACTTCTTTGGCTCTTATTTGACCATTAATTGGTAATTCTTGTTTTATACAAAACACCTCCAATAATAAAAAAATTTGACTTTTGTTACAAGTCAAATCCAAAATAAAAATAGCATTGTACAATGCTAAAATTATTTAATTTCCAACCTTTTTCCTTTCTTAGATAAGGTGAGAAGTTTGACTTCTGCTTGTAACGTTAAGTATTTTATCATATTTATTTCTAGTTTGTCAAGTATTTTGAAAACTTTTTATCGTAAAAGCAAAAAATCCCACAATGAAGTGGGACAAATGCTCTGGTCAAATCACACTTTCAGTTACTTATTCCTTCTGCATTCGAAGAAATATTGGGAATAATAATATTCCTGAGAATACAAACAAGGATGTGCATAAACTTATTAACAGACTTAATCCATATGAATAAGCTGATGCACCAGCCATAATTGCAATAACAGCTATCGCAATTATAAGCACCTTGAAACTCCGAGTTACCGATAACCTTGATAGTAAAACGCCGTCCAATGTTACCAAAAGTATTGTCAACATGACAAAGGAACAAATCAATATATTCATCATAATAAAATCCTCCTTAAGTTAAATGTTCTTATCATGTGCAATTTAACCAGAAATCTATGTAAAAAGGTAAAACCTTATACTTATATTTTACCATAATGCCAAATATTATGTCAAACTAGTATTTGCTTCACATATTCACACAAATTCCTCCCAGACTAGATTTGCTAAGTCTAAACCTTTATTTGTCAACTTTATATAATCACCATCTATATTAATCAAATCTTCCTTTACCAACTTTTCCAATTCTTTTCTAAATAGAAATATCGGGTTATCTACATACTTCTCCTTGAATTTTGATATTTGCACGCCTTCTAATTTTCTTAAACCTAAAAGCATATACTCTTTTTTCTTGTCTTCTACTGTTTGAACTTCTTCAATTTCGTAGATTGGTTTTATTTTCTCTTTTAAATTTGTCTCTATACTATTATCAGATAAATTTAAAATATCCTCTATAACTTGTTTATCTAGTTGCTTCATTCGAATTATATATTGTTCAATTTCTGTTATATTGGCATACCTTACACTATTTAAATAAGAATGTGCAGCTGCTCCTATGCCAATGTACTCTTTTTGTAACCAACAATTTGTATTATGTTTTGATGCTTTTCCTGGTTTTGCAAAATTTGATATTTCATAATGTTCATATCCATTTAATTCTAATGTATTTTTAACATACCAATACATATTTCTTTCTAATTCTTCATCCATTTCTTTCAATTTATTTTCTCTTATTAACTTTTCAATGACAGTTCCCTCTTCTATGATTAAAGAATATACACTAATATGTGTTGGTACAGGATGTAATTTTGTGATTTGATTTAAACTTTCTTTTACATCCTCTATTGTTTGATCTGGCAATCCTATCATTAAATCTACATTTATATTATCAAACCCTATCTGACTTGCCATATTATATGTTTCTAGAAAATTTTCAAATGTATGAATTCTTCCTATTTCTTTTAATATTTTATTATTGGTACTTTGCAATCCTATGCTTAATCGATTTACACCTGCTTTTTTGTACATTTCTATTTTTTCTCTATCAACCATCCCCGGGTTTACTTCTATTGTGATTTCCATATCCTCAAATTTTGTCTGGTTATTTTTTAATTTATTCTTTAGCAATTCCAAAACTTCTAAAATATATTTACTATCAATACATGATGGCGTTCCTCCGCCTATATAAATCGTTGTTACATTGAAATTTTCTAAAATTTTTTTATGATTAAAATACTCATTTATTTCTGTTTTTATTGCTTCTATATAGCTCTTTACTAAATTCTGTTTATTAGAAAAAGAAACAAAATCACAATAATAACATTTATGCTTACAAAATGGTATATGTATATATATTCCTAATTCTCTATTTTCCATTTGCTATCTCCATTATTTTTTTCAATCTATAATTGACACCTGACTTTCCGACTGGTTCTTTTAATCGTTTTCCTAATTCTACTAACGACATATCTGGATTTTCAATTCTTAAAGTAGCTATTTCCTTTAAATTATCATCCAATTTATTAAACTTGCCTTCTTTTTGTAATTTCTTTATGGCTGCAATTTGTTCAATAGCTGCATTAATTGTTTTATTCAAATTTGCTGTTTCACAATTTACGATTCTATTAACTTTTCCCCTCATTTCTTTTTTTATTCGAATATCTTCAAATTGCATTACAGCTTTATTTGCACCAATTAAAGCTAATAATTTTGAAATTTCTTCTCCTTCTTTTATGTATAAAGAAGATCTATTTTTGGTTATTAATTCTTTTGTATTTACACCAAAATCTCCTAATATTTCTTGTACGATTTTTAAATTATGTTCATTTGACAAAACAATTTCTAAATGGTATGAATTTTCAGGATTATTAATAGACCCTGCTCCTAAAAATGTCCCTCTAATAAATGCTTTTTTTCTCTCTTCAGATTTTGCATCATTTCCTATATCTTTTATTTTCTCTTCTAAAAATACTTCATTTTCCTTTATTTCTATAAATGTTAATTTATGAATATCCAATGCTTTTGTAACAATATTAAATGTTTTTCCATTAACATCTATATTGTGATTAATTTCTAAATTGGATAATAATTTTGAAAATCGATTAATATTATAATCACTTTCTGTTGAAAATCGAATATTTTTTCCTTTTATAACATTCGTATTGGCAGATACGAAATATCCTATTAATTCAAATTTAACATTCTCTTTGTTGATTAAACTATTTGCTTTATTTAATTCTTGTTTTATATCTGAAGAAAAAGACATTTTCATACTCCTTCCTAAATGATAGTAACATACCGAATTATTACAAGGTCTGTCCCTTTTGTTTCATTTTGAAACGATTTGACACGTCCCTATTGTTCAACCTAATTTGGTTACAATCACTCTATCATTATCATACAAATCTTTTTTACAATATGTATCTATATATTGTTTCTTTTCTTCTATTATCTTCATGACCTCTTCTTTTTGATCATATCCTATTTCTAAACAAATATAACCTCCAAATTTTAAATATTCATATCCCTTATCTATTATTTTTCTATAAAAATCCAAACCATCTTCTCCTCCATCTAATGCTATTCTTGGTTCTCTTCTAACTTCTTTATCTAAAGTTTCAATTTCCTCTTTTCTTATATACGGAGGATTAGAAACAATGATATCATACTTTTCTTGTGCTAAATTTTCAAAAAGATTAGATTCTACAAATGTAATTTTATTTTCTACATGATTATTTTTAGCATTGGTAATGGCTATATCTAATGCTTTTTCACTAATATCTAAGGCTGTTAATTCTACATTTTCTAAATATTTTGCTAACGATACTGCAATCGCACCACTTCCTGTACACAAATCTAAAATCTTCTTTGCCCTCGTTTTTTTGGCTATATGCATAACTTCTTCTACCAAAACTTCTGTATCTTGTCTTGGTATTAACACATTTTCATCTACATAAAAGGTTAATTTCATAAACTCTTTTTGGTGTGTTATATGTTCAATGGGTTCTCCTTGTTTTAATAATTCTATATATTTTAAGTATTCTTGTTCTTCTTTATCTGTTAAATTTTGATTATCATAGACAATTAAATACTGCCTTGGTTTTTTTAGTACAAATTGTAATAATAATCTTGCCTTCAACTTTGGTGTAGAAATTTTCTCTAGTTTTAATAATGTTACCCCTTTTATCATTGCCTGTTTTATTGTCATATTGCACACCTTCTTTCTTTATTCCCTTCTATTTTATCATTGGATCCTAAAAAAGGCAATAAAAAAAGCCCCGCCTTAGCCGTCAGCTTTTTAATTTTTAAGGACCTGCTCCTAAAAACAGGTGGGTGCCTACCTAAATACTTATGGGCTTCTCACTATATACTGTGAGCTTGCACGCCATATTCCAGAGATCAGCCCCTCTTAAAATTTGTTGGTTCTAAAAATTATGCTCTTACGTACTACGCAGGGATTTTTGAGTAATCCTTATCTATTAGATTATCTATATATTAACACAATTATAGTATTTTTACAACTATCTTTTCTTCCTTTAAATATGACTTTTCCGTATTTATATTATTTTATCTCTTTTTTTCATATTTATTCTCTTTTTCTTTGTATTTTATCAATTTGATTTTTTATATAAATTGTGCTAAAATATATTTATATTTATGAGTATTTGAGGACTTTTTTAGTCTTCTTTTTTTTACATAACATATAATAATATGCAGAAGAATTGTAAGATACTGCCTAGCAATATAAACATATGAAAAATAGAATGCATCCATTTATGTTTTTTGCCAACACCATATAATATAGCACCTATTGAATATGCAATTCCTCCAGCTAATAATAAACTAAATCCTGCTATTCCTAATAATGATGGTAAAAGATTTATTTTTATAACAATGCACCATCCCATTACTAAATAACAGATCATTGAAAATTTTTTATATTTCTTTATATCTATTGAATTTAAAATAATTCCCAATATTGCCATTGCCCATATAACACCAAATATTGTCCAGCCTGTTGCCATATCATATTCTCTTAAAGTACATAATGCAAATGGTGTATAAGAACCTGCTATTAATAAAAATATGGAACAGTGATCTAATACTTGAAATACTCTTTTTGAATATCTTTTAGGATTTAATCCATGGTAAATACTAGACATTGTATACAATATAATCATTGTAGCACCATAAATTGAACCACTAACCACTCCATATCCGTTTCCTCTAACTGCTGCAAAAACGATGCATAAAACAGTGGCAACAATCCCTAAAACTGCACCTACTATATGTGAAGTCATATTAAAAATTTCTTCACCTTTTGTATATTTAGGTAATATTCTATCTTTTAATTTAATTCTATCCATAACTTTAAATTTCTCCTAAACACTTATTTATTCAATATGAATTCTTTATAAATTTCTCTTATTATGTTTTTGCTATTATATCATTTTAATATAAATAAGTAAACCACTAAATTTCTATTATTTCTCTCTTTATATCTTTATATGTCGTAACGATTTGCGCACCTTGTTTTATTAATTCATTGGTTCCTACAGAATTTATAGAATCAATATTTCCTGGTACAATATATACATCTCTTCCCTGTTCTAATGCAAAATCTACAGTTATCAATGTACCACTTTTCTTTTTGGCTTCAATAACAATAATACCTTTAGTAATTCCACTAATGATTCTATTTCTTGCTGGAAAATTCATTTTTTTTGGTTCCACACCTAACGGATATTCTGATAAAATTGCTCCATTTTCTTCTATTATTTTACTATATAAGTATTGATTTTCTTTAGGATATATAACATCTAATCCACTTCCAATTACACCTATCGTTGTTCCTTTTGCATTAATAGCCCCTATATGTGAATAGCTATCAATGCCTTTGGCTAAACCACTTACAATATTGATACCTTCCTTTGCCAGATGATATGAAAAATATTGTGCCACTTTGATTCCATAAGCACTTGCTTCTCTACATCCCACTATCCCAATAGATAACTTATTCAAAATTTTCGAATTTCCTTTTATATATAAAGATATGGGATAATCATATATATTTTTTAAAATTTGTGGATATTCTTTATCTTCTATTGTTATAATATTCACACTTTCTTTTTTCATTCTTTCCATATATGTATCTAGTTTTTCTCTTATTTCTTTATCCAAAATAGCTGTTGCCAATACTTCATTAAAACCTTTTATCTTTATAATTTCTTTTCTTTCTAAAGCATAAATTTTTTCTGGTGTTTTATATATTTTTAATAGTTTTTGCTTTCTTTTATTTCCTAGCCTTTTTATTAATGATAACCATATCCAATATTTTTTATTCTCTAAAGTTTTGATATTCCTTCCTCCTCATGTAAAAAAGGACACTTAAAAAAAGTGCCCCTTACTTATTTTATCTTATTTATTTTGATTCATTGTTGCTTTTATAACATTATTCATAAGCATTGCTACTGTCATTGGTCCCACTCCTCCAGGAACTGGTGTTATATAACTTGCTTTTTCTTTTACTGTCTCAAAGTCCACATCTCCTGTTATTTTCTTATCTTTTCCTCTGTTTATACCAACATCTATTACAACTGCTCCTTCTTTTACCATATCAGCTGTTACAAAATTTGGTTTTCCTATGGCTGCTACTAATATATCTGCATTTCTTGTCTTGTCTCTTAAATCTTTTGTCCTAGAATGGCAAATTGTTACAGTTGCATGTTTATTTAAACAACAAGCCATTAGTGGTTTTCCCACAATATTACTTCTTCCGATGATTACTAGATTTTTTCCCTCTAAATCTATATTATACTCTTCAAACAATTTCATAATTCCAAATGGTGTACAAGATACAAATGTATCTTGATTTAATAATAATTTTCCTACATTTATGGGATTAAATCCATCTACATCTTTTTCATGTGAAATTTCTCTAAATGCTTCATCTATATCTAGATGTTTTGGAATCGGACTTTGTAACAATATTCCATTTACAGTTTCATCTTTATTTAATTTATGAATTAAGTCAATTAATTCTTTTTGTGTTATACTAGCATCTAATATGTGTTCTTCATATTCTACTCCAATTTCATCACAAGCTTTACTTTTATTTCTAACATATACCTTTGATGCAGGATCATCCCCTACCATAATTACTGCAAATTTAGGTATGATTCCTTTTGCTTTTAAATTTTCACATTCTATTTTTAAATTTTCTCTTACTTTTTTTGCTAATGCTTTTCCATCCATTATTATAGCCATTTTTCTATTTTATAGAGTATCTACTCTATATCTCCTTTCTTTTTTCTTAACTGATTATATACTAATCATTTTTTTTTTGCAATAAGAATATACAAAAAGCTACTCTGTTTTTTATTTAACAGAATAGCTTATGAAAAAAAGGGGATGTTTATGATTATAAATATACTATCGATATATGTATATTTTTTGCATGAAATGTGAATTATTTGTGAATTCAAATTCTAACTTTTAATTTATTATTCCATTTCGTTTTCACTATTATCTTTTATGATATATCCTGTTAAATCCGGTAATTTAACATCTTCTTCTGTAACAGAACCATACTTACTTACATAATCTATTATATTGGTATATGTATTATCCTCATTGTCTGTTATCGTTCCATTAATTCTCCCAATTACTCTATAATCTTCTTTATTTATCCACATTCCATATTCTTCATTTTCTACAAAATTAAAAGAAATATGATAAGCATCTTTTCCATTCCAACGCACACTTTGTATATCTGTGATAACTGCCATTTGTAATAAACGCCAATTATCATTCATTTCTGGCATTGCAGGGTCTACTCCTGCACTTGAAATCATTATATTATTTTCAGAATATTTTAATTTTACAGCTATTTTTTGTTTTGCATTTTCTACTATAATCCACGTTTCATCTGTTTCCGGATTAATATACAGCATCTTTTGTACTAATTGATCGCTTTGTATAAATGTATATTTCAACATTTTTATATTATTGTAGATCCAAAGTTCTGTAATTTCTCCATCAATTGTACATGACTTAGAATAGTAATTGGTACTTTTCTTATCTTCTTCATATTGAGATACCACTTGTTTTAATATTAAGAATTTTCTAAAAGTTGCTATTAAAAATATGAACAGTAAAATTATAATAACAATTACTATTTTTAACCATAACTCCATTTTTTTCTTTTTCATATAATCCCTCTTTCTTCTCTTTATTTTTTCTTTTGCTTTTTCTCATTTGCATATTTTATAAGTTTTTCGATGTCTTGCATGCTTTTCTTTCACATTCTTTGCTAATTTTTAAACTTTAATTTTGTATTCTTCTAATAAATTTAAAACATCTTGACTATCATTTGGTTTTACTCTTCTTCCTAGTATTCCTATTTTATTGGCTGTTTCTAAACTTTTTCCTGTGTCATCATCATCAATAAATAAACATTCTTCTGCTTTTAACTGATATCTATCTAGTAAAGTTGTAAATATTTTTTCATCAGGTTTTACTAGATGTTCATAAGCTGAAATCATAATTCCATCACATAATTTAAAGAACGCTATATCTTTAAAATATTCATAAGCAAATTCTGACAAATTTGATAAAACATATATACGGTATCCTTTTTCTTTTAAATTTTTTGCAATTTTTACAGTTTCTTCATTGACTGTGAAATATTGACACCTATTATTCATTACTTCTTTAATCAGCTTGCTATATTCCTTCGGTGCTTTTCTTTGCATTTCTTCTATCGCTCTTTCATGGCTAATATTTCCTAAATCCAATAATTTCCATTCTTCTGTTTTATATATGTATTTTTGTAACTCTTCTGCTTTATTTAGATCATTCGTAAAATTCATTAATGTTTTTACATTAGAATCTTTTTTTATGATAACATTCATTAAATCAAATATTATATTTTTTATCATCTCTTCATTTCCTTTGTTTATTATTTTTTATCATTATTTTTTATGATTCTTCTTCAGACATTCCTATACGATATTCAATATCTTCCATATGTGGAAACATTTCTTTTACTCTTTTTAAAGTAAGCATTGTCATTTTAGGTTGTGGATTTTTAGGATTTTTTGACAATAGTTTTTGTGTATAACAATTTGATGCCGTTTTAAATAATAAGTAACGATTCCTTACATATGTATAATAAATTTGGTATCCATCATCTAAATCCTCCCACATCATTTCAAATGTATATTTTTCGTCCATTATTCCTCCTCATTTTATCATTTCTTTAAATTCTGTTTCTGTTATAATTGTAACACCTAAATTTTGAGCTTTTGTAAGTTTACTTCCTGCATCTTCTCCTGCTAATACATAATCTGTTTTCTTAGAAACGGTTCCCGAAGTTTTTCCTCCTAGCCTTTCTATTATCTCAGATGCTTCATTTCTTGTGAAATCTTCTAAACTACCTGTTAATACAAACGTTTTTCCTTCAAATCGATTATCCTCATTTTCTTCTTCTAAAGATTTCATATTAACACCTGCTATTTTTAATTTATTAATTAAATCAATTGTTTGATCTTCTAAGAAAAATTCTCTAATACTATTTGCTACGATTGGTCCTATATCATCTATCATACTTAATTCATCATAACTTGCATGCATTAAATTATCCATCGTTTTATATTTTTTAGCCAACATTTTTGAAGCTTTCACACCTACATGTCTAATTCCTAAAGCGGTTATTAATTTTGATAAATCATTTTGTTTACTTCTTTCTATGCTATCCACTAAATTTTGTGCAAATTTCTTTCCATTTTTCTTCAAGGATGCAATATCTTCAAATTTTAATGTATAAATATCGGCTATATTTTTTATTAAATTTCTGTCTAATAATTGTTGTATAATATTTTCTCCTAGCCCTGAAATATCCATTGCTTCTCTAGATACAAAATGAACTAGGTTTCTAAATAATTTTGCTGGACATTCAATTCCTGTACATCTTACAGCTGCTTCTCCTTCTTCTCTTATTGTCGGAGCTCCACATACTGGACATACTTTTGGCATTTCAAAATCTTGTTCTTTTCCTGTTCGTTTTTCTTTTATCACTTCCACAATTTCCGGAATAACATCTCCCGCTTTTTGTATGACAACTGTATCACCAATTTTCAAATCTTTCTCTTTGATAAAATCTTCATTATGAAGTGTTGTCTTTGAAATTGTAGAACCTGCCACTTTAACAGGCTCTAATATAGCCATTGGTGTAATGACACCTGTTCTACCAACTTGACAAATAATATCTTTTAAAATCGTTTCTTTTTTCTCTGGTGGATATTTGTATGCTACTGCCCATCTTGGAACTTTTATGGTTGAACCTAATATTTCTCTAAAATGTAGGTCATCTACTTTTACAACTGCACCATCAATTCCAAACGTTAATTTTTCTCTATCTTCGCCTATTTTTTCAATTGCTTTTTCTGCCTCTTTTATATTTTTACATGGAATTCTTACAGGATTGACATTAAATCCCAATTCACTCAAATATTCCAATTCTTCAAAATGAGAATGAAAGGTTTTACCTTCTATTTTTTGCACATTAAATATATAAATATCCAATGGTCTTTTTGCTGTTATCTTACTATCCAATTGTCTTAGAGAACCTGCTGCTGCATTTCTAGCATTGGCAAATAATTCTTCTTCATTTTCTTCTCTTTCTTGATTCATCTTTTCAAAATCTTGTTTAGATATAAAGACTTCTCCTCTAACTGTGATATCTATTTTATCTGTTAATTCCATTGGAATCGTTTTAACTGTTTTTAAATTTTCTGTTACATCTTCACCAATTAAGCCATTTCCTCTTGTTGCCCCTCTTACAAATTTTCCTTGTTTGTATTCTAACGCTGCAGATAATCCATCAATTTTGGTTTCTACCACATATTTTACTTCTTTTATTCCATTTTCTTCTGCTTGCTTCCTTATTCTTTCATCAAATTCTTCTACTTCTTCAAAACTAAATACATCTTGTAAGCTTTGAAGTGGTACCTCGTGCGTTACTTTTTGAAACCCTTCTTTTACATGTCCCCCCACTTTTTGTGTTAAAGAATCTTTTGAAATAAATTCTGGATATTGTTTTTCTAAATTACGTAATTCTACCATTAACATATCATACTCAAAATCTGATATTTCTGGTTTATCATCATCATAATACTTTTTGGCATAATATTCTGTTTTCTTCCTTAATTCTTCAATTCTTTTCTTTGCTTCTGTTTTATTCATTTTGCACCTCTTATTTTTATTTTTACCTTGTCACAAAAACTTGTCCTCTAGTTAATTTCTATCAACTTTATTTTCTTTCTTATTATATACAATTCGGAAAAAAAAATAAAGGAATTTATAAAAATTCCTTACAAATTATATGATATATTTTTCTTTACATTTTTAATCTTTTCTTTTTTCAACAATTTCATTTTTATTCTTATAAATACTATTTTCTGGAACGACACCTCTTACAGAAGATAATGGATAAATATTAGAATTTCTTCCAATAACTGTTCCTGGATTTAATACAGAACCACAACCTACTTCTACATTATCTCCCAGCATAGCCCCTACTTTTTTTCTGTTGGTTTCTATGGTTTCTTTTCCATTTTTTATAACTACTAATTGTTTATCTGATTTTACATTAGATGTAATAGAACCTGCTCCCATATGTGCTTTATATCCTAGGATAGAATCTCCTACATAGTTATAATGTGGCACTTGCACTTTATTAAATAAAATAACATTTTTTAATTCTGTTGAATTTCCTACAACTGCACCTTCTCCGACAATAGCATTTCCTCTAATAAAAGCACAATGTCTTACTTCTGCTTCTTTTCCAATAATCGCTGGTCCATGAATATATGCTGTTGGTGCAACTTTTGCACTTTTTGCAATCCATACATTTTCTCCTACTTTTTCATATTCTTCTTTATCTAATGTCTCTCCCAATTCTAAAATATAATCCCCTATATTGGGTAACACTTCCCATGGATATGTACTTTTTTCTAATAAATCTTTTGCAATGGTTTCTTCAAGATTATATAAATTTTTTATTTTACATTCTTCCATTTTTTTCATTCCTTTCTCACTTAGAATTTTTGTACAAAGACAAAAGCCCTAAAAATGTTAAATATATCTCAAAATAAAGATTTTATTTTTAAAAAGGGAAACTTGAGTCCGTCCCAAATTTCCTTAATTCCTATTCCAAAATTTTTCGTACAATTCTTTTGCTGTTCTAGGACTGTCTTCTCCCTCTTTATTCTTTACTGGTGCAAAGTCATCTTCTCTTTTTCCTCTTAATATTGCTATATCATCAAATAATTCGAATGCATCAAAGATAAATGATTCAAACTTATAAGAATTTGGCTTTGTTGGTATTACTTCTCTACCATTTTCATCTATATAAGAATTTTTCTTAAAGGCACTATGATAAATTAGCGTTTCTTTACTAATTTTTTCAATGGCTTCGATTGTAAATAAATTACACATAATATGGGCTTCACCATATTTTAATTCTCCATCTTCATCTACTTCTTCTGCCATTTTCTCTGGCAATTCTGTATATTCAATAACTTTAGGGTGTCCATTCATTTTTCCAAATACACCTACTCGTTCATGAGGATTTGCTTTTACAATGGATTTAGATGCAATTTGTACTTTCTTTTTAATGGCCATCCCTAAAAGAATGGTATCTGCCATTTTTAATAAAGCATTATCAACGCCTCCAATAAATACCCATTTGATTCCTTTTTCCTTCATCTCGGCCAAAGCACCACTTGCTCTTAAGGATGCATATGTGCCACCATTTCCATCAGATGCTTCTTTTATTTTCATATCTTTTCCTATTAATAATTTTCCATTCACATCTAATAAAGGCAATTCACTTTGTGCAAAAAACCTTACTGAAGCTTTCTCATATCCAAAATAATTATGTTTTTCCATAAACTCAATTGTTTCATCATTGTTTTCTTTACTAGTCATAATATACCATGGAATGACTTTTCCATATTTTTGATTGGCATCTTTTAAATTTTCTGCTAATATTTCAAATAAATATTTTCCTTTTCCATACACATCTAATTTAAATGTTCCTTTAGGTCCTGGATGTCCTAGTCTTGTTCCTTGCCCTCCAGCCATTGTAACAACAGCATATTCACCTTTTCTTAAAACTTCTTCTCCTAATCTTTGAAATTCTTCTTTTTGTTCTTCTGTTAATTTTTTCTTATCCATATATGGTAACGGTTCTATTTTATTTTCTTTTATTTCTATTTCCTTTTTTGTACTATCATATAGTTCTTTTAATTGATGAAAATCTATTTTGCTTATTTGATCTATTAATGCTTGCTTTTTATCATTATCTAATTTTTCTAATAATTTTATAATATGTTCTTGATTGTACATCTTTAATAAGTCAATTGTGTCCTGCACTTTATCCATTTCGTTTCGCTCCTTTTGGCTAATATACTATATTATATGTTTTTGTTTTAATATTGTCATTTTAGCATACTTATTTATTTTTATCAAGTTTTTTATAAAACTTGTCATAAACCTAAAAGAAGTCCAATATACATTAATTAAAGTAATTTAGTACAAACATTTTGAAAGTGATTAGAAGGAGGTATATAGATGGAAAATACAAGATTGTATCAAGACATCGCCAAAAGGACTGATGGTGACATTTATGTGGGTGTTGTTGGTCCTGTTAGAACTGGTAAATCCACTTTTATAAAAAGGTTTATGGATTTATTAGTTATTCCCAATATTGATAATGAATACAAAAAAGAAAGAGCCAAAGATGAACTGCCACAAAGTGCTGGTGGTAGAACGATTATGACAACAGAGCCTAAATTTGTTCCAAATGAAGCGATTGAAATTACACTAAATGACAATTTAAAATTTAAAACCAGACTTGTTGATTGCGTTGGATATCTAGTGGATAATGCCATTGGCTATTTAGAAGATGATATGCCTAGAATGGTGAAAACACCTTGGTCTGACGAAGAAATTCCTTTTGAAACCGCTGCTGAAATTGGAACAAAAAAAGTAATTGAAGAACATTCTACTATTGGCATCCTAGTTACAACTGATGGAAGTATTACAGATATTCCTAGAGAGGATTATATTAAAGCTGAAGAAAGAGTTGTCAACGAATTAAAAGCTTTGAACAAACCTTTTATCATTCTATTGAATTCAAATGACCCTGATTCAGACTATACAAAAGAGCTGGCAGAAAGCCTAAGTGAAAAATACAATACATCTGTTATGCCTCTTAATTGTGAATATTTAACCATTGAAAATATTAATACTATGTTTTCAAAAGTCTTATATGAATTTCCCGTTGACCAAGTTTGTATCAAATTTCCTAGATGGATTGATGGATTAGATATATCTCATCCTTTAAAAGCAGAATTATATAAAGAAATTAAAGATGCTTTTTCTAATGCCAATGTATTAAAAGAAATTTCTGGTTGCGTAGACTGTATTAAACAAACAGAAATTATTTCAAAAACTTCTGTTACAGACATTCAACTAGGAACTGGAAAAGTTAATGTAGAAATCACTTTAAAAGAAGAATTATTTTATCAAGTACTTTCAGAAATTACGGGCGTTACTGTTTCTAATGAAGGAGATTTATTTAGTATTATTTCTGAATTAGCTGATGTAAAAAAGAAATACGATAAAATTGCTTATGCATTAGATGAAGTTAATAGAAAAGGTTATGGTATTGTCACACCTTCCATAGATGAATTAATTCTAGAAGAACCAGAAATGGTTAAGCAAGGTTCTAAATTTGGTGTAAAATTAAAAGCTATGGCACCTTCCATCCATCTTATTAAAACAAATGTAGCAACTGAAGTCTGTCCAATTGTTGGTTCTGAAAAACAATCAGAAGAATTAGTAAATTACTTACTTTCTGGATTTGAAAGTGACCCTCAAAAAATCTGGGAATCTAATATATTTGGAAAAAGTTTACATGAATTAGTAAATGAAGGCTTACAAGCTAAACTTGCTAAAATGCCAGAAGAAGCACAAATTAAATTACAAGAAACTTTAGAAAGAATTGTTAATGAAGGTAGTGGTGGATTAATCTGTATCATCCTTTAGAAACGTGTCAAATTATTTCAAAATGAAACAAAAAGGACATACCACACTAGCACAAACCCGAGGGAATGTTTCCCTCGGGTTCACTTATGTTTGGATTTTCACATTTTATATCTCAGCTTTTTGAGTTGTCACTTTTGTTACCAGAATATCTTTTTTTATTTCTCCCTTCTTTAAGTCTAGAATTGGTTTTGAAAAGGCAATTCTATCGCCTGCGTACTCAGACAATATTTTAATCTCCTCTCCTTCAAATATACATAAATATACCTTTTTTTCTCCTATTATCTGATAATAGCAAACATCATCAACTGTTCCAATCAGTTGAATTTTTGTTCCTGGAATCGGAGACAATTTATATCCTTTTGAAGATATGTTTAAAACCTGTGCCTCATTTCCCTTAATAACTAAATGCGTTACAGGCAAATACCACAATGTTTCTACACTATCCCATGGTCCTTCTTTTTCAATAATGCCTTTTTCCCTGCTTAGTTCATATAACTTCCATTCCTCTTCTTTCACACGGTTTATTTGATATTTGCTATCATTTGTAAATTGCTTAGCAAATAATGCTGAAGTGACTATTTCTTCGTTACAAAGATACATATATCTATACCCATCAACATCTTTATTCTTTAATTCTATACCGTCTTTTAATATAGAAAGATGTTTTGTAATATAGCGTGGTATCTTTGTTATTTCTCCCGTTTTTAAGTTTAGTATTTTGTATTCATCTAAACTGTCATCATTTGATTCAAATACCAATGCTATTGCATCAAACCAATGAACCAGAGACATATTTTTCAGTTCTTCTATCTCCTTTACAGGATATTCTTCTCCTCTATTTTTTTGAAAAACTTTCTGACCTGTTGAAACAATTATATAACTTTTGTCATAACTTGGCCAGTAATGAAATATATGTTTCTGTTTAAAAGGGATTAAAACAAATTCATTTTCTTCTGAAATGATACTGTCCCATCCTGATCTTGTATGTTTTACCAGTGTTAATCCATATGCATTGAGAAGTTTATCTTCTTCTTTTCTGAATCCACCTCCTAGTTTTTTCCGTATCCTTAGATACCTACATACTTTTTTTCTCATTTTTTTTGCTTTTCCTAACATATTTTTTCCTTTCTTTTGCCAATATCTGGCTTAAAAACTTTGTTTACAGTTACAATGTTTAGAATTATATCATATATTTAATTTTTTGTAAATTTTTCCTTACTGCTCATACTTGTTTTACTTTATTCTTAATTTGCTTTTTTATGTAAATTGTGCTATACTATTTATGATGTAACTTGTTGTTTTAGGCTAGTTTTATAGCCTTCGCCCACAATTTGTGGAGATCCATAAGGAGGACTTGTATGGATAGCAAAATATTAGATGTAGATGCTTATAGCTTACTTTGTAATGTCAAGAAAGACTTTTCACTTCCTGAAAATCTTCGAGAATTCTTAGGCAGAGATGATCAAGGAATTGAAGGATTACTTTTTATGATTAAAGATTCAAAGCTCTGCCGGCGTATCCCGGAAGATGTCAGAGTTGAATATGAAATCATTTTGGCCAATACATCTGAAGATTTAGATAAGGCACTTGAAAGTGCCATAAAAAATTTTCAGGCACTTTTGGCCAACGATGATGCCAAGAAGGCAATCATACATCACTTTATTCAGGCTGAATATGAACAAAGTAAAAAATAACACCACACTGCCCTCCTAAAAAGGATATTCTATTTAAAAGGGCAGGTATCATATCAAACAAGACTCGGAAATAAATTTCCGAGTCTTGTTTTTGTTCATACTTCTCTCTTCAAAGAAAAATATTCTAAGTTATCTGACATCATTTTTTCGTTCTTGATATCATATATTTTTTTGATTGTTCTCATAACACCATTACTTGTACAAACTAAGATTAGAGAATTATCTGGACAAGTTGCAAAAATTCTTTCAATTGATTTTTTAATTCGTTTTTCAACGGTTTCATGTTTTTCACCATGTGGTGGTACATATTTTCCATTTTGAAAAGCTTCTCGAAGCTTTTGGTCAACTGCTTCTTTTTTTAAACCTTCCCAATCACCAAGTCCGATTTCTGTAAATCCCTTCTCTTCAATAAATTCTTGATTTGAAAAAATAGCTTCTAGAGTCTCCTTTGTTCTTTTTAGGTCTGAACAATACATTGCATCAAAAGAATATTCTTTAAACGTTTCTCTCATTTTTTTAGCCTGAATTCTTCCTTTTTCTGTAATACCTATATCTATTTTTCCACAAAACCGACCTTGCTCATTCATTCTGGTTTCTGCATGTCTTAAAAAAATAATTTCTTTCATAAGCTCCTCCATATTTGAAATCCTTTTGCTGAAAAAGAGCAAACTTGTTTCAATTCTGCACAAATCTTTAAATTGTTTATTTCTGCAATTTTCTTAACATATTCCCTAAGTTTATATTTTTCTTCAGAGAAACCATGCCGATTAATTGCATCCTCTCCAATTGTAATGCTACCAGAAGAAAAATCCTTTTCGCCTATTTTTATCCCCTCTTTATAATAGGCAATATCACTTTTTTCTGGTAATTCCAGTCCAAACCCATGTGGAATATAACTTTCTATTTCTTTCCTTTTATTAGAAACGATATAAACATTTTTTCCAAGACTTGTTAACAGTGTTGCAAATCCATCAGTCTTCTGAACACCAATCAGTATTTCATTCATACTTGGCATTCCATAATGGGATACATTCAAAATCTCCTCTCCCATTTTGCTGTGAAGAACACTCTCACAGAAAAAGTAATTTCTTTCTGCATTAAAAGTTTCAAGCATATTTGCCATTTTATAAAATTTCTCTGCTTTTTCTCCTTCAATATACCTCAGATATCGGTGTTCTCCTAAATTTTCTGTTTGAATACTGTTATAGTACCAGTTTCCAATGGTAGGATAAAGTTTTTCTTTATACTCACATGCCGAAGCATGTACGAGCATATAATATCCTTTTTTCATTCTTACATAATCATAATCTCTTTTTGCATAGCATAAAGAAATAAAATGATTGCCATTCATAAAATTCCACTTATACTTTGAAGTGTCTAATAAAACACTTTCACACCTTTCTTTAAATTCTTCTATATGTATATCAGAATTTATTTTGTATAAAGCCGTACCACATACATTTACTGTACTATCTACTGGAACAAACGGAATATCTGGTTCTTCCCAGTTATATACCGCTCCTGTAAAAAAACCGCCACGCATTCTTGTAACATTATGTGCAATGCCTAAATCTGTCATTGCATAAATGTTGCAGGTTTTCTGTGTTGTTGAAAGTTTCGTTGCAACTTTTGATATTAATTTTTCTGTAGTTTGTAACTCCCGAAGTAAAATCTTTTGTGTCCTATCACCTAATGTTTTGTCATAAATCATGTTGTTTCCTCCTTATTTTACATTAAATGTTTTTTGTTACAATTCCTTTAGTATAAGGAATTAGGTTAGAATTTTTTAAGCTTTTAATTATTTGCTTAATATGCGCCGCTTTACTTTATGTTAATCTTATTTTTGAAACTTTTCAAAATATAGTTTTTTAAAATTGATAAAAAAAATATCAATTTTGGTTTTCTATATGCATATATTTTCCTTTATTCTTGTACTTTTATGTAAAACAATGATATAATAAAAATAGATTGTTTATTTGTGGAGGAATAATATATGAAACAAGAGATATTAAAAACAAATAGAGCAAAATTATTATCCGATTTTATAAATGAAATGAAATTATCTATTAAAAAACATAATATTAAAGGAGAAATACCTAATAAAACTTATATCTATACAAGAATTGCAGATTATACCCATTATGCAGAAGTCAGTATCCGAAAATTTTTAACTGGTAGCATACCTAAAGATATCGCTAGCTTTCTACAAGGTATTATAGAATATGCTAAATTAGTGCAAATAGAAGATTCTAAAATTGATGAATTTGCTAAAAATTATTTATCTGCTACCAATACTGTTATTTTCAATGATACAACCATAAAAACAAAGAATAATCTAATTCCTCAAGATTTAACAAAAATTATTCGATCTCAGAAACTAACAATTTTTTTGGATAATTTTATAGAAAGTCCTATCCCCATATCCTATATTTATGGATATAAATTAGGTGGAAAATCAAAATCTGTTATGGCATATATGTATGATTTAACCTTTAAAAACAAATTTCAAAATCTAATTTGGATAAATCTAAAAAAAGAAAATCAGCTATCTACCATTCTAGATACTATTCTACTTTTTAGTTTAGAAAATAGAACAGAGATTAAACCAGAAGAAAAACAAGATACTTGTTTTCAATTTATAAAGAGCAATAAATCTATTCTTATCTTAGATTTTGATGATGATACTATACAAGATAAAACATTTGAATTTATAAAGACTTTTTCTAAAATTTCAAAAATATTGATGATTACTTCTATTCCTTATCATCAATATGAAAATCTGTTAGATACCTATTGTTCTAATTTTTGCATTAATGACTTCATTTCTAAAGAAGAGTTAAAAAATATGCTTAATACAACAGAAGATTTCAAAAAAATTATTGATATGCATCCCTCTTTAGTAAATACTTTATACACAATTACCGGTGGCATTCCATTTGCTTCTATATATTTAATGAAAAAAATTGTAAATGCAAATAAACTTGGTATTTCTCTAGAAAATGCAATTTCTAAATATACCAAAGCAAATGAAGATTATAAAATAATGTCAGAAAAAATAATCAATGATATATGGAATGAATTAAGTCCTACTGCAAAAAAAATCTTAATCATCTGTGCTACTTTTAAATATACCATATCTATTGAACTCGTTTCTTACATATTCGGTTTAGATATCTTATCAGATGAATGGCAAAAAGCCATTATAGAATGTTATACAAATGACTTGTTAATCCCTATTATTCAAAACCATCCTAGATTAGATATGCACAATTTAATTAAAACCCTTGTCTTGGTAAATACCTCTAACGAAGATTTTGATAGGAAGATCTTTTTAAAAAAAGTAGCAAAATTTTATATAGATAAATCTGAATATGTGGGTGAATGTTATAATGATATTTCT
The DNA here is from genome assembly GCA_944386365.1 of uncultured Clostridia bacterium. Lineage (GTDB taxonomy): Bacteria > Bacillota > Clostridia > TANB77 > CAG-508 > CAG-269. The sequence continues at coordinate 101,771 of CALXAT010000003.1, forward strand.
AAATTAAAAGTATTTGATGAATTGGATGAATGGCATATCACCAAACAAGTTTTAACCATGTTAAAAGAAAACAAATTGTATAAAGAATATATTACCATTGTTAGAAATCTAAAATATTACATTTATGTTAGAGGCATGTGGGAAAAAGGTGAAAATTCTCCTCATCTAAAAAGAGCGAAAATGGCAAATAGAATACAAGATAAAAATGAAGAATTAGAAGCTTTATGTGATTATATCAATATTATGTCTAAATCACAAAATCAAGAAGAAGCAAAAAAATATTTAGATATTGCCTCTAAAATTGTTGATAATGAAAAAGAACATTTAGAAAAACGTATTGTTTGCTTATTTTATCATGTAAAAGCATTATATACCTGTAATTGTTTAAAAGATTATAAAGAAAGTTATACTATATGGAATTATATAAAAGAAAACTATTTTCCTTATATTAATGAATATAGAAAATTAGTAACCAATTTATGGATTACCAGATGTTACTTAAAAATTGAGAATCATTTTGATTTAAAATATAATATGTTAGTTAAAAGATTAGAAGAAGCAAAACTTGCTAATTTTACGCGTGGTCAAGCTGATTATCACCTTTTATTAATTTCTTTATTACTAGAAAATTATCAGGCTACTAAAGACACTCAATTTTTAAAAATGGCAAATCAAGAATTAAAATCTTGTGCAGAATTTTTAAAAAATAATGATTTAGATGATATTCGAAATGAAGCTTTATATTACCAATTACAAACAATATATTCTGTCTATACAAATAATTTTGCCAAAGCGAAAGAATTTAGTGAAAAAGCTATCAAAGATTATAAAATGATGAATTGCAAAAATGATATTAAAAGTTTACTTGAAATTTTAGAACATTAAATAAGATAAAAAAGACACATCTTAATTCTGTAAATTTATACAAAATTAAGGTGTGTCCCTTTTGTTTCATTTTGAAACGATTTGACACGTCCCTAACGTTTCAGATTTTTTCTTCTTAATTGTCCACAAGCTGCATCAATATCTGATCCTAATTCTCTTCTAATCGTTGCAACAATTCCATGGTCATTTAAATAATCTCTAAATTTTATAATATTTTCATTTGAACTTTTGGTATATTCTCCATTTTCTATTTTATTAATTGGAATTAAATTTACATGACAAAGCATTCCTTTTAGTAATTTAACCAGTCTCTTAGCATCTTCTAAATTATCATTGTTTTCTTTTGCTAATGCATATTCAAAAGAAATCCTTCTATGTGTTTTTTCTATGTAATCTTTACATGCTTGCAATAATTCCTCTATAGGATATGTATTATTGATTGGCATCATTTTGCTTCTTTGCTCATTTGTTGTTGCATGTAAAGAAATCGATAATGTACATTGTATATTTTCTTCTGCTAATTTATATATTTTAGGAACTAACCCACTTGTTGAAATACTAATATGTCGAGCACCAATATTTAATCCTTTGGGGTCATTGATAATTCTGATTGCTCTTACCACATTATCATAATTATCTAATGGCTCTCCAATTCCCATAAATACAATATTCGAAATTCTAACATTTGTATCTCTTTCTACTGCCATAATTTGTTCTATTATTTCTCCACTAGTTAAATTTCTTGCAAATGGAATTCCGGTAGATGCACAAAACTTGCACCCCATTTTACAACCAATTTGTGAAGATACACAGATACTATATCCATAATGATATTGCATCAATACGGTTTCAATGGCATTTCCATCTAAGACATCAAAAAGATATTTTTTTGTTCCATCTGATGCTACTTGTTTTTTTCGTATCTTAAATTCCTTAATCTCATATATTTGTTTTAATTTTTCTCTTAATTCTAATGATAAATTGGTCATATCATCAAAATTAGATACTCTCGCTTCATAAAGCCATTGATAAATTTGTTGTGCTCTAAATGGCTTTTCTCCAATTTCTTTTAGTTCTTCTTTTAATTCTTCTAAGCTATAGTCCTTTATATTTTTCATTTTATTTCCTTCCATTTTTTATATCCTTATATCAATTCATATATATTTTTTTATTTAACTTTAAAAGTCCTTGATTTCTTTTGGTATGATGATATTCTTAGGTCTATTTACTTTTAATAATTTTTGGTATTGTTCAATGATTTCATAATCCTTTCCATAAAAAAACAGCATAAGACCTCTTCTTATTTTATCAAATCTTGTATGTTTTACAACAATTAATCCTGTTTCCATTTTTTTATGAGGCATATAAAATCACCCGCCTTTTATCTATTTCAAAACTTTTGTTATGGTTCAAAATAGTACTCTTACAGCATTATATCACGTTCGCCTTATATACACAAGAATAAAATTTTTTAATTTTTTTGAAATTTGCTATTACATCATCTTTCCAAATATGGTATAATATATAAGTATGTAAACGCGTAGCTTTAGTGGCGTAAATCCAGTTTAGTTACACGTTATTTTTATGCAGAAAGGAGGAATATATATGCCAACTAACAAAAAAGAAGGTATTATTTTTGGAATTAGTATGTGTTTAATTATGGTATTTTTTATGGGGCTTTTAAATATCTCTATTCATTTAGGTGGATTTAATTTAAACTCTATAAAAACAGCCTTAATTGCTTTTCCTATAACATTTATCATCGCTTTTATTTTAGAAAATATAGTTGTTGGAAGAATTAATCATATCTTATTAGAAAAATTTGTTGATAAATCTGATAGTAAAAATGCATATATTCTTTTTAATTGTTTCTTTATTGTTACATTAATGTCTTTAATTATGACAATTATTGGTGGATTTTTAGGTGGAGATAATGCACAAACAATCTTTAGTGAGTTCTTCATTAGATGGCCTAGAAACTTCTGTACAGCATTTTTCTTAAACATTTTAGTTGCTGGACCAATTAGTAGAGCAATTTTAAGAACTATCCAATCTAAAAATAACGCAGTAAATGATTCTGTTTTAGCTAATCAAAATAATGATTAGTTGATTCTATATTTCAAAAAAAATGACGACTTAGAAATTTGTTCCTTTGTGGAATTCTTCTAATCGTCATTTTTTATTATTTATAAAACAGCATAAGATAATTTTCCTTTTTGAACTTAAAGAATCTCTCTAAAGTTTTATTTCTCTAAAATCTTATCTGCCATCTCTTCCATTTGTGATATGTTTTCATCACTCATTGTTGATTTTATGGTTATTGTTGGCTCTATGATATTTATATTTTTCATTTCCTCTAAGGATCCCTTCATACATCTTCCAGCTGAAGGTGCCCATGAACCATTTTCTATGATTCCAACCGTTCTATTTTGATAGTTTCTCTCTTTTAGACGATCTAAAAATTGTTTCATAGGTGGAAATACTCCCATATTATAACTAGAAGATGCAACAATCAAATGAGAATATTTAAAAGCATCTGCTACTGCCTCTGCCCAATCCTCTTTTGTTAAGTCCCCCATTACAACCTTTTTTGTTCCTTTTTCTTTTAAGATTTCTACTAATTTTTGCGTTGCTTTTAATGTATTTCCATAAATAGAACTGCAAGCAACATAGATTCCTTCTTCCTCTGGCTCGTAGCTACTCCATGTATTGTATTTGGCAATATAATATTCTAAATTTTCTTTTAAGATTGGTCCATGTAAAGGACATATCATTTGAATATCCAAATTTGCTGCTTTTTTTAGTAATGCTTGTACTTGCATTCCATATTTTCCAACAATTCCAAAATAATATCTTCTTGCCTCACTATCCCATTCTTCATCAACATCTAATGCACCAAATTTACCAAATCCATCTGCTGAGAATAATATTTTTTCTGTTTGTTCATAAGTTACCATAACCTCTGGCCAGTGTACCATTGGCGCCATAAAAAATTGTAATTTATGATTTCCGATGTCTAAAACATCACCTTCCATTACCACAAATTTTCTATTAGATAAATCAACATCTTTAAAGAAATTGGTAATCATATTAAATGTTATTTGATTTCCTACAATTTTCATTTCTGGATATTTTTTAGCTAATATGCCTATATTATATGCATGATCTGGCTCCATATGAGAAACAACCAAATAATCTGGTTTTTCTCCATTTAATGCCTTTTCTAGATTTTGTAACCATTTGTCCGTTAATTTTTCATCAATTGTATCTAATATAACATTTTTCTTATCTTTTATTAAATAAGAATTATAACTCATTCCATTTTTTAATACATATTGATTCTCAAATATTTTTATATTTCTGTCACTTGCTCCAATATAAATAATATCTTTTGAAATTGTCATATCACTCATGTTTTTTCCTCCCTTTTTTAATACTTATTTTTAATTTTTTGTAATTATTATTTCTGTAATCATACCTTCATCATTATATTTCATTTCTACATGATACGTAGAACTTATATCCACATCATTTGTTGGTACTTCTGCAGAATCTTTATTCACTATTATATCTCCACTTATTTGAACTTTTCTATCTTCTTCTGTTTGTGATATATTGTTTGATAAAACAGTTTGCAATAAACTTTTAATGTTTGTTCCTCTTTGTTCTCCTTCATATGATTCAAATCTTTGGTTAAAAGTTTCTTTTTCCATTTCACTCATAGAATTATCTTCTACAACATCTGTTGCTTGATTATACATCATTAAAGGAAATGATACTACTGGAAAAGCATATAACATTGGATTGCCATACTCACTAAAACCGATTTCTTCCATTTGCATTGTATTGACTTTACCAATTCTTTCTGATATGGCTGTTAACAAGCTTATTATTTGCTCACCATCATATTCATTTAACTTTTGTATTTCATTATCTGCATAATCTTCAATATTTATATTCTCTTTAAAAGTATCTGTAGAATTTAAATTATACACTAATTTTTGTTCTTCTCCGTTTTTTGTTATCATAATACCAAATTGATGTGTCTCGTTAATACTTGTCATTTGTTCTAACCCTTGATAACCCAATGTCATAAAATATCTTACACTATCTTCTGTATTTTCATCTTTTTGATCAACTTCTAAGTTATAAGTCAATACGCCTTGTTCATCTGATTTTGTTATTTTCAATTCACTATTATCTATGGTTAAAGATATTCCTGTTAACTTTCTATTTGTTTGAGAAACCATTAAAGTAGATGTTCCTTCTTCTACCTTAGAAGAATTTAGTGCATCCAGATATTCTTCTAGCAGACTCTGTACAGTAACTTTTTCTTCTGCATTTTCATTTATCATTTCTATTGGTTCTTTTAAAGCTTCTTCTACCTTGGGCATTATAATTTGGTCATTTTTTAGTGTTTCTAATGTAGTAACCAGTAAATCTTTCAATTCTTGATTTGTTACTTGTACAGAATAATTTACTACATTATTTTCTTCTGTTTTTGTAAATTCTTTTTCACCTATTTTTTCTTGTAATATTGTTTGATATGTATCTTTTACTTGTTTCTTTTCTTCCTCTGTGAAATTAATTATTGGTGAATTATTTATACTTTTAAAAAGATCAATTGTATCTGGAATATCTTCTGTATCTTTCACACCAAATTTTTCAACAAATTCTTTTAAATTATTATTTTCTATTCCTATATATTTACTTGAAACATAGTCTGTTTGTAATCCTAAAGTTTCATTTGCATATTTATATTTAATTGGAAAACTGACATTATCTGCATAATTAATAGATATATCTTGTTCATTTTTTCTTGAAGTATTATCTACTTTTCCTGCATATTCTATATTAAAATCATTTACAATCTTTAAGGCATCAGAATCCATTCCAATTAGATTAATATCTACATAGAATTTTCCACTATCTTCATATTTTCCAGTATACTTTTTATTGACATATTCTCTTAAATTACTATTTATAAAACCATCTTGTTGTTCCGCAACTTGTCCTAAATATTTAAAAAATAACTGTTTGTTGGTTTTTAATAAATCTGTCCCAAAATATAGATATGCAAAAATTCCACCTGAAATAAGAATAAGTATAATCATTATTAGTAATATTTTTCCTATTTTTTTATTTTTCATTCGTTTTTCCTCCTCTATTTTTCTTTTTGAATTTTATCACAAACCTGCATTTTTGTACACATTTATAAGAATATTTATTCATATTCTTCTTATGCATAAAAAAAGTTGAAATAGAAAACTTTCATATTTTCCATTTCAACTAGCTATTTAAAATCTAATCTATTTCTATTGCACCTGTATATAATCCATAATAAGTTCCTTTTTGTGCAATTAATTCTTCATGATTTCCTCTTTCGATAATTCTACCATGGTCTAATACCATAATTAAATCAGAATTTCTAATTGTAGAAAGTCTATGAGCAATAACAAATACCGTTCTTCCTTTCATTAATTTATCCATTCCCTCTTGAACAATTTTTTCTGTTCTCGTATCAATACTTGATGTTGCTTCATCTAGAATTAATACTGGCGGATTATTTAATGCTGCTCTAGCAATAGATAGTAATTGTCTTTGTCCTTGTGACAAGCCTTCTCCGTTACCAGTTATCATGGTATCATATCCATGTGGTAAATGCTTAATAAATTTATCTGCATTGGATAATTTTGCTGCTGCTTCTACTTCTTTATCTGTTGCATCTAGTTTTCCATAACGAATATTATCTCTTATCGTTCCTGTAAACAAGCTGGTATCTTGTAATACCATTCCTAATGATCTTCTTAAGTCATCTTTCTTAATTTTTTGTATATTAATTCTATCATAACGAATTTTTCCATCTTGTATATCATAAAATCTGTTGATTAAATTTGTAATTGTTGTTTTTCCTGCTCCTGTTGCTCCAACAAAAGATACTTTTTGACCTTCTTTTGCAACAAGACTAATATCATGTAAAATTCGTTTCTTTTCCTCATAGCCAAATTGTACATGTTCAAATTCCACCTGACCACGAAGTCTTGTATAGGTAATTCTTCCATCTTTATGTGGATGTTTCCATGCCCACATTCCTGTTCTTTCTTTTGATTCTACAATTTTTCCATTTTCCATTTTTGCGTTTACTAATGTAACATATCCTTCATCCACTTCTTCTTCTTGATCAATTAATTCAAAAATCCTTTCAGCACCTGCCAATGCCATAATGATAGAATTCATTTGTTGAGAAACTTGACCTAGTGGGTTTGTGAATGCTTTTACATATTGTAAAAATGCTGCAATACTTCCTATTGTTAAGATACCATTAACAGATAAGATACCACCAATAACAGCTACTAACACATAGCCTAAATTTCCTATATTCATAATACATGGCATTAAAATATTGGCATACATATTGGCTTTTGTCATACTGTCACATAATTCTTCATTTAGATCATCAAATCTTGCTTTTGAATCTTCTTCATAATTAAATACTTTAACAACTTTCTGTCCTTCCATCATCTCTTCAATATATCCATTAACTTTTCCAATATCTTCTTGCTGTTTAACGAAGAATCTTGAACTGTTTCCTCCTAAATACCTTGATACAAACACCATTAATATAACCATTGCTAATACAACAAGTGTTAAATAAACATTTGTTGCAAGCATAGCAAATAATACTGCAATCATAGAAACACAGGCTGAAAAAACTTGTGGAATACTTTGGCTTAGCATTTGTCTTAAAGTATCTACATCATTTGTATAGGTACTCATAATTTCACCGTGTGTTCTACTATCAAAATATCGAATTGGTAATTTCTGCATATGATTAAACATTTGTCCACGAATTTTGTTTAAAACTCCTTGTGATATATTAACCATCAATCTATTATATGTAAATGTAGCAATAACTCCAGCTAAATATACAATTGCCATAAGCATAATCACATGTAATAAACCTGAATAATCTGGAGACGTATTTCCTAATAGCGGTGTAATAAAATCATCAATTAAGTATTTTATAAATTGTGTACCGATAACACCTACTAATGCACTAATAATGATACTAACTAAAACAACGACTAATTGTAATTTATAGCTTTCTGTTACATATTTTAATAATCTTTTGATTGTCTTTCTTTTCTTTCCTTTGTTTTTAGGCATTCTCGTCTCCTCCTTTCATCTGTGATTCATATACTTCCCTATAAATTTCATTTGTTTTTAATAACTCTTCTGAAGTTCCAATACCATCTATTTTTCCTTCATTTAAGACAATAATTTTATCGGCATCTTCTACTGAAGAAATTCTTTGTGCAATAATAATTTTGGTTGTATTTGGAATTTCTTCTCTGAATGCTTTTCTAATTAAAGCATCTGTTTTGGTATCAACTGCACTTGTTGAATCGTCTAAGATTAATATTTTTGGTTTTTTCAAAATTGCTCTTGCAATACAGATTCTTTGTTTTTGTCCTCCTGAAACATTGGTTCCTCCTTGGTCTAGTACCGTTTCATATTTACTTGGAAATTCTTTAATAAATCCATCTGCTTGTGCTAATTTACAAGCTTCTTCTAGCTCTTCTTGGTCAGCTTCTTTATTTCCCCATCTTAGGTTTTCAGCAATCGTTCCAGAAAATAGTACATTTTTTTGTAAAACCATTGCTACAGCATCTCTTAGGGCGTGAATTTCATAATCTTTAACATCAACACCTCCCACTTTGATACTACCTTTTGTAACATCATAAAGTCTTGGGATTAATTGTACAAGTGTTGATTTTGAACTTCCTGTTCCTCCAATAATTCCAATTGTCTCTCCTGCTTTTATATCTAAATTAATATTTTCTAGTGCAAACTTATCATCCTCTTGTTCATCACTATATTGAAAACTTACATTTTCAAATTGAATAGAGCCATCCTTTACTTCTGTTATTGGATTTTCCTTATCTTTTATTGATGGTTCTTCATCAATGACTTCTATAATTCTTTCTGCTGATGATTGTGCCATTATAATCATAACAAATACAAATGATAACATCATTAAACTTGCAAGAATTTGCCATGCATATGTAATAATACTTGATAATTGTCCAGTTTGCATTTCTCCACCAACAATTAATTGTGTACCAATCCATGAAATTAATAAGATACAAGTATAAATGGTAAATTGCATAACTGGTCCATTAAATGCAACAATTTTTTCGGCTTTTTTAAAATTTGTGTATACTTCATCATTAACTTCTTTAAATTTCTTTTCTTCAAAAGACTCTCTAACATATGCTTTTACAACTCTTATTGCGGATACATTTTCTTGCACAACTCTATTTAATTTATCATATTTTTTAAATACCCTTTCAAAATTAGGATGTGCTTTTATTGCTATGTAAAATAAAATAGCCCCTAAAACTGGTATTGCTACAAAAAACACAGCTGATAATTTAAGGCTAATGGATATAACCATTAATAAAGCAAATATCATCATAATTGGTCCTCTAACCAAAATTCTGATAATCATTTGAAATGCCATTTGTACATTTGTAACATCTGTTGTCATACGCGTTACTAAACTTGATGTTGAAAATTTATCTATATTTTCAAATGAATAATCTTGCACTTTATGAAACATTGCTTTTCTTAGATTTTTAGCATATCCAGCTGAAGCTTTTGCCGCAAATCTTCCAGATAACATTCCAAATGTTAAAGATAATATAGCTGAAATAATCAATAAAATTCCCATTTTTAAAATATAATGCACATCTCCATTTTGGATACCAACATCAATTATTTTAGCCATTAATAATGGAATAATTACTTCCATGACCACCTCTAAAACAACAAAAATAGGTGTTAATATGGTATCTTTTTTGTATTCTTTAATATAACTTGCTAATTTTTTTAACATATTTCTCTCCTTTCTTTTTATTATTTTTAGGAACAAACAAATTATTTAAAATTATCTAAATTCTAAACCAATCTATCTTCCTTTATTTTTTTACATCCATATTACATAAATTATATGAGGTCTTTTTTAACAATTTTAAAAAGATTTCTTGCTCTTCTTTTGTCATATCTTTTACCATTGTTTTTTCTGTTATACTTATTTGTTTTTTTATCATTTTTTCTATTTGTAATGCTCTTGGCGTTAACACGATACTTTTTAATCGACAATCTTCTTGTTTTGCCTTTCTTATAATAAATCCATTGGTTTCCATTAATTGAATAATTCCGGTGACAGTTGCTTTTCTCATATCAAATTCTTCTTCTATATCTTTAGCAAACACATCTCCTTGTTTTGATTTTCTAGAAATATATCCTATAAGCATAGATTGTACTCCTGTAACATTATATTTACTTAATGTTTCGTCCATATTTCTTTTTAACTGTCTGGAAACAATTTGAATATATTTTCCAATTTCATTTTTCCCCATATTAGCACCTCTTTTAGTTCGTTGCCTAACTATTCTAATACGCAATTTTTTATTTGTCAAGTATATTATATATTTCCATTTATTTTTATTTCATATATATTATATTTTGTTTTTATCAGGAAATACTAATAAATATGATAAATGACTGGAGGATTTATAATGAATCAAATTATAAATATTGATTTAAATAAACATATCGATACTTCAGAAAACTTAAATAATTCTGAAACATTAAACATAACAAATAAAAAATCTTCACATAAAAAATTTTCCAAAAAAATATTCAATATTCAATTTCTTCTTTCTATTGTTGCCATTTTGGTCATTTCTTCACTATTTATATATTCCAAAATTTCATTAAACAACAAAGAAAGTTTTTCTAACTTGCTTGTTAATAATTATAGTATAACCAAATTGTATTCAAATGATAACAATGATACAACCAATGAAAATATTCCTCTAAAACCTGATTCTGTTATTGGTATTATAGAAATTCCTACTTTGAACATATCTTACCCTATTTTCAATGAATTAAATGATGAATTGCTAAAGACATCTCCTTGCAGATTTTATGGAGATTTTCCAACTGCATACAAAAATTCCGCAAATACAAATTTATGTATTGCAGGACATAATTATGATAATGATAAGTTTTTTAGTAATATAAAAGATTTAAAACTAGATGATAAAATTTTTTTATATAATACTTCTAACCATACCTATATATATTCCGTGATAAAAAATTATGAAGTAAAATCTAATGATTTATCTCCTGTATATGAAACAATTACAGATTCTTTTGAATTAACATTAGTTACTTGCAATAATTTTAATGGAAATAGAATTATTATAAAAGCAAAAATTGAAGATGTTTAACATCTTCAATTTTATCTATTAATCAATACTTCTATAATCTTTTATCTTTTTATATGCATAAATAGCTGAAACTGCAAATATTACAATTAATAATACTGTTGGTAAAGAATCTTGTATACCTGTTTTTGGTAATGTATTTGTTGTATTTGCTGTACTATTTGTAGTTGCATTATTTCTTAATGCATTTAAATTTTGAACATTTGAATTTGTATTTGTATTTGTATTTGCACTATTGCTATTTGAATTTGAACTTGAATTTGTATTTGAACTATTTGATGTTTCATTATCTGTCAACATATCTTCAAATCCTTCATCCTCTGGTGATGTTGCTGCATATACAGATGATGCTGTAAACACAAGCATTATACTAACTAAAATTACTAAAAAACTTTTTAAAATAATTGATTTTTTCATATTACCTCTCCTTACTTCAAATAGTATATTTTTCTTTTATCTCTATAAACAATTATTATTATAGCACGTTTTTTTAATAATTGCAAGTTTAACAAACACACTATTTTCTTTTGTTTACACTATAAATATAATATACTTATTTTATTTTTTAGTCAATAGATTTTTTCTATCTTTTTTATTACATTTTTATTACAAAAAAATTACACATTAAATTTAAATAAAACAATATCCCCATCTTGCATTACATATTCTTTTCCCTCAGATCTCACAAGTCCTTTCTCTCTGGCTGCAACCATGGAACCTTGTTCTATTAAATCTTTAAATGAAACTACTTCAGCTTTTATGAATCCTCTTTCTATATCTGAATGAATCTTTCCTGCTGCTTGTGGTGCTTTTGTACCTTTTTTGATTGTCCATGCTCTTACTTCTGGTTCTCCTGCTGTTAAAAATGACATTAATCCAAGTAAGTCATAGCTTTTCTTTATTACTTTGTCTAATCCAGATTCTTTTAATCCTAACATTTCCAACATTTCTTTTTTATCTTTATCATCTAATCCAGATAATTCTTCTTCTACTTTTACACACAATGGTATTACCTCTGCTTTTTCTTTAGCAGCATATTCTTTTACTTTTTTAACCATTGGATCATTTTCCGCATCACTTAATTGTTCTTCAGATATATTGGCAATATATAATATTGGTTTGGTAGTTAATAAAAACATATCTTTTACTAATATCTGTTCATCTTCATTAAAATCAATTGCTCTGGCAGATATTCCATTTTCTAAATTCTCTTTTATTTTCTCTAACAAATCAATTTCTTCTTGATATTTTTTATCTGCTTTTAAATTTTTCTTCGCTTTTTCTAATCGTTTATTAACCGTTTCTATATCTGCAAATATTAATTCTAAATTGATAGTTTCAATATCCCTTATTGGGTCTATACTTCCATCAACATGTACAACATTGGAATCTTCAAAACATCTTACCACTTCACATATGGCATCTGTTTCACGAATGTGTGATAAAAATTTATTTCCTAGTCCTTCTCCTTTACTGGCCCCTTTTACAAGCCCTGCTATATCCACAAATTCAATAACTGCATGTGTTGTTTTTTGTGGATGATACATTTTTGTTAATACATCTAATCTTTCATCTGGAACAGGTACTACTCCCACATTTGGTTCTATCGTACAAAATGGGTAATTTGCACATTCAGCACCTGCCTTAGTTATACTATTAAATAATGTACTTTTTCCTACATTTGGTAGTCCAACAATTCCTAATTTCATTTCTTCATTCCTTCTTTTTTGTATTTCTCTATACATTTAGTACCAGGCTATTTTATCACACTTACATATCTTAGTCAATTATTATTTAAGATAAATTGATGGATCCTCTTGTATGCCGTTTTTTAATATCTCAAAATGTAAATGTGGTTCATCTGCTATTTCAAATACAGCACTATTTCCTACTGTTCCTATAGATTGTCCTTTTTCTACTTTTTCTCCTTCTACTACAAATTCAGATGTTAACAAATTAGAATATACGGTTTGATATACATCATTATGTTCGATAACAATTGTTAATCCATATCTAGGATCATTTTTTATAGATTTTACAATACCTGCTTCAGCTGCTTTTACAACTGTTGTTTTATCTGCTTTTATATCTATTCCATTATGTGTTACCCATTCTTCTAAAGTTTGAGAATATACCAAATTTTCTTGTGCAAATTCTCTTACAATTTCACCTTCTACTGGTTTTTCAAAATTTAATTCTTCTACCGTTTCACTTTCTTTTTCATTCTCTTCATTTACTGTATTTTGTTCACTATTATTTACATTTGTACTACTAGATACTGCTTCATTAGAAACTATATTCTGCGTTTTTTGAGATTGTGTATTTTCTTTGCTCTTTTCCTCTTCATTTTCAATTTCACTTTCGCTTTCTTCTACGGTTTTTCCAATATCTGTACTTGCACTTTCTGTCTCTTCATAATCATCTGTATCACCTATTATATTTGTCATTTGCCCTAATGACATTGTTTCATCTTTCACATCCTTGTTTATTTTTTGGCTATATAATAATAATGAAATTATAATGATGGCTACAATGATTGCTCCCACAACAAGATAAGAAATTATTTTATCATTTATCTTTTTTTCTCCTATATTTTTTAAATTTCTATTTCTTTTCATATAATCCTCCTTAAATACTTTATTATTACAAGTATTTCCTCTTTTTAAAAGATTATACATTTTTTAAATAATTTTTATGTATTATAGAGAATTCACATCTTTAATTTCTACCCCTATATAAAAATGATGAATAATCTCTTCTGCTGTACTTCCATTTTTAGCCATACTATCTGCTCCTGTTTGACTCATTCCTACACCATGTCCATATCCTTTTACTATAAATTTTATCTTTCCTTCTTCCTTTATAATTTCAAAATTTGTAGATCTTAACCCTAATATGCTTCTTGCTTCTGTTCCCGAAATTTCATGATTACCAAATTTTATTGTTTTTACTCTTCCACTACTTGTATATTCTAGAACTTTAATATCTTCCTCATTGTCAAAATCTATTTGAATATCTCTATATTTTTCTTTTAATTTTTCCAATATTTCTTCATTTGTTAACTCTACTTCCGAATTATATTGTGCATATCCATCTTCTCCCAATGTTTCTACCACTTGAAGATATGGCATATTACTACCTCCACCCCATACATCTACAGGTAATTCTGTTTTTCCACCACTATTGGAATGAAAAAATGCATTAATCGGTTGATTATTGTAAGTTATAATTTTTCCTTTCGTCTCATTTACGCATTCTTCGATTTTATTCCACTTTTCTTCCTTATCTCCATCCCATCTTGCTAATCTATCTTCTTTTGAAATCCAAGCCTGGCAACAATTAGAATTATCACAGATATCCGCATTATCATGTTTTTTGTTATTTATTTTATAAATTGTATATGTTCTTGCAACTATGGCCTGTGCTTTTAAAGCTTCTTTTTCAAAATCAACCGGCATTTCTGCTGATACCACATTGCAAAGATACTCATCTAATGCTACTTCTTCCACTGTATTGGTATCTGTATGTAATAATCTTATTGTTCCATATTGATTATATATATATTCTTCTGAAGTTATTTCTTTGTTTTCTTCTACCACTTCATTCGCTCCTGATGATGTGCTTACTTCTGCTTTTGTTAACAATGCTGGTAGAATAAAACAAAGAAATAAAAAGGCAAAAAAATAGATAAAAACTTTTTTCAACTTATCACCCTCTTTATGAAATTAGCTTCATTTTCATATTATCTAAAATTTTTCTTTCTAATCTTGAAACTTGTACCTGGGTAATTCCAAGAATTTTTGCTACTTGAGATTGTGTTTTATCTTTATAAAATCTTAATAATATAATTTCTTTGTCTCGATTATCTAATCCTTCTATTAATTGTTTTATAGCTAATTTATTTGTGATAAGCTCTTCTTCGTTTTTATCTGATGAAATCTTTTCTATTAAATGAATACTATTTCCCTCTTTGTTATCGGTATAATAATTACTATCTATAGATTCTACTGTATGATTTGCTTCTAATGCTAAGCTTATATCCTCTTTTGAAATTTTTAATTCTTTTTCTAATTCTTCCATTGTTAATTCTTTTCCCTTTTTATTTATATTTTCCTTTTGCAATTCTCTTATCTTTATTCCTAATTCTTTTATACCTCTACTAACTTTTATAGGTCCATCATCTCGTATATATCGTTTAATTTCTCCAATCATATATGGTACTGCATAAGTAGATAATTTTACATCATAATTTGTATCAAATCTTTTAATTGACTTTATAAATCCCATACAACCAATCTGGTATAAATCTTCTAAATCATATCCTCTTCCATTAAATCTTTTGACAATACTCCATATTAACCCGGTTATTATCTCTGATCATTCTTTCTAGTTCATATTTATCACCAGATTGTGCTTTTTTGATTGCCTCAACACTATTTTCAAACATAGTATACCTCTATTCTCTTGTAATCATTTCAAACTCATCATCTGTTTCTTCATTTTCCGTCTTATTTTTTATAACTTTACTCATGGTTACTTTTGTTCCTAATCCCACAACAGATTCCACATCTACTTTATCCATAAAACTTTCCATGATTGTAAATCCCATTCCTGACCTTTCTAAATTTGGTTTTGTCGTATACAATGGTTCTTTTGCTATATCCACATTTTCTATTCCTTTTCCCTTATCTGATATTTCAATGATAATTTCATTTTCTTTTAACCTGGCAAATATTTTTACAATACCTTGTTTTTTATCATATCCATGAATAATACAATTCGTAACTGCCTCTGAAACGGCTGTTTTTATATCTGCCAGTTCTTCAATTGTAGGATCTAATTGTGAAGCAAAAGCTGCAACTGTAATTCTGGCAAATGCTTCATTTGCTGATTTACTAACAAATTCTAATTTCATTTCATTTTCGATTTCACTTTTCATTTTTCTTTCCTTTTATAATGTATATTTAGGTTTTTTAGGAGATACCTATAAACTCCCATCATTTTAGACTATTTTCATGAAACCTCTAAATTTGTAATCGGTATTAGTCTCAAAATTCCACTCATTTCAAATATTCTTTTTATACTACTTGTTAAATTGGCAAGTTCAACTGTACTTCCAAGCATTTTTGCAAACTTATACCTCCCAATAATCAAACCTATCCCTGCGCTATCCATGAATGTAACACAATTAAAATCAAATATAACTTTTTTAGGCATATATCTTTCAATTTCATAATCCGCCCTCCTTCTTATCTTTTGAACACTAAAATCATCAATTTCATCTGTAATTTTAAAAATTAATAACTTGTCCTCTTCATAAAATTTTGATTCCATCATAGCCTCCTTTAATATTCTTTTTGTATTATATTCTTTTTTCCAATATTTTCCAAGAGCAAAAAATAGGAAGTTTTGTCGTTTTATTAGAAGTTTTCGACAAATGAACGATAGGGACGTGTCAAATCGTTTCAAAACGAAACAAAAGGGACAGGCATCTTGCCTATCCCTTTTGAATTAAAAAGTACAAAAGACATTTTGAATTTATTTTTTATCTTTTCTTAAAATGAGTGTTCCATATTCTCCTACTTTATCTTTTGTACTATTTTCAGTAAATACAACCTCATAATCCTTAAAGTCATTCACAATAACTTTGTCTGTTCTATTGGAATATAAAATTATATTTCCTTTCTCCGAATACATCTCTAATAGCATGCATCCTTCATCAATCTCTCTCAACCTTGGTTCGCCATCACCTAAAATATCTATATTACTTCCTCGATAATGGTTTAATTTTTCTACATAAGTTTGCATATCCAGATCAGGGTTCTCCCAATCCATATCTTTCCGGCAAAACGGATCTTTATATCCCATGACACAATTTTCCGTTCCCTGAAGCATACTAGGATTTCCTGGCAAAGTATAAAAGATTGGTAAAGCTACCTTTTCACTCCTTCTTGCCACAATTCTCTGCTCTTTCGGTAATTGATCATGACTTGCCGAATAACTCCTAAAGCCAAATGTCTCAAACTCAGCATCTGGATGTCTCCAAGGCCCCTCAATATCATCCAGTTTTTTATATGGGTCTGGATTCATGAGTTCTCCAACCAAAGATGTCATCAAGGTCACCGTATCGTGTGTAGATATAACATTCATTAGAATCTCTGACACTGATTTTGGGTATTCACCATAAACTTTTTCAAAGTTGTACCGAAAATGTTCATACTTTCCCCATCTTACCCAACGGATAATCGCATCCCGTATAGGATAATTCATTAATGAATTTGCTTGTCCATCAAAGATTTCCGGATTTTCTCGTTCGGTTGCAATATCCCACATTTCATTAATAAAAATAATCTGTGGGTAATCCTTTTGAATTTCATTTACAATTGCCAAAAGAAAATTCCGAGGCAATATATCTCCTAAGTCCATCCTAAATGCAGCTACACCTGCATTTATATACTTCCTTAAAACTTTTATAAGTTCTTTTTGCACTTCTAGATTTTCTTTATTAAGTTCTGGCATATTGGTATAATTACACCATGTAACCGGTTTACCGTCTTTGAAAATATAAAATTTTCTATAGGGAGAATTTACATCAGATATTGCTGATTTAAAATACTCATGTTCATCTGATGTATGATTAAAGGCTATATCACATATAACTTTTACTCCCATTTTTTCTGCTTCTGTACAGAGTTCTTCCAAGTCTTTCCAGTCTCCTAACATTGGATCTATCTGCCAAAAACTCTCCGCTTCATAATGATGATAATTTCTACTTTTACAAATTGGATTCATATATATTGTATTAAACCCAAGTGCTTTTATATATGGCAGTTTTTCTTTTATGCCTTGTAAATTACCACCATAAAAATATTCATTTCGGTAAATTCCATCAGGATCTGGTTTCCAGTCTGGCATTCTATCATTCCAATCTTTGATTTTTCTTCCTTCAACTGGAATAATCCCATTACTACCAATTGCAAACCTATCTGGTATAATTTGATAAATCATCCTTCCCTTCCAGTCTGGATACTCTTTCAAAAGTGCATCTTTCACCTCAAGTTTCCAACAGTACTCATTTGGATATGCTTTTGTTTTCTGTGTTGTCAAAAATTCTTCATTCTTATATACATAGTACAGTTGTCCCTCTATAAAGAGAGTAAAATAGAACCAGTATATCCCTGATTTACCAAGTGAAAATTCAGCTGAATAAACACTTTGTGTTATACCTGTTTTTCTTTCCTCTTTTCCTTCGTACGGTATGCTCACTTTTTTTACTACCCTATCAAATTGATAGAACATTATCTGAAGTTTCTCTACAAATCCTTTGTCCAGGATTTTTACTTGGACTTTTATGTTTGTTTCTGTTGTACATTTTTCTGGCTTTATAAGCCGGAATTCAAAATACTCTTCTCTCCTTCTTAACATTTCTTCTCCATCCTTTCTATAAAAAAATACATGAACGTTTATCTATTGTAAAAAACCTTTTGGCTTATAAGCTCACTTTACTCTTTTCCTTTTCATTTGTCAATGTAATTTTTTGTAAAAAGTGTATATTTTTCTTATATTTCTGGGAAAAATATAAAAATTAATTAAAATAAAAAGGATAGACCTCTACATAGTCTGTCCCTTTTGTTTTATTTTGAAACGATTTGACACGTCCCTACTCATCATCTAAAGTTTCATCATATTCATATTCATAAGTTATTTCTTCTTCTGTTGGCTTTTTCATTTTTTCTATCTTTTCTTTAATATGTCTATTTTCATCTAAATCTTCTTCTATTCTATTTTTGTCCTCTTTTACTTTTTCTGATTTTTTCTTTTCTACATTTTTTGCCATTTCTTTTGCTTTTTCATTTGGCTTTTGCATACATTTACTTATCATATTATTTGTTTTGTCTAATAGGTCTGGAATATAATCTAAAAGCTTGTCTATTGATGAACTATAATTGACAGGCATTAATTTTACATTTTCTCCTTGTATCACTAAAAAAGCAATTGGATTAATTGTAACACCAGCACCTGCCCCTCCTCCAAATGGTAATCTGTATTGTACTTCTTCTTCCTTTTCTCTTTTTCTGTATTCATCTACTGTTTCTCCTTTAAATTCACTTCCGCCTGCTGCAAATCCAAATGATACTTTAGATATTGGTATAATGGCAATATTATTAGAAGTTTCAATTGGCTCTCCTATAATGGTATTGACATCTATCATATCTTGAATACTATTCATAGCTGTAGTCATAAGACCTTCTATCGGATGTTCGCTCATTGTTTTTCATTCCTCCTTTTTTATTTAATACATATATGATATTTATAATATGTATCACTTTTATTTGAAATATACCAGAAATTGCAAATTTTATAAAATTTTGGTTATTATATATTGGTTCTATTTTATATATTATTTGATTTTCTTTAACACTTTTTCTTGAAATGATTATTGTCAATATACTGGATAATATGGCAACAAAAATGGACGTTACAAAAGCGTTTTCTACTCCCAACTCTACTTTTAAATCCATGTTTATAATTTTTATACTTCTATTTATTTTCTTAAACATATCTATTATTTTTAAATCTATTTTATCTTTATTGGTTAAAAAATCATTTTCCATTTTTTTCATTTTTTCATTCATTTTTAATTTTTTCTGGATTTTTTGCAATCTATTTTTTGTTAATGTTAGTTTCATAATTGGTATATGCCCAAATATACTTAAATTCAAAATAACTTCATAATCATCGTGAATATGTTCCTTACTTTGTGAATCTATAACTAAATTTGCCACTTTTATATTTATCCTAGAAGTCAAGAAAACTAGTAAAAATATGAGGAAAATAAAAAAAATTAAAAGAAAAACCAATATATTTGCCTCCTTTTATAAAGCAATTTATATTAGTTTTTCCTTTTTTTATATTTTTAAACATCTTCTTACGCTCTTTTTGTTTTCTCTACAGTAATATCTCCAAATAATTCTTCTTGTGTCGTTTCTACTTTTTTTCTTCTTGACATTTCCAATAGCCCACTAAATGCTGTTACCACTTCTTGTTTATTATGTTTATTTAATGAAAACAATTTATTAAATACAAATCGTTTTTGTTTTACCAATACTTTAAACATTTCTTTTACTTTACTGGCCACTGTATAATTTTCTACTATTGCAATTTTTTCAATATTTTGGGCATTTTGATTCATTTTTACACGATTTCTCTCAATTAAATCTTTATACAAATTCGGAATTACTGTAGGATCATAATCTTTTTCTAATTTTTGTCTTGGAAGTTCAATATTTTCTTGAACTTTATAATATTGATTTCCATTTTCTATATAATTTTGCTTTAGTACTTTACTAATCTCTTTATATTTCTTATATTCTATAATTCTTCTAATCAATTCTTCTTCTGTTAATTCTTCTTCTTCCTCTTCTTGTTTTGGAAGCAATTTTTTTGATTTTAAGTATAACAAAGTAGATGCCATAACCACAAACTCACTAGCTATTTCTAGATTCATCTTTTCCATTTCATTTAAATATTGGATATATTGATCTGTTATTTCATTTAAATGAATATCATAAATGCTCATCTTATTTTTTTCTATTAAATGACATAATAAATCAAGAGGACCTTCAAAGTTCTCTATTTTTATAGCATATTTTTTTGTTTCTAATGTTAATATTGACATATATTTTTCTCCTCTTACTATTTTTATATATCTTCTAATGCTGTATGTATATTTTCCATTTTATAACCTTTTTTTAATAAATATTGTTTTATTTCTTCTATTTCTAATCCACTCTTTTTCTTATTCGTTATATTTTTTGCAGATTTTATTTCATATGCATTTAATTCTTCTTGATTTGTATATATATAATCTTCTATATCTTCCTTTTTTATGCCTTTACTATATAACTTATGTTCTATTTCACGGATAGATAAATTTTTTAAGGCAATAAAATTGTTTACTGTCTTCCTTATATATTCTTTATCATCAATATATTTTGCTTCTTTTAAATATTCTATTATATCTTCCAATAAATTTTGCTCTATCTCATTTTCAAACTTTCTTCTTATTTCATTTTCACTTCTTTTTTTGTATAATACATATTTTAATACTTTTGTTTTTTCTCTATCAAATTCTTCTACTGTATACATATTTTTCTCCTTTATAACTCTATAAATTTATAAACTGCTTCCGCAAACCCTCCATTTTTTACTGTATTTTTTGTTACATAAGAAGCCACATCTTTTACTTCCTCATAACTTCCTCCAATAGCTACTCCAATTCCTGCATGTCTTATCATTTCTATATCATTAATATTATCTCCTACTGCCATAACTTCTTCATTTTGAATGTGCAAATACTGGCTCAATTGTTTTAACGCATCATACTTTGTTACATGCTTTGGTACTATATCTAAATATTCATATTCTTGATCAATAACTTTATCTTTATATTCACCATATTTTTTTATTTGTATAGCTGCTAAATCCTCTTTTTCTTCTATTGTTTCTTTTATATTTTTTAAATCTTTTTCTCCTGATACCACTAGTTTTAATATGTTAGGATTCTCTTCTTGTATATATTTTTCTAAAGATTCTACTACTTCAAACTGTACTTGATCTTTATATAAAACATAATTTCTGAAAGCCATATATTTTAACTGTTGTTGAGATATAATTTTGTTTTCTGTGTAGATATGTATATGCAAATGATTCTTTTCAGCAATCTTTAAACAATCTATTGCTTTCTGATTGAATACAACATTTCTTTCTATTTCTTTACCAGTTTTTAAATTTATAATTTGCGTACCATTTCCAAAAATTCCATAAGTAGGATTCAATTGTCTACATATGTTTTTCGTCATAGAATAAGTTTTTCCTGTACAAATTGCAAAATTTACAGCTGTATTATTTAGTTTATTGATTACTTTTAAATCTTCACTTGTGACTTGATTATTATTATCAATAATTGTTCCATCTAAATCACTTGCCAGTAATTTTATCATAAACATCCACCTTTACTTTTGTTTTCTTTCATTCCATCCAAACTCACTATATGCTATATTATTTAGATAATTACAAATTGCTTCTTTTCGATCATCTATTAAATTTTCTGGAAGATGATGTATGTCAAACCATTTTATTTCCTCGTTTTTGTTTGGTTCCCCAATTATAGGTTCTCCTTTCCACTTTGTCGTTTTAAAATATCCATTATAATAGATTGTATCTTTTCCATTTATTTTATGTATAAGAGAAACAAATTCTAAATCTTTTATGTCTATATTGATACAAATTTCTTCTTTCGCTTCTCTTTGCATAGCCATCTTCATGCTTTCCATATTTTCAACATGTCCGAGACGCTGAAAAATCCCAATATCCATCCATATATCCTGTATTTTTCCTTTTTTGTAATAGAATTTCTTCTGTTCCATTTTTTTCTCTTATTAACATCAACATAACCGCTGATAATGTTCTGTATCTTTCTTTCATATTTTTCTCCTTTATCTTACATTTTACTATAAACCATTCAAAATATCAATAAAAGAGATACATTTTGTATCCCCTTTATTATGTGTATTCTATACAATTATTATTTATTCATCATCATCCATATCAATTTCAGGTAATTCTTCTCCAAGACTTTCTTCAAATACTTTTTCAAAATCAGCTCTTACTTTTCCTTCTATTTCTTCTAATATTTTTGGATTTTCTTTTAAATATTTTTTAACATTTTCTCTTCCTTGACCTATTCTTTCTCCATTATAGCTAAACCACGAACCTGCTTTTTCTACAATATTTAAGTTAACAGCCATGTCTAAAATATTACCTTCTTTTGAAATGCCTTCTCCATATATGATATCAAATTCTGCCTCTCTAAAAGGTGGTGCAACTTTATTTTTTATAACTTTTACTCTTACCCTATTTCCCTTTACTTCTCCATCTTGTTTAATATTTTCTATTCTTCTAATATCCATTCTAACAGATGCATAAAATTTTAATGCTCTACCTCCTGTAGTTGTTTCTGGATTACCAAACATAACACCTATTTTTTCTCTTAACTGGTTTATAAATATTAAAACTGTCTTTGATTTATTAATTGCACCTGCTAATTTTCTTAATGCTTGTGACATCAATCTTGCTTGTAATCCCATGTGTGAATCTCCCATGTCACCATCAATTTCTGCTTTTGGAACTAAGGCTGCTACTGAGTCTACAACAATAACATCTAATGCGCCACTTCTAACTAAGCTCTCTGTTATCTCTAATGCTTGTTCTCCTGTATCTGGCTGAGATACAATTAAGTTATCTATATCTACACCTAATTTTTTTGCATAAACAGGGTCTAATGCATGCTCCGCATCAATAAAAGCAGCTTCTCCTCCCATTTTTTGTGCTTCTGCAATGACATGTAATGCTAAAGTTGTTTTTCCAGAAGATTCTGGTCCAAATATTTCTACAATTCTTCCTCTAGGTACACCTCCAATTCCTAATGCTATATCTAAACTTAAAGCTCCTGTCGGAATGGCTTCGATTTCCATTGCTTTAAATTCTCCTAATTTCATAACAGAACCTTTACCAAATTGTTTTTCTATTTGACTCATTGCTGCTTCTAATGCTTTCTTTTTTTCTGCATTCTCACTCATAATTTTCCTCCTTATTTATTTGAACTTTTGTTTGATATTGTTATTATATATCAAAAATTTGTTTTGTCAATACTTATTTAAAATTATTTTTTTATTCTTACTTATACCATGTTTCTATTCCGCAAAAAGGATTAAACCAATTTGAATTGATTTCTCCAACTAATTCTGTGTTATAGGCAATTGTATGTTTATTGGTATATAAACTAATATATGGTATATCTGTTTTATAGATTTCTGCAAGTCTTGTATAATCCTTTTTTATGGTTTCTTCATCTGTTGTATTTTTTACTTCATCCATTATAGTTGAAACTTCATCATTCGTATAATTGGCTAAATTATTATCTCCAAAGAATAATGACATGTCTGGATTAGGCGATAAATTCATACTACATAAAATCATATCATAAGATTTATTTTGTATTGCTAAATTGTATTGCTCATCAGAATATTGTTGAATATTCATTCGTATTCCTTGACTTTCTAATTGTGTTTTTATATTTTCTGCCACAGTCACTTGCGTACTATTAGATGCCCTGACAATCAAATTTATTTCTATTCTTTGAGTTCTTCCATTTTGTGTTTTTTGCCAATAACCATTTCGATAGCTCCATCCATTTTCTGATAATAATTGATTTGCTTGTTCTGGATTATAACCAGAACTTACATCTTGTTCTTGATATACCCATGAACCATAATCTAGTGGAAAACTGGAAGTATAATATTTATTTTGAAAAACATTTGATACAATATTATTTTTATCAATGGAATAGGAAATTGCTTTTCTTACTTCTTGATTTGCCAATAATTCATTTTGTGTATTTAATACAATAAAATCATGTTCTCTACCTTTTATCTCTTTTATATTGTATCCTATTGTTCCTATATAATCTTGTATATTATTATTATTTGTACTTACGATATCTACATTTCCCAATTTAAATGCATTATATAATTCTCCCACAGAATCATATACATTTACATTTATTTTTTCTAACGATAATTCTGTGTCTCTATCCCACCAATTGGTATTTTTCGTAAGTGTTATATAATTTTCCTGTACACTATCTACTTTGTATTTTCCTGTTCCCACTGGTACAATACCTGTATTATAATAATCTTGGGTATCATAAAAAGTTTTTGATAAAATAGGAAATGTTAAATAATATTCAAAAAATGGTACCTCTTCATCTAAATACATTTTTACAGTATAATCATCTACAATTTCTAGCATTGTAACATGAGAAAGATTGGGTGAGTATATAGAAGAATTCTCTTTTAACTTATCATATGTAAATTGAACATCTGCTGATGTAAATCTTTCACCATCTGACCATTTTACATTTTCTCTTAGTTTAATAATATAGGTTGTTGCATCTTGCTTTGCCCATTCTGTTGCTAATGTCGGTATTGCTTTATAATCTGAAGATATATCTACTAAAGGCTCATAAATTAATTTGGTTATATCTTGTACATTTTTATTATTTGTCATTAATGGATTCAATGTATCACATTGTGCGATTCCCAACCTAATTTCTCTTACAATATCCTGATTATTCGTTTCCGATGTTTCACTTTCTGCCTGTTGTTTGCTTTCATTATTTTTAATTACGAAAAATGCTATAACCATAATAATGATTACAAATATTATAAATACATATTTAAATATACTAGATTTCATATTTCACCTCTATCTCATGTTAGCCTATATGACCTTATAACAAATTGATTTCTTTCTCTGTTAAGTTTGTTATTTCTTCAATTGTTTTTACATCTATTCCTTTTTCTTTCATTTTTTTTGCTATTTCTTTTTTACTTTCTATTCTTCCTTGTTTAATTCCCTTTTCTATTCCTTGATTATATCCAAATTTCTCTACTGCCTTTTCATCTCTAATTGCTTTTAATCTTAACTCTGCTAAAATTTGCATTTTTTCATCTTCACTCATGACTTTTAGCTTTTCTTTTGCTTCTTTCATTTCTTTATTTTCTTTCATATATTCCTCCACCTTCTTACTTTCTGGATTTTCTATGAAATTTATCCATTTTACTAATTCTTCCTCTTGTTCCTTTTCTTCTATTTTATATATCTTTGGTATCTCTATTATATGTATCTCTAAGTTTTCTGTCAAGATTAACTTTCTCTTTTTCTCTTCTATTATCTTCCATTTGCTATGATATCCTAATTCTTTTAATTTTTTTATTTCAAAATTCACGATTAATACGCTTATCGTCTTTTTTAACTCAACATAATCATTACTTTCCTTTAGATTTTTTCCATAGATTCTTGACCAATAATATAAGATTCTTTCTATTAAACTATCTTTTTCTAGCATTTGCATTTCTACATTACAATATTCTTCTTGATTGATTTTCACTAATACATCTAATATTCCCATTTTATCTTGTGGATTTTCTCTTCTTAACACAATATTTCTACTTAAGTCCACCTCTTCTAATTTCTTATCCAATATAGCTTCTAAGAACTTTTTTGTAATTCTTTCACTTCCTACTTCTCCAAATAATACTTGAAATACCACATCTAACTTAGGAGATAATAGTTTTCTTTTTTCTTTTGCAGGTTTACTTTCTTTTGCGTCCATTAAAATCCTCCTTGTATTTTAAATTATCATTATTCATAATTAAATTGCTTTTATTGGAAAATATATAGAATTCAAAAACATTTGATTTATAAACTAATAAACTATTAAATTAAAATTTGTACTACAAAATACTATAAAAAATATATAACAAAATAGCAAACATAAAAAGCTATAATAAACTATCTTACACAAATTCATAATTTACTAAATAATAACATATAAATTTTTTTGGGATTTTCTTAGAAATAAAATTCGATTTCAATTTTTTTGAATTTAATAATGAATATTTATGTTAATACTATATCATGAACTTTTAGGTTTCGCAAGTATTATTTGTAAAAAAATTGAGTCTTGCAAATAAAAATTACCAAACTCAATTTTTTATATTTTTCCATCTATTCTTTTTATAATAAATTTATTTCTTACTTATATTACATATGAAATTTTCTTATAACAGCTTCTTTTACATCTTTTGCTGAAAGGATAATTGTTAATATAAAATTTACAATAGATATTCCTATGGCAACATAACTTAAAATATAATTATCAATTAGTCCACTTTGTATAAAATAAATTGGTATTAAACTATAAATACAAATAACTAATTGGTATATAGCATATCTTATATATTTTTTATGACTGACAATGGTCAATACCAACATGGTTACATTTGCTATCATAATAATAATTGGAATTGAAATTTCCAAGGACCAGCCTTTAAACCCAAAATTATAATCTATATAAGTTGTTAAAAGTGAAATGGCAATTGCTTGTATCATAACATGTCCCGCAATATTCGTTCTTTTGTTAATTGAATATCTTACGGTTATCCATGCATATATGATTCCAGCATTTGCAAGTGCTGCCCAATGAATTTCGGGTGTTGTTACTTTATTAATAATTGTTAATATAATAGCCACTAGCAATGAAACGCCTAATAATATTTTAATTAATAAATTACTTTTTTTACTACTTAATTTTTTTGGATATAACATATGTAATTCCTTTCTGTTTTTTTATCTTTTTAGATTATATCATTGACTTTTGCTATTTTTTATATCTAAAATCCCATTACTTTCTATTTTTACAGGAATATTCTTTTTTCTTAGAAATTCATAAAATTCTTTTTCTATGCTACAATCATCTAAAATAGATGTAAATGTAAATACAATATGATTTTCAAAAGAACAAGCTGAACATTTAATTTTTTCTACTGGTTCAGGCGCAATTAACATTAGAAAATCTTGTATATATTTTTGATACTTACCTATGATACCAATCCTTCCTATATTTGAAAATGTTGTTGTTGTATATTTTCTAATTTCCAAATAGCTTAACCTTACAATTGGCTTTTTTAATACCAATGGTATCATTTTAATAAATAAATTTGTTCCCAATTTCACATTTCCAGACATGGTTTTTTGTATCTCTTCTGGTTTCAATTTTCTTTCAAAATCTTTCTTTACAAATGCTAATATTTTATCAAATGTATCTAGTCTATCTTTTTGCATTTCTGCTTCCACGGTTATATAAGAAAAGAAATTTGAAATTGTATTAGAAGGAAAATATTTTTTTAAGTTCACTGGTATACATACTTTTATTGGTTTCTTTCCTTTATTTTTTTTAAAATTTGCTTGATAAATAGCATAGATTAAAACAGCAGTTAAATATTGGGTAATGGTAGCATTATGACTTTTGGCTTCTTGTTTTAACTCGTTTAGGTCTATTATTTCATGTATAGCTGAAATGGCTCCTAACTTTATTTTTCTCCCTGCCAACTTATACGCTTTTTTGGCAGAATTGTTTCCTTTTGCCTTTTTATCATAATTTTTTATATAACTATCTTCTGTAGATAAGTCAACCTTTCTTTTTATTCTTAATTCTTCTTGAAATTCTTCTTTATGTGATAGTTCTATATAATTATAGACAATTTCTCTAAAAAACATCACGCCACTATTTCCATCTGTTAATGAATGAAAGATATCTATATTTATCTTTTTTTCAAAATAGGTAACTTTAAATAAATAATTATTATTTTCTCTTGGTTCTATATATTTACAAGGATAATCCTTTTCCTCTTCTATTATTATTTTTTTAGAATTATATTCTAGATAGTTCCAAAAAAATCCGCTTTTTAGTCGAACTCTAAAAAATTCATATTGTTCTAATGCTTTTTCTACAGCAATTTTTAATATATCTGGTTGTATATCTTCTTTTAAAACTACTGATAATCTAAAAACTGTACTATATTTTTTTCCAGCAGAGATAGGAAATATTTTAGCAGAATTATCTAATCTTCTCCAATATAATTTTTCTTTTTTATCACTCATGATTTTCTCCTTAGCTATTTTTTAATTCTTCTATTACATCATTGTATGCTTGCTTTGTCACTTCTTCTCCAGAATTATTATCAATAATCCAAATATGTTTTGCATCCTTATATTCTTTTATTTCTACATCACCATTTACAGCATCTGCTTTTTCTTTTAGTAATTGACAATCTGGATTTAATATATCTTCTGTTCCAATAAATATTTTTATATTTTGTAATGTTGATATATCTCCATCAATTGGATTTACTAAATAATTATTAATCCCATCATTTCCTGCATAAGCAATTCCTGCTATTCTTAAAGTTTCTTTATTTAAAATAGTATCTTTTTTTTCTATTTCTCGTATATTTTCATTTCCTAATCTTACATCAAGCCATGGAGATATTAAGATTGTTTTTACCGGAAGTGCTATTCCCTCTTCTGCCATTTTTTCATATAATCCAAGTGCTAATCCACCTCCTGCTGAATCTCCCATAATAATTAGGTTTTCACTTCCAACTTTTTCTATAACTTCTTTATATAATGGCTCTACCATATTATAGACATCTTTGTAATGATATTTGGGTGTTAATGGATAATCTGGCATAATGACTGTATATCCTGTATCTTTTACAATATTTTCTAAAAATGTCCAATGATTTTGTGTTGCTTCTGCCACATAGGAACCCCCATGAAAATATAATATATATTTTTTTGTATTACTATCTTTTTCATTTGTTTTTGTAACTGTAAATACATTTCTTTTCCTATATGTATATGTCTTTATTTCACATACTTCCATAATTTGTTCTGGCTCTTTTGTTTGGATATCTGCATTAAAAAAATATGCTATTGTTAATGCCAAAATACAAAGACACAAAGCCATAAAAACTGTAACTACCCTTATGATTACTGATTTTTTCATTTTTTCACCTTTCATTTTGTTATTATTTCATGAACATTATTTTACCATATCTTTTATAGCAAGTACAAGCATTTCCTATTTAAAAAGAATAAATCTTATTTTTTTAATTCTTTACCACAAAAAAACAGCTATCTTTATAATAGCTGTTCATTTTCTTTTTTATTATGCTCTTGGATGTGCTTTCTTATATATGTCTCTTAAGCCTTCATCTTGAAATTGCATATATACTTGTGTAGAGGATATATCTGAATGTCCAAGCATTGTTTGTATTGCTCTTAAATCTGCACCGTTTTGCAATAAATGTGTTGCAAAAGAATGTCTTAATACATGTGGCGTTATATCTTTTGTTATATGCGCTTGCTCTTTATAATATTTTATAATCTTCCAAAATCCCTGTCTTGTTAATCTTCCACCATTTATATTTACAAATAAAGCTTTTTCATCTTCATTTTTTATTAAAACGCCTCTTGCTTCATTTATATATTCTTTTAAAGCTTTTAATGACATCGTACCTAATGGAATAATTCTTTGTTTATTTCCATTTTTACAAATTACATAAGCTTCCTCTAAATTTACATCATCTATATTTAATGAAATAATTTCTGTAACTCTCATACCTGTAGCATAAGCAAACTCTAGCATTGCTTTATCTCTTATACCTTTTAAATCAACATCATTTGGTTGTTTCAATAACAATTCTACTTCCTTTGCTGTTAATACACTTGGTGTTCTCTTTTCTATTTTTGGAGATTGGATATGTGCTGTTGGATCTACTTTTATCTTTTTATTTTTCAAGATAAACTGATAAAATGATCTAATAGATGCAATACATCTAGAAATACTTGAAGCTTTCTTTCCCTGCTCTTGCATTTCTTTAATGTAATTTTGTATATCTTCTTCTTTTACTCTGTTATAGTGAATTCCATTTTCCTCTAAATATTTTCTAAATTGCTTTAAATCTCTTTTGTATGATTGTAATGTGTTTTCTGATAATTTTTTATCATTCTCTAAAAAGTTAAAAAAGAATTTTAATTGTCTCTCCATTTTTTTCCCCTACCTCTATATATTTTGAATTCTATTTACATAAACTATATATGTTATATCAAACAATTTTAAAATTGTAAATACATTTCTTCATATTTTTTAAAAATATTTGATAACACATTTTAATAAATTCGTAGACATAAATATTTCTACGACTGATGAAACGAGTAATATTATTAACATAATGATAGAAAATATAGTATGTCTTACTATCTCTAATTTTATATTTTCTTTTCTTTTGTCTTTTATAATTGATTTGTATAATTTAACGCCACTAACTGCTAATGCTAGAATAGCTGGAATAAATAAAATATTTTGTAATAATAATGTAACTATCACAAAACTAATACCTTTTCCCAATCCCATTATAGTTATACATAATGAAATTGTATACCCTAAGCAAAAGCCTCTATACAATATAATTCCAAATACAATTGGAATTCCAATGACTGTAGTTCCGAAAAACCAGATTGCTACTGTTAATAATACATTTTGCATAATGGAATTTTTCAATAATTCTATTAAATTTATATCTTCTAATTTTTTAAAATTTTCTATAAATTGATTTAAATAATTACTTATTTCTGTTTTAGTGGTCTCTTGTATATTATTTATAAAAAAAACGCCGCTAAATATTCCAATAATGAATATTAAAAATATGATAAAATACTCTTTTTTATTGTTTAATATATGCTCTTTAATAATGTTTAATAATTTAAATTCTCTTTTTCCTCTCATAAAAATCTCCTTATCGTTTATACATAATGTGTATTCGATAAGAAGATTTATAGAACTATTATTTACATTTTTTAATTATATTAAATTTAAACAACTTTTCCGTAGTTTCCGCCTCCACCAGATTGCACTTTACACTCACCATTTCTTGCTCTTTCTATACTATCTGCTATCTTTTCTCCTACAACTGCTTCTATATCATCTTTTGATAATTTATGAAGAATATTCATCTCTGTATCAAAGGTATCTAATAATTTTGTTATGGTTTTTCCACCAACACCTGGAATAAATCCTAATGGGATTTGGTACACATAAGGTGGTCTATTTCTTGGACTGTTTGATTCTTGTTTATCTCGAATCAATTCGATTCTATCAAAAACACCAAAAGTTACATTCTTTCCTCCACAATATGGACAAACCTCTACAGGCTCTTTGGTTTCAATTGCTTTTTCACAATCATCACAATAAGTTCTATGGTATTTTCCAAGTTTTGGATCTAATCCATAATTTGCAACCACTTTTCTTCCATCTTCATTTTTTAAAGCTTTTACAATTTCTTTGAAAGAGATGTCTTCTACCTGCATTTTATTATATTCTCTTGCAATTTTCGGTAAAGAATGGGCATCTGAATTTGTAACAAATGTCTTGTTTTCTAATTCTGAAATCATATCTGCCAAATACGTATCTGCACTCAAACCTAATTCAACAGCAAATATTTTATCATATTTTTCTTTAAATATATATTGTAATCTATCTGTACAATTTCCATAATAACTTTTATATGGTGTAAATATATGTGCTGGTATCAATATACCATTATATCTCTCTACCATATCAATTAAATCATATCCTGATAAATCAGACCTTTGTGTACTTAACGTAATATTTTTTAAATGATGACTTAATTCATTTGAAAATCCTTTAATATCTGTCAAATTTGGAAAAAAGCAAATATTATGGGCTGCTCCTTTTTTTCCATTTCTTCCTTTTTCAGATGTTTCTACTTCACTTCCTAATAATATGCAAACCTTATCTTTATAAATAATTCCACCATCTTCTAATTCATAAGCATCTCCTGTTTTTAGGAAGTTTTCTATATCTTCTATGACATATGGAGAAGCACAATCAATAATCCCTACAACATTAATTCCTTTTCTATCAGCACATTCTTTTGCAATGTTTGCAAAATTCAAGGACTTGGCAGCTGTAATCTTAATTGGTTTTCCACTTTCACTTCTTCCTATGTGCACATGTAAATCTGCAAATATTTCATACATTTTTAATACCCTCTTTTCTAAAAAAATTAGCGAGCTATGCTCGCCTTAAAATTATTAATCTTCACTTTTTAATTTCTCACCTTGCATATTTTCTTCTGCCATATGTGATAATATCTTTTTGGTTGTTTCTTCACTAAATAATGGTCGATTAGAATCCTTAAACATTTCCGTTTTTATTTCTTTTCTATATTTTTCAACAGCTCTATCAATTTTAGGTTCATATTCATAACATACTTTTTTCATAAATTCTTTTACATTTTGAGATTCATTATGCATTTTCACAAGTCTTCTTAAAGATTTCATTGTTGTTAATTCATTTAATTCGATTTGTTCCATCATTTGAACAAATTCTTTAAATGTATGTAAAAATCGATTATATTGATCTTTTAAATTTCTGTATTCTAATAATACCATTGCCTCATCTGGTTGAAAGCCAATTCTTTCTGGTCTATCTAATAGCATTCCTCCAAATTGATCTACTAGTTCTAATACATCACTTTCTCTTTCTCTTGGATTGCTATGACTATATCTATTAACTTCTTCACACATTTTACAAAATCTGTTATCAAATCCTAATGTTGACAAATATTCTGCCCCTTCTTTTGCATATGAATGAATTTTTTCTATATCTTGTGCATTATCTACTTTTTTACAATTACATAATAGGCATGCTGTCAACACCACATTTTTATCTACATCTACTTTCATATAATTTATGAACATTCTTGCAATTTCAGTTTTAAAAATAACAGATTTATCAAAAAATATTTTTGTTTTTTTTGCTAAATAATACGTTATTTCCATTTTTGCTGCTAAATTTCGTTCGTCTAAAATGTAATTAGCAAATGTATCCATATGCTTCCTCCTTCGTTAAAGTTTCATTCAACTTTATTATATATGAACAAAGGACTTTTTTCAACATTTTTTTTGAATGTCATAGAAATGTAATAAAAGCATGTTTATATTTCAAAATTCTTGTATATATTTCTTAAAAACCATATATATTTTTTATTGACTTTGCTATATTTTATTGTTAGAATCGAACTGTAAAAAACATTTTATTATTTTCTCATGCAAAATGTAAAGAATAAAACAATAAAGGAGAAATTGATAATTATGCTAATACTATATCCAATCATTATTCCTATAATTATGTGTCTGATTCTAGGAATAATTGCATTTATTTATAAAAAAATAAGAAATAAAAAATATCTAAAAGAAACATATAATGATAGTGATTTTTTGAGCAGAGAAATTTCTACTCAAATATCACCATCTATTGTTGGATATCTTTTCTGTCAAAAAGTAAAATATAAACATTTAATTGCTGATATTATGGATTTATATGCCATCAAAGCCATCAACATAAAAAAACAAGAAGATAACACTTTGAAAATAGAATCTATAAAAAATGAAAATGCAAAAAAAATAACAAGTGAAAGTCAACAATATATATTAAATACACTAGTCGATAAAGATGACGACCGTCTATTTAATTATACAGAGTGGAAAAAATTAGTAATAAAAGAATATAAAAATAATAGCTGGACCAAAAAAATAGAAACAGCAAATGCGATAATAGTAACAATAATTGTTTTAGCATGTTCAATTATTGGAGGAATAGTAGGATGGAATAGTGAAGGTGGTGAAAATAAAGGATTAGCTAGTATAGGCGTATTAGCAGGTTTTGTCATTTCAATATTTGTAATTTGTTTCTATATAGCATTTATGGAAATTCAAAAAGAAAATGGAATCTTTCTAAATAAAGAAGGAAAAAAAGAATTAAAAAAGTGGATAAAGCTAAAAAATTTTATGGAAAATTATACTTTATTAAAAGATAGAAATATGGAAGAAATTCTAATATATGAAAGATATATTCCATACGCTATAGCATTAGACGTTAATGTAACATATAAGAATACTATATTTGATATTTTTGATGAAGAAGAACTTAAAAGTATAATAGAAGATAAAAGTATAGAGAATCTTTTTGAAAGATATGGTATTGGTCAAGAAGAAGAACATTTTTGGTAATCTTCATATCATTTTTTTATTGCATTTCTCCTAAATGTATAGTATAATATTGCTTAAAATTATGAATTTAGTGGGAGGAACGAAAGTTCCAGTAAAATTGCTATGGGAGGCAACTAATTAGAAATAATTAGTTGCCAGTTTTTATTTTACTAAAATGAGAGTCCAAATAATTTTGAAGCTTCTATATGCCTCTTATTTTTCTAAATTTAATAAATTGCTCTCTTAACACTATTTAAAAATTTTCTTCTTATTGTAAATCCCCTAAATATGTAGTATAATATTGCTTGAAATTATAAATTATATGAGGTATGTTATGAATCATTTAAAATTTATATCCCATAATGAAAACGAAACTTTATCATTTGGAAAAAAATTGGCTTCTTTTTTAAAAAAAGGAGATACTATTGTTTTAACAGGAGAATTAGGCTCTGGAAAAACAAAATTAACAGAAGGTATTTTGACATATTATGGATTAGAAGACGAAATTTCTAGTCCTACCTTTACGATTGTAAATGAGTATGAAAAAGAAGATACAAAAATTTTTCACTTTGATGTATATCGTTTAGAAGATTCTTCTGAATTTTATGCTATTGGTGGAGAAGAATATTTTGAAAATGGGATTTGTATTATTGAATGGGGTGAAATTATTCAAGATGCCCTTCCTAAAGATTATATACATATCCAGTTTGAAAGAAATGACGTTGATGAAGATATTAGGATTTTAAATATCACTTCTTATGGTGAAGAATATGATGAATTATTAAATAAATTGGAGGATTAGATTGAAAGTATTAAGTATTGAGACTTCTAGCAAAATATGTAGTGTTGCAATATTAGAAGATAAAAATTTGGTTAAAAAAATAGAATTAAATAATGGATTAACACATTCAGAGACTTTAATGCCCTTAATAAAAGAAATATTAGAAGAAACCAATTTAACTTTATCTCAAATGGATTTATTTGTTTGTGATATTGGTCCAGGTTCATTTACTGGTATTAGAATTGGTGTTGCAACTGTAAAAGCTTTTACAGATAGTTTACACATTCCTTCTGTTGGCATTTCTTCTCTTGAAGGATTAGCTTATTCCATAAAAAAAGATGGCATGATTTGTAGTCTTATCGATTGCAAAAATAATAATTGTTATTATGCTATTTATGCATTAAAAAATAATGAATATACTTTGTTAGAATCACCTAAAGCTGATAGCATTGAAAATTGTTTAAATTTTTTAAATTATAAATATGCAAATTCTGCAATTACTTTTGTTGGAGATGGCTCTATTGTCTACAAAAATATAATAGAAAATATATCCTCAAAATTCATTTTTGCTAATAATAGTTATACTGACAATGATGCTAGTACCATTGATGTATATAACTTAGGTATTGCTGGATTTCTTAAATATAACAAACATGGGAAAGATAAAAATCTACTCCCTCTTTATTTAAAAAAGCCTCAAGCGCAAAGACAATTAGAAGAAAAGAATATCGTTATAAAAGACATGAAAATCTCTGATTTAGATAATTTAGACATGTCTAAATTTGATGATTTCTGGAATATAGATATTTTAAAAGATGAACTAAATAGTGAAAATTCTAAATTTATTTGTGCAAAATTAGAAAATAAAATAGTTGGCTTTGCTGGCATCAAAATAATTTTAGATGAGGCTGATATTATGAATATTGCTGTCATGAAAAACTGCAGAAGACAAGGTATTGCAACTTTGTTATTAAATCATATCCTTACCATCTGTAAAGAAAAAGGTATTAAAACAATAAATCTTGAAGTCAATGAAGAAAATTTTTCTGCCATCTCTCTATATCAAAAATTTGGCTTTAAAGAATGTGGTAGAAGAAAAAACTATTATGATAATCAATATGATGCAATTCTTATGAATCGTTAGGGACGTGCTAAAATGGACAATTTTCTCCATTTTGATACGTCCCTAAATTAATCAAACATATTTTTCTACTAATACGACTGTTCTTCCACTTCTAGTTGTTCCTGTGAATTCTTTAATGATAAATCTACCTTTTCCTCTAATGGTTATGATATCTCCACATTTTACCGTTTTCGAATTTTTTGTTTCGTTTTGTCCATTTACAAATACTCTTTCTTGTGCAATTATTTCTGATGCTTTGCTTCTAGAGGTTCTGGCTAAATCTGATACGATATTATCAAGTCTTAATGATGGAACAATAATACTAACTTCTTCTACCTTTATTTCTAATTTTCTTACATTTTGTATATCTACTATTTCTACCTTTGCATTTTCAAATCTTGTAAGTGATGGTAATTGTGTTTTTAAAACATCTGCAAAGTCGTTGACAGTTATAATATCTGCTCCGTTTTCCCCTACAAGAATATCGCCTACTTTTTCTCTTCTCAATCCTAGTTTTACAATTCCACCTAGATAGTTTCTATGAGAATATTTCCCTTTTTCTTCCTCTGGTAATGTAATCCTTATTACTTTTACAATTTTATCATAATTTTTTTCTAACATTTTATTATCAAATTTTTCAGGATATACAATTAATATCTTTCTTTCTGCTTCTTCATATCCACCATATAATTGAAAATTTTGAAATTGTATTTTTCTTAAAAAATTTTCTACTAATGCCACTTGATACATATCTAAAAAATCTGTATATTCTATCTTTTCTCTTTTTGATGATATCTCTATCTTATCTAACACTTGTGATAAACATAATTTATCTTCTTGTTTTTTATAATCTTTTAACAAGTCTTGTTTATTCATTTTGTCTTCTTTACGCTCCTTTTTCTATTCTTTATTAAGTAATAAATGGTTTTGTATATCTTTTACAATATCGTCTTCATCTAAATGATACATTTTTTCTAGTTCTTCAACACTTCCATGTTGAATAAATTTATCTGGATATGCATATGCTTTTATTTTAACATCTTCCATATGATTATCTATTAGCAATTCTTTTATTGCTGTACCCAATCCATTGATAATGGTTCCATCTTCTATCGTAATTACTTTTTTTGTTTTTTCTATAGATTGTTTTATCGTTTCTACATCCAATGGTTTTAAAAATCTGACATTAATCACTTCTGCATCTATTCCGTTTTCTTTTATTTTTTCAGCTATCTTCATCCCTCTTGCAACCATCTTTCCAATTGCCAAGATTGTTAAATCTTTTCCCGTTTTTAAAATCTCTGCTTTTCCTTCTTGTATTTTTTCATGTTTTTCAAACTTTTCTTTATCTTCTCCACCTCTTGGATATCGTATAACAACTGGCTTTTTCAAATTTACTGCAAATTCTAGCATTTCTTCTAACTCTTGAAAATCTTTTGGTGCTAATATTATTACATTAGGAATTAATCTAAAAAATGCCATATCTAATGTTCCTTGATGTGTCTCTCCATCTGCTCCTACGATACCTGCTCTGTCCACACACATAATAACATGTAAATTTTGAAGAGCTATATCATGAATAACTTGATCATATGCTCTTTGATAAAAAGAAGAATATATAGGAACAACTGGTATCATTCCATCAATTGCCATGCCTGCTGCCATGCCTAATGCATGTTGTTCTGCTATTCCTATATCGAAAAATCGACTGGGAAATTCTTTACTAAATTCCGTAAGTCCGGTTCCATCTTTCATTGATGCCGTAATTGCTACAATCTTTTCATTCTGCTTAGCCAATTCTACCAATTTATCTCCAAATACTTTTGAATAATCTTTACCTTTTTCTTTTTTACTTTTTCCTGTCTCTATATCAAAAGGTCCTGTCGCATGAAATTTATCTGGGTTTTTTTCTGCGATTTCATATCCTTTTCCTTTTTTTGTTAGTACATGTATTAATACAGGATTATCTATTTGCTTACTTAATGTTAATATACTTTGTAATTCTTCTATATTGTGCCCATCTACTGGTCCTAAATATGTAAAACCAATATCCTCAAAAAACATTTTGGGTATAATTAATTGTTTAATACTTCTTTTTAGTACTTGAACAATTTTTACGATTGGCTTTCCTATAGCAGGTATTTTACTAATTCTTTTTTTCATTATAATGTTTGATCTCGTATACATCTTTTTAGTTCTTAATTTACTAAGCAACATATTTAATCCACCAATATTAGGGGATATGCTCATCTCATTATCATTTAATATAATGGTCATTTTTGTTTTACTATATCCAACATCATTTAATGCCTCTAATGCCATTCCTCCTGTCAAAGCACCATCTCCTATCACTGCCAATACTGAATAATTTTCATTTTTTAGATCTCTTGCTCTTGCCATTCCTAATGCTGCTGATATAGAAGTACTGCTATGACCTGTATTAAAGAAATCATATTCTGATTCATTTGTTTTTGGAAAACCTGCAATTCCATTTAATTTTCTTAATGTTTTTAATTTTTCTTTTCTACCTGTCAAAATTTTATGCACATATGTTTGATGACCTACATCCCATACAATTTTATCTGTTTTAAAATTAAACACACTATGTAAGGCAATGGTTAGCTCCACGACTCCTAGATTAGAAGCTAAATGTCCTCCATTTTCAGATACCACTTCTAATATATATTTTCTTATTTCTTCGGCTAGCTTTTGTTTTTCCAAAATATTCAATTTCTTTAAATCATCTGGAAAATTTATTTTTTCTAACATCTTATCACCTTTTTTATTATGATTTGCATGTTACATTTTATCACATTTTTATGTTTTTTTCTACAAATTTGTTGTATTTTTTATTTCTTGTGTTAAAATATATATGGAATAAAATTATGGGAGGAATTTATATATGAAAAAAAGTGTTTTTATTACATTATTTTTAGTTCTAATTTTAATTGCAAACCTATCTTTTGCAACTTATGAGACAGTTACAATGGAAGTTGTTGAAGAACCCGTTTGTACAATAGAAATTGGAGAACATTCTAAATTTGAAAAAAAATTAATTGAAAAAGATTTAAATAATAAAGAAGTTACGCTTCAATTACAAGTAACCAATGAAGAAACATCTATGCAACCAACAGGTGAAATTATGCTTGTTATTGATAACTCAAAAAGTATGGAAGATATAGTTGAAGGAACCACTACTAGAGAGGATTTAGTTATTGAATCTGCTGAAACTTTAGTAAATACCATTTTAAAGGATAATGAAAACTTAAAAGTAGGTGTTGTTAGTTTCTCTACAAATGAAGATGTTTCTAAAGAAGGAACTCTTGAAGATGCCAATTTAGTATCTGATTTATCTACTGATTCACAAGCATTAATATCTGCTATTTCTAATATCCAATATACAGGACCTAGAACAGATTTAGAATCAGGATTAAACTTAGCTAGTCAATATTTTTCTGATGAAGAAAACAATAAATATATTATTGTTTTAACAGATGGTATTCCAAATGTAGCTTTGAATTATGATAAAACATATTATTCTGATGATGTTATTAATAAAACAAAAACACAATTACAAGCTTTAGATACGGCTGGATATGATGTTATCACAATGCTTACAGGTATTTCTAATGAAAACGATGTTCCAGCAACTAGAGAAGATGATAAAACTTATGGAGATATTATAGAAGAAATTTTTGGAACTGAAAACAATCCAACAGTTGGTAAATTCTACTATGTACAAGATAGTGAAATTGAAAAAACAATCACAGAAGATATTTATAATGATTTATTACCAGTTGAAAAAGTATTAACAAATATTACGGTTAAAGATTATTTCCCTCAAGAAATTATTGATAACTTTGATTTTGCTTATGTCTCTGAAGCAAATATTGGAAATATATCAGCAAACGTCAATACAGAAGATAATTCTATTACATGGACAATCCCAGAATTAAATCCTGGAGAAACCGCAACTGTTCAATACACCTTAAAATTAAAAAAAGATTTTGATAGCACAATTGTTGGTAAAATTCTAGATACAAATGAAAAAGTAGATATTACTTATACAGATTTTGATGGTGAAGAAGTTACTGATACATCTGATGTGACACCAAAATTAAGACTAACAGAACCACCTACTACTTTACCTAAAGCTGGTACACCTATTATGATTGCTTTGTTTGTTATTGGTGCTGGCGTATTTGTATATTCATTTATTAAATTAACTATAGCCAATAAAAACATGAAACATTAATATAATTAAAATATAACGAAAAGAGATGAGTGACTCATCTCTTTTTATTATATTTCATTACTACATTTCACTTTCTATTTTCAATAATCGATTATATTTAGCCACTCTATCTGTTCTACAAGGTGCACCTGTCTTTATTTGCATACTATTAATACCTACAGCTATATCTGCAATTGTTGTATCTTCTGTTTCTCCTGATCTGTGAGAAATAATCGTTTTATATCCATTTTCTTTTGCCATTTGAATCGTATCTAATGTTTCCGTTAATGTTCCAATTTGATTTGGTTTAATCAAAATAGCATTTGCTACTTTTTTATCAATTCCTCTTTTTAGTCTTGACATATTGGTTACAAATAAGTCATCACCAACTAATTGTATTCTATTTCCTAACTTTTCTGTCAGTGTTTGCCAATTTTCCCAATCTTCTTCTGCTAATCCATCTTCTATGGATACAATTGGATATTTATCACATAATTTTACTAAATAGTCTATCATTTCTTCATTGGTTCTAAGAATATCTGTTTTCCAGAAATAATATCCGTCTTTTCCAATTTTTTTAGCTTCTTCTTTCATTTCTGTACTAGCAATGTCTAAAGCCAACACTATATCCTTACCTGGTTCATATCCTGCTTTTTTGATTGCTTCTATAATGACATCTAATGCCATTTCTTCATTTTCCAAATTTGGTGCAAATCCACCTTCATCTCCTACACCAACATTAAATCCTTTTTCTTTTAATACATTTTTTAACGTATGATAAATTTCTGCTCCTCTTCGTAATCTTTCTGCAAATGTAATATCTCCAATTGGCATAATCATAAATTCTTGTATACTAATATTGTTTTCTGAATGTTTTCCACCGTTTAATATATTCATCATGGGAACTGGTAATTCTTTTGCATGAATTCCTCCTATATATTTATATAATTCCATTCCTAATGTATTACTTGCAGCTTTTGCTACAGCTAATGAAACACCTAAGATAG
Organism: uncultured Clostridia bacterium; assembly: GCA_944386365.1. Taxonomy (GTDB): domain Bacteria; phylum Bacillota; class Clostridia; order TANB77; family CAG-508; genus CAG-269. Next base: position 143,643 of record CALXAT010000003.1, read on the forward strand.
CATTTGCACCTAAATTAGATTTATTTAATGTATCATCTAATCGTATCATTTCTTCGTCTATTTTTCTCTGTTCAAAGACATTCATTCCTTCTATTTTTTTACTAATCTTTTTATTCACATTTTCTACCGCCTTGGAAACACCTTTTCCATTATATCGATTTTTATCTCCATCACGCAATTCTACCGCCTCAAAACTTCCTGTCGAAGCACCTGATGGTACGGCTGCTACTCCACATATACCTTCTTCTGTTACCACTTCTACTTGTAATGTGGGATTTCCTCTTGAGTCTAATATTTCTACTGCCTTTACACTTTTAATTAATGAAATTTTTTTCATATGATTCCTCCTTACTCTTTACATATATATACATTTTTTACAATTTCATGAAATCTATACAAAAAATGTGTTTATATTTTTATATAAACACATTTTACTTTCATTAATTAACTTGCCTTTTTATTTCTCAACTCATAAGCATATTGTAAAGTCACTTCATTAATTTCTCCAGAAGAAATTCTAGCAATCTCTTCTATAACTTCATTTTCTTTTAATAATTTGATTTGTGTTTTGGTTCTTTCTTCTTTTACGTTCTTACTAATGAAATAGTTATAATCTGCTACTGCTGCGATGTTTGGTAAATGCGAAATACACATAACTTGATGTTTTTGGGCAATTGCTTTTAATTTTGTTGCTACAGCATTAGCTGCTTTTCCACTAATTCCTGTATCAATTTCATCAAATACTAATACAGGTATACTATCTGTATCTGCTAACACCTTTTTAATTGCTAGCATGGTCCTTGACATTTCGCCACCTGATGCAATCTTTGATAATTCCTTTTCATCTTCTCCTAAGTTTGTAGTAATATAAAATTTAACAATATCTTTTCCTGTTTTAAAAAATTCATCTTCCTTGAAATCTACTTTTACATTAATTTTAGCATTTTTCATTTCTAAATCCGCTAATTCTTGATTAATATTTTCACTTAATTTTTTCGCATATTCCATTCTTGTTAAACTGATTTTTTTAGCCAGTACATTCATAGAACTTTCTATTTCTTTTAACTCTTTTTTTAATTGATGATTATATTCTTCTAAATTCTCTATATGATGGATTTCTTCTTTTATTTGTTCATTATATGCTAATATTTCACGAATTGTATTTCCATATTTTCTTTTTAAAGAATAGATGGTATCTAACCTTTCTTCTATTTGGTTTCTTTCTTCTTCATCAAAATATATATCTTCTTTATATCCATTAATATCCCTTGCTAATTCTTGTAATTCATAATAAGAACTTTTTAAACTATTACTTACCCTTTCATATTTTTTATCAATGCCTTCTATTTTTTCTAAGGCACGGATTGCCATGCTTAAGCTATCAATTGTATTTTCGGATAATAAACTATCTGCTTCGGTTAAATTTTCTACGATTTTTTCTGCATTTAAAAATAGTTTTCTTTTTTCTTCTAATCCTTCTTCTTCATTTTCTTTTAAATTTGCCTCTTCAATTTCTTCTGTTTGATATCTTAATAAATCTAATTTTCTTTGTCTTTCTTTATCATCTCCATAATTTTGTTTTAATTCTTCTTTTATTTCTAAATAGTGATTATATAGCTTTCTATACTTGGTTTTTTCTTCTCCCAAAATCTCTTTTCCTATAAAGCCATCTAAATACTTTAAATGTAATTTACTATCTAATAAATTTTGATTGTCATTTTGTCCATGAATTTCAATAAACTGTTTCATAAAGTCTTTTAATTCATTGACGGTAACCATTCTTCCATTAATTTTGCACATATTTTTTCCACTTACGTTAATTTCTCTTGAAACAATAATATTGCCATCTATGGCATGTTCATTTTCTGGGCAATAGAAACAAACTTCCACAAATGAATTGTTTTCACCTTTTCTTATCATGTCTTTGGAAAATCTTCCTCCAGATATAATTTGAAGAGAGTCTATAATTAAGGTTTTTCCTGCACCAGTTTCACCTGTTAATACATTTAATCCTTTATTAAAATCAATACTTAAATCTTCTATAATCCCTATATTTCTAATATGTAAAGATGATATCATAACTTATTCCTCTTCTTTCATTTTATTAAACAATACTAAAAAAATGTTCGCCTTTATTGTACCGACATTTTTGAAAATTGTCAATACTTTTTGCGAACATTTTTTCTTTTTTATTTATGCTGTTTTAGCATCCATATAATTTTACTATATTCTAAGATATATTCATCTATTAAACTAGATGTTGCATATATGTGATGTTCATCAGCTAATTTCTTTATTGTCATTGCTTTTTGTAATAAGGTTTCAAAGTCTTTTAAAACTTTATCTAATACAATGTCTCCTTCTATTTTTGCGTTTTGTGCTTCTTCTATACAACTCTTTTCTAAATAATCTTTCATTGTTCCTAAAGGCTGTTTATCTAATGTTAAAATATGCTCTGCAATTTCATCAATTTCTTCATTAATTTTGTCATAATATTCTTCTAATTTTTCATGTAATACAAAGAAATTTTTACCTTTTACATTCCAATGATAATTTTGTAATTTTCTATAAAATACATTTAAATCTGCTAAAAATTCATTTAGCTTATTTACCATTTCTTCCATTTTTTTCACTCCTATCTTTTATTTTATATATAAATTTTTTCCCTTTTTTATTTTTTTATACAAATAAATATTATATTCATATTTTTTATATTTCTGTGCATACTAAGTTTAGAAAAAAATTTGCAAAAAACAAAAATTTCTTTATTTTTGCAAATATAATCAATTTCAAGGAGGAAAACAATGAACAGACCAGAATATATTTTAAATGAAATTAATAAAGGAATCAAAATGGGAATGGATTCTATTTCTTCTATTGCTGAAAAAGTAACGGATGATCAATTAAAAGATGATTTACAATCTGAATATAATCAATATAATACAATTTTAAATGATGTAAATGCAGAACTTGGTAAATATGAAGAATTTCCTAAAGAATTAAACCCTGCTCAAAAAATGATGGGATGGTTTGATATTCAAATTAGTACAATGACAGATGATTCTGATTCTAAGATTGCTGAAATGTTAATCAAAGGAACCAATATGGGAATTATTGAAGGTGTTAAATTGTTAAACAATAATCCAGAAACAACTCCTGAAATAAAAAATATCTTAACAAACTTCATTCAATTTCAAGAAAACAATGTTGAAAGATTAAAAAAATATTTATAAAAAAAAAGATACAAAAAGAAATAAGGTTATTATACCTTTATTCTTTTCGTATCTTTTATTTTACAAGTTCCTTTAAAAACTTCCATATTCTTTCTATTGAACAAATAGAAACTCTTTCTCTTGGAGAGTGTACATCATAACTGTTTGGTCCTATACATACATATTCACAATCTGGCATCTTATCAACAAAGAATCCACCTTCTACCACACCTTGTGATATAACTTCTTCCATGCTCTTATTAAACAACTTCCTATATGCTTTTTGGCATTTTTCTAAAAGTGCATTATTTTCTTTTTTTTCAACACCTTTTAATTCTTGCTGCCAGATGATATTAATATTATATTTTTTAATCAATTCAGATAATGTTTCTAAATACTTTTCTTCCAAATCTTTTTGATTACTTCTTTCTGAAAATTCAATTTGTATGCCTTTTTCATATTCTGTTAAAACTGCTAAATTGCTAGATAATATTACATTTCCTTTTTCTTCTTTTTTTAGTGCTCCATTTTGATATTGATTTACAAAATTAATAATGTTTCTACTTGTTTTGATAGAATACGCTTGTGTATTATTAGCTTGTGATAATGTTTCTAGTAATATCGTTTCATTTTTAAAAATTTCTTTTTGTTTTTGTATAATTTTCAAAATTTTATTGACTTCTATTTCTTGGTTATCATCTGCTATACAAAATTCCACTTCAAATTCTCTAGGAATGACATTTACTCTACTCCCACCTACTAATTTTATGATTTGAATATTGGAAATTTCTTTTAATGATTCCATTGCTAGTTTTATTGGATTTCCTCTTTTTTCATCTCCTATATTTCCTCCGGAATGTCCTCCCAAAAAATTTGCATATTGCAATTTATAAACTTCTTTTGCATTGATTGTTTCTTTATTTGCTTCTACTCTTCCTATCCATTCATTACAATTAGCCGAGCTAATTAATATTTTTCCTTCTTTTCCATTATCCAAAGAAATGATCTTTCTAGCTTTAATATTGTTTTCATTGATTTTAATCGCACCTATCATAGTGGTTTCTTCTTGTACTGTAAAAATACATTCTAGATTAGGAATAGATATATTACTATCTAAAATGGCTAACATATATGCAACTCCAATTCCATTATCTGCACCTAGTGTTGTTCCATTTGCTGTTATATCATCTCCTTCTTTGTATAGCACAATTGGGTCTTTAGAGAAGTCATGTTGTACTCCTATATCTTTTTCACATATCATATCTGTGTGTGCCTGAAATGCTAGTGTTTCCTCATTTTCTCTTCCTGCTGTTGCTGGTTTATATATAATGATGTTTTCATATTCATCTTTTATATATTGTAAATTTCTTGCTTTTGCAAATGTTTCTAAATATTCTCTGATTTTCTTTTCTTCTCCTGACCTTCTTGGAATTTTACTAATTTCTATAAAATACTCTATTACTTTTCTCGAATCTAAATTTTGATAATCTTCTAATTTTAATAATTCCATACTTCTTTTCCTTTCTTTTTTTATGCTCTTTCCAAATATCTTTGTAAGAATTGTTTGGTTCTTTCTTCTTTTGGATTTTCAATCACTTCTTTTGGTGTTCCCATTTCAATAATAGACCCTTTATCCATAAAGATAATTCTATCTGCCACTTGACTTGCAAATTGAATTTCGTGTGTAACAATCACCATTGTCTTTTTTTCCTCTGCTAGTTTCTTAATAACTTTCAACACTTCTCCAGTTAACTCCGGATCCAAAGCACTTGTTGGTTCATCCATAAATAAAATTTCTGGTTCAATTGCAAGTGCTCTAGCAATCGAAACCCTTTGTTGTTGTCCTCCTGATAAATCACATGGATAAGCATCTTTCTTGTCTTTTATTCCCATTTTGTCTAATAATTTTATTGCTTTTTCTTCCGCTTCTTTTTTATCCTTTTTCAATACAATTATCATAGCCTCTGTTACATTTTCTATGATAGATTTATGAGGGAACAAATTAAAATTTTGAAATACCATTCCACATTTTAAATTCATCTTTTTTAAAATATCTTTAGACTGATAGATTGGTTTTCCATTTTTATATTCTTTTACCATTTCCTCTTCATCAATTTTAATATTTCCGCCATCAATCTTTTCCAACTGATTCATACATCGTAGAACTGTTGATTTTCCAGAACCTGATGAACCTATAATCGCTAAAACTTCTCCTTCATTTACTGTGAAAGATACATTATTAACTGCTACCATTTCTTTATATCTTTTTACTAAATTCTCTACTTTTACAATTTCCTTCATGATAACTCCTTTCTTTATTTGCTATTTATTTACGTTATGGTATAATAATCTAATTTTTTCTCTGCTTTATGAAATGCTAGTGTTATAACAGCACATAAAACTAAGTAAATAACACCTGCAACACAAAGCGGAATGATTGAAAATTGGAAACTCGCTTGCTTTTGTGCTAATGCAAAAATTTCTGTTACACCTATGATTTGTGCCAATGAAGTCGTTTTAATTAATGAAATCACTTCATTAGATAAGGCTGGCAAGATTCGTTTTATAATTTGTGGTAATGATATCCTAAAAAAGGTTTGTGTTTTTGTCATTCCTAATGTAAATGCCGCCTCCTTTTGTCCTTTTGGAACACTTAAAATTCCACTCCTAAAGATTTCTGCAAAATATGCCGCATAATTAATAACAAAAGCAATAATCACTGCTATAAATCTATCATATGAAATATGAAATAGATAATATGGTGCAAAATATACAAAAATAATTTGCAGCATCATTGGTGTTCCTCTAATAATAAGAATATATACCTTTGTTATCCAAGCAATAATTTTACATTTGGAATTTTGAGCAATTGCCACCATAATTCCTGCTGGAATTCCGATAACTAAAGTTAATATAAATATCGATAATGTTGTTCCTAATCCTTCTAACAAAATTTTTGTTAGATTTAATATATTTTCCATATTCATTTTTTCTTCTCTCCTATTCTGTTAGATCTTCACCAAACCATTTTTCTGCTATTTCTTTTACTTTTCCCTCTGCTTTTAATTCTGTAATGGCATTTTCTACTTTGTCTTTTAATTCTGTATTTCCTTTTTTAAAAGCAATCACCATACCGGTTTCTCCTTCTGATAATCCTTGTGCTTCAATGATTCTAAAATCTTTGTTTTGAGACTTCATAATATAACTTCCTGTAATTTTACTCATATATACAGCATCTATATTTCCAGTTTCTAAATCCATTAAGGCTGTTAAATAATCGCTATATCCAATTATTTGGCCTACTTCTTTTCCAAATTCTGAATCATTTAAATTTCTTTCCTGTGTTGATCCATTTTGTATTCCAATTTTTTTACCTTTTAAATCCTCTTGAGAAGTATATGTTGCATCATTTTTTACAAAAAATACAGATTCATCTTTTATATACATATCACTTAACGTCATGGCTTCATTTCTTTCTTCTGTATAACCAAATCCATTCCATATACAATCAATATTTCCTGAATCTAATTCTTGTTCCTTTGCTGCCCATGAAATTGGTTGTACTTCTAATTGCATTCCTAATTTTTTACAAACTTCTGTTGCTAAATCAATATCAAATCCAACCAATTCATTATTTTCGTTTCGAAATCCCATTGGTGGAAAACTATCATCCATTCCTAAAATCAATGTATTTTCATCATCTTCTTTTCCTTTTGTTCTTAAAAATATCACTCCTATCAATGCAATTATAATAATTGCTAAAATCACTCCTATTAAAATTTTCTTTTTCATTTTTCTTTCCTCCTTAAATTTTCTTTCATATACTTTTTTATTTTTCTTTAAGAGATTTTGCTATCCTTTGCATATCTAAAACTTGGCGCCTTACTTTTAGATATACAAAAAGACCCTAAAAGTACGTTTTGTACCTTTAAGGTCTCTTTTTCGAAAACTAAAGGCACAAGCATCTAAAGCTTGTGCCAATCAATTTCAGACACAAGCTATATTTTATGATGATGTTTGTTACCGTTTAGTTTATATAGTTTCATAAAATTCTCTCCCTTAAATTTATTGATTAAAATTCTATCATGATATTTTATCTTTTGTCAATAGTTTTTATAAAATTTGTTAAAATTTTATGTAAAGTATAATGTGTGTGTTTTATTTTATTCTTTATAACATCCCTTTTTATTTTATGCATTTTTATCAAAAAAGTTATCTTTTTTACTCTACTTTTTATGTTTCATTAATATCTAACAAAGAATACACATCATTTGCAGTATTTAATTCTTTTATATTCATGATAACTCCTTGTCCTACAACAATTCCCTCCATTGCTTCTATTGCATTTTTCATTGCTTTCATCGTGTTTCCTGTCGCATAGATATCATCAATAATATACAATCTTTTTCCTTTATAATCTTCATTGACTAATTTGGGTAATTCCATCTCATCTTTTCCATATTCTTTTTCATATGTAAATTGTTTTTCTACTGTTGTTGGTGGTAATTTTCCTGCTTTTCTAACGGGTATAAATCCAATATTTAATTTACTAGCTACTGCTGCCCCTATAATAAATCCTCTTGCTTCTGCTCCTACAATATATTCCACATGTTTATCTTTTATTTCTTCTACAAATTTATCAACAATTTCCGTAAATGTTTCTTTTTGTATTATTAATGGCATAATATCAATAAATTCTACACCTTCTTGCGGAAAATTTTTTTGCGTTCTAATATGTAATTCATTTTTTAATGCATTTCTTAATATTTTCATATTTACACACCCTTTAATTTAATTTTTTATTCTATATTCCAATCTATTACTTGATTATCTCTATCTATACTATATGACTGCATGTTATCCTTTTCTAAAGTGTTTTTTATATGATTTACTGTCTGTTCAAATTTGTTAAGCGCATGGATTTGCACTTCTTGATGTATTGGTTTATCTTGATGTATTTGATTATATATTTCTGCCTTTGTTCTAGCTGTATCTTCACGATAATAATCTATTTGTTGTCTCTTTGAAAGCTTTTTCTTTCCTACAATGGCTGGATAACAACTATTGGCTTTATCATATGCTTGTTGTGATAATCTTTCTTCATCTGGCAAATTATTAAAATTTCTTCTAATCGCATATATCATCTCAACCATTTCTGGTGAAAATTCTCCTTGTAAATCCTGTGCAGCACAATCATATAAATCAGCCATCATAACACTAACACGATTTTCCATATTTCTTGTTGCACTTTGCCTTTTTTCTAATTCTATTTTTGCATTTATATTTGCTAATTTCTGTTCTTTTAAAGTTGTTCCATAGAATATTCTTTGTAATTTAGCATCTTTTTCTTTTGAAACTTGTTGCTTTTCTGTCTGTAAATGTCCCACTCTTGCTTTTGTAATTATTCCTTGTATCTTCTTATTCAAGTTTGCTTTTATTTCTTGAAACGATTCTCTATCATGTTCCTCTAAATATTCAGGAAAACTTCTCATCATTTGTTTAATACTAGCTAATTGTTGTCTTTTCTTTAGCAATTCCTGATATTTGTTTTCTAAGTCTATGCCTCCTTCTTTAGGTTTCCCATTATCTTGATTTTCTTGTATATTCTCTTCTTGTAGTTTTCTTTTTATGGCTTCTACATTTTCTAAAATTCTAAAAGGTGGTCTCATAGAATAGCCAACTTTCAAATCTTCTGCAATACTTTGGTACTTGTCCGCATTTGCTTCAAACTTTCTAATATATCTTTCTAACGTTTCTCCTATATCTGTCTTTCTATATTCTATTTCATCTTCTAAATTTCTAATTTCTATCTCTAGTTGCTTTTTTTCTTCTTCTTGCTTTGCTTTTCGTTCTGCTTGTATCTTTTTTTCTTCCGCTTCTTGTTGTTTATCAATTTCTAGCTCTTTTTCTTTACACATTCCTTTTAACATTCTAGAAAATTGTTTCTGATATTCATCCACTTTTCTTTTTAATTCTGTATACTTACTTGATTTTTCATCTAATTGCTCTGATAAATATTGTCTATCTTCCATACTTAAACCATTTTGTCTTAATCCTCTATAGATATATTCAATATTCTCTTCTAATTCCGTACATTGTGTTGCTTGTTCAATATAATAGTCAAAACCTTCCATAAGTTGTGCTTTTAAAGTTTCTAATTCCTGTTTTGGAACTTCTTCTAAATCTTCTTTTTCTAAAAACGCATCATAATATGCATATCCATTCCAATCACTTGTATGTTCTAATTTTTTTACTTTTGTAAATGGTAAAATCAATACTTCTTCTTCATTTTTTCTATCATCTTCTCTATATGGTTCTATGTATAAAGAAGGCAAGTCCTCTTCTGTTCTAATTCTTAAAATAGATGCATCTTCACCATATGGTGTAAACGTTTTGGCAATATCTTCATCTAAAGATGTCGATATGATAGATGCTATAGATTTACTATTTTGTATTGCCTTTACTTCTTCTTTACTAGTTCCTCTATATAATCTTCCCCTAGCCTCTCTATTTCCAGCCTTATATATTGCTGCATATACATCTACAAATTTTAATATGATCTTTTCTAATTCTTCGGTTGTCATATGCATATCCCATCCGTCTTTTTGCAAAGTCTTTAATTTATCATATTTTAAATCTGCTATTGCATTTATTTTTGCATGTATAAAACCTGTATAATCTTGTATGTCCTTTATTTCCTCATCTGTTAATGGTAATTGATATGACTTGTTCATATATTACTCCTTTATTATCTCAAAAAATCTTTTTTCCTTTTGTTCATTATTGGATGAATCTATAAATTGTATTTTTTTAGATTCATTTTCATCATTTATTAAATCCTTTTCTTTTAAAACTTCTTTCAGGTGTTTGGCTAAATACGGTGCTCCATTAAAAAATTCCACTTGTCCCAAAACTTCTTTTATTTCTTCTTTTATCAATGGATAATGTGTACACCCTAAAACCACATTTTTTACTTTTCCTCTATATGGTTCTAAATGTTCTTTTAAATATGCTTTTATTTTATCCTTGTTATCTTCCTCTATGATATCTGCCAGTCCTATACAAGGAAGTAAAATGGTCTTATGATTATCATATTTATGATATAACAAATTAAATTTTTCACTTTCAATTGTTCCTTTTGTAGCCATGACCAATGTAGGCGCATTATAAGCATAATCATATACCATTTTATAGGCTGGTTCTATTGCTATAAATGGTATATCTTTATACTTTTCTCTTAAATATTGTACTGATTTTGCACTTGCCGTATTACAAGCTATGACAATTGCCTTACATTTTTCTTTTATAAATAACTTTACAATGTTTTCACACAAATCATGTATTTGTTCATCACTTTTATCTCCATAAGGATTATTCTTAGAATCACTATAATATATATACTTTTCATTTGGTAATACTTTTAATATTTCCTTTAAGACTGTGACGCCTCCAATTCCAGAATCAAATATACCAATTGCTTCATTTTTGTTCATTTTTTCTTCCTCTTGCTTTTACAATTTTTATAATTCTTACTTTCCATTTTTTATTCTTTCATTTATTACACAAATAATAAATTTACTTATCTTATATAATTTGTTCTTATTGGTTGTTCTTTTTCAGGTACTTTTATTCCAGCTTTTCTTCCTTGTTCTATACATTTTAACAACCATGCCATATTATTTCCTAATGTTCTCATCGTTTGCATGCCTTCCTCATCTTGGATAACTTCTTCTGGTGTATTTCCATGTACCATATTCCAATATTGTGATGATACAATCGGCATGTTATTAATTGAAAAATATTTATTTAATTGATCAAAAGTTGCCGTTGCACCTCCTCTTCTACAACTTACCACACAAGCACCTAATTTATTTTGAAATACTGGTTTTCCAGCATAAAACACTCTATCCATAAAAGATGTGATAGCACCTGTTGCTGAAGCAAAATGTACTGGTGTTCCAAATACAAATCCATCTGCTTCTTTTGCTTTTTCAATAAATTCATTTACTTTATCGTCTACAAAACATTTTCCTGTATCTTTACACTTTCCGCATCCAATACAGCCAGCAACTGGCTTTACACCTAACCAGAAGATTTCTGTTTCAATTTCATTTTTTTGTAATTGTTTTTCTACTTCCTTTAATGCTGTATAAGTACATCCTTCTTTATGTGGTCCCCCATTTACTAATATGACTTTCATATCATTCCCATTCCTTTCTATTTCATCATTCATAAATTTAAACTTGATATTATTAATATATTGTTTCATTCTTATTTGGTGACTATCTATTACTGCAATGTGGTTTTTACTTTTCCTTTTCCATTTTGAGAAGTTATTTCTAAAATGGCTCCATTTACCATGGCAAGTTGTGGTGAAACATGTCCCACATCTGCATCACAAATAATTGGGATATTTAAATCTCCTAAAACATCTTTTACTGTTTGGTTGAACTCTATATCATAATCATTTCTGACAAATAATGGTCTACCAAATATAATGCCATGACAATTTTCAAAATATCCTGCTTCTTTCATCTGCCATAAAGTAAGATATACAGTCGGTGTACTCATTTCAAACACCTCTAAAAACCATATAATGCCATCTTCTTTATATTTTTCAATATAGTTTTTTACTCTATCATATTTTGTTCCAATAAAAGCTTTTATGCAATCTAAACATCCTCCAATGGCTCTTCCTCTAAATGTTATTTTTTCTTCACCTTTTAGATTTATCCATTTAGTTTCTTGTGTAAAATCATAACCTTTTGCTAATTCTTCTGTTTCATCTTGAATTTCTTCTATACATTCCTGATTTTCAAGAGGTTGTTCTTGTTCTTCTATTCTAAAATCAATAATTTCTTCATGTTTTTCAAAAGATGTTTGTTCAATTTCTTCTCCACTTGCAATTTTTAAAGCATCTGCTAGATTTCTATATAATGGTCTCATGGCATATTTTTTTATCATTTCACAATAAATAGATGGTCTTTCTAACAGCGTATTCCACAAATAGTTAATACCTGTAATATCAGAATATCCTTGCATCCATTTTGGCTTTAAAGTTTTTATTTTTTCGAAATCTAAATATGGAATCATTTCTACTAAAAAATCTCCTCCTTCTGCAAATATAATTAGTTTTACATCATCATTTTCTAGTAATTCCATCAATTCTTTTGCTCTTTGTTCCCCTGATGCGCTTCTTCCTCTTTCTTCTGTTCTAACACTTTCTGTTTCTATGATTTTATATCCCATTTCTTGTAATTGTTTTTCTGCTAATTCTAATTTTTTGATTCCCTCTTCTTCGGAAATTCCTCCTGATGGCGCACAAATCCCTATTGTATCACCTTTTTTTAAGTTTTCTGGATAATTCATTTCATTCTCTCCTTCATTTTTTTCATTATAACTATATACCATTTTTAAAAATTTTACAATAACGCAAAGAGGATTTAAAGTAAATCCTTTAAATCCTCTATATATTTTTTATATTTCTTTTCTTAAATATAATAAATGTTGGAATTATCATAATTAGGAAATATACTATACAAATTAGAATAGACATATTCATATTCATTCCTTCCATATATGGTAAAGCTCCATTGGCATATATACTTAAATCCCAATTCATTGTAACAAAATATTTCATAAAGTTTAAATGATATCCTATAACTAATTGATTAATAATAGATGACGACATATAGCCTAATAGAGAAATCGTAATGGCAAGTGTACTATTTGAGAATATTGTACTAATCGCAAATGCCAGTGTTGCTAATAAAACAATCATTGGTAATTGCATTAAGGTTTGTATTCCTAAGTTAGCAAATATATTCATTTCTTGAATCGTATTGGTATTAAAATTGTATGCTACTACGGGATCTGCTAAACTATCAAATCCAAATAAGATACCACCAATCAATATTTGCATAATAAGTGTTACAATAATAACAAAAACAATCATAATCAATACAGTTATAAATTTAGATAATAAAATTTTATTTCTTGTATATGGTTTTACTAATAATAGTTTTATTGTTCCTTTATTAAACTCTTCACTTACAATCGTTCCTGCAATCATGATAATCACAACAATTAAAAAGATTCCGAATTGTGCATAAAAATCTTGTAATATACCTTTTAAACTATCTGTTTTATTAATATCCATACCAGTATCTAATACATATCGACTTTCTGCTTGTGCTTCCAAATAACGGTTATATTCTAGTTTTTCTTGATATTCTAATTCTTTATCTAAACTATCATAATTAGTTAAGTTCATATTAGCTGTTTGTAATTCAGAAAGAGCTCTATTTAAATAATCACTTCCATAAGGTATATTTTTGTTCAATCGATACTCTGCAATTTCTTTTTCTGTTTCTGCTGTTTTTAATTCTGTTTCAATATTTTTTAATTGTGCTGTATCTTCTGTTTTTTCTTTTTGTTGATACAAAGATTCTATCTGTTGATTTGCCTGTGATAAATCTTCTTTTGCAAAGTATTTCCAATCGTTTCCATCTAATTTTTCGGTTAAGCTTTGAATTTGTTTATTTATTTCTTCTACTTGTGTTTCGTTTTTTTCTGCTCCATATTGATAAGTATTTCTTTCTGTTATATATGGTGAGATTCTTTCATTAATGATAGCTAATTTCCATTCTGCATCTTTATATTGTTGCATCATTTCACTTAACTGTATCTCTGATAATATATTAATATATGTCGTTACATCACTTGATTTATCTGGATTTAATGTTTTTAATTCATTTCTTAGAGATTCTATATAATCTTCATTATACAAATAATAATTATATTCACTTCCATTATTGGCATATTTAAACATACAATTCATAAAAATTAATAATAAAAATATAACTATCATTGTAATATAAATGGTTTTCTTTTTAAATATTTTAATTAATTCATTTTTGATTAAATTACGCAATGATATTCCCCCCTGTCTTTTCAAAAAATGCATCCTCTAGTGATTTTTCTTCTTGTTTTACCTCGTAAATTTTTACTTGGTTTTCTGCCAGTTTATTAATAATTCCTGGTACTTCTTCCTTTGGTAGATTGATTTTAAACCTATGATCATCTAGTATAGTAATTTCTTTTAATACTTTTTTTGCACAATTTACATCATCTACTTCGAATAATCTTACCTCATGACCTACTGCCTTCTTTATTTTTGCAATTTCACTTGTTTCTATAACTTCTCCATTTTTGATAATACACACTTTTGTACAAAAATTATCCAATTCTGCTAGATTGTGACTAGAAATTAAAACTCCCATTTTTTCTTTTGTTGCTAATTCTACTAATAGCTCTCTCATTTCTTTAATTCCTTCTGGATCTAAGCCATTTGTTGGTTCATCTAATATTAATAAATTAGGTTCATGTAATATAGCCTGAGCAATTCCTAATCTTTGTCTCATTCCTAATGAATATTTTGATACTTTATCATGAATTCTATTTTCTAATTTTACTAGTTTTACCACTTTATCAATTCTTTCCTTTGTAATGCCTTTATATAAATTCGCTACTAATTTTAAGTTTTGATATCCCGATAAATACATATACATATCCGGATTTTCAACGATTGCTCCCACTCTTTTTATTGCATGTGTAAATTCTTTTTCTATATCGTAGCCATTAATTATCACCTTTCCACTAGTTATATTTTGTAATCCTAAAATTAACTTTATAGTTGTTGTTTTTCCGTGCACCATTTGGTCCAATAAATCCTAAAATATCTCCTTCTTTTATTTCTAGAGAAACTTTTTTTAAGATATTTCTTTTTCCAAATGTTTTGCACAAGTTTTCACATTTTAATATGGTTTCCATATGCATCCTCCTTTTGTTTTTTCTTCATTCTAGCATATATGTTTTGGAATTACTATTGATTTTTTCTTAATAATTTATGAATATTGTTTAGTTTTTCTTAATATTTTCTTATACAAAAAAATACTAAGAATATTACTTCTTAGTATTTTTTATACACTTTTTCCACCGTCAATTATATATATAGAACCTGTTGTCCATAAAGATTTATCTGATAATAGAAATTCAATTGTTGGTGCAATATCTTTTTTAGCATCTCCTATTCTTCCAATAGGATATCTTTTATTTTTTTCTTTTATGATTTTATCATATTCTTCTTGTGTATAGACACCATTAGTTATATAAATATTGGTATATACCACTGCTGGATTTACACTGTTGACACGTATATTGTATTTTCCTAATTCTTGTCCTAAATACTTTGTAAACATATCTACACCTGCTTTACTCGTACAATAAGCTATTGAAAATCCTACTCTTTGTGAAGAGATAGAAGATACATTTACAATGGATGCATTTTTTCCCTTTTTTAATAATGGAATTAATCCTTTTGTAAGAATAAACATAGATGTCAAATTGACAGTTAATATTTCGTTCCACTCTTCTAATGTTGTCTCTTCTATTCCGCCTTCACGAATAATTCCTGCACAATTTACTAATCCATCTAGGCTATCATATTTTTCTTGTATATTTTTAACAAGTTGATTGCATTCCTCTTCTTTATTCATATCTGCTAAGAAAAAGGTAACTTCTTTTCCCTTTTCTTTTAATTTTTCTTGTACTTCTTGTATTTTTTCTTTTCTTCTTCCAACGCCTATTACTTCATAGTTTTCACTTTCTAATAAATACTCTACTGTTGCAAGCCCAATTCCACTAGTAGCACCTGTTACGCATACCCTTTTCTTTTCCATATTTTTCTCCTTAACCTTGTTTTGTATTTGTTATTTCTTCATATACAATTTTTTCTATATATGCTTTATTTTCATTTACGTTTTTCCTTATTTTTGTTCCACTAATAGCATATTTTTCTCTCATTCTGTCCACCTGTACTTCTTGTATTTTTAAATCTCTTGCTACAAATTTTCCATAAGGCTCACTATTATAGAAATGGGTAACTGGTATATCTTTTATAATATTTTTCAAATAATCCATTTGTATTTTAACACTTTCCTCATCTAAACCATATTGTGATGGTGGATTTTTTGCCAATAAAATATTTACTTCAGGATAAATCTGTTTTATCCATTTTGCCCTTTTTTCAACGGGTATATCCATTACATCCGTTTCATATACGATCACATAAAACTTATCCATCTCTTTTATTCCTTTTTCTATTAAATATTGATGCCCTTTATGTAAAGGTGCAAATTTTCCAATTGTAAATCCAATTTTCATTTCTTACTTCCTTCTTTTTTCTATTGATAACTTTTTTAAATTTTTTTCATATACTTTATAGGGAGGTGTCATTATGAATCCATGTACTTTTGTTCAGTTTATTTCTATCCTTGCTTGTGAAATTGCTAAGGATACATCGCAAGATGAGCTTGCCATTTTAGCTGTATTTTTCACACAACTTGGTGATACTTTAGCAACCTTGGCTCTCTTTGATAATACCTAATTATATTATTCTTTCATTTCGAATTCTCTTACTTCACAATTTCCGATTGCCATTTTAATTATATTTTCTTCTTTTGGTATTTCATTAAAATAACATATTACAGGAACACTTACACCGCCATGTGCTACAATCAATATATTTTTATCCTTATATCTTTCTTTTATTTCATCTAAAAATGTATATACTCTCTTAAAAAAGTCTTGTATATTTTCTGCCTTATCATATTTTACGTTCTCATCATAATTCCAAAAACCACTCATCTTTATTTCTTCTTTTGTTTTTCCTTCAAATTCACCAAAATCTCTTTCTGAAATTCTCTCATCATAAATAATTGGTAGTTTTTTATCTGCATTGATAATTTCAGCTGTTCTTCTTGCTCTTTTTAACGGTGAACATATAATTAAATCAATTTTTTCATTTTCTAGCTTTTCTTTTGCTATTTTTGCTTGTTCTTCACCTGTGCTATTTAACGCAATATCTGCTTTTCCCTGGAATTTATGTGCTACATTCCAGTCTGTTTGTCCATGCCTTGTAAAATAAATTTTCATATGTTTTCTCTCCTATTCTTTTCTGCTATATTATATCATAAGTTACTAGCTATATCAAACATAGTCCTCATTGTTTTTTTCTTATAAATATGATATAATAATTGTTGGTAATTAGCCTAAATAGGTGTGTTGTACTAGTAATATATTTTTTAGGAGGGTCATAAGTATGACAAAAAAATTTGTATCACCAGAAAGAATACAGATATTATCCCAAAACTGTGGATATACGCTGTCGGAGATTTTGGATATCATCGATCTTGATGATGAACCATTCATTCCGACAACCAATCAATCTCGACAGGAAATGCTTATCCAGCAAGGATATGATAACACGCAAATCCAAGAGATTTATGAGATGGATAAAGCATATTAACGAAAAAAGTTAATATTGTCCAAGTTTTATCCAGGAGTTGTGTTAACAGCTCCTGGATTTTTCACTTTGTAGATAATTTTACAAGTATAACTATATATGGTATAATAATATATAGACTATATACTCAAAGGAGGATGCATTATGGAAAAAAGTAAAGAAGAATTACAGCGGGTTTTAACAGAATATCGTGAAGATCCTGCATTGCGGGATTTTTACCCCGTAATAGAACGAATGCTAGATAGCTTAGAGGCTCCTGACGAAAAGGACATTTCAGAAGTCTTAGATCTCTTAGACATTTGTCTATATAAACATGCTTGCTATCAATTGGCTGAAGGTGCTTATATAAATGGCGCTTTATCAAGACCTGTTGAAAAGCATTATGATGATTATGATTAATATTCTTCTTTAGAAAGAGCACTGCTAGAAATTGCAACTAGCAGTGCTTTTTTATTACATGTTTATTAATTTAGTAATTTTTTAAACGCTGTTGGCAATGGATATTGTCGATCCATTTCTTTTTTGGTTGTCCATATCCATTGTTCATTTTTGTTTTTGATCTCTATTTCATAAGCAATCATATCCCATTCAACATGTGTAAATATATGTTTTGCGTGTTTTTTTGTTTGTAAATTTTTAAACTGTATATTCCATTGTTCTAAAACTTTAGGAATTTTATTTTCCTCTATTTCACCGACTAACATTTGGAAATTCATATAAATTTGCTAATATTCCTGTTTTTCCACGTTTTCTGATTGCTATTTCCTCTTTATATTTTAGAATAAAAACGGTTTTCTTTTCTATTTTTCTTTTTTGTTTTTTTATTCTAACCGGTAATTCAGCTGTTAAATTTTCTTTTTTAGCTATACAAAATTCTTGAATAGGACATTTTTCACATAATGGAATCGTATTCGGCATACAAATTTTTTCTCCTAATTCCATTAATCCTTCGTTGAAGTCTCCTGCCTCTTCGGGCATGATTTGTAATAATTCTTTTGCTATCTTTCTTTTCGTTTCTGGTAATAACACATCTTCTTTACTGGCTATTACGCGAGAAATTACTCTTAATACATTTCCATCTACAGCTGGTACTTTTTCCTTATAACTAATAGACGCAATAGCGCCTGCTGTATATTCCCCTATACCTGCTAATTTTAATAGTTCTATATAAGATGTTGGCATTTTGCCCTGATAATCTTCTATAATTTGTATGGCTGCTTTTTTTAAGTTTTTTGCCCTAGTATAATAGCCTAATCCTTCCCATAATTTTAACAATTTTTCTTCTGATACGTTTGCTAAATCTTGTATGGTTGGTAATTCTTCCATAAACCTTGTATAATATTTCTTTACTGCTTCAACTCTTGTTTGTTGTAACATGATTTCTGATACCCATATATGATAAGGTTCTTTATCTTGTTTCCAAGGCAATGTTTTTTCTTGATTTTGATACCATTTTACAATTGGTATTACAATTTTTTTTAGTTCCTGTTTCATTTTCTGCCCCTATCTAAAAATATTTTCAAACTATACACTTTATATCTGTTTTATATCTTTTCCTACACCCTTATTTATCTCACTTAGTATGACATCTCCATCGTGAAGTGTTTTATATGGTAAATTATTCTTATCACAATAATCTACACATTTATCAATCAATTTTGTTTCCTTATGAGCAGATTTATAATGTGGAAGAAATATATAATCAAAATATCCTAATCCCTCCCATATTGTCTTTATACCATATGGATTGATATTAGGATCATCGCACATATCTAAACCATGCATATTTTTTGCTAATACGCATATTCCTGCACTATATCCTGCATATAAATAATTAGGATCATTTTCTATTGTTTTTAAATATTCATCAAATCCACTTAAGTACATAGCTTGTCTTAAAGCAAACGCATTTCCTCCAATTACATAAAAAGCATTAAATTCTTTTAATACCTTTACTAATTCTTCTTTTTTATTGAAATATTCTTTTAATGACAAAATTGTAACGTTAAACCCTAAATCTGTTAGTTCTTGAACATCTGAATAAATTTTTGCTGTTTTTCTTTCACCGTCGGGATATACATCTCTTGCATTTGGTATTAAACAAATTTTGTTGTTATGTTCTGTAATCCATTTTTTTAGTGCTTCTGTTTTATTTCCTAATTTAGATGATGATAAATATAGTTTCATTTCTCCTCCTTTTAATTTTCTTTTATCTGCATTGCATTATCTATTACTTCCTTTTGTTTTGCAAAGTTAGCTTTTGTTACTGGTATTCTTGCATACATTTCTGTTCCTAAAAAATAGTTTAATGTATCAAATGCTTTTAATGTTTCTTCTGTTCCACTACCACTTCCTCCTGCACATGCTATACAAACTATTTTCTTTCCTTTTATTTTTGAATTCTCATTAAATGCATCACATCTTTTTAATCTATCAAAAAATGTTTTGGCTGATTCACTCATCTCATGAAAATAGACTGGTGTAATAAATACATAGGCATCAAAGTTCTCCATATATTTATAGATTTCGTTAAAATCATCTTTTTGTATGCATATATGTTCATTTAAACAGATTCCCCATCCTCTTTTACCACAGGCTAAACATTTTTTTATATTCTTTCTATTTATACAAATATGTTCTACTTCTTTTCCTAAACTTTTTAATGCTTTTTCACATTCTTCTACACAAGAAAAAGTTAATCCGATTTTATTCGGTATAAAACTATCTTCATTTACCTGATTATTACTAAAACTTAATATTAAAACTTTCATTTCTATCTTCTATCTCACTTTCATGTATTTTTATTTTTCTAAATTCAAATATATTCTAATTTTTTTCATTATATATATATCCTAATTTACTATGTATTTCTTTATGACAATTCGAACATACTAATATACATTTTAAAGCTTCAGCCTTATATTCCTTCCACGAAATTGTATTTCCAGAACCTATCTTAAATTCTTTTTCATTTGGATTTTCATGATGAAATTCTAATGCATCTATACATTTATTATATCCACATACAAAACATTTTCCACCTAATAATTTTACAGCTTGTAATTTCATACTTCTTCTTAATATTGTTTTTTGATGCTTTCTTGTTGCATTGTTACTCCTTGTTGATTCACCACTACAATTATAACAATATATTCTTGTAGCTGATTTTGTTTCAAATTTGCTATTACATATTTCACATATTTTTATCATACATTTTCACATCCTTATTTAGCATTATATATGGTTTTGCATATAAAAACTAGCGAACAAGCAAAAAAAATAACAAATATATCTGTATTTCTTAAATATTTTCGCCTTAATACTTGAGATATAGCGAAAAATGTCATATAATAGATATAGTTTAATTATTTATTAGAAAGGATACGTTATGACACCGATAATCATTGGAATAGCTGGTGGTAGTGGATCTGGAAAAACTACTTTAGCTGAAAATTTAAAAAAAGAATTTGGAGATGACATTACTGTACTTTGTCATGATTTTTATTATAAACAACATGACGAACTTACTTTTGAAGAACGTCAAAAATTAAATTATGATCATCCTCTAGCTTTTGATACAGATATTTTAATACAACATTTACAACTTTTAAAGCAAGGCAAATCTATTGAACGTCCTGTTTATTCTTTTGTTAAACATAATAGAGAAAAAGAAACTATCCTTGTTGAACCAAAAAAAATTATTATTGTTGAAGGTATTCTTATCTTTGAAAATGAAGCCCTTAGAGACTTAATGGATATTAAAATTTTTGTTGATACAGATGCTGATATTCGTTTTATTAGGCGACTTGTACGTGATGTTAATGAACGAGGGAGAAGTATTGATTCCGTTATTGAACAATATTGTACGACTGTGAAACCTATGCATGAGCAATTTGTTGAATATAGCAAAAAGAATGCTGATATTATTGTTCCGGAAGGTGGTAATAATAAAGTTGCTCTTAATATGATTAAAGAACAAATTAAAAATATTTTATCTACGTTATAAAAAAATGAAGCTACTAAAATAAATTGTAGCTTCATTTTTTTATGTTAAATTCTAATAGTAATCTTTTAACATCCGCTGCTTGGTTTGGTATAATTCTTCTACCTTTTATCCCCATTTCCTAAATCAAAAATTATATTTCTTATCATTTTATTTTCTTTTCATATCAATTTTCAATAATGGTATTAAATAATTTCTTTATTCTCTCCAATTTGAAATTTCAAATATTTTTCAATCATTGGTTTTAAGAAGTATAAGAGTTACTATTTAGTTTGAGTTTTGCAAAAAAAATAACAGATAATTTCTTATCTGCTATTTTATGGCTCCTCTTGTTGGACTCGAACCAACGACCTATCGGTTACTGCACTACACTAACTTTCATTAGCATTATATATTTCTATACAATTTGTAGTCTGGACTTTCTCTTTACCATATCTTTCGACTTAGGTAGGTGGTGTAAAGTCTCTACACATAGCTTTCGCCTTGCTCGGTATTGTCGTCAACCTTACTTGTTACGAGTTTCACCGACTTAGCCACCTTTTTCATCTATAAGTTTCCCTATAGAGCTGCTAACTTCTTGATCTTGCGATCTGCTCGACAGCCGAGCGCTCTACCAACTGAGCTAAAGAGGAATATATTAAAATCTGGCAACAACCTATCTTTCCAGCAGGGTA
>CALXAT010000004.1 GCA_944386365.1 uncultured Clostridia bacterium
TTAAATAATTATTGCAATAAAGTTGTCAAAAAAGTTGTCAATTAATTTATATATTTAATGTAATTAGCTTATAACAACAGTTATAGGCTTTTATATATTTTGCTTAGGAGGCGACTGCTCTATCCTGCTGAGCTATAAGCACATTTACCAAAAATATTATAATATATCAAATCGGAAAAATCAATGTTTTTTCTCTTTCAAACATGTATATTATTAAATACTTACATAAGGAAAATCAAAAAAATAATTATATAATATATTGTTTTAAATTTTTCTTATTCATTTTACTACTTGCTACAAAAAATTTGTCGAAAAATTAATTAACAATGAATACCATTTTTGATATAGTAAAAAAAATCGTTTGAACACCACCATGACAGCTTAATTGTATTAGCTAGCAACAAGTATTGTTGCTAACATCATGCATCTGGGGTTTGGCTTAGTGCAACAAGGAGATGGTGTGCATATGGAGAATTTTCTGCTTTTAGTAGGGATTGGCTTTGTAATTCTTTGTGTTCGGACTTCTGGTTTGGGTTTGCTGGTATTTTTAAATACATTGTTAAACTGATCAAAGAAAAAATTGAGGTTAGCCCTACCAAAAGCAACCCCAATTCAAACGGTTCAGATAAGTAAGACTTTTGTCTTACTCCTCTTTTTATTTTATTATTATTAATTAATTTTTATCACATGTATATTTTTTTATCAATAACTTTTGTAAAAATATCTTATAAACTTAATCAATTTGTAATGAAATTGTGACATTTTTTCATTATCTGTCAATATTATAATATAAATTTTAATAATTAGCCATTTTCGCAAATTGCGCCTTGCTAAAATTTAATGTTATTGACAATATATGATATACTATAAAAAAATAAGAAAGAGGAATAAAAATGCAAAGAATATTAAGTCATATGCGAAAAGCAATAGAAGAATATCACATGATAGAAGAAGGAGATAAAATTGCCATTTGCCTTTCTGGTGGAAAAGATTCTATCACCATGTTAAAAGCCTTCAAAAATCTGCAAATATTTTATCCTAAGCCATTTGACATTATTGCAGTAACTGTAAATCCTGGTTTTGAATTTTTTGATACAGATTTTTTAAAAACAATTTGTGATGAAGTGGATGTTCCCTTATTTATTGAAAACAGTAATGCAAAAGAGATTGTTTTTGATATTCGAAAAGAAAAAAATCCTTGTTCTTTATGTGCCAATTTACGTAGAGGCGTTATTAATTCTATTGCCATTAGAGAAGGTTGCAATAAAATTGCTTTAGGGCATAATCAAGATGATGTTTTAGAAACTTTTTTATTAAATCTTTTATATACTGGAAATATTGGAACTTTTTCTCCTAAAAGTTATATGGATAGGTCAAAAATCACCTTAATTAGACCACTTGTCTATACACCTGAAAAAGAAATTAGACGCTTTGTTAGAAAAAATAATATAGCTGTTATGCCTAAAGTTTGCCCAATGGATGGAACCTCCAAAAGAGAAGATATGAAAAATTTAATTTATACTTTATCTAAAAATATTCCTATGATTAGAGCAAATCTATTTGGGGCAATTCAAAGAAACCTAGATGACTGGAAAATAGAATAAAGAATTATATGTAACTATTATGAAAAAAAGTAAAGACTTAAAAGTCTTTACTTTTTTTCATTTCTATTTTACAACATCTAACATTGCTTCTTTTAATTTTTCTAGTTTTTCATTTGCTTCCTTATCTGTTTTTGCTTTTATACCCATATATAATTTTATTTTTGGTTCCGTTCCAGAAGGTCTAATACAACACCAATTATTATCTTCTAATTCATAATATAAAACATTAGATTTTGGAAGACCGCTCTTTGTTATTTCTCCTGTTACCATATCTTTAACATAGTCTTTTTCTATATCTTTAAATTTTAGAACTTTATAGTCTCCTATTTTTTCTATATCTTTATTACGTGTATTTGTCATCATTTGTTTAATTTCTTCTGCACCCTCTGCTCCCTCTCTAACAATTGATACTTGTGTTTCTTTATAATATCCGTATTTTTCATATATAGCAATCATTTGATCCCATAAAGTTTTACCTTTAGACTGATAATAACATGCTGCCTCACAAAGAGCCATAACAGCTGCGATTCCATCTTTGTCTCTCGCATAATCACCTATTAAACAACCATAACTCTCTTCAAATCCAAATACATATTTTTTATCTTTATTTTCTTCTGCTTTTCTCATAATTGCACCAATATTTTTAAATCCAGTTAAAACTTCAATCACTTCTAATCCGTAATATTCTCCTATTGCTTTTGTTAAATTTGAAGACACAATCGTGGTTATTATCATTCCATTTTTAGGTAATATGCCTTTTTCTTTCATCTGAGATATTCTATATTCTGCAATCAATAATGCTGACATGTTTCCTGTATAGCTCTTATATTCTCCTGTTTTTATATCTTTCGCAAAGATTCCCAATCTGTCTGCATCTGGATCTGTTGCTAAAACAACATCTGCATCTACTTTTTTAGCTAGTTCTAATGCTAGTTTAAAAGCTTTTGGGTCCTCTGGATTAGGATAGTCTACTGTTGGAAAATTACCATCTGGTTCTTTTTGTTCTGGTACAACATATAAATTTTCAATTCCTATTTCTTTTAATAATCTTTCTGCTACCATATTTCCAGTTCCATGTAATGGTGTATATACAACTTTTAATTTTTTTCCTTGTTCTTTTACAATCTCTGGATTTAAAATTAAACTTTTTAATTTTTCAATATATTTATCATCCATTTCTTTTCCAACAAAATGAAGTAACCCTTTGTTTTTAGCTTCTTCCTCAGATATTTCTTTTATTTCAGAAAAGTTTTTCACTGCTCTAACTTTAGCAATAATTTCTTTATCTCTAGGTGCTACGATTTGTGCTCCATCATCCCAATATACTTTATATCCATTATATTTAGGTGGATTATGGCTTGCCGTTATCATAATTCCAGCTGTACATTGTAATTCTCTTACAGCAAAAGATAATTCTGGAACTGGTCTTAAATTTTCAAATAAATATGTTTTTATTCCATTGGCAGATAAAATTAATGCTGTTTGCATACTAAATTCTTTAGACATCTTTCTAGAATCATAACTAATAGCTACACCCTTTTCTTGTGTTCCTTGCTCTAATATGTAATTTGCTAAACCTTGTGTTGCCTTTCCTACTGTATATTTGTTCATTCTATTCGTTCCTGCACCAATTATCCCCCTAAGTCCTGCGGTTCCAAATTCTAACTCTTTATAAAATCTATCTTCTATTTCTTTCTCATCATCTTTTATTGCTAATAATTCTTTCTTTGTTTCTTCATCAAATTCTGGACTTTCACACCATTTTTTATATTCTTCTAAATAATTCATAAAATTCATCCTTTCTTTTAATAAAAAGGTTGAATATTCAATCAATATTCAACCCTAATACATTATATATTTAGTCTAAATGATAAAATTTCTTGTATAATTCTCTTGCAGTCTTAGGGCAATCTACACCTGCTGAATCAGCATTTTTTACTGGTGCAAATTCTTCTTCTCTTTTTACTCTTAAAACCGCCATATCATCAACTTCTCCAAAAGCGTCAAACAAAAATGCTTCAAACTTATAGGCATTTGGAGAATCTGGTACTACTAAGTTCCCATCCTTATCAATATATTTTGCTTTTTTAAATGCAACATGATATGGTAATGGCTCTGCTCCCATTCTTTCTATGGCGTCAATTCTAAACAAATTACATAAAATATGTGACTCTCCATATAATAATTCTCCATTTTCATCTGTTGCTTCTGCCATTTCATCTGTTATTTCTGAATATTCTATTACATTTGGTTTACCATTTCTTCTACAAAATACACCAACTTTTTCATGAGGATTTGCTTTTACAACGGATTTACAAGCTACCGTTACATTTTTATCAATAGCTATTCCCATAAGAACAGGATCTACCATTTTTACTAGGCAATTATCTACGCCACCTATAAATACCCATTCTACACCTAGTTCTCTCATCTTTTTGGTCATATTGGTTTTTACTAATGATTCATAAATTCCGCCATGTCCATCAGCTGCTAATTTTATCAATCCATCTTCACCAATTAATATTTTTCCTTCTGTATCCATCATTGGAAGTTCACCTTGTTCAAAGAAAAATATATTCTTATTTTTTTGATATCCAAAATATTTATGTTTCTCAAAAAAAGCAACTGTTTCTTTATTATTTTCTCTACTTGTCATAATAAACCATGGTATTATAACACCATATTTTTTTCCTTCTTCTTTTAGATTATCACTTAATAATTCAAATAAAGATTTGTGTGAATCTAGTCCGATGTCATAAGTTCCTTTTGGTCCACTATGTCCTAGTCTAGTTCCTTGACCACCAGCCATAGTAACTGCTGCAAGTTTTCCTTCTTTGATTGCTTTTTTCCCTATTGCTTCATAATATTTATATTGATCATTTAATTTAAATTTATCTAGGTAATCGATTGGTGTTATTTTATCTTCGTTATTTTGTTTTGGTTGTTTCGTACTATTATATAAATTATTAACAAGTTCAAAATCAATACTTTCAATTTGGTTTAATAATTCTTTTTGTTTTTTTTCATCAAGCTTATCATAATGATTTAATAAATGTTCTTGACCATATTTCTTTAGTTTAGCTTTTACTTCATTTACTCTTGTGTCCATAAAAATTCATCCTTTCTAATATTTTTCCCTCCATATATTACACCATAATTTTATTAAAGTCAATTATTGACAGGTAATAATATTACCTGTCTTTTTATGTCTTCTTTAAAATTCTATTTTCCCAGATGTCCCTAGGATTTTATCATATTTTTGTGCTATATTTTCTATTTTATTTTCTACTTCATAAAACTCATAACAATTTATAATTTCTATATTCTCTTTATCTTTCACCCATTTTTCTATATTTTTATTAACATTTTCTATATAATTTTCTTTTCCCTTTACAAATATAATCATATTGATATCCTCTTTACTACACTTACTAATCTCTTTAAATTTTTTTAAATCATCATTTTTCCAATCTAACTTTAAAATTCTGTTTCTTTTTACTTCTTTTAAATTCATTCTTTCAATTAACGTATGTACTGTATCCTCCAAATTATTTTCTGTTAATATAATCACTTCTTTATTCTCATCTATACTTTTACTAATGTATGGTAAGCTTATCATTTCAAAGTGATAATCACTTGCATAAAATGCACAAAGCTTTTCTTTTGTTAAATTTTTCATTACAAAACATTCCTTTCAAAACTTATCTAATCATACGGAATTTATTATTTTCTTAATTTGCCTACTGGTAAATTTTACCATTTTATTACAAATATGTCAATCATATTTCAATTGAAATCATCGTTTTTTTTCGACAATGTATATTTTTTCTTATTTTGTTAATACTTATCTTAAAGAATATTTTAGAAAAAAAGTTTATTGGAGGTAACTTATGAAAAAACTTTTAAAAATATTTAAAAATTCCAAGGTAAAAATGGTAACAATTTTAAGTTTTCTATTTTTTATATATACCAGTATATGTGCCATTTCTTATGCCAATTATATATCTAATGATATTTCTAATTCTGTTTTTAGATTACATGTTATTGCCAATAGTGACTCGGAAATTGATCAAAACTTAAAATATACGGTTAGAGATTGCCTATTAAAATATATGAATACATTATGTACTAATTGTTCATCTAAAGAAGAAGCAATTTCAATTGCACAACAAAATATCGAAAATTTTAGGAAAATTGCTTTAGATACTATAAAAAATGAAGGATTTGATTATTCTGTTAATATCTCTATTGGTAATTTTGAATTTCCTACTAAATATTATGGGGATATTTCACTACCAGCAGGATATTATGATGCCTTAAAAGTTGAAATCGGTGAAGCTAAAGGACAGAACTGGTGGTGTGTTATGTTTCCACCTTTATGTTTCACAGATGCATCTTCTGGAATTGTTCCCGAAGAATCTAAAGAAGATTTAGAAAATTCTTTAACAGATGAAGAATTTGCTATTGTATCTGACACGAATAGCTTAAATATTAAATTAAAATTCAAACTATTAGAATTTCTAAATAATACTGGCTTAATAACTGCTAAAAAATAGTTGCAATACTTTCTAGTTTATGATATATTCTATAATGAAATAGAGTGTTATGATATACACTCTATTTTATTTTAAAATTAACTTTACTTAAATTAATATATATTGGGGGTATATAAATTGGAAAAATTAGTTGTAAAAGGACCCACACCTTTAAAAGGCGAAGTAACAATAAGTGGAGCAAAAAATGCTGCTGTAGCTATTTTACCAGCTACACTCTTAATTGACGGTGTATGTACAATAGAAAATCTACCAAATATAAGTGATATAAAAATATCTTGCACAATTTTAGAAAAATTAGGTGCAAAAATTACGTGGAATGATCCACATAGTATTACAATTGATACATCAAATATAACAACTACAAAAGCGCCTTTAGACTTGACTAGCAAGTTTAGAGCTTCTTATTACATAATTGGTGCTATGCTTAGTAGAAAAGGTGAAATTGAAGTCGGCATGCCTGGTGGTTGTAAATTAGGTGCTAGACCAATTGATCAACATATAAAAGGTTTTGAATTATTAGGCGCAAATGTTACTGTAGAAAAAGGAAAAATTTATGCAAAAGCAAAAAAATTAAAAGGTTGTCCTATATATATGGATATCGTATCTGTTGGTGCAACCATTAATGTTATGCTTTCAGCTGTATTAGCTAAAGGAACAACAATTATTGATAATGCTGCTAAAGAACCTCATATCGTAGATGTTGCAAACTTTTTAAATACTATGGGTGCTGATATTAGAGGAGCCGGTACAGATGTTATAAAAATCAATGGTGTTGAAAAATTACACGGAAATGCTACTTATTCTGTTGTTCCTGATCAAATTGAAGCTGGTACTTTTATGCTTGCAGCCGTAGCAACTAAGGGAGATTTATTAATAAAAAATTGTATTACAAAACACTTAGAATCTATTACTGCTAAAATCGTTGAAATTGGTGGTAATGTTGAAGATAATGGTGATAGTATTCGTGTTTGGTGTAATAAAAGACCAAATAGGGCAACCATTAAAACATTACCTTATCCTGGATTTCCTACAGATTTACAACCTCAAATGGGTGTTGTTTTATCACTTGCTAATGGTACAAGTACAATAAATGAAAGTATTTGGGATTCTAGATTTCAATATACGGAAGAACTCAATAAAATGGGAGCCAAAATTACGGCTCAGGGAAAAACTGCCTTTTTTGAAGGCGTAAAAAAATTATATGGTGCACCTGTATATTCTTCTGATTTAAGAGCTGGGGCCGCTTTAGTTATTGCAGGTACCGCCGCTGAAGGTACAACAGAAATCTATAATTTAGAACATATTGATAGAGGATATGAAAATATAGAAGAAAAGTTTAGAAAAATAGGTGCTAATATCGAAAGAGTAAATGAATAAACAAAGGAAAGAGATAATAGATCATGCTGAATTTTTATAGTTTATATAGTGGAAGTAGTGGAAATAGTTTGTTTGTTGAAACAGACAATACAAAATTATTAATTGATGCAGGCGTTAGTTGTAAAAAAATAGAAAAAGCATTAAGCGATATTCATGTTGACCCTAATACTTTAGATGGTATTTTAATTACACATGAGCATTCTGATCATGTACAAGGATTAGGAACTTTTTCTAAAAAGTTTGATTTGCCAGTATTTGTTAATCAAGAAACATTAGATGCTATGCCTAAACAAAGAGATAAAATTGCCGATAAAAATATTAAAAAATTTAAGGTAGCAGAAAAATTTTCAATAGGAGATTTGGACATCAACCCATTTTCGATTCCACATGATGCTGCTAATCCTTGTGGTTTTACCTTATTTAATGATAATAAAAAAATCAGTATTGCAACAGACATTGGACATATGACAAATGATATTTTAAAGAATTTAGAAGAAAGTTTATTTGTTATGCTAGAATCAAATTATGATCCTGAAGTATTAAAATGCTCATCTTATCCATTTTCTTTAAAATCTAGAATTGCCGGACCATCACGGACATTTATCCAACGAAATAGCTGGAAAAACCATTTCATTTTTATTAAAATCTGGATTAAAAAATGCTATGCTTGGACATTTAAGTAAAGAAAGTAATTTTCCAGAACTTGCTTATAAAACTGTAGTTGAAGAATTAATAGCAAATAATTATAATGAAAATTCTTTATCCTTATCTGTCGCTAGTAGAGATACACATAGTAAATTAATTACAATTTAAGCTTTGGATGAACTTTGAGAATCTCTTAAAGTTCATCATTTTTTCAAAATAAAGGAGTCTAAAATGTTAAATATTCATATTGTATGTATTGGAAAAATTAAAGAAAACTATTTAAAAGATGCCATAAAAGAATATTCTAAAAGATTAAGTAAATATTGTAAATTATCCATTTTAGAATTGCCTGATGAAAAAATACCTGACAAATTAAATGAGAGTCTTTCCAATGAAATAAAAAATAAAGAATCCAATAATATATTGAATCACATCAAAAAAGATTCTTATATTATTTGCTTAGATTTAACTGGTAAAGAACTTTCCTCTGAAGAATTTTCAAAAAACATAGAAAATTTATCTTTGCAAACAAGTAATATTACTTTTGTCATTGGAGGTTCTTTAGGACTTTCTTCTGATTTATTAAAAAAAGCTCACCAAAAGATATGTTTTTCAAAAATGACATTTCCTCATCAATTAATTCGTGTCTTTTTATTAGAACAAATTTTTAGAGGATTTAAAATATCGAATGGTGAAACTTATCATAGATAAATATATATATTATTTGTAGAGAAAATAACATAGAAAAAAATATTTAAAAGAATATAGGGGCAAAAAATTTTTAAATACTAATTATGGGGGATTTGTTATTTCCTCTACAAAATTAAAAACTTTAATTATTTTGGATTTATTTCTGATTTTAAAATTTTATTTAATAATATCTTTACAATGATTTTTCTTACTATAAAAAATATTGAAATAAATATTAGAATTTTTAACAACATAATTATTTCATGTCCTTATTGAATCAATTTCCATTATTATACAATATATGTAAAATATTGTCAAGAAAAACTTTGCGACAAAAAACGACATACTACTACACTTGTTATAATTCCAACAATATCTGCTGTTAATGCTGCAATTAATACAAATCTTGTCTTTTTTATTTTTACACTTGATGAATACACTGCTATTGTATATAATGTTGTTTCTGTTGCTCCCATGATAACAGAAGCCATTATTCCTATCTGACTATCCACACCAAAATTTTTCATAATATCTGTTGCTATAGCAATCGAACTACTTCCTGAAATTGGTCTTAAAATTGCAAGTGGCATCAATTCACTTGGAAAATTAATTAAACGCAATATGGGATCTATCAATCTTATTACTATATCAATTACGCCAGAACTTCTTAATACTCCTATTGCTAAAAAAAGTCCAATCAAAGTGGGAAAAATATTTATTACAATTTTTATACCATCTTTTGCACCTTCAATAAATTTATCAAAAACTTCTTTTTTTTCTATAAAACCATATATTACAATTATGAATATAATAAGTGGCATAGCCAAATTAGATACAAAATTTATAAATTCTATCATAACCTCTCCCTTTTATTTACATATTTAATTAATAATTTTGTTATAGTAATGCCAGCTATGCCTGCACAAATTGTTGCTATCCATACAGGAAAAATAATGGAAGTAGGATTTTCAGAACCTAAAGAACTTCTTATTGCTATTATAGTCGTTGGAATTATTTGAATAGATGCTGTATTTAGTACAATTAACATTATCATAGAATTGCTTAATTCTTCCTTGTTGTTATTTTCTTCTTGTAATGTTTCCATTGCTTTTAATCCTAATGGTGTTGCAGCATTACCTAATCCTAAAATATTGGCTATCATATTCATTGAAATTTCATTTTGTGCCTTTTTATTATTTTTAATTTCAGGAAAAAGAAATTTAATGATTGGTTTTAACATTTTGTTAATTATCTGTATGATTCTTGTATTGTTGGCAATATTAATAATGCCACTCCATAAACACATTGTTCCTAACATCGTTATACTTAAATTTACAGCATTATCAACACTTTCAAATATACCAGAATTTAGGTTTTGAAGATTTCCTGAAAAAATTGCATAAGAAAATGAGATTATGATAAAAATTGGCCAAATTAAGTTTAACATATCCATCACCTAAATAATTTTATTCTAATATGAACTTTTTATTACTTTTTAATTGACCTAACTTTGTATTTGTGATATATTAACAATGTATATAGGGTTGTAATTTAACTTTTTAAGGGGGGATAAGCTATGAAATCAACTGGAATTATTAGAAAAGTAGACGAATTGGGAAGAGTTGTCATTCCTATAGAAATCAGAAATCAATTTAACATTGCGGAAAAAGATCCTATTGAAATATATGTTGATGGTTCATCAATTGTATTAAAAAAATATGAACCAAATTGTATTTTTTGTGGAAATACTGAAAACTTAATTAGTTATAATGATAAATTAATTTGTGAAGAATGTTCAAAAAAAATTAGTAAATTAAAGCCAAATAAGTAAGAGCAAATTCTCTTACTTATTTTTTATTTTTTTATCTTTCTATATTTTATGTTTATATTTCACTTTTATTTATAAATTTCTGATAAATTTCATTTTTATTAACATTCCTATCTTTGGCAATCTGTTTTATAATTTCTTTTTTAGCTAATCCTTTTTCTTTAT
Source organism: uncultured Clostridia bacterium (assembly GCA_944386365.1). GTDB lineage: Bacteria > Bacillota > Clostridia > TANB77 > CAG-508 > CAG-269. The sequence goes on from CALXAT010000004.1 coordinate 10,866, forward strand.
AATATTGATAATGTTCCTCTAAAGAAAAATTTAGAAAATTATTTTCTTCTCTCTTTTTAGCCCCTTCTATGATTAAAACAATTTCTCCTTTTATTTCTTTTGCCTTTTCTATTAACTTATCTATATCCTCTCGAATATATTCCTCGTGGATTTTAGTTAATTCTCTCGCTAATACAATTTTTCTATTCTCTATTATTTCCTTCAAATCCTTTAACGTTGTTTCTAACTTATGTGGTGCTTCATATAATATAATCGTTTTAGTTGTATTTTTTATTTCTTCTAATTTTTCCTTTCTATTCTTTTTATTTAACGGTAAAAATCCTATAAATACAAATTCTTTTGTATCTAATCCTGAGCAAATTAATGCATTAATCATAGCACAAGCTCCCGGAATTGGAACAATCTGAATATTTTCTTCTATACATTTCTTAATGACCTCTTCTCCTGGATCACAAATTCCTGGTGTACCTGCATCAGAAACAAGTGCTATATTTTTACCTTCTTTTAGTTCTTTGATAAGTATATCTGTCTTTACATCTTCATTATGCCTATGATAACTAATTAACGGTTTTGAAATTTCTAAATGATTCAATAATTTTAAAGTATGTCGTGTATCTTCAGCAGCAATTAAATCTACTTCTTTTAAAACTTTTATTGCTCGTAATGTAATATCTTCTAAATTTCCAATTGGTGTTGCTACAATATATAAAATACCGATTTCTTTTTGATTTATTTCTTTCATGAATTTTTCCTTTCTTTTTTTATTAATCTTTTATTTTTTATTATAAATTTTTAAAATTTCATCTGTATATTCTCCATTTTTATTATAAATATACAAGTTTTTTTCTAATTTTAAAAATGGTCTAGCATTTTTTATACCTTGTACTAAAACTAATTTTGATACTGCTTGTATATTAGAATAAACAAATTTTATTTTTTTAGGTTCTATTTTATATTTTCTCATAGTACATAATAAATCTACTAGCCTTTCTGGTCTATATACAATATAAAATTCTCCCTTATCTTTTAGCATATCTTTAGAAATTTTTACAAAATCCTCTAAATTTGCTTCTACCTCATGTCTGGAAATTAATTTCCTTGTATCTTCATTTTGCACACCTGTTGCTTCTTTTTTATATGGTGGATTTGTCACAATCACATCAAATGTGTTTTTCTTAAAATACTTATTCATGTTTATGATGTTATCATGAATGATCTTAAATCTATTTTCCAGATGATTTAGCTGTATACTTCTATTGGCCATTTCACAAACTTCTTCTTGAACTTCTACTCCTGTGATTTCAGATAACTGTGTTTTTCCACACAATAACGTTGCAATAATACCCGTCCCTGTACCCAAGTCTAGTACCTTTGCTCCTTTTTTAATTTGTTTTGCAAAGTCTGAAAGTAATATACTATCTATTCCAAAGCAAAATCCTTCTTTATTTTGAATAATTTTTAATCCTTTACATTCTAAATCATCTATTCTCTCATTTTCCTTTAATTCTATATTTTTTTTCATCTCAATCCCCTACAATTATCTTGTTTTGTCATATTGTATCACATTTACATAATGTTTGTAAACATTTCTTTTTATAACATTTTTTTAAACATATCATATACTATTATATATAAACTTTTGAGGTGATTTTATGGATAAAAAAATCATAAAACCAATAGAAAACAGAGATGGAAAATGCCCATCCCCTAAAAAGAAATTTAATTTTAAATGTTGCAAAGATAATACGATTAAATCTTTACATGAAGTTGAATATTTTTTAAACCATTTTAATCGATTCATTAAATATATTAAACTATTTAAAATCTTAAAATAATTTTATAAAATATTTACATTTATGTATTTGAACGTAATGTATAAATTTCGTTAAATTCTTCATTCTCTTCACCATTAATTAAAATCTTAATAGAATTTATTTCTGTAAGTTGTGTTAATGTTTTTACTAGACTATCAATTATATTTTGTTTTACAGTTGGATCTTCTTTATTATAATTTAAAAATTCATTAGAAAAATCTATATATAACATATCTTTTTCTAAATATGTTTTGTTTAATTTTGTATTTTCTGGAAGTAATCTTGTATATTTTTCATTTTTAGGACCTTCTATTAACATATTTACCAATTTATCATATGGTGTATTCATAATTTCTTTTATATCTACTAATCTTGCTTCTGGTGCTAATGCATTTGTTTCTTTTTCTAAAAAATATAGGCTAACAATTGTCTGTCTATTTTGTTCTTCTGTAATTTCTTCCTCTGGCGTATATTCCTCTATTGTCGTTTCTTGTTGTTGTCTTTTAAAATAATGAATTATGAAATATCCTCCTACTAATATCACAATTAATAATCCTGTAAAAATCATTATAATCTTTTTATTCATTTACAACATTCCTTTCCTTAGATATTCCTTTTCTTTAAAATATCTTTTCAATTTCATTTATCTATTACTTATTGTATTTCTTGTTTGTCCTAATTAGAACTCTTATATATTAAAATTAAAAAGTTATTTGAAAATTCTCATTTTATTACTTCAAAATTAATGAAAAACATGTTCTTTTTTTGCTAACTTTTACAGTATTTTCCATTTGACAAAAGTGGCTTTTCCGTATACAATTAGGGTGGTTTATTATGAAAAAATATATACAAAAAAGGAGTTTTTGTCATGAATGAAATATTACATGTTGGACTTGATGTTGGATCTACAACAGTTAAAATTATTGTAATGGATAATAACAAAAATACCATATATTCTGATTATCGTAGACATTTTTCAGACGCTAAAAAAACAGTTTGTGATGTGCTAGAAGAATTATTAGAAAAATATCCTTCTTCTTCTTTTACAGTTGCTTTAACTGGTTCTGGAGCTATGTCTGCAGCAAAATTTTTAGGTGTTGATTTTATTCAAGAAGTTGTTTCTTGTAAAAGAGTCATTGAAAAATATTTTCCTAAAACAGATGTTGTTATTGAATTAGGTGGAGAAGATGCTAAAATCATCTATTTTGATAATTCTATTGAGCAAAGAATGAATGGAACTTGTGCTGGCGGAACTGGTGCATTCTTAGATCAAATGGCTTCTTTATTACATACAGATACGGCAGGATTAAATGAATTAGCAAAAGGATATCAAACAATTTATCCAATTGCTTCTCGTTGTGGTGTTTTTGCAAAAACGGATATTCAACCTTTAATTAATGAAGGTGCTGCAAAAGAAGATATTGCTGCTTCCATTTTTCAAGCAGTTGTTAATCAAACGATTAGTGGATTGGCTTGTGGCAGACCAATTAGAGGAAATGTTGCCTTTTTAGGTGGTCCTTTAAGTTATCTTCCAGAATTAAGAAAACGTTTTATTGAAACCTTGCATTTGACAGATGATCAAGTTATTGTGCCTGATAATGCTCATTTGTTAGTTGCTAAAGGTGCAGCTTTAGATTCTTTTAATACAGAGGTAATTACACCTGATGAATTAGAGAAAAAAATAGAGAATTTCAAAAATTCTCATGATACAACTACACAACCACTTGACCCTTTATTTAAAGATGAAGCAGAATATGAGGCTTTTAAAGAAAGACATAGTAAAGCAACCGTTCCTTCAAAACCATTAGAAAATTATGAAGGAGATTGTTTCCTAGGAATTGATGCAGGTTCTACAACGACAAAACTTGTATTAATCGATAGAGATGGTAACTTGTTATATTCTCTATATGGTAGTAATGAGGGAAATCCATTACAAAGTGTTATGGATATGTTAAGAAAATTGTATAAAGTCTTACCTAGAAAAGCGATTTTAAGATATAGTGGTGTAACAGGTTATGGTGAAAAATTAATTCAAACAGCACTAAATGTTGATTTAAATGAAATTGAAACCATTGCTCATTATACAGCTGCTAAAACCTTTGAACCTGATGTAACCAGTATTGTGGATATTGGTGGGCAAGATATGAAATATATCAGAATCAAAAATGGTTCTATTGATAATATCATGTTAAATGAAGCTTGTTCTTCTGGATGTGGTTCTTTTATTGAAACATTTGCTAAGAGTTTAAATTTAGAAATATCTGAATTCGTAAAAGAAGCTATCAAATCTAGAACACCTGTTGATTTAGGTTCAAGATGTACCGTATTTATGAACTCAAAAATCAAACAAGCACAAAAAGAAGGCTATTCCGTTGGTGATATTTCTAGTGGATTATCCTATTCTGTTATCAAAAATGCTATCCAAAAAGTTATGAAGGTAAGAGATGTAGAAACTTTAGGAAAACATATTGTTGTACAAGGTGGTACTTTCTATAATGATGCTGTCCTTAGAGCTTTTGAATTGATTGTTGGTAAAAATGTAGTAAGACCAAATATTTCAGGATTAATGGGTGCTTACGGAATGGCTTTACTTTCAAAAGAACAATATGAAGCCAATTTAGATATGGAATATACCTCTACTATCTTAAAAGAAGATGAATTAGATAATTTAAAAATAAAAATTACACATACACATTGTAATAACTGTGAAAACCATTGTAAATTAACCATTAACAAATTTAGCAATGGCCAAATTCATGTAACAGGTAATCGTTGTGAAAAAGGTGCCGGTATTGTTACAAAATCTAAAAATTTACCTAATTTAGTACAATACAAATATCATAGAATTTTTGATTATACACCATTAGAAGAACAATATGCAACAAGAGGAACCATCGGAATCCCTAGGGTTTTAAATATGTATGAGGATTATCCTTTCTGGTTTACTTTTCTTACTAGTTTAGGATTTAGAGTTATTCTTTCTGAAAAAAGTACTAGAAAAACGTATGAAAAAGGTATGGAATCAATGCCTTCGGAATCTGTATGTTATCCAGCCAAACTTTCTCATGGACATATTGAAAGTTTATTAGAACAAGGTATTAAAACCATCTTTTATCCTTGTATGCCATATTCTAGAAAAGAATATGAAAAAGCAGATAACCATTATAACTGCCCAATTGTTATATCTTATTCTGAAGTATTAAAAAACAATGTAGAAGGATTAAAAGACCCTAGCGTAAAATTCTTAAATCCATTCTTACCATTTGATAAGAAAAACTTAGTAAAAAGAATATTAGAATTAGATGAGTTTAAACCATATAACTTTACAAAAGAAGAATTAAATGAAGCAGCAGATAAAGCAGAACAAGAATATCAAAAATGCAAAGAAGATATCCGTAGAAAAGGTGCAGAAACTGTAAAATACATAGAAGAAAACCATTTAAAGGGTATTGTTTTAGCTGGCCGTCCATATCATGTAGATCCAGAAATCAACCATGGTATTGATACTTTAATTACTTCATTAGGATTATGTGTTTTAACAGAGGATAGTATTTCAAACCAAACAGAAGTAAAAAGACCAATCCGTGTTGTTGACCAATGGGTATTCCATGCAAGACTTTATGCTGCAGCCGATTTTGTTGGAAAACATGATTTCCTAGAACTCGTACAATTAAATTCTTTTGGATGTGGTGTTGATGCTGTTACAACAGACCAAGTAGAAGAAATTTTGTCTAGTTATGATAAAATGTATACGTTAATAAAAATTGATGAAGTCAATAACCTAGGTGCTGTTAGAATTCGTATTCGTTCATTACTTGCTAGCATGAAAAGACGTGAAAAAGAAAAAAGAGAAAACAAACCTATGGGGAATTATGAACAACATAAAAAAATCTTTACAAAGGATATGAAAAAAGATTATACAATTTTAATACCACAAATGGCACCTATTCATTTTGAATTATTAGAAGCTGCCGTACAATCTAGTGGATATAAAGTAGAATTATTAAGAGAATGTACACAAAAAACAGTAGAAACTGGATTAAAATATGTCAATAATGATGCTTGTTACCCATCTATCTTAGTTACAGGACAAATGATTGAAGCATTACAATCTGGTAAATATGATTTAAATAGAACTGCTTTAATCATGTCTCAAACAGGTGGTGGATGTAGAGCAACCAATTATATAGGATTTATTAGAAAAGCATTAAAAGATGCAGGATTTGAAAATATACCTGTTATTTCCTTTAATATCGTTGGTATGGAAAAAATGCCTGGATTTAAAATAACTGTTCCATTAATTGAACGTTTATTAAAAACTGTCCTATATGGTGATTTATTACAAAAAATGTTAACAAAAAATAGAGCTTATGAAAAGCATAAAGGTGAAACACAAAAACTGTTTGATGAATGGATGGTAAAATGTAAAAAATTGCTTCAAAAATCATCAAACAAAGAATTTAAACAAAGTATTTATGACATTGTTAATGACTTTGAAAAAATAGAATTAGATACATCCATTGAAAAACCTAGGGTTGGTATTGTTGGAGAAGTTCTTATTAAATATCACCCATTTGGAAATAATCATGTTGCAGATTTATTAGAAAAAGAAGGCGCTGAAGTAATCTTACCTGATTTTATGGGATTTGTGAAATTTATGGCTACACATAAAATTACATTTAATAGTTTATTAAAAACCAATAAAACTTCTGCTAAAATTATGAAAGCCGCTATCAAATTGATTGATATATTAGAAAAAGATATGAAAATTGCTTTGGCAAATTCTAAAAAAGGTTATTTACCACCTTGTGATATTTGGCACTTAGAAGATAAAGTTAAAGACGTTTTATCTATCGGAAATCAAACAGGTGAAGGTTGGTTTTTAACAGCCGAAATGATAGAATATATTGAGCATGATATTCCAAATATCATTTGTGTTCAACCATTTGCTTGTTTACCAAACCATGTTGTTGGTAAAGGTGTTATTAAAACCATTAGGGAAAAATATCCAGATGCTAATATTTCTCCTGTTGACTATGATCCAGGTGCTAGTGAAACCAATCAAGCAAATAGAATTAAATTGCTAATGACAGTTGCAAAAGATAACTTAGCTACAAAACAAAAAGAAAAGAAAGCACTTGAAAAAGAAAATAAAACAGAAGATATTAAGGAAAAAGTTGAAAGTTAATCTTTCAACTTTTTTCATACTAAATTTATTGCATACTTTGCCGTTTTATGCTATTATTTACGTGAAAGGATATTACTATGGATAAAAATTATTATGAAATATTAGAAGTAGATAGAAATGCTTCACCTGAAATTATAGATAAAGCATATAAAACACTAGCTAAAAAATATCATCCTGATTTACAAGATGATGTACATAAAAAAGAAGCGGAAGAAACATTTAAAATCATTAATCAAGCTTATGAAACTTTATCTAATCCTGAATTAAAATCTTTGTATGATGAAAAACTAAATACTTCTACAATTTCTCAGGATAAATATGATGAAATGTATCAACAAAATCAAGTTTTGAAAAATAAATTAAATGATTTGCAACAACATATATATAATGAAAATACTTATTCTCAAGATAGAAATAATTTTAATACTAACGTTAATAACAATATTCAAAATAATCCATATTCTCCTGAGCAAAATCCACAATTTGAACAACAATACAAAAGAAATTTAGAATATGAACAACAAATAAATCAAGCTAGACAACAAGCATATCATGATGCCTATATACAAGATTTAAAAAATCGAGGCTATAAAATAAGATATAAAAAATCATTCTCTGACTATGTAAAATCATTTATTGCACTTATAATTGTTATTCTTATTTTGTTCCTTATATTTCAAATTCCTTTTGTTAAAAATTATTTTATTGAATTATATAATACAAATTCTGTTTTTAGAGTTATTGGAAATATTTTCATAAATATATTTATATAAAAAAAGAAATATCAATTTTTATTATTTTATTGATATTTCTTTTTTTCTTATATTATATTTTTAAATAATTTATTTTTCTTAATTTGTTTTCTAACATAAGTATCTGCAATGAATAATAAAATTCCAAAAATTGCAAATGTAGCTAACATTCCTATATATAAATTCATGTCTTCAAATGTTCCTTTTATGTACATTAAAATTATAACGACTATAATTGTCCATACATATTGAAATATTTTATTGCCATTTTGTTTTAACACTTCAATCTCTGAATTCCAATCTAATATTGGTCTTTTTATATCCACAATCAGCATAAGATAACTATTTAATACACTAATAACTAAACATAAGAAAAATATACAAATCATATTCCATATCGATATTTTTACAAATATTAATTTTGTACATAATAATATAATAGTAATAGTTATTATATTTATACTAACTTGTGGTATATTTTTTATCACAAATTGTTTATATATACTAATTGGTATATACTTCATAAAAACTGCATTTTTTCCTTGTCTTGAAATAGCTGAAATAGATATTCCTCCTATTGAAAATAATACTTGTGCAATTCCTAAAATGATGCATACACCTTCTATTGTTAAATTCATTCCACCTAGTAAATCTGACAATTCTTGATTTTTTTCTATAATTCCTATTTTGAAATAAACAGTCATTAGTATAAGCATAAATATGATCATACATATTGGATATACTGTCTGCATAAAAAATATAGCATTTTTTAAGAAATTTTTCATATCATTTTTTATATAGGATTTTAATGCATTTTGTGGTTTACATTGTGTTTCAAAATTTACTTCTTTTTTATATTTATTTTTATTATAGCCTGTTGTTTTTAAAATATTTTTTATATATGTTTTCTTTCCTATTAATATTAATAAACCATACATAATTATATAAATTATAATTACTTTTAATAAATTTATAAATATATGATTCTGATTTAAAATAGAAATTAAAGGATTCACAACAAGCATACTTTTATTTATATTTTCTGATATAGTTTTAATATTTACTTCTATTGTATTATAATCAAATTGATTTGAAATAGCCACTCTTATAAATAAAATTTCTAATAAAACAATCAGAATAATAAAAAATAATGTTATTATAATTTGAAATCTATTTTTATGTTTTATTACTTTTATAAATTTCATTATAATGGATGCTATTATACTAATTAATACAGCTGGAAAAATTGGTAATAATATTAATACTAAAATTGTAGTTATATAATACAAAAATGGTGCTGATGTAGATATTCCATATAATATTAATGGAATCAGCATAAATAATAATTCTGTACCATACAATATGTTGATTATTGTATTTACTTTAGATAATAATAATTCTTCCGATTTAATTGGAAATGGTAAAAAATATTCTATATCCTTAGAAAAATACAGTATATTCATACTAGCAATTATCGTTTGCATGAACATGATGATAATCCCTAATGTAAAAAGAACTTCTAAAAATATTTTTATCTGTCCATAATCATCTAACATATTTAATATTTCATTACTTAAATATGTTATTGCTATCATGACAATAATAATTAACCAAACATACATCGATTTTTTATCAATTTTTCTTGTCGTTTTGTCTAGTAAATTAAAATTCTGAAAAAAATTTCTAGTAGAAATTTTTGTTAATAATATTATATTTTTAATCATTTTCTATTATCTCCATAAATAATTTTTCTAATGAGTTATTATCTTTCATTTTTTTTCTTAATTCATCTATTTTTCCTATAAATACAATTTTTCCTTTATTAATAATAGCCACCCTATCACATAAATTTTCAGCAACATCTAATATATGTGTAGAGAAAAATACAACATTACCTTTTTTAGCATATTCTTTCATCATCACTTTCAAATCATAAATTGCTTTGGGATCTAATCCTGTAATTGGTTCATCTAATATCCAATTTTTAGGACTATGCAATAATACTCCAATTATTACTATCTTTTGTCTCATACCATGTGAATAACTTTCTATTTTTTCATTTAAAGCTTCTTCCATATCAAATTTTTTAGATAGTTCTCTTATTTTTTTTACTCTTTCTCCTTGTCCTACTTTATAAATATCTGCCATAAAATTCAGATATTCAATTCCTTTTAAATTTAAGAACATATCTGGGCTATCTGGAACAAGTCCAATATTTTTTTTGGCTTCATAAGGACTATTTTTTATACTTTTTCCATCAATTAAAATATCTCCATCATCTATTTCTAAAATTCCTGTCATCATCTTTATGACAGTTGTCTTACCTGCGCCATTAGGTCCTATAAATCCAAGAATTTCTCCATTGTTAATTTCTAAATTCATATTATCAATTATTTTATTTCCCTTTATATATGATTTTGATATGTTTTTTATTTCTATCATATTATCTCCTTCCTATATGATAATTCTAAAACTAAAGAGAGAATATCACATTCTCTCTTTTTATTCAATATTTTTTTATAATTATATTATTCAAATAATTAATAATTATTAATACAATAACGCTTATTTCTATTAAATACTGTTTTTATATTTTTATTCATCTAATTATCCATACATGAATTTTTCTTACTATTCTATGCTAAAAGACATATTAAAATCTGTTCCTTCTTTTAAATTCATAATAATTGTTAACTCTTTTTCATTTGTATTTGGATTTTCTGCATCTTTAACTTTCAATGTATATATATATACATTTCCTTCCTGATAACAATTTGTATATTCTACTTCATTAGTATCAAAGAAATTGTTTTTTATATACTCCTCTAAATCGTTTAAAGTACTATAATTATTGTTTTTAAATGTATCATCTAATTTATCATATATATATTGATAATCTTTCGTATTAATTGCTTCTATAATTTTCTGTGTATTCATTCCTACTTTAACTTCATTTGTTGATGAATTGTATTTTTCTATAAATTCTTCCATATCTATTGTATATGAATCTAACCTTACTGTATATGTTCCTGGATATGTAACATAAAATATAAAATAATCATTATATCCATCCACACAAATATATCTCGTATAGTCTGTAAATTGTTCTACCAAATAGTTTGTTAATCCAAATTTCTCATGTTTGCTTGCAAATTCATAATATTCATTAAAATTTTCATAATCTGACACATCTTTAGTTTCAAATTCAACTGAATAATTTAATCTAGCACTATTTTCTTGTATATAATTATTAAATTCATCCAATGAATCAAATCTCTTCTCTTGATATTCCTTGTCTAGCAAATTATAAGCTTCTTCACTATCTGTAAGCATAGTTTTTATATAATCTGCAAAATATAACTTTGATATAACTTCATCATTTAAATCTTTATATACGAAAGAATTATAAACTTTTTTTGCTATATCTTGTACTCCATCCTCTTCTGCATCTTTTTTGTTATTAATTCTATCATTATAAAAATCTTCTGTAATTGGTTCTATATCAAATGTCTGATTATTAACATCTAAATGAACAATAAAATAAACATTTTTTTGATCTATTCTTCCTTTAACATAATATGTTGTTATACTAAAATTAGCTAGTTCATACATTTCTGCTGTTCGATATGTATTATAATCATTATATTGTTCTAAAACAGTAAGTATATTATTATTATTAATATTATTATTATCTATATAATTTTCATTTAAATATGCCATTAATACATTTCTATCCTCGACTTCTAACATTGTAAAGTATGATTTTAGACAGCTATCAACTGTATAATATGTTACTGTATTATTTGTCCTAATAAGTGAAATTGGATTTTCATCCTCAGACATAATTCCTTCTTTACTTTCAAGTATTTCATCATACTTACTATCTTCTTCTTTTAATGCTTTAATTAGTAAAATTGATACTATTAAAATAACAACAAATAAGCATATTATAGAATAAATTATAATTTTCTTTTTATTTTTCATCTAATGCCTCCTATTTTTATAACTATGTTCCACAGAATGAAAAATGCATATAGTCCTTAGAAGATGTCCATTCTCCTCCCCAGCCCCAGCCAGCTGCTTTAAAAGATCTAACTAAGGCACTATCTGGTTTTATTGAATATGGATTGTTTCCAGGATCATAAAACCAATTTCCTGTTGGACTTCCATTTTTAAATTGTCCATTTTCTGTTGAATTAATGTCAACTGCTAATCCATAGCAATGTTGACTATGAGGTAATCCTCCTGCTTTACCTGCAGTATCAGACCATCTCCAGCTTCCATATCCACCAATTTCATATACTTTAAATCCTTCTTGTTGTGCTGCATAACATGCATTATATACGTCTTGAGCAATTGCTTTATGCACTTGAACAGCTATAGTAAATTTTGATCCGCTTTTGCTTGTTGCTGGAACATTTATTGTTGTTAAATATGGCATTAATTCCGCTTCATTTTGAGGTATACCATTTGGAAATAAATTCGCTACTTTTGTATATGCATCTGCATTAGCATATTCAGTTGATGCTGTTCCAGATGTAGCTACTAATGCTCCTTCTCCGAAAATTTGAGTTGCACATTGCATTATTTTTTCAACATAAGCTGCAGCATAATCTGCTTCTTCTTGCAATGTGTGTCCATCTCCTATATAGGCATATGCTGAAAATACATCATATATTGTAGACATATCTCCTTTAAATTTATTATTAACCGTAGCAAATTCTGCAGCCCTTGCTTGATATGTAGATTTCATATTTCCACTAATTTGACTATTAATTTGATTACAATATCCTTGTACAGCATTTTCCATGCTTGAATAACTATTTCCGTAATTTTGTCCATTATATACTGCTATACCCCAATAGTTATATGGTGAAGTACTTGGGTCATCCCAATTTTGTTCTTGCCATGCTTGTGCTGCACAAAGTACAGGGTTTATATTGTTTCTTACACATACATCATATATAGTTCCTGCATTATCTCTAAATACTTGTGTTCCTGAACCTTTACTAATAGCTGCTGCATAACTTTGTACTGCTGCAATAAACTCATCTCTCGTAAAAGTCGTTGATGTAATACTTAATAGACCCAATCCGCCTGAAGCACCAGAAACACCATTAAATACAAATACATTAAAATCAAATTCTGTTACACCATAATCTTTTCCAGTAGCTTTATATAATAAATACTTTGTTAAATCTACCATATCCGCTGTTTTTTCATTTCCTTCTAATAAATCAAATAACCATGCCGTTGCACCTAAAATATTATGTTTTGCTCTTTGATTTCCATCCTTTAATAATATCGTTACAAAATTTGGTTCTGTTGCATTTTTATCCGTCTTTTCTTCTACCGTAGCTGGTGAGGAAACATATTTCGTTGTATCTGTTTTATTTGTAATTTCCTCTGTTATTTCAAATACACCATGCCATACATTACAAGTTGTATTTACACTAGAACTAACTATTGTATTTCCTTGACTTCTTAAAGTACTTTCCTCTGATTGTAATGTTGCTGCTCCATCTCCATTTCTATCTTCTTGTATCTGCTCTGGATCTCCATAATCTACATTATCTAACGAATGAGCACCTCCACTTTGTTCATCACCATTTTGTGTTCCTTGATATTCATATTGTTTTTCATAATTTAACATCCATACATCTGCCTTTGTTAAACTAATATCTAATGTATTTGTCGTTGTGATTGTGGTTTTAGTCGTTTTACATGGCGTCGGGTATTCCTTTGCTTCAAACCCACTCGACTTAGAAATTGTTTTTACTTGACTTTCAGCTGAAGGTGAAGCACCAGTTGTATTATTTGGCGTATATGTTATACTTCCCTCTACATTAGTTGTTTGTACTTTATCTGTCCTAGTATAATTATATATATCTTTTTTCGTATGTACATTTAAATTATCATGTACTGTGATTTCTATATCACTATCATATACTAAATCGGCTAAATCTAATACAAAATCTTGGTCCTCACTTTGAACTAATAAATCCCATAAGTAATCAAAAGGCATTGTATATCCACTAACAAAATCCTGATAATTTATTTTTTGCGTTGTCATTGACAATGTTGTGTTATCACTTGCCTGCACTTGTGCATCATCTGTTTCAACGATTACTTGTGTTGTACTCCAAGTGGCTACAACTACGCTATATGCGTTTTGATTTTGTGTTGTACCTGAATTTACTTGTTCTGCTTCTTTATTTAAATACTTACTGTTATAATCATCTAATGTAACATTACTTTCTACTAAATATATTTTTGCTCCACTTGTATATGAACCATAAGGTGCTGCATTTAAAGTTGATTGATCTACATTTGCATATACGTCTACTTGGTTATCTGCTAATCCCCCTCCAGTATCTGTTACATAGAAGAATTTCCCATTTGCATATGATCCTTCTCCATCTTCCGCTGTCTCTATATAAATAACACTATTTTTATATTGTTGCAAATCTTTCATAGCAACTTGTCCATCAGATAATTCATATCCTATAGCATTTAGTTTTCCGCCTTCCATTGCAGAACCATCACCATTATAAAAGGTTATTTTTCCATTGTCTGTTATTAATTGCATATCTACAGTTGAAGTATCTTTTTTCTCATCTGCATCTTCACTATCTGCATCTTCACTATCTTCGTCTCCACCAGATATAATTTTCGTTGGACTTCCTGCTTGCCATCCCCATCCAAGCCATCCTGTTCTACCATCTACCACAAAACCATAGTTTTCTTGCCATGCTACCCATTCTTCTAAAGATTGTGTTCTTATTCCACTACTAACACTATCCATTACTTGTCCATTTCCTATATAAATCCCTACATGTCCTGCTCCATATGCTCCAGTTCCAGTTCCATATACTGCTGCTCCTATTGGTATATTATCCATTTCTGTTGATACAACATTTGCTCTATACGCATCTACGGCTTTTGCATAAGGTACATCACCTAATCCCGCATTTGCGTAGACAGCTCTTACCCAAGCTTGGCACAAACTTGCACCTGGCCATGGTGTAATTTTTGCGGCTGCAACGATTCTTTCTGATATATCTGTTACAACATCTTTTCCATTATATTCTAGATTATCTGTTGATGCACTCCCTGCTGTCATATTTTTTTCTATTGTGAAATGTGTTAATGCATTTTGTCTTGCAGTTTCATCTCCTGTTGAACAATATACTTCTATCCAATTATAAAAGGTATCACTATCTACATATGACATGGTAGAAGTTGTTCCATCACTTTGCGCTCTTTTAAACTTAATAATTCCCTGCACTTCCGTAGAATCTAAATCACTATTGATTGTGTCCCAATCAATTTCTTCATCTGGATTTGGTCTTAAATCTGGATAATTGGTTACTATTTCAGCATTCATTAATTTTAATAACTCTTCCGGTCCATCTAAATATAAATCAACTCTACTGCCTTCCTCCATCATTTTATCCCATAATTCTTGAGCTGACATATTGGTAGATATCTTTCCATCAGAATTTATATTTGTATTTCCCGTATATTGCCCTGCTGCATACTGTGTATTAGCCCAATCACCTTCTTCATATGTACCGTCATGCTTTTTTATTACATATACAGCTCCTGATATAATGATAACAATTATACATATTATAGCTATAAGAATAATGCCTACTTTGCTATGTTTTCTCGCTACATTTATTAATGTCTGTTTTATTTGTTCTAAATTATTATTCATGTTCACTCCTACTTTATATTTCTATCTCAAAAGAATAATTGTATTTTTGCGAATTTGTTTTATAATTTAAGATCATTCTAGAAAAAACTACTTTATTTATTTTTTT
Organism: uncultured Clostridia bacterium; assembly: GCA_944386365.1. Lineage (GTDB taxonomy): Bacteria > Bacillota > Clostridia > TANB77 > CAG-508 > CAG-269. The sequence continues at coordinate 26,446 of CALXAT010000004.1, forward strand.
CTCTGAACCATACTTACTATAATATTTTATTTCTATTTCTTTTGTTTCTCTTGGACTAACTTCTAGTTCTGTTTCACTAATTTCATGTGTATATGCTGCATAATGTACACCATTTTTATCTTCAATATACATTGCTTTTATATCTTGTCCATCATCTAGTCTTATATCACTTTCTGAATTATTTTTTACTCTTATTTTAAATATTTGATAATCCATATACATTTTTTCTTCTAAAACCTCAATCTGAACTTGATTTTGTTCACTAGATTTATTTATCTCTTTTTTTCCTATATAATTATTAATATTTAATTTATAGGTATCATCATTTTTTTCTACTGTAATATAGTCTTGTTTCGTATTTTCTTTTGTATATTTTCCTGTTGCTAAAAAATCTTCATTAAATTTTACTTTATATATATTGTTTATCCAATTTTCAACACCAACATTTTTTTTCGTATTTTCAAAAACCTTATCATAATATGCTTCTTTAAACACATCTTCTGTTGGATACATTTCTTGCTTACAATCATCAGTTAACATATCATACGCTTCTGAAATTTGTTGATTATTACAATATTCAATAAACATATCTATTGCATCTACTTCTGACAATTGAGATGTTGAAAGTTTTTCTCCTGTAATTGTTGATTCTTTTTCATCTAATGTAACACTATTATATTGTTCTACATTATTAGAAGTTTGCACTTGATTTGCTTCCTCTAATTTTTTTTCATTATCTATTTTACTCCAATAATTAAACAATTGTATAACTATAAGTATTAAAGCAATAATGCCAATATATATCCATAATGTTTTTCTATTTTGGTTATACCATCTTTTGAATCTGTTCATATTTTTCCTCTCTTTTATTATTTATCAATAAGAACTATATAATTATGCAATAATAATTACTTTTGTAACTAATATTTATAATCATATAGTTCCCTCCTTTTTATAGTTTTCGCCTAATTTGTAAATATTCAATCTCTCTATCTTGTTGTTTTTGAGCCATATTAGTAGCTTGTTGTTCTGAATATCCTTTCTTTTTATAGATTTCTGTATCCTCTTTTCTCCAATCCTCTCTATCTTTTGGTTTCATTTTTTCCAAATCACCTTTTTTATCAATATTTGCTTGTAAAGCAATACCTTCTTCTCTTGACTTTATCTTTCCGTCTTTTAACATTTTTTCTATCGTTGCTATATCTTTTACATCTGTTACCTCATTTTTCAAATATTGATCAATAACTGGTGATTTTCCTTTATACAAATCTTTAGTACTAACAGAACCTATATATTTTTCCATTTCTTCTCTCTTTTCTACATCTTTCTTCCATTCTTTCATGTTCTTTTCTGCAACATGTTGATCATACCTATCACCATAAAATTGTCTTTCTCTTGCAATTTGTGCTGCTGTTTTTGTATTAGATATATCTACACCAGATCTAGATGCAGCTATTGCGGCTGCCGTTGCGGCTGCTCCACCACCATATGTAATTAAATTACTTGGATCACCTGATGCTACCGCTGCTCCAACACCAATTGCTCCTGCTGTTGCCCCTAACGCAGCTCCTGCAGCTGCTCTTACTGCCACATTTGGAGCCGCAGCAATTGCACCTCCTACTGTTCTTCTAGCAGCTCTTATTGCATTTCTTGTTCCTTGTTTTGCTGTATATTTTATTGCTCTTCCTGCACCTTTTATAAATTGTCCTTCTTTAGAATCTGCTAAATATCTAAATTTATCATTACTTTGTATTCCTCTCTTAACATTTCCTACTTTGTTTCCTATTGCTCTAGCTTTTCCTCCAACCCATTTTCTTGCACTTCCTGCATAACCTTTTATTTTTCTAACTGGTGTTCCAGCTTTACTATTTACAAATTTACGTCCTAAATCACCTGCTATACTATATTGTCTTGGAGAATCCAAACTTCCTGAATCTCCTGTGTCTCCGATTCCTCCATCATCTCCATCTGATAAACCTAGTCCTTTATTGTATTCTTTATCTTGAAGTGGATCATAATCCGGATCATACTCATCTGTCCATGGATTAAAATAATCTCCATTTGCATTTTGTCCATATCCTTCACTTTTGTATTTATTCATTGCGTCTTCTTCATAATTAGTGTCTCCATCTTTTCCTCCGCCTAAGGCTTTAGCTAATGTTTCTTCACTATCAAAATTACTATTATATCCTATTCTAGAAGGTGCTCCTGATTCTCCATCAAGACCATTTGCACCATTTCCACCACCTTTTCCTCCTTTTCCTGGAGGTGCTCCATGTAATAATCTTTGTAATCCTGTATTGAACAAACCTGCGCCTACTGCAGCACCTGCCATTGATGGTGGTGTAGATGCTTTTTCAAATCCGAAGAAACTACGCATCAATTTTTCTGCTGGTATTAAAAATCCAATTGCAACTATTGAATATATTGGATTTTTACCTGCTAAGTTAAATGCTGATGTAACTAATATCGTATAGATTAATAAATGTAAAGGTTGAATTAATAAATTAAATACATATTCCTTTAACCATTTATTAAAAGCTTGTGCTTGTCCATCACTTATTTTATCAATTGGATACGTTAATGCTACTAATGGTGCTATCATTGTTAAAAAGGCCATATATAGAACCCTTTTTAAATATGTAAATACAAAGAATATAGTTAATATGGTTAATACAAAGAAACATATTCCATACCCTATAAATGATGAATCTCCATAACTCATTTCCGCTTGGATTCTTAATTGTCCCATTAAATTGGTTGGCCACATTACATATTTTGATGTACCATCTCCATCTTCATTGGGTCCTTCTTCAACATAATCATTTTCTTCATCATCTGGATTATAATATCCTAAGTCTTCCATTTTTTCCATTATTTTTCCATCTTCATCTTCTTCTAATACTGCTGCATATGCTGTTGCTTTTGAACCAGATTGATTACTTGATGCTGCTACTACTTTTGTGAATTGCTTTACAAGTGTTACAGAAAAAGCCATAATATAATGCATGAAAAACAATAAACATAAACTTACTAGCCAATCTATAAGCATTTGTTTATATTTAGCTTTATCTTGCGCTACTGTTGATAACAGCATTCTTATTCCTATATATAATAATACAGACATTGATAAAACAATCGCAATATTTCTTATTGCGTTATACCATTGACTAACTAGTGTCTGTAATTCTAATGCTGAATTCTGCTTTGAAGTTTTTATTAATTCTCCATCTTGTACTTTTTCATTAAAATCATTATCATCATAATTGTCACTAACACTATTACCTTCTGCCGGATAAAAATAGCATTCTATTGTTCTATCACCAATTGTATCACTTAATTCACTATCTGTTTGATTATTATTTATTTCTATACTACTTCCATCATCAAGTCTGGCATAAATGCTTTGAACAGGATTAAAGAAATCTATATCAAAAAGTAATATTTGCCCCTTAAATATTTCTTCTGGTGATATTGAATATACAGGAAGTACTAAATCTTCTGGATACATACTGCTATGAAAAGCAACACCTGCAACTACTCCTGCTGTTATCGAAACAAGTACCGCTCCCGTTCCAATTGAAGCTGTAACCGTTGCTCCTATAACAATTCCTGCTATTGCAGCCGCTGCGCCTGCAGTAAATGCTATTAACAATACAGCTGCAATTGCTACAACAATTCCTACTAAAATAGATGCTAATTCATCCCAAAATCCTTCATTCATATCTATACGAATTACCGAATCATTTTGTCCCATGATTACTTTATGTGTAATATTAACAATTCCGGTCACCTAAAGCCACAATTAATTGCATGATTGGACTTAATAGTATTCCTCCATAATCTGTATCATCTGCTTTTACTGGTGTTGCAAATCCAAATTGGAAAAGCAATACCATAAGGAGCATGATGACTATTTTTTTCCAAATCTTTTTATTTTCAAAAAATTTCATTTTTTCCTCCAACTATTAATCTTGTTTTCTTTGTGCTAATTTATTTAAATTTGTTTCAACAAATTCAAATTCTTTTCTCGTTGGTACAATTTTTAATATAGCAGTATCTGCTCCTACCTTTAGTAGGCCTTCACCTTTTTGACAAGTAACTAAAAAGTTTGCTTCTCCTTCAGATAATTTAAATACTTCTTTTAAGTATTGTATTTCTGATTTATCTTGTGCTAAAAATAATTTTGTATCTGATGATGTTAAAACGGCTTGTGCTTCTGGTTTTTCATAAAAGTCTTGGAATCTTTGAGATATGATTGCTAAAGATACATTTCTTTTTCTGGCACGTCTAGCCATTTTATTTAAAAAGTCTACGGCTTCTGGATATGGCAATAACATCCATGCCTCATCCACTAAAACTCTTTTTTGCGTAGCTTTTTTTCTATCTTCACTATTTTTCTTAACAAATTTTTCCCAAATCCATGAAAGTAAAATTTGTTGTGCTAATGGTCTTGCAAATCTTTCCTCTAGCTGTGATATATCCAAATTGATAAATGGTGCACCCTCTAATAAATCAAATGTAGATTGTCCATCAAAGTATGCCATTTGTCCATCAAAATCCCTAACATATTGTTTCATAACTTTTAATAAATAACTATAATGGAATTGATAATCTGGATTTTTGTTATCTCTAGCTTTTTCTTGAATTCTTCTATACCAACTCCCTATTGTTGGCATATCCTTTTTCTCTTTTTCAAATAAATTATCTCCATTTAATCCCATGTTAGCAGTTTTGTATAAACTATTTGGATTATTGGTAATTCCCAAGCTTGCATATTCTTCGGCTACGGATTCTGCAATGATTTGTTTTGTTAACTCATTTACTTCTGTACTTCTTGTACTTCCTTTTGCCATTGTAAGTAAAGCTTGCGTAACATCTTCTACCTTATTTTCAATATTTAATACAGTTCTTTCTTTTCCTGTTATTTCGTCTTTTACTCTTTCCACTTCTATATCAAATAAGTTAATAATTGTTTGAGAATTAGGGCTAATAACAACATTAATTCCTCCTAAACTTTCAGCAACAATTGTATACTCACCTTCTGCATCAAGTGCTAAACTTTCTATTCCCATTAAAACGGATGATCTAGATACCAATGTTTTCATTGTAACAGATTTTCCGGCACCAGATTTAGCAAATATAACCATGTTATAATTTGTTAAAGATGGGTGGAAATTATCAAATAATATTGGTGTTCCTGTTTGTTTATTAAAACCTAATGGAACGCCTGTTGCATGTCCTACTTCTGAAGTTGTAAATGGAAATACTGTTCCCATTGAGTTTCTGTCAAATGTATGTGTTTTCTTTACTTTATCTTCTAATAATGGAAGATTAGATTGAAAAGCTTCTTCTTGCATTCCCCATGCTGTTTTTATATTTACTAATGTTTTTGACATTTCAGAAGTCAACATCTTTGTATCTCTATCTAGTTCATCTAAATTATATGCAAAAAGTGTTGCAATAACAGAAGCTTCATATAATTTATTAAATCCTGCTGCAATTTCATCTCTCAATTGTTCTGCTTCCATTCTCTTTTGTGTTATTGTACTTTCTCTATTAATATTTCCCTTATCCATTGCTACAATTCTTTCAGTCTCTAATTCATTGATAACTCTATTTAATTCATTTTGTGATCTTTCTTCCTTTATAGGGTTTATGTATATGGATGTATTAATATCTCCGAAAAGATACAAGTCTCTGAATAATTCTGGGAAAGTACACATTCTTGGTAATTGTGAAACGAAAAAGCTTCTAGCATATCTTTTCGTATTAGAGATAATTTCTAAATGATCTATATTACTAGCATCTATTCCAGATGGTGCTATTAATTCTTTAATGGTTTTCTTTCTTAGAAAATCAAATTTTTCCTTTTTTATAGGTTCTTCTTTGACTGTTTCTTTCTTTTTACCAAACATTTTTCTTCCTCCTTATTCAGTTTTCTCTTTATCAATAATTGTCTTTGCATCTTCAACAACATCTTCCCCTAAAATCTCCTCATTCTCATCTAGTAAACTTTTTGCCATAACATCTATTAGTTCATTCATTCTTTCTTCTTTTTGTTTTACTCTTCTTAATTTATCTTGATTCATCATAGCCTCTATTGCTGCTTCATTTGCTTTAATATTCGCTTTAGTTTGTACTTCCGTATCAATTTCTTTCATTCTCTTATCTAATACATTTTTAGCAGTTGAATATAAATCATCAACCCCTGCTCTTAAAGCGTTTTCTAATGGATAGTTTTCTGATTCGTCTCTATTATATGCTATGTATAGTAATTCTGCTAATTCCTCGCTATCTAATACTTTTCCTGAAACGTCACATACCCCTAAAGAATTAATTAAAGCTTGCGCCTTTGTATATAAATCAGAAAATGCCATACTTTTTATTTCCTCTGTATCATATCCTCCATTTGAGTTCTCTTCTGGAACATATGAAATAATAACATAGTAATGTTTTTTTAGAATATTTTTATTAAGATTCATCTTTTCTGTATTATTGATAATATCTAAACCATATTCATATAAATTTTGTGCCTTTACTAATTCAAATCTAGCATTATTTATTTCTTTTTCAGTATATCCATCTGAATTAAGCATTGAATTATATTCCATTTGTTTTCGCATATATTCATCTCTTATATGATTTACTCTCTCTTTATATCTGCTAATACTGCTTCCTAAATTAACTGTTCTTGTTTGGATATATAATTGTATAGGATATCTTAATGTATTTAAGAATTGTAAAAATCCTTGTTCAACACTATTTTTCTCTAATCCAGACATCAAATCATAATTAACACCTTGGCATTCAATTACCATGATATATTGTCTTCCTTTTTTTCTAATAATCATGTTATCTTCTATTTTGTCAAATTCCATGAAATCAAATATTGAATTTTTGGTATATTCAATATCTTTTTTAACATTTTTACTTTCATTTGGTAAGTCTTTATTTCCTATATTTTTTGCTTTATCTTTATTTTTTTCTTTAAGCATTAATACAACAAGCACAACTAATAATATAAAAAATATTACGACTAATGTTACTAAACTAATTGTTAAAAAGCTACTTATTTGGTTATCACTCATGATTTGTATCCTCCTCTTTCCATATATACACTCTATTTTTCTTCTTTTTAAATTTTATCCATCTTTTAGCAACATCATCTATATTTTCCCCACCGGTTTTTCTTGAAAATTCGAACTTTTTATTATCTGGTATTTTAAAAGTTCCTATAGCAAACCCAATGGCACCACATACAACATCTGCAAGAATTCCAATAAATTGCATTCCTAAAACTTTGAATATGAAATAGAATATTAAACCTATTCCCATACCAACAATTGTATAAATTAATGCTTTGGTAGAAAAAATATATAATATTCTACTTTCCCCTTTATAATTCCTAGGTATTTCATATGTTTTCATTTGTTTTTCACTCCTTTACCCATTAACTCCGATTATATATAATTATAACATAAATATCTCTTAAAAAGTATATATTTCTACAAAAAAAAAGATTTTTAATTATATTGTAACTTGAATGTAATATTGCTGACACATTCTAGTAAAGTTATGTATACTTTTAGACAAAAAATAAAACTTGGTTTTTTATAAACCAAGTTCTATTTTTATATTTTTTAATTACCCAAACTTGTTGTAAAGTTGAATACAACTGTTGCAATAGTTGAAGCCGCAAATACAAATGCTGCACCAATAATATATGGTAATAAAGTCTTTTTGTATTCTGCCTTTTCTTCTGCACTACCCATCATGTATTTTAAACCTAATATAACTAAAACGATAACTGATGCAATTGATCCTACTGTACTTACAATTTGAATAATTTGGTTACCTATTTTATTAATTGAAGTAACAGATGCTCCTCCACCAGTATATGATCCTGGTGCAACTCCTGATGATGCTGCATTAACAGTTACAGTTAAAGCTACTAATAATATTATCATTGCAATTAATATTATTTTTACAGTTTTTTTCATGGCTTTTCCTCCTTTTATTTGTATATTCTTTTGTACTTTAGGTATACAATTCTTAGATAATTTTATTATAGCATACTTAAATATTTATTGCAACTTGATAGATAATATTTGCTATATTTGAAGCTGCAAATACAAAAGCTGCTCCAATTAAATATGGTAATAAAGAACTTTTATATTCTGCTCTTTCTTCAACGCTACCTAACATATATTTCATACCTAAAACAATAATTACAATTACAGATATTATTGATCCTACTGTACTTACAATTTGTACTATTTTATTTCCTGCTTTTTGCATTTCACTTGTGCTTGCTGTATTTCCACTTAGATTTCCAATAGAAAATGCACTAACACTACTTCCTAATAAAAATAGAATCAATAAAAAAACTAATCCAATATAGTATATTTTTTTTATTTTCATTGATATCCTCCTATTATTGAATTATATTTATTACTATCTTCCATATTGTAAATGCACCAAACGTAATAACACAGGCTACAACATATGGTATTAATGTTTCTTTTATATCTGCCTTTTCTTCTGAAGTTGCTACCATATATTTAATTCCTAACATTATCCCTACTACAACTGCAATTACCATACTGATAGCTAATAATATATTGTATATAAAATCTGATGTCTCTCCTAATTTTGTATTATCTATTGTAGTAGATGTTGATGTACCTTTACTCAAAAAGCTATCTGCTCCGCCTATTATACCATCTATACTTAATGCTTTTACATTACATGGATAAATCCATAATATAATCATAATAAGAAATAGAATTAATACTATGTTAAAAATTAATGACTTTTTATTCATCTATATCCCCCCCATTTCTTATTATTTTTAAAAAGCGCTTACTATACTTTGTATAAGTGCTAATATATTTGTTATTCCAAAAACCATTACCGCCCCAATAAGATATGGTTTCATGGTTTTTTTGTATTCCGCTTTTTCTTCTACACTTCCAAGCATATATTTTATTCCTATAATAATTAAAGCAATGACTGAAGTTATTGATCCTATAATTTGAACCATTCCTATTAGTTTATTTGCTAAATTTAGGAATTTAGTTCCTCCTGTTACATTAGTGGTAGAATTCGGTTTCCAATCATCTGGATTAAAAGCTGCTTGTACTTGAGTTGTAAAAAGAATAATGGTCATACATACTAATAAAATAATAATGAAAGCATTTATTATTTTTTTATCTTTCTTTTCCATTTTACCACCATCCTTTTTTAGACATAATTCTTTATTTAATTATACCTTATTTTTTTTATTTTAGCAATATATACGAATATTTTTTATATTATTACAAATTCGTTTTTTTGTAAATATCTTTTTATAAAAAAAAATTCTTAAAACATCTCAAATATGTTTTAAGAATTTTGGCGGAGAAAGAGGGGTTCGAACCCTCGCGTCCCTTACGGGACCTAACAGTTTAGCAAACTGTCCCCTTCACCACTTGGGTATTTCTCCATTTATATATTAAAAGTTAGATATATTTAGATATCTAACTTTATATTTATTTGGCGGAGAGGGTGGGATTCGAACCCACGGTACGCTACAAACGCACGCCAATTTTCAAGACTGGTGCCATAAACCAACTCGACCACCTCTCCATGTCTGAAAGACATTTTTTATATTAACACATTTTTTATCCATTTGTCAATAGTTATTTAAATTTATTATTTATTTTTTACATATTTATGCATACTTATTCATATATACTAAAATTTTCGATTTTTCCCATATATTTCTTATTATTTTTTATATATTCTTTTGTTTCTACTACTTCTTGATAATATATACTACTTTCATTTTCATATATCAAAAATATGGTATCTGACATATTCTGTATCTTTTCTATTAATCCTTTTTCTCCTTTTATTCCAAAGTTTCCTTTAAAAGGTAAATCAAAATCTCCATTATTTCTTTTTAATGGTACCATATATAATGCGGCTCTATTAGATACAACAATAACATTTTTATCATTATTTTTTATATAATCAATAATTTTTTCATCTTTTTCATATTCTTCTGTTGCAATAATTCCTCCAAAGAAAGGATCTTCCCATGAATATGGATATTGTTCAGACTCTATGTTTAATTTCCAAACCACTATATTATATCCAGCAAATCCAATAAAACCTAATATTAAAATAAAATTAATAAATTTAACAATTTTTGCAATATTTTTTTCAAAATCTTTAAATACATTATAAACGATATATACTAAATTTATAACACATATATGCGTGCCCATTAAAACATGTGCCCAATTAAATATTGGATATGCAATCAGTGAAAAAACAATTGAAAATGTAAATAATATTTTCACATTTTCTTCCTTTTCTTTTGAAAAGCATTTTTTCTTAATTATAAAAATACTAATAATAATATTTATAATCATCAAACCAACTAAATATATAATACAAGGTACTTCAAAGGCTACATTTTCATTTGCAAATTCTGTTAATCCTCCAAATGTGTAATTGAAAAAATTATATAAATTATTATCTATTAGTAAGAAACTTAAAAACAAGATAATTCCTATACATACTAAAGCTATATATTTTATAAATTCTTTTATTTTATATTCTTTTGCATTATCAGAAACAAGCATATATAATATGTTTGCCACTATATAATATATACCTATATTTTGTTTTGTTAAAAATATACATATGCTAATAATTGCTTGTATGAGCCAATTTCTTTTGTTTTGTCTATTGATTAAATAATAAATCCCTATAACTGCAAACATTAAGGCCATATTGTTATAATTAAAACTTGTTCTTATTAGCAAAAAGAATTCTTGTAAAACCATTACTAAAATCGTTAATAGAGAAAATGTCTTTGGTACATTTAATTTTTTTAAAATTTTATATGTAAATAAAAATAATATGGACATCAAAATGCAATGACTTAACCTAAATACAAATAAGTTAGCTCCCAATATATGAAATATAAATTCCGCACACCAAAAAAATAATGGTGTAATAATCACATTTACATCCTTATATATTTTAAATCCATTATACATTTTATAGACATTTTGAAAATTCCATACTTCATCATTTGATGATATAAGCATATTTAAACATATTCCAGTTGAAGTAAACAACAATAATAATAAAACAAAAATATTGTCTCTTTCCTTTATTTTTTTTATAATATGATTCATTTTTCTTTTACCCTATATACATTTTGATTGTCAATTGCTTTTTGTATAGCTTCTTTTTCTTCTTCTGAAATTGTATATTTTGATTTTCCTTTTTCTACCGGTTTTGCATATATATTAGACATTTCTCTAGAATAAATACCATTTAATACAATTCCATTATTGTTTTCATCTAGCATAGCAAGTGCAAAACTTAAGTCACTTCCCGTATCTTTAAATGCATTATATCTAACAATTCCAATTTTTTGTATGCAATTAGACATATTTGTATCTATTGCATTGATTAATCCTCTCATCTCTGCATTTTGTTTTTCCACTCTTTCAACTCTATACATATAATTTTCCAAGTCTTCTTCTATATTTTCTCCATTTCCTATTTTTTTTAGGAAGGCTTTATATTTTTTATTGATTGAAAACAATTTCACAATCATAATAATAAAACCTATTAATAGAATACATACGATTGCAGATATTAATATTAAAAAATTATCTGTTCTAAAAAACTCCACTATATTTTCCATAACATCACCTGTTCTATTTATTTATTAATCCTAATATTCTTTCTAAATCATCATTAGATGTATATTCAATGATAATTTTTCCTCTCCTCTTTCCAGCATCTAATCTAACTTTAGAGCCAAAAAAGTTTTGGAAATTATCTTCTATACTTTTGTATAATATATGATTTCTATCTAGTTCTTCTTTCGATTCTTTTGCTCTTGCTTTTTTTTCAACTTGTCTAACTGTAGCGCCTCTTTCTAACATTTGCACAGCTGTTTTATATTGTTTTTCTGGATCTGTTATAGCTAGTAATGCCTTACAATGTCCTTCTGTTAATTTTCCTTCTTTGGCCATTTCTAATACTCTAGGTTCTAGGTTTAAAATTCTGACAATGTTCGCAATTGTACTTCTTCCTTTACCTAATTTTTTAGCAACTTCTTCTTGTGATAATCCATAATTATCTATTAATGTTCTAACACCTAATGCTTTTTCATAAGGATTTAAATCTTCTCTTTGCATATTTTCTATTAAAGAAATTTCAGAATTTATCCTTTCATTATCTTCTCTAATAATGGCTGGAATTTCCGTTAAACCTGCTATTTTAGAAGCTCTCCATCTTCTTTCTCCTGCTATAATTCCATAATATCCATCCTTTTTTGTTACAACAATTGGTTGTATCAATCCGTATTCTTTTATAGATTCTGCTAATTCTTCTAATGCTTCCTGATCAAAATTTTTTCTTGGTTGATCTCTATTAGGTTCAACTTCTGTTACCTTTAAGTTTTTTAAAATATCGTTTTCTTGCATTTGTTCTTCCTCTGGTGCTGGTCCAAATAAAGCATCTAATCCTTTTCCTAATCCTGACATTTTAGCCATTTAAATTCCTCCTTTACATCATATGTTTTGCCTTTTTTTCTTCTTCATTGATTTTTAAAAACTCTTTAGCAAATTTTGTATATGCTTTAGCCCCTTTTGATCTTGGATCATATTCTGTTATCGGCATTCCATAACTTGGCGCTTCACTTAATCTTACATTTCTTGGTATAACTGTTTTATAAACTTTATCATTGAAATATTTTTTTACTTCTTTTACAACCTGATTAGATAAATTTGTTCTAATATCATACATTGTAAGTAAAGCACCTTCTATTGTAATTGTTTTATTCAAATGTTTTCTAACTAGATTTACAGTATTTAACAGTTGTCCCAACCCTTCTAGTGCAAAATATTCACATTGAACCGGTATTAATACACTATCTGATGCAGTAAATGCATTTAATGTAATTAACCCTAAAGATGGTGGACAATCTATAAATATATAGTCAAATACATCTTTTACTTCCTCTAGTTTTTCTTTTAATCTTTGCTCCCTTGACATCATAGATACTAATTCAACTTCTGCTCCTGCTAAATTCATATTTGATGGACAAAGTATTAAATTTTTTATCATTGTTTTTTGAATAGCATCTTTAATTTCTGTATCATTTACCAATATATCATAAGTAGAAAACTCTACTTCTTTTTCTATTCCCAATCCACTTGTAGCATTTCCTTGCGGGTCAGCATCTATTAGTAATACCTTCTTTCCTTTTTTGGCTAATATTGTACTTAAATTCACTGTTGTCGTTGTTTTCCCAACGCCACCTTTTTGATTTGCAATTGATACAATTTTTCCCAAATTCTTTCGCCTCCATTTTAGTTAATATTTACTCTTTAGTTTCTTCTTTCTCTACTATAATAATATATAAATATAAAAAAAAAGTCAATAAAAATCTTTAATTTTTTTGACTTTTTTTATAACATTTTTTATCGGTTAAAAAATAGGCTCTTTTGAAGGAATTCCCGCTTTTCTAGGATATTTTTGAGGAGTATTTTTTACCTTTTCTATGATAATGATATTTCTACAATTCTCTCCATCTGGTAATTTAAAGCTTTCTATTTTTTGTATTTTACCACCTAGCGTTTCTATTGCTTTTTTACTTTTTATAATTTCTTCTTCTACTGCTGAGCCTTTCATGCACACACACTTTCCACCTATTTTTGCCATTGGAAGCATGTATTCTGATAAAGTTGCTAGATTAGCTACTGCTCTTGATGTAACAATATCATATTTCTCCCTATATTTTTTATTTCTACCATAATCTTCAATTCTAGAATGTATCGTTTCTACTTTTTCTAATGTCAATTCTTTTATCACTTCATTTAAAAAATGAATTCTCTTATTTAAGGAATCTAATAATACAACATGTACATTCTCTTTCATTATTTTTATTGGTATACCTGGAAATCCTGCTCCTGTCCCGATATCCACAAGCTCATCCTTTTCTCCAATGTATTTTAATACTGTTAATGAATCTATGAAATGTTTTAAAATAATATCCTCTGGTTTTACAATTGCTGTTAAATTTATTTTCTGATTCCATTCTATTAATACATTCATATACTGATAAAATTGTCCTAATTGTTCTTCGGTAAACTCTATCTGTATTTTTTGAGCATATTTTCTCATTAAATTTGAAAATTCTATTATTTCCATTTATTTCTCCTTATTTTTTAATTGTTGTAAAAAAATCATAAGTACAGACACATCAGCTGGTGAAACTCCTGATATTCTTGATGCTTGTCCTATAGAATGTGGTTTAAATTTATTTAATTTTTGTCTTGCTTCTAAACTAATTCCTTTTACGTTTTCATAGTCTATATCTTCTGGTAATATTTTTTCTTCTAATTTTTTAAATTTTTCAACTTGTGCTTCTTGTAATTTAATATATCCCTCATATTTTATTTGTATCTCTACTTCTTCTTGTTCTTGTACTGAAAGTTCCGGTCTTTCCTCGTCTATTTCTTTTAACTTAGCATAATTTAATTCTGGTCTTTTCAATAATTCTGCCATTTTCGTTCCTGTTGTAAGTTCTGAAGTACCTTCTTTTACCAAAAACGTATTAACTTTTTCACTTGGTTTTATCGTTGTGTTCCTTAGTCTTTCCTTTTCTTTTTCTATATTTTCCTTTTTCTTCAAAAATTTCTGATATCTTTCATCTGATATAAGACCTATTTCATGTCCAATAGGTGTCAACTTTAAATCTGCATTATCCTGTCTTAATAACAATCTATATTCTGCTCTCGAAGTCATCATTCTATATGGTTCGTTTGTTCCTTTGGTAACAATATCATCTATCAATACACCTATATATGCTTGTGATCTATCTAAGATTAAAGGTTCTTTTCCTTTTATTTTCTGTGTAGCATTAATTCCTGCTATTAATCCTTGTGCTGCTGCTTCTTCATATCCAGATGTTCCATTAATTTGTCCTGCCATAAACAAACCATCAATGCCTTTATATTCTAAGGATAATTTTAAATTTGAAGGATCTATACAATCATATTCTATTGCATAAGCTGGTCTTGTAAATTCCGCATGTTCTAATCCTGGTATTGTTCTATAAAGAGCAATTTGTACATCTTCAGGAAGAGATGAACTCATTCCCTGTATATACATTTCTTCTGTATCTAGTCCTACTGGTTCAACAAAGGCTTGATGTCTTGGTTTATCACTAAATCTAACTACTTTGTCCTCTATTGAAGGGCAATATCTAGGCCCTGTTCCTTCTATTTTTCCTGCATATAATGGAGATCTATATAAATTATCTCTTATAATTTTATGCGTTTTTTCATTTGTATATGTTAAATAACAATCTACTTGTTCAAAATCCTTAGGTTCATCTTCAAAAGAAAAAGATTCTATTCCTTTGTCTCCTTTTTGAACTTCCATTTTGCTAAAATCTATACTTCTTCGATTAATTCTAGCTGGTGTACCCGTTTTAAATCTTACTAATTTTATTCCTAATTTTTTTAAGACATCTGATAATTTATTTGCTGCTGCAACGCCATCTGGTCCACTTTCTTTTGAATATTCTCCTATAAAAATTTTTCCTTTTAAGTATGTTCCTGTAGCTAATATAACTGCCTTTACATGATATATAGCTCCTACATCTGTTTTTATGGCTTTTACTTTTCCATTTTCTAAAACAATATCAACAATTTCTGCTTGTTTTACTTCTAAGTTTTCTTGCTTTTCTAAAGTATGTTTCATTTCTGCCTGATATTTTTTTCTATCGGCTTGTGCCCTTAAAGAATGGACCGCTGGACCTTTAGATGTATTTAACATTTTTATTTGTATCATGGTTTTATCTATATTTTTTCCCATCTCTCCACCTAAAGCATCTATTTCTCTTACTAAATGTCCTTTTGAGCTACCACCTATATGTGGATTACATGGCATATTAGCAATAGCCTCTAGACTTATAGAAAATATCAATGTTTTCATTCCTAATCTTGCTGCCGCTAAGGCTGCCTCACATCCAGCATGCCCCGCACCGACAACTGCTATATCATATTCTCCTGCATCATATTCCATTTGTTTCTTCTCTCCTTTTTTATTTCCCTGTGAAACAGAAAGTTTTGTTTTGTTTTTTGTTTTTTATTTTTTTTACTTTTTAGTAAATAATATTATTTTTCTTTTTTCTATTTTAAGGCATTTGCGTGCTTTTCTTAAAGTATACATAATTGTTATTTTTTATGTATATAAATCTTTTTGCCTTGCTTTTTTCATAGTATTGCTCAATTTTTGTTCGCTCTGTGTTTATTTTTATATATTCGTAAATATATTTTTTATCCTTATATTCTTTCTCTTCTCTTTTTATTCTATTTGTTTTTAAAATTTATTTTAAGCTGTTTTTTGATTTTAGTTATAAAGTTATATGGTTTTTATTTGTTTTTGCTTTATTTTTGATTCTCGTTTAAAATTTGTTGCGTTATTTTCCCAGACAAAACTTTGAAAAAATTTCATTTATAATATCTTCTGTTACAAATTCTCCTGTAATATTTCCTAAATCCTCTAAAATTTCTTTTATATACACAGCCACAATGTCTACTGGCATTTTCTCATTTATTATTTTTCTTGTTTTGTTAATGGTTTCTATTGACTTACTTATTAAATTTTTATGTCTTATGTTGGTAATAACTAAATCATTATCCACATTTATCTCATTCAAATCAAACAATTTTGTGATTTCTGAATATAATTTATCAATTCCTATATTATTTAATGCTGATATCTCTATGATACTATTGGTTAAATTTTTGAAATGCTCATCATTTTTTTGCAATTTTCTTTCTAGGTCAATTTTATTTAGAATAATAATAGATTTTTTTCCTTTTATGATTTCTAAAATTTCTTTATCTTCTTTAGATAAGTCTTTAGAAGCATCAAAAATAGCTATAATTAAATCCGCTTCTTTTGCGATTTCTTTAGATTTATGGATTCCTATCTTTTCTACTTCGTCTTCAGCAATTCTTATTCCCGCAGTATCTATTAGCTTTAATGGAATTCCATTAATATTAACAAATTCTTCAATTGTATCTCTTGTTGTTCCTTCGAATTCTGTTACAATTGCTCTATCTTCTTTTAAGATTCTATTTAATAGAGATGATTTACCAGCATTTGGTTTTCCTATAATTGCTGTTTTTATTCCTTCTTTAATAATTTTTCCATTATCGAAACTTTTTTCTAATTTTTTTAATTTTATTTCTACGCTATCTAACATATCTAATATTTGCTTATTGGTAACATCTTCTACATCATATTCTGGATAATCGATTGCTACTTCTATGTTAACCATTACATCTAAAATTTCTTGTTTAATTGCTGCAATTTCTTTAGACAATCCCCCTTCTAGTTGTTTTATTCCAGCTTTTGCCTCTTTTTCACTTTTGGCATTAATAACATCTATTACAGATTCTGCCTGTGCTAAATCAATCCTTCCATTTAAAAATGCTCTTTTCGTAA
Organism: uncultured Clostridia bacterium; assembly: GCA_944386365.1. GTDB lineage: Bacteria > Bacillota > Clostridia > TANB77 > CAG-508 > CAG-269. The sequence continues at coordinate 43,987 of CALXAT010000004.1, forward strand.
ATTCCCCTGGTTCTGCAAGCACCGCACCATTTTTCAAACATAATTCAAGTATTTTTTTCATTACAATATTCCCACCATGAGAATTAATTTCACACATATTTTCTGTTGTATAACTTTTAGGTTCTTTAAAATAGGAAACTAATACTTCGTCAATAATTTTATCTTTTTCCACTATATTTCCATATTTTATACTATATCCTTTAATATCTTCTATATTTTCTTTGTTTTTAGGTTCAAATATTTTATCTAATATTTCAAAACAATTTTTTCCGCTCATTCGTATAATCCCGATTCCTCCTATTCCGAGGAGCCGTAGATATTGAAGCAATTGTACTCATAAAATTCACCTCTCTTTTTTAACAGTATAATTATATCATATTATGTCAATTTTTAAAATAGTATCTACATTTTTAACATTTTATCTTTATAAATTTATTGTAAAAAAATAGAGATCTAAGTCAATTATACAATTTTCTCATTGTAAAATTTGACCTTTGACCTCAAATTTTATGTTTATTCTATTTATTTTTCTTTAATGAAATAACAATTCTTCTATTTGGCTCTTCCCCAATACTCTCCGTCTCTACCTTATCATTTTGTTGTAATTTACTATGAATAATTTTCCTTTCATATGCTTGCATTGGTTCTAACTTAACTGGCTTTCTTGTTTTTATAACTGTTCTTGCAACTTTTTCTGCTAATTCTTCTAATGTTTTTTCTCTTTTTTCCTTATATCCTTCTATATCTAATATCACTCTAACTTTTTTATCAATTCCTTTACCTGCAATTGCTGATAAAATATTTTGAAAGGCATATAATGTTTCTCCTCTATATCCTATTAGAAATCCTAAGTTTTTGTTTAATATTTCAACATTTAAACCTGTCTCACTCTTGCTTACTTTATAAGTGGTATTTTCAGGTAGTTCTTTTAAAATTTCTTCCATAAATTTTTTTACATTTTCCTCTGCTTTATCTTGTTCTTCTTTAGATAATTCTATAATTTTTTTTGTTTTTATCTCTTTCTTTTCATTTTTTTCTTCTTTTAATTTCATTTCTACTTTTACAACTCTTGGTGCTAAAATACTAAAAAAACTTCTTTTTTCTTCATTTTCTAATATTTTTATTTCCACTTTATCTTTTGAAACCCTTAATTGTTTTAATCCGTTTTCTATAGCTTCATTTGTTGTTCTTCCTTCTGCAATAATCGTTTTATCCATTTTGCTATTCCTCCTCAGATTTTATTACTTTATTCAATATTAATCTTTCAATAATCATTAATATATTATTTGTTAACCAATATAAAGCTAATCCTAGTGGCGCAATGATTGCAACAGATAACGACATTAATGGCATAAACCAAGACATCATTTTATTTGTTTCCATAATAGTATCCATTTCATTCTTTTCTTCTTCTGGTACTAATTCTTTTCCTGTTGTTCCATCTATCGGTATACTTTCTTTTTTATTTTTCTTTGCATCTTTTTGTTGCATTGAAGTTGATAATCTAATAGATATGAAAGATGATAATATATATAGTACTGGTATTATATATACTGTATAATCTGTTAAATTTTGTTGTGGTACTTTGCTTAAATCTAATCCTAAGAAGTTCATTTGTAGATTTGCTTTATCTATATATTCATCCTCTGGATTTTTCTCTTTTAAAAACTCATATTCTCTTATAATATCTATTTCAGGATAAGCACTACTTACGGATTTACCACTTTCTTGCAATTGTGATACATATTGATTAATATTCTCTGTTGGTATTTTTTGCATATATGTTAGTGGTGATCTTACTAAATAGAATATCGAAAATAGAAGAATAATTTGAATAATTGCTGTTAAACATCCACTAAAAGGACTCATTTTTTCATTTTTATATAATTCCATTACTTCTTGATTCATTTTTTCCGGATTGTTTTTATACTTAAATTGTATTACCTTCATTTTTTCTTGAATCTTAGCGGTTTTCTTCATTGTTTTTTGTTGTTTCACTGAAAATGGAATAAATATTATTTTTATAAAGATTGTAAAACATATAATTGCTAAACCATAATTATTTATAAATCCATAAATAAACTCCAATAAATAGCCAAAAATATTTGCAAAAAATTGAAACATTTGCGTTTCCTCCTAGTTTTACTTTAATGGATCATATCCACCTTTTGATAAAGGATTACATTTTAATATCCTTTTTATCGCTAAAGCACTTCCTTTAAGTGCTCCATATTTCTCTATGGCTTGTTTTGCATATTCTGAACATGTAGGATAATATTTACACCTTATATTCTTTTGTTCTAACCAAGAAGAAATATTTTTTTGATAAAAATGGATTAAAAAAATTAATAATTTTTTCATTTTATTCCTCTAAAAACATCTCTGCATCTTTAAAAATTTTTATTGTATCTTTTTTTATATTATCATAACAAGCTTTTTCTATATTACTTTTCTTTTTCCATAAAAATACTATGTTATATCCTGTTTTAATTTGTTCTTCCGTATTTTTATAGACTTCTCTTATAATTCGTTTAAGATAATTTCTTTTTACGGCATTTCCCAATTTAGAGCTTATTGCTATTCCAAGAAAATTACTATTTTTATTATTTCGTTTTACAAAAATAACTATATATTTTCCAGAATAACATTTTCCTTTATCTAAAACTATTTTAAATTCATAGTTTTTCTTTAACATCTTTGTTTTTTTCATTTTTTCAAGCTCCCTCTCTAAAAAAATGAAAAAAGATAACTTTTATTTATTTCAAAAAGGCTCGCTTTTTGCGGCCTTTTTTAATAAATCATAATAAATATATTAAATTAAGCACTTAATTTTTTTCTACCTTTTGCTCTTCTGGCTTTTAATATATTTTGTCCTGATCTTGTTTTCATTCTTTTCATAAATCCATGTTCTTTCTTTTCTTGTCTATTTTTTGGTTGATATGTTCTTTTCATTCCTTAGCACCTCCTATTGTTTATATATATAAATTCCAAAAATGGAAATTATTTGCTAAATTTAAATAAGCATATCGATTATACCTTAAATCTCATACAATTGTCAAGCAATTTTCTATTTTTTTATATTTTTAACTTTTCCTATAAAAAATTTGTCTCTTTTTGTAATATTTTTGTAAAAAATGAATGGTTTTCCACAGTTTTTTTGATTGTTTTCCACATAAAAAAATTTTTTTCCACAATTGTATTGACTTATTTATTATAATTTTGTTATTATAGGAAAGTATAAAAAAATATTAATTTTTGTTGAAAATACTTAAATTTTTGTTCGTATTAATTAATTGTTTTTTTACAGAATTATTACAATATTATCAACATTTGTGGATAACTTTGTGGATAACTTTTTAGGAAGGATGATTTAAAAATGGCAATAGATAAAGATGATTTACTTTTAAAAATAAAAGAACTATTAAAACCAGAAGTTACAAAAATTTCTTATGATACTTGGATTTTACCTTTAGGTATTCGAAGTATAGATGGAGATAATATTGTTTTTACAGCTATTTCAGAATTTCAAAAAGATTTTATTGAAAATAAATATAGAAGTTTGATTTTTAACACCTTACGTTATATTACTAACAAAGATTGGACCTTTTCTGTAATTGATCTTTCCAAAGAAGGGGAAAATGAAGAACTTGTTATAAAAGATACTTCTTCTACAACTTCTACTGAAGTAGAAACAAATAAATCAACACTTAACCCCAAATATACTTTTGAAACATTTGTAGTTGGAAATAGTAATCGTTTTGCTCACGCAGCTGCTCTCGCAGTAGGAAACGAGCCAGGAAAAGCCTATAATCCCTTGTTTTTATATGGTGGTGTTGGGTTAGGAAAAACCCATTTAATGCATGCAATAGGTAATCGAATCTTAGAAAATAATAGTAATAAAAATGTTTTGTATGTTACTTCAGAAAAATTTACAAATCAACTAATAAATGCAATAAAAGATAACAAAAATGAGGTTTTTAGAAATAGATACAGAAGTATAGATGTATTATTAATTGATGATATTCAATTTATAGCTGGAAAAGAACGTGTGCAAGAAGAATTTTTCCATACATTTAATTCTCTATATGAAGATGGAAAACAAATTATTATTTCTAGTGATAAGCCTCCTAGAGATATTCAATTTTTAGAGGATAGACTAAAATCTAGATTTGAATGGGGATTACTTGCAGATATATCTTGTCCTGACTATGAAACACGTTTAGCTATTTTAAGAAAAAAAGCACAAGATGAAAACATTTTAATAGATGATTTTATTCTTTCTGATATTGCTAATAAAATAGATTCAAACATTAGAGAATTAGAAGGTGTATTTAATAAAATTGTAGCAAGAGCTTCTTTAATTCACAGCCCAATAACAATTGAATTAGCAGAAAATATCATTAACGAGTTCAAATATGAAAGTGAAAAAGTTATATCTTGTGACTTTATAAAAGAAACGGTTGCTAAATATTTTAGTATTGATAAAGATGACTTATCTGGAAATAAACGTTCTAATGATATTGCCTTTCCAAGACAAATTGCTATGTATCTTTGTAGAGAAATTGCAAACATGTCATTTCCTCAAATAGGAATAGATTTTGGAGGAAGAGATCATTCAACAGTTATGCATGCTTGTAAAAAAATAGAAAAAGAAATAAAAGAAAAAAATAATACAAAGTTAATTGTGGATAGTGTAAAAAACATAATCATAAATGGAAAACAATAATAAATTTGTACATTGAAAATACTTTTTTAAAAATTGTGTTTGTAAGAAAGTTTGTTCTTAAAAGATAAATCTTTCTTTTCTTACGGAATAGCTAGAAAGACTATCCACACCTAAATGTTAATAACCTGTTAAAAATTTGTTAATAACTAACTTTTACACAATTATTACAAAATGCTGTGGATTATTTTTTAAGTTTTCCACTAAATTATAAACAGTAATTTTACTAGGGATTGTAACTATCAACATAGTTTTCCACAGTTTCCACAGTACCTAATACTATTACTACTAAAAATATTATATATATTTATAAGGAGGAATCGCTATGAAGATTATTTGTTATAAAGACAAATTAATGAAAGCCTTAAATTCCGTAGTAAAAGGCGTAGCTTCTAAAACAACAATGCCTATACTAGAAGGAATCTTAATTCAAACAAATGATAATGAAATAAAATTAACTACCTATGATTTAGAAATTGGTATAGAATATGTAATGGAATGTGACGTACTAGAACAAGGAAGTACTGTTGTTAATGCTATTATGTTTAGTGAAATTATAAGAAAATTACCGGATACAGAAATAAAAATAACATTAAATGCCAATAATTTATTAGAAATAGAATGTGAAGGTTCTTTATATAAATTAGCAACAATGAATCCTGAAGAATTTCCGGAACTTCCAAAAATAGAAATAGAAAATTCTATAGAAATTGATCAAAATGTATTAAAAAATATGATAAGAAGAACAATATTTGCTGCTAGTACAGAAGAAAGTAGACCTATCTTTACAGGTTGTTTATTTGAAATAGAGAATAATAAACTAAGTCTAGTGGCAGTAGATGGATTTAGATTAGCTTTAAGAAAAGTATTTTTAACGAAACAAAGTAAAGATTTTAGTGCAGTTATACCTGGAAAAACATTAATAGAATTAAATAAAATTCTTACAGATTCTTTTGAACCAATAAAAATAGGTGTTGCTAAAAATCAAGCATTATTTGAAATGGATAATTGTAAAATTGTTACAAGAATTTTAGATGGTGAATTTTTAAATTATAAAAATGTTATTCCAAATACATGGGAAACAAGAATTAAAGTAAATAAAAATAATATACAAGATAGTTTTGAAAGAATTAGTTTAATTTCATCTTCTTCAGTTGAAAAAGAAAAGAAATATCCTGTAAAAGTACAAGTGGATATAGGTAAAGTAACCATATTATGTACAAATCAAACAGGAGAGGCAAAGGAAGAATTATATGTATCAACAGAAGGAAAAAATTTAGAAGTCGGATTTAATCCTAAATATTTTCTTGATAGTTTAAAAGCAATTGATGATGAGAAAGTATATATTGAATTTGGAAGTAGTATCTCTCCATGTTTAATAAAATCAGTTGAAAATAATGATTATGTATATATGATTTTACCAATCAGATTAAAAGAAGATTAAAGGTGGAAGGAATTCTACCTTTAATATTTTTATAGTTATCCACATTTTATGAAAAGTTTGTGGATAATAGAAAGAAGAAATATTAAAAATACAATATAACTTTTTAAAATAGAACAAGAATAGAAAAATTGCAAATTTAAATAAATTAGAAAAAAATAGTTAAAAAAAGAAAAAAAAAGAATAAATTAGATTTTTTAAAATTTTAAAAAATTGATAAAAAATAAAATAAAAAAAGAATGAAAAAAATAGAATAAATTCGTAAAAAAAAGAATAAAAGAGAAAAAAAGAGAAAAATAAAATATAAAAATTTTCTTTCAATATAATAATTAATATAAAAACGAAAAATATTTTTATATTAAAAAATAAAAATTAAAAATAAAAATTAAAAATAAAAATTTAATTCATATAAATAAAAAAATAAAAAACAATTAAATGAAAAATAATAAAAAATAAAAGTTAATAAAAAAATAAAATAAATTAATAGTAGAAAAAATAGATATTTATAAAAAAATAATAAAAAAAATGAAGCTTGAAAATCGAAAATAAGCCGATTTTATTTTTTAGAAGTATAATTTTATTACTGAAATAAAAAAATAAGGGAATAATTTTTATAAAAAATATAAAAAAACAAAGCACGAGAATCAAAAATAAGCCAATTTTATTTTTTAGTAATATAATTTGTTATTTAAAAATAATAAAAAAATTAAAAAAAATTAGAAAAAAATCGTAAAAAAAAGAAAAAAGAATATTTATAAAAATAAAAAAGTTATACACAAATGGAGAAGAATATGTGGATAAGTAAAATAAATTTAAATAATTTTAGAAATTATAAAAATGAAATAATTGAATTAAATAAAAATTTAAATATATTTTATGGTGAAAACGCACAAGGAAAAACGAATATAATTGAAAGTATTTTCTTATGTAGTATGGGAAAATCATTTCGAGCAAGAAAAGATGTAGAAATGATTCAATTAGGAAAAGAAAATGCAAGTATAGAAGTTTTCTATGAAAAATGTGATCGATGTGGAAAAATAAAAATAGATTTGTCTAATAAAAAAAATATTTATTTAAATGGAATTAAATTAAAGAAATTGAGTGAATTATTAGGAACCATAAATGTTGTTATTTTTACACCTGATGATATTAATATTTTAAAAGGCGGACCTCAAAATAGAAGAAGATTTTTAGATATTATGATAAGCCAATTAAAACCTAATTATATGTATAATTTAAATTTATATTTAAAAACAATTGAGCAAAGAAATAATTATTTAAGACAGATAAGAGAAGAAAGAAAACCAGAAGAATTATTAGATATATGGGATGAAAAATTAATAGAATATGCAGAAAAAATAAATAATTATAGAAAAGAATTTATCACTAAAATTCAAGAAAAGATTGTAAAAATTCATAAAGAAATTACAGATAATAAAGAAGAAATAAAAATAGAATATAAAACAGATTGTGAAAATAAAGAAAAATATTACAATCTTTTAAAAGAGAGAAGAAAATTGGATATTATAAAAGGATATACAACAAAGGGGATTCATAGAGATGATTTTATTGTATCTATAAATGATAGAGATTTAGGAGCATATGGTTCTCAAGGTCAGCATAGAACAGCAATATTATCTTTAAAAATGTCAGAACTGGATATTATATATGATGAAATAGGAGAATATCCAATATTATTATTAGATGATTTTATGTCTGAACTAGATGAAAAAAGAAGAAAACATTTATTAGAAAAAATTAAAAATATACAAGTTATAATAACATGTACGGATAAAATAAAACTTGAAAATAAAAATGTTTTAATATATAATGTAAAAGACGGAAAAGTTAAAAAAGAAAATCAAGAGTTTTAGGAGGATGACAAATGGAAAAATATAAACATAAATATGGAGCAGAACAAATACAAGTATTAGAAGGTCTTGAAGCCGTAAGAAAAAGACCTGGTATGTATATAGGAAGTACATCTATAAGAGGACTTCATCATTTGGTATATGAAATTGTAGATAATGGAGTAGATGAAGCTCTAGCTGGGTATTGTACGGAAATAAATGTTGTTATAGAAAAAGGAAACGTAATTAGTGTAACAGATAATGGAAGAGGAATACCGGTGGAAATACATCCTAAAACACATATATCAACAGCTGAAACTGTATATACAGTTTTACATGCTGGAGGAAAATTTGGTGGAGATAGTGGATATAAAGTATCAGGTGGATTACATGGCGTTGGTGCTTCTGTTGTAAATGCATTATCTACATGGGCTGAAGTTACCATTAAAAGAGATGGTGGAATTTATCAAATGTATTTTGAAAAAGGAAAAACAGTCAAGAAACTTGAAAGAATTGGAGATGCAGAAGGGACAGGAACAAAAGTTAGATTTCTAGCAGATGATACTATTTTTGAAAGTTTAAATTATGAGTATGAAGTACTAGAAAAAAGATTTAGAGAAATTGCGTTTTTAACAAAAGGATTAAAAATTACAATAGAAGATCAAAGAGAGGAAACACCTAAAAAAGCAGAATTTTGTTACGAAGGTGGATTAATTTCATTTGTTGAATATTTAAATAAAAATAAAGAAAAGTTACATAAGACACCAATTTATATTGAAAAAGAAGGAGAAGTACCAGTTGAAATTGCAATTCAATATACAACAAGTTATTCTGAAAATATTTATACATTTGTTAATAATATAAATACAATAGAAGGAGGAACTCACTTAGAAGGATTTAAAAGAGCGTTAACAAAAGTATTTAATGATTATGCAAGAAGTCACAATATTTTAAAAGAAAAAGATAGTAATTTACAAGGTGAAGATATAAGAGAAGGTATAACAGCTGTTGTTTCAGTAAAAGTAAAAGAGCCACAATTTGAAGGACAAACAAAAACAAAATTAGGAAATAGCGAAGTTACAGGTGTTGTTCAAAGTATGGTTAACGAAGCATTGTCAACTTTCTTAGAAGAAAACCCAACTGTTGCTAAAGCTATATTAGAAAAATGTATAAGTGCATCTAGAGCTAGAGAAGCTGCAAGAAAAGCTAGGGAATTAGTAAGAAAAAAGAGTAGTTTAGAAACTTCTACGTTACCAGGAAAACTTGCAGATTGTAGTAGTAAAAATGCAGATGAATGCGAAGTATATATCGTTGAGGGAGATTCTGCTGGAGGTAGTGCAAAACAAGGAAGAGATAGAAAATTCCAAGCAATATTACCACTATGGGGAAAAATGTTAAATGTAGAAAAAGCAAGAGCAGATAAAATATATGGAAATGATAAATTAAATCCTGTTATTGTTGCAATTGGTGCAGGAATCGGTGCAGATTTTGATATTACTAAGATAAGATATGGAAAAGTTATTATTATGGCAGATGCGGATGTTGATGGAGCACACATTAGAACATTATTGTTAACATTCTTTTTTAGATATATGAGACCTTTGATAGAGAATGGAAATGTATATTTAGCACAACCACCATTATATAAATTATCAAAAAAAGGAATGGTAGATAGGTATTGTTATACAGATGACGATTTAGAAAAAGCTTATAAAGAATTAGAAGAAAAAGGAATTACAAGAGATTCATTATCTTTACAAAGATATAAAGGTTTAGGAGAAATGAATCCAGAGCAATTATGGGATACAACAATGAATCCTGAAACAAGAATTCTTATAAAAGTAACAATGGATGATGCAATAAAGGCTGATGAAACTTTTACATTATTAATGGGAGATGAAGTAGAACCAAGAAGAGAATTTATACAACAAAATGCTAAATATGTAAGAAACTTAGATATATAAAAAATAGTTATAAAAAAATTTAATGGCAGATAATAAAAAATATATTATCTGCCATTAATCAATAAAGCTAATAATAATCTTAATTAATTAATATATAAAAATTATATTTTATATAGTTAATTTTTAATAAGATATATTAATTAGAATTTATTAATACACTTTATTATTAATTTATTCAAAAAGAAAATTTATATTAAAAAAGTGTAAAATACTATAAAAATATTTATATAATATTATATTACTATCAATAAATATAATGAAAAAAGGATAGTATATAAAGAAAAATATATTTTTAGTATTAAAATATGATCCATATAAAAATAATATATCTTTTAATAATAATAAATTAAATAAAATAAAATTTAATTATTATTTTTTTATAACTATTATTAACTTTATAATATTATTATCTACAAAAAATAAAAAAATATTCAATATATAAAAAAAATAAAAAATAATTAATTATAATAAAAGAAAGATTATAAAAATAATAAACTAAAATATTAAATGTATATAAAGATAATAATTGAAATTAAAATTTAAAATAAGAAAAAAATTATGAAAGAAACAAATATATACAAATCAAGATTTACAAAAAATGTAAAAAGTATATTGGATTATAAGAGAAATGTTAGAATAAATTTTAATTTTATTTTTGATTATGTAAAATAAAATTAAAGGAAAAATATAAGATAAGTAAGAAAAAATTTTAGTATGAAATATAAAAATCAGAAATAATTTAAACTGTAAAAAAGAGGATAGTGGAAAGAATGTTAAAGAAAAAAAGATTTATAATTTTGTAAAAATTAGTTTTAAACAATTACGGGATATAGGATAAACAAAAAAAGGAAAAAAATTTATAGATAGATACTAGAAAGGAAAATTTAATTTACATAAAAGTAAAAGAAAAAAACTAGGCAATTAGAAATGAAAATGAAAAAAAAATTAGAAAAGCATAAATAGAAAAGAGAAAATAAAAGATGTAAACTTAATCATATAAAGATAAAAAGTCGAATTTTGTCAAAATGTTTTTCTTGACAAGCAATGTAAAATAATGTAAAATGGCAAACAAAGGAGAGTGATAAAAAATATATAAAAAAAATGTACAAGAATGGATATTATTAAAACAAATTTTTAATGATGGTATTATAGAATTAAATAATAATAATTATATAAAAATATTAGAAATAATACCAATAAATTATAATTTAAAATCTGATTTAGAAAAAGAAGCTATATTAAATTCATATAAAATTTTTTTTAAAACATGTAATTTTAATATTCAAATTTTAATTCAAAGTAATAAAGAAGATTTAAATCATCATATTTCAAAAATAAAAACAAATTTATTAAAAAAAGAAAATAAATATTTAAAAAATTTAGCTGATAAATATATAAATTATATTTTAAATTTAAATATGAATAAAAAATCAGCATCTAAAAAATTTTATATTATAATAAAAAATAATTCAGAAAATAAAAAAGAAAAAAATATTGAATTTATAAAACAAGAATTAAATGAAAAATATTTAAAAATAAAAGAATGTTTATCAAGGTGTGGAAATAAAATAACTGTTATTGATGAAAAAGAAGAAATATTAAAAATATTTTTTTCATTTTTAAATACAAAAAAATATTTAAATAAAAATTATAATCAGAAGGAGGAAAGAAAATATTATTAAAAAAATATATATACAAAAAAAGAAAAGAAAAAAATTTAAAATTATATGAAGGAACAATTTTTGAAAAAGATAAAATTTCGCCTTCATATATTAATATGCAAAATCCTAAATTTATAGAAATTGATAATTTGTATTATGCAGGTATTATAATAGTAGATTATTATAGAGAACAAACAGATATTATATTAAAAAATATTATTGAAAGTAATATAAATGTAAATATATCTATTTTTTATGAAAAACAAGATTCTTATAGAGTTATAAAAGATTTAACTTATCATATAGGAAATGTAGGAGTAGAAGTGAAAAGCAATAATGAAAATAGACAAGATATTGATATTGCTACATCCATATATGGTGATGCTAAATATATTAGAAAAGAAATGCAAGTAAATAATGAAGAAATGTATTATATTTATATATATTTATTAGTATATACAGAGGATGAAAAAGAGTTAGAATATTTATTAAATAAAATAGAAGGAATAGCACAAAGTAAAGGATTACAAACAAGAAGAGCAAATTTTAGACAGGAAGAAATTTTTAAGGCATGCTTGCCTATAATGGAAAATAATAATTTAATAAAAAATGTTGCTAAAAGAAATATACTTACATCCAGTATTGTTGCTACATATCCATTTATTTCATCATCCATATTTGATGATGAAGGAATATTTATAGGTACCAATATTTATAACAATTCAATGGTTTTTATTGATAGATATGATACACAAAAATATAAAAATGCGAATATATGTATATTTGGGACAAGTGGAGCAGGAAAATCTTTTTATACAAAATTATTAATATTACGCTATAGACTAATGGGAATAAAACAATATATTATTGATCCCGAACGTGAATATGTTAATTTAAGTGATAAATTAAGAGGGACGAGAATTATTATTGGTCCTAATTCAAATACGTATATAAATATATTGGAAATTAGAAAAGAAAGTATTGAAGATGGAGAAAATGGATATCTAGCTACAAAAATAGGAAAATTAATTGGTTTTTTTAATTTGATTTTTGGAGAATTAAATGAAGAAGACAAAGCGTTAATAGAAGAAAAATTAATAGAAACATATAAAGAAAAAAAGATTAATTTTGATGATAAATCTTTATATAAAAAAGAAAATAAAAAAAATATATTTAAAAATAAAAGAGATATGCCCATATTAGAGGATTTATATAATATTTTAAAAAAAGATAAAAAAACTGAAAAATTTTCTATAAAATTAATTCCATTTGTCAAAGGTTCAATGAAATTTTTTAATAATTATACAAATATAGAATTAAAAAATGAATTAATTATTGCAGATATATATGAATTAGGTGAGGAAAATTTAAAATATGGTATGTATTTATTTACAGATATTTTTTGGGATAAAATTAAAGAAAATAGAAAAGAAAAAAAAGCAATATATTTAGATGAAATTTGGAGGTTAATAGGTGTAACTTCTAATAAAAATGTAGCCAGTTTTATATATAAAATATTTAAGACGATAAGAAAATATGGAGGAAGTAGTGTTGCTATAACGCAAGATATTTCTGATTTATTTAGTTTAGAAAATGGAATTTATGGAAAAAGTATTTTAAACAATTCTAGTATAAAAACATTTTTTGCATTAGAAGAAGAAAATATAAAAGTATTATCAGAATATGCAAATTTGTCAGAAAAAGAAAAAATAGAAATTAAATCACTAAAAAGAGGAGAGTGTTTAATGTTTGTAGGAGAAGATCATATATTAACAAAAATTGAATGCTCAGATGATGAATATGAAATTATAAAAGGAGAAAAAAATGACTAAAATATTAACAGCCATAAATGACCAAAAAATACTAAAAAAAATAATAAAAAATAAAATAACAGAAAATAAAAATATTTTATATAAAGAAGCAATTATTGATATATTAAAAAAAAATAAAAATATAGATTTAATAATTATTAGTGAAAAAATTCCTGGAGATATAAATTTAATAAAATTAATAAAAAAAATAAAACAAATTAATAAAAAAATAAAAATAATTATAATTTTAGAAAATAAAAAAATGAAAAAAGAATTAATAAAAATAAATATAAAAAATATTTATTATAATAATATTTTTAGCGTTTATAAACTAATAAAAAAATTAAAAGTAAGAAAAGGTTATCATATTACTGAAAATTTATTTATTAATCACAATATAAATAAATTAAAAAATATATTTAATTATCAAAATAAAAAAACAGAAAAGAATGAAAACAACATAATATGTATATTTGGAGAAAATAAAATAGATAAAAAGATAATAGAATTAATTATAATAAAAAAATTATTAATAAAAAATAAAAATATAATAATTATGAATTTTAAATTAAATAATAAAAGAGAAAAAAATAGGAAAATAATTAAAATAAAAAAAATAAAGAATAAATATAATTTAAAGTTAAAAATAAAAAATATTAATGAAATAAAAATAAAAGAAAAAGTGATAAATAATAAAATAAAAAAAATAATAAATATTAATAATATATTAAAAAATAAAAATAAAATGATTAAAATAAAAATATTAAAAAATATAATAAAAAAATATAGTAAAAATAAATATTATATAGTAATTAATATACAATTTTCGTATAAAAATATAAATAAAATACCTTTGCAAAGCAAATATATAAATATAATAAATTTAGAAAATAATAAAAAAAATTTATTAAAATTAAATAAATATAAAAAAGAAAATAAAAATGCATATTTAATATTAAATAATTATATTAAAAATAATTTATCAAGATATTTTTATAAAATATTATTAAAAAATAAATTTAAAAAAATAAAAATTATTAATTTAATTTAACAAATAAAATAATTATTAATAAAAAAAATAAAAATAAAAAAATAATAATAAAATAATAATAAAATAATAATAAATATATAAAATGTAAAAAACTATAAAAATATTTTTATAAATATAAGACATAAAAAATATTAATAAAAAAAGAATATAATGAACGAAAAAGTATTATTGTAAAATATCATTTATACAAATGGTAAAAAATGTAAAATAGAAAAAGAAAAAGTTCATTTAAAAAAAATGGAAAATATAAAGGTAAACATAAATAAAAAAGATATAATTCAAAAAAATTATATAAATTTATAAAATTAAAACTAATAGAAATTTAAAAATGTAAGTTTACAAATATAAGAAGATTAATTAAAAACAAAAGAGATAAATAAAAATATAAAAAATGAAAATACTCCAAAAAAGAAAAGAAAATGCTACGCAAATAAAGAAAAAGTAAAAATGAAAGAATAAAGTATATTGAAAAAGCCAATAAATACAAAGTAAACATAAAATTGAAATAAAATTAAAGAAAAATAAATGAAAAGAAAAGAATTTTGAAAAAAGGCTGAATAGTGAATTTTATATGTTAGAATATAAGAAATAAAAAAATTATTGAAACATATAAAGAAAAAATAAAAATTGTAAAAATTAAAATGATTAATAAATAATTTAAAAATAAAATATTAATAATTAATTTTATAAACAATAAAGATAAATAAAAAATTAAATAATACTATTAATATAAAAAATAAATATAATTAATAAATATTATTTAAAATATTTATTAAATAAAAAAAATAAAATAATTAAAAAAATAAATATAAAATATAATATAAAAAATAATATAAAAATTAAAAAGTAAATTTAATAAATAAAAAAATAATAATAATAAATAATAATGCTAAAAAATATAATAATAAAATAATAATAAAAATATATAATGTAAAAAATTTATTAAAGTATTTTATAAAAAATAAAAAATATTAATAAAAAAATATATAATGAACGAAAAAGTATTATATAAAATACTATTTATATAAAATGGTAAAAAAAAAATTTAAAATTATATAAATTTAAAGAAAGAATCTTAATAAGAATAACAGAAAGAAGGTTTATAGTTATGATAACATTAATAAAAAAGAAAAGAAATAAATAAAAATAAACCCAAAGATGAAGGGAAAAGAAATTTGAAAGAAGGTGAATAAAAAAATTTATATGTAAGAATATAAGAAATAAAAAATTACCTAAGATATAAAACTTGGAGAAATCTTATGAAGATTAAAATGAGAAATAAATTATTTATAAAGTATTTTTATAAGTAATAAAAGACAAATAAAAAAAATGAAAATAAATATTAATAAAAAAAATTCTAATTAATAATAAATAAATTATAAAAAAATAATATATAAATATTATAAATAAAAAAGCAATAATAAATAATTATAAAAATAAAATAATAATAAATATATAAAATGTAAAAAATCTATTAAAATATTTTTATAAAATATAAGAGATAAAAAATATTAACAAAAAAATAATGAATAAAAAAGTATTAATATAAATGCTATTTATACAAATGGTAAAAAGTGTAAAAGAAAAAAATAAAAAAATTTAAAAAAATAAATCAAAGAAACAAAAGTTAACATAAATAAAGAAGAAAAAATTTTAAAAAAAGTATTTAAATTTAAAAGGAGAATTTTTATAAAAATTGCAAAAGGAAAGTTTACCGTTACAATAAAATTAATAAAAAAGAAAAGAGATAAATAAAAAGATGAAAGATAAAAATAGAAAAAAAGAGAAAAGGAAAAGCTACGCAATTAAAGAAGAATTAAAAGTAAAAGAATAAAGTATAAGGAAAATTAAACAAACATAAAGTAAACATAAGACAAAAATAAAATTGAACTCCAAAATGCAGGTAAAGAAATTTTGAAAGAAGGTTGATTGAAAATTTTATATGTAAAAATATAAGAAATAAAAAATTACCTAAGATACAAAATCTAGATAAATCTTATGAAGATTAAAATAAGAAATAAATTAATTACAAATGAATACTAATAATTAATTTTATAAATAATAAAATGAATAAAATAATGCAATATTAATAATATAAAAAATAAATCACGAAAAAATGTATATAAAAAAATATTAATTAAATGAAATTAATTATAAAAAAAAGAAATAATTTAAATTTAAAAATAAATATAATATAAAATATAAAAATTAAAAAATAAAATAATAAAAAAACTGTTTAAAATAAAAATATATTATAAATTTATAAAAAAATAAAAGAAATAATAAAGATAATAAAATATAATATTAAAATAATGATAAATATAAAAAATGAAAAAAGCTATAAAAATATTTTTATAAAATATAAGAGAGAAAAATATTAACAAAAAATAAAAAATATAATGAACAAAAAAATATTATTATAAAATAGTTTTCATATAAATGGTAAAAAGTATAAAGTAGAAAAAGAAAAAATTCATTAAAAAAAAATTGAAAATATAAAGGTAAACATAAATAAAAAAGATATAATTCAAAAAAATTATATAAATTTATAAAATTAAAACTAATAAAAATTTAAAAATATAAGTTTACAAATATAAGAAGATTAATTAAAACAAAAGAGATAAATAGAAAAATAAATGATGAAAATACTAAAAAAAAGGAAAAGGAAATGCTACGCAATAAAAGGAAAAGTAAAAACGAAAGAATAAAGTAGAAGAAAAAAATAAATAAGTACTAAGTAAACATAAGACAAAAATAATATTAAAATTAAATAAATGAAAAGATTAAATGAAAAAGTTGAAATGAAAAAATACAAAATCAATAATGTGACTATTAGAAAGTAATCATATAAAAAATTTTTAGAGAAAGTTAAAAAGGAAAATGAAAATTTAAATATATAAATAAACAAATTGAACGTAATAATAATAGTAATAAAAAATAAATTAAACAGATAATAAATATAATAAAAATAATCAAAAAATAAATAATATAATAATGATTAATTTAATCAAATAAAAAAAGAAAAATAAAAATATATTTAAAATGCAAAATTTATAGTATAAAAAATATTTACTCAAATATAAGTATAAGATAAAAGATTTTATTAAATAAAAAATATATAAATAAAAATTATATTTTTTTAAATATATAATTAATTATATAAAAAATGATAAAAATAAAAAAATATAAATAAATATTATAAAAAATAATAAAAGTAATTTAAAATAAAAAACAATAAATATCGATAAGAAATATATATAAAATAAAAAATACATAATAAGCAAATATTAAGATAATTTTCAACAAACATAAAATGGTAAAAAATGTAATATTATAAAAAGAAAAATGTTATAAAAAAATAAAAGTAGACATAAATCGAAAAGAAGAATTTTCAGAATAATTGTTTATTTTTGGAAAGCAAGAATTAATAAATATCAAAAAGCGGAAGTTTACGTTTATAATAAAATTGATGAAAAATAAGAGAGAAAATAAAAGATTTAAATATAAAAATGAGATAAAAATAAAGAAGAAAAAACTACGTAAATAAGGAAAAAATAAAAATAAGATTATTATATAAAAATAAAAAGAGCATATAAAAGTAGTGTACATAAAATAGAAATAAAATTTTTAAAAGTAAAGTATAAACGAGGATACAATTATTTATGAATAAAAGTAAAACATATAAATATGTGAAAGAAACAAAATTTATCTAAAGAAAAAATGCGGATAATATATAAGTGAAAATAAATAATTATATAAAGAATCTGATAAAATGATTTTATTGATATAAAAAAATGTAATCAAAAAAAGTCAGAATAATTAGATATAAAAATTAAAATTAAAAATGAAAATAAATAAAATATTGAATAAAAAAATAATTAAATTAGAAGTAATTATTAAAAAAATTAAATTTAATAAAGAAAGGAGAGTATAATATAAAAATTATATTATACAATAAATTATATGGAAATAAATAAAATAGAAAATGAAGTAAATTTAAATAATGAAATAAATAGAAGTAATGAACAAAAAAGTTTTTTAGAAACTACTCTAGGAAAAACAATAAATACAGCAATAGATATAGGAATACGAGCCTTATTACCAGATTTTGTAGATGAACAGATTATTAATATAAAAGATAATTTATTAAACTATGGTTTAAAAGAGGGTATAGCAAAAACAATTAATGATGCTATAGATACAGGGAAGAGTGCAATAGGAATATTTACAGGAAATTTCGAAAATGTTTCACAAATGCAAACTGCAGTTAAATCAGGAGGATTAATTGATGGAATTTCTTCTTTATTAGATACAGTTGTTGATAAAGTGAATCAAAAAGGATTGATCAATTATAATATTGCAAGTACGATTAAACAAGGTAAGGATGTTATATTAAATAGTATAGAAAGTAATATCGAAGATAAATTTAAAGAACAAAATATAGAAGTAGAAAATATAGAAAAATATATAAATAAATGGAAAGAAAACTTTAATAATAAGAATTTTAAAGGTATGGAACAGCAATATAATAAAATAGAAAAAATATTAAATAATTTGGTACCTTTAGAAAAGATAATAAATCAAGCAAGAACAATTGAAAATCTACATAATTTAATAAAAAATAATGGGCAAGATTTTAATTTAAACCAAGAACAATTAGCATTAGCTGAAAAATTAATTTAAATAAAATGATATAAAAATTTTAAATATTTTTTTTCATTTATATAATTTTATTCAAAAAAAAGAGGGAAATAAATTCCCCCGTTAATTTATAATTTTCTATTTTCACTTTTTAAGAATGTATTAATAGAACAAGTAAATTCATAAATAAAATTCAAACCTTCTTTAGAACAATCGTTTAAAATTCGATTAATTTTATTTATTGTTGTATTTGTCTTATTATTACCAAATAAAATATAATCGGTAGAAACACCAGTGAAGTTAACAATTTTAGTTAATGTTTTTATACTTAATGATCTTTCACCACGCTCGATTTGTCCTAAAAAGACACTTGATATATCAATCATTTCTGAAAATTTTTCTCTATTCATATTTAAGCCTTCACGTATTTCTCTAATTCTTTCCCCAACTTTATAATCTTCTTGCATAATGTCACCTCAATAAAAATATTATTTACATTATATTACAAAAAAGTTCGAAAACCGACTGACCGAAAGCATATGAAGAAAGTATGCAAAAAGCAATTGTTAACAAAAACAACATTAGATATTATTATACAATATTTTATAAATAATAAGTAAATTATAGAAAATAAATCTATAAATTATGGCCAAGGGTGGTGGAAAAAGGAATTAAAATTTAGTAAAATAAAATTATTAAAAAATGAATAGAAGAAAAGACGTCAAAGGAAGAAATAACAGGTTTAGAAAAAGAATAAATTAAAGATTTAAAGATATAAGATAAAAATAAATCCATTAAAAAAGAATTTCAAAATGGGTTTATTTTATGTTTTTAAAGTAAAAAAAAATAGCATAAAAGATAATAGAAAGTAGTGATAAAATAGAATTTGGTTAAAAGATGGAATTATTACAAAAGAAAAAAATACAGAAAAGTTATTTTAAAAGATATAATAAATAAAAAAATATAAAAAAGTATAAAAAAAAATTTACAATCAATAATAAATAATAAAATAGGATAATTAGGAGATGAATGTAATGAATTTAAAAAATTCTAGAAAAAAAGATATGATAAATATGGTATATCAAGCACAAACAGAGAAAATTGATGAAATACTAAAGAAAACAGATAAAAAAGTAGAAGATGAATTAGAAAAAATAGAAATTGAAAGAATCATTGAAGATTCCAATTGTAAAAAAGAGCTAAGAGATATGTTACGAAAAATAGAAGATAATTACAATATGAAGGTGACAGAATATAATAAGGAGATGTATAAACAGGGATTTATTGATGGAGTCAATTTAATATTAAATTGTTTAAAAGAATAGAAAGATGAAAATATTTATTTCCCTAGGTTTTTTTAAGGATTTTACTTGCAAAATAAGGTTTGTTTTAGTATAATACAAAGGTAGAAATATAAAGGAAGAGAGGGAAAACAATGGAAGAAAGACAAGAAAGAAGAGACGGAAAAATAATTGAAAAAGACATCGAAAAAGAGATGAGAGAAGCTTATATAGACTATGCCATGAGTGTTATTGTTTCTCGTGCACTTCCAGATGTAAGAGATGGTTTAAAACCAGTACATAGAAGAATTTTATATGCTATGCATGAAGATGGTATTACATCAGATAAACCATATAGGAAGTGTGCTAATACAGTAGGTTCTGTTTTAGGTAGATATCATCCACATGGAGACAGTTCTGTATATGATGCGATGGTTAGATTAGCACAAGATTTCTCAATGAGATATCCACTAATTGATGGACATGGTAACTTCGGTTCTGTAGATGGTGACGGTGCAGCAGCTATGAGGTATACAGAAGCAAGAATGTCTAAAATTGCAGAATATATGCTAACAGATATTGAGAAAAATACGGTTGATTTTATGCCTAACTATGATGATAGATTACAAGAACCAACTGTTTTGCCAGCAAGGATACCAGCATTACTTGCAAATGGGTCTTCAGGTATTGCCGTAGGTATGGCAACCAATATACCACCACATAATTTAACAGAATTAATTGATGGAATTATTAAAATTATAGATGAGGATGAAGTAACAGATGAAGATCTAATGACAGTAATAAAAGGACCAGATTTTCCAACAGAAGGAATTATTTTAGGATTAGAGGGAATTAAAAAAGCATATACAACAGGTAGAGGAAAGATTACTTTAAGAGCGGAAACAGAAATAGAAGAAATGAGCGGTAATAGACAAAGAATTATTGTTTCTTCATTACCATATCAAGTAAATAAAGCAAACTTAATAAAAACAATATCAGACTTATCAAAAGAGAAAAAAATAGAAGGAATTTCAGAATGTAGAGATGAGTCAGATAGAATTGATAAAGTAAGAGTGGTTATTGAATTAAAAAGAGATGCAAATCCACAAGTTGTATTAAATCAATTATTTAAACATACACAAATGCAAACAACATTTGGTATTATCATGCTAGCATTAGTAAATGGAGTACCAAAGATTTTAACATTAAGACAATGTTTAGATTGCTATATTGATCATAGAAAAGATGTTATCTTAAGGAGAACGCAATTTGATTTAGATAAAGCTTTAGCTAGAGCACATATTTTAGAGGGATTAAAAATTGCGTTAGATAATATTGATGAAGTTATCGAAATTATTAGAAATTCTTATGATGATGCAAAAGAAAGATTAATGCAAAGATTTGGTTTATCAGATATTCAAGCACAAGCAATTTTGGATATGAGATTAAAAACATTATCAGGGTTGCAAAGAGAAAAAATTGAAGAAGAATATAATCAATTAATGGAATTAATTGCACACTTAAGAGATATTTTAAATAGTGAAAGATTAGTTTTTGACATTATCAAAGAAGAGTTACTAGAAATTAAAGATAAATTTGGTGATGAAAGAAAAACGAAAATTGTGGCAGCAGAAGGCGAAATTGATGTAGAAGATTTAATTAAAGAAGAACAAACAGTTGTAGCCCTAACATATTTTGGATATATAAAAAGAATGCCAATTAATACATATAAGAGCCAAAAACGTGGAGGAAAGGGAATAACAGGTATTGCGACAAGAGAAGAAGATTTTGTAAAACAAATCTTTACAGCTTCAACACATGATATGATTCTTTTCTTTACCAATAAAGGCAAATTATATCATTTAAGGGGATATGAAATACCAGAAGCAGGAAGAACTGCAAAAGGTACAGCAATTGTAAATTTATTAAGTTTAGATCCAGGAGAAAAAGTTTCAGCGGTTATACCAATTCAAAATTTTGCAGAAGGAAAATATTTATTAATGGCTACAAAGAAAGGATTAATAAAGAAAACAGCATTGAAAGAATATGATTCTACTAGAAAAACAGGATTACAAGGTATTGCTTTAAAAGAGGATGATGAATTAATTGGTGTAAGGTTGACAGATGGACAAGATAATGTTGTTTTAGTTACTAGAAACGGTTTATGTATTACATTTGATGAAAAAGATGTAAGACCAATGGGTAGAGTTTCTCAAGGCGTTATTGGAATTAGGCTTGATGAAGATGATGAAGTCATAGGAATGGAATCTGTTATTACTGGAGGAAAAGCAACACTACTTGCAATTACGGAAAATGGTTTTGGAAAAAGAACGGAATTAGATGAATATAGAGTACAAAAAAGAGGAGGAAGAGGTGTAATTACTTATAAAATTACACCTAAAACAGGAAAACTAGTTGGTGTTAGAATTGCAGCAGAAGAAGATGATGTAATGTTAATTACAGATACTGGAACCATCATTAGAATTAATGTAAAAGATATTAGTATTTTGGGAAGATCAACACAAGGTGTTACATTAATGAGAACAAGCGATGGTGGAAAAGTGGTTAGTATGGAGATTTTAACGCCTGAGCTTAATGAAGTAGAAGGATAAAGATATAAATAAAAAATCCTTTTAAGAAATTTTCTTAAAAGGATTTTTTTTGTCATTATTAGATTGAAAAGTTATATAAGGATATACTTATCTTGTCTTGAAACGTATATCATCTCCAAAGAAGCAATAAATATCATAATATCCAGCAATTCTAGAACCAATTCTTTCTTCATATTTATTAAAAATCTCATTAATATTTAAATTTGTAGAAATAATGGTTTTTGTAATTTTATGATTCAAATTTAAAATTCTGGTATTAATAATAGTAAACAATTCACTTAATTTCATACTATTTAATGTTTCAGTTCCTAAATCATCAATAATTAGCAAATCGGTTTCTAAGACAGATTTATTAATATCTTCTAAATTAGATTTTTGTTTATTTAATTTATAGTCTATTATATTTTCAAGTAAAACAGGAGCTGTTTGATAAAGCACCGTTTTTCCCGATTTTAGTATTTCATTTGCAATACAATTAGAAAGAAATGTTTTTCCAAGACCTGTATTTCCTGTAAATAATAAATTCTTATAATTAGGGTTATCAAAATTTTGAACAAATTCTAAACATTTATCTTTTATTTTCCTAATATTTTCTCTAGGCGAAATAGGAAACTTATATTTATTAGGATTTACTTCATCAGAAAAAAGCAATTCATTAAAAGTAGAAAAGTTTTCCTTGTCCAAATTAGACATATTGGATTTATTAAAAGAAATATCTAGAAGCCTTTGCTTTAAACAGCTACACATTTCTGTTTTGTAATTATCTTTTTGAATATATCCCGTATCTTTACATAAAGAACATTCATAATGTGGCATTAAATATTCAGAAGATATTTTATTTTTTTTCAAAATTTCTTGTTTTTCTTTTTTTAAAGAATTAATTTTATCAGTGAGTAATGATAAGGATTCATATTTTTTATTTAAAATATCTCTTGTAGTAGAAATAGCACAAGTGTTAATTTCATTTTCGATATTTCGTAATCTTGGAATTTTATCATATAAAGATTCTTTTCTTTCTTCAGCAGCAATTTCTTCTCTTACTTTTTTTTGCTCATATTCTTTTAATAAAGAATTCAATATTTCATTAGCCAATTTTATCCTCCTTGTTTGATTGATTTGCATATAAAAAGTCTAAATTTTCATATTTCCTTTGTTCATAATTTACTTTTTCTACTTGCTGTTTTAGATTTTTTGTATCTTTATTTAATTTTTTCCTTTGCTCAATAAAAGCATTGACTTCAGAAGGTGTTTTTAGGTTTCTGTCATGCCAATCTGTAATAATGGTATTAATATATTCAAAAGTAGGAGATTGTTTTAAAGTTGTACGTTTTAAAGCAATTTCAATAATATCCATATCATAGCCAAAATTTAAAACCCAGTTTTCAATATAGGCTTCTTCATATTGCGTTAAATTGCCATGTTTACCTAATTTTTTAGAAATAGATTTTTTTAAAGAATTTAATTTTTCTTGTTTTTCATAATATTTATCTAAATCATTCCAAGTTTTAATTTTATTAGAAGCCCAAGCTTCCGCAACAGTTTGAACATAATTTCTATGCATAGCACTTCTATTATAGCAATAATCAAAAAGAGCAATCATAACTTGTTCATCAAAATTATATTTTCTAAACCAAATGTCAATGTCATTATACCAAGAAGGACTCATAATACCTTGGAAATACATATTGTTGATATGTTCAATTGCTTTGGCTCTAGATTGATTTTTAGCAGTTTGAGCAACTTTTTCTTTAGAAACTGTTAGATTAGGTGTATATAATTCATGAAGTGTTGCTTCTTGTAAGTCTACAATAACATATCCTGTAGATTTTTTTGTAATTAATTTATTTTCTTCTAGAAATTTAAGACCTTCACTAATGGATTTTAAAGGTATATTTAACTTCTTTGATAGATCATTTAATTTTATATCTTTATTATATTTTGAAAGAAATAAGATATATAAATAAATTTTCAAATAATCTCCAGGAATTTGAGATAAATAATCTGAAAAAAATATATCTGGTATTGATGTTTCGGAAAATAAAAGTGTTTTATCGTTTTGTTCTAATTTCATTTTTTTATCCGTCCTTTCTAAGCTCAAACTAAGAAATTGTTTCATTACAAAAGCCCTATATCTTTTTATATAAATTTCGTTATTTGGTAATACAAATTATATCTTTTTTAGACAAAAAATTCAAGGTGAATTTTTTAAAATTAAAAGGAATTGTTTTAAAACTACCTGTATGTATTTGTTTTAGTATAAAAAAATATTTTTTGTTTGAAAATAAATTTAAGCATATAGGTAAAAATATAAATAATATTTTCTCCATGAATACCAGAAATACTAAGCAAGAAAATAGGAAAACAGAAAAGAATAAATATAACGACTTTTATATTGATATCCTGAATTAAAAGATGTAATAGTAAAAAAACAAATAATGCCCAAAGAATATTAATAATTGCTACAGAATAATCAATAACACCCAATATTTTATTTTTAAATGTATAATTTTGTGGAAAAATAAATTTCAAAAAATCATCTCCTTAAATTCGTATAATAAAAAAATTATAATTTTATTTAAAATTTGTAAAACTTTTCACAGATTGTGTAATGGTTGTGGAAACACCACCAATAAAATCACGTACTAAAGAATTTGCTTTAATCAAACCATACATACCACCTACATAAATAAATTTATTGAATAAATCAGTACTCGAAAAATCTACAGAAAACATTAAAAGTAAAATAATAGATACAATAATTTGAATAAAAAGAAGGGAAAATAAATTTTTAATCCAAGCTTTAAAGAACCAACTAGTATTAGAAAGAGTTAAAGATAAAAACGCAAAAGGTGTAATTAGTACAAAAACTTTTACTAAAACATATCTTAGGGAATAGGTAAAAACCAAGTTTAATAAAGAAATGGATAAAGTACCTTTAATTAATCCATCAATTGAAAAAATGTTCAAAGAAGAAGTATTAACAGAAATAGTTGTATTTATATTTGTAATTAAAGAAGAAAAGCAAATACTTTTATGAAATAAATCTTCTCCAATGCTACGAATGAATAATGAAATATTAGATATTAAATCGATAAATAGTTGAATAATAAAAAATGAGGCATTCATACAAATGGCATAAAGCATCATCTTGATGAAAAAACTAGAAGGTTTATCAATTTTATCATAAGTTAAGTGTGATAATAAATATTTAATACTGTAATATAATATAAACGCAAATAAAAGTGTATTGGCAATTAATAAAATACCACTAGAAGTGGAAGTTCCTAAAATATCCTGAAAATATTTATCGTTTAAAATATCAGAATTAATAAATGTAAGTTCATCTAATAAAGCGTATAAATTATTATCTATAGAACTAAAAATATTTTCAAAGATTGTATTAATTGTATCAATAATTACTTGAGTAATATTTTGGGATTGTTCCATAAAACCTCCTATCCAACTAAAGATTTTATTGCAGATAAAATTAAATCAATTGCTAATATGAAGGCATATGAAAAAAGAGAACCTTTTATTAGTTTTTTACCTGTTCGTATTTTTTCTTCATCACCAAAACTAAATTTTTTCATAAATACACCAGTACCAACAGCGACTGCAGCAGCCGGTGTAGAAATTTTTAATATCCAACCTTCAATATCTTCAAAAGCAGAATTAATGGTGGTAATTAACTTAGGATCGCCTAAAGCAAGAGAATAAGAAGAGCTAAAGAATATAAGTAAAATAAATAAAGTAAAAGTAAAGGATAAGTAGAAGAATATATATTTAGGTGTTAAATAATTTTTTGTGTTTATTTTTTTTATTTTCATAAATAAACTCCTTTCTATTTTTAAAATATGGAATCATTTGCAGTTTGCAAGGGGGATAAATTTTATTACCATCTGATAAAAAACATAATGCTGAAAAAGTTTCCAGTTGTTGTGTAAAATAGTTTGATTCATAAATGTAATCGTTTTGAATATAGGTACTAATAGATTCTGAAATATTAGAGTTTTCAGAATTTAAAGTGTTTGTAATATAACTGTACTTTGTTTCTTTTGCATTTTCTGAAAAACTTTGTGAAGTTCTTTTCTTTTCCTCTTTCCCTAATTGTTTTTGTGCTTCTTCAATAGTAAAAATATCATCTGTTCGAAACCAAATTTTATTAATCAAATTTTGTACAATAACCTTTACGAAAGAATCATCTTTTAAAGTATTTTTTAAAGAAGAATAACTTTGCGTACTAATAATATTGATACATTTGGCTTCTCTACTTAAAGAAAAAAATTCTGCATCTGTTTTACTGGCATATTTATCATATTCATCACAAATAAAAGCAGTAGGAATCACTGTTTTATTAGATAGATTAGACAATATTTCAGATTGAAAATCTAGTTTTAAATATGTGGCAATCATTTTAGAAAGAATACTATATTCAGAAATATTCATATTTAAAACAACAATTTTTCCTTTTTGGATAACTTCTTCAAATCCTGTAAAAGTGAGTTTTTCTTTGGA
Source organism: uncultured Clostridia bacterium (assembly GCA_944386365.1). GTDB lineage: Bacteria > Bacillota > Clostridia > TANB77 > CAG-508 > CAG-269. The sequence goes on from CALXAT010000004.1 coordinate 71,536, forward strand.
AGAACAGAAACAGGACATAACATCATAATCAGAAACAAAGGTATTGGTTATTCTTGTTATTTCAGAAATTAAAATGGCTTTTGTTCTTTGATCTAAAGTTTCAAATTCTTTTTGAAAAAAATCTAAACAAGAATTTAGTTCATAAATTTCACGAGAATTTAATTTTGAAGATATAAATAAATTTTTCAAGATTGGAATTTTTTCTTTGTAATATTGAGGAATGGTTATTATTTTATGCAATTCTAAAAAAGTTACATATCCATTGTTATAAAATCGACAAAGTTTAATACATTCTGTTAACACCTGTTCAGCTTTATCTAACCAATAAGATTCAGAATTATTTTCAGAAAATAATAGAAGTATTGTTTTTAAGCGATTAGCCAATACTTGAGGTTTCAAATGAGGTTTGTGTAAAGGATTGTAATGAATATTAGAGTGCAATTCAATAACAACTAAATCGGAAGATAAACCATATTTTTCACAAAATTTTCTAACTTGTGCATAATAATTTCCTTTTACATCTAAAATGAGCATAGCAATTTTTTTATTTTTATGTGTAGAATTGAATTGAAGAAGCTGTTCTGTAAAAGGATACATAGCGGAAGAAGTTTTTCCAGAACCAATTGTACCCGTAATTAAAAAATTTTGATAAAGTCCACTTTCAGGAATATATAGATTTGTTTTTGAAATTTTATCAAAACCAATACACATTTTTAATGAATTAGAAATAGATGATGTATGAGGATTCTCATTAGTTTGTATTAATTCTGTCTGAATTTTTTTTGACTTAAAAAATTTTTCTAAAATCTTAGAAATGAAGAAATTTAGTAAAACAATGTTGGAAAAAGTATAACATAATACATGTGTAATTTTTAAATATTTCCATAAAATTGGATTTTTAGAACAAATATCAAATGGTTTAAGTCCATATGGAATAATTAATTCTTCAGCAGTATATATAGAATAAAAAAACTTCAAGTGAAGAAAAATAAATATTGTTGTTAAAGCGATTGTTAGCAAAAAACGTTTAATAAATTAATGACCTCCTTTTTCTGTGTATTTTTGTTTAAGTTTTAGTTTTGAACCTTGTTGATTATGAAAAATTTTGATATCAAAAAATGTATAAATTGAATATAAACTAATAAAAAGATGAATAATAAGGGATATAAAAAAGAAATCTAATTTTGTAAAAATGATATCACCGCCTTACAATTTTTTCCATAATACAATATTTTTTCAAATTTGTCTATACTTTTTGTAAAATTTATGATAAAATTTTATATACAATGAAATTAAAGTTCTTATGATAGAAAATTTAATTAAAATATAGAGAGGGAGGAAACGCAATGAAATTTAATAAAGATACAAGAATAGGAGAACTTTTAGAAAATGCTCCTGAAAAAGCAGAAATATTACTAGATGCTGGAATGCATTGTATAGGATGTCCTGCATCTCAAATGGAAACATTAGAGGAAGCTTGTGATGTTCATGGAATTGATGTAGAAGATGTATTAGAAAAATTAAATGCAGAACAATAAATAGAAAAAGTGAAAAATTTGTGAAACAGGATAAAAAAATAGATATACAGCAAAAAAACAAAAAAATTTCACAAATTTTTCATAAATCTATTGACAACTGAAGAAAAATATTGTAAACTATAAAAGCGTTGTAGTTAACGTGCAATATGGGCTATTAGCTCAGGTGGTAGAGCACTTGACTTTTAATCAAGTTGTCCCGCGTTCGAGTCGCGGATAGCTCACCAAAAAAGAACTAAATGTAAATTTAGTTCTTTATATGGCCCCGTGGTCAAGCGGTTAAGACATCGCCCTTTCACGGCGGAGACATGGGTTCGATTCCCGTCGGGGTCACCAAATTTTGCCACTTTAGCTCAGCTGGCCAGAGCATCGCACTTGTAATGCGAGGGTCCCCAGTTCGAATCTGGGAAGTGGCTCCATTAAAGGTCATTCGTTTTGAGGGAAGCTCTTGATGATTGGCTTTTTTTTTGTATCTAAAAATAAAAAAATAATAGTCTATATTTTTTAATCTTTTTGTGATAATGTATAAAGTATAAAATATAAAATTCAAAATTAAATAAAATGAAAGGAAAATATTAAGATGAAAAATAAATTAAATCCATATAAACACATCTTAATTATTTTTATAGTAGCATTCATTACATCAATTCCACTATTTTGGAAAGATTTAAATATCTATTATGATGATGGAATCCAACATATTGCTAGAGCATATGCTACCTATCTATCCATTATAAATGGTGAACATACAGAGGTTTTATCTAGTTTAGCCAATGGATTTGGATATAGTTGGGATTTATTTTATGGGCCATTATCCACTATTTTGATTCTAATTGGAAAAAGTATAACAACTACTTTTGTTGGAGGATATAAATTAACACTGTTCATAGGACTTTTCTTTTCTCGGTATAACGATGTATTGGTTTGTAAGCCAATTGACTAAAAGTAAGAAGATTGGAACGCTTGCAGCTATTTTGTATATGTTAATGCCATATCATTTAAATGATATGTATATAAGAAATGCTTTGGGAGAATTTTTAAGTTATATATTTATTCCACTTGTATTTCTAGGAATTTGTAAGATATTTCAAAAGGAAAAAGGGGATTGGGTTTTATGTTTAGGAGCTGTTCGGATTAATCCTTACCCATAATTTGATGACTTTTGTTACAGCAATTATGGCATTTATATATGTATGTATAAATATATTGAAACTAAAAGATAAGGAAATTTTAAAAAGATTAGGAATAAATATTGCATGTATTCTTTGTATTACAGCTTTCTTTTGGATTCCTATGCTTGAAACATATTCTTTCGCAGAATACGATGTATATCAAAAAGATGCAATGGCAACAAAAGAATCTTTCTATGAAAGTGGGTTAGATGTAAAAGCATTAGTATTTACAGAAAGTAATGCAACATATGTATTTGAAATAGGAATACCAATTTTAATTATGTTCTTTTTATCTATCTTTTCGATAAAAAAAGTAATAAAAAGTAAATATAAAAAAGAATATATTATGTTTTTAGTTTTAGGAGTATTGTGTGCAGTTATAACCATAAAGCAATTTCCATGGGGACCATTCGAAAAAATATTTCAAATTCTTCAATTTAAATGGAGAATGTTGTTACTTTCTAACTTTTTTTTAGCAATTGTATGTGGTATTAATGTAGGTGTATTAATAAAGAATTTTAATCTGAAAGATGTTTTAGTGATTTCTGTTATTTCACTTTTATATATTATGATTTTAGTACCATATATACCAAAAAATGAAACGATTGAAGAAATTGATAAATATACAATTGGAGAAGTGACAAAGAACAAACGAGAAGTTATTACGGGAATGGGAAGAGGAGAATATTTGCCTGTAAATACGAACAATCATAGAGACTATATTACAACAAGAGAAAATACAATATATATCCTAAAAGGTATGCGGGAGTGCTAAAGATATAACTAAAAATGGTGAAAAGTTGACTTGTCAAATAACTGTATTAGAAAATGAAACTATTTTTGAATTTCCATATATATACTATCCTGGATATAAAGTAACAATGAATGGAGAAGAAATACAAAATTTTGAAAGTGAAAATGGATTTTTAGCCATATCTTTACCAGAAATTTCAAATGCACAAATTTGTATAGAATATGTAGGGACAAAAGCAATGTTTATTGCAAAGATAATTTCTGTGATAGGTGTTATATTCATGATCATGTATTTGCTATTTACAAAAGAGAATGATAAAATGAAAATAGATAAAAAATAGAAAGAGGTAGAAATATGGAAAGAGTTGCAATCGTAACAGGTGGATCAAGAGGAATTGGAAGAGCAATCGTAGAGAGGCTAGCGCAAAAAGGAATAAAAGTAATTGCCAATTATAATAAATCACAAGAAAAAGCAATAGAATTAAAAGAAAAATTAGAAAAAGAAAATATAATAATTGACATATTTCAAGCAGATGTATCTAAAAGAGCGGAAGTAAAAAAAATGATTGACTATGTAATTAAAAAATATGGTAAAATTGACATACTAATTAATAATGCAGGTATTAATCAAGAAAAAATGTTTCAAGACATTACAGATGAAGATTGGGATAATGTCATGAAAGTTAATTTATATTCTGTTTTTTGTACAACACAAGAAACAATAAAATATATGTTGAAACAAAAAGAAGGATGCATTATAAATATTTCATCCATTTATGGTATCAATGGAGGTTCTTGTGCAGTAGCATATTCTGCTACAAAAGCCGGAATTGATGGAATAACAAAAGCATTGGCTAAAGAAGTAGGACCATCCAATATAAGAGTAAATTCAATAGCACCAGGATGTATGAATACAGATATGAATGCTTATCTAACAAAAGAAGAATGGGAAGAAATAAAAAAAGAAACACCTCTTGAAAAAATAGGAGAGGGAATTGATATTGCAAAGTGTGTAGAGTGGTTAATAGAAGATAACTTTACAACAGGTCAAGTAATCTCGATAAATGGAGGATTTGTTATTACATAAAAAGAAAGAGTACATTTTGTACTCTTTTTTATATATTATTCTTCATTATTATTTGTTACTTTTTTCTTGTAATTTCCAGAAATGATTTTTGGAAGATATGTAATAAGTTTATAAACGGCTAAACGAATTTTTTTACTCCATAAGTGAACTTTTCTTAATTTTCTAGCAGAACCCAATGAAACAGGTTCATCTTCTAAAACTAATAATTCTGTTGGAAGTTTTTCTAATTTGAATATATAATTTTGACCATTGTTGTTATCCCAATTGTTATTTTCATCTTTAAAACAGAAATTAAATGTATCACCTTCACCTAAAGTTATTTCAGCTTGGAATCCTAAATCTGTTTTTTCCATAGCTACATCATTTATATTATCCCAATTATTTCCAAAACCATAATGAATAGATACTTCATTAGAAGCATCTTGAAACAATTTTCCTGTATATGAAATTTTAACTTTTGTATTTTCAACTAATTTATCAGTATTAAAAAATATATTCTTTGTTAATTCCATTTTTTTAATCTCTCCTTGTTTATCTTTTGCTAGCAACATTATAATATTAAATCTTACATTGTTCAAGTATTTTTTCTAAAAATAAACAAAATATCAAAAATGTAATCAATTTGTAACTATTTTGTAACAAATCTATGAATTTGGAAAAGCTAGTTTGAATAAGATATATAGGGAAAATATAAGGAGGAAAAGTAGTAATCTATATTGTCAAAAAAGTGAGAATATGATAATATTTAAGTAGAATATAAAAAGGGGAAAGATATTATGAAAGAAGATTTAATGGAGGACATAGAGATGGATCCAAAAGAAGAAAAAAAAGAAGAAACCGTAGAAACCGTAGAAAATATACAAGAGGAAAAAAAAGATAAATTACACGAAAAAGAAAATGTAACAAGAGAAGAAAAAAAGAAAGAAAATAAAACAGAAAAAGAAGATAATGAAAATCCAGAAGAAAAAGGTAAATCTAAAAAAGAAAAAAGAAATAAAAAACTATCTAAAGAAAAGAAAGAGAAACCTAATAAAAATAAAAAGTTAAAAAACGGAGAGACAAAACCTAAAAAAAATACATTAAAGAAAATAATTATTTCTATCATTATTGTTGCAATTGTAGCATTGATATTTTCAACAGTTTTTGCATTAACCAATATTAATAATGAAAAAATTATAAGTGGTGTAACAATAAAGGGAATTGATGTTTCAGGATTAACAAAAGAAGAGGCGAGTGCAAAATTAGAAACAACCTATTCAGAAAAATTAGAACAAAATATTGAATTAAAATATGAAGATTTTGAATCAGAGTTAAACCCTACACTTATGGAAGTAAAATATGATATAGATACAGCTGTTAATGAAGCATATACATTAGGAAGAAATGGAAATATATTTGTTAATAATTATAATATTTTAGGTACATTAATAGGAAAAAGAGATATAGATGTAAATATGTCAATGAATGAAGAAACAACAAAGCAAACAATTAATGATATTGGAACAAATTTACCAGGATTATTAATAGAACCTAGTTATAGTATAGAAGATGATAAATTAATCATAACGAGAGGAAAAGAAGGAATTGTCGTAAACACAGATGCATTATTATCAGAAGTAAAAAATATATTAAATACAATTGATTTAAATGACAATGTTATAGAAATTCCTGTAGAAACGAAAACACCTGAAGATATAGATATAGACAAAATACATAGTGAGATATATAAAGAAGCACAAGATGCTTATTATACAAAAGATCCATTTACAGTATATCCAGAAGTGGAAGGTGTGGATTTTGATGTAGAAAAAGCAAAAGAAATGATTGCAGCAGAAGAAAAAGATGAATATATAATTGATTTAGTTATAACAAAACCAAATGTAACAATAGACCAAATAGGCACAGAAGCATTTCCAGATCAATTATCAACTTTTACTACTAGATATGATGCTAGTGACAAAGATAGAACAACAAATTTAGTTTTAGCATGTCAAAAACTAAATGGAAAAGTGATAAAACCAGGAGAAACATTTTCATATAATGCAACTTTAGGACCAAGAACGTATGCAGCAGGTTATAGAAATGCAAAAGTATATGAAAGTGGTCAAGTGGTAGATGGAATTGGAGGCGGAATCTGCCAAATTTCCTCAACATTATATAATGCGGCTTTAATGTCTGATATGGAAATTGTAGAAAGAAGAAATCATCAATTTGTTACCTCTTATGTAGGAGCAGGAAGAGATGCAACAGTTGTTTATGGTTCAACAGATTTTAAATTTAAAAACACAAGAACCTATCCGATAAGAATTGTAGCTTCTGCAAAAAGTGGAATTGCAACAATTTCTATATTTGGAATAAAAGAAGCAGATAGAGAATATACCTATTCATTTAGTACAAAAACAATATCCACAATACCGTATACAACAAAATATGTAGAAGATTCAAGTTTGGCTCCAGGAAAAGAAGTTGTGAAACAAAAAGGTGCAAACGGACTTGTAACAGAAACATATATGACGAAAAGATTAAATGGAAAAGTGGTTTCAACAAAATTGCTTTCAAAAGATACCTATAGTGCAATGCAAAAAATTATAAATAGAGGAAAAGCAACTACATCTAATACAAACCAAACATCTTCTAATAATACAACTACTACCACAACTACTACAACGAAAACCGAAAAAGAAGAAACTACAACTTCAAAAGAAACAGAGCAAACACAAAATGAGGAACAGCAAACGGAAACAACTGAATAAATAAAAGTTTAAATAAAATAGAATAACTTTAAAATCCATCTCTTAGAGATGGATTTTTAGTATTGACAAAAGCAAAAAATGTAGTATAATAATAAATGTCCAATATAAAAATGCGCCATTAGCTCAGTTGGTAGAGCAGCAGACTCTTAATCTGATGGTCGGAGGTTCGATCCCTCTATGGCGCACCATTACAGTATAAAAGAATCTAATGATTTGGACATTAGATTTATTTTTTTGTTTTTAAATATAAATTATGTAAATTTTTAAAAGGGGTGAGGGATTTGCTAAAAATATATAATACAGATATGGAAACAAACAAATTAGAGGAAATTAAAGAATTTAAAAAAGGAAGCTGGATTAATTTAGTTAATCCCTCCGAAAATGAAATAAAAAAAGTATGTGAGAGTATAAATATTCAAGAAGATTTTATAAGAGATGCATTAGATTATGAAGAAAAAGCAAGAATTGATACAGAAGAGGATGATAATACCATTCTATTTGTAGTAGATGTTCCAGTAATAGAGAAAAATGAAGATAATGATATTTATTCTACAATGCCATTGGGAATGATTGTCGTAAGAGATGATTTTTTTATAACAGTATCTTTAAGAAAAAATAAAGTAATAGAAGATTTTGAGAAAAGAAAAATAAAGAATTTTCAAACATACAAAAAAACAAGATTTATTTTTCAAATTTTTTACTTAAATTCATCATATTTCTTAAATTACTTAAAACAAATTAATAAAGAAACAGAAATTGCAGAATATATCTTAAAAAATTCTATGAAAAATAAAGAATTATTAAAATTATTAAGCTTAGAAAAAGGTTTGGTGTATTTTGCAACTTCATTAAAATCAAATGAAATTGTCATGGAAAAAACAATGAGAGGAAAAATTGTAAAATTATATGATGATGATGAAGATATACTAGAAGATGCTATTATTGAAAATAGACAGGCGATAGAAATGGCTCAAATTTATACAAATATTTTAAATGGAACCATGGATGCGTATGCTTCTATCATATCTAATAATTTAAATGGCGTTATGAAATTTTTAACTTCTATTACGATTGTATTAGCTATACCAACCATGATATCTAGTTTTTGGGGAATGAATGTAAAATTACCATTTGAGAATAGTAATATAGGGTTTATTATTATGATAGCCATATCGGTTATATTAACATTAATCGTAACATGGTGGTTAAAAAGAAAAGATATGCTGAATTAAAAAAATGTCCTAATTTTAGGGCATTTTTAATTTTATATATTGCTAATATAAGCACAAATTAATTCGCATTTAAAATTTTAGAAATCGTATTTAATTCTTTTTGCAAAGTTGTATACATAGATTCTCCAATTGAGGTATCTATACTTTGTTCATACAAAGAAATTACTTTTTTAATATCTAATAATTTCATTTTTTTAGTAGTAGCTGAAGAATTCTTATACATATATATCGGTATATAATCAACGGCATCGATTGTAATAGTATTATCCGTATGTTTTGTAATTTGTAAATTTAGAATAATAGAAGATCGAGTATTAGCAGCATTTTGATCACTAATAAAATTTCCTAAAGAATATATAATAAATCCATCTTGCGTAGATCCATCTTCTAATGTAACGGTTCTTTTTTCCATCTTTTGTAAAACATGAGGATGGGTACCTAAAATAATATTAACACCATTTTGAAAAAGAAAATCTGCTAACTCATTTTGAGAATCATTAGGAATAGTGCTATATTCTGTTCCCCAATGAAGGGAGGCAACGATTATATCTGCATTTTGAGATTTTGCAGATTCTATATCACTTTTTATTACATCTTTATCAATTAAATTAATACAAAATGTTTTATCTCCTGGAATTTTGATTCCATTTGTTCCATAAGCATAATTTAAAAAAGCTATTTTTATACCTTTTACATATTTAAATAAAATAGTATTTCTTTCTTCTTGGGTTTTGTAGGTTCCTACATGAGAAATGTCTGCAGAGTTTAAAATGTCAATCGTTCTTGATAATCCATCAAATCCATAATCTAAGCTATGATTTCCTGCAGTAGAAATAACATCAACACCCAGTTTTTTTAGATTATAGGCTAGCGTATCAGGCGTATTAAATCTTGGATAATTACTATATCCTTTATCTTTGCCTGCAAAAGTAGTTTCTAAATTGGCAATCGTAATATTAGAATTTTTTATATAATATGCAATATCATCAAATACATAAGAAAAATCATATTCACCAGTATCTGAATTATAGGCATCAATATATTGTGTATTATGGCACATAATATCTCCAATAGCAGTTAGATTAAAAGTAGTGTCTGTATCAGTGTTTTCTAAAGTGCTTGAATTTTCAGAAGTTGTTGTATTCTCAACAGAATTTAAAGAAGCAAGATATTGCTCAGTAATAGAATGATACGTATACCAATTATGGAATATATTAAAAATCATGACAATCAAAAATAAAATTAACAATATTAAGACGATTTTTAATAAAGTTTTTGGTATTTTTTTAGTATCATCATGCATATGATGATTTAATTTTCTAATATTTCTTCTATTTTTTCCCAAATATTTATCCTCCTAATATGTTTTACTACAAATTATCATAAAAAATGAAAAAATTCAATAATTGTATAAATAAAAGAAGAAAAGGTTAAAATAATATAAAATAATGAAAAGGAGGAAGTTAAATGAAAATAATAGATAAAATTGCATTAGTCTTAATTATAATTGGTGCTATCAATTGGGGATTAATTGCATTATTTGAATTAGATTTAGTAGCCTTATTATTTGGAGAAATGTCAGTATTGTCAAGAATTGTATATGGACTAGTTGGTTTGTCTGGATTATGGGGTATTAAATTATTATTTGATGATTAACCATAATTTGTTATTATGTTAAATTTATGGTATAATATAAGTGTATTATCATGTATAGAATAAAGAGAAAAGGAGGATAATAACATGATGAAACGGAGCATATTACTTATAATGATACTTCTAATTGGAGTATTTGGCATGACAGGATGTGGTAGCTCTAAAAAGGAGTTGAAAGCAGAATTAAAGGAAGTTCAGCAAGAAAAGCGAGATATTCAAAACCAGCTAGATGATGCCAATGATCAGTGTCAACAGCTCGAAGTTGAAAATGCTCAGTTAAAGCAATCAACTGGAGACAGTGCAGACCAATATTTGTCAGCAAAATTTTATCAGGATGGAAACTTCTATCGGGTGTCAGATCCTGAGTTTGAGTTCTATTCTGACAGAAATTGTGAAAACAGTATTGGGAGTGATATCCGGATAATTTCACCTGTTGTTGACGAAACAACGCTGAAGAACGGATTGACGGTCTGTACAGTCTTATCTGAGCAGGGATATATCTACTCGGTATCTTGGCCGGATTTGGTCATTGCAAACGATTAAAACTTTTAGGAACAACAATTTTCTCAAGGAATGGGGGAGTTCGTAATGAACTCCTTTTTCCGTATGTGAAATTCTTGAAAAATATATAAAAATAGTATATAATACCAAAGATAAAATAAGAAAAGTTAAAAGTCTTAAAGAAAGGAATGAAGGAATACATGCTAAGTGCAAACGGAGTGACTGTCAGATTTGGAAAGAGAGTACTTTTCGAAGATGTCAATATAAAATTTGGAAAAGGAAATTGCTATGGGATTATAGGAGCAAATGGAGCAGGAAAATCTACCTTTTTAAAAGTGCTATCAGGAGAGATAGAGCCAAGCAAAGGTGATGTGAGTTTGGATAAAGGAGAAAGATTATCAGTTCTAAAACAAGACCACTTTGCTTTTGAAGACTATACGGTTATGGACACCGTTATTATGGGAAATAAAGAATTATATGATATTATGAAAGAAAAAGAAGCAATTTATGCAAAACCAGATTTTTCAGAAGAAGATGGTATGAAAGCAGCAAAGCTAGAGGAAAGATTTGCAGAATTAGATGGCTGGAATGCAGAATCAGATGCAGCAATTTTATTAAATGATTTAGGGATTATTCCAGATAACCACTATAAATACATGAAAGAAATTGAAGCTAAAGAAAAAGTAAAAGTATTACTAGCACAAAGTTTATTTGGTAATCCAGATGTTTTATTATTAGATGAGCCAACTAACGACTTAGATATGAAAAGTATTAATTGGTTACAAGATTTCTTAATGGATTTTGAAAATACGGTTATTGTTGTATCACATGATAGATATTTCTTAAATAAAGTATGTACACATATTGCCGATGTTGACTTTGGAAAAATAAAAGTATATCCAGGAAACTATGATTTCTGGTATGAATCAAGTCAATTAGCATTAAAACAAGCAAGAGAACAAAATAAGAAAAAAGAAGAAAAGATAAAAGAATTACAAGATTTTATTGCAAGATTTAGTGCAAATGCTTCAAAATCAAAACAAGCAACTTCTAGAAAGAAAACATTAGAAAAAATAGAATTAGAAGAAATTAAACCATCTAATCGAAAATATCCATATATTGATTTTAAACCAGATAGAGAACCTGGAAGAGAAATTTTACAGGTAAAAAATATTTCTAAAACAATTGATGGAGTGAAATTATTAGACAATGTTTCATTTGATGTAAAACAAGGAAATAAAATTGCTTTTTTAGCAGACAATGAATTAGCAAAAACCGTTTTATTCCAAATTATAGAAGGGGAAATAGAACCAGATGAAGGTGAATTAGTTTGGGGAACAACAATTACAAAGTCATATTTCCCTAAGGATAACAACTATTTATTTGAAACAGATGAAAATATAACAGAGTGGCTTAGAAAATATTCAAAAGACCCAGATGAAACTTATGTAAGAAGCTTTTTAGGAAGAATGCTATTTTCAGGAGATGAAGCTTTAAAACAGGTAAAAGTATTATCTGGAGGAGAAAAAGTAAGATGTGTTTTATCAAAAATGATGTTATCAGGAGCAAATTTCTTAATATTTGATGAGCCAACAAACCATTTAGACATGGAAAGTATTACTTCGTTAAATGAAGGGATGAAACGATTTATAGGAAATATTTTATTTACATCACATGACCATGAATTAACACAAACAGTTGCTAATAGAATAATTGATATAAAAGAAAATGGAAAAATAATAGATAGAGAAATTACCTATAATGAATATTTAGGCGTAGAATAAATAAAGAAATAAATGCATTTACAATCATTCTACTTAAAATGTAATATTAGAAAGGAATGAGATGAGGATATGGAAAGAGTAGATAAAATAAATTATTATCTAGATATTGCAGAAAGCGTAGCAGAGCGAGGAACTTGTCTTAGAAATAATTATGGTAGTATTATTGTAAAAAATGATGAGATTATTTCAACAGGTTATACAGGAGCTCCAAGAGGAAGAAAAAATTGTATTGATTTGGGATATTGTACAAGACAAAAATATGAAATGCCAAGTGGAAAAGGATATGAAAGATGCAGGTCTGTACATAGTGAACAAAATGCGATTATCAGTGCTGCAAGAAAAGATATGATAGGTTCTACACTATATTTAGTAGGAATAAATAAACGAAATGGAGAATATGTAAAAGATAATGAGCCATGTTCATTTTGTAAAAGAATGATTATTAATGCTGGAATTGAAAAGGTAGTTATGAGGGATACAAAAAAAGAATATAGAGTACAAGAAGTCGATAATTGGATAAAACAAGATGATACGATTTTTAAAGAGGAGAATGAGAAATAAAAATAATATTTCAAATAAGTGAAGTAAAAAAGAAATAAGAAAAAGGATTCTGTCTGAATTTCAGACAGAATCCTTTAGTTTGGAGGGATTACAAGCTAAAACAAATTAAAATGATAATAACACAAAATTAAACAGTTACACAATTTAAAGTTTTATTTATTTCCATCTTTCATTGCCAGTTTCCGGATCAATTCGGAAAGTAGCAAAGTAATCTGCTGGTTTTTCAGCCCTCTTGATAAGTTTGAAACTGCCATCGGTCTTTTTGAGGTACTCGGCGCAATGGAGCTTACCATTATAATGGTAGCCCATGCTAGAACCATGTGCACCAGCATCGCAGATAACTAAAATATCTCCGGTTTTGATTTCAGGAAGTTTACGGTCAATTGCAAACTTATCATTGTTCTCACAGAGTGAGCCTGTAACGTCATAAATATGGTCACAAGGCCAGTCTTCTTTACCAAGGACAATAATGTGGTGATAAGCACCATACATTGCTGGACGCATAAGATTAGCTGCACAAGCATCACATCCGATATATTCCTTATAGATGTGTTTTTCATGCAAAACCCGAGTTACCAACTGTCCATATGGTGCCAACATATATCTACCTAATTCTGTGTAGATAGCTGGCTCCATACCAGCAGGAGTCAAGATAGACTCATATTGCTGCTTTACGCCTTCAGAAATAGCATAAATATCATTTGGCGTTTCATCTGGATGATACGCCACACCAATGCCACCTGACAAGTTGATAAAGGAAATATTAACATCAAGCTTTTCTTTTAATTCTACTGCTAATGTGAATAGTTCTTTTGCCAACTTAGGGTAATATGCATTGGTTAATGTATTACTTGCTAAAAAGGCATGCAGACCAAAGTTTTTTACACCTTCCGATTTTAAAATCCGGTAGGCCTCAAAAATTTGCTCGCGTGTCATACCATACTTGGCATCACCCGGTGTTCCCATACAATTGGGTCCAACTTCGAAGTTGCCACCAGAATTATACCGACAACAGATAGTTTCCGGGATTCCAGCACATTCTTTTAAAAAGGAAATGTGTGTAATATCATCTAAATTGATGATGGCTCCGAGTTTCTTAGCATGGACATACTCCTTTGCAGGAGTAACATTTGACGAGAACATAATAGGTGCTTTTAAAGCACTAGCAATTGTCAGCTCTGTGTCTGATGAACAATCACAGCCACAACCCATGTCAACTAAGATTTTAACAATGTCTGGAATAGGATTTGCTTTTACAGCAAAATACTCGCGGAACCCTTTGTTCCATGAAAATGCATCCATAACCTGTTTGGCATTTTCCAGTATTGCTTTTTCGTCATAGACGTAAAAAGGCGAAGATGCCGCTGACAGATTTTTAGCATCCTTTAAAGTGATAATACTTGTTTTTTCTTGTTTCATAATGTCTCCTTCCTCTTGAAACCCTCCATTTTGCAAATTTACTTGTAACAACAATAGTATATCATGATTAATGGGAATGTTCAAGTTATGTAAAGTAGTAAACAAATATATAATATAATACTAATGAAAGTATTTGAAATATTTGAAAAAAGTGATATACTAGAAAAGTAATTTTTATTTAATATAAATAATAAAGAAATCTTTGAATAATTCAAAATATTTTAAACGAAAGGAAAGATAAAATAATGGATAAAATTATTAATACAATTGCAGAAGAATTAAATATAAAGCCAAAACAAGTAGAGGCAACAATTAAACTAATTGATGAGGGGAATACAATTCCCTTCATTGCACGTTATAGAAAAGAAGTAACAGGTGGATTAAGCGATGAAATCCTTAGGGATTTAGGTGAAAGACTAAATTACTTAAGAAATTTAGAACAAAGAAAAGAAGAGGTTGTCAAGTCAATTGATGAACAAGGAAAACTAACAGATGAAATTTTACAAGCAATAGCTGTTTGTAAGACATTGGCAGAGGTAGAAGATATTTATAGACCATATAAACAGAAAAAGAAAACAAGAGCAACTGTTGCAAAAGCAAAGGGATTAGAACCGTTAGCTATGATTATTATGGAACAGAAAGAAACAAAACCAATTTTAGAAATAGCAAAAGAATATGTCAATATAGAGACTTTATCAGAAGAAGATAAAAAGAATAAAGATAAAGTGATTGCTAGTCCAGAGGATGCCGTACAAGGTGCTTTAGATATTATTGCAGAAGATATTTCAGATAATAGTAAATATAGAAAACAAATTAAAAGAATTTGCTATAGAGAAGCGGTGATTCAAACTAAAGCAGCAAAACCAGAGGAAAAATCAAATTATGAAATGTATTATGACTATCAAGAAGCTATAAAATACATACCAAGTCATAGAATTTTGGCTATCAATCGTGGAGAAAAAGAAGATTTTTTAAAAGTGAAAATTGAAAAACCAGAAGAAAAAATATTAGCATATATAGAAAGAGATATTCTAAAAGGTGAAACACAATTTACAGAAATGTTAAAAGAAACAATAGCAGATAGTTTTAAAAGATTAATTGAGCCATCGATTGATAGGGAGATTCGATCAGACTTAACAGAAAAAGCAGAAGACAAAGCCATTAGGGTATTTGGTAAAAATTCAAAACAATTACTTTTAGGTGCACCAATTAAAGGAAAAACAGTCATGGGATTTGACCCTGCATATAGAACAGGATGTAAAATTGCGATTATTGATGAAACAGGAAAATTATTAGATTATACAACAGTATATCCAACAGAGCCCCAAAATGATGTAGAAGGTGCAAAAAAAGAATTATTAAAATTAATTGACAAAGATAAGGTAGATATGATTGCCATTGGAAATGGAACTGCATCAAGAGAATCAGAAATGTTTGTAGCAGATATGATAAAAGAAGCTTCAAGAGATGTACACTATGTAATTGTTAGTGAAGCAGGTGCTTCCGTATATTCTGCATCAAAATTAGCAACAGAAGAATATCCAGATATTAATGTTTCTATAAGAGGCGCTATCTCTATTGCAAGACGTTTACAAGATCCATTAGCAGAATTGGTTAAAATAGATCCAAAAGCTATTGGTGTTGGACAATATCAACATGATGTTAATCAGAAAAAATTACAAGAAAGTTTGACAGGCGTTGTTGAAGATAGTGTTAATAAAGTAGGGGTTGATGTCAATACAGCTACACCATCATTACTTTCTTATGTTTCAGGAATCAATAATACGATTGCGAAAAATATTGTAAAGTATAGAGATGAAAATGGAAAATTAAAAAATAGAAAACAATTATTAAAAGTTCCAAAACTAGGAAAAGTGGCATTTGAACAATGTGCAGGATTTTTAAGAATATTTGATGGAGATAATCCATTAGAAATTACAGCTGTTCACCCAGAAAGTTATGAAGCAACAGAAAAATTATTAAAGCAACTTGGATTTGATAAAAATGATTTAAAAGATAAAGAAAAATTGGAAAAATTAAGAATGAAATTAAAAAGTGTGAATGTAGCAGAAATGGCCAAAGAACTAAATATTGGTGAAATGACATTAACAGATATCATTGAAGAATTATCAAAACCAGGAAGAGACCCTCGTGAAGATATGCCAAAACCAATCTTAAGAAGTGATGTATTAAAAATAGATGACTTAAAAGAAGGCATGGTTTTAACAGGAACCGTAAGAAATGTTATTGACTTTGGAGCATTTGTGGATATTGGTGTAAAACATGATGGACTAGTTCATATTTCAGAAATGAGTGATAAATTTATAAAAAATCCATCAGATGTTGTTTCTGTAGGAGATATTGTAAAGGTAAAAGTAATCAAAATAGATAAAGAAAGACAAAAAGTAGGACTTTCTATGAAAGTTTAAAATGTCTTTTTGAGGACGTTTCTGTTGGAGATATTTTATGGAAAAGGCAGAAAGTGTAATTTTTAGGATATAGAAAAAATCAGAAAAAAGGGAAAGGTATGAAATTAAAAAAGAAAACAAAAATAGTTATAATTGTAATGATAGTGCTTATAATAATTCTAGCAGTTGTTATGGTAATAAATTATTATAAGAAAATAAATAGTAATATTACAGAAGATAATGGAATTGAATTTATAAATAATAAAGTGATCATTTTTTTTAATAATGATGTAGAAGCAGAAAGATGCAGGCAAATTATTGCGGAAATTGGTGGAGAAGTTTCTCATGCGGAAGAATTCATTAATTGTTATGAAGTTACATTAAATGAAAAGTTTTTTTCTTATGATGAGTTAAAACAATATTGTGAAGAATTAGAAAAAAGCTATAAGGAAATACAAACTACTACAGCAGATCTTGTAATGAAAGTAGGACCAGCTTAGAAAAATAAAAAGCACAAGACTTAAATTTAAATCTTGTGTTTTTATTATTTTTTATATTCAATGCTAGATCTGTCCCTTTTGTTTCATTTTGAAACGATTTGGCACGTCCCTATCATTCCGCTTTATATTTTTCTTGTATTTCTTTTATTTCATCAAAATGATTTTTTAAAATATCTAAAAATAAATCATCTAATTCAGGATCAAATTGTGTTCCTTTGCATCTTTCAAATTCAGAAATAATTGTGTCTAAGTCTAAAGAATCACGATAAGCTCTTCTAGAAGCCATAGCATCAAAACTATCAGCTATTGCGGTTATTCTTGCTAAGTAAGGAATGTCATTTCCAGCAAGCTTTCCTGGATAACCTGTTCCATCATATTTTTCATGGTGATGTTCTACAATTGGTAGAATATCATCAAATATGGAAGCATTAGATAATATATGTACACCAATATTAGGGTGTTGTTTAATTTGAGAATATTCTTCATCTGTTAATTTAGAGTTTTTTAATAAAATACTATCAGGAACACCAATTTTACCAATATCATGGAATAAACCACCAATTTCTAAAGTGTGCAAATCCTTATCAGATAGATTTAATTTTTTTCCTATTAGAACAGAATAAGCAGCAACTCTATCAGAATGACCTCTTGTATACATATCTTTTGCCTCAATAGTATATCTTAAAGTTTTTATAGATTCTAGATATGCTTGTTCTAGTTTTTCGTAGGTGTCAGACAATCTTGAATTAATTTCTTTGATTTCTTTCATTTGTTTAATAGATTTTATTCCAGATTCAATAAGCAAAAGTAATTGGTCAAATTTATCGCTTTTTTCACAATATCCTTGAATATCTAATCTTCTAATAGTTTCTAGAGGTGGTGCTAAATCTTTATGTCCAGTAAGTAATAAAATATATAAATCTTTATTAAACTTTCTAATTTCTTCAACAACTTGATCCCCATGAAAAGGTGTCATGATAAAGTCTAAAACCATTAAATCAAAATGTTGTTCTTTTACTAATTGAATGGCTTCTCGTGGGTCTGTAACACCAGTAAAATCATATCCAGAACGTTTTAAGAATATAGATAAAGAATCTACAATACCTTCTTCATCATCTACAGCGATAATTCTATAAGTATTATTTTCTACATTTTCTACTCCTTGTAAATGTGTTCTCATAATACCCCCCTCTTTATACTCAATTTTCAATTATTATATTAATAAAAAAAATAAAAATCAAGTTTTTTACATGATTTTATGTGTAATCTACTCGATTTTTATTTCTAGTTACAAGTTTAAAAAATTATTAAATTTTAATAGTTTCCAACTAAAAGTGATACAAAAAATTGGCTTTATCAAATTAAAAAACTATATAAATAGCTTTTTAGTATAAATTTAAGTTTAATATTAATATAATAAATTATAGTGGTAGTACAATTGTAAAAGTTGTTCCTTTTCCTTCTTCTGATTCAAAAGTGATATCACCATTGAAATGAGCTTTTATGGTAGAGTAAGACATATACAAACCTAAACCAGTACCATTTTTTCCTTTTGTTGTAATCATTTCCTTAAATAATTTATCTTGAACTTTTTTAGACATTCCACAAGCGTAATCTTTTACATGAATAAGTACATAATTATTTTCTTTTTCTAATATTAACTCAATATTTTTATTCTGTTGTCCATTATATGCTTGGATAGCATTAGAAATCATATTATTAATAACTTGAACCAAACTATTGATATCTCCGTTTATGATAGTATGTTCATCCGTTTTCATAGAAACATTTAAGTAAATAAGGGCATTTTTTAATTCATGTTTCATCAAAATATCTACACGTTTTACTAATTCATCAAGTGTAAAATGGACAGATTCTGTTTCAGATAAAGTCACGGCTTGTCCTTTTACAGCGGTTATAATATCTGACATATATTCTGTATGTGTCTTAATTTTATCAATCCAAGAAAACATATCTTTTGCAATATCATGATGGTCTTGATGAGTTACTCTTGGATCATCAATAGAAGCATCATATTCTGATACTAAATCATGTAATCCTTCTGCTGCACCAGAAATAGACATAATAGGTGTTTTTAAATTGTGAGCAATTCCTCCAATTAATTGACCAAGAGAAGCTAAACGTTCTCTTTCCATCAGTGTTTCTTGGTTATGATTGATAATTTGTAAGTCATGAACATGCTGAGAAATATCTTTAAATAGAATCAGTGTACCAAGAATAGAACCATGAGATTCAATTCCAGATATTTCTATATTAAAAAATTTGTCTATATTTAATACTTCTAATTGTATTGAAAATGTTTTACTGTTCATTTGAGATTCTTTTATATATTTTTTTAAAAGGTTTCTATCTATTTTAAAATTTGTATTATTTCCAAATAAAGAGAAGAATTCTTTACCTCTTAATTCAGAAGCATTTAACTTAACCATATTTAAAAATGTTTTATTAAAATCCATAATAACATTATTTTCATCCAATACAATATACCCATCAGACATTCTGTCTACAACAGTTTGTAAAGCAATAGGTGTAACATTTAAAAAATTAAATTTTAGAATAGCAATGGAAAAGAATAGTACGGTTGTAGTAAAAGATATTGGTGTTACATAAATACTCATTTCTACGCCAAATAATCCAATAATATTAATCACTAAGGGAATGATAACGCCTAAAATTAATAATACAGATTGCTTTGAAAAGAATCCAGTATTTTTAATGGAATATCTAATCAAATAAAAAACACCAACAAAGATTAAGGCATATGTGTATAGAGAATGTATAGGAAAATATGGGCCAAAAACTGTTTCAGAATTTAGAATACCATATTTTACATAAAATAAGTGGTGAAAATCATTTGTCCAAAGGATGAGTAAGGTTAAAATAGGTATAATAAATAATAGTAAATATTTTTTTGTAAAATGGATTTTGGTTTTGGCAAAAGTTAATCCAAAGAATAGGAAAGTGATTGGTAAAAAACAAGTTCCTATATACACAAAATAGTCAAAATAGATAGGTTCAATATCATAAAATCTAGGTACGATAATAGATAACATTTGACCAATACAACAAATCAAAAGACAAATGATAATTGCAATAAAACACCAATTAATTTGTTTTTTCTTTTTCACTTTTACATTAATGAATAATAATGTAAACAATAATAAGGTAGATATTAATAAAGCAATTAAAGCAGCATTACCAACTAATACCATAATGTTAACCTCCTATGAAACCAAGTTTATTTAAATAGTCTAAATATTTAAATAAATATGTCTTGTCAACTTTGCACCATTTAAAAGATAACTTGGTTAAAAATTCATTTGTAAAATCATTATTTAATATGACATTAGAATCATATATTAATTTTTTATTTGTATCAAAATCATTGATAATTCCAGACAAATCATTCTCATTATTATCTAATGTTTGATTGACTTTGTCTATAAATTCATTTTCTGGTAAAACATCAATCATAATTCCATATTGTTGAAAAATAGATATCATTTTAGATATAGAAATATGATTGTTATTATATACATGTAATACAGTATATGGATGGTTGTATTTTATAATTCTTACAATAGCATCTGCAACATAATCAACAGGAGTAAATTCACAATAGCCATCTAATAAGTAATCTGGTATAGCGCCTAATTTAATAAATGTAATAATTCTATTTAAAAAGGCATTTTCTGAAATATTAATTTGAAATTTACCATCAGAATATCGGTTGGTTATATTACCTAATCGAATAATTGTACCAGATAGTTTCTGTTTTTGAATTGCTTCTAAAATACATTTTTCAGCCATAAATTTGGTGTAAACATATATATTAGAAATATCTTGTCCTATATATAAATTAGATTCTTTAAAAGTTGTTTTTTCCTTAACATAAGAACCAGAAAAACTATCTTCTGAAAAAACATTACCAGAAACACTTAATGTGGATAAGTGGTATAAAGGAATCTGCAAATTACTACAAAAATCAATAATATTATTTACACCATTAATATTGATTTTATCAAACTCTGTAGATTTTCCGTAATGTTTTACAATAGCAGCACTATTAATTACACAAGTAAGATTTTTGGTTAATTTATGAAAATCTTCATCAGCGATTCCAAGATTTTTTATGGAAATATCTCCACGTAGTATTTGGATACGTGAACCAATTAAGTCATTATATTTGTTTCCAAAATAGAAGTGCATAATTTTATATAATCTATTTATATAAGACACATTATTTTTATTACGGACTAAGCAATAAATGGTGGCATCTGTCATATTTAATAATTTTTCTAAAATATGGATACCAACAAATCCTGTAACACCAGTTAAAAGTACATTTTTGATATTGGTTTCTTTAAAAGTTTTTAAAATTGGTAATGTATTTATTTTTAATACCTCATTAATCTTAGAATAATCATAAGACTTAATAGCTAATTTAGTCTTATCTTCATTATGAATACCAATCTTTTCTGATAATTTCTTTATCGTAGAATAAGAAAATATATCAGAGTAAGAAATATTTAGGCCTTGTTTAAAAGCTTGAATTTGTAATTTTATGGCAATTAGAGAATCACCACCTAATTCAAAGAAATCATCATTAATTCCTATTTTATCAATATTTAATAAATCTTTCCATAAGTTAACTAACTTTTTTTCAAAATCATTTCTAGGTGCTTCATAATTTGTATTTTCTTTAATTTTTACAGATGCTAAATAGTTTTTATCAATTTTTCCATTTGTTGTTAAAATAAACTTTTCCAATTGTATAAAATGATTTGGAATACTATATAAAGGTAATTTCATCGATAAGAAATTACGTAAGTCATTAATAATAATCTTATTTTCAGCTGTAAAATAAGCAACTAGAGATTTATTATTATTTTCCTCTCTTACAGATACAATACATTTTGTAATAGATGGATATGTTAATATACAATTGGATATTTCATTTAATTCAATTCTATGTCCATTAAATTTAATTTGATTATCATCTCTTCCTATAAAAGAAATATTACCATCAGGTAATCGTTTTACAACGTCACCAGTTTCATACATGATTTCATCTGGATGGAAAGGAGATGATATATATTTTTCTTTGGTTAAAGCTTTTTTGTTTAGGTATCCTTTTGAAACATTATCACCAGAAATATATAAAGTTCCAGGAATACCGTTTGGTACTAAATTCAAGTCTTTATTTAAAATATATCCATGTAAATTATATAAAGGTTTCCCAATAGGAATCACATTATATTTTTTACAATTTGATGGTGTTACTTGAAAAGCAGTTGAACAGATAGTGGTTTCTGTTGGCCCATATCCATTTATAATTTTCATAGAAGGATTTAATGCAAAATATTTCTGTATTATTGAGGTCTTGATAGGTTCCACACCAACTAATATTTTTTCTAAATGTATTTTTTTACTATTTTGAGATAAGATAACATATACCTCATTTAAAATATTAGGAGGAAGATATGCCATCGTAATTTTTTCTTCTATAAGTGTGTTACAAAAATCAAATATATCTTCAATCGTTTCGTGTTGATATAAATAAAGTGTAGCACCATTTAATAAAGTAAAGAAAAATTCCCAAATACTAACATCAAAAGCAATACTTGTACTGGCCAAACAAATATCATTTGTACAAATAGAATCATCATATAATTTGTTAAACGAATGAATAAAATTATTCAAATTTTTATTCATCACAACAACACCTTTAGGTTTTCCAGTTGTTCCAGAAGTATAAATACTATAGATAGGATCATTAGGTAATGTATGAATAGAAATATTAGTAGTGGTATAAGTACTTAAATCTATGTGATTCATATGTATTGTTTGCACTGAAAAATCTGAAGTATGGTTATCTGTAATGAGTAATTTTGTTTTAGAATCTTCTAGAATATAGCGAGTTCTATCGTCTGGAAAATTCTTAGAAATTGGTAAATAAACAGCACCACATTTTAATATGGCTAACATAGCAACAATTAAGTTTGTAGAACGATTTAACAAAGTAGCAACATAATCACCTTTTTGGATACCTTTTTTTATTAAAAAATTGCTAAATTGATAAACTTGATCTTTTAATTGTTTATAGGTTAATGTATTTCCATTATCATTAAGAGCAATGGCATTTGGATGCTTTTTCTCTTGTTCTTCAAACAATTCAATAATACTCATATTTTTAGGATATTCAAGTGATTGATTATAGCAAGTTTTCAAGATTGTGTTTTTTTCTTCGTTAGATAACATAGATAAATCAGAAATTTTAATATCGATATTGTCAACAACACAATTAAATATATTTATATAATATTTTAAGAAATCTTGCATAAATTGTGCATTAAATAATTTAGCTGAATATTCTAAATTTAGTTTATAAAAATTCTTGTCAGGTGTGATTTCTAACATAAAGTCAAATTTTGATGTTTTGGTATTAGGCGTATAGATATCGGTATGTAATTTTCCAAAATCCAGTTCTATTTTTTCTTCATTTTGAAAAACAAACATGGTATCAAATAATAGATTTCTTGATAAATCCCTAGGGATATCTAAATCTTCAACCAATTTATCAAAAGGATATGCTTGGTGTTCAAAATCTTCTAAACAATGTTTTGTTATTTCACTTACAAATTCTTTGAAGGTTTTTGTTGCATCAATAGTATTTACTAATACTAAAGTATTAACAAACATACCAAGTGTATGACTAAATTCTTTGACAGTTCTATTGGCTACAGGCGTTCCTACAATAATTTCATTCTGATTGGTATATTTATATAAAAGAATATAGTATACACATAACATGAAAATATAGGGAGTGGTATTTAGCTGACTACATAAAGCAGATATTCTATCAATATCTAAAATATAACTTTGTACACTATCGCCTATATTAGAAAAGGTAGAAGGTCTAGGATAAGTTGTTGGCATATTAAGGACAGGTATATCAGAAGAAAATTTAGCATTCCAATATGCTTTATCAGATTGATAAAGTTTACTATTAAAATAATTTTCTTCATATACCGTATAGTCTTTATAATCAAAATTACTTATAGAAAGTTTTTTACCATTATATAATTTACAAAGCTCATCTGTAAAAGTGCTAATTGAAATACCATCACAAATAATATGGTGAAAATCTATAAATAAAACAGATTTACCATTATTAAACTTTATAAATTGTACTCTAAATAAAGGTGCTGTATGTAAATCAAAAGGTTTTAAAAATTCGTTAAATAAAGCATCTAAATGGATATATTCATCATTTAAAACTTCTAGTTTTATTTGATAATCCGGTAATATTTTTTGCCTAACTTCGTCTCCTTCAATTACAAAATATGTTCTTAAAGCATCATGTAATGAAATTAATTGATTGATTGACGTCTCTAATTTTTTTATATCTGGCACAGCATCAAAAAGAATACCACCAGGTGTATTATACATAAGAGAAGATGGGTCTTTTTGAATTGTATAAAAGATTCTCTTTTGAGCAGAGGTCAAAAGGTAAGAATCTGCTATCTTAGCTTTAGATAAGGTAATCGTAGAATCCTCTGACGAATGTGATTCTATATAATGGCTAAGAGAAGCAATTGTTGGATAAGAGAAAATATCCTTAATTCCTAAATTAATATTAAAATCAGAACTTAATTTAGTAATAATTTTAATAGCAATTAAAGAATCTCCACCTAATTCAAAAAAGTTACTATCTATACTTAGCTTTTCAATTCCTAAATATTCTTCATAAACAGAAACTAATTTCTTTTGTAGTTCTGTTTTTGGAGCTACGTAGATTTCATCTACTTTAATTTCAGGTAATTTTTTGGTATCTATTTTACCATTAACAGTTAGTGGTAAAGCTTGCATAAAAATAATATGGCTAGGTATCATATAATGTGGTAATCGTTTCGTAAGAGAATTTTTAATTTCAGTAGTATCTTCTTTTGAAGAAACAATGAAACTACAAATAGTATCAATATTATGGATTTTTCTAACAACTGTAACACTATTATGCACACTAGGTAATGCTTTTATGGCATTATTAATTTCTTCTAATTCGATTCGTAAACCTCTAATTTTTATTTGAAAATCGTTTCTGCCAATATATTCAATATCACCATTTGCATTCCATTTAGCTAAATCACCAGATTTATATAAAAGCCCGTTTCCGAATGGATTTTTAATAAATTTTTTATTGGTTAATTCTGGATTATTAATATATCCTAAAGAAACACCATCACCAGCAATACATAATTCACCAACAATGTCGATAGGACATAAGTTTAGGTCTTGGTTACAAATATAAATTTGCACATTAGGAAGTGGTTTCCCTAAATTAATATCTTGAGAATTGGTGATATATTTGCAAGTACAACAAGATGTTGTTTCACTTGGACCATATCCATTATATATTTTTGCTTTTGTAAATTGACGAACTTTATCAAAAAACTTAGGGTTTAAAACTTCTCCTCCTAATTGAATAGCTTTTAAGTGTTTTAGACAAGTGCATGTAGTAGTGTTTGAAATTAGTAAATCCATTTTAGAAGAAGTAATTAGCATAAACTCACAGTTCTCTTTATTGATTAATTGACTCATAGGGATTGGATTTTTAGACTGTTCTTCGTTAGCCAATATTAATTTTTTACCAGATAATAGAGCAATCCAAACTTCAGCTGCAAACATATCAAATGCAACAGAACAGATACTTAAAAAATTAGAAAGTGTGTCTGTATGCATAGAATATTGGTAGCCATTAACTAAATTAATCATACTAAATCTTTTTATTAAAACCCCTTTTGGTAATCCAGTAGAGCCAGATGTATATACAACAGATAAATAATCTGCAGGTTTATCCTCTATAGGAATTTCATTTGTAGACAATTTACTCCAATTAAGTGTATCCAAGTATAATTTGCTTGCAAAATCCAAATAATTCACATCATAAGATGTAATTAATAAAGGAGATTTTGCATTAGATAGCATATACTGGATTCTGTCATTAGGTAAATCTTTTTCAATTAGCATATATGCCATATTTGCTTTTAGTATAGCTAACATAGAAATAATGGTGTTAGCAGAACGATTTAGCATAATACCAATCACACTATTTTTAGGTAAATTTAAAGATAATAGATAATTGGCCAACTTATTAGATAACCTATCTAATTCTTTGTATGTATAGGCTTTATCTTCAAAAACCAAAGCTAAAGAAGAGGCATTTTTTTCTACTTGTTTTTTAAATACTTGTAAAATGCTTTCATTTCTATCATAGTCTAAATCTGTATGGTTAAAATCCTTTAAAATTAAATTTTTTTCTTCTTTATCGGTAACTTCCACATCTAAAAGAGGTGTGTCAGGATTTTGCAAAATGAAATTTACCATAGATAAAATACGAGAATGTATATGAGAAATATCTTCTTCATTAAATTTATTGATTTGATAATCATAGAAAATATCTAATGTGCCAGTATTATCCATATCATAGAAATGGATTTCTAATGAATCTAAAATATGTCCACTTTCTATCCATTTTGAATAATAATGAATATCAGAAGATTTTCTTTCATCTCTTGCATTTTGATAAGAAAGCACTAAATCATATGGACTTTCTGTAAGATTATGTTTTTTCTTAATATATTTTAATAATTTATCATAAGGATATTTTTGATGTTTAAAGATAGACATTTGCATGCTTGCTACCGTTTTTAAAAATTCAGAAAAAGATTGAGCTTTATCAATATCTACTTTAAAAGGAATGGTACTAATAAACATACCGGATGTATGTTTTTCTTTTATACCACTTCTGTTTAAAACGGGTGTACCAATAATAGGAGAAGTGGCATTTGTAATTTTAGATAAATATAGAGAATAAATTGCCATAAAAAATGTATAAATAGAGCAATTTTCAGTTTTACATAAATCTAAAATTTTTGTATATATATCATTAGATAACTGGAAGATTTTTCTTTTGGCTCTTGTATCTAATTCATGTTTATTTTTATTAGAAATATGGCAAACATCGAATTCTTTATCAAAAAGTGTATGCCAAAATGCTTCATCTTTTTGGTAACGAGATGAAGAAAGATAATGTTCTTGTGAACAAATATAATCAATATAAGAAGGGAATTTAGAATTATCTATTTTCTCATTTTTTAGGAGTGAAGAATAAAACCCCATAACTTCATTGATTAATAAACTCATATTCCATGCATCAGAAATTAAATGATGTAAAGTGGCATTAAATCCACCCGTACCATCTGGTAATTGGAACATTGTAAAAGAAAATAGAAAAGAATGAAATAAAACAAATGGTTTTTCTACAATTTTTTTATTAAATTCAGCTACTTCATTTAAGTCTTTTAAAGAAATCAAATCAATAGATATATCAGAAAAATCTTCTATATATTGATAAGGTGTACCATTTATCAATTTCAATTTTAAATGTAGAGAATCGTTTTTTTGTGCATATAAATTTAAAGCTTTTTCTAAAAGAGTAAAATTAACTTTATCTTTGATTAATACATAACCACCAATATTGTTAAGATTAGAATTACTAAAAAATAATTCCGTATCCCAAATATTCTTTTGTGAGCTTGTCAATTCATAAATATTATTTTCTAACATTTTGCCCCTCCGCGATTTTAACATTTATCATGACCAATTATATAATTCCGTAAAAAAAAAATCAACTAAATATGACAAAATAATATATAGCAGTATGAATAAAAGAATAATTTATGTTGAAAAAAGAAAAAAATAGATATAAAATGATAATAGATAGGAGGGAGTGTATGGGAGACAATGAAAATAGAAAGGTGTATAAACCAAGAATTGTAAAAGATTACAGAGAAATGATTGCATATTCTGTTAAAAATTATGCGAACAAAGTGGCATATAAATATAAGAAAAATGGAGATTTAAAACATATAGAATATGTAGAAAAAACTTATGAACAAGTAGGGAAAGACATAAAAGCATTTGCAACAGAGTTATTAAATAAAGGATTAGAACATAAAAAGATTGTACTAATTGGAAACAATCGATATGAATGGTGTATTAGTTATTTAGCAGTAACAAGTGGAAACATGATAATCATACCATTGGATAAAGCCCTTCCAGAAAATGAGATAGAAAATTTAGTGAAAAGAAGTGAAGCAGAAGTTGCTATATTTGATAAAAAATATTTAGAGGTTATGAAAAAATTAAAAGAAGATGTGCATAGCCATTTACAAATGCTAATTTGTATGGATGATATAAAAGAGAATGTGGTAGAGAATTTTTCAATTTTATTACAAAAAGGCGAGGAATTAATCCAAAATGAAGATAATCAATATGACCAAATAAAAATAAATCCAGAAAAGATGTCTATCATGTTATTTACATCAGGAACAACAAATGAACCAAAAGCGGTTATGTTATCACAAAAAAATATATGTGCTAATTTATCAGACTTTGCATCTTGGGTAAAACTATATCCGACAGATACTTTACTTTCTTTTTTACCCATTCATCATACATTTGAGTGTACAGTAACTTTTCTTTATGGATTTTACAGCGGATGTACAGTTGCATTTTGTGATGGATTAAAATATATTCAAAAGAATCTTGCGGAATATAAAGTTTCCGTATTTGTGGCAGTTCCATTAGTCATGGAAACGATGTATAAAAAAATACAAAAAGCCATCAATGATCAAGGAAAAACAAAACTCATTCATGTAATGACAAAAATATCAAATGGACTATTAAAATGTAAGATTGATTTAAGAAAAATTATTTTTAAGCAAATTTTAGATAATTTAGGAGGAAATATACGTTTAGTTTTATATGGTGCAGCACCTATGAACAAAGAGACCATTATTGGATTTAATAATTTTGGGATCGAATTGGTACAAGGCTATGGATTAACAGAAACTTCACCAGTTATAGCAGCAGAATCAGATAAAGAAAAAAGACCAGGTTCCGTAGGATTAGCACTACCTAGTTTAAATGTCAAAATAGATAAACCAGATAAGAATGGAGAAGGAGAAATTCTAGTAAAAGGTCCTAGTGTCATGATGGGATATTATCATAATGAAGAGGAAAATAAAAAGGCATTTGTAGACGGTTGGTTTAGAACAGGTGATTACGGATATATAACAAATGATGGATTTATCTATGTTACAGGCAGAAAAAAAGATATCATTGTTTTAAGAAATGGAAAAAATGTATATCCACAAGAAATAGAATTTTTAATTAATAAACTTCCTTATGTAACAGAATCAATGGTATATCAAAGAGAAAAAGATAAGACAGATACCATGTTATGTGCTAAAATTGTTTATGATAAAGATTTGATAAAAGAACATTTGGGAGAAAAAACAGAAAAAGAATATGAAAAAATTATCTGGGAAAAGATAAAAGAAATCAATCAAGAATTACCTGTATTTAAACATATAAAAAAGATAACGATTACAACAGAACCATTAATCAAAACAACCACACAAAAAGTAAAAAGATATGAAGAATTAAAAAGAGTTTAATTTTAGGGGGAATATAAATATGAAAAAAGCATTTATGTCTTTAAAATTTCATGATGGAGAAGAGGATAAACAAAAGATTGATAAAATAACACAGGCATTATTAGAAGCAGGAATACAAAATGTAGTTATGGCAAGAGATGTAGAAAAGTATGGAAAAGCAGAAATACCTGAAGGAAAAAA
This sequence comes from uncultured Clostridia bacterium, assembly GCA_944386365.1. GTDB lineage: Bacteria > Bacillota > Clostridia > TANB77 > CAG-508 > CAG-269. The sequence goes on from CALXAT010000004.1 coordinate 101,619, forward strand.
GTTAATGATAGATTATGCATTTCCAGCAATGAAAAACTGTGATATGTTAATTGTAGAATTTTCAGAAAAAGGTGTAGGTCTTGGAATTGGAGCAGGATATGCATATGCTATTGGATTACCAATATATGTGATAGCAAAAACAGGAAGCGATATTTCATTAACAATGCAAAACTTAGCAAAAGATGTATTTTTCTATGATGATCCAAGTGAATTAACAGAGAAGTTTAAAAAAATTGGAGGTATCACAAATAATTAAAATTTATAAAACTAAATATTATAAGATAAATACGATAATTAAATGATTAAAAAATAGCAATCTTGTAAATACTATTTGCGAGGTGCTATTTTTTTATGAGAAAGAGAAAGAATACAAGGAAAAAGGTAATTATAACAACCATGATACTGATTCTATTATGGTTATTTGGATTTTATATATATGTTACATATACAAATATAGAAATATATGATACAAATTATACAACTCAAAAGACACAATCCACAATAGAAGAACAAACTGTGGAAAAAGTAGAGGAAGAAAGCAAAACGGTGGCAGATGTTATTGAAGAAACTGTAGATAGTGTGGTAGGAATTTCAAAATTAAAAAATGCAGGGACTTCCATTTTTTCTAATAGTACAGAAAGTCAGTTAGGATTAGGAACAGGTGTCATTGTAACAGAAAATGGATATATTTTAAGTAATGAACATGTAACGGGAAGTAAATATAGCAAATGTTATGTTACATTAGAAAATGGAAAAAATTATGATGGAACAGTTGTATGGAGTGATTCTAGTATTGATTTATCTATTGTAAAAATAGAGGCAAGTAACTTAAAATATGTAGTACTTGCAGATTCAGATACTATAAAAGTAGGAGAAACCGTTTATGCGATTGGAAATCCAATTGGATTTGAGTTTAGAAGAACCGTTACTTCAGGAATTATTAGTGCTAAAAATAGAACAATTAAAATAGAAGAAGAGGATAGAGTATCCTATATGACAGACTTAATACAAACAGATGCAACAATTAACCCTGGAAATAGTGGAGGACCATTGATTTATCCAAATGGCCAAGTAATTGGAATTAATACAGTAAAAATATCATCAGCAGAAGGAATTGGCTTTGCCATTCCGATAAATATTGTAAAACCAATTATTGAGAGTTATAAAAATACAGGAGATTTTCAAGAAGCTACAATAGGTATATATGCTTATGATAAAGAGGTTATACCATATTTGGAAACAGGAACAAAAAATAATTTTCAGGAGGGAATCTATGTAACAGAGATTACAAAAAATGGATCGGCAGATAATACAGAATTAAAAGAAGGAGATATTATTACTAAAATTGATGGAATAAAGCTAAATACAATGAATGATTTGAGAAAGTATATTTATACCAAAAAACCTAAAGACGAAGTGACTTTGAGTGTAACGAGAGGAAAGATAAATAAAGAAATAAAATTAATTTTAAATAAAAAATAATCTACAAAGAGTTTTTGGTATGATGAACAGCAAAAGGAACTAAGTCAATATTTACTTAGTTCCGATTTGTTTTTTTAAATAATTTTTTAGTTGATTGAATTAATAAAATTAAAGAATCAATATCTATATTTTCTTTTTCTATTAATTTAAGTAATTTCAAAATCTTTACATCTTTTATTTCATCTGTATTTTTATAACCTAAAATAACATTAGGCGTAACTTGGTAAAAATCAGACAATTTAATAATAATATCTTCATTTAAGGCAGTATGTCCTAATTCATAATGATTATAGGTTGTTCTGGACATTTTTAAATAAGCTGCTACATCTTTTTGTTTTAAATCTCTATCTTCACGTAAATCTCTAATAATTTCAAAAGTTTTTTTCATATTAATCACCTAAATATAAGTTAATCATATTTTGAACATACAAATTAAAAAATCCAAAAATATGATACAAAACAATTGACAAGTTCAAAAAAAGAACATATAATTTAAAAAAGACAAAATTTATAACACGAATAGGAGAAAACTTATGAAGAAACAAAAGAATCTAGGTATTACACTAATTGCATTAGTTATTACCATTATTGTACTATTAATATTAACAGGTGTGACAATAGCAACATTAACAGGAGATAATGGCATATTATCAAAAACAAATGAGGCGAAAGTTGCAACTGAATTAACAGGAATAAAAGAAGAACTAGAATTATTACAAATTCAAAATTATGGAACAGGGGAAGCAGAAAAAGAAGAACAAGAAATACGATATATGACAACCAAAGAGGTAAATGATAAATATCCCAATATGAAAAGTCAATATAAAGGAAAAATAGGCTTATATAGGGAACAACCCATATATCTAGGAAAAGAAGATGAAGAAATATCTAAAATTGCAAAAAATTATGGCTATAGAGTTATAAATATGACAGAAGATGAATTCAGCTATTATGTAGAAATGGGAATATTAGAAGATAGTATAAAAGAAAATGCAAATAAAAAAATAGGAAGAGAATTATCAACATCAGATTTTCCAGAAACGATAAAAATAGGAGAAAATGAGTATAGTACAGGATGGTTTTTAATTGGTAATTATACAGAAGAAGAAAAAAACAATAATACATATGGTGAACAATTTGAAGAATTAGGAATAAAAGATACAACACATGCACCATATATAGTAAATTATGAAACAGGAAGTATATTTAGTGTAAATGGAATGATAATGTATCAAGCAGAAATAGCAGTTCATACTTTCCAAGATAATAATTATAAATTAACAAATGCCATAACATATGTAGGAGATACATCAGTAAAAACAGGAGATTATTACGGAAATTTATATTCTACAGCTTTATATACAGGTTCAGTTCAAGGTAATGCAAAATATGATGATAATAATGGAAAACTACAATATGATGAAAATGGAGCACTAATACTAGATCAAGATAATGCTATTCCTGTACTAGAAGTGGAAGAAAAATATAATATAGGAGAAGAATATTCAATAAATATAACTGTAAACGGTGATATATATCAAATAGGAGAGAGTGAAAATACAATGGGAACTATAGTAGCGTTATCAGATAAAGCAAATGAGTTTATAGGAGCTATTGGATATAATAAAGGATATTTACGAGTATATAGTTATAGAAATAATAATGATGGAATTCCTCAGGGGATTGGAAAAGGATATGCAAATATAGATATATCAAGATATGAAAATCAAACTTTAAATATACAGGTGGTTGGTGAAAGAAGCAAAGAAACAAAAGTATATATAAATGGAGAACTAATACTCACTTTTGAATCAGGAGATAGTGAATTTACATACAATTATGTGACTATAGGGGATCTAAGAATAGGAAGAAATCTGAAATTTACAGGTAAAATATATAATTTTGCAATTTATGGAGTCGCTTTAAATGAAAAAGAAGTGCAAGAAAATTATGAAGAAGCAAAAAAATATGGTGTATAAAATAGGATATATATTGTTTTAAAAAATTCAAAATTTATGTAACAAACATTAAGGAACGTTTTATTGTTAAACGTTCCATTTTTCTATTCTGTTAAAAATTCTTCCATAAAATCATATTTTCTAGAATAGTCTATTGTTTCTTTATTAGAAAGATATACTTCAGAAGTGTTGCTTTTCAAAAATTCAATAATTTCATAAACATCTATCCAAATTTCGTTAGGACTATCGACTTGTGATTCATCAAAAATAAGTTGCATTCCAAAATGTAGATGGGAAACATTTATATTATTTACATTCTCTTTTATACTATATCCGGTCATTCCTAAATAACCAATAACATCACCTGCTTTTACAGTATCACCTTTTTCTAATCCTTTTACATAAGGATGGTCTTTTCGTAAATGAGCATAATAATAATATCGCTTTCCATCAAAACTTCTAATACCAACACGCCATCCTCCATATTGATTCCAACCCAGTTGTTCAACAATGCCAGATTCGACTGCTATAATGGGCGTGCCAATACTTCCCATTAAATCATTTCCTAAATGGGTTCTTTTAAAACCATAAGATCTTGAATTTCCAAAATCTTTATAATGTGTAAAATAATAATTTTTGGCAATGGGAAGAAAAGCCTTTAATCCATATCTATTTTCAAAAACTTTCTGATTATTAGCATCTAAAACTTCAATAGAGTAATTACCAATAAATCCATTTAAAATAGCAGAATAAGCTTCTAAGTAATAATCATAAAAAGTAAGTGTTGTAGTGAGGTCTTCCATTGACTTACCATTTTGAAGGTTTTCTGTTAATTTATTTAAATCATTAGCATTGAAATTTTTGAAATTTCCTCCATAAATACAAGCTAAATAGGCTAATAATTCTATCCAGTTATATTGGATTTTTTCATTATTGTTGTGTGAATTAATATCTAAGTTTGCAGTTAATTGCAATACTTTACAAGGAACTGTAAAATCCACCCATTTTATATAATCATTTTCATTGTCGGAATTTGTTGGAATCGATGATATGTTTTTTGGATAATAATGAAAAACAAGAAAAGAAGACACAAAAAGGATTAATGTTAAAATGGAAATCAATAACATGTGATTGCATTTTATATGTATCGATTTAATAAACAATGAAAACACCTCATAAAAATATATGAGAACAGAATTAAAATAATGCCGATTATTTGAATATTAAATTTAAAGAAAAATGCTAGAATACTCTATTTACTAAATTTTAAAGTTATATTAAAATAGGAATGTAAAAAGATAAATAAGATGTGTAAGAAAGGAATGAAAAAAATGGATAGATATATGAAATTAGCCAAGCAAAACGCAGAAGAGGGTATAAAGAGGGGAGATGGAGGACCATTTGGTGCAGTGATCATAGATAAGGAAGGAAATGTTATTTCAAATGGAAATAATCAAGTAATCAAAAACAATGATCCAACAGCACATGCAGAAATTGTTGCAATTAGAGAAGCATGTGAAAAATTACATACTTATGATTTATCAGATTGTACATTATATACATCTTGTGAGCCTTGTCCAATGTGTTTATCAGCAATTATTTGGGCGAATATAAAAGAGGTGAATTATGGTTGTACAAAAGAAGATGCTGGAGAGATAGGATTCCGAGATGACATGATTTATGAATATTTAAAAGGTAATCATCCTGACTTGATTCATATGAAAAAAATGGATAGAGAAGAATGTTTAAAAGTATTTAAAAAGTATAAAGAATTAGGTGGAATTATTTATTAAAATATAAAAATATAATTCTAACTCTTAAATACAGTATCCACAATGAATTGCTTAAATTATATATATTGGAGTTTTTAACCGGATTTATATAGTAACATAATATTTTATTTGACTTTTATGTTAAGTGGATATATAATATGCATACAATCTTCTTATGTATCCTCTTTTTCAACATAGGGTTTACAGGAAGAAATAAAAATTTAGGAGGGAAAACATATGGCAAAGGCAAAAACTACAGTAAAGCCTTGGCGGAAAGAGAGCATTTTTGTGGAAATAGAATCCACTGAGCCTCTCACAAGATTAGAGATGGAAGAAGTATCCGGTGGCATTCGGGGTGCTTTCGCGTGGTGTTTTAAAGATGAACCATCACCATCTCTCCAAGAGATAAAACAGGCTATGAATAATCCTGCTCTCGCAAAAAAAATTACTAATATTAAATTTTGTTAGTAAATCAGTAACAGTCACTCTTAATGTGGCTGTTACTGATTTATAAATTTTTTATTTCATTAAGTTCTAAATTTTATATTCACAAATTTATAATTGTCTTTTTCACCTTTATCTATTCCTGCTATTTTCCTTTCTCCATTTATTTTACAAACAGTACTCTTTCCCAAATTTTCATAATTCTGTTAAGGCGTTGCATATTACAGAATTACTATGATTTACGCATGAATAGACTTGTAATTTGTAATATAATGACACGAAAACTTCTTTTTTCAAAATTTTTAGCCAAAAAAAGTCCAACTCCTAAAAGTTGAACTAAGATTTTTTATTCATCAAAATTTTTGTTATCTTGAAGTTAATTTGTATTAAGACTTTCAAAAAGTTCAACGAAAATTTTTTGTGGTGCACCAGGAGGGATTCGAACCCCCGACCTTCCGGTTCGTAGTTGGCATACGCTCTAAAATATATTTCATCCCTGCATATTATAAATCATTTCATAAAACAGTATTTTTTTGATATTATACTTTAAAATAGAGGGTTTGTCAATTTTTTTGAAAAATTGCAAAAATTTAAAATAGTTTAATATGGTTTAAGAAAAATTGAAAAAGTTTATTATAAAACTACTTTTTGGGGGAATTTGGGGGCATCAAAAATAACCTCTGGGGGAACTTTGGGGGCAGATGTAAAAACCTTTATATTTGGGCATTTTTCTGTTTCCCCCATTCAAAAAATCTTTCCCCCAGTATTTTTTTAGGAGATGTTAAAAATGGTACAATTTATAATTGGTTTAATTATAGGGGCTAATATTAGCCTCTTTTTATATGCTTGCATTTTAGCAGGTAAAAAATCAGATGAGGAGGTGATACAGTATGAAAATTCGCAAAATTATAACAAAAAGTAATGAAGATATTGCAATATTGATAAAAAGAGGAACAGAACTAATTTCAATAACTGTTGATACGGACAATAATATTGAAATTAACGGTTATGAAAATGATATGGTTTTATTGGAAGAAATTGCAGTTACTCAATTACAAAATCAACAAATGGAAAATGACTTATTTGATAATATTATGAATATGCAGGACATAGATGATGCACCTTTTATGAAAGATGAGGAGGGAGAAACTTGAAAGAAAAGAGATATTACTGGTTGAAGTTATATGATACTTTTTTTGATAATAAAACAAGTAAATTTCTCCGTAAGTTGCCAGATGGGGATAAGATACTACTAATCTATCTAAAATTGCAATTAAAACTTCTTAAAAGCGAAGGAATCTTTGTATATGAACATTTATGCGAATCTATGGCAGAAGAAATTGCTATGACACTTGATGAAGATGTAACTATTGTTAAGATATTATTAACAGCACTTGAAAAAACAAAGACCATTGAATTTTTTGATGAAGATACATTTATGCTATCAGAAATGCAAGATTTAATCGGTAGCGAAGGTTCTAGTGCTGCAAGAGTTAGAAAGCATAGAGAAAAATATAAAATGTTACAATGTAACGGTGAAGTAACAAGTAGTAACACACCTGTAACAAATTTGTTACGGAGAGATAGATATAGATATAAAGATGATTGATGATTTATTTAATTTAATAATAAATAAAAGCCCTAAAATTTCACAAAATTTTTATGAATTGATTGAAAAATTAGAATTTAATTATACTGCTGACATTTTAAAGACATTTCAAGATGACAAAATAGAAATGCTAAAAATCATCTTATATACTCTTTATCAGTTAGAAATAGAGCAATTTCAAAATATATTATCAAGGGTAAAAAGAGAAGAACTAATAAATCTCTATAATCTATGTAAAAGCTATAATACAGATAATTTCTTATCTTACTATAAAAAAACAATTATCAATAAATATACTGATAACACTACATAAGGAGCTGATTGTATGTTAGATAGTTATATGAATAATTTTGAAAATATTGTTTCATCCACCCTATTTATAGTATTTAAGATTACACTTATTGTATTAGTAAGTTTGCTAATATTATCTTTGGTTTTGCTAGCCATAGGGTGTTTGATAAAATCACAAAAGCTAAAATCAAAATTTTTAATAGCTGTACCAAGTCTATTGATAGTAATAATATTTTTCTTATCAATTCCCCCTATCTTCGTACACTTTAAAAATATGATTTAAGTATATAGTAAATCTCCTTAAAGTTTGCCCTAACACTATATAAGGAGATGATGTTTAAATGAGTTTAAAGAAAAGTAAAAAGCATGTAGTTTCTAAACTAAAAGCCATAGGAACAATGC
>CALXAT010000005.1 GCA_944386365.1 uncultured Clostridia bacterium
AATACAGCAAATCAAGATGATTTAACGAATTCAAATTATTTCTATAAAGGTGAACAAGATGATGATGACTTTGAAAAGTTAGTTCTTAAACAAATAACCGGAAATTATCAAATACAACTAGAAAAAGTAGATAAAGATAATAATACGGTAAAATTATCAGGAGCAGAATTTAGTTATACATTACCAGGACAAAGTGGAAGTAAAACAGGAACAACCACAAATGGAATATTAAATTTAGGAACAGTAGAGATAACAAATGTATCTACTACAGATACAATAACCATAACAGAAACAAAAGCACCAAATGGGTATAATAAATTAATAGATAGTTTAACAATAGAAGTAAAAAAAGGAACTTCTGATGGAAAGTATGTAGCAACAGATGCAAATATTGTAGCAGGAAATACAGATTCAAATGCTAGTGTAAAACTAGAAAATAATGTTATAAAAGTAACCATACCAAATGAGAAAATAACCGGAAATTATCAAATACAATTAGAAAAAGTAGATAAAGATGATAATACGGTAAAACTATCAGGAGCAGAATTTAGTTATACATTACCAGGACAAAGTGAAAGTAAAACAGGAACAACCACAAATGGAATATTAAATTTAGGAACAGTAGAGATAACAAATGTATCTACTACAGATACAATAACCATAACAGAAACAAAAGCACCAAATGGGTATAATAAATTAATAGATAGTTTAACAATAGAAGTAAAAAAAGGAACTTCTGATGGAAAGTATGTAGCAACAGATGCAAATATTGTAGCAGGAAATACAGATTCAAATGCTAGTGTAAAACTAGAAAATAATGTTATAAAAGTAACCATACCAAATGAGAAAATAACCGGAAATTATCAAATACAATTAGAAAAAGTAGATAAAGATGATAATACGGTAAAACTATCAGGAGCAGAATTTAGTTATACATTACCAGGACAAAGTGAAAGTAAAACAGGAACAACCACAAATGGAATATTAAATTTAGGAACAGTAGAGATAACAAATGTATCTACTACAGATACAATAACCATAACAGAAACAAAAGCACCAAATGGGTATAATAAATTAATAGATAGTTTAACAATAGAAGTAAAAAAAGGAACTTCTGATGGAAAGTATGTAGCAACAGATGCAAATATTGTAGCAGGAAATACAGATTCAAATGCTAGTGTAAAACTAGAAAATAATGTTATAAAAGTAACCATACCAAATGAGAAAATAACCGGAAATTATCAAATACAATTAGAAAAAGTAGATAAAGATGATAATACGGTAAAACTATCAGGAGCAGAATTTAGTTATACATTACCAGGACAAAGTGAAAGTAAAACAGGAACAACCACAAATGGAATATTAAATTTAGGAACAGTAGAGATAACAAATGTATCTACTACAGATACAATAACCATAACAGAAACAAAAGCACCAAATGGGTATAATAAATTAATAGATAGTTTAACAATAGAAGTAAAAAAAGGAACTTCTGATGGAAAGTATGTAGCAACAGATGCAAATATTGTAGCAGGAAATACAGATTCAAATGCTAGTGTAAAACTAGAAAATAATGTTATAAAAGTAACCATACCAAATGAGAAAATAACCGGAAACTATCAAATACAATTAGAAAAAGTAGATAAAGATGATAATACGGTGAAACTATCAGGAGCAGAATTTAGTTATACATTGCCAGATCAAAGTGAAGCAAAAACGGGTGTGACAAATGAAAATGGTATATTAGATTTAGGAACGGTAGAAATAACCAATATCTCTAATAAGGATACAATAACCATAACAGAAACAAAAGCACCAAATGGGTATAATAAATTAATAGATAGTTTAACAATAGAAGTTGAAAAAGAAATTTCTAATGGTAAATATGTGGTAACTGGCGCAAATATTACAGCAGGAGGAATTGGAGGAGCGACAGCAGCGATAAGAGATAATGTGATTACAATAACTATACCAAATGAGAAAAAAGAATTTGATTTAGCCTTAAGAAAATTTATCATTGCAGTTAGCGGTGACGATACAATAGAAAATGGGGATTATTTGAGAAATGAAGATGGCTCATATACAAGAGAACCAGAAGTAGATACAACATTTTTTAATACAGCGGTAAGTGGTATTTCTAAAGATGAAGATGGAAATACTATTGATATGGGAAGGCGAGAGACAACAACAGCAGATTATAATCATACAAAAGAACCAGTAGCGGTGAGGGTAAATGATTATGTTGTATATATGATTAGAGTATATAATGAAGGAGAAGTAAATGGATATGCAGCAGAAATTCAAGATCATTTACCACCATATTTAAATTTTGTAGATAATGAATTTAATGCACAATATGGATGGTCTGTATCAGAAAATGGAAGAACAGTAACAACAAGGTACTTAGAAAAGCATTTAATAAATGCTGCTGAGTTCAATAATAATGAATGGCTATTATCATATGTAGAAGTACCAATTATGTGTAGAGTATCAAGTAGTGCAATTGCAAATGAAAACATAACCAATATAGCAGATATCACAGAATATCAAGATGAAAATAGAGAACCAGCAGAAGATAGAGACTCAGAAGAAGATAATGTAGATATACCAGACGATGAAGATTTGCCAGGATACAAAAATGATGAAATAGATAAAGACTATGTGCCAGGACAAGAAGATGATGATGACTTTGAAAAAATATATGTACAAGACTTTGATTTAGCTCTAAGAAAATTCATAAGTGAAGTAGATGGAACCCAATATAATAGAGCACCAAATGTAGATTTATCAGGATTAGAAAGTGGAACTACCGCTATTTATAATCATACAAAAGATCCAGTATTGGTAAAAAGAAATAGTGTGATAATCTATACAATTAGAGTATATAATGAAGGAGATATTTCAGGATATGCTGAGGAAGTAACAGACTATCTACCAGAAGGATTAGAATTTTTACCAGAGCATGAAATTAACAAACAATATGAATGGCAAGTATCAGAAGATGGAAGAACAGTTACAACAGATTATTTATCAAGTGCAAAAGAAACGATAGATAGACAAAATGAAATACAAGCATTTGATGGACAAAGACTTGACTATAAAGAAGTAAAAATTGCATGTCAAGTAAAAGATAATGTAGAATCAAATGTAAAATTAACAAACTTAGCTGAAATCACAGAAGATAGTGATGAAGATAGGGATTCAACTCCAGATAATGTAGATATACCAGATGATAAAGAATTACCTGGATATAAAGATGATGAAATAGATAAAGACTATGTGCCAGGACAAGAAGATGATGATGACTTTGAAAAAGTATATGTACAAGATTTTGACTTAGCCTTAAGAAAATTCATCACAAAAGTAGATGATGATGAAGTAACAAATAGAATACCAGAAATAAGCTATAATAGAGAAGAAAATCAAATTACATATAACCATACAAAAGACCCAGTAGAAGTTGTAACAGGAAATGTAGTGGAATATACTATCAGAGTATATAATGAAGGAGATATAGCAGGATATGCGAAAGAAGTAGCAGATGATATACCAGATGGATTAAGATTCTTACCAGAAAATGCAACCAATACAGAATATAGATGGGTAATGTATGATGCAGAAGGAAATGAAACAGACAATGCAGAAGAGGCAGTAGAAATTAGAACAGATTACTTATCAAAAGAGCAAGAAAAAACAGCAGGAGAAAATCTATTACAAGCCTTTAATAGAGATGAAGCAATAGGAGAAGGAAATCCAGACTATAGAGACTTAAAAGTAGCATTTGAAGTAGTAGAACCAAATGAATCAGATAGAATCATAGTAAACGCAGCACAAATCACGGATGATAGTGATGAAGAAGGAAATCCAGTAGAAGATAAAGACTCAACACCAGATGAATGGAATGAAGGAGAAGATGACCAAGATAGAGAATATATCAAACTAACATATTTTGATTTAGCATTAAGAAAATGGGTAACAGAGGCAATCGTAATAGAAGATGGAAAAGAGACAGTAACACAAACAGGACATACAGCAGAGATGGATCCAGAGCCAGTGGTAAAAGTAGAGTTATACAGAAAAGATTTAAATAAAGTAACAGTAAAATTCAGATATTCAATAAGGATAACGAATGAGGGAGATATAGCAGGATATGCAAAAGAGATAACAGATTATGTACCAGAAGGATTAAGATTTGTAGCAGAAGATAATCCAGGATGGACAGATGAAGGAAACAATGTTATATCAACGAGGTTATTAGAGAATACATTGTTACAACCAGGAGAGTCAGCAGAAGTAGAAGTGGTATTAACATGGATAAATGGAGAAGACAACATGGGACAAAAGACAAATATAGCAGAGATATCAGAAGACTATAATGATAAAGGCGTACCAGATAGAGATTCAACACCAGACAACCAAAAACCAGGAGAAGATGATATAGATGATGCACCAGTATTGTTATCAATCGAGACAGGACAAGTAAGAATATATTTCACATTAGGATTCACAATATTAATAACATTGGCAGGAGGAGTAATCTTAATTAAGAGATTTGTGTTATAATTGCTAAAAAATAAAAGGGGAAAATAGTAAAATAGGACAATAAAATGTCCTATTTTATTTAGCTATTATCCTTTACAATTAATTTTTGGTATGGTATAATTTTCCATGAAAGAGCTAGAGAGGTGAAAAATATGAATCAAATTCTATCTACAAGTAATACAACAACAAGCAAAAAAAAGGTAAGAAAAAATAGTGGGCCAGCAGATATAAAAACAGTAGTTAGGGTATTTGCAATTGTAATGATTATATTTGGCATTTTTATGATAGGAACAGGATCATATGCTATTTTTAAAGATAATGAAAGTAAAAATTCAGAAGTTACTAAACCAGTTATTACAGAAGCACTTAATGAAGATAGTACAGCAGTTATACTAACAATAACACATGATAAAGAAATAGATAGAATAGAATATAGTTGGAATGATGGTGAAGTACAAACAATAACAGGTAATGGAAGAAAATATATAGAACAAGAAATAGAAATTCCAGGTGGCACAAATACATTACATGTAAGAGCAGTAGATGTGCAAGGACAAGAAATTTCTACAGATAAAGAATACACAGCAGAAGAAATCATACATTTATCTATTTCTGGAAGTAAATTAAAAATAACAGCAGAAAATGAAACAGAAATCTCATATATGACATATAGATGGGATGATGAGGAAGAACAAAGAATAGATATTAATGCAACAACAGTAGATCAAGAAATTGATATACCGATGGGAGAACATAATTTAACTGTCATTTTAGTAGATGTAAATAATCAAACAATAACAAAAGAACAAAAAGTAAAAGGGGTTACAAAACCAACAATAGAAGTAAGATTAGATGAAGCTAAAGAAAATTATTTAATTACTATCACAGATGAAACGGGATTAGAAAAAGTAGATTTCGTTATTAGAGGAGAGGAAAAAACAGTTAACGTTGAAGACGGAAAAACAGAATTAAAATATAGAGTAAAATTAAATGATAATGATGAAAATAGACTAGAAGTAACTGCATATAATGTAGATGGAGTTGCTTCAGATACAGTAAAAAGAGCAGCTAATAAAACGAGTAATTAAAAAATAAAAATGTTAAAGTTTCCCTACATATATATTATGTAGGGAAATAGATTAAGGGGAAAAAATGGATAATACTTTTTTTCATCTATTAACCTATTTTGTTATTTATTCATTTTTAGGATGGGTTTTAGAAAGTATAGTAAGGACAATTTGTGAAAGAAAATTAATTAATACGGGATTCCTTATAGGACCATTTTGTCCAATATATGGATTTGGTGCGATTATCATGCTATTATTTTTAAGTGAATTTGAAAACAATGTAATACTTTTGTTTTTAATTTCACTAATAGCATTAACTTTATGGGAATATATTGTAGGTGTATTTTTAGAAAAATTATTTAAAACAAAGTATTGGGATTATTCTGATCACAAATTCAATTATAAAGGAAGAATTTGTTTAACAAATTCTTTAGCTTGGGGCGTATTAGGTGTTTTATTTATAAGATATATACATCCATTTATAGTAAAAATATTAGAATATGTGGATTTTAAGTATATATCGATTGCAGCAACGATAATAGCGCTTATATTATTAATTGATGCAATTATCAGTACAGTAAAAATTAAAAATATACAATCAACATTACAGAAAATAGAAGCATTAAATGAACAAATTAAAGAAAAATTATTAGAAATAACAGAAAAAGAGAAAATATCAGCCAATGATAACATACAAAATTTAGTATATAAACTAAAAGAAAGAAGAAATAAAATTTTAAAAAGGCTATATAGAAGAACATATAGATTAAAGAAAGCTTTTCCAGCAATTGATACGAAAGAATTTACAGAAATTCTTAATAAAAAGATAGAATTTAAACATAAAAAAGTAGAAAAAGAAAAAAAGGGTGAATAATATGGTTCAAGAAATTTATATTATTGATGATGATGACTCATCTATTGTTATATTTAGAGAATTATTTAAAGAAGATAATGAATACAAATTTATTAGTGTAAAATCAGAGCAAATTGATATCGCATTAAAAAACATACCATCATTAATTATTATCAATGAAGATGCCATAGATAGAGATGTGGTAGGACTTTGTAAGCAAATAAGACGAGATGAGGATAATACAATAACACCCGTAATTGTTGTATCTTCTAATGGCGATAAAGATCATAGGATGAAAATATTAAAAGAATCCATAGAATATTACATAAAAAAACCTGTAGATGAAGAGTATCTATATTATACAGTAAAAAATTTAAATAGATTACTGGCAAACAATAGAAGGGTAAGTCCGCTTACAGGATTACCAGGAAATGTTCAAATACATGCAGAATTAAAGAAAAGGTTATCTAGAAAGGAACCATTTTCCGTATTGTATTTAGATTTAGATAATTTTAAAGCATATAATGATGTATATGGATTTGTCAAAGGGGATCAAATAATAGAATTTACAGCAGAAACAATATTAAACAGTGTACATAATAGCCTTCAAGAAGATGCATTTGTTGGACATATTGGAGGGGATGATTTTGTAGCAATATTGCCATCAACAAATTGTGAAAAAATATGTCAAACAATATTAGCTGTTTTTGATAGTAATGTAAAAAAATTCTTTACAGAAAGAGATATAGAAAAAGGATATATAGAGGTTGAAAATAGAAAAGGAATTATAGAACAATTTCCATTAACTTCTTTATCGATAGGTGTTGTTGTTGTTGATCCAGGTAGATTTAGCAATATACTTGAAATAGGAGAAATTGGTGCACAAGTTAAACATGCTGCTAAATCTGTAATGGGAAGTAGTTATGCAGTTGATAGAAGAAGGTAAAATGATAAATAGAAACTTGAGTTTTATACTCAAGTTTTTTTGTGTTCTAAAATAGAAAAAAATAAATAAACTAGATATAAATTATATAAATATATTTAGGAGTTTATTATGAAAAAAAATAGAATAAAGAGAATTACTTTTATAACCATGCTGATTGTTGTAAGTATAGTGTATGCCAATTCTGAAAAAACAAATAGAAATATAGGAGATGCTGTACAGGTAACATCACTACCTATTTCAGGAAAGGTGGTTATATTAGATGCTGGTCATGGGACACCAGATGAACGGGGCTGAAAGTAAAAATGGAACAACTGAAGCAGAAATTAATTTAAAAATTGTATTAAAATTACAGCAATTATTAGAACAGTCTGGATGTACAGTGATACTGACTAGATCAGATGAAAATGCAATTTATGATTTAGATGCTAAGACATTAAAACAGAAAAAAATTTCAGATATTCATAATAGAGTAAAAATTGGAAATGAATCTGCAGCAGATATATTTGTATCCATTCATTTAAATAAAATTAATGAGCAACAATATTATGGTTGGCAGACATTTTATAATTCTAACAATGAACAAAGTAAAGTACTGGCTGAGCAAATACAAGTGAATTTAAATGAATCGATTCAAAAAGAAAATCACAGAATTGCCATGAAGTTAAATAGTGTATATATTATGAAATACGTAGAAATACCTATATCCATTGTAGAATGTGGTTTCCTTTCAAATCCACAAGAAGAAGAGGAATTATTGCAAGATAGTTATCAAGACAAGTTGGCATGGGGCATTTATAATGGAATAATTAGCTATTTTTCAGAATTACAAGAAAAATAAGGAATATAAAATTTATGTAATAAAAGAAAATAAGGTACATATATATTAAATATCTTGGTAATCCATAGGAGGCAATATATGTTTATCATATTTCATAAACAAAAAATATATACATATTTTATATCCCTTATAACGGTTATATTACTATTTTGCATGGCAGGAACATTAACAAATGGTAAAGAAACAATTGAAACTTCTTCTACAAATGAGAGACTATTACCAATATATAATGTGAAAACAAATGATAAAAAAGTTGCATTAACAATGAATTGCGCATGGAATGCAGATGATGTGGATGTCATATTAAAAATATTAGAGGAAAACAATATCAGGATAACATTTTTCATGGTAGGAGATTGGATAGATAAATATCCAGAAGCGACAAAGAAAATATATAATGCAGGACATGAAATTGGAACACATAGTAATACACATCCTCATGTAAAGAATTTAAGCTATGAAGAGAATATAAAGGAAATAGAAGAAAGCAATGACAAGATTGAAAAGATTACAGGAAGCAGAACCAATTTATATAGAACGCCTTATGGAGAATATAATGAGACGGTCATAAAAGCAGCACAAGATAAAGGATATTATACGATACAATGGAGTTTGGATACATTAGATTATACAGGGATAAATGGAGATAAAATGTGGAATCGAATAAAAGATAAAATCAGTCCAGGCGATATTATATTAATGCATAATGGAACAGAGCATACAGCAGATAGTTTAGATATGCTATTAAAAAACATACAGAAAAAAGGATTACAAATAGTAAAAATCTCAGAGTTAATATATAAGGATAACTATACAATAGATGTAAATGGTACACAAAATCAAAATTAATGTGTATAAAAATGGAAATATTGGAAAAACTGAATATAGATTTTTGGGGAGATATATATAAATGCATTTTATTGGAGTTTTTGCAAATAATTCAGAGTTTGAAATAATCAGAAGAAATGTAGAAAAAATCATACAAAGAAATGATATAGAATTTATTCATATTACTTCTAAAAACATAGAAAATATGAAAAATATTATGTTTGAAACAATATTACTATGCAGTAAAGCAAAAATAAAGGATACACAAAAAATTACATTAGATAAGATATGTAGCAATTGCAAGTATATTATTATGAATGCAGATACATTTAGTCATACAAAAATAGTATCGAATAAAATTGTTAATTGCATAACATATGGGCTAAATCAAAAATCGACGATAACAATATCTAGTATTCAAGAAGAAAAAGTAATTATTGATATACAGAGGAATATAAAAAATATAGATGGAAATGAAATTGAAATGGGAGAAATTAGTATAAATTTAAAAGGATATAAAAAAATAAATATAGAATATGTATTAGCAATATTTTCGATTTATTTCATATATAAGAGAAAAAAGACTGAAAAATAAGGAAATTTTACAAAAATATTACAAATTTAACTTTTTATGTAGACAAAACCGGGAAAATGTTGTATAATAAGTATTGTAGGCTAATACGTAAAAAAATACAATTGATAAAATAAAATTTAAGGAGGAAAATAAATTGGATACAAATTATTTAGAAAACAACTATTTAACATTAGTTGGAAAGGTTACAGGAGAAAAAAAGTTTAGTCATGAAATATATGGGGAAAGATTTTATATCTTTAATTTAGAAATACCTCGTTTAAGTGGAGTAGCGGATATAATACCTATTACAGTTTCAGAAAGATTAATCAATGAAGATACATTACATGAAGGACAAAAATTATTAGTAAAAGGACAATTTAGATCATATAACAGTTATGAAAGTGAAAAAAATAGACTAATATTAACTGTATTTGCAAAAGATGTTAAAGTAATAACAGAAGAAGAACAAAACGAAGAAGAAAATGAAATGACCAAAAAAGATGTTATTACAAACGAAGTTGTATTAGTTGGATATATTTGCAAAAAACCAATATACAGACAAACACCATTTGGAAGAGAAATTGCAGATATATTACTTGCAGTAAATAGAGCATATAATAAATCAGACTACATTCCATGTATAGCATGGGGAAGAAATGCAAGATTTTGTCAAAATCTTGAAGTAGGTTCTCAAATAAAATTAGTAGGTAGAGTACAATCAAGAACTTACGAGAAAAAACATGAAGATGGAAGTGTTGAAACAAGAGTAGCTTATGAAGTTTCAGTAGGTAGTTTAGAAGTAATAGAAGAAAATGATAATAAAAATGATGTAGAAACAGAAAATAAAGAGGCGGTATAAATAAAATTAAGAAAATAAAAGTAGGATTACAAGTGTTTGTAATCTTATTTTTTTGCTTTATTAGTGAAAAAGTCTAGTCTTTCCAAAGTTTTTCTGATATAATTTTTAAGAATATTTTTATTGGAGGAAAAGAAATGTTTAAACAAAAAGAAAAAAAAGAGGAAAATAAAAGTAAAAATGATAAGTTTCATTCAAAACTAATATTTGGAATACTAGCTATTATTTTAATTGCTGTTTTTTGTATTGCAATGACACCAGTAACTTTACAAAATGATACATTTTATACCATAAAAATAGGAGAACAAATTACAAAAACGGGAATAGATATGCAAGATCATTTTTCATGGCATCAAGACTTAGCATATACATATCCACATTGGTTATATGACTTAATAACATACTATATATATGCAGCATTTGGAATGACAGGAATATATATTACAACTTGTATATTAACCGTTATATTGGGAATATCTTTATATATTGTCAATACCAAAATAGCCAAAAATCAATTAATATCATTTATTCTAACAGTTATCGTAATATATATATTAAGAGGTTATATCGCAGCAAGAGCACAACTAGCCACATTCATTTTATTTGTATGGATCATTTATTTTATAGAGATGTTTTTACAAAATAGAAAAGTTCGATATGCAGTGGGATTAATATTAATTTCAACATTAATTGCAAATTTACATGTTGCGGTTTGGCCTTTTATATTTGTTTTATTTTTACCATATATAGCAGAATATTTGCTTGCCATCATAGCAGAAATTGCCATTTATAGAAAAATACAGATAGCAGTATTAAATTTCAGAATAAAGTTATTAACAAAACGCGGAAAAAATGTTGATAAAATAGAGGAAAAACGAAAAGATATTATTGCTAAAAATGAAAAGATAAAAATAAAGAGGGAAGAAAATCTAAAAAATCCATATAAAATTAAATTTCATAAAAATAAGAATGTAAAATGGCTAATATTGGTTATGATTATATGTGCCTTTACGGGATTATTGACACCATTAGGAGATACCCCATATACCTATTTATATAAAACAATGCAAGGAAATACAACACAAAATATTAATGAACATTTGCCAATGACAATTGTAGATGAAACAGAGGCATTATCAGCTATTGTTTTAATCTTAGCAATCTTGACTTTTACAAAAACCAAAATTAAATTAAGTGATCTATTTATGATTGGTGGTTTATGCTATTTAATGTTAGCTTCAAGACGACAAATTACAATGTTTTGCATAATTGGCGTGTTAGTTGTTAATAAAATGATCTGTGGACTTTTAGAATTATATACAAACAATGGATTAGAAAAAGCTTTTAATATTGTTACGACGAAGATAGGATATGTACTAATGATTTGTATTATGTTATGTTTAAGTTATCATTTTTATGAGCCAAAACAAGACGATGCATATATAGATGAATCTGCATATCCAGTACAAGCGTGTGATTATATATTAGAAAATATAGATTTGGGAACAGCAAAATTCTATAATGAGTATAACTATGGTAGTTATATGATATATAGAGGAATTCCTGTATTTATTGATTCAAGAGCAGATTTGTATGCACCAGAATTTAGTGGAAAAAAAGATGACATATTTATGGATTTTATCAATACTTCTAGTATAGGTGAATTTTATGAAGATACATTTGAAAAATATGGAATAACGCATGTAATTACCTATAAAAATTCAAAAATGAATATGATTATTAAGAAAACAAAAGACCCTAATTATAAAGAATTATATGAGGATAAATATTTTACTATATATGAAAGATTAAATGTATAAAAGGAATATGAGAGGAATTTATGAAAAAAGAAGAAAAGAGAAATTTAAAAAAATTGTATATAGTGATAGGAATAATTGTCTTTGTTATATTGATGATAGATCAAATATCTAAAGTAGTGATGATACATTCTGGAGAGGTAACAATAATACCCAATACATTCGTATTAAAAGTAGATGAGAGTAATAAAGGAAGATATGAAGATACATCAAAAGCATTGAATATATTAACGAATTTAGTAATTATATGTATTATCTATGGAATCATAAAGAGTGATAACCAATTTGTAACAAAGAAAACAAAAATATTATTAAGTTTTGCTTTTGCAGGAGGAATAAGTAATATTATAGATAGAATATTTAGAGGAAATGTAGTGGAATTTATAGATTTTACGAATTTACCAGCTTTTAATATAGCAGATATTTGTATTGCGATAGGATGGATAGCATTTGTTGCTATATTTGCATCTTTCTCAGCAAAAGAGCTATCAAACAAAAGACATGCAAAAGAAAAAAATACAAAGAATGAAAAATAAATTTTGTGAAAGGATGTAAATATAGATGAAATATTTTGAGGTCAATGAAAATGGCAAAAGAATAGATGCTTATTTATCAGAAAAGTTAGAAGATGTATCAAGAGTAGCTATACAAAGATTAATAACAAATGGAAAAGTATTTGTAAATAATAAAACAGTAAAAGCTTCATATAAAGTACAAGCAGGAGATATGATTCAAGTAGAAGAGGAAATGCCAGTAGATATTTCCATAAAGGCACAAAATATTCCATTAGATATTATTTACGAAGATAAGGATATTATTGTTGTTAACAAACCAAAAGGTATGGTTGTACATCCAGCCAATGGAAATCCGGATAGAACTTTGGTAAATGCGGTTATGGCAATATGTAAAGATTCCTTATCTGGCATTGGGGGACAAATCAGACCAGGTATTGTACATAGACTAGATAAAGATACCTCAGGAATTATTATTGTAGCAAAAAATGATAAAGCACATATCAACTTAAGTGAACAAATAAAAGAACACAAAGTTAAAAAGACGTATATTGCATTAGTAAGAGGAATTGTAAAAGAAAATGAAGCAACCATTAATATGCCAATTGGAAGAAGCGAAAAAGATAGAAAGAAAATGGCTGTAACCAAAAAAGGAAAAGAAGCCATAACACATTTTAAAGTATTAGAACGCTATGATAAATATACATTATTACAAGTAAATATTGAAACAGGAAGGACACATCAAATAAGGGTACATTTATCACAGATTGGTTATCCCATTGTTGGAGATGAAGTGTATTCAAATGGAAAAAATGAATGGAATATCAAAGGACAATGTTTACATGCTAAAAGTTTGGAATTTGTACATCCTGTAACAGGTAAAAAAATGTATTTAGAAGCAAAATTACCAGAATATTTTGAAAAGATTTTAAAAGAATTGGAAAGTAGAAAAATACAAAGATGAAAATAAAATATGAATAAAATTCAGAATGAGCATCTTAATAAAGAAGGGAGAAAAGTTTTTGGAGGAAATACGATTACAAAAATATTTAGCAGAGGCAGGGATTGCATCAAGAAGAAAATCGGAAGAACTTATTTTACAAGGAAAAGTTGAAGTAAATGGACAAATTGTAACAGAATTAGGAACAAAAATAAATCCAGAAAAAGATGAAGTCAGATATAATGATAAAATTGTAAAAAAAGAAGAAAGGAAAATATATGTCTTATTAAATAAGCCAATTGGTTATGTAACGACAGTTAAGGATCAATTTGATCGTGATTCTGTTTTAGATTTGGTAAAAATAAAAGAAAGACTAGTACCTGTGGGAAGATTAGATATGTATACATCAGGTGCATTAATATTGACAAATGATGGAGATTTTGTATATAAGGTTACACATCCAAAACATGAAATTGATAAAACTTATACCGTTACATTACGTGGAATAGTAGATAAAGAAAAGATAGAAAAGCTAAGACAAGGTGTTGATATTGGTGGATATATTACAAAACCTGCTAAAGTAAAAATCTTGAAAATAGATGAAGAAAAACAGATAACAAGACTAGAAATTATTATACATGAAGGAAAAAATAGGCAAGTAAGAAAAATGTGTGAAGCAATTGGATATAAAGTAATTGCATTACATAGAAGTGCAATTGCAGGAATTACAGTTAAGGATATAGAACTTGGCAAATGGAGATATCTTTCTAAAGAAGAAGTTAGAAAGATATGCGGAAATTAAAAAAGTAAAAGGAAAATTAATAACAAATTTACATAAAATGCAAAAAATCATTGTATTTTTTGCATTTTTGTGTTTTAATATACATAGTTTTAATTTATATATTTTTATTCAAATTTATGTCAAAATATTTTAATCTATCAAATTCAAAACAAAAACAATTTAAAAAGTTGGGAGATGATATGAATCTTATACAATTTTACATATAAAGATTATATTAAATGCATACATAGCATAAAACAAGCAGAATATTTAAATTTAAATGAGTCTACAGAAAAATATAAAAGATTGCAAATAAACGATTGGAAAATACAATATAGAAGTATACTAAAAGGTCTATTTAAAGATAAAAACAGAATAGGAATTTTAATAAATAGGATTACAGATTATGAGAATAAAACAGTAAAAGATGATTTGGAATATATAAAATATATTGATGAAAAAAAGAAAATAAGTGTGATATATAAAAGATTAAATAAAAATGTATTTTATTTAATTATATATCAAAAAGAAATCAATTTGAATTTACCATATTGTATTTTAAATTATTGTATGAAAATAATTCAAAAACAGAAAAAAGAAAATATAAAAAAAGTAAATATTATTCCCATTGTTATCTATTTTCAAGAGGAAAAATATATATGTAATAAAACAATCCATCCGTATTTTGAAATGACGACTTATGATAATCATATTCTGAAATTAAAATATAATCTAATAGATATATTAAATGTTTCTAATATAAAAAAATTTAACAATACATTACTAGAAGAATTAATCTATATAGAAAACTTAAAATGATTTTCTTAGTAAAAATAGAGATGTGAATAACGCACATCTCTATTAATTTTACATAAAATATAATAAATAACAAAATATGAAATGGTATACAAAACTAGGAGAGGGGAATGCATGAATATGGAAACGATATTGGAGATTAAAAATATTAGTAAAACATATCAAAGTAAAAAAAGTGAAATATTAGCTTTAGATAATATTCATTTTAGAGTAAAAAAAGGTGAATTTATAGCAATTATAGGACCTAGCGGATGCGGAAAATCTACTTTATTATCTATTATTAGTGGGTTAGAGGAAAAAACGACAGGAGAAATCTACATAGAAAATAAGAAAGTTGAAGGAATATCAGAAGAAATAGGTTATATGTTGCAAAAAGATTGTTTATTAGAATGGAGAAATATATGGAGTAATAGTATATTAGGATTAGAACTAAAGGGAAAATTAAATGAAAAAACAAAAAACTATGTAGAAAATTTATTAAAAAAATATAATCTTTATGATTTTAAAGATAAATATCCTTCTGAATTATCAGGTGGTATGAGACAAAGAGCAGCATTGATTAGAACATTAGCAACAAACCCTAAAATCTTGTTGTTAGATGAAGCATTTTCAGCATTAGATTATCAAACAAGAATCATGGTAACAAATGATATTTATTCTATATTAAGAAAAGAACATATAACAGCAATTATTGTAACACATGACATCTCAGAAGCAATTAGTATGGCAGATAGAGTAGTTGTATTAACCAAACGACCTGGTAAAGTAAAAGATATTTATAAAATAGATTTTGAAATGAAAGATCGAAATCCAATAAATGTAAGAGAGAGCCCTAAATTTAGTCAATATTTTAATACTTTGTGGAAGGAGCTGGGAGTAGATGAATAAGGTGATATCACAAGAAAGAAAAACATATTTAAGAAATAATCGAAGAAAACGTATATGGATATTTACGACACAGTTAGTAATCTTAATAGGATTTTTAGCTTTATGGGAAATATTAGCCAATAAGAATATGATAGATAGTTTTATAACAAGTCAGCCAAGTAGAATATGGAAAACTTTAACCAATCTAGGCTCAAATGATTTGTTAAAACATATTGGTGTTACAGTATATGAGACAGTAGTAGGGTTTTCTTTAGGGACAATATTGGGAACAATCGTTGCAATTATATTGTGGTGGTCAAAGTTCCTTTCAAGAGTTTTAGAACCATATTTAGTTGTATTAAATAGTTTACCAAAAGTAGCCTTACGGACCAGTCATTATTATATGGGTAGGAGCAGGAACTCCAGCCATTATTGTGATGGCAGTGGCGATTTCCTTGGTTGTTACAATATTAGAAAATTTAAATGGATTTATGAAAACAGATAAAGATTTAATTAAGATGGCAAAAACTTTTAAAGCAAGTAAATTTCAAATATTAACGAAAATTGTAATACCTGCTAATATTTCTACATTTATTAATTCTTTAAAAGTCAATATTGGATTATCATTAGTAGGCGTTATATCAGGTGAATTTTTAGTATCAAAAGCAGGATTAGGATATTTGATTGTTTATGGAGGTCAGGTGTTTAAACTAGATTTGGTTATGGCAAGTGTAATAATATTAGGTATTGTTGCAGGACTAATGTATTTAGCAGTAGTATTATTAGAAAAAGTAATATTAAAAACAAAGAGATTTCAATAAATATAAAAAAGACAGAGGGAAAAGTTAAAATACTGAAACCATGTCTTTTTACTGGTTCACATAAAATAAAAAGACGAAATTGCTTGATTTTTTCGTGAATTATGGTAAAATATATGTAGAAAAAAAGGAGTTAATATGTTATTGCCAGTAAAAACATTAAAAGAGATTAAAAATGAAATACAAGAAGAATTAGGAGTATACAAAAAGTTAAATCCTCAAAATGGGTATTATTTTAGAACAATTCAAGGACGAGAGATTAATATAGAAGACTCAAAAGTGTATGCTACTATGAGCTTTAGAGAAAACGGAGCTAGTATATCATTAGGACATTTTAAATCCAAGAGAGGGTATAATTCTAAGTTAAAAAACAATAAAGATTATGCAAATCATTATGCAGAATATATAAGTTATTTGATTTTAAAACAATTAGGAAAAGAAACATGTAAAGTAGAATTAGGTGAAATAGATGTTAAAAACAAATATAGTAATAAAATTATAAATGTTGAAGGAATACTAAGTCATTATCAAATAACGCAAGAGGAAAACTTTAGAACTTTAAAGGAAATTGTTGAAAGTTATAAAAAAGAATATCCTAAAAAATATAGAGAAATGACTAAAAGAGGTAACACAGATTCTGAGAAAAATTATGTGAATGTTGAAATTATATTAAAAACATTAGAAGAGTTATATACTCGAAATGAGCAAGCAGATAAAATTCCACAAATGAGAAAAAAATTTTTTGATATGTGTATGTTTGATTTAATATTTGCCAATAGAGATAGACATGATGAGAATTTTGGGATAAAAGTAAATCAACTTACAAATGAAATTAATTTTTATCCATTATTTGATAATGAGCAAATTTTAGGATTGCAAGAAAATAAAGAGGATATTATAAAATATATGGCAAGTGAAAAAGCGTATAGAAAATTTAAACAAGAAAGTTTAACATCGTTTATTGGAATACCAGGTGAAGTTCAGACAACAAAGCCAACAACATTATTAAAATATTTATTAGAAAATTATTATGATGAAACTATGAATTCATTACAGGACATAGGAAGATACAAAATTTCTAATTTAGAAGAAGTATTAGAAGTATGTCCTGGGTTATCAAATGAGCATAAAGAATTTGCTAAAAAGATATTTCTAGAAAGACAACAAGAACTATCAGATACCATTAATAAATTTGAACAAAAAAGAATATATGAAGAAACAAACAAAGAAGATAAATCACTAGAATTATAGTAGGAATGAGGTGTATAAATGGAATATTTATATTTGAAATGGATAGATTATAAAACAAATAAAAAATATTTAATTGGAGCATTATGTCGAGATAAAGAAAAAGGAAAATATTATTTTAAAATGAGTAGACCACATGTAGAAAAAGCCATAAAAGATAAGGTGATTTCTAAGGCAATGCTTCCTTTTTATGATTTAGATAAAATATATGAAAGTAATGAAATTTTTGCTATTTTTAAAGTGAGATTACCTAAGATTGAGAGATTTTCAAAAGAAGAATTAAAGGAATTATTAGAAGATTTAAACATGGATGAATATGATGAATTTGAATACTTAAGGAAAACAAAAGGTATATTAGTAACAGATAAATATATAGTAGAAGAGGAGAAATAAGATGTTCAATTTTAGAAATATTGATGAATTTATTCCTTACAAATTTGAAAAAATTGGAGAGTTAAAGGGAAAAAGATGGTATATAGATTCGTCTGATCATAGAATGGGATTGTTTAAACCTAAAAGATATGAGTTTAAAGATAAAAGTGTTTTTTGTGCAAATCATTATGGAGAATTTATAGGAAGTATATTAGCTGTACAAGTAGGTATTGAGACTTGTGAAGCAGAATTAGCACATCTTAGTAAATACTATTCTAATATACATAAAGAAATAAACAATGGAACTCCAGAAGAAAAGGATGGTTGTATAATTTATAATCAATTACCAAAAGGAAATATTTTAGAATCTGGTAAAATTACAATAGAAAGATTCAAAACAAAATATAAAGACCAGTTTAAAGAATTAACGCAAAATGATATGAATAGGCTAAAAGTAAATGATAATATAGAGTTGGTTTTAACAGCTATTGAATCAAATGTGAGAGATTTATATAGAATGGTTGGAACATACACAGAAGCATATATACAAACAAAAGTACAAGAAGTTAAGAAAAAAGTAATTCAAATGGTAGTATATGACAGCTTATATGGAAATTATGATAGACATGATGAAAATTGGTCTATATATTATAATAATGATAAAATAGACTTATATCCATTATATGATAATGAAAGAGTTTTAGGACTTTATGAAAATCAAGATTTTATAGAAAATATATTAAAAGAAGAGAATATGGAACAGATTGTAGACAGAAAGTTCTTTTCCAGAATGAGGGTACCTGGTGAAAAAAAGAAATATTCAAGTTATAAAGATATCTTGGGATATCTAATAAAAAAATACCCACAAGAAACAGGGGAAACATTAAGAACACAATTAGAAAGAAATACACCACAACATGTAAGAAAATGCTTGGAAGATTGCGAAGGATTACCAAGTGTATATGTTGATTTTGGAACACAGATGTATACATATAGAAATAATTTTGCAAGAGGCTTATTAGAACGTAGTAAGCACCAAGACAGTGAACAGTCTATAGAAGATATAAAAAATATTCATGGTGAAGAGAGATAAAAGAATTACGCTTGTTTCGTAATTCTTTTATTTTGTCTTTAGAATGCAGTTTTAATGTGACAAAATATAAAAACATAGAAAATATAATTTTCACATATCCTTAGTATAAACATAAAATATATAAAAAAGGGAGGTGTGGAATGAAGAAAAAAAGAATCTTAATTGTTATAATAATCTTACTTATCCTATTTGTAATAGGAATCTTGGTGACAAATAAGCAGAGTGAGGATAAAAGTTCTTTAAAAACAATTCATGTGAGTGAAGTAACGCGTTCTGTTTTTTATGCACCACAATATGTAGCCATTAATAATGGATATTTTGAAGAAAAAGGATTAAAGATTGAGTTATCTACTGGGCAAGGAGCAGATGCAGTTATGACAAGTGTTCTAGCAAATCAAGTAGAAATAGGATTTGCTGGACCAGAGGCTTCTATTTATGTATATAATGAAGGAAAAGAAGACTATACAGAAGTATTTGCTCAATTAACCAAAAAAGATGGCTCTTTATTAGTATCCAGAACAGAAGAAGAAAATTTTAATTGGGAAAATCTAAGAGGTAAGACAGTTATTCCGGGAAGAAAAGGTGGCGTACCCTATATGACATTAGAATATGTATTAAAGAAGCATGGTATTAATCCAGAAACAGATGTTGTATTAGATGATAGTATTAAATTTGATCTAATGGCAGGTGCTTTTGCTGCAGGAAATGCTGATTATGTAACTTTATTTGAACCAACAGCATCTTTAACAGAACAAGAGGGAAAGGGATATGTAGTGGCATCAGTCGGAGAAGAGGCAGGAGAAATACCATATACAGCTTATTTTGCTAAAAAAAGTTATATTGAAGCAAATGAAGATATTATTCAAAATTTTACAGATGCAATATATAAAGGGCAAATATGGGTAAAAGAACATTCAGCAGAAGAAATTGCAACGGTTATACAAGATTTTTTCCCAGATACTAGTATTGAAATGTTAACAGAAGCCATACAAACATATAAAGATATAGATGCATGGAATGAAACACCTATATTGAAAGAAGAAAGTTTCGATAGACTTCAAGAAGTCATGACATTAGCTGGAGAATTAGAAAATGCAGCACCTTATGACAAGGTAGTTAATAATACGTATGCTTTAAAAAGTATAGAAAATTAATTTTTACTAATATGTAAAAAAATGTATTGACAAATGAAACTCATAATGTTATATTTACCAATAAAGGAGAAGTGATGATATGAATTTAGATTTTTCTAATATTGGTAAAAGAATACAAAAAACAAGAATGCAAAATAAAATTACACAAAAACAGATGGCTGAATATTTAGGAATATCAATGCACTATATAAGCAAATTGGAAAATGGAAAAACAAATATAGAATTAGAAAAATTTATGAAAATATGTGATTTTTTAAATATTTCTATATATGATGTTCTAAATGAGAAAAATGAAAATATAATAAGATATATGGATAAAGAATTGTATGAATTAATTATCAGATGTAGTTTAGAAAAGCAAAGGCTAATTTATCATATGGTTAAATTAATGTTTAAAAATCAAATTGTATAATGAGAAATAGAATGGAAAAATCTAGAAGAAAGTCAAAAATTTGACTTTTTTTTAGATTTATAGTATACTAATTTGGTACTACTTTTTTTGAAATATAAAATATTTAAGGAGAAGGATTACAATGAAAAGTAAAATGAATATAAAAAGCATTTTCATCATGGCAATTATATCACTAGCAAGTTTGCTTTTTATAAATATCAGTTTAGCAGCCAATACAGGAGTTATCAATGTAGATGTTGCTAATTTAAGAGAGACAGCAGACGCTGAAAGTACAATTTTGGAACAAATTTCTTTGAATCAAGAAGTTGAAATACTAGGAGAAGAGGGTGACTGGTATCAAGTTACATATAATCAAATTACAGGATATGTAAGCAAGGAACTAGTTACGGTAAATGCAAACACAGAATCTACAGAAGAAAATAATCAGGTAAATCAAAATACAGCAGAAGAAAATACAACAGATAACACAGCAGAAAATACAGAAGAAATAAAAGTAGGAGAAACCTATAAGATTTCAGAAAATACAAAATTAAAATTAGTACCATCAATTAATGCAACAGATGTTATAGAATTAAAAGCAGATGAGACTGTTAATGTAACAGAAATCATAAATGGATGGGTATGTGTAGAAACACAAACAACAAAAGGTTGGTTGAGAGAAGATAAATTAAAGAAAGATGAACCAGAAAAAGTAGTAGAAGAACAACAAGAAGAACAACCAGCTGAAGAAACACCAATTAAAACACAGTATATTAATTCTTCAACTGTAAATGTAAGACAAGAAGCAAATACATCTAGTACAATTGTAACAACATTAACTTTAAATACAGAAGTTCAAGTTTATAGTGAAGAAAATGGATGGAGTAAAGTAAAAGCAAATAATGTGGAAGGATATATTTCATCTTCATTATTATCAAATACAAAGCAAGAAACATCAAGAAGTCAAACAACTTCTAGAAAGTCAAGTAGTACAAAAACAAATACAAAAACAACTGCAAAAACAACTGCAAAAACAAGCCAAACAGAAGCAACAACTAGTGTGCCAGCATCAGGAAATGGTTCATCAATTGTTGCGACAGCTAAAAAATATTTAGGTTACAAATATGTATATGGTGGTAGTTCACCAAGCACAGGATTTGACTGTTCAGGATTTACATCATATGTATTTAAACAACATGGAATATCTTTAAGTAGAACAGCTGCAGGACAATATAGTAATGGTGTTGCAGTAAGTAGAGCAAATCTACAACCAGGTGATTTAGTTATGTTTGGAAAATCAAGTATAACACATGTTGCTATATATATAGGAGGTGGACAAATTATTCATGCGTCTACACCATCAACAGGTGTTAGAATAGATTCACTAAGTAGTGGATATTATAATAATAATTATTATGGGGCGAGAAGAATTGTGTAAAGACAATATTGGAGGCGATAAGATATCAAACGACCAATTGTAATTATTGTTATAGGATATATAATAGGAATTATATGGGGGCTATACTTTCAAATCAGTATAGTCCTTTTATATATCTTAATAATGTTAATATATATTCTAAAAAAGCTTTTAAAGAGAAAACTAAAAAAGAAAAAAGGATTTACGTTATTATCATTTCATAGATATTTTAGATATGTCAAAATCATTTTTGATCAAAAGGTTATTATTTTATTTATCATTAGTTCTGTTATTTCTAATTTTGTTCTTATGTTTCAGGAATATCAATATGAATATTTATATAAAGAAGAAACTATAAAAGTAGAAGGCATAGTAGTAAGCAACAAAGAAGAAAAGGAATATAAAAATAGATATATCATAAAAGTTCTAAAAGTAAATGATTCAGAAAAATATGCAAATACACAAATTTATATAAATGTAAAAAAAGATGAAGATATAAAATATGGAGATAGAATTATTAGTGAAGGCACATTTTCAAAGGGAAGTGAACAAAGAAATTATAGAGGTTTTCATTATCAGCTATATTTAAAGTCTATCAAAATATTTGGCAGTTTAAATGTAGAAAAAATAGAAACGTTATCTATAAATAATACGACATATATAGAAAAATATATAAATGATATAAAGATAGCTATAGGAAACAATATAGATAAAATATTAAATTCTAGATATAGTCAGATTGTAAAGGGATTAATTTTAGGCGATACAAAAAATTTAGAAGAAGAGTTAAAAGAAAATTTTCAAATTGCAAATATTTCTCATGTCTTAGCAGTATCAGGAATGCATATTGTATATATTGTTATAGGGATAGAAACCATATTTAAAAAAATATTGGGAAAGAGAAAAACAAAATATCTTATTGTTTTTAGTTTACTATTTTATATGTACTTAACAGGTCTTACAAGTTCGATTGTAAGAGCTGGAATAATGGGAATTATGCATGTAATAGCATTCTTAGTTTATAGAAAAAAAGATATATGGTGTTCTATTGCGTTTTCTCTAATGATAATATTAATACAAAATCCATATGCAATTACACGGAATAGGATTACAATTATCTTATTTAGGTACAATAGGCATTATTTTATTAAATAAAACAATAAAAAGATTTTTGGATCATATAAAATGTTTGAAAAATCATCTAATAATAAAGAAAAATAATTTTATAGCAAAGATGGTAGAAAATTTAAAAGAAATGTTATCAGTTACATTATCTGCACAAATTATGATACTTCCTGTTATGCTATATCATTTTAATATGTTAGGTATATATTTTATATTTACTAACATTTTAGTAAGTTGTATTATTGCACCAATCATGTTTTTATCTATTATTTTTGTCATCATGTCATTTATCAACTTTGAATTTTCAAAATATATTTCTATTTTTTTGTCTTTAGGTATGGAAGAGTTAATTCAAATATCCAATTTATCAAACTTACCATTTTCTAAAATATATGTAATAACGCCTTCGATTTTATTTATTAGTATATATTATATATTTATTTTAATCGGAAATCAGATTTATATAATGTATACAAGTAAAAATACAAGTTATACAGAAAAAAGAATAAAAAATTTAATTGCACTTGCAAAATATACGATATACCAAAAAAAGAAAAAAACAGTAAAAATATGGAATGGAATCATACAAGAAAAAAATGTAAAATTATTTGTTTTAAAAACCTATAAATATCTGTTAATTATTCTGTTGGTTATTATTATAAATTGTGTTAATAAACAATTAGAAGTTCATTTTATAGATGTAGGACAAGGAGATTCTTGCTTTATCATAACACCAAATCATAAAACAATATTAATTGACGGTGGAGGAAGCACGTCAAATACATTTGATGTGGGAGAGGATACACTTATTCCATATATTTTAGATAGGGGGTATAAAAAAATAGATTATATATTTATATCGCATTTTGACCAAGACCATGTAGGTGGTATATTACCACTATTAGAAGAATTAAAGGTAGGACAAATATTTATTAGTAAGCAAGAAGAAATAAGTGAAAATTATGAAAGATTCTTAAAACTAGTGAAACAAAAAAATTTAAAAGTACAAGAAGTAAAAGCTGGGAACAAAATCATCATAGATGATGTTATATTTTATATATTATGGCCAATCGAAAAGTCAATAGAAGAAAATATATTAAATAATAATGCAATGGTTATGAAGTTACAGTACAAAGATTTTAGTATATTATTTACAGGAGATATCGAAGCGGTGGCTGAAAAGGAGATATTAGATAAGTATAGAAATAAGTTAAATATCTTAAAATCAACAGTTTTAAAAGTAGCCCATCATGGTTCTAAAAGTTCTTCAACAGAAGAATTTTTAAAAGTTGTAGATAGTAAAGTGGCTTTGATAGGAGTAGGAGAAAATAATATGTTTGGACATCCTCATAATCAAGTTATAGAAAGATTAGAAACATTTCGGAATGCAAATTTTTAGAACAGATGAAGATGGAGAAATTACAATAAAAACAAATGGAACCAAAATAAAAATTAATAAATGTATAAACTATAAAAAAAGGTAAATAATACTATAAAAGGAGAGGAATGTATAAATATGAAAAAAAGTATAATTCTATCAGCCATTATCGTATTTTTTATTTTAGGTACAATTATAGGAGGGATTTTAATAAAAAATGCTTCTGATAAAGACGAAAATATGGAAATTGCAGAACAAAATCAAGAAGAAATTTATGATGAATGTACAGATGAATATAAAGAAATGGTAGAAAGTAATACATTAGTAGAAGAAACAAGCGCAGAAGGAGAAAAAATATCCCCAAATTGTTCTATTATTTTTAGGAGATACTATAAAGATTGTGGACATACGATAGAACAGTATGCAAGCATACCAACGGAACTAGTTAATAAGACAGAAGAAGATTTACAAAAACAATATGAAGGGTGGACAATAGAAGAATTTTCACGAAATCAAATTGTGTTATACAGAGAATTTGATAGTGAATGTGGAGAACATTATGTATTAAGAGAGAAAGATGGGAAAGTAGCTATATACTTAAAAACAGGGGATACAGAAGAATTAGTAGAAGAAACCGATATTGCGACAGAATTCTTAACAGAAACAGATAGAATTGAGTTACAAAATGGTATTGAAGCAAATGGAAGAGTGGAATTAAATCAATTGATAGAAGATTATGAGTGAACGTTGGGGACGTGTCAAATCGTTTCAAAATGGAACAAAAGGGACAGACCTGCCAAGTTTTGAATTTAGAGGATAGATTTTAAGGTCTAATGTAAATAAAATTAAATTTGAAAAAGTTATGTAAATATGGTACAATATAAGGAGTAACTTGTAGTATTAGTCCTCGTCCAAAGGAATATTTGGACAGAAAGGAAGAAATGAAAAAATTCATATTTTTTGTACTGTACACGATAGGTGTCTTATTAATGGGATTTGCTTTAGGAATGACATTTATATCACAGGTATCGTGGGAGGTACCATTAGCTATTTTAATAGGGGGAATAACCTTTATAATAATAGGAGGCTCAGGAGTAATTCCAAAAGAAAAAGATGATACGCCTTAACGGGCGTTTCATCTTTTTTTTCTTTCTTTTTTATCAATAGTAACTTCTTTATTCAAATCTTGTTTATCAATAAATCCTTTTTTGTATACATCTTTAATATACATTAATAAGGAAAATACGGTAGCAAATAAAGCTAAATAGAATAACCATAAATCTAAATTAAACCATATAGAGGATAATTCAAATTGATTAATTAATAATGAAAATACAATGGCTAGGTAAAAAAGAACAGTTGCTAATTTTCCATACCACTTGCTATATACAACTACATCTTTTCCATAAAGGAAAGAAGCTCCTGCAATCATAATCAACTCTTTTAATAATACAATTGCTAATATCCAAATAGGAATAATATGGATTAAGGTTAAAGAAGCAATCGTTGCAATTTGTGTTAATTTATCAGCTAAAGGGTCCATTAATTTTCCAAAGTTAGATATTAAGTTAAATTTTCTTGCAATACATCCATCAGCAATATCTGTTATGGCAGACATTGTGAATAGTATGAAAGCAATTATATAATTTCCATTAAAAATATTTGCCACAATAAATGGTATTAATAAAAATCGAATAATTGTTAGTGCGTTTGGTACATGTTTTAACATAAAAATCTCCTATTTAACTTCAAATTTTAAATTTCCATCTATAAAATCTATATTAACAGTTTGTCCATCTAATAATTCCTGTCTTAAAATCATTTCTGATAATTCATCTTCAACATATCTTTGAATAGCTCTTCTTAAAGGTCTGGCACCAAATTTAATGTCTGTTCCTTTTTCCAAGATATAATTTTTAGCAGCTTTTGTAATATTCATCTTGATATCTTTGTCTGCTAAAGCTTTAACTGTATCATTTAACATTAAATCCACAATTTGTAATAATTGTTCATTGGTCAATGGATCAAAGGTAACAATTTCATCTACTCTATTTAAAAATTCTGGTCTGAAAACATCTTTTAAACTATCCATAATTTTATTTTTATTTATTATAGAGTTTCCAAATCCAATAGAGTTATTATTTAAATTAGAGCCTGCATTTGATGTCATAATGATAATCGTATTTGAAAAACTAACAGAATTTCCTTGACTATCTGTAAGGATTCCATCATCTAATACTTGCAATAAAATATTAAATACATCTGGATGAGCTTTTTCAATTTCATCAAGTAAAATGATAGAATATGGTTTTCTCTTTACCTTATCAGTTAATTGCCCTGCATCATCATAACCAACATATCCTGGAGGTGCACCAATTAATTTAGAAGTAGAGTGACTTTCCATATATTCAGACATATCAATCCTGATAATAGAATCTTCAGAACCAAACATTTCATAAGCTAAGCTTTTAGCAAGTTCTGTTTTACCAACACCAGTAGGACCAACAAAGATAAATGAAGGTGGTCTTTTCGTTGATTTTAGACCTGCTCTATTTCTACGAATAGCTCTTGCTACAGCATTTACAGCTTCATCTTGACCAATAATTCTTTTATGAAGGTTCTTCTCTAAATTTAGTAATTTTTGTGTCTCTGCTTCTGTAATTTTTTGTACAGGTATTTTTGTCCAACTTTCGATGACATTTGCAATATCTTGAACCGTTAATTGTCTAGGCTTCATAGTTTTATTTAATTTATCAATTTGTTCAATTAATTGACATTCACGTGTTTTTAGATCAGCTGCTCGTTGATAATCTTCTGTTGAATCAGCAGCAATGACTTCTTCTTTTTCACTTTGTACTTGCTCTAATTCTTGTTTTAGTTTTTCTAAAGTAAAGAGTTCTTTATTTTCTAGATTAATTCTTGAACAAGCTTCATCCAAAATATCAATTGCTTTATCAGGTAAAAATCTATCATGAATATATTTTTCAGACATAATAACGGTTTGTTTGATGACATCTAAAGAAATCTTTACTTTATGATATTCTTCATAATATTTTTTAATGCCCTCCAAAATACCAATCGTATCATCAATATTAGGTTCCTCAACTAAAACTTGTTGGAATCTTCTTTCTAAAGCAGAGTCTTTTTCAATATATTTTCTATATTCTTTTAAGGTAGTCGTACCAATTAATTGAATTTCGCCATTTGAAAGAGCTGGTTTTAAAATATTAGCAGCATTCATAGAATGTTCACCATCACCGGCACCAATGATATTATGAATTTCATCAATAACTAAAATGATATTTCCATATTCTTTACATTCATCGATGATACCTTTCATTCTAGATTCAAATTGTCCTCTGAATTGTGTTCCTGCAATAACAGCGGTCATATCTAGAAGATAAACCTCTTTGTTTAATAATTTTGCAGGTACATTTTGGTTGGCGATTCTGATTGCTAATCCTTGCGCAATTGCAGTTTTACCAACACCGGGTTCACCGATTAAGCAAGGATTGTTTTTAGAACGTCTATTTAAGATTTGGATAATTCTTTTAATTTCATTATCTCTTCCGACAACAATGTCTAACTCATTGTTTTTAGCTTTTGCTGTTAAATTTGTACCATAAGTATCTAGAAATTTCTTCTTTTTGTTTTGTTTTGTATTTTTCTTTTTCTCTACCTTTACTTTTTTTCTTCCATTATTTAATTCTTGGTCATTATTATTGGTATTATTTTGACCTCCAAACATATTAGAAAATATAGAACCTAATGGAATAGCAGCACCTGTTATTTTAGGATTACCATCACCATTATCATCATTCGTATTTTCAAAAGTGATAGCACCATCCATATTTTCAATATCTTCTAAGTTAATATTTTCAGCTAAATCTTTAAAAATGGTTTCGAATTGTTTTGTCATATCATTAAGATTAACATTATCTTTGGATAAAATTTCATTTTGTTTATATAAAACTTCATTAGGATTAATGCCTTTTGCCTTTGCACAATCATAACAATATCCTTCTAAAGATTCTTTACCATTTTCAATTTTTTTATAAAAAAGGATAGCTGGGTTTTTATTACATTCTGAACATAACATACTTTAAACTCCTCATTTCTATATAAATATACAATATATATCATACCTCAAAATATGTCATTAGTCAATAAATTTAAGAATTTTAACTAGGAATTTTCATGGA
Organism: uncultured Clostridia bacterium; assembly: GCA_944386365.1. Taxonomy (GTDB): domain Bacteria; phylum Bacillota; class Clostridia; order TANB77; family CAG-508; genus CAG-269. The sequence goes on from CALXAT010000005.1 coordinate 29,436, forward strand.
TTTATGATAAGATTATATAATTTATAAAAAAGTCTTTTACTTAAAGATTTTACATATATATCTTTAGAAAAATACCCAAACCGCAGCTTGAAATATTTAGGGTATAATGCTATAATAATTTTAAAATACAATTTTAAGAGGTATAGATATGAATGTAACATTACCTAAGAAGGAGAAAATAAGTGTTAAAGCAGTTATTATATATACAATATCAATAATTGCATGCATCATAGCATTGGTAGTTGTAGCTTTGTCCTATTATTATGGAAGTGAAGAATTAGATAGATTAATAACAATTGGTGGATCAAATTTAACACAAGAAGATATAGATTATCAGTTGTTAATAGCAAATTTTGACGATATATTTCAAAATCAATTAGAAGAATATAGTTTAGATTTACAAATAAAGCGAAATGATAATACGAAAGATATTGTATATACATATTATACAAAGGATGAGACAAAGGAAAACAGTTATGATTTAAATTTAAACATTCCATACATAAATATTGATAGTGAAATAATAAAAAAATACAATGATGAAATAAAACAAACATTTGAAGAAAAAGCTGAAAATGTATTACAATCAGAAAATCAAAACATTATATATAGTGTTCAATATGAAGCTACCATTGAAAATGATATTTTATCTTTAATTATTAGATCAAATCTAAAACAAGCTTCTGATGCACAAAGGGTCATTATACAAACATATAATTATGATTTGAAAAATGATAAAGAAATAACATTAGAAGAAAGCATTAAAAATAAGCAACTAGATGTGAATATGGTAGAAAGTAAGATAAATGAAGAAATTACACTTGCACAACGAAAAGTAAGTGATTTAAAATCTTTAGGATATAGCATTTTTGAAAGAGATCCAGAAGATAAAATGTATAAAGTGGAAAATTCAAAACAGTTTTTTATAAAAGATGGAAATATATATATCATATATGCATATGGAAATGAAAATTTAACAAGTGAAATGGATTTAGTAATTGTATAAAAATAAAAAAGAGAGAAGCTTTGAAGCTTCTCTTTTTTGAAAATAAAAGGGGATGTTTTTTTATTTAAATCAGTAGTGCATTACTGATTATGTTTGTATTATAATTTAGAAATTTGTCCATTTTGTGAACTAAAGGTGAAAACAAAGTAATCATTATTAAGGCTGTTCACCTAAAGTTACAGTTAATTCTTTTTCATCGCCATCTCTATTTACTTTGATCTTAATTTGATCGCCAATACTATGAGAATTTTTAATTTCATTTAATTCATCCATGGTTTTTATATCTTTTCCATCGGCTGCAACAATAACATCACCAATTTTAATTCCTGCTTTCTCGGCAGCTGAAAAAGTTTCAACATCTTTGACATAAATACCTTCTACTAAATTATTTTTCTTAGCAGTTGCGGCATCTAAATCCATACCAGTTATTCCAATATATGGTCTTCTTACCTTACTATATTCGATTAATTGAGAAGAAATATCTGTTGTAGAATTAATTGGAATAGCAAATCCCATACCTTCTACATCTTCACCAGTTAATTTTAAGGTATTAACACCAATTACTTTTCCTTCACTATTAACTAAAGCACCACCACTATTTCCAGCATTTATAGCAGCATCTGTTTGTATTAAAGTATATGTTTTTCCATCTGAATCTGTAACTTCTCTGTTAACAGCGCTTACAATACCACATGTAACCGTACTTTGTAATCCTAAAGGACTACCAACAGCCATTGCAAATTCTCCTACTTTTATAGAATCAGAATCAGCAAATTCAGCTTTTGTTAAACCTGTTTTATCAATTTTTATAACTGCTAAATCTGTTTCTTCATCAGTACCTACAATTTTTGCTTCATATTCTGTATCATCATCAAATAAGGTAACGGTAATCTTAGTTGCTTCTGATACTTGATAATATGATTCCTCTTCACTTGAAGAAACAACATGATTATTTGTTAAAATATATCCATCGTCACTAATGATAATACCAGAACCTGTTGCGGTAGCAGTTGATGTTTGATTATTACCAAATATAGAGAACATAGATGTAACATTATATTCTATTTTAATACCAACAATAGATGGTAAAATTTTATTAGCAGCATAAACAGCTGTATCAGAATAATTAGATAAAGAAACTTGATCAACTAATCCAGAAGTGCTAGAACTACTAGAAGAAGTGTTTGAAGAAGTAGAATGTGTATCTAGTAATTTTTCTTTAATAGATGGTACACCAAAACAAGTTCCTATAACAACGGCACAACCAACGATACCACTAAAAAATGGTAATACAATTGTTTTTCCAAAGTTATGCTTCTTTTTAGGTTTATCATCTATTTCATAAACCGCTTTATATGTACCTGGATTTGAAACAGTTTTAAATTTTGATTCATTTGTTTTGTTGGTTTCATTTTCTTGATTATTATTTTCCATATATATTACCTCCTACATATATATATTAACCTAATATGACCATATAATACAATATATTTGTGAATTTTATGTGAAAGAATTAGGTTTTTTTATGGTTATTCATTAGTAGAAAAAGAAAAAATTGACAAAGGTTGTTAATAAAAAAGATTTTCAATAAAAATTTATTGAAAAAAAGTATATAAAAAGATATAATATAAAAAATTGAAGAATAAAAAGAATAGGATTATCTATAATATAGTAATATGAAGGTGGGAAAGTAATATGAAAAGGGAAAATCAAAAAGGTGTAACTTTAATTGCATTAACAATAACAATAATTGTTTTATTAATTTTGGCAGGAATAACGATATATACAAGTAAAGAATCTGTGAAAAAAGCGAATTTAGAAGGATTAAAAACCAATATGTTATTAATCCAAACCAAGGCAAAAGAATATGTAGAAAATGCAAGTTTTGATTTAGGTGTAAACCCGGCAAACGCTACTGATGAAATGAAAACAAAAGCACAAAGTGAACTAACAGGAGAAGATAAAGGAACAATTGTTACTTCTTCAGATAGTATCACATCAAAATTATTAGCAATTGGAATTAGTCAAGAAGATATTAATAATGGAAAAGTATATAAATTAACAACAGAGAATTTAGAAAAGATGGGAATAAAAGATGTAGAATCAAATGATGAAGATGGTTGGTATATTATTGTATATAATATTGATGATACAACAGCAGAAATCTATCATACAATTGGATATGATGGGAAACATTCATTGACAGAAATAGAACAAATAAATTTATAGAGATAGAGATGAAAAAATGAAAGAAAAAGAATTTAAAAGATTAACAGAGTTAAAAAGTATAGAGAAAGAATTATATAATAAAGGATTTGAGAAGATTTGTGGAATAGATGAAGCAGGAAGAGGACCATTAGCAGGACCTGTGGTTGTTGCAGGTGTTATTATGCCAAAAGAATCTATGATAGAAGGGGTTAATGATTCTAAAAAAGTTTCTGAAAAGAAAAGAGAAAAATTATATGATATTATATTAGAAGAAGCCATTAGTTATTCAGTCGCTATTATTGGGCAAGATATTATAGATGAAATCAATATATTAAATGCTACCAAACAAGGTGTTACAAAAGTAGTGGAAGAATTAGATGTGCAACCGGATTTAATATTAGTGGATGCTTTAACCCATATAAATACAAAAGGTATTCCATATGATTCTATCATAAAAGGAGATGCAAAATGCTATAATATAGCTGCTGCTTCCATAATAGCAAAAGTAACAAGGGATAGGATTATGAGACAATGGGACGAAATTTATCCCCAATATGGATTTATCAATCATAAAGGATATGGAACGGCAAAACATATAGAGGCATTAAAACAATATGGTCCATGTCCTATTCATAGAAAATCATTTATTAAAAATTTTGTATAAAGGGAGTATTTATGAATATTTTAGAAATTATAGAAAAAAAGAGAGACAAAAAAGAATTAACAAAAGAAGAAATTACTTATTTTGTAGAAGGATATACATCTGATAAAATAGCGGATTATCAAGCTGCGGCATTAATCATGGCTATTTATTTAAATGGAATGACAAAACAGGAAACGACAGATTTGACTATTGCAATGGCAAATTCAGGTGAAAAATTAGATTTATCCACTTTAAATGAAATTATTGTGGATAAACATTCCACTGGTGGAGTTGGAGATAAAGTATCTTTAATTTTATTACCACTTGTGGCATCTTTAGACATTCCAGTAGCAAAAATGTCAGGAAGAGGATTAGGGTTTACTGGAGGAACGGTAGATAAATTAGAATCCATACCAGGCTATGTTACAGGAATTGATATGCACAATTTTATAAAAAATGTGGAGAAAATAGGAATTAGCATGATATCTCAAACATTAAACTTGGCACCAGCTGATAAGAAAATATATAGTTTAAGAGATAGTATTTCATGTGTAGAAAGTATACCATTAATTGCATCTAGTATTATGAGTAAAAAGATAGCCAGTGGAGCTGAAAAAATTGTATTAGATGTTACTTGCGGAGCAGGTGCTTTTATGCATTCAAAAGAACAAGCAGAAGCATTAGCTAAAGAAATGATTGAAATAGGAAAATTGGCCAATAAAGAAACGATATGTGTATTAACCAATATGGATGAACCATTGGGATATGCAGTAGGAAATTCATTAGAAGTTATAGAAGCGGTTAATTTCTTAAAAGGCGATATGCCAGAAGATTTAAAAGAGGTTGTGCTAGCATTAGGAGCCTATATGATAAAACTAGCCGGTAAGGGAGATAATATAGAAGAAAATAAAGAAAAGATGCTAGAAAACATAGAAAATGGAAAAGGATATGAAAAATTCTTACAATTGGTAGAAAACCAAGGAGGAGATATTTCATATATTAAAAATACAAGTCAATTTCCAAAAGCAAGTTATATAGAAGATGTATATAGTGATACAGCAGGATATATTAAAAATATGAATGCTAAAGAAGTCGGAAAAATTGTATGTAATTTGGGTGCTGGAAGAATTAGAAAAGAAGATAGTATAGACAATTCTGTAGGAATTATTTTGAATAAAAAAGTTTCAGAAAAAGTGGAAAAGAATGAAGTGTTGGCTACAATATATGCAAACTCACAAGAGACATTAAATGAAGCAAAAGAAAAAATAAAAGAGATTATAGAAATACAAAAAGAGGCAGTTCCTAAGCCAAAAATGATATTAGAAGTAATGGATTAAAAGTACTTTAAAAAAGTGAAAATATATGCTATAATATAAATAGTTTTTACGAAAGGATGATAAAGATGAAAAAAGAAAAAAAGCAACAAGAAAAAGTTAAAAAAACCAAACATTATGATAAAGGACAAATTTTTGTAAAAATAATGGCAGGAATTTTAGCAATATTAATGATTGTAGCAACGGCTTCAACACTTATATATTCACTAATGATATAAAAAAAGAGGTAGAAATATGATAATTGATTTTGGAATGAATTGGGAGAATTTTTATACAGATAATATTGTAGGGTATATTAAATCGTTGCAAGAAAATCCGTTTGAATTAATAACATTAATTATCGATTTAACAATTGTAATATTCTTAATATATTCTTTTTTAAAAATTGTAAAAGGCTCTAGAGCATGGCAATTAATAAAAGGAATTGTACTTCTAATCGTTATTACATGGCTTAGTGGACTATTCAATTTGCAGATATTAAACTGGATTTTAACAGGGATTATGAATTTAGGAGTCATTGCCATTATTGTTATATTCCAGCCTGAATTGAGAAGAGGATTAGAACAATTAGGAACAAATAAATTTACAAAATTTTTTGGTATAGATAAGGATTTGGCTACAAAAACAAAAGAAGATATTTATAAAATTGTGATAGCAGCAGTAGAATTGTCTAAAAATAAAATAGGGGCACTAATTGTAATAGAAAGAGATATAAAGATTCAAGATATTATTGCAAGTGGAATACCAATGAATGCGGATGTATCACCACAATTATTAGTTAATATATTTGAACCCAAAACACCGTTACATGATGGGGCCGTTGTTATATCTGGAAATAAAATAGCTGCAGCAGCATGTGTGCTTCCATTAGCAGATGATAATGATATTGCAAAAGAGCTAGGAACAAGACATAGAGCAGCTATTGGAATATCAAAAGAATCTGATAGTATTGTTGTAGTAGTTTCAGAAGAAACAGGTAAAATTTCTATTGCAAAAGATGGAACATTGATCGCCGACGTTAGTGAAGATGCTTTGAAAAAAATATTAATTAGTAATATTGTTACCAAAAGATTTGCAGTAGAGAAAAAAGAAAGAAGAAATAAGATAAGAGAGATAAGAGAAAAATTACATAAGGAAAAAAAGGAAGCAGAATCTAAAGAAAGTAAAGAAAAGAGTAAATAAAAAGTCGCATGTTGCGACTTTTACTATTGTATAAGTAAAGGTGGAATTTATGAGAAATATAAAATTAGTTATAGAATATGATGGAAAAGAATTTAATGGATGGCAAAAACAACCCAATAAATTAAATATTCAAGGAGAAATTGAACAGGCTATAGAAAGAATAACCGGTGAAAAAGTGGATTTGATGGCATCAGGGAGAACAGATGCGGGTGTACATGCAATTGGACAAGTGGCTAATTTTAAAACCAATTCCAATATTCCCATAGAAAAATTTCCAATTGCATTAAATTCCAATTTAAAAAAATCAATTGTAATAAAATCAGCAGAGGAAATGGAAGAGAGATTTCATAGTCGATTAAATTGTAAAAGAAAAACTTATAGATATATCATTAATAATTCTAAATATGGAACAGCTATTTATAGAAATCTGGAAACCCATATACCTATGAAATTAGATATACACAAAATGCAAGAAGCAGTTAAATATTTTGAAGGTGAGCATGACTTCAAAGCATTTAAAGCAAGTGGAACAAGTAGTAAAAGTAGTATAAGAACGATCTATAAAGCAGAGGTAATAGATGCTGGAAATGAAAGAATTTATATAGAATTAACTGGAAATGGCTTTTTATATAATATGGTAAGGATTATTTCAGGCACATTAGTGGAAGTAGGATTAGGAAAAATAGAACCTCAAGATATAAAAAATATTATCTTAGAAAAGGATAGAAAACTTGCAGGAAAAACATTACCACCACAAGGATTATATTTATTAAAAGTGGAATATGAATAAAACGACTTAACTTTAATTTTATGAACAAACTTTAGTAGGTATGCATAAAATATAGTAAAAAGAAAAAGGAGAAAGATTATGAATATTATTTTACTTATATTTTTTGCAATACCATTAGCCATTATTATATTTTCTATAGCTTTACAAAAAATACTTAAATGTCCAGCATTAGTTGCAGGAATTATATTTGCAATAGGGATTATAATTACATTTATCATAGGGAATGTCATTATCTTGGCAGCAACTTTAGCCTATACATTTATTAGTTATATAACAGCTGTTATAACTTGTTTCGTAAGTAGATATTGGTGTGGTAATTGCAATCAGAATTGTTGTAGAAGAAGTAGTTGTAATTGTAATACAGCCAATAATAGAAACAATGATTTGCTAACAATTAGTAGTAGATGTTCTAATAATGGAAATGGTGACCTATTAACAATTAGTAGTAATTGCGCAAATGGAAATACAAATGATTTACTTACAATTAATAGTAATAACGAAAATGATTGTTGTCACCATAATAATAATTGTGGATGTGAAAATGATAATAATCAAGTAAGTACAATAAATGGAGTGATAAGAATTGCAGATAGTAACAACAGTAATAATAATTGTAATGGCAATAATGATGAAATCACAACTAGAATAAATGTAGTACCTAATACAGCAAATAATGGTAGAAGTGGATGTATTTGTGGTCGATATAGGAGAAGATAAAAATAAATATATAGAAAGTTAAACGACTATTTAGTCGTTTATTTTCATATAATAATTGAAATTTATGACAATTTATGCTAATATATATAATACTAAAAGGAGGAGAAAATGTTAGAAATATTAGAAGATACAATTATTGATAGTGTAAAATTAATTCCGTTTTTGTTTCTTACATATTTATTGATGGAATATATAGAACATAAAACAAAGGAAAAGACCAAAGAAACGATAAAGAAATCAGGAAAATTTCGGACCATTTATTGGAGCATTACTTGGAATTATTCCACAATGTGGCTTTTCCGTATCAGCAACAAACTTATATGCAGCTAGAGTTATTACATTAGGTACATTAATTGCAGTCTATTTATCAACATCTGATGAGATGTTACCGATATTTTTATCAGAAGGAGTAGCATTAGATGTTATTATAAAAATATTGGTAATAAAGTTATTGATAGGCATGATTGCAGGATTCTTAATTGATTTTATAATAAATTTGAAAAACAGAGGAAAACAGGAAGAAGAGAAAATTATTGATTTATGTGAAAAAGAACATTGTGATTGTGAACATGGGATTTTTAAATCTGCATTGAAACATACCGTAAATATATTTATATTTATATTTGTTATAACATTTGTTATAAATTTAGCAATACATATTATAGGACAAGAAAATATAGCAGCTTTTATGCTTGATAGACCAATATTAGGACCAATTGTATCAGGAATTATAGGATTAATTCCAAATTGTGCTTCATCTGTTATCATCACACAGATGTATTTAGAAAATATCATATCAGTTGGAACAATGATGGCAGGATTATTAGTAGGAGCAGGTGTGGGACTAGCTGTATTATTTAGAACAAATAAAGGAATAAAGAATAATATAAAAATTACATTATTATTATATGCAATTGGTGTTATTTCAGGAATTATATTAGAATTGATAGGATTAAATATATAAATAAATGATAATGATTTATAAATAAAAAAGGCTTACTAAATCTATAGTAAGCCTTTTTTGTAATATATTATTGATATTTTTTATTTAGATAATGTTGCTAATTATTTTTTTTCATTTCTTTTAAAATTAATTACGACAGCATCATCATTATCAAATAAATATTTAGAATCTGTTGTATCTGTTTGGATTGGATTTATTTCATCTCTTTCATCTTTGAAATCTAAATTTTTTAAATCAAATTTCTTTTTAGGAGAAGTATCATCTTCAGTAGCGGTTGTCACACCATCAGAGTATTTTCCAAAATCAAATATTTTAATTTTTTGTTTTTCTTTATATTTAGATTCTAGATAATTAAATCTACCAGGACCAACCATCAAACGACCACCAATATCTTTCACTTTGTAAGCACATTTTTTATCCGTCAGCATACCTTGTAATTTTCCAGGTGTAAAGTAATCAACATATGCCCATTTTACATCACCTAATTTATTAGTGTAAGACATTTTATCGGTGTCTAAATCTACTTTATAAGTCCATTCTCTGTGTGAACCAAATTCTGCTACCCACCATTTTAATTCATCTATTACGGCATTACCTGTAAATACTTTATTTGAACAGTTTGACAATATCGTATTTTTTAAGTGTTCTTTTGATTTTGTAGATCCTAATTGTGCTAAATTTTGAGCAGAGATAATTGTTCCAACACGATATTTTCTATACATTGTGAATATTGCTTCTGTAGCTTTGCAAACAAAATCAGGGAATTCATCAATATATAAGAAATTAGGAATTCTTGTATTTTCACTACCTGGTCTTCTTAAAACAGCATTTTGCATTGATATTAAGAAGAATAAACCAAATGCTTGATGTGTTGATGAACCTAAATCTCCACGTCTCGTACATACAAAAGTGATATCCCCATCTGCAAGTGCCTTATCAAAATCAATATTATTAAATCGATTACATAAAATAGATTTAACACCAGGTAATCTTAAAAGGTTGTCTAATTGTGTAACGGCTGCATAAATATCTTTTTCCGTTTGGCTTCTTGCAGGGCCATCTTTATAGAAACATTTTTTGAAATAGGCAAGCTGTATACTATATTTTTCTCTTAATTCTTCATCATGTGCCAATATTTCACACATTTTTTCAATTAATTCAAAATTCGTAAACATCTTTAGCATGTCTTCCATATTTGGAAGAGCACCCTCATTCATTCTCGGATACATTTCTTTTAATAATATAGCTAAATTCTCAATTGCTTGAATAATGAAATCTTCTCTATAAGCATCTTCCATTTCATCATGAACTGTATTATACATTGCTTTTAAAGCAGAAGAAATGGTAACAGCAGTTTTTGCTGGATTATCATATACAAAAGGATTTAATCCCATTGAATTTGGATTAGAAGGATCAATAATATTATATTTAAATCCATAATTATCACATACGTTAATCATATGATCAATTAATGTGTAATCAGGAGACATGATTTCTAATCCTAAATTTCTATAAACATTTTCTCCATTATATTTTCCCAAAATCATTTTCTTCATATAAGCATCAAATACAGCTTCTTTACCTTCTGTAGGAGAAAGCATTTCTAATTTAAAGTTTTCATTCAAATAGTCATTATCATATGGTCTGTTTAGATGTGCAATACCTGTCTTTAAAGCAGTAAATCCCATCTCTTTAGAAACTTCTCTAAAAAAGTATTTTTTTTCGATATCTCTGGCAATCATTGGCTCAAAAATTAGAGAAGTCTTACCTGTTCCAGAACCACCACATACAAATAAAGATAAATACCTAGAAACTTCTGGTATAACAATGGTCTTACCGGTAATCATCATCTGTACATAAAAATACTTCACAAGTATATACGCCTCTATCTTTCTTTTGGTCAGATAAATTTATACCTTTATAATCCCAAATAGAACGAATTTGGTCTAAGTTATCATTAACACCAAAGTATATCCATTTAAATAATGGAAATGCTGTAACAAGTGGTAAATAAATAGAAATAGCTATAAAAGCAGGTCTTACAATATCAGAAAAGTCAGTAATAATTTCTACATAGTTAGGAACAGATAACAATAGTAACCAAGCTCCCATATTTAGCCATTGTGTAAACATAGAAATAGCAATAATATATAAACCTATAATATAAATATATAAAATTTGTACTTTTTTCATATTAGAGGTTGCAAACTCAGATTGTCCTGAAAAAAGAAATGCAAATATTGGACAAGCTAAAGCGAGTGTATACTGTATAGGTCCCCAATAAGAATAAGATACACCTGTAAAGATCATAAGAAGCATTTCAACAATTCTGTCTACTGCTAAATATACAGTTAATAGTGTCAATATATATGTTGCAAATGTATTTCTACTTATATTTAATTTTTTCAAAAATTTATCTATTAGCTTCATTTAGATTATCCTTTCAAAAATTTAAAATCATACATATATATTATCCTACAAAATAGCTAAAAAAACAAGACTTTTAGCTAAATTTATAAAATTTTAAATCTTCTGTACTTTATATATTTTTATTAAATAATCTCATAAAACTATGTTCTTGAAAATATTTCAAATGAAAATGCCTTTAAATAAACATAAATTAGTATAAAAAATATATTTATGAATATACTATTAAAACAAAAAAGATTGGGAGGAATGGTATGAGGGATGTATATATTCAAGAAAGTGAAATGGAAAATCTAGATGAAAGAGACAAAGAAATAGAATTAATAAAAAATATAATTCATACTAGAAAAGCGTTAAAAAATGTTGATAAAAACTTTGAATATGCTCAAGATGAATTAGTGGATTATTATATTTATGAAATGAAAGCAAATCAAGCAAAATTAAATTATTTGATTAAAATAGCAAAAATGAAAGGCATTACTGTAGATATGATTAATGATATTAAATATAGTCTTTTAAATGAAGAAGAAGTAGGATAGGTCTATTTGTCCAATTTTTAGCATAGTAATTAATAAAAGATTTTTATGTTATGAATTGGAGGAAAAAATGGATTTAAATATTCTTACATATTTAGCTTGTATCTGTTTTATATTTATTATTGGTAGAATTTTTATTGTTCCCATAAAAAAGATATTAAAACTGATATTAAATTCTATATTTGGTGGAATTGTTATATATGTGATTAATATAATAGGTGTCAATTTTGGATTTCATATAGGATTAAATTTTGTAAATAGTATCATTATAGGATTACTAGGATTACCAGGAGCAGTTTGTTTAATTATTGTAAAATTATTAATAGGCTAAAGGAAAAATAAATCTACCATTGAAAAGTTAAATCATACCATTACAATAGGATTTTTAGAAAAAGATATAGAAACAAATTTAGAAGAATATAATAAAACTTTTGATATTGTGTTAACCAATAATACAAGTTTTAAAGAAGTTTTAAAATTAATAGATTTTAATTAGAAAATAGGAAAAGACAAAATCAGAATATTTTGATCTTGTCTTTTTTTATCTATTATATATTTCTCAAAATTTACTCAACTGTAACAGATTTTGCTAAATTTCTAGGTTTATCAACATCTAATCCTTTTTCCTTTGAAATATAATATGCTAATAATTGTAAAGGAATAATTGACAGAATTGGTGAAACAAATGGACTTGTTTCAGGAATTTCTAGTACAGTATCAAACATAGATTTATCGATTTTTTGGTTGGTAATAATTAAAGTTTTTGCTCCACGCGTGATGACTTCTTGAAGATTACTAACCGTTTTTTCTACCAATGTTGGTTCTGTCATAATACCAACAACTGTTACATCTTTTTCTATTAAAGCAATTGGTCCATGTTTCAATTCACCTGCTGCATAACTTTCTGAATGAATATAGGAAATTTCTTTTAATTTTAAAGAACCTTCTTTAGCAACGGTTTCGTCTATTCCTCTACCAATAAAAAAGATATCTTTTTCTTGATAAATTCTTTTAGAGAATTGTTTAACTATGTCTTCTAATTTTAGACATTCTTCAATCTTTCCAGGTAAATCTAAAATTTCCTTTTTTAATTCATATAACATTTCAGAATTTTTCTCTAATATTTCTGCAAAATAAATTGCTAGTATAACAATCAAAACCACTTGTGATGTATATGCTTTGGTTGAAGCAACTGCAATTTCTGGACCGGCATGTGTATAAATAGAATAATCTGCTTCTCTAGTAATAGAACTTCCAATAACATTAGAAACAGCAATGGTTTTAGCTCCTTTTTCTTTAGATAATTTTAGTGCTGCAATAGTATCTGCAGTTTCTCCAGATTGAGAAATGAAAATACATAAAGTTTTATCATCAATTAATGGGTCTCTATATCTAAATTCAGAAGCAATATCTACTTCAGTTGGAATTTTACAAAGTTTTTCCATAATATTTTTCCCTGCTAATCCAGCATGCATTGCTGTACCACAAGCCACAATATATATTTTATTTAAACTTGACAAATAATCTTTAGAGAATTTTAATTCATCAAATTCGCATTTAGTATTTTCGCTAAATTTGGCACCGATTGTTTCACGGATTGCAGTTGGTTGCTCATGAATTTCTTTTAACATAAAATCATCATAACCATTTTTTTCACTACTAGCAGCATCCCATTCGATGCTTTGTGTTTTTTTATCAATTTTATTTAAATCTTTATCATAAAATTCAGCAGAATCTCTTGATAAAAATACATATTCTAAATCGTTTAAAAGATAAAAGTTTCTAGTAAATGATAAAATGGCAGGAATGTCTGAAGAAATATAGTTTTCATCAATTCCTTTTCCGATAACTAATGGACTGTCTTTTCTAACAACAACCATATTGTCTGGAAAGTCTTTACAAAGAATTTCTAATGCAAAACTTCCTTTTAAATCAGAACAAGCATTTTTTACGGCTGTTAAGAATTTCATTTTTCCACTTGTTTTATTATCTTTGGTGTAATAGTAATGAATTAAATTTGGAATAATTTCTGTATCTGTATCAGAATAGAATTTGTATCCATTATCTATTAGAAATTTTTTTAATTCATTATAATTTTCAATAATTCCATTATGAACAACACTAAAAGATTTAGCATTATCTTGATGAGGATGAGCATTTTCTTTAGAAGGTTTTCCATGTGTTGCCCATCTAGTATGCGCAATACCGATTGTTCCTTTTAAATCAGTAATCCCTTTTAAATTATATAAATTTTTTACTCTTCCTTTGTCCTTCATTACAACCAAACCTTCTGGTTCGATAGTTGAAATACCTGCAGAGTCATATCCTCTGTATTCTAATCTTAAAAGTCCATTAATTAAAATAGGACTCGCTTTTTGTTTTCCAATGTAACCTACAATTCCACACATAATAAATCCTCCATTCAAGCAATTTATGTTTATCATGATTGCTTATTATAAATTTTATTTGTTAAACCTCTAAGCATATATATAAAATAAATAATTAATATTGCAAGGGGTTTAGGAATTAAAGGTATGCAAATAAAACCTATATGTATTGAGCTTTGTTACTGTATTACTACAGCTCTTTAATCAATACTCATGACCATAAGTGAAAGCCATCAGAGCATCCGCCGAATATTTCGATAACCCTGAACCTCGTCAACACAAATGAATTGTGTCCAGGCGCTAATATCTAATAAAATGTACACTCCTTTCCTAAAAAATTTTCTTGCATACTTTTAATTTACTGCTATTATATTATACTAAAATAAAAAAATAAGCAAGTCCTAGTAAAAAAATTTAAATTTGCTAGAAAAGTAAATATTTGAAGAAGTAAAGAAAAAGTGATATAATATAGTCATGCAACAAAGTTGCTGTACATTGAAAAATAGGTGCGATGCACCTCATATACAAACTGAGGCTGTTTCTTTAGCCTATTTTTCTTTGTACAAAAATATAAAAAAGCCCGGTCTTGAAAGTTAGACAAGAATATATCTTTAGCCAAGGATATATTTGGGAACGAACACAGGTGGCGTGAGTAGGGAAAGGAAAAGTATGGCTAAAGAGGTAAAAACTCTGGAAGAATTAATTGGTGAAGGAGGAACATTAGGGCTGGATTCTAGTGAAGATCCAATTGATTTTGAGGGAACTCCAAATCAGGAGGAACATTATGGGATGAACTCTGACGAATAAGATTCATTCGCTATTCTGCCCATTTGCAGAAAGGCATCTCAGTTTGTATGAAGCAAAGCAAGTTATCCTCATTTGGGTAACTTGCTTTTGTAGTTAAACAAAATAAATATGTAAATAAATCTATAAAATCATTGATATTGTAAGTAATTTCATATATAATATTGTTAGCAGAAATAAATAAATGGTTATAGGTAATCCAATTTCATAAAAACCTAAATATAAAATAAGGGGAATTAAAATGAATGTACTAATTAATGAATCAAGAATAGAAAAAAGATTAGAAGAAATGGCAAAAGAAATAGATAAAGATTACGAAGGAAAAGAAATTATATTAATTGGAATTTTAAAAGGTTCTGTTGTATTTATGGTGGAACTGGCAAAAAAATTAAAAACAAAAGTACAATTTGAATTTATAGAAGTTTCTAGCTATGAGGGAACAGAAAGTACAGGAAAAGTAAAAATTGTAAAAGATATCAAGAATAGTATTGAAGGAAAGGATGTATTAATTGTAGAAGATATCATCGATACAGGAACAACTTTATCCTTTTTAAAAGATTATTTCATGCTAAAAAAACCAAACAGTTTAAAAATTGCAACTTTACTTAGTAAACCATCAAGAAGAACAAAAGAATTAGATGTAGAATATATTGGTTTTAAAATCGAAGATAAATTTGTAGTAGGATATGGTTTAGACTATAATCAAAATTATAGAAACTTGCCATATATTGGTTATGTTGAAAGTGAAGAAGAATTTTAACGGAATTTATTAGATAACGAGGGAAAAGAATGTTTAATATAGAAGAAGAATTAAAAAAACTACCAGGGAAACCTGGTGTTTATATTATGCATGACAAAGATGATAAGATTATTTATGTAGGAAAAGCAGTTTCTTTAAAAAATAGAGTAAGACAATATTTTCGAAAAACAAATAAAACTGCGAGAATTGAAAAAATGGTTTCTTTAATAGATCATTTTGAATATATTGTTGTGGATAATGAGGCAGAAGCATTAATCTTGGAATGTAATTTAATAAAAAAGAACAGGCCCAAATTCAATGTCTTATTAAAAGATGATAAAACCTATCCCTATATAAAAATTGATGTTAAATCAGAATACCCCGGAGCATATTATACAAGAAGAATTGTAAATGATGGTTCAAAATATTTTGGACCTTATGCAAATCCTGGTGCAGCAAAAGAAATGTTAGATTTTATTAAAGAAAGATATAAAATTCATCAATGTAGAACTTTAAAAGAACGAACAAGACCATGTTTAAATTATCATATAGGTAGATGTTTAGCACCATGTATGGGAAATGTTGATAAGGTAGAGTATAGAAAACAAGTTAATGAAATTATTGATTTATTAGAGGGAAAAACAGATAAAGTTTTAAAAGATTTGGAAAGGCAAATGCAAGAAGCATCTCAAAAAATGGAATACGAAAAGGCAGCCTATTTAAGAGATAGAAAACAAGCCATTGAAAGGGCATCGGCAAAACAAAAAGTGTCTAATATATCAGAAAATAGTATTGATGTTATTGGAATTGCTAAATCAGATTTAGAAGTCTGTGTGGAAATCTTTTTTGTAAGAAATAGTAAAATGATAGGAAGAGAGCAATATTTCTATAATGACCTAAAAGATATGGAAGATAGTGAAATTCTATCAGGTTTTATCAAACAATATTATTTTGATAACCCCAATATTCCTAGTAAAATTATGATTAGAGAAGAAATAGAGGATAAAGAGGCTATAGAAAAATGGTTATCCACAGAATTAGGAAAAAAAGTGGAAATTAAAACACCAAAGAAAGGTGAAAAACTTAGATTTGTGGAAATGGCAGAAAATAATGCAAAAGTAACGTTAGATAATAAAGAAAAAGATAAAAGCGAAATCTTGCTAGAATTAAAAGAAGTTTTAAAAATGGATAAATTGCCAAGAAAAATAGAAACGTTTGATATATCTAATATATCGGGAGAATATATGGTGGCTGGAATGTGTGTAATGCAAGATGGGGTCATCAAAAAGAATTTATCCAGAAGATTTAAAATTAAAACAGTTTATGGGCAAGATGACCCAAAGTGTATGGAAGAAGTTATTACTAGAAGAATAAGACATTCTATTGAAAACCAAAACAGAGGATTTGGAAAACTTCCAGATGTTATATTTACTGATGGTGGCATTACCCAAATACGAGCAACCAAACAAGCCATTCAAAATGTTTTAAATGAAGAAAAAGAAAAGACTATACAAGAAGATATAACAGAACAAGATAAAAAAGAGAAATTAGAAATGCTAGAAAAAGAATTAGATATTAAAGTATTTGGTATGGTAAAAAATGATAAACACCAAACAAGAGCGTTAATGGATGAAGATAGAAACGAACTAATCATTTCAGAAAACTTAATGAAGTTAATTACAAGATTCCAAGATACGGTTCATGATACAGCAATTACCTATCATAGGAAGTTAAGAGATAAAGAAATGAGAAGATCAGCATTAGATGACGTTAAAGGAATTGGAACTGTAAAGAAACAAGCTTTATTAAAAAAGTTTGGAAGTGTAGAAAAAATAAAACAAGCTTCTATAGAAGAATTACTGCAAGTAAAAGGCATTACAAGAGAATTAGCAGAAAAATTAAAACAATAAAATATAAAAAAAGTGGGGAGTTATCTCCCCGTCTGGACGTACTTTCTACGTCCTTTTTTAATTTGTCCATAGATGGACAGACCTGGATAGCGACCGGCTAATCCAGCAGTAACCCTGTGAATCTGAATGCTATGATAAAGAAAACCTCCTATCACCAGACAAACAGGAATTAAAACAATTGCTTTTTTCATGTGCATAGCCCTCCTTCGGTAAATATAAAAAGCAATTCACAGAGAATTTTCTCTGTAAGGTTCTAAAATACTATAGCACAAATCATCTGAAATATCAATTATTTAAGGAAAGTAAGAAGTTAATGTTAGACGTATGAACTGAAATAAAATGCAAAAATTCAGTATAATAAAAAGAGCGACCAATCCGAATTGTTTCGAATTGGTCTTTTTAAGCTCACTTTTCTTGATCGCCGTGTTTCTTTACAGGCTTATTTAACCAATGCCAGAAAATGGCACAAGCAACAAAAGCCAGCGCAGCTCCCACAGCACCTGAAATGAGCCAGTCAATTGGGAAGTTTAGAATTGCGCCCCAGATTGCTCCAGGAATACTTCCCAATGCACGTCCTAGGGCTTGGTGGTTCAGGACAATCAGTGCGACAGTCAAAACCACTAACACAAGAAGTGCAAAAATAATTGCGATTACAACCCCTGATCCCAGCTTTCGCTGGATTTTCCGTTTCAGCCGATGAAATTGTTTCATGTTTATACTCTCCTTTGCTGTAATATGGGTTCAATCTTTGAGAAGACTTTTCTTCTCAAACTATCTCCATTATACCACAAAATAGCTAAAAATACAAATTTATGTATACTTTCAAGGAAAAACAGAGAAAAAATGTAAAAAATCTGAAAAGTTATTAAAAAATAAGTCATAAAAGAAACATAAGTTGAATATCCTATTATGAAAATAATTGAAGGAGGAATGAAAATGGAGTATACGGAAGATAAACTACTAAATTTAGAGTTAAGAAGGGCAAGTGCAAAGTCAAAAGACAAAAAACTTATAAAGAAAATACAAAAACATAAATGGATTAGTATGATAATTACAGCTTTAATCATATTATCTAGTATAAATGCAATCATGCTATATAATTTTTTTAAAATTTTACAAAACATTTGAATTTATGAAAAAAGGAAGTATAATATGTAACAAGAAAGAAGCTAAAAATATGAGTATAAAATATAATGTTATGATACAAAAAGAAGAAGAATGGTATGTAGCAAAATGTTTAGACAATAATGTTGCATCGCAAGGGAAAACAATAGAAGAAGCATTAGAGTTATATTTACAAAATGAAGAAATAATACAACCGAAAGAAACCTATTTAACAACATTGGAGGTGGCTATATGAGTTCTAAATACCCAATACTACCTCCAGAAAAAAATTATTAAAGTAATGAAAAAAATTGGAGTTTCATAAAATATCACAGAAAGGAAGTCATACTAAATACATAAATGATAAAACTGGAAAGATATTTATTATTCCAATGCATTACGAAATTGCAAAAGGAACTTTAAAAAGCATCTTAGAATAGGCGGATATAGAATTAGAAGAATTTTTAAAATATTTAAAATCATAAAATTTTTAAATCGTTAAATACCCTTGGAAAAATCAAAAAAATATGATAAAATAATGCTATTCTAATAATAGGAGGGATAGTAGTTTATTTAGGCTACTAAAAAAAATTATGAAAATAGCAAATGAATGGAAAGATTATAAAATATTAGATATGGCAGATGGCCAAAAATTAGAAAAATGGGGTAATGTCATATTATCTAGACCAGATCCACAAATTATTTGGAAAAATAAAAGCTTTCCAAATAAATGGAAAGATATTAATGCTGTATATAATAGAAGTAAAACAGGTGGTGGTTCATGGGATTTTAAGAAAAAAATGCCTGCCCAATGGCAAATAAAATATAAAAACTTAATATTCAATATTAAACCAATGGGATTTAAACATACAGGATTATTTCCAGAACAAGCTGTTAATTGGGACTGGATGATACATAAAATCAAAAGTGAAAAAAGAGAAATTAAAGTATTGAACTTATTTGCATATACTGGAGGAGCAACAGTTGCTTGCTTATCAGCAGGAGCTTCTGTATGTCATGTGGATAGTTCAAAAGGAATGACCACTTGGGCAAAAGAAAATGTCATGTCATCAGGATTTCAAGATAGACCAGTTAGATTTATTGTAGATGATGTTGTTAAATTTGTTAATAGAGAAATCAGAAGAGGAAACAAATATGATGCTATTATTATGGATCCACCATCTTATGGAAGAGGTGCCAAGGGAGAAGTATGGCAGTTTGAAAACAATATCTATGATTTAGTAGAATTATGTACAAATGTATTATCAGATAATCCATTATTCTTTTTAATTAATTCTTATACGACAGGAATATCTAGTAAAGTTCTAGAAGACATTTTATACTTAACCATATCTAAAAAATATAAAGGAAAAATAGAATCAGGAGAAATTGGGCTTCCTATGGAGAATTCTAAATTAGTATTGCCTTGTGGAATTTATGGAAGATGGGAAAAATAAAAGGAGAATTTTATGCAGAAATTAAAAATAATATATGAAGATAATCATATCATTGTTGTAGAAAAAATACCCAATATACCATCACAGTCTGACAAAACAGGAGATATGGATATGCTAAACTTGGTTAAAGAATATATTAAAGAAAAATATCATAAACCAGGAAATGTATATTTAGGATTGGTACATAGATTAGATAGACCTGTTGGCGGTGTTATGGTATTTGCAAAAACTTCAAAAGCTGCTTCAAGGTTGAGTAATCAAGTAAGAGAAAAAATCTTTAAGAAAGAATATTTGGCAGTTGTAGACGGAAAATTTGAAAATGCAAAAGGGACATTAGTAGATTATTTATATAAAGATGAAAGAAATAATATAAGTAAGGTAGTTCATAAGGAAAAGAAAAATGCTAAAGAAGCAAAGTTAGATTATGAAGTTCTAAAATATAATGCAGTAAAGGATTTGTCTTTAGTGAGAATAAATTTACATACAGGGAGACATCATCAAATTAGAGTGCAGTTATCTCATTTTGGGCATAGTATATTTGGAGACCAAAAATATGGAACAAGAGGAAAAGGAAAACAAATTGCTTTATGGGCATATAAATTAACAATTGAGCATCCAATAACAAAAGAAAGGATGGAATTTAAAGATTTACCAAAACCAATTGGAACATGGTGTATATTAAAAAATGAAGATAATATAGTTGAAGAAATTTAAAAACTTTGACTATATTTTTTATATTATTTAAAATTTTTTTACAAAATAAATAGAAATAAATTTTTATAAAAGAAAATAGACCTTTTACAAAATAAAAAGTACTCTAAAAAGTTAGAAGTGCTACAATCCATTTAGCAAGAAGAGGTGAAGAAATATGATAGATAAAATCTGCACATTCTTGACAAATCGAATAAGAAAAGAAATGCCTGAAATAGATGATGAAAGAGCTGATGTGATAAATTATGGATTACAAAACATTGTAGGCGAAATACCTAAAATCTTTTTACTATTTATAATAGCTTATGTTTTAGGAATGTTAAAAGAGGTATTATTCATGTTTATTGTATTGATTCCGTATCGAGGAGCATCTGGAGGATTTCATCTAAAAACACATTTGGGATGTATAATAGGTACAACAATTTTCTATTGTGGAACGGTACTTCTTTCACAACATATTATATTGGAAAATATAACAAAATATATATTAATAGGAATTATCTGGATATTTGGAATGATAATGATAAAGCTTTATGCACCAGCAGATACAGAAAATGTTCCGATATTATCTAAAAAGGATAGAAAGAAAAAACAACAAATAGCGTATATTGCATATACAATAGGTCTTATTGCTGCTATGTTTATACAAAATAATGTGATTTCAAATATATTAATATTTGGAAATTTAGAACAAACATTGACGATAACTAAATTTGCATATAGATTAACAAAAAATAAATATGGATATGAAGTGTATGGAGATGCTTCAACTCAAAATGTTTAAAAAACATAGCCGGTATGTTTTTAATATATATTGTAAGGGGGAATCTATTATGTTCAAATTTTTAGCTAAAGTAGCAGAAAAATATGCCAAAGTTACAAATACAGCTTGTTTCTTATGGCTATTACATCAACCTAAAATGCCAGCAAGTATGATAAAAAAAGACTAATTCTTGGCAAAAATAGGACGAAGAATTATTTTTGCCAATCCCATATAACTTAAAAAGTTATATGTTACAATCCAATACAAGACAGCTTTTGCAAGCTGTTTTTCTTTTGACATAAAAATAGATATGAACCATTTAATTCATATCTATTTTGCGTTTTTATTAATAATATATTTCTATTTGTTGAGAAAAATATTTTTCATTTTTAGTTGTATATAAAGAAATATTTTTACTTTTATTTAAGATTTTTCTAACTTCCCATAGACCTAATCCAGTATGGTTTTCTTTACCAGAAAAGCCTTTATTAAAAATTTTTTCAGTATTGATATTTTTATCTTTGTAGGTATTTTCTACAATTATCAATTGTCTGTGATTTTTGGCATCATCTCTAAAAATGATATTAATAATTTTTTCATCACATTCACTACTAGCATCTATAGCATTGTCTAAAAGTATACCAAGTATTCTAGCAAATTCATATATTTTCATATTTAATTTACTTAAATCTAATAAAAGTGAAATGTTTACTTTTATACCTTTTTCTTCAGCTTCATGATATTTGGTTGTCAGTAAATTATATATACCAGGATTGTTAATAAGTTTGGGATTTAAAACATATAAGTTGTTGACTTTTTGGCAATCATCTTCAAGTTGTAGGTAATATTTTTTTAGACCTTCCATGTCATTTGTTCTTACATATCCGCCAATAGTTGTAACAATATTATCAAAATCATGTTTAAAACCTCTAACATTATCATGTAAAATGGTTAATGTCTTGTTATATTCTTCAGCATTTTGTAACTTTTGAGTTGTAGATGCTAATTTTATTACTCTGGTTAAGCTATATATACTTACACTAAAATAAGCTAGAAGGGATAAAAAACTTAGAAATGTTATTATTACAGGTAATATATCTATATATTTAAAAGTTATAATTAGTTGGATGCATAATGTTAAGAAACCTATAAATAAATTTGCAAATAAAACACTTTTGCTTTTTTTATCAATAGTATAATCTATAAAAATTAATTTATAATGTTTTAACTTTAATAGTGAAATTATACAAAATACAATAAAATACGTTATTATAAGATACATTATTCTATATATAGGAATTGTTTCCGACTGTTCATAATCTATATTAAACAAAGTAAGATATGGATTCATAATCAATGTACCCACTAATGCAAATAGTATAGTAGGGATTATACCAGCGAGTAATCCTTGCCAAAGAGAAGGTTTATAAATTATGAATATGAGAGTAAAAATGCCAATATAATTTATAAAAACATTCCAAGGAGAAGGAATACAATATGTGACTAATAAAATAAGAATACTGAAAGAAGTACAATAAACAATATTTTGTTTACGTGTTGTTTTAAGATTGAGTATTGTAGAAAAGGCCATTAATGTTAGTACTGATTCAAGAATGGCACTAGGGATTAGTATAATACTTATCAAAATTTCATTAGGTGTAGTTAACGCATTCCATATATTATTCAATAATTCCATGATTTTTAATAACCTCCATAAATTCTTTTTTATATTTAGGTCCAATACTACAGAAAGTGTTATTATCAAAAGATACTGTTAAGGCAACAGGATCAACATTTTTGATATTATCTAAATTAACAATATAAGATTTGTGACATCTTATGAAATTATTAGGCAATTTATCTTGAATTTTATTAAAAGAACTATAAGATTCATAATCACGAGAAGAGGTATGAAAATTCAATTTCATACCATCTCTTTTAATATATTGAATTTGTGTTTCATCTACAAGTGTATTTTTATTATCAATTTTAATATATTTCTTTGGTAATCCATAAACGTCATCAAAAAGTCTTTTTATAGTATCTTCTAATCTTTCATAAGTAATTGGCTTAGCTAAATAGTCAAATGTTTTATACTTATAAGCAATCATGGCATATTCTAAATGACCAGTTGTAAATATTAAATATACATTTTTATCTTTTTTTCTAATTTCTTCAGCTAAATCCAAACCACTTTTTTGAGATTTCAAATTGATATCTAATAATAATACATCTATTTGATGTTGCTGATCAAAACAAGCTAACAAATCTTCAAAATTATTGAATTTGAAAGTAACTTGACCATCAAGGTTATTCTTTGTAAATATATTTTCTAAGAGTTTTTCTAATCTATCTAAAATATTTAAATTGTCATCACAAATCACAAAATTTAGCATAAGCAACATCCCTCCCAAAAAAATATATATTATGATAAATGTATGAATTTTCGACAACAAAAAAATAATTCCCTTATTTTTCCAGTAACAACAACAATATATTCTAAAAAAATCATCTTGTCAATAGTATCATAATAAATTTATCTAGCGTATAACAGAGTCAATAGTAGTGATATATATAAATAAAATCTTAAATATCATAAAATGATATGACAGGATATAAAGTAAGATAAGTGATTAATAAAAAATGTGTTAAAGAAAAGAAATATATATAAGAAGAAAAGAATAATATTTAAAAACTAGCATAATATTAAACAGTTAAAAGTAAAATGGAGTGAATATTTATGAATAGGAAAATTTTAAAAGTGTCTATAAGTCTTTTATTAGTGATAGCAATATCTATTGTTTCTTATATAGATATATATGACAAAAGAGAAATAAAAACCAATGCAACAATCAGTAATCAAAAAATAGAATGGGGAATAAAAAGAAATGATAATCATGAACAACCAGATGTCGGAAATAAAAATAAAGAATTATTAGAACAGAATAATGGAATATGTCTAGGAAATAGTGATGCCAAAACTATTTATTTAACTTTTGATGAAGGATATGAAGCTGGGTATACAAGTCAAATTTTAAAGACCTTAAAAGAAAATGATGTAAAAGCAGCTTTCTTCTTAACAGCACATTATGTGAATACACAAGAGGATTTGGTTAGACAAATGATAGAGGAAGGACATATTATAGGAAACCATACAGTGAATCATAAAAGTATGCCTAGCTTAACAGAAGAAGAAATAAAAAAAGAAGTTATGAATTTACATCAAGGCGTGTATGAAAAATTTAATTATGAAATGAAATATATAAGACCACCAAAAGGAGAATTTAGTGAAAAAACATTAATGATTACAAATGCATTAGGATATAAAACAGTTATGTGGTCTTTTGCATATGAAGATTGGGATGAGAAAAAACAACCAGATGAGGAAAAAGCAAAAGAAAAAATTTTGAATAATCTTCATAATGGAGAAATTATGCTATTACATGGAAATTCAAAAACTAATACAAATATTTTAGATAGTGTTATTAAAGAAGCAAAAAATAGGGGGTATGTATTTAAATCTTTAGATGAATTTCAATAGTAAGAGGTGAAATATGAAAAAAAATAGAATGCGTAAAATAAATAAAATCTTAGAAATACCCCAGGAGGTATATTCTGATGTTCCTAAGATTTCGATTATAGGATTTGATGAAATGATAATAGAAAATTATAAAGGAATTTTAGAATATGAAGCATTTTTTGTTAGAATTAGTACCTATAAAGGTGTTATTAATATTAATGGATATAATTTAAATTTAGAAACAATGACAAATGATGATATAAGGGTAACTGGGAAAATTGAGAGCTTTGATTTTGAAAGAATAACAGATTAATATAAGGAGAGGCAAATGATAATTAAAAGAATCATAAACTACTTATATGGCTATTTAAGAATTGTAGTAGAAGGATATTATATTGAAAGATTTATAAATATATGTAGAAATAAAAAATATAATATGTGGAATATAAAAAAAGATAATGATATAAAGATAACATTAAATATAGAAATAAAAAATTTTAGAGAAATATGCAGAATAGCAAAAAAAACACATTGTAAAGTGGGTATAAAAGCAAAAAAGGGATTTCCATTTCTTCTTAATAAATATAGAAAAAGGAAAATATTTGTACTATTTTTATTGATAATTGTTATAACCATATTTTTAAGTTCTAATTTTGTATGGAATATAGAAATTATAGAAGAAGATGGATTGAAAATAGATAATATAATGGAAGATATTAATAAAGCAGGATTAAAAATTGGAACGCTGAAAGCAAATGTTGATACAAAGGAAATTATTAATAAAGTACGATTAGATAGAGATGATATTGCTTGGATGGGAATTGAATTAAAAGGGACAAATGCGATTGTGAAATTAGTAAAAGCGGAAAAAAAACCAGAAATTGTTGATGAAGATGAATATTGTAATATTGTTTCTAATAAAAATGGGGTTATAACTAAAATGAATGTACAAGATGGAACAGCAAATGTAAAGGTAGGAGATACTGTAAGTGAAGGAGATGTTTTAATTAATGGATGGATGGAAGGAAAATATACAGGAATTCGTTATGTTCATGCTAAAGGAGAAATAGAGGCTAGAGTTTGGTATACAAAGCATAAGACAATAGAGTATAACACTACGGAAAAACACAATACAGGAAATATGGAAACAAATTATGGAATAAAAATTAATAATTTTAAAATAAATTTTCCGAAAGGGGTTTCAAAATTTAAATTTTATGATACAATAGAAAATGAAATTAAAGTAAGGATATTTTCTAACTTTTATTTACCAATTTCTATCATAAAAACGACTAATGAAGAGTATGAAGAAGTACAAAAAACGTATTCTGCGGATGAGGCTAAAAACCTAGGGATACAAGAGATTGAAACGGAATTGGAGAATGAAATAGAAAATAAAGAAAAGATTGTAAACAAAAATATAAATACTTATGAAAATGAAAATAGTATCGATATTTATGTTACATATGAAGTACTTGAAAGTATAGGGACAAATGAAAAAATTGTGTTTTGAAGGGATGATATAAATGGAAGAAAAAAGTTTAAGAATTACAGGCACAGATAAAACATTTTTTAATAGAATTACAAGAACATTAACAAAGATGTTAATTCCAACAAAAATTGGAATTAATGGAATGTTGATTTCTATAAAAAGAAATAATTTGCTAAAAGCATTTGAAGCATATCAAAATAGCAATGAAAATTATAATCAAAATGAAGCCGAAAAAAAATATGATACAGCATATGAAGGTTACTTAGAAGCCTTGGATAAGTATGTAATGGATTCAATTTATAAAAAAGTAAGAAATAATACGGCTTCAGATTTTGAAAAAGATGCGCTATCAAAATACTATGAAGTTACAAGTTTGAAAGAAACAGAATTTGTAGAATATAAAAATAGAAAACAGAAATATTTGTTAGAGCTAGATAATGATGGTGTTCAATTATCAGGAAAAGAAAAATTAATAACAAGATATAATGAATTTTATGTTTCTAAAATGGATATGTTATATAAATCTATTTTGAAAAACTATTCAATAAAACTTGCTGATACAACAAATGCTTATGAAACTTCAAAAGATTGGATATATACGAAGATATTTTATACATTAGAAGAATATATTCAAAATATCTTAGCATTAAAAATAAGAATTGGAAAAGATAATGGGGTAAAAGAAATCATAAAAGATTATGAAAATTATGAAACATATACTGTAGGAAAATTAGACACAAAAGATAATATTGAAAAAAATGTTGTATTATTAAGTATTAGTAGAAAATTATTTACACATAGTTTGCCATTAATTGTTGCAATTCAATGCTATCAAAAATTATTAAAAGATGCTAGAATCTTAGTTCAAGACACAAAAATAGCGACAAAAAGAGAAAAAGCATATAGCATGCTTATCAATTTATTTGAAGATTATAATGTAAAATTATTATCAACAAAAGTATATTGGGATAATGCTAAAGATAGAGAAGAATTTAAAGCTTTTTGGAACAAATACAAAGAAATATGTAAGTTAAAAGAAACCAATTTTATAGAATATGTAAGACAAAAAGAAATATTATTTATTAAAAATGATATGAAAAAGATACAAGAAGAAAATACGAAAACAGATTATAGTAAATTAATAACATATTATAAAAGAAAATTAATTGATTATGGAGCAATGAGAGAATTAAAAAATGCTTATATATCACAAGGAAAATATACCAAAAAATTAAAGGAAGTTGCATAAATGGATAAATATGAAATCATCTATAAAGATATGAAAGAAGTAGACAGTTATGAAGCAATTGTCAAAAAGGTTTTTGATAAGTGTTTTGAGGAAGAAAATATTCAAGATTCAAAATTATATATTACAGTAACATTTACAAATCCAGAAAATATACAAAAAATAAATAAAGAATATAGGAATATAGATAAAGCAACAGATGTGCTTTCATTTCCTATGTTCGAAAAGGAAGAATTAGATAAAAAAATAGAAGAAAAAGATTTTTTACATGAGGATGTATTAGGAGATATTGTTATTTCCATACCAAAAGTAGAAGAACAGGCAAAGGAATATGCACATAGTTTTGAAAGAGAATTAAGCTATATGTTAGTTCATGGATTTTATCATTTAATGGGATATGATCATATAGAAGATGAGGACAAAAAAGAAATGAGGAAAAAAGAAGAAAAAGTACTTGAAGATTTACAAATATTAAGATAATTAGGAAAAGAGAAGGGAGATACATATGCAAAAGGGCGGCGTTAAAGTTTTAGTTATAATATTGGTTATTTTAATAATAGTAGCAGGTGTGGTATTGGCTTACAAAATTACACAAGATAAAAATAATACAGAAACAATATCAGGAGAAAGTAACAATGAATTAGTATCAACAGTAGAAGAAAAAAAAGTTCAAATATATAGTGGAAATGATAGACCAATAGCAGTTATGATTGATAACCATAGTGATGCTTGGCCACAAGCAGGATTAAATCAAGCATATATGGTATATGAAATTATAGTAGAAGGCGGAGAAACTAGATTAATGGCACTATTTAAAGGTGTTGATTTAGATAAAATAGGTTCAGTAAGGAGTGCAAGACATTATTTTATAGATTATGCAATGGAAAATGATGCTATATATGTACATTTTGGACAAAGTCCTCAAGCACAAAGTGATATAAAGAAATATAGTATAAATGATATTAATGGAATAGCAGAAGATGGAACAACTTTCTGGAGAGTAAAAGATAAAGTAGCACCACATAATGCGGTTACAAGTACAGAGAAGTTATTAGAATCAGCAAAAAGTAAAAAATATAGAACAACATCAACAGAAGAAAGCGTTTTAAATTATGTAACAGATGAAGTGAATCTAGAAGATGGTCAAGCAGCCAATACGATCACAATACCACATTCAGATTTACAAACAGTAAAATATGAATACGATGAAGAAAATAAAGTATATGTTAGATATGCAAGAGGTAAAGAACAAACAGATTGGGATACAGAGGAACCAATTACAACAAAGAATATCATCATTACTTTCTGTGATAATTATACTTTATCAGATTCAGAAAATAAAGGAAGACAAGGATTAAGAAATATAGGAACATTTGATGGCTATTATATTACAAATGGAAAAGCCATTAAGATTCAATGTATAAAAAATGCAAGAGATGAACAAACGGTTTATCAAGATATGAATGGAAATGAAATTAAAGTAAACGATGGAAATACATTTGTTAATATATGTCCAACAAATGCAGATGTTGAAATAGAAGGATTAGAAGATACAACATCAACAACAAATACTACAAATACAATAAGATAGAAAAAATCTAGAAAGGAAATGAAGCAATGAATGTATATGATACAGCCAATAGATTAGCATCAGAAATAAGACAATCTGAAGAATATATAAACTATAAAATGGCAAGAGAAGCATTGGCACTAAAGCCAGACTTAAAAAAGAAAATAGGAGAATTTGAAGCGGCAAGATATGATGCACAATTAACACAAATGCAAACAGGAAAAGAAGATGTAGAAAAAACAAATAAAATGAAGAAATTATATGCAGATTTAATACAATTAGATGATGCTAAAAAATATTTTGATACAGAAATGAAATTTAACATTGTATTAGCAGATGTTAATAGGATTATTGGAGAAGCGGTAAGAGATGTTATGCAATAAATAAAAGTAAGAATTATAAAATAAAGGAATGAAAAATGGAATATTTTATAATCATCTTGTTTTTAATCGTCATATTAGTTGTTTTAAAATATGTATTTGGTTATAACAAAAAACAAGTAGAGAAGATAGCTGAAAATAAAGCATTAGATGAAGTGGCAAAAAAATATCCTGAAAATATAGATATATGTAAAGAATATTTGAAAATGCTAAAAAATGAAAATGTACAGATAGAAGAAGATAACAATGCTACAAACTCTTTATATATAGCTATATCTAATAAAATTATAATAGCCAATATAAAAAATAGTTATACAAGAATACAAACAATTGCACATGAATGCTTGCATTCTATTCAGAATAGAAAAGTATTATTATTCAATTTTATATATTCTAATATATATATGCTATATTTTATAATTATTTCTATATTAGCAATATGTAAAATACTTCCTCATAAAATGGTATTTTTATCTATTTTAATAATAGGTGGTCTGCTATATTATTTTGTAAGAAGTTATTTAGAAGATGATGCGATGATTAAAGCAAGATTTTTAGCAAAAGAATATATGGAAAAGCAAAAAATATCTACACAAGAAGAAATTGATAGAATGATAAGTGCGTTTGATCAATTAAATGATATTGGCATAAGAAGTGTAAATTATTTATTACTCTTAAATATTGTAATAGAAATTCTTATATTTTGTATAATATGTATTATAAGATGAAAAGGAGGGGAGCAAAAAAATATAGGTGCTTCTCTTTTTTGATATTTAAAATTCTTAGAACGATTGGTATAAAACAATAAAAAGATATTGCAATATTATGTGTTTACATATATAATATAACTATTGATATATCATATTGAAAGGATGTTTAGAAAATGAATAAAACAAAAAGAAAAATTTTTGAAACATCAATGAAATTATTTGCTGAAAAAGGATATGATGCTACAAGTATTGAAGAAATTACAGCAACAGTTGGAGTGGCAAAAGGTACACTATATTATCATTTTTCAAGTAAAGAAGAAATTTTTAATTTTTTAGTAGAAGAAGGCATGAAATTATTACAAAATAGTATAGATATAAAAACGGCCAAATATGAGAACTATATAGATAAATTAAAAGCAATTGTACTAATACAAATAAAAATTGTTATGAAGTATGAAGATTTAATAACAATTTTATTAAGCCAATTCTGGGGAAATGAAGCTAGAAATCAAAAATGTAAAAAACATATTTATGATTACATTAAAAAGATTGAAGAAATTGTAAAAGAAGGAATTGATAAAAAACAAATAAAACAAGGAAATCCTAAAGTAATTGCTTCAGAAATATATGGATTAATATGTTCAACATTAGTATATAAATTAAGAAATGAAAAAGAAATTGATATAATGAATCTATATAAAGAATTTGAAAATACAGTAATCGAAGGATTAAAAATAAAGTAGATGGGGGATATAAGATGAGAAAGCCAATACATGAATTTATGGAATTTACAGATTTAAGAGATATGTTAGAAAAATCTGGAAAACTTTATGGAGATAGACCAGCATATGTTTTTAAAACAGAGGAAGAAGGAAAATTTAGAGAGATTACACATAAAGAAGTTAGAGAAGATGTAAAAGCATTAGGAACTAAATTTGTCAATATGGGATTAAAAGATAAAAGAGTAGCTGTTATTTCAGAAAATCGATATGAATGGGGAATTGTATATTTAGCTGTTGTTACAGGAACAGGTGTTATTGTTCCCTTAGATAAATCTTTACCAGACAACGAAATAGAAAGTTTAATCATTCGTTCAGAAGTAGAAGCAATTGTGTATTCTAAAAAATATGATGAAATTATGAATCAAATAAAAAATGATGGTAATACAAAAGTAAAATATTTCATTTCAATGGATTTAGAAAAAGAAGAAAATGGAATATATTCTGAACATGAACTGATTAAACAAGGAAAAGAGTTGTTAGAAGCTGGTGATAGAGATTTCTTGGATGCAAAAATAGATGCGGAAAAAATGTCTATCATGTTATTTACATCAGGAACAACCGCTATGTCAAAAGCAGTTATGTTATCACATAAAAATATTTGTGCAAATATAATGGATATTACATCTGTTATTAGAATTGATCAAAATGATAGATTTTTATCTTTTCTACCATTACATCATACATTTGAATGTACAACAGGCTTTTTATATCCATTATCTAGAGGATCTTCAATCGCATTTTGTGAGGGTATTAGACATATAGCAGAAAATCTAAAAGAATATCAGGCAACGGTAATGGTTTCAGTTCCAATTTTATTTGAAGCAATGTACAGAAAAGTAATGAAAACAATAGAAAAGAAAGGAAAATTAAAAACTGTACAAAAAGGAATAAAGATTAGCCAATTTTTATTAAGATTTGGAATTGATATTAGAAAGAAATTATTTAAAGAAATTCATGATACTTTGGGTGGAAAAGTAAGGATATTTGTTGCTGGAGGTGCTGCATTGGATCCAGAGGCAGAAAAAGGATTTAATGAACTAGGACTTACCATGTATCAGGGATATGGTCTAACAGAAAGCTCACCAGTTATTGCTGCAGAAGACGATAAATATCAAAGATTAGGTTCTGTTGGAAAAGCATTTCCAAGTTTAGATGTAAAAATTGAAGACCCTAATGAAGAAGGAATAGGAGAATTATTAGCCAAAGGTCCATCTATTATGCTGGGATATTATAATAATGAAGAAGCAACTAAAGAAACAATAACAGAAGATGGTTGGTTACACACAGGAGATTTAGCAAAAATTGATAAAGATGGATTTATTTTTATTTCTGGAAGAAAGAAATTTGTGATTGTATTAAAAAATGGAAAAAATATTTATCCAGAAGAAATAGAAGCATTAATTAATAAAATAGAAGGCGTAAAAGAATCTTTTGTTTATGGAAAACCAGAAGATGATGGAGATTATAAAATATGTGCCAAAATTGTTTATGATGAAGAATCAGTAGAAGAAATATTTGGAACGAAAAATCCAGAAGAATTAAAAGAAAAAATCTGGCAAGAAGTAAAAAAAGTGAATAAAACAATGCCAGCCTATAAATATGTTAGAGAAATATCCGTAACGAATAAGGAATTAATTAAAACAACAACACAAAAGGTAAAAAGATTTGAAGAAATAAAAACAGTATTATAAAAGTATAAAAGATATAAAAAAGATGTAAAAATAAGAGTAGAATTCTAAATTTTAAAAATAATAACAAAAATTCTACTCTATTTTTTTATTTTAAAGGATTGACTACGGACTCCATAAGTTGGCCTATTTTGTATCAAAAATCAAAATTGTAACACAAATGTAACATTTTTGTAACCAAAACTTAAAAAAAAAATCTTCCGTTGGTATTGTAGTTTTTTGTAGGTTAATGTATAATTATAATTGTAATTAAAGAAATATGCTTAAGATAAAAGGAGGTAATTTACATGTCTAAGTCTGGCATAGTAAATGTGAGAATGGTTATCACTGAGGAGAAAATATTATCAAATATAGATAAAGTACATAAACTTATTAATCCAAATAGTAAGAAACAAATTGTACAATTAGAAGATGATTCTTATTTTAAAGATTTAATTGAATCAATAAAAACATATTTAATTGAATATCCAAAGAAAAAGAATTTTCCAATAAGTGTATATAAAGCAGCCTATGGATTAGTAGAGTATGCTACAAATCAATTTGAAGAAAACACAAAGAAAATAGAAGAGTTAATCAGACAAAGAGAACAAAATATAGCTTTATCAGGAAAACTAAAAGAATTGGTTGAGGTAGTAGACAATAAAGAAAAAGATTGGAAAGATCAAGTTAAAAAGGCAGAAGATGAATTTCCAGAGGATATAATCGAAACATTAAATATTGTTGGAAAATCAAAAGGAAAGAAATCTCAAAACTATCAAGATGCAATGAAATTATTGAATGCAAGAGTAACAAACTTGGAGTCAAATTTACATATAGAGATTGATATGGAGAGAATAGAAGATAGATCAAAAGCTTTAAGTTATATAGGAATAGAAGTGGCTGATGCATTAAAATCTATTCCAACTCCAGTAGAAGATACAACACCAGTAGTAGAACAAGTAGAAGCAGAACAAAATGTACAACAACAAGTAAATGTAGAACAACAACAATATGAGCAATCCGTAACATTTGATGCAAAACCAAGTTTATGGCAAAGAATTAAGAATAGTAAGATAGTTAGAGCAATTAGATATATTACAAAGATAAGAATTGTTATTCAATACCCAGCATTACCTGAAGGAAAAGGTTCTGATAATTATTAATAAGAATAATAGAAAAAATCATAAAAAGGAGTTAGAAAAACTAACTCCTTTCGTGATAGATGATATATATTTGTTAAGTGATAACAAGAAATTATAAGAATTTCAAAAAATCTATTGACAACTAAAAGAAAATAGTTTATACTGTAACTTGCGTTAAGGAAAGGTGAATATATGCTCCCTTAGCTCAGTTGGTCAGAGCAACCGGCTCATAACCGGTGGGTCCAAGGTTCGAATCCTTGAGGGAGCACCATTATTTATATTTGGGTAGGTGGCCGAGTGGCTAAAGGCGGCAGACTGTGGTCTTTGGTTAATCAAAACCTAAACTTGCAGCTCATATAAGTGATTATATGATGAACACCGGGCTAATTCGGGGAACTCTTAACAGTTAGGCTGATGACAATCCCGAGCTAGGAAAGAAAATTCCGAGTGTAGAGACTTTATACCTGGTATCTTGAAAAAGATAAAGAGAAAGTCCAGACTACAAACATAACAATTAATTATGGTAGTGAAAACTATAGTAGTAAGAAATCTGTTCTCATTTGAGTACGAAGGTTCGAATCCTTCCCTGCCCACCAAAAAGTTGAAATTTTAACCAATTTCAGCTTTTTTTATTTTTATTCAAAATTATCTATAAGTATTGATATTACTTTATTCTATCCATTTTTATTATTCAAACTATATTCAAAAATATTTGCCATTTTTTATTGTTTTTTTGTTTCTGCACAAAATTTGCACAAAAGAATTGCACAAAAATCGACCTTTATAATTCAGTTGTATCAGTCGATACACGAATTTATTTAATGTGATTTTGCACAAATTGCACAAAAATAGATAGGACTTTTAAAATACAATCCTATCTATTTTTAAAATTAATCTTATTTATAAATGAATTAACTAATCTTTTTAATGTATTTTTTGAAAAATCAAATAATATACTAACATATTCAAAAGTTTTATCAATATAATCTTTGAGCTGTATATTTTCTTGTTTCAGCTTTTTATTTTCTTGCTTTAAATTGTAATTTTCTAATTGTATCTGTTCTGTTTTATACATGGTTTCGTTTACAATATTTTTTATCCTGTTATATCTTTTAGCAAGGGTATTGAACTTTTTAATAACACGCTTATAGTCATCTCGCATAATCTCAATATTATTTGTGACTTTTTCTTGCTCATAGTGTTTTGTTTCTTTAAACATTTCTTGTACTTCATAATTAGTAATCTTTTTTAATTTTTCTATTGGTATATGCTGATTATCAATTGTATTTCCACGTTCTAAATTAAATCCAGATTTTATCATATATGAATAAAAATTATCTTGTAATCTTTTATAACTGTCTTTACCTTTCCAATATTCAGAACAGGCTATTTTGCTTATTTCATTTCCGTTTTTATCCTTCTTATGAACAACTGGGATAAATACAATGTGCATATGTGGTGTGCTTTCGTCCATGTGTACTTTTGCTGATACAATAAAATCTTCGCCTAGATTATTGTAATTTGCCACAAACTTATATGCTGTTTGGAAATATCTTTTTGTTTCTTCTATTCCAATGCTTTCAAAATATTCTTTATCTGATGTAATAATAAATTCACACATTACATTACTTACTTTTTTTATCATTCCTTTTAATTCATATTTTTCTCGTATATCTTGAAATATTTTTGTATAGGTAGAGTAGGGAGCTTTTATTGAATAATTTAAATGTGAAAATTCTTTATTGATATTTTTATTTGAATAATTAGTATTTTTTCTTTCAGTATGTCTATATATCCCAGCTAGATTTTTTATTTTATAGTTTGTATTTCTAATTATTGCATAACTCACTTTTTTCTCCTTTTTTATTTTTAGTAATTCTCCGTAGCAATACTTATATTATAATTCTCTTTATTTAGGCTTAATGAACACTAATTTTAAAGTGTTATAACATACTAGAACATTGAAAATGTTCTGTATGATTAAGGGGATAAATCCCCTTAATAAACCCCTATACAAGATTTTTTGAAATTATCTATAATTATTTGTTAGTACCATTAACAAACAATATACTATAAATAATTTCCTCAAAAAATCTTGTATATGGGAAACCTATGTCGGTTTCCCATACCCTTCCACTGAATTTGTAAAATCGATAAATTAAAATTTGATCAATTTTACAAATTTTATCTTTCGCCAATTTCGTTTTCTTCATTATCTATGTAATAGTTGCTTTTTTCCATGTTCTTTTCTAATAGTTGAAAAGCTGGTGGTTGAAACATATTATTGTTTAAATAATAATCATTTAGCTTTTCTAACTCTGCCTCTTTATATTTATTTAAAACAGATACATAGGTATTGATAGTAACAGATATATCACTATGTCCCATAAGTCTTTGAAGTGCAACAGCCCTCATACCAGCTTCAATACAACGTGTACCATAAGTATGTCGTAAACTATGTGTAGTAATGTCATTTATATTTACTTTTTTTAATGTACTTTTTAAAAATTTATTTGCATTTTTGGGGTCAGCATAATTTCCTTGTGAATTTACAAACAAAAGGTTTTCTTTGTGATTTTCTGCTAATCTCATTTGATTTATTATTTCTTCTCTTATAAATCTTGGTATAGGTATATCTCTTATACCAGAAAAAGTTTTTGGGAATTCTCCCATAATAAGTTTATGGTTCTTATCAAATGTCAAAGTTCTAGATATATGAATTAAGTTTTTGTCTAAACTTATATCACTTGTTTTTAAAGCTAGTGCTTCTCCAATTCTTAAACCTAAGTACATCTGTATTAAATAAGCAACTTTGTATGGCTCATTTTCAATAGGAATATTCATTAAATAATTTGTAAGCATTTGTTGTTCGTCAATTTCTAATGCTCTAACAATTTTAGGTGGTTTATTACTTTTAGGCTCGATAACTTCTATCATAGGATTTTCTAAAATGTAGCCTTTATTTAAAGCATATTTAAAAGCTTGTGCAAACTGGTCTTTTTCTTTTGATATCGTTGACTGACTGTAACTTTTTAATGAATTAAGATATGCTTGTATTTCGTCGCTTGTTATATCCTCAATGTTCTTTTTAGTAAAGGGTTCTTTTTCTAATTTTTTTATTGCTGATAGTATTCTAGTATATTGAGTTTCTTTTATAATGTTCATGTCTAACTTTCTTTTAGCCAATGCTCTCATAAGTTGATTTAAAGGAATTCCATTATTTTTAATGTATATGTCATTACCTTTTTGACATTGAATTGTTTTGAAAAAGGCATTGGCTTCTTGCTCCGTAGAAAAAGATTTTGTTTTCCTAGTTTCGTTCAGAGTATTATTTTCTTTTACATAATAAATACACCTAAATTTCTTTGCATTTTTATCATAGTAAATACTACCAGTTCTATTTTTACTCTTTTTCATATTTACCACCAACTAAACTCTTTTTTGCATTTTCCATATTAAGTAGGCAAGTAGCATTATTTGATTATTTTTTCCAATATTTATTGAAGGAAAGTCATCTCTTTTAAACGTTCTATAAGCCACAGTTTCACAAATACCTAAATCATTCATAACATCTTTTACTGTAAGCATTCTAAAAGGATTTTTAACTCTTCTTATTGTATCTATTGCCATACGTTCTTCTGGTGTTAATACTTCTTTTGTTTCAATTATTATATTTTTAGTTTCTGTATTTTGAATCTCATTATTTATTTCTTCCATATTTTTAATTACCTTTCTTCTTATTTTTTATTATTATTTTGGATAAATTTTAAAATTAATGTTTGAATACCTAAAATTATTTTCAAAATGTCGTCATTCATATTGCTATTTATATCTATTTCAATATCGTCATAATTGTTTCGCTCTATAAATGGCATTTTATTAATATTCTTCTTGGATTTAACTGTGCTGTTATAGTTAAAACTTGCATTTTTCAAAAATTTTAAATACTTAATAACTTGTTCTTTACTTAATGACTTAAAGTTTTCATTTTCTTTACAAGTTATAGCAATGTTTCCTCTTATGGTTTTGCCAATACTTAAAAATTTTGTATTAATGTATATATTGGGTTTTAAATTTTTGTTATCTTTTTTGTATATTATTGATATATCATCATAGGGAATTATTTGTATTTCCCCGTTTTAGTAAATTTTCAAAACTACCTATATCATTTTTTATTCTTTGTAAAGTAGGTGTTTTTCCAACTTCTTGATAAATGATTATAATTTCATTACTCTTCATAAAAATCACCACTTTCTGTTTTTATTTTTTTTAAATACTCTTGATAAGCCAAATTATCTAAATATTTTCTGTTTTTAGGATTGTCCATACTAATTGTATTTTTAGTAAATAAGATGTCAGATTTTTTTATAAATTTTTTGTTTGTAATTGCTTTTGAAAATTTTTTCATTTTTTAAAAACTCCTTTAAAATAAATTTGATTTCTAGAAATCATAATCGTTCGAACTGATTACAGGATACAATGTTTTATTATTCAAAAGAGAAAAAGTCTAAAAAATCCCAAAAAAGCATAAATAAACATAAAAAAGAATAAAAAAGCTGAAAAATACACTTTTAAAAAATCTTTGAAAGTGTATTAAAATCAATGTTTTTTACTATTTGGAAATCAATTTTACGTTCAAATATAAAAAATCCTTGAAACATACTAATTTTAGTATAATTCAAGGATTTTTCTAAAATAAACTATTCTTCAAAATCTTCTTTATTTGTAATATCTATATACCAACAGTCATTTTCACAAAAGTTTGCTTTTTCTTCATCTGTAACTTTTAATAATTTTTTTATTTCATTTGTAAATTCAATATTATTTTTGGATATAACACATTTTCTATCATTAGGGATATTTTGTGAATTAGTTGCTCTTAAAACTCCTAGCATTAAATTATCCATATTATTTGAAATGTTTACTGTTATAATTCCAACTTCATATTTATTATTATTTGGTTTATAATTTTCAAATATCATATCACAAGTATTGTTATTATCTGATAGCATATATCCTGTCATATAAATTTTATTTGTATTAAAATCCAATAAGTTGACTTCTACTATTTCAGAGTGTTCAATAATTTCTAGTTTAAATTTTAGAAAAGCAGTTTTCTTTGTTGTAGGATAAATTCCTTTATAATACATAAATAACATATTAGTTTTGAATATGTTTCTACTATTTTCTTTATTTATAATTTTTTCAGAACTATGAAACAATTTATTAACATTTATATTCATTTCATAGCACATTATTGCAATTTGTTTAGGTGTAGGAGAAGTAATCCCTTTTTCAAATCTACTTATTGTGCTTTTAGTAACATTTAAAGCATAAGCTAAATTCTCTTGTGATAAGCCAGCTTTTTTTCTTTCATTTCTTAATCTTATCCCAAAATCTTTTTCATCAAATATAGCCATAATATCAACCCCTTTGAATATTATATCTACATCTTTAATTATACCATATTTTGACAGTTATTTCAATGCTAAAAACAGTCAATCTCTTGTGCCAGTTGATATTCAAGGAAAAATATGATATAATATAGTTATCTATAAATAGATAGAATGGCTTTTGTCATTCCGCAAGCAACGCTTGTGATTAGTCAATAATCTCAGGCGTTGCAGTGCCTGACTTTTTCGATATATAACTTTCATTTTTGATTGTTTCTATATCTTGACTAATTATTTATTTACAGAAATAAATAAGAAAGGAAACAATCGACCATGAAAAAATTAAGAGTTATTCGGATGGCCAGGTACATAGAGCCATTCGGTTTTGGAGGATAACTTCCTCCAATTTCTGTTGATTTTTTTAATTTTTTAGTTTATAATAGAATTAGTAAATAAGTTAACTGCAATTAGCTTATTTATATAGCTTGAAAGCTTTTCTTGGTCGATTGTGCTTTCAAGCTTTTTTTGTGATTATTTAATAAGTTGCAAAATATGTAACATTTTCTTAATTGTTTTTAAATTTTATAATTTTTATAAAAAAATTAGCCCAAAATCATATATTTCGATTGTAAAAGTTGCAATATATACAATTTTCGTTGCATATATTGTAACTTTTGATTTTTTGAATAGTTTCTATAAAGTTGCTATACTGATATTGTAATAAAAATTATCATTGTAAAACAATAGATTAAAAAAATTATTTTTGGGGGAATATCAATGAATGCTGATACTAATATAGTAATTAACCCTAAACAGATTATAACAATATTTAATATACTTCGTGATATAGGGTTAAACACTAGCCATAGAGGTACGAAATATCTTAATAAAGCTGTTCAAATATTAGTAATTGCTAATAATGATATTGTTGTGATAAAAGATATTTACAATAATGTTGCAAATTTCTATGGCAATATTACTCCAAAACAAGTGAAAAATGATATTTCTTATGCACTAAATAGCAGGATAGAAGAAAAAACAATAAACAATTTTGAAAAAATTTTTGGTTTTGAATATGACCAATATTATTTTACTAATAAAACTATTATTGAAGAAATTGTACGAGTTATAAAAATACGGTACTATTTAACAATGAATTTATTATTAAATGATACCGTGTTTTTATTGTTAGTCTTGTTCTGCTGTATCGAATGTTGAATCTGCAAAAAATTCTCCTAAGGTAATTCCAAATCCTTCACAAATATGTAATATAGTAGCTAATTTTGGACTGTTACTTTTTCCATAAAATATACTAAAAACTGTAGAATATGATAATCCCGAATTAGTTGCTAACTTATTTAATGTTATATTTTGTTGTTTACAAAGAGTTATAATTCTCTTTTGAATAGCCTCTGAAAGTTGCATAAATTCACCTCTTTTTTAATGAAAAAATTATATCAAAAGAGAGATGTAAATATTTGCGAGTAATCGCAATATTGTTATTGACTTTTAATTTTTCTTATAATATAATCATTGCGAACAATCGCAACAATAAAATCATAATACTTAATTTCACAAATTTACTAATAAAAAATTTTTATGTAAAAAGAACAACAAAAGTAGTATAATTCTAATAAGAAATTGACAAAATAATATAATAAAAATATGTAAATAGTGAAATGAGGTAATAAGAATGGTACAAAATGTAAATAGTAGTTTAGAAGAAAAATTAAAAGAATTTGAAGGAAAATGTGTAACTATAACTCAAGATGGATTTTTAAAAAATAAATATTCAATACATAATTTAAAATACTTTATTGAATATGAAATTTTAAATATTACAGATGAAAAAAGTACAAATTATCTAAAGATAAACTTGAATCAAATATATAAAATTGAAATCAGTGAAAAGGATATTAAATTATATTTAGATAATGATATAATAATTTGTCTTAGTATTTAAAAAGATAGACTACAATGTCTACCTAAATAAAAATTTATTTTTGCAATTTCTCTAATTTTTCTTTATCTTTTTCATCTAAATTATTTAGACTAAATTCTAATAAAGAAATTACAACTTTATTAAAAGATAAGTTTTTGAGATTAGCAAGATTTTGTATATCTTCAACTATATTTTCAGGTAGTCTAAGAGTTTTGCTAACTCCACTATGATTTTCTGGTATTTTTAACTTGTTCATGTATGTAACCTCCTTGCAAGATATTTTATATTAAAAAACAAAATTAATATGCACCTAAAAACGCTTGCAAATGTTTTGCTGTTATGATATTATAATTTCAGAGAATCAAAAGAAAAAATGAAGGGATTGAGTGAATTATGAAAAATTTAAAAGAAGAATTAAAATATGGTAAGAAAGGTATTACATTAATTGCGTTAGTGATTACAATTATCGTGTTATTAATTTTAGCAGGAGTAACAATCGCGACATTAACAGGAGATAACGGAATATTAACAAGAGCACAAGAAGCAAAGAATAAAACAGAAATAGCAAGTGAAAAGGAACAAAATGAAATGAATGACATGGCAGTAACTATAGATAAAGCAACAGGAAATTATAAAGCAGATAGAAGTAAATTAAAGGTTGGTGATTTTGTAAATTATGTACCAAATGTAGTGACTTCGAATTATATGCAACTAACCGCTGAAACAACTGGAAGTGAAGAAAATAGTACAAATGGTATTGAGCAAGAAACATTACAATGGCAAATACTTAGTATAAATGATGATGGAACTGTAGATCTAGTAAGCAGTATGCCAACGAATGCAAGTGTTAATTTTTATGGGGCTTTAGGCTATAATAATAGTGTATATTTACTTAATGATGTATGTGAATATTTATATAGTAATGATAGTTTAAATGCAAAAGCAAGAAGCATTAATATTGATGATGTGGAAAAAGGAATGAATACCAATGGAATAGAAAGCAAACTTTCTTATACTACTAGTCAAGGATTTACTTATGGAGATGAATACACCCATAGTATTAGTGGTTATAGCTTTTATCCATTATTATATGAAAAAGAAATTGGCTCAGGAATAAATACTAATGTTACCAAAAAAGAGGAAGATGGAGGAATAAAACAAAGTAATCCTTATTATAATGAACCTACAACAGATAGATATAGTCAAGCTTCTATAAATATGTTAACAGCAACAATGACATTTTATCAACTAACAAATGTACAAAATTTATTATTTACCAATGAAGCATTCTATAATCTAATTTTTGGATCAAATAAAAACTATTTTTTAGCCTCTAGATATGTATATTTGAGTAATACTGTTGCTAGTTTTGGTATTAGAGGAATTTTTGATAGTCCTACTAATGGTCTAACTATAAGTGGAGTTACATTATATAGTTCAAGTAATTATCAATATACTTCTAGTAGTCCACTTCCTCTTAGACCTGTAGTAACAATAAATTCAAATATAAATTTTATAGATGATAATGATGATGAAATTTGGGAATTAAATAGATAAAAATTTAGAAACACTTGAAAATAAAGGGAATCTCCTTAAGAATATATTACATGAATTATCACAGAAAATATATTTTAAAGAAGTTTTTTAATATGAAAAATGAATAGATAATTGAGAAAATGAAAAATGATATAAAAATGAGAAAATGTTCATATTAACAGAAAAAATATAAAGAAAATAATATTGGTATGTAAAATTTTTTAGCAATTTTTAAAATTATTTATTCATGTTTTATTTACACGGAATATGCACGGATAAAATCTTGTAAATACTTAATTTTAAAGTGTTTACAAGATTTTACGATTATCCTGCCCACCAAAATACAAGGAAACTTGTATTTTATTTTTAACCGCAATACAAACAAACGTTTTTGAAAAGGAGAAAACGATGAATTTTAAAACAAATAAAGAAAAAGGAAATTCTGGTTTAGGTATGGCAATAGCATATTTTACTACAAATGGGTATGTTGTTTCAATTCCATTAAATGATACACAGGATTATGATTTGGTAATAGAAAAAGATGGAAACTTAAAAATGGTTCAAGTAAAATCTACTGGTTGTAAAACAATTAATGGTACATATCAAGTAGCTTTAAAAAGTTGTGGTGGTACTAATGGAGGGACATATAAAACTTTAATTGATACTAAAATTGATTTTCTATTTGTATTAAATGAGAGATTAGAAATGTATTTAATTCCCAAAGATAAAATTTCTAATAAAAGTACATTGACTTTATGTGATAAGTATAAAGAGTACAGAGTTAAGATTTGAGGTTGATTGAAGTTTGTTACTATTCTTTCACAAATATATAATAATGCATGCAATTTTGTTAATCTTGTTTTGTCACTCATAAAACTTAAAATAGTTGAACAATGAATTCCAGACATCTTATATAAATTTCATACATTCGTATTTTTTCTTTCAAATAAAATTTAATTCTTTTTTCTAATTACATTTGATAATTTCATTTTTAATATTTTACTTTTAAATACTTGAAATTATTTCGATTTTCCTAATTATATAAATTATTAAATATGTTATAAAACTAATAAAAGTAGTATAATTATTCAATAAGTGAACAGAATAATATAAATTGGTGAAATGAGGTAATAAAAATGGCAGAAAATATAAATAATAGTTTAGAAACAAAATTAAAAGAATTTATAGGAAAAAATGTAATTATAACTCAAGATGGATTTTTGAAAAATAAATATTCAATACATAAATTAAAATATTTTATTGAATATGAAATATTAAATATTACAGATGAAGAAAGTAAGAATTATTTAAAAATAAACTTGAATCAAATATACAAAATAGAAATAAAAGAAAAGGATATTACATTATACTTAGATAATGATACAATAATTGAACTTGATATTTAAAAAGATAGACTGCTAAGTCTATCTAAATTGAAAATTATTTTTGCAATTTCTCTAATTTTTCTTTATCTTTTTCATCTAAATTATTTAAGCTAAATTCTAATAAAGAAATGACAACTTTATTAAAAGATAAGTTTTTAAGATTAGCAAGATTTTGTATATCCTCTACTATATTTTCTGGTAATCTAAGAGTTTTGCTAACTCCACTATGATTTTCTGGTATTTTTAACTTATTCATGTCTGCAACCTCCTTTGCAAGATATTTTATATTAAAAAATAAAATAGTTATGCACCCGTTTTTACTTGCAAATGTTTTGCGGTTATGCTAATATAAAAATATAGAAAATCAAAAGAAAAAATAAAAGGAGAGATTTA
Organism: uncultured Clostridia bacterium; assembly: GCA_944386365.1. GTDB lineage: Bacteria > Bacillota > Clostridia > TANB77 > CAG-508 > CAG-269. Next base: position 74,276 of record CALXAT010000005.1, read on the forward strand.
ATCATGAAGAAACTAAAAGAAGAATTAAAATATGATAAGAAAGGTATTACTCTTATTTCTTTAGTCGTAACAATTATTGTTTTATTAATTTTAGCAGGTGTAACAATATCTTTACTACTAGGTGATAATGGCATTATACAACAAGCAATAAATTCTAAAGAACAAACTGAAATATCATCTGTAAGGGAGCAAGCACGACTAGATATAGCTGATTGGACTGCTGATAGAGTGACAAAAGGAGAAAATACATATATTAACTCTTGGGAAGACTTAAAGTCTATCTTAGGAGCAGCCAATCCCATAGCTGAAAATAGATATTATGCAGATGTTACAGAACAAGGAATAATAACTCCAAGTGGATATATAGTTAATATAGAAGATTTTCTTAATCAAGAAACAATTGTAATAGATAAAAATCCTGGAATATTAGAAGATTTAGGCAATAATAAACTGCAAATAAGTTCAATGGAAGATTTAATAGCATTTTCATATAATGTAAATAGTGGAAATGAAAATTATTTAGGAAAAACGGTTGTATTAGGTAGAAATTTAGATTTTAATGATGATAATTCATATGCAGATAGTTCCTCAAAGTATAGTATTGCAAAAAATGAAAACAATATCACAATAGGCTATATTCCTGATAATGGTAGCAGTACAAGTATAAAAGACCATTTAACTAATAAAGATGGAGAAGGATTTATACCCGTTGGCGGTGCAGGATATACCAATAGTAGTAATACATTTAAAGGAAATTTTGACGGTCAATTTTATTATCTAGATAACTATTACACTAATGCTACAAATTATTTTGGTGGATTTTTTGGAACTATTTCTACTAATGTAACTATTAGTAATTTTGGAATAGAAAGTGGAGAAACTAAAAGTGGTAGTGGAGCTCCTGCTGGAGGAATTATAGGCAATATAACAAATGGTAATATTAATATAACTTCTTGCTACAATCGTTCAAATATATCAGATAGTGCAAATTGTGGTGGTATTGTTGGTTATATAACTGGAGGAAATCAAATAAATATTACAAATTGTTTTAATACTGGGAATATCTCAAATGCAACTGGTCCTTCTGGAGGTATAATTGGTCTTTTGCAATCATATTCTCAAGCCAATATTATAAATTGTTTTAATGTTGGAAATTTGGACTCACTTAATAGTAGTCCACTCGGAGGTATAATTGGATTTCCTTCAACTTCAAATGATGGAGTTTGCTTAATAAGTAATTGTTATAACTCTGGAAACATAAGTGGCAATAGTAACGGTGCCATCACTGGACTTTTTTATAATAATACTACTACTATTAACACTTGCTATTATCTATCAGGAACAGCTTCAACTCAGGATGGAACTAATATAGGTAATCCTAAATCATTAGCAGAAATGCAAACTGACAATTTCTTAACTCAATTAATCAATGGCCAGACAGATACTTTATGGAGAAGACAGGATGGAATAAACAATGGTCTTCCTTATTTAGCTATTAATTATTAAATCTGTTATAAATATTTATATAATCTATTAAAGAGGAGCTTAATATAACTCCTCTTTTATTTTTATCTTTCTAAATTCCATTCTTGTTCTCTTTCTTCGTGTTTAATTTGTTTTTCTGGATCTATAAAAGTATTTGTTTCCTTTTGAAAATTTCTAACTAAATTATCTTCTTCAGCAATATCAAATTTTTTACAAATCCAAGAAATAAATTTTTCTAGAATATCCCAAAATTTATTTATTATTTTGTATAAATGGTTATTCTCTTTTTCTAACTTGTGAATTTTGTGTTTTGATACATGAGTATATGATATTTAATTATAGATTATATATAGCAAAAAATAAAAAATCGATAAGAAAAAAGAAAATAAAAATTTTAATGATTTAATAATAAAACATGACAGAATTGATATATAAATTTTTTTAAGAATTTTTAGAATTATTTATTGATATTTTATTTACATGGAATATGCACGAATAGAATTTTGTAAATACTTTAAAATCAAATGTTTACAAGATTCTACGATTATCTTGCCTACCAAAAAGTTGAAATTTTAACCAATTTCAGCTTTTTTTATATTTAAATAAAAGTTACAGAAAAGTATATGAAGAGGTAAAAAAGATAAGGATAAAAGTTGTAAAATTTTACTATGTTCGCTTGTTTTTTTTAAAATATGTAGTATATGTTTGACATAGGAAATGAGAATAAGCAAGTGTGTTGCCACTTTACTTCATAGTTTTTGACTATGGGAAAGTGAGGTGGTGTTTATGGTAGAATTTTTACTATTCCTAATTATAGGATTTATGATTTCCATAACTATAAACGTAGCCGTATTAACAATTATATACATAATTTGGATAAATAAGGAATAAATAAAACAACACATCTTTGCTTTGGTCGGCAGATGTGTTGTTACAACTATATTGTGGCAACCACCATTTGTGGCTTTCATTTCCTATATTTATTATACAAAGTTACATTAGAATTGTCAATAAATTTTCTAAAATTTGTGAAGTAAACATAAATAATAAGAAATATCTTTTTCTCCATTGTAATAGGGTAAAATTTTTTATATAAAAAGCACTGGAGAAATAATTGAATACAATAGTAATATGCTAACGGTTAAAGATGTTGCTAATTCAAATGATAAAGCAAACATTTATGGTTCTATTGTAGATAATTATGAAGTAAATGATAATAAATTCCAATCAAACCTCGAAAAAATGGGAATAGAGTGGAAAATATTTTATGCAGATGACAATAATATATATTTAATAGCAAGTAATTATATATTGGCTGAAAATGCACCAAAAACAATAAATGGTTTTTCACCTGTGTATGATAAAGAAAATTATCCATATAGTATATATTTTACCAATGTATATTCAGAATATGCAGGAACTGCTGACATAACAAGTGGATTAAAAAAATGGAATGATTTATATTGCAATAAATATGATTTAAATACAAATACTAATATGCGAAGTGTGGCTTATTTAATGGATACAGATATATGGAATATATTTACGGGAAATGGAGCAGAATATGCAATAGGAAGTCCGACTTTAGAAATGTGGATAGATAGTTGGAATGATATGGGATATACAAAACTATATTGCAATCATATAAGTCAAAATGGATATTATGTAGGTGTAGCAGATTCTCCTAATACGTTATATCAATATATAACTAGTGAATATTTAAGTAATAGTGGATATGATAATTCTTTATATTTTCCAAATCAAACAAATAACAACAATAACTGCTATGGATATTGGCTATCCTCACCAGCTGCCTATACAGAATTATCAAATTATTTAATGGGAATAAATGAATCTACAGGTGCTATTATGTATAGATGTGCTACATACACCGACGGATTATTAGGTTTTCGTCCTATTGTTTGCCTTTCATCTGATATTTTATTAAAAAATAATGAAAATGGAACTTTTAGTATAATAAAATAGTATTAAACATCAAAGTATGATTATAGTTACAAATTACAGGGTGAAAATGTTTAAAATGCAGAACGATAATTAAAATAAGTATCTTTTATCGAGCAATCTAAAAAAACAAAGAATAGAAAAATGTAAGGAAAACAGGATGATGTGTAAACTTTTTAAATTTATTTATTAGTATTTTATTTACACAGAATATGCACGGATAAAATAGTAAAATGCTTTAAAATTAATAACTTGCTAGGCTGTATGATTATCCTGCCTAACATAAAACTTGCGAATTCATTAAATTTCGTAAGTTTTATTTTGGGCAAAGAAAAAATAGTAAAGAAACATTGAAATAAAAAATATTATATGATACCATAGTTTTAAAGTAATCATAAAGGGGAAGAAGTATGTTTAGAAATAGAGGAGAAGTTCCCAATATAGATATAGGAAAAGGGAATGAAAATGGTGGATATAGTGCTCCACATTATTCGCATTATTGGAATGGTAGATTTATTATCATACAGTATGATAAAACGTTTATTGCAATGGAATTAATTTCAGCTTTTCTTATCATTTTGATAGCAGTTGCTGTATATTTGTTTGCTTATCAGATCACATTCTATGACCCAATAGCAGAAATAAAAGAAACATTTTTAACTTTTCAATTGATTAGTATTATTGCTACAGTTATCTTAGCAGGATTGATTACAATATTGTCAAAGCAAAAAGAAACACTAATAAAAGGTTTGAGGTTAGTGGGAATCATATCATTATTAATTGTTTGTATCCATTTAGGATTAAAAATAAATTTAGACAGTCAATATAATGAAGAAACTTTTGGAGAATTTTATGAAACATATGAAGAACAAGGAAATACAAGTTCAAAAAGAGTTACAATTGGATTATCTGGAATAAAATATTTAGACAATAAAGAAGCATATATAGAAGAGAGTGTAAATGCTTATACAAATTTTAAAATAAAAACAATATTATATATTGTCATATATTTTATTGCTATATGTATGATATTTTACTTAGCACATAGGTTAGCAAATAGGGAGGAGAAAAAAGAAGATTTATATAAAGACGATGCTGTATTATTTGATGAAGAAGAAAATATAAAATTCTAATAAAAAGATGGTTATCCATTTTAAAGTTTTGAATGGATAACCATCTTTTTATTTTATAATTTATCATAAAATGTATCCTTATAATCATTTGAAACAGTAGTTCCATCAGCCTTATTTACAGATGAATAAGATTTGTACAATAATACAATTAATGCAATTAATGTTACATCAACAAGATAAGGGCTTAAATAGTAGAAAAAATGATCTAAAGAAGTATAGTAGTGAATAACTTCTCCGACAACTTCACCTGAATTTGCTATTAAATTAATGAAATCATAAATAATTAACCAACCAATAGGAATCATAGTGATAATGATAGACTTTTTAGCTGATGATAATTTACGTAGACTTAATCTATCTATAGAAATTAGTACAAAAATAAATGAAATGATTTCAAAAATAAGTCCAAAATCAAAAGCATTATAAAATAGAGCGATTAAGTAAGTAAGCCCATCATATACAAAAATTCCTATACAAAATTTTAATAATCGAATAGCTTTATCTACATATATTTCTTGAATATGTGCTTTATTTTTCTTATCAAGATTTTGATTATCATTCATAAGATAAAACCCCCTAAAAATATTTTATATGAAATGATAGAATATTACAATAAAAATATATAAAATTATATGTTATTTTAAAATCAAGTAAATATTGCGAAAAGAATAAGAATGTAATATAATGAAACACATAAGAAACATAAAAGGTGAGATATATGAAAAAAAGAATAAAATATATTATGGCAATTTTTATTTTTAGCATCATAATTATGCTAATAGATGTACATAATGGATATATTAAAGGTCATGATACAGATTTTCATTTAGCAACGATAACGGCAATTGTAGATCAATTATCTTGGGATAACTTAACAGTACAAGAACCATTAAAATATATAGCAAATGGTTTAGGATATGGGACAAGATTTTTTTATCCACCAATTCCGCATCTAACAGCAGCGTATATCACAAAAATATTAAGTATTTTTAATATTGGTAATGTGGCAGTCGGAATGCGTATTACACAATGGATAACGATTTTTGCATCAGGCGTTACATTCTATCTTTTGGGAGAGAAAATCTTCAAAAATAAAAAAATTGCAATGCTATTATCCCTATTTTATATGACAGCACCATATCATCTAGCAGAAATATTTGTCAGAGATGCTTTCTCAGAAATATTTATACCAGTTGCTATTCCATTAATTGTACAAGGTTTACTATATCTAATTGAAAATAATCATAAACGATTTTTTCTGTGTTTTGTAGGAGGTTACACATTAGCAATATATTCTCATTTAGCCATGACAATTTATTTCACATTAATGTTACTGGTAACGTTTTTTGTAGTGTATTTTAAACAGATATTTACAAAGAAAAATATATTATACCTAATAAAAGCTTCTGGATTAATTCTTTTATTAACGTCTTCATTTTGGATGCCATTATTAGAAATAAAATTAAAAGGCAGTTATGGTATATTTATTCCATATTACATGACAGGAAAAGGTGGTTTGAAATATAGTACCATTTCATTAAGTGAATTATTTGCATTTAACAGAGAAATAGATTTTCATTTTATAAGATATAATCTACAGTTATTTGTAACTATCATGTTTTTTATAAGTATATTTTTAATTATAAAGAAAAAATTGTGGAAAGAAAAATTATGGGTATTTTTATTAGCGTTTACCATTTTATCTGTTGTTATGATAACAGATTTATTTCCTTGGTATTATACGCCAAACATTTTGCTAGCCCTACAATTTCCTTGGAGATTAGTCATTTATATAGCAATTGGGGCTATATTAATAACAGGTATATGTTTAAAGCAAATAGAAAATAAAAAATGGTTTAATACCATTTGTTGTATATTATTACTATTTACATTAGTGGGAACTTATGTGAATATAGACCATTTGGAGGAATCGCAAATTGATCTTAATAATATTAATAATGCAAAATGTATGGGAAATGAAAAAGAATATTTACCAGAAAAAGCTTTAAAAAATTTAGATTATTTTAATAACCGAAATAAAGATATTATCATAGAAAGTGGTATGGGAGAAATTACCAAAACATTAGATGATGTCCCAGATTTAACATTTGAAGTAAAGACTTCAGAAACCATGACAATTGAATTACCGAGAATTTATTATATGGGATATCGATTAGAAGTAAATGGACAAGAGATTGCATTAACAGAAAGTGATAATGGCTTTTTACAAGCAACGATTCAAGAAAGTGGAACATATATTTTAACATATGAGAAAACAACGATTATGAAATTAGCGAATGTTTTAAATATAGGAACAGTACTTGCTTTAATAGGAATAACAATTATAAAAAAGAAAAAGGTTAAATTATTAGGAGAGAAAACATAGAGGTTTGTTATATATAAGAATATTCGAAAGATGCATGGAACAAAAAAACATTCCATGCATCTTTCAGTTTGTCGTCAGTTCAACTTCACAAAGTAGTCCACAAAATGGGGACTCATATCGGTATGTTCACCATTTTGATACCAGTAGGACAATTCATATTCTGAAAAGTTGATGAGAGAGCCATATGATGAGAGCATACCTTCTCTTTGTTTGAGAAAGATATCAATTCCCCACATCCAATAGGTGTTCCCATCATGGTTGAGTCCTTCATGTCGAAAGACACGAATAACACAGTTAGCTCTTCGCGGTGATACCCGACGTACGGAGAAGCCAGAAGCTTCTATTTTGTCGATAGCTAAGGCCGCGATTTCCTCGAGGTGAGGAATAACGATGGGTTCAATTCTTGAGGACTCTTCAAGTTTTCCAGAGTTAATGGAGTTTACATTCCAAATCCGGGCAAGTTGCATTTTGTTGAACATCATAGTCTACCTCCTTAATTAATTATAGACGTAATTTTATAGTAGCTTATATATAAGTATAACATGTTTTCTTTAAAAATACAATGAAACGGGGGAAGGATTTAATAAATGAAAAAAACAAAGGCTACATATAGAAGCCTTAATAAGAATACAAAACATCTTCAATAATGTCAGCAATTTCAGATACAGAATGATCTGCTTGAATTAAGAAGTTAGGATGTCCTTTAAATTCTCCATTGTAAATAGAAATTGTTATTTGTCCAGTGATATTTCCAACAACTCTACTATCTTTATCATGTAATTTTACAACATTCATGAATTTACCCCCTTTTCTTTAGTTAACAAATGAAATTATAGCAAAGTAAAAAATAAAAATATGTCGAAACCTGTCAGAAATATAAAAAAATATTAAAAATAATTTGAAAGTATGGTAAAATAAAAAATATGAGATATAATAAAACAAAAAAATTTTAAAAGAAGGGTTGCAAATGAAGAAATTAATTGTTATTATTCTAATCTTATTAATCATATTTATTGGAATGTATGCATATAGAGAAAATAAAATAAATACGAATAGAAATAGTGAAATAACAATTGATGAAATAAATAAAATAGAAACCTATTTACAAAAAATATATATGTGGAGAGAAATTACAGGAGAAGCATTACCTACATTTGATAATATAAATGATGCTCCAGATGTTTGGACATGGGAAGTTGTAAAAAAGAATCTAGAAGAATATGAATTATCTTATGAACAAATACAGGAAAAGGCAAAAGAATTATTTGGGGAGGATTTTAAAAAAGAATTTCCTAAGGAAGGTTATGCATATATGGAATATAATGAACAAACGGGGAAATATTATGCAGTAGGAAGTGGATTAGACAATCAGGAAGATGTGTTTTTATTAGACAAGATTGAAAAACAAGAAAATGGATATGTGGTCCAAATTGTAGAATATCTAGAAAATTATTCAGAAGGTTATGAAACAACAAATTCAGATTATACAATTCCGATAGAAAATTTAAAAGATGAAATAATAGGTGAAGTTAAAAGTACAGATGATGAAACGGTGATACAACAACTTGTAAAAGATAATATAGATAAATTTACCAAAAAAGAAGTTAGTTTAAAAACAGATGCAGATGGAAATATATATGTAACAAGTGTAAAAAATATGTAAATAATTATGATTGTTAATAGAAGAGGGAGAAAAATGGACTTAACAAAATGTGAAATATGTCCTCATAAATGTGGAGTAGATAGAACAAAAAATGAAATAGGAAGATGTAAAAGTACAGACAAAGTAAAAATTGCTTTATATTCCGTACATCATTTTGAGGAACCATGTATCAGTGGAGAAAATGGTTCGGGAACGGTGTTTTTTTCAAATTGTAATTTAAACTGTATATATTGTCAAAATTATGAAATTAGTCAACAAGGAAAAGGAAGAGAAATTTCTATTGAAGAATTAGCAGAAATATTTATAGAACAGCAAAATAGAAATGTAGAAAATATAAATCTAGTAACGCCTACTAGTTATACACTTCAAATAATCGAAGCCATAAAAATTGCTAAGAAAAAGGGATTAGTAATACCCATTATATACAATACAAATGGATATGAAGAAGTAGAAACATTAAAATTACTAGAAGGATATGTAGATGTGTATTTACCAGATTTAAAATATTATGATGATGGAATTGGTAAAAAATATTCTAAAATTGATAACTATTTTGAAATAGCAACAAAAGCAATACAAGAAATGTATAGACAAGTAGGAAGTCCTGTGTTAGACGAAAGAGGTATGATAAGAAAAGGGTTGATGATAAGACATTTGGTATTGCCTAATTATATAGAAAATAGTAAGAAAGTTTTAAAATGGATAAAAGAAAATATAGATAAGAATGTATATATAGATATTATGGCACAATATTTTCCAACATATCAAGCCAAAAATGATAGTAAACTAAATCGAAAATTAACAAAAGAGGAGTATCAAGAAATAGAGGAATATGTGTATCAATTAGATATCAAAAATGGATATATGCAAGAATTAGGAGAACATGAAGAGGAATATGTACCTAAATGGGATATATAGAATAGAGGAATGTGAAAAATGAACATACAAGAATACATACAAAATTTATCCAATGGAAAAGCAGATATAAAAAAGATGAAAAAAATAATGAGAATATTAGGAAATCCACAAGATAAATTAAAATATATACATGTAGCAGGAACTAATGGAAAAGGAAGTAGTATAGAAATGCTAAATAGTATTTTAATGAAAAGTGGCCTAAGAGTAGGAAAATTTATTTCACCACATTTAGTTTGCTATAATGAAAGAATTAGTGTAAATCGCAAAAATATTCAAGATGAAGAAATACAAAAAATATATGAAGAAATAGAACCCGTTATAAAGAAGGAAAATATAGAAGTTACTTTTTTTGAATTTTTCACAATTATTGCATTTATGTATTTTTATAAAGAAAAAGTAGATATTGTTTTAATGGAGGTAGGATTAGGTGGACTATATGATAGCACCAATATTATTCATCCTATTGTTTCTATTATCACTTCTATTGGATATGATCATATGCAAATTTTAGGAAATACACTAGAAGATATTGCTAAACAAAAAGCAGGTATTATTAAAAAAAATTCTGAAACGGTGTATATGGCACAAAAACCGGAAATAGATAAAATCATGATAGAAACTTGTAAAAAACAGCAAAATCGATTACATATCATACAAACCGCAGACATAAAAAATCCAAGAGTAGAAAATGGTTTTGTAGTATCAGATTATAAACAATATCATGATATAGAAGTTAATTTAAAAGGAAAAAGACAAATACAAAATGCAAGTTTGGTGTTAGAATGTTGCAATATATTAAAAGAAAATCAATATAACATCACAGAAAAAGCTATTAGAGAAGGATTAAAAAGTGTGATTCATAAAGGAAGATTTGAAACAATATATGAAAATCCAACCATTATATTTGATGGCGGACATAATGAACAAGCTATAGAAAATCTTAAAGAAACCATAAATATTTATTATAAAAAAGTCAAAAAAATGTATGTGATTTCTGTATTAAAATCAAAAGATTACAAAAAAATATTACAGGATATTTTAGAAGAAGGTAATATATATATTTTCACAAATGGAAATGATGAAAAAATGTTTACAGATAAGCATCTTATGTATGCATATGCAAAACAAATAAATGATCATATAGAAATGTATGAAATGGAATTAGAAGAAGCTATACATTTTTGTAAAAGTAAAATAGATTATGTTTCTTTTATCATTGGTTCATTTTATATTTATGATGATGTAAAAAAGATATTGTAATGAATTACAAAATATGAATAAAAGAACTTGTAAAAAAAGACAAAGTTTGATATATTGAAAAAAATAAAGGAATGGGAGGAATATAAAATGACACAAGCAGATGAACAATTTATAAAAACTTGTAAAGAAATTATAAAAAATGGATATTCATCAAAAGGTACCCATGTTAGAACAAGATGGGATGACGGAGAAGAAGCAAATTATTTTTCTATTGTAGGTGTACAAAATAAATATGATGTGGGAAAAGAATTTCCAATGATAACATTGAGGAATAATACAAAAACATATAAAAATGCAATAGATGAGATTTTATGGATATGGCAAAAAAAATCTAACAAAATTAGTGATTTGCATTCACATATATGGGATCAATGGGCAAATGCAGAAGGAACAATTGGAAAAGCTTATGGATATCAATTAGGAAAAAAATATGAATTTAAAACCAAAGAAGGTATAAAAGTCATGGATCAAGTAGATTATGTTTTATACTTATTAAAACATGACCAATCAAGTAGAAGAATTATGACAAATCTATTTAACCATGAAGATTTAAAAGATATGGAATTGGAACCATGCGCTTATGGAACACAATGGTTAGTAAAAGAAGGAAAACTACATTTAATATTAAACCAACGTTCTCAAGATATGTTAACAGCGAATGGGTGGAATTTAATGCAGTATGCAGCTTTACAATATATGTTTGCACAGGTATCTGGATTAGAAGTAGGAACCTTAACACATAATATTGGTGATTGTCATATTTATGATAGACATATCCCATTGGTTGAAAAACTATTAGAGGCAGAACCTATGGATGTTAGTCCAAAATTAGTTATCAAAAATCCAACCAAAAATTTCTATGAATTTAAAGTAGAAGATTTTGAAGTAGAAGGATATGATTATAATAAAGAAGTAAAAATTGGTAAAATACCAGTTGCTATATAATATATATTATAGAAAGGATTTAGGCGAAAGGAAAAGTAAAATGTTAAGTATAATTGTAGCAAAAGCAAAAAATAATGCTATCGGAAAAGATAATCAATTATTATGGCATTTATCAGATGATTTAAAAAGATTTAAAAAATTAACAACAGGACATACTATTATTATGGGAAGAAAAACATTTGAGTCTTTGGGAAGAGTATTACCTAATAGAAAACATATTGTATTTACTCAAAATCCAGATTTTAAGGTAGATAACGAAAATGTAGAAATTGTTCATTCTATGTTGCAGATACAAGAATATATAGAAAGTGAAGAAGAAGCATTTGTTATCGGTGGAGCAATCATATATAATTTATTAATGCCATATGTAAAGAAGATGTATGTAACAGAAATTGATAAAGATTTTGATGGAGATGCTTTCTTTCCTAGAATTCATGAAGAAATTTGGAAGGAAATTAGCAGAGAAAAAGGACCAAATGATGCAGAAAATGATTTTACATATGAATATGTAACTTATGAAAGAAGATAAATAAATTTGAGAGCTTTAGGTAAAAATATATCGTGAAAGGATGATAGATATGTTTAAGCCTAAAGCTATTTATTTTGAAAAAGATATTTTAAATTATACATTAGGAAGAGAATTAATGGAGAAATATAAAGAAGTGCCAAAAGTAGAAATAGAAAATCATAATAATATAGAAGAAATGAGAAAGAAATCGAACAAAGAATTTATGGATATGAAAAGAAATTTAATAATTGGTGTTAGAAAAACACATAAATTTGTTCCGAATCATAAAACTTCTGATTTTTTAGTACCTTATACTTCTTCAGGTTGTACAGCTGCTTGTATGTATTGCTATTTAGTATGTAATTATAATAAATGTGCCTATTTACGTTTATTTGTGAATAGAGAAAAAATGTTAGAAAAAATCATCAAAACAAGTGAAACTTCAGAAAAAGAATTAACCTTTGAAATTGGTAGTAATAGTGATTTAATATTAGAGAATACGATTACCAAAAATTTAGTTTGGACAATTGAAAATTTTAAAGATACGAAAAAAGGATTTTTAACATTGCCAACAAAATTTTCTATGGTAGATGATATATTAGATTTAGACCATAAAGGAAAAGTGATTATTAGAATGAGTGTGAATCCAAAAGAAATTATTAATCGTGTCGAGTTTGGAACTTCAAGGTTAGCAGAAAGAATAGAGTCCATTAATAAATTAAGTGAAGCAGGATATAAAGTGGGAATTTTAATTGCACCTGTCATTATGGTTGAAAATTGGAAAACATTATATAAAGAATTAATTATAGAATTAGATAATAAATTATCTAAAAAAGCAAAAAAGCAAGTATTTTTTGAAATTATTTTTATGACCTATAGTTTTGTGCATACCAAAATTAATGCAGAAGCATTTCCAAATGCTATTCAAATTTATGATAAAGAGAAAATGCAAGGAAGAGGAAAAGGAAAATATATGTATAAAACAAATTTAAGAGAAGAGGGAAAACAATTTTTATTGGAAGAAATGCATAAATATTTTAAAGATAATACAATAGAATATATTGTGTAAACTTACAGAATAAAAAATTGGTCTCAAATAAAAAACAATAGTAAAATAAATTCTTACTGAACAAAAAGACTAGCATATCATAATAATAAATATGTTAGTCTTATTTTTTATTATTTTTATTTTGTTCGCTTGAATTCTATTTAGAAATATTATATAGTAACATTCATAGGAAATGAAAAAGTAGATGTGTTCGTGTTGCCACCTACATACACAGTTTTACTGTGAGAACGGAGGTGGTGTCTATGGTAGGATCAGCATTATTAACAATAATCTATCTATTATTCTATGGATTAATAGGTATAACTATCATAAATATTGCCTTAATTATAACTTTGGTTATCATTTTGAGCAAATAATAAAACGGCACATTTGCTTGGCAGAGCGATGTGCCGTTTACCATTTTTATGTGGTAACCGCATTTCTGCGATTGTCATTTCCTATATTTATTATACTTAAATATTAAATGTTTGTCAAATTTTTTAGGAATATTTAAGTAACTATTTTTTTTAAAAAGATTATAATAAAACTTCTTTAAAATAAAAAGAAAAATCTTAAAGTTTACTCAAAATTCACATATAAAATGGAAAAATTTTCTTCTACTTTTGATTTCCATATGATATAATGTCATTAGAAAAAAATAAGAAAAATTTTTAGTTAATCATAAAATCTCTTAAAGAAGGGAGAATTTATATGGCATATATAGAATTTAAAAATGTTTGTAAAGAATACAAAATGGGAGAAATTATTATAAAAGCTTTAAATAATACAAATTTTTCAATAGAAAAAGGAGAATTAGTGGTAGTTGTTGGACCATCAGGAGCAGGAAAAACAACAGCTTTAAATATATTAGGTGGTATGGATAGTGTAACTTCAGGAGATGTGATTGTTGATGGGAAAAATATTTCCAAATTAAAAAATAAAGAATTGATTAAGTATAGAAGAGAAGATATTGGATTTGTTTTTCAATTCTATAATCTAGTACAAAATTTAACAGCAATTGAAAATGTAGAGTTAGCAACACAAATTTGTAAAGATTCTTTAAATCCAGATGATGTCATGGGAAAAGTTGGATTAGCAGATAGAAAAAAGAATTTTCCATCTCAATTATCAGGCGGGGAACAACAAAGAGTAGCCATTGCAAGAGCTATTGCAAAAAATCCGAAATTATTATTATGTGATGAGCCAACAGGTGCTTTAGATTATAAAACAGGAAAACAAATATTAAAATTATTACAAGATACTGCAAGAAAAGAAAATATGACGGTTATTATTATAACCCATAATGCAGCAATTGCACCTATGGCAGATAAGATTATTAGATTTAAAAATGGAACAGCAGAAAGTATCGAAAGTAATCAAAATCCAATACCAGTAGAAAATATAGAGTGGTAATAAGAAAACAAAAGAAAAAATCGTTTTGGAGGTGATGCAGGTGAAAATAAAAAAGGCATTGCTAAAAGATACTTTTAAAGAAATCAAAAAATCATATAAACGATTTATCTCTATTTTACTTATGGCTTTATTAGGAGTAGGCTTTTTTGCAGGACTAAGAGCTTCTTCCCCAGATATGGTGGACTCCATTGATACCTATTATAAAAACCAGAATGTCTATGATATAGAAATCATGTCAACACTTGGTTTAACAGATGATGACATAGAAGCTTTATCAAAGATAGAAAATGTAGAAAATGTGTATGGGACATATAGTAAAGATGGATTAATCAAAACAAATGATAAAGAGATTGTTTCCAAAATTTTATGTATAGATGATGTAAATCAACCAGTGTTGATAGAAGGTAGTATGCCAGAAAATATCGATGAATGTGTAGTAGAGAAAAACTTCTTAGAGGGAACAGGAAAAAATATTGGGGATACAATTGCCATAGAACCAGAAAAAACAGAAGGAGAAGACACAGAATATTTAAAAAATAAAACATTAAAAATTGTAGGCGTAGTAGAAAGTCCATTATACATATCTAGAGAAAGAGGAAGTACCAAATTAGGAACAGGTGTTATTAACTATTATATCTATGTAGATAAAGAAAATATTAATTCCAATGTGTATACAGAAATTTATATAACTTTAGAAAATAGAGATAAATATCAGACAGGAAGTAGTAAATATGAAGATTATGTTGAAGAAACAAAAGATAAAATAGAAGCAATCAAAGAAGAAAGAGAAAATGCAAGATATCAAGAATTGATTGATGAAGCAAATGAAGAGATTACAAAGGCAGAAGAGGAATTTAATACAGAAAAACAAAATGGTGAAACACAATTGCAAGAGGCAGAAAATAAAATTAATGATGGCAAAGCAAAAATAACGGCTGGCGAGGCAGAAATTAGTAGTAATGAAGCAAGTGCTAAAAAAGAATTTGCAAATGGAGAAGCTAAAATAGAAGCTGCAAAAACAGAAGTTGCCCAAAACGCGCTTCGATTAAATAATCAAAAAATCGAAGCTGAAAAAGGATTTGAAGAGGCAGAACAACAAAAATCTGGATTGCAAAGTACATTAGATAATATCAATAATGCCATTAAAATAACAGATAATTCTATAGCAGAAAAACAAACTGCGTTAGAAACAGCAGAAACGGAAGAAGAAAAAGCAACAATTAGTCAAGAAATTGCTGAGTTACAAGCAACAAAACAAGTATATGAAACCAATAAACAATCAGTTGAAGCAGGAATTACAGAAATCGATAATCAAATTGCTAGTGGAAAGCAAGAATTACAAAATGCAGAGGCACAAATAAATCGTGCCAAAAGTGAAATTCAAAGTCAAGAAGCAGCATTAGAGCAAACGAAAAATAAAACTTATGCACAAATTGCAAGTGCTAAGAAAGAATTAGAGGCTTCAAAACAAGAGATTGAAAGTGCAGAAACAGAGTTAGAAACAGCAAGAGCTGAATTTAACACGAAAATAGAAGAAGCAGAAGGCAAGTTAATAGATGCAAGAGAAAAAGTTTCAGACATAGAAAAAGCAGAGTGGTATATCTTAGATAGAGAGCAAAATGCTGGATATAGTAGTTATATTCAAGATACAGAAAGTATAGAAAATTTAAGTATTGTATTCCCAATTGTATTTTTTGCAATTGCTGCTTTAGTTTCTTTAACCTCTATGACAAGAATGGTAGAAGAAGAAAGACAGGAAATAGGAACCTTAAAAGCGTTAGGATATAATAAATTCCATATTATGTTAAAATATGTTACTTACTCTAGTTTGGCTTGTATCATTGGTGGTGTGATTGGAATGAATATTGGATTCCAGTTACTACCTAGAATTATATGGGATATGTATGAAATGATGTATACCTTGCCAGAATTTATAGTATCTTTTAATTATCAATATTCTTCAATGGGCTTGGGATTAATCTATGTTTGTATTGTAGGAGCAACATTATATACTATCTTGAAAGAAGTAAAGGAGACACCAGCTACTTTATTAAGACCAAAAGCACCAAAATATGGAAAAAGAGTATTGTTAGAAAGAATTAATTTTATATGGAAACGATTAAAATTTTCTCAAAAAGTAACAGTAAGAAATATATTCAGATACAAAAAGAGATTTTTAATGACCATTATAGGAATCATGGGATGTACGTCTTTAATATTAGCGGGATTTGGACTAAAAGATTCGATATCATCTATATTACCAAATCAGTATGAAGATATATTCCATTATGATATGTTGGTAAGTTTAAAAACTTCATTAACAACAGAACAAAGAGATAGCTATATAGGGGAATTAAAACAAAAAGAAGGCATACAAGAGATAGTAGAAACTTACATGGAATCTGGAACAGCACGGAAAAGATAGTAATAGTGAAACCGTTCAAATTTTGGTTCCAAAAGATAATCAAGAAATTGATAAAGTGATAAAATTAAGAGATGTAAAAACGCAAGAACCATTTACATTATCAGAAGAAGGAATTATTATAACAGATAAATTAGCAGAATTAATCAATGCAAAAGTAGGAGATACAATAACTGTAACGACTTCTGATGATAGGAAAAAAGAAATAAAAGTTACTGGTATAACAGAAAATTATATTAGCCATTATGTATATATGTCAAAAGAATTGTATCAGCAAGTTTTCGGAGAAGAATATCATACAAATGTATTGCTAGTACAAGATAATCATTTGGGTGAAGAGCAAGAAGAAACGATTATGCAAGAAATGGTAGCACAAAATGAAGTGTCAACAGTTACGTTAACAAAAAATACGATGAAGACATTAGACGATACCATGAGTTCACTAAATTATGTGGTAGTTGTTCTTATTGTATCAGCAGGATTATTGGCTTTTGTTGTATTATATAATTTATCTAATATTAATATAGGTGAAAGAATTAGAGAACTAGCAACGATAAAGGTATTGGGATTTTACGATAAAGAAGTATATGATTATGTGACAAGAGAAACCATTATTTTAACGATTATTGGAATTGTATTGGGATTGATAGCAGGCTATTTCTTAAATTTCTATATTTTAGGAACTTGTGAAATTAATATGTTGCGATTTGAAAAAGTAATTCATCCAATTAGTTATGTATATGCCGTTGCCATTACGCTTGTATTTTCAGTTATTGTTAATATTGTTACGTATTTTGCTTTAAAGAAAATTGATATGATAGGAAGTTTGAAGAGTGTAGAATAGGCATAAAGAAAATTGCCATTTTGTTATAAATCTGATGATAACAAAAATGGCAATTTTTTTTGAATTTTTGGTGAAAACCTATACAAAAAGAATGAGAAAATGATATAATAGCACCAAAGTTTATTTGATACAGAAGAGGGAGGAAACAATGGGAAATATTGTATTATTAGATGATTTAACAATCAATAAAATTGCGGCTGGTGAAGTGATTGAAAGACCAGCATCAGTTATAAAAGAAATGGTAGAAAATTCAATAGATGCAGGAGCAACCAATATTACGGTTGAAATTAAAAATGGGGGAATATCTTATATAAAAGTAAGTGATAATGGAAAAGGAATTGCACAAGATGATATGGAAATTGCTTTTGAAAGACATGCAACCAGTAAAATTAGAAATGCAGACGATTTAAATACAATAACTTCAATGGGGTTTAGAGGTGAAGCATTAGCAAGTATTGCAGCGATTGCAAATGTAGAAATGGTATCTAAAACAAAAGAACAAGATATTGGATATAGAGTTGTTGTAGAAGCAGGAAATGTATTAGAAAAAGAAGAAGCAGGATGTAAGACAGGAACAACAATTACAGTTAGAAATTTATTTTTTAATACACCAGTAAGATATAAATTTTTAAAGAAAGATTACACAGAATCAGGATATATAGAAGATGTAATAACAAGAATTGCATTAGTAAATCCGAATATTGCTATTAAATTAATTAATACGGGAAAGACCGTTATCCAAACAAATGGTAGTGGAGATATCAAAAATGTTATATACAGCATATATGGAAAAGATATTGCCAATGGTGTAATGGAAGTTTCTTATCAATATGAAGATATTCATATGACAGGTGTTGTTGGAAAACCAGAAATTGCACGTTCTAATCGTTCAAATCAATTATTCTTTGTAAATAAACGATATATAAAAGATAAAATTTTAACAGCTGCTACAGAACAAGCATATAAAGGTTTGATTCCAATTGGAAAGTTTGGATTTGTTGTATTAAATATAGAAATGAATCCGGCAAAAGTAGATGTAAATGTTCATCCAGCTAAATTGGAAGTTAGATTTGAAGAAGAAAATAAAGTTTTTCAAGCAATTTATCATGCAATAAAAGATACATTATTAAAAACAGAATTAGTGGCAAATTCTGAAAAAGCATTGCATGAAGAAAATACAGAAGTGGCTAGAGAATTAAGCTTTGAAGAAAGATTAAAAAAATTAAAAGAAGAAAAACAAGAAAGACAAAATGGGGGAGGGCTATTTGCTTTTAGAAAACAAAATGAGAAACAAATAGAAAAATATACAGATGAAGAGAGCAAAATAAAAACAAATGTAATAGAAGATGTCTATAAGGAGAAAAGTAGTCATATAGAGAATCCAAAAAATAGTCCAGAAACAAAATTAAATATTGGGGAACCAATTGACACATCAGATATATTAGCAAAATTAAAACAGATGAAGGAAAATATAGAAAAAGAACTTAAAGAAAAAAATGTAAAAACAACTGAAAATTCAGGAGAAAAACTTGAGGAAGAACAAGAAAAGTATGAAGTTACTGAAAAACAAGAAGAAGTAAAAGAAGAAAAAAATGAAAATATAGGAAAAGATGCAAAAGAAACTGAAGAACAAAATCAAGAAGTCTCAATAACTGATCAAGAAGAGAATAATTTAAGCGACAATGTATCAGAAAAAAATAAAGAATCCACAACGAGCGAAGAAATAGTGGATAAATCCAATGAAATCATTGAGCAAATCGAAAATCCAGAAATAAAACAAGAATTCAAAGAAATTAAAGAAAAAATGGATCAGCTAAATGAAAATCCAAAAGTGGTATCAGATGATTTTAATGAAATGTATGCAAAGCTTTTTGGAAGATTACCAATACAAGATGAAGAAAGCAAACCAAAAGAAGATGAAAAAAAAAGAGATATTGATATATTAAAAGATAATGTATCTGTTTTTGAAGGAATGGAAGAATATAAGAAGCCAGTATATAAATTTATCGGAATTGTTTTTAAAACATATATCATTATCGAAATTGGACAAGAAATGTATATTATAGATCAACATGCTGCACATGAAAGAATTATGTATGAAAAAGTGAAAGAAAATTATTATAGTGAGTCTAGCAAGGATTCTCAAATGTTATTATTGCCAGATGTCATAACTTTAACACATAAAGAAATGGATATCGCAAAAGAAAATATGGATATGTTTGTGAAAGCTGGATTTACATTAGAAGAATTTGGAGAAAACACAATAAAATTAACAGGTGTACCAACAGTTTGTATTGATTTAGATACAAAAGAATTATTTTTAGAGACCTTAGATGAGATTAATACAGTTGCAAGAACAGCAAAACAAGAAAAAGAGGAAAAATTTATAGCAACTGTTGCTTGTAAGGCTGCTGTAAAAGCAAATATGGCATTAGACGCAAAAGAAGTGGAAAGCTTAATGGATAAATTACTATCATTACCAAATCCGTTTACTTGTCCACATGGAAGACCAACTGCTATAAAGATGACAAAATATGATATAGAAAGAAAATTTGCGAGAAAGTAGAAGGAGAAAATGAGAGATGACAGTAATTACAATCGTAACAATTTTTACATTTGCTATTAGTATTATATGGATGTGGCATAATTTAGGAAATATAGAAAAGCCAAGAAAAATTATATTTATTATTATGGGAATATTTATCATGTATTTACTAACTATACTTATTTATAAGTTTTCTAATCCAGATGTTATCTATCCAAGCGAGGAAATACAAAAAACAGTATCCAATACTTTACAATTTCTTTTTACAGCATTAAATTCTTTAGTACTATTACCTTTTACGGCAAATTTGTTTGATAAAATATTGGAAGAAGAAATTGATAAAGACCAAGCCAAAAAAAGAATAATGATCCTATTAGTTCTATTAATATTATGCATCTTTATAGAAAAAGGATATTTGAAAGATACACAAGAAGGTATAATGAGTATATATAATGAGGTGCAAAATGCAGAAAAGTAAAGTAATTGTAATATGTGGACCAACCGCATC
Organism: uncultured Clostridia bacterium; assembly: GCA_944386365.1. Classification (GTDB taxonomy): domain Bacteria; phylum Bacillota; class Clostridia; order TANB77; family CAG-508; genus CAG-269. The sequence goes on from CALXAT010000005.1 coordinate 95,316, forward strand.
AGGAAAAACAGCATTATCAATTGAATTAGCCAAAAGAATAAATGGAGAAATTGTTTCCTGCGATTCTATGCAGATATATAAAGATATGAATATTGGAACGGCAAAGCCTACTATAGAAGAAATGCAAGGAATAAAACATTATTTAATCGGATATGTGTCACCAGAAGAAAGATATAGTGTGGCAGATTATAAAAGAGATGCTAAAAAAGCTATAAAAGAAATTTTGGAAAAGGGAAAAATGCCAATTGTTGTTGGTGGTACTGGATTATATATTGATAGCTTGATTTATGAAATTGAATATCAAGATATGAAGTTAGATGAAGATTATAGGAGAAAATTAGAAGAAGAAGTGCAAGAAAAAGGATTAGAAATTGTATATGAGAAAGCTAAAAAGATAGATCCAAAAGCCATAGAAAAAATAAGTCCTACAGACAAAAAAAGAATTTTGAGAATATTAGAAATTTATCATGCGACAGGGAAAACAAAAACAGAGCAAGAAATAGAATCTAGAAAAAAAGAAGTAGAATATGACTATAAAGTATATGCTTTAAATTGGGATAGAGAAAAATTATATGATAGAATCAATAAAAGAGTGGATATGATGATAGAAGAAGGACTTATTCAAGAGGTAGAACAAATTTTGAAAAAATATGATACATTTCCAACAGCAATGCAAGGACTAGGATATAAAGAGGTTGTAGACTATTTAAATGGAATATACACAAAAGAAGAAATGATAGAAAAAATTAAAATGGAAACAAGAAGATATGCTAAGAGACAATTAACTTGGTTTAGAAAAAATAAACAAACAATATGGTTAAATGCAGAAGAAGATATACAAAATAATATAAAAATTATTTTGGAGGGTATAAATTGAAATTACAAGAAAACGAAAATTTAGAAAAAAATCAAAAAGAACAAAAGAAATCAAAAAGAAAAATGAAATTTAATAAAAAAATTATTTTATATATAATGATTATTTTAGTTGTTATATATCTTATATATACAATTTATTTGTTAATTAAACAGCCAACAGATATTTTTACATTGGAAGAAGGAACTTTGTATTCAGAAGAGACAGATATAGGCTATGTTATAAGAGATGAAGTGGTAGTTCAAGGCGAAAACTATAAAAATGGAATGGAAAAAATAAAATCTGAAGGTGAGAAAGTGGCAGTAAATGAAGCAGTGTTTAGATATTATACTAAAAATGAAGAATCATTAAAGGAAAAAATTGCGGATTTAGATGCAAAAATTCAAGAAGCCATGTCTAATGAAACAGGATTACTTACGAGCGATATGAAATCTTTGGAAACACAAATTGATCAGAAGCTATTAGAAATCAGCACCATGACAGATACAACAAAATTAGAAGAATATAAAAAAGAAATTAATGAATTGATTACAAAAAAAGCAAATATAGCAGGTGATTTAAGTCCACAGGGGTCTTATTTAAAAGAACTAATTCAAGAAAGAAAAAATTATGAGAATGAATTGAATTCTGGAGCTGAGTATATAAATTCAACGAAAAGTGGAGTAGTTTCTTATAAAGTGGATGGATTAGAAGATGTGCTAAAACCAACAGATGAATGTTTTTCAACTTTAAGTAAGGGATACCTAGAAAATTTAGATTTAAAAACAGGAAAGATAATTCCTACAAGTGACGAATGTGGAAAAATAATAGATAATACATATTGCTATATTGCAACAATATCCAATACAGATGAAGCTAAAAATGCTACAGTAGGAAAAAAAGTAAAAGTGAGATTACCAAGTGGTTCGGAAGTTTCAGCTGAAATTACATATATTTTGCAAGAAGATAGCGGTGATAGAGTGTTAATTTTAAAAATCAATAAAGGTGTTGAAGAATTAATCAATTATAGAAAGATTTCTTTTGATTTGATTTGGTGGAGTGAAAATGGATTAAAAGTTCCTAATCAAGCAATTGTAAAAGAAAATGATTTGGCTTATGTAGTAAGAAATAGAGCAGGGTATTTAAGTAAAATTTTAGTGAAAATAAAAAAAGAAGGAGAAAAATATTCAATTGTAGAATCCTATGATACAGATGAATTAAAAGAATTAGGTTTCTCAAATGAAGAAATAATCTCCTATAAAAAGATAAGTTTATATGATGAGGTAATATTAAATCCGGATCTAAGTAAGATAGAATAATGTTACAAACATATTACAAAAATATTAAAAAAATATTACATTTTAAAAAACTATTGACAACTATAAAAAAAAAGTAGATACTTAGTACAAATGAATACAAATGAAGTAATTTAGGAGGTTTTTTTATGTCAGGAGCGTTAATGGATAAAGTTTGGGGACTATTTGGAATGGACTCAGCTGAACCAGAAGAATATGAAGATGAAAATATTTATGATTATGATAATGAGGAAGAGGAAGAAGAAGATAAAAAAAGATTTGGTAGAAAAAACAACAATAAGGTTGTAAATATGCAACAAGGACAACCAAATGCAATAAAAATGGTTATATCACAACCAACGACATTTGAACAATCAGATGAGATTTGTAGTTTTCTAAAAGAAAGAAAATCTGTTATTGTGAACTTAGAATATGTTAATAAGGATGTTGCAAGAAGAATAGTAGACTTTATTAGTGGTGGCGTATATGCATTAGATGGATATATTCAAAAAGTATCTAATTCTATTTTCCTAGTTGCACCATCAAATTATGAAATTACAAATGAAATGGCTAGAGAAGAAATGAAGAATAAGCTATCAGTTTCATGGTTGAAGAATAATGGAATAAACTAGTAAGAAAATATCAAGGGGTCTTTGTGCCTTTTTATAAGGAGGAAATATGATTACACCATTAGATATAGAAAATAAAAAATTCTCTAAACAAATGATGAATGGATACAATGTAGAAGAAGTAGATGATTTTTTAGATGATTTAACAGTAGATTATGAAAAAAATTATAAAGAAGTCACAGAGTTAAAAACTAAAGTTGATGAATTAAATAAAAGTTTAGAGCACTATAAGACAATAGAAAAAACGTTACAAGACACTTTAGTTATGGCACAAACTACAGCAGAAGATATAAAAAATGTGGCAAAACAACAAGCAGATCAAATTATAAATGAAGCAAAAGGTTCAGCCAAAAAACAAGCAGAAGATTTAGAAAATGAAATCACATTAAAAAACAAAGAATTAGATGATGTAAAAAAACAATTTGATATATATAAAGCAAAAATGGAATCTCTTTTAATATCTCAATTAGAACTATTAAAAGATGTGAATAAAGAAGATTAATAGAATATAGAATATATTTTACAAAAGACTATCTACTATGTTGGATAGTTTTTTGTATTATATCATATAAATATTAAAATGGTAAAAAATGAAAGAAAAAGAAAGTAATTAGGAGAAAAATATTACAAAACCGGTAATATATTACAGAACTGTTAAATGTATGTTACATTTCTATTAATAGTATTGACTTTAGTGGAAAAAGGTTTAAAATGATAGTAGTAGGAAAGGTTTTATTATGAGAATTATTGCAGGAAAAGCAAAAGGAACAAAATTATATACTTTAGAAGGTGAAAATACAAGACCTACTTTAGACAGAGTAAAAGAATCTTTATTTAACATTATTCAAAACAAAATTGAAGATTCCGTTTTTTTGGATTTATTTTCTGGAAGCGGAGCTATTGGACTAGAAGCGTTAAGTAGAGGTGCTAAAAAAGCTATTTTATGTGACCATTCAAAAGAAGCATGTAATGTAATTCAGAAAAACATAGAGAAAACACATTTTACAGAAAATGTGGAATTATATAATATGAATTTTAAACAGGTTTTACAAAGTAAAATACATGAAAAATTGGATATTGCTTTTTTGGATCCACCATATAAAACAAATTTAGCTATTGAAGCAGTAAAAATAATGCAAGAAAAAGATTTGATGAAAGAAGATGCATTGATCATTATAGAAAATGATAATAAAGATTATATACTACAGAACTTAAAAGATGTAAATTATAAAATAGAAGATATTAGAAAATATGGGCGAGCATATCTTATATTCTTAAAAAGGATATAATAGTAGAAAGGGGCAAAACCATGGAAATTTTTACATTGTTAGAAACATTAGAAGATTTATTAGAAAAAAGTAGAAATTTACCTTTTTCTTCTAAAAGCATTGTTGATAAAGATGAAATGTTGGATTTGATAAAAGAAATTAGAATAAAGCTACCAGATGAATTAAAACAAGCAAAATGGGTAAAAGAAGAAAGACAAAGAATATTAGTAGAAGCACAAAAAGAAGCAGATGGCATTGTAAAAGAGGCAGAAAACAGAATTATAGCAATGATAGATGAACATGAAATTACAAGAAAAGCGTATGATCAAAAAACAGAAATTATCGAAACTGCCAATGAAATGTCAAGAGAAATATCAAAAGGTACAAAAGAATATGCTGATAATTTATTAGGAAATACAGAAGATATCATGAAAGAAACATTAGAAAAACTAGAAACAAATATGTCTGAAGCCTTAAAATTAATGGAAATTTCATTACAGGATACTATAAAAACGATACAAAATAGTAGAAAAGAATTAAAATAGTAATCAGAAGTCAGATTCAGAAGTCAAAGAAATGAAGACTTTTGATTTCTGGCTTTCGTTATGTTTAAAGGATGTAAGCAGAAGGGATGATGCAAATGGCTAAAAAAAGAAGATATAAAAAAAGCAAAAAAACAGCATCTAAATTAGATTTAGCAGTTGTAACCATTATTATGCTAAGTGTATTACTAGGTGTTTTAATATATACAAAATCAGGTGTTGTTGGTGTAAAATTAAATGAAATCTTAGGAGGAATGTTTGGAATTATGCAATATGTTCTTCCAATAGGAGGTTTTGCCATCGGAATAAAATTGGCAACGGATGGCAGAGATACATTATTTTCTAAATTAGTACAATATATTATTTTTATTGTTAGTTTATCTGTCTTATTTAGTGTTGTTCAGATTTCTACTGGAGAATTACAATCAGAAAAAGCATTGTCAGAAGTTGTAAAAGATGCATATGCTTTGGGAGAACAAAGTAAAGGTGGAGGTGCAATAGGAGCAGTTGCAGCTGTGCCACTTGCAAAATTGCTAGGAGATGTAGGTGCAGTTATACTTTGTATAGGTGTAGCAGTTATATTCTTAGTATTTACATTTGGAATCAATATGTCTGATTTAATTAATATGCTTGTAGAAAAGATTGAAGATAAAAGGGAAGAACGATTAGAAGCAAGAGAAGAGAGAAATCGAGAAGAAATAAAAGAGACAGCACAAGAGAGAAGAAAAAGAGAACGTGAAGAAAGAATGGCTGAAAGAGCCAGAATAAAAGCAGAGAAAATTGCAAATGCAAAAGCAGAAAAAGAAAAAGAAGTTATGGATAACCAAATAAAAATTAATTTTGGTGGTAGAATATTAGATGAAACAGAAAATACAAAAGGTTTAAAAAAATATGATCACTCAAATGATGATCTAGAACCATTAACCAAAAATAGTAAAAAAGAAATGCAACCAGATGTAATAGAAAATAACTTGTTTAAGCAAGAGGAAGAAAAGAAAGAGGATAAGAAGAAAGAAGTTCTTCAATTAGAACATGCAATGGTAGTAGAAGATGAACATTATGAATATCCACCAATTGAGTTATTGAGCAAAGGCAAAGCGAAGACATTGAAAGGTGGAGCAAAGCTATTGACAGATACAGCAACTAAATTACAAAAAACATTATATAGTTTTGGCGTATCAGCAAAAGTAGAAAATGTTTCAGTAGGGCCAGCCATTACAAGATATGAACTAAAACCAGCAGAAGGTGTTAGAGTTAGTAAGATTGCTAATTTAGCAGATGATATTGCTTTGAATCTAGCAGCGGAAACAATAAGAATTGAAGCACCAATACCTGGAAAACAAGCAGTGGGTATAGAAGTACCTAATAAGGAAAAAGAAACCGTGCATTTAAGAGAAGTCTTGGAAAGTAAAGAGTTCCAAGAAAATAAATCAAAATTAACGATTGCTTTGGGAAAAGATGTTGCAGGAAATACACAATTAGCAGATATTGCAAAAATGCCACATGTTTTAATTGCAGGTAGTACAGGTTCTGGTAAGAGTGTATGTATTAATACAATTATAACTAGTATTATTTATAATGCCAAACCAAGTGAAGTAAAATTGGTTATGGTAGATCCTAAAGTTGTTGAATTATCTGTATATAATGGAATACCACATTTGCTAATACCAGTTGTAACAGATCCTAAAAAGGCAGCAGGTGCGCTTGCTTGGGCAGTTCAAGAAATGGATGATAGATATAACAAATTTGCTAGCAAAGGTGTAAGAGATTTAAAAGGATATAATAAGGCAATTGAAAAAGAAGGTGGTATTGGAAAACTTCCTCAAATCGTTATTATTGTGGATGAGTTAGCAGACTTAATGATGGTAGCTGCCAAAGATGTTGAAGAAGCAATCTGTAGATTAGCACAAAAGGCAAGGGCTGCTGGAATGCATTTAGTTATTGCAACACAAAGACCATCTGTAGATGTTATTACAGGATTAATTAAAGCAAATATTCCATCAAGAATTGCATTTGCTGTATCATCACAAGTGGATTCAAGAACAATATTGGATACAATAGGTGCAGAAAAATTGTTAGGAAAGGGAGATATGTTATTCTTCCCATCAGGTGCTCCAAAACCATCAAGAGTACAAGGGGCATTTGTATCTGATGAAGAGGTGGAAAAAATCGTAGATTTTGTAAAATCTAATGGAACCGCTACCTATAGTGAAGATATATTAGAAAGCATAGAAAATAACAATAAAACAGATAAAGAATTAGCGCAAGAGCAAGCAGCAGATGATGAAACAGATCCATTATTAATGGATGCTATTCAAACAGTAGTAGAAACTGGACAAGCTTCTACATCATTTATTCAAAGAAGATTTAAGGTAGGATATGCAAGAGCAGGAAGAATCATTGACCAGATGGAAGAAAGAGGTATTATTTCAGGATATCAAGGAAGCAAGCCTAGAGAAGTATTAATGACATTAGAAAAATTAAATGAATTAAAGATGGGAACAAAAGAAAATGATGTAGTTACATAAAGATAAAATAAATTGAAGAAAGGAGAAGAGTATGCAAAAGAAAAAAGAAAAACTTTTAGATAAAATCGTAAAAAAGGATTATAATAATGAACTTGAAATGATTTTAGAGAAAAAATCTTTTGACGAAAGTGCAAAAAATCTTCTCCTTAATATATTATATAAGATTGAAGCATCATATAAAGATTATGAAAAAACAAAAAGAAATGTATCAGATAAAGAGACCTATATTAAAAATTTTATAAAAATGATAGATGAAAATTGTGAAAATATAACAATATGTAAAATGAATGCTAAAGAAAATATTTTAGGTAATAAATCCTTTTTAGTGGATAAAGAAAATAAAAGAATTATATGTTACCCAATAGAAAGGAAACTATTATATTGTATAGCAAAGATAAGTAAACAAGATACCATTATAAAAAAGGATTATCCTATCATTTATAAAACACTATCTAATTTAATTAATATTGGTAATAATATAGATACGGTAGAACCTTTAAGAGATTTTAATGGCTATTCATGGACAACGATTCGTAGAGAAATTGAAAGTATAGATTATAATCTTATTTATCAAAATTTAAGAATCTTACTAGGATATGATTTTTTTGAAAAATGGATAAATAATAAAGAATTTATAATAGATTATATGGAAATCTTAAAAAGTAAATTAGAAGAAAAATATGGAACAAAAAATCAAAAAGAACTTCTAAAAATAATAGAAAATTTATCTGTATTATTAGCGTTAAAATATGATTCAAAAGAAAGAGAAGAATTACAAAAAGAAAAAGAAACAATAGAAGAAAAATTAAATAAGGTAGATAATAAAGAAAAGTTTGTAGAAATGATTACAAGGCAAAAAAAGGAATTGACAGAAGAAATAAAACGAATAGATGAAACAATAAATAATAAGGAATTATTGCAAAAAGAATATGTAAAAAGAAATGAAAAATTATCTTTAAAAAAGAAAATCTTTAGCGTAAGAATTTTGTCTAAATTGATGAGAGAAGAAAGAGAAGAAAAACTAGAAGAGTTGGAAAAACTAAATAGTTTGTTAAATCCAAAGAAATTCGTTGCCTATAAAAAAGAAGTGGAACAAAAATATAAATATCTAAAATTAGTAGATATAAAAGATTTAGAAAAAGAAATAAGTAATACCATCATAAAATTACAAAAGATATTTTTAAAATGTTATAAATTGAAAATAGAAAAAATTGAAAATAAAAATCAAGTGATAGATGCTATATATGAATTTAGATATTATCAGTTAATGCCTTTTAATTATGAAGTAGATATCAATGAAGTAAAAGAAATAAGCAAAGAACTAAATGAAACAATAAGATTATTATTAGATAAAGCACAAGAACTAAAAGTGATTATGATAGTTTCGGAGAATAAAGATATTGATGAGGAAATATTAAAACATATATTTGACATAAGAGCAATTGATTTGGAAGAAATTTATATCAAGCTAGTGAAAGAAAAAGATAAATTTTTTATGCAGCTATTTGATGAAGATGAGTATGAAGAAAAAATAGAAATGCATCATTTAAAAAATATAAATAAAAAAGATTTAGAAATAAAATTAAATAAAAAAGTAAAAGTTTTTGAGTAATGGAGGATTTTTATGAAAATTACATTTTTAGGAGCAACAAGAACGGTAACAGGATCAAACTTTTTAGTAGAAGGTGCTGGAAAGAAATTTTTAGTAGATTGTGGCATGTGGCAAGGAAAAGCTGAACAGGAAATGGAAAATAGTCAGGAATTTGAATTTAATCCATCAGAAATTGATTTTATGCTTTTAACACATGCACATATAGATCATTCAGGAAGAATTCCTAAACTATATAATGAAGGATTTAGAAATAAAGTATATGCACATAAAGCAACTTGCGATTTATGTGCCTTAATGCTACCAGATAGTGGACATATACAAGAAACAGAGGCAGAATGGAAGAATAAGAAGAGAAAAAGAAAAGGCGAAGAACCTATAGAACCAATCTATACAGCAGAGGATGCAGCGAGATGTTTGGAAATATTTGAGCCTGTTCAATATGATCAAATCATTGAAATAACTCCAGAAATACATGTAAGATTTAATGATGCAGGACATATGTTAGGTTCTAGTATTATAGAGGTATGGGTAAAAGAAGGAGATAGAGAAATAAAAACGGTTTTCACAGGAGATATTGGAAACAATGATATCCCATTATTAAGTCCACCAACTATGATCGAAGATACAGATTTTCTTGTTATGGAATCAACTTATGGAAGTAGATTGCATATGAGAAATGACGAAAAAGCACAAATATTTTTAGACGTTGTATCAGAAACATTAGACAATGGAGGAACTGTAGTTATTCCATCTTTTGCAGTAGGAAGAACACAAGAAATCTTATATGAAATAAACAAATTAAAAGATGAACATAGTGAAGATGAAGAATTCAGAAGAAAATATAAAACCTTAATGAAGGCACCTGTATATGTAGATAGCCCTCTTGCAATATCTGCAACAGAAGTTTTTAGAGAAAATACAGATTTATTTGATGAAAAAACGAAAGAAGAAATTATGAGAGGGGATAATCCTTTAGAATTTCCAGGATTAAAATTTACTAAAACAGCTGAAGAGTCAAAAGCCTTAAATGAAGATCCAACACCAAGTATTATTATATCTGCAAGTGGTATGTGCGATGTAGGAAGAATCAAACATCATTTGAAACATAATTTATGGAATCCAAAAAGTACAATTCTTTTTGTAGGATATCAAGCACCAGGAACATTAGGTTATAATATTGTAAATGGCGCAAAAACAGTTAAAATATTTGGAGAAGAAATTGCGGTCAATGCAAGAATAGAATATATAGAAGGATATTCAGGTCATGCAGATCAAGAATTGTTAATGAATAGTATATATTCTTATATTAAGAAGCCAAAACATATTTTTCTAGTGCATGGAGAACCAGAATCACAAGATATATTAGCAGACAAAATAGAAACAGAGACAAAAATAGGTGTAACAACACCTGAATTTGGTGAAACTTATGAATTAAACGATGAAATTGTTATGACACATAAGATAGAAAGAAGAGTAAATAAAACAATTAAGTCAGAAATTTTACAAAGATTAGAAAAATTAAAAGATGAATTAAAAGATATGGAAGTCTATGTTAATCAAGATTTACAAGATGAGAATTTAAGAGATGAAGATATCTTTAGAATTAATGAAAAGATAAAAGACTTAGAAAAACAAATTTTAAATGTAATAGAAGGATAAAAATTTATAAAAAAATAGAAGGAGAGAATTGAGAAATGGAAAATAAGTATTTAAACGAAGCAATTATAGGAAACAAAAAAATGTTAGTAACCTATTCTTCAAAAGGAGAATTGCAAAGACTTTATTTTCCCTCAAGAGAGAATAGACAATATATTAGTTTCTTCCATACAGGGGTAAAAGTGAATAATTCTGATTTAATTTATTTACATGATGATATCAATAATGTTTATAAACAATATTATGATACAGATACAAATATTTTAAATACAGAAATTACAAACACATATTTTAACTTAACAATGCTTCAAACAGATTGTGCTTTAATAAAAGAAGACAATGTATTATTAAAAAAATATACCTTTATAAATGATAGCAAGATAGATTTAGATATAGAATTCTATATACATTCGGAATTGTTATCTAGTGAAAATAATCATGTTAGTTGTAAAGTAATCGATAGTGGTATGATTCAATATGCTCATGATTTTGTGGTTTCTACATTTGCAAAACAATATAATATTAATAAACATCAAATTAATGGGAGTAAAGAAACTATAAAAAGAACAGAAATTTATGATAAAGACTATATTGGGATGTCAAAAGATACCAGTATCAGCTATAAAATTGGTATTATACATCCAAATGAAAAGAAAACAATAGAAATATGCATATTAACAGATGAAAATAGAAATATATCTGATATAGAAGATGAAATAGATAGAATAAGAAGAAAAGATTTAAATAAGGAATGCGCAGCAACTAAAACATATTGGAGAAAATATTTAAAGGCACATAATAGTTTAAATTTAAAAGAATCTGAAAATAGTTATGAAGAAAAGATATATGAAATATATAAAAGAACGATATTATTATTTCCTTTATTAACTAATCAGGAAACAGGAGGCATTATTGCTTCACCGGAAATAGATGAATATTTTACAAAATGTGGAAGATATGCTTATTGTTGGCCAAGAGATGCGGTATTTATTACAAGAGCAATGGATATTTTAAAGATGCAAAAAGAAACAGAAAAATTTTATAAGAATTTTTGCAAAATGACACAAAGTAAAAATGGAATGTGGGAGCAAAGATTTTATACAGATGGAAAATTAGCACCTTGTTGGGGATATCAAGTAGATGAAACTGCAAGTGTTGTATATGGCGTTTATGAACATTATCAATATACAAAATCTGAAAAATTCTTAAAAGATAATTTGAAAATGTGCGAAAAAGCAATTGATTTTCTAAAAAAATATGTAAAACAATGGCTAGATATAAAAGATCAAGATGAAGATGTTGTGAAAGAAGAAATTGAAAATAGTAGTTATGCTAATAAAAATAAGATACATGTAAGTTATGATATTTGGGAAATGCATGAAGGAATTCATTTATATTCGTTAGCAAGTATTTATGCAGCATTTGAGTGTATTATGAAAATATATAAAATATTAGATAAGAATATTTCTGAATTTGATAATAATAGATTAAAAGAAGAAAAAGTATCCAAAACAGAAAAAGAATTAAAATATTTACAAACGGCCATCAAGAATTTCATAAATGAGAAAATGTATGATAAGGAAACCAATTCATATTATAGGAATACAGAAGATAAATTGATGGATATAAGTATACTAGGTGCCGTAGAACCATTTAATGTATTTAAGCCTAAAGAAAGAAAAATCATGAATACAATTGAAAAAATCAATTTAAGTATTCGAACGTACACTGGGGGATATCAAAGATTTGAACATGATCATTATATGAATGGAAATCCATGGCCAATATCTAATTTGTGGATGACATTATATTATCTAGATGCAGGAGAAAAGAAAAAAGCAAAAGAGACATTTGATTTTGTTATAAAGACGGCGGGTAAACATTGTTTCTTAGGAGAGCAAGTTGATAATAATACCTTAAAACCAAATTGGGTAATTGGTTTAGGATGGAGTCATGCAATGTTTATTATTGTGTTAGAAAGACTATATGGGAATAAATAAGGTATAGAAGTGTAGCATTATTTTACTACACTTCTGTATTTTTTATTGTTTAAACGTATAAATTGAAAATAAGATTTTATATATAATATAATAAGAAGGAATTATTTAGAGAATGAAAAATATGATAAAAAAAGTAAAAAGTTTTTATAAAAGTATTGACATAAATATATAAAGATGTTAATATAATTTTACTACAAATCATGTTGTAGATTTTATGTCAAAACTTTCCACAAAAAAACATAAAAAAAATCGAAAAAAAGTATTGACATAAAAAAATAAAAATGCTATTATAAATAAGTACCTTGCAACAGACGAAATAATAAAAATAAACAAGAGAATTAGTAATAATAAAACATTTAAATATAACTCTCAAAAAACAATTACTAGTTTTTTATTTTGCCCAAATTAAAAAAATAAAAAAATGTCAAAAAAAGTCTTGACAAACAAAACAAGGTATAGTATAATGCAACTCGTTCCGCAAGAGGAACGAATAAAAAGTACATTGAAAAGTAAACAATAAAATCCTTTAGAGAATAAACCGAAGCGGAGAATATTTCAAAAGAAATATT
>CALXAT010000006.1 GCA_944386365.1 uncultured Clostridia bacterium
TAGTTGATAAGATAGAAATATCTGAGAATAAAGAAATAACTATATATTATAAATTCAATATTTTAAATATGGGAAAAAAAGATAATAAATTACAAAATGTTGGCTAGATTAAAAAATAGTCATAACGGAATATTAGGACAATTATTGTTTTACTAATACTAGCAGGTGTAACTATTGCTACGCTAACAGGAGATAATGGAATTTTGACTCGAGCGACTAAAGCTAAAGAGGCAAATGTAGAAGCAGAAGAAAAGGAAAAAATACAATTAGCATGGCAAAGTATAAATATAAAAAAACAAACTGATAATATATCGGCACCAGTAAGTGATGAAGAATTAAAAAATCAGTTAATAGCAGATGGAGAAAATGCAAACAATATAGAAGTAACAGGAGGGACAGGTTTATTAAAAATAAAGTATAACGATACTACAAACACATATATAATGACTCAAGAGGGAAAGCTAGAAGATAATAAACTAAATAATATTGTTAATATAGGAGATTATATAGAATATAAACCAGGAGAAGAGAATACTTATATTTCAGAAGGAAATGTTGATAGTGAAGATATTGGAAATGGCGTTAAAGATTATACATTTAAATCTAGTAATGATACTAAATGGAGAGTATGGGATGTCACAGAAGAAGGAAAGGTAAGAATAATTAGTGAAGATATATTATATACAAATGGATTAACAGGGGATAAATTATGCTTTAATGGAAAAAATGGATGGAAACAAGCAAACAATGAATTAGATAAAATATGTGCAATATATGGTCATGGAAATGGAGCAGAAAGTGCTACAAGTATAGATGAAAAAGATATAAAGAAAATTGTAGACTGGGTTGAACCTGATAGTAGTATGGGTAAATACTATGGAAATACATACACATATTATTCGAATTACTCTTTAAATACTTTTGATAATACAAGGGGGGAATATACAGTTTTTAAAATGCTTGATGGTAGAGTTCCTTCAGATGAAAATCCGATAGTGATTGAGAATCATATGTGGAATCCTCTAATTACGAAAGAGAATATAAAATTGTCAGAAAACGAAAAAGGAGTGTTATTGGAATTATTAAAAGGAAATTACAAAGGTACAAAAGAGTGGGAAAATTTATATTGGATATCAGGAGAGCAGCCATATTACGGTTCAAATAATCTTGTAATGTATAATATATATTATATGATAAGTAGACTGCAAGTTGGTTCTACAACAGTTACTAGAACAGATAGAAATGATGGTGATTTTATTGAAATGGGCATAAGACCAATAGTAACATTAAAAGAAAATTTAAAATATGAATCAGGTAATGGACAATCAGGTGATGCTATAAAATTTACAGAATAATTTGCAAAATTTTTTAAGAAATAATATAAAAATTAAATTGAAAATATCCTAATTATATTGTAGATGATTTGGATATTTTTTTATTTATGCATTAATAATTAACCAAAACAAGTTTCGCCTAATCTACTTGAAAAAAAATAACAATTAGTATACAATCATAACCATAAGAAAAATATGAAAAGAAAAGAGGAAAAAAGAAAATATGAAATTTGTGCATATTGCAGATATACATTTTGATAGCCCTTTTGTAAATTTATCAGATAGAGAAAACTTAGGGGATATTAAGCGATTAGAGCAAAGAAAAGTGTTTAAAAAAGTAATTGAATATATAAAAGAAAATCATATAGAATATTTATTTATTGCAGGAGATGTATATGAACAGCAATATATAAGAAAATCAACTATAGAATATATTAATAACTTATTTAAGGAAATTCCAGATACAAAAATATATATTAGTCCAGGAAATCATGATCCATATATTAAAAATTCATATTATAATAGATTTCAATGGAATGAAAATGTGCATATATTTAATTCCAAAATAGAAAGAGTTGAATTAGAAAAAGTAGATATATATGGGTATGGTTTTGATGATTTTTATTGTACAGATTGTGGTATAGAAAATTTAGCGTTAAAAGATAAAAATAAAATCAATGTATTGGTCATTCATAGTACAATTGATGGAGCAAATTTAGAAGAAAAGCAATATAATTCTATATCTAAAAAATTATTAGAAGAAAAAGGATTTGATTATGTAGCAACAGGACATATACATAAATTGGACTATCATACATATGAAAATCAAAAAATTGTGTATCCCGGTTCATTGATTTCCTTAGGATTTGATGAATTAGGAAAGCATGGAATGATTGTTGGAGAGATAGAAGAAGAAAGTAAGACATTAAAAACAGAATTTATTCCATTAAGTGAAAACAATTTTGAAGAGGTAGAATTGGATGTAAGCAATATCATTTCTAAAGAGGAATTAATTGAAAAAATAAATAATTTAGATATAAAAGATAATCAATTAATAAAGTTAATATTAATTGGAAAGAGAAATTTTGAAATTGACAGATATGCATTATACAAATTATTAACAAATGAGAGAATTATTAAAATAAAAGATCATACAAAACTAGAATATGATTTAGACAAAATAGCGAATAATTATACATTGAAAGGATTGTTTACAAAAGAAGTTTTAAGAGAAAAAGAAAAAGCTGAAAATGAAGCAGAATTAGAAATTATAGAAAAAGCAGTTGAAATTGCTTTTGAGGCATTGGAATAGAGGTGAAAAGGTGAAAATTAATCATTTAAAAATAAATGCTTATGGAAAACTAAAAGATAAAGAAATAGATTTAGGTGAAAATATCAATATTATATATGGAAAAAATGAATCTGGTAAATCTACTGTATTAAGTTTCATAACCAATATGTTATATGGAATATCTAAAAATAAAAATGGAAAAGAATATTCAGATTTTGAAAAATACAAGCCTTGGGGAACAGAAGAATTTTCTGGAAAAATAGAATATGTATTAGATAATCATGAAACATTTGAAGTATTTAGAGATTTTAAAAAGAAAAATCCACAAATATATAATGGAAAGAAAGAGGATATTTCTAAAGAATTTAATATAGATAAATCAAAGGGAAATGAGTTCTTTTATGAACAAACAAAAATGGATGAAACTTTATTTTTATCTACCATTGTTGTTAATCAAGAACAAGTAAAATTAGAAACAAAAGCGCAAAATATATTGATACAAAAAATAGCCAATTTAGTAGGAACCGGAGAAGATAATGTTTCATATAAAAGAGCAATTGATAGAATTAATCGAAGACAATTAGAAGAAATTGGGACACAAAAATCTAGAGAAAAACCATTAAATGTATTATTACGTGAAACACAAAATTTAGAAGAAGAAAAAAGAGAATTAGAAAAATACAGAAATTCAAAGTATGAGATTGAAGAAAATAAAAACAACTTGTTGGAAAAATTTTCAAATTTAGAAATAAAATTAGAATATTTTAATGAAATAAAAAAAATATATGAAGAAGAAAAGATAGAAAATGAAAAAATAAAAATAAAAGAAAATATAAAAAATGAAAATAATGAAAAAATAAATTTTAATAAAAAAGAAATTTTAGAAATTGAAAATGGAAACCAAAAAATACTTGAAAAAAATAATCAAAAAATAAATAAATTAATAAAAAATAAAAATAAATTAAAAAATAAATTTATTATTATATTTATTATTTTAATTTTAATAAATATTCTACAATTTATTTTCATAAAAAATAATATGTTTAAATATATTTTTCTTCTTACTCTCCCAATTGATTTAATTTTTTCTATTATTTATTTAAAAAATAAAAAAAATAAAATAAAAATATTAGAAAAAGAAAATAAAGAAGAGAAAGAAAGAATAGATAATGAAAAAAATACATATATAAATGAAAATAAAATAATAGAAAAAAATAATGATGCATTAGAAAAAGAAATAAAAGATTTAAAAAATAATTTAAATTTAAATATAAATTTAAAAATAGAAAAAAATAAAAATAAATATTTAGATAAAATAAAAAATGATAAAATAGAAGAAATAAATAATTTAAATAATATAAATGATCAAATAGACAAAATACAAAAAGAGTTAAATGAAATAAAAATAAAATTACATGAATTAGATTTTGATAAAGAAAATGTTGAACCGAAAATAGATAACTTAATAAAAATAGAAGAAAAAATAGTTAACGATAATGAAAAGATTGTAAACTTAAAAAGGCTAGAAAAAAGTATGAATTTGGCCAAAGAACTTTTGGCAAAAGCATATGAAAAAATGAAAAATACAGTCACACCTAAATTTACGGAAAACCTTTCTAGAAACATACATGAAATAACAAATGGTAAATATACAAATGTTATGTTACAAGATGATAATGGATTAATTATAGAGTTAAATAATGGAAATTATGTAGAAGCAAATCGATTGAGTATAGGAACGGTAGATCAATTATATTTATCTTTAAGACTTTCAATGGTAGAAGATTTATCAAAAGAAAAGATGCCAATTATTTTGGACGAGGCATTTGCCTATTATGATACACAAAGATTAGAAAATATATTAAAATATTTAGCAAATAAATATCAAGATAGACAAATTATTATATTTACTTGTACAGAAAGAGAAAAAAATATATTAGAACAATTAAAAATACAATATAATTATATTCATTTATGAGAAAAAACATGTTAATGTAATAAAAGATTTTGTAACAATAGAAGGGGGAGAGAAAATGAATTTAAATATAAAAATAAGAGGGAATGACAAGAAAGATATTTTTAAAATTTTAATGATACTTGTGGTTATAAATATTTTAATAAGTGTATTAGTTGTTGTATTTGCCAATATAGAAATTTTAAAAACAATTCTTTTGTATATAATGTCTATTGTTTATATTGGTATAGTTATATATATTATAAAAAAAGAAAATGAAGAAATAATAAAATCAAAAGAACCCTTTAAAAATAAATATGATCCAATATTAACAAGATTTTTAATAAAAAATGAATTTATATTAGATAATACATTACTAAATGCGGAAATATATTATCTTATGCAAAAAGGATATATATATTTTGATAAAGAAAAGAATATATTAAAATTAAAGGACAGAAGTTTATTTAAATCAATTGATGCTTTAGAAAAAATAGATAGTAATAAAATAAAAGAATACTCAACAGATGAAATTCCTTCTTATGAAAGTATGTTTATAAATAAAATCGTATGTGCTTTTCATGATGAAATCGATATAAAAGAATTTAAGAAAAAACAAAAAGAAAATTATTACTTACAAAGAGGTGAAATTTGTAAGTTAACTATGGAAAAAATGATTTTATATGAAATTGAAAAGAAGAATATGATGGCAAAATCAGGTAATCTAAATTATATTTCTATTGCTGGGATATTAAATATTATTACATCGATTATACTATTTATGGTGATAGGAAGATTTAATATTGTTTTATTATTAGCTACCATTATAAATATTGCTTTAAGTGTCATTATGATAAAAAATGAAAATATTTTAGCATATAAATATTCGGAAGAAGTTAGAAAATATATAGATGATTTATTAGAATATGTAGATATGTTGAAAAAAGAAAATAAAAATGTTAATGAATTCACGAATTCACAAGAAACAGTAACCGAAGATTTGCAAGAGAATGAAAATATTCAGAATAATGAAGTAAATGGAAAGGAAGAGGAAATAAATAGAGTAGATTCAGACGAAGAATTAAAAATATTGTTTGGATTAAATAATGATGAGGACCTATATATATAATAGGTCTTTTCTCTTGTAAAAACAAAAAAAATATAGTATAATATTGCAAGCGATAAGAAAGAGGGAGAAGATTTATGTTTGAAAAATTAGAAACGGTAGAAAAGAGATATGATGAATTGACGAAAATGATTAGTGACCCAGAGATTATATCTAATCATGCGGAATGGCAAAAATTGATGAAAGAACACGCAAGCATAGAAGAAATTGTATTAAAATTTAGAGAGTATAAAAAGGTAAAACAATCTATGGAAGAAGCAGAAGAATTAATGAAAGATCCAGAAATGAAAGAACTTGCAGAAGAAGAATATTATGCATCAAAAGAAAAATTACCAAAAATAGAAGAAGAATTAAAAGTTTTATTAATTCCAAAAGATCCAGATGATGATAAAAATATTATTTGTGAAATTCGTGCTGGAGCTGGAGGTGAAGAAGCAGCATTATTTGCAGGAACTTTATTTAGAATGTATACTATGTATGCAGAAAGAAAACATTGGAAAGTAGAAGTTTTAAATGAGAATGAAACAGGTTTAGGAGGATATAAAGAAATCTCTTTTATGATTACTGGTAAAGGTGTATATAGTAGACTAAAATTTGAAAGTGGAGTTCATAGAGTACAAAGAGTTCCGGATACGGAAAGTAGTGGAAGAATCCATACATCAACAGCAACTGTTGCAGTTTTACCAGTTGTAGAAGATGTAGAAATTGAAATTAACCCAGCAGATATTAAGATGGAAGTATTTCGTTCTTCAGGAGCAGGAGGACAACATATTAATAAAACTTCATCAGCCGTAAGATTAATCCACGAACCAACAGGTATTGTAGTAGAATGTCAAACAGAGCGTTCGCAATTCCAAAATAGAGATAATGCGATGAAAATGCTTAGAACTAAATTATATGAAATAGAAAAACAAAAACAAGATAGTGCAATATCAAATGCGAGAAAATCTCAGGTAGGGTCAGGAGATAGAAGTGAAAAAATAAGAACTTATAATTATCCTCAAGGAAGAATTACAGATCATAGAATTGGTATGAGTATTTATCAGATGGAAAACTTCTTAAATGGTGATTTAGACGAAATGATTGATAATTTAATTGCAGCAGATAGAGCTGAAAAATTAAAAGGTGAAGACGAATAAAAGTTAATATTATATCATGTATCGGGATCCACAATGTGGGTCCTGTTTTTATTTTGTCTTCAACAACAAGGTTCTAGGGTACTAGGGTTGCAATCTTTGATTGCTATGTCGGGTCAGGTTCTTATTTGTTATAGAGAACAAGATTAGGGAGACATAGACTGCTATATTAGAATGACTTTTTATCTATCGTCTAAAGTATATTTAATAGACATATTAATCAATTTATATAATGAAATATCATAATCTCTTTTATATTCATCTAATTTATTCCACATAGACTCTCTTAAACGAATACTCCTTGTGATGGTAATTTCATCTTTTGGTTTTTTGTAATATACAATTTTATCATCTTCAATTTTGAAATTTTCTACACAAGCATCAATTAATTTATTAATAGATGCATCTAATTCTTTTTCTGATATTCTTTTTAATTCAGAATATAAACTATCCTCTATTTCTACATTTCTATTTATCCATTTTTCTCTAGGATAAAATCGATAAAATCCCTTTTGCATGGTTTCACATCCTATCTACTATAATATTTTTATTATATTAAATCCTTTGGTAGACAAATAACTGTTTAATACGATAAATTTACCTACCATATACAGTAGGAAAAATATAAAAAAGTATTTACATTTTTCGACATTAATGATATAAAGAATTTGAATAATAAGTTTTAATCATTTTTTATGAGGAGGTATATTTATGGGATTTATTAAAGCATTTACAGGTGCAATAGGAGGAGCTTTTGCAGATCAATGGAAAGATTTCTATATTCCAATGCAAGGTGTTCCAGGAACAGCTGCTATTTTTAGAGCAGTACCACAAGAAACAAATGCTGATAGAGGTTCTAATACAAAAGGATCAGAAAATATTATTTCAAATGGAAGTAAAATTGTTGTACCAGAAGGAACAGCACTTATTACTTTACAAGATGGAGCAATAACAGGATGTATTGCAGAAGCAGGTGGATATATATATTCATCAGAAGATTCAAACTCTAAATCTATGTTTGCAGGAGATGGAATTTTATCATCAACACTTTCACAAAGTTGGGAGAGATTTAAATTTGGAGGGCAACCAGGTTCACAACAATTAGCATTTTACGTAAATTTAAAAGAAATTCCCAATAACCGTTTTGGAACACAATCTGAAATTTACTGGGATGATGCTTATTTAAATGCACAGGTAGGAGCTATAACAAGAGGAACATATACATTAAAGATTGTTGATCCAATCTTATTTCTAAAAGATTTTGTTCCAGCAAGTTATTTGCAAGCTGATGCACCAATTTTTGATTTTGCAGATATGGACAATGATTCAGGAGCACAATTATTTAATGAGGTTGTTAGTAGTTTATCCGCAGCCTTTTCAAATTATACAAATGACCCAAGTAAAGGAAATCGTATTACTAAAATACAGGGAGATCAAATTGGATTTGCACAGTCTTTATCTCAAGCTGTTGAAGAAGGATACCAATGGAAAACAGATAGAGGACTTGAAATTGTTAAAGTGGCTATTCAGGCAATTGAATATGATGAAGATACTAAAAAATTATTAAGTGATGTAAAAAAAGCAGATGCATTATCTGGAGCTAGAGGAAATTCATTTATGCAACAATCAGTAGCTCGTGGTATGCAAGCAGCAGGAGAAAATCCAAATGGTGGAGCTGGTGCAATGGCATTTATGGGAATGGGAATGAATGCAGTAGGAGGTGCAATAGGAGGGTTACAGCAACCTACACAACCAGTCAATAGTGTACCTCAAGAAGATCCCTATGAAAAACTATCAAAATTAAAGAAGATGTTAGATGAAGGATTAATTACACAAGAAGATTATGATGAACAAAAGAAAAAGCTTTTGGGGGTGTGATAAATGGAAATTAACGCAATATTAGATAATGAACCAAAAGTAATAAAAACAGACGAAGGTTCAATAGATGGACAAAATAAATGTCCAAAATGTGGTTCAACAGACATATCGTTAAATTCAAAAACAGGCCTGTTAAGATGTAATTTTTGTAGACATGAATTTGAACCAGAAAAAGTTCAAGGAATGGAAACAGATATTAGTCAACTAGAAGGTGAAATAATAGGATCTGGAACACAAAATATTGTGGAAGAAACACAAAATATTATGACTTTTAAATGTAGTAGTTGTGGTGCAGAAGTCGTAATCGATACATCAGAAACTACCCAAGCCAGATGTCACTGGTGTAGAAATACATTATCTGTTAATCAACAAATTCCAAATGGTGTCATTCCAGATGTTGTTTTACCATTTCATTTAACAAAAGCTGAGGCAAAAGAACAAATAGAAAACTTTGTAGGAAAAAGAAAATTTTTTGCACATCCTCAGTTTGAAGCAGAATTTACAACAGAAAATATCAGGGGCGTGTATTTTCCATATATGGTAGTAGATGTGAATTCACATGCAAATTTTCAAGGAAGAGGAGAGCATGAAGTCAGAAGATATATACGCGGAAGTGGAGAAAATAGAAGAACATATTATGATGCAGATTTGTATGATATTGAACGTGAATTTGACTTAAGCATAGAAGGATTAACAGTTGAATCTAATTCTGATAGATTAGAAAAAAATTCAAATAAAACAAATAATGTTATTAATGCAATCATGCCATTTGATATAGAAAATTGTGTAAAATATAATGCAAATTATTTAAAAGGATATACTTCAGAAAAACGTGATACGAATGTTGAACAACTGAAACCACTAGTAGAAGAACAATCAAAAGATATTGCTAGATTTGCAGCAAATGAAACATTAAAAGAATATGATAGAGGTGTCAATTGGCAAAAAGAAACACTAGATGTCAAAGGAAGACAATGGAAAACAGCTTATTTACCAGTATGGTTATATAGTTACCAACAAAAAAAGGGAGAAGATAGTATATTACATTATGTAGCAGTCAATGCCAGAACAAAAGAGACAATGGGAAGTGTACCGATTCATATGCCAAAATTATTTGGTGTGTCATGCTTAGTGGAATTAATAGGTTTGTTGGCGATGGTATTTGCAAGTGATTTTGAATATAATTGGTTATTCTTATTAGCAGGATTTATTTATTTTTTCATTATGTATATGAAATATCGCAATACAAATGCAAGGCATCATCACGAAACAGAAACAAAAACAAAAATTTTCAATTTAAGAAAAGTAGATAAATTAATAAAAAGACAAACAGGACTATCAAATGCAAAGATGGAAGGCGCAAATAATAAAAGAGTAAGTGGAAAAAATGTTAGTGAAAATATTATAGACACAATATCAAACTTCAAAGTATAGGAATATGCAAAAATAGAGGGAAGTCTAGCAAACTAGATTTGTTAAATCAAGTTTGTATTTTGAAAGGGGGATAGTCGTAAAAATGAATGATATTATAGAAAAAATGAAAAACACAAGAATATTAGCAATAGTAGGAATTGCCGGTTTGATTTTAGGAACAATATTTCCATATGTGAGTTATTCTTTCTTTGGATCATCTCTTAGTATATCTCTATGGGATTACTGGCAAGGGAAAGTAGTACTCGTATTAGCAATTGCCAATCTGTTATTTATATTTAGGGATGTTGTAGAAAAATATATTCCTTCTTTATTTAATACAGATATCGGTAAAAAAATTGCGGATATGAATAATTCTAAAGGTTCACTTGTACCAACAATTTTAGCTGTAATATTTGTACTATATTTACAAATCAGATTAGATGTTGATTTTGATAATTATAGTTTAGGATTTTATTTATTATGGATTGGTGTGATAGCACTTGTAGCTTATGCTTTTTTACATAAAAATCATGATGAATTTCAATAAAGTAATCTGAATAAAATGTTTAAATAAAAAACAAAAGAAATGGGGAGGAAAACAAGATGTCGAAAATAAAATATATAATCCTATTATTATTTATGAGCTTAATGGTATTTTTGATACCAAACACAACAAATGCAGCAGTAGATGTCAACAGAAATATATATTCTAATAATGGAAGTATGAAATTTACCTTTACAGGTTTAGAACTAGATATGACACATGAATATGAATATGGATTTACAGCAACAGCAGCAACAGAAGTGGAAGATTGGTTTTTAATAACAGAATATACAGAAAGTACAGCAGTAGTAGATTTAATCACAACAACAAGGGAAATAAGAGAAGTAATAAATGCAACAGATACTGGATATATTACCATAAAAGATAAAACGACAGATAGTATTGTATTAGAACCATATGGTGTTGATTTAAAGATACCATATTTAAGAGTTACCAATTATACAGTCATAGAAAATGGAAAGGAATTTGGCAGTGGAGAAGCTGAAACAATTAATGTGGGGTTAAGAAACGCGAATAATAGTGAAGCTTATTATCAATATGAAAAAATTACAGACCAAAATATTATAGATACATATAAGGAAATAAAATCTCAAAATGGTGATATGACAGAATTAGAAAGTATGTTAACAACGACGGTACCAACGGACAATTGGTCTACTTGGGAATACTGGAATGGTTATAGTGCTGATGGCTTGAATGGTCATGGTCGCCCAGAATCACCAATATCTGTTCCAGATGAAGGATTGTACTATCTATGGGTTTCTTTTTCAGGTAGCAATATAAAAAATATATATGGATATATTTTGGTAGATAATTTAGGTGCAGAAGCATCGGATGATAATCAACCAAATCAATCTAATGAAAATCATAACAGTAATGATACAGGAACAGGTAGTCAAAATAACGTACAAATTAATGGAAAAGATAACACCACCGCAACAATAAAACTTCCAGAAGCTGGAGTGTCAACAATTATTCGTATTATTTTATTTGTAACGATTATTTGTACAATTGGATTATATGTAAAATATAGAAAATATAAAGGGATAAAATAATTTTGAATAGGTAATAAAATAAAACTCTTTAAAATAAACTAGAATAAAGTATATTTTAAGGAGTTTTTTCATGCAAGAAATTATAAAAACAACTTTAATAGGATTATTTTTTGGAACATTTGGAACCACAATTGGTGGAATTATAGGAGTAGTTACTAAAAAACATTCTAAAAAATTTTTAAGTTTTGTATTAGCATTTGCCTCAGGACTGATGATGGCCATTATCTGTTTTGATTTAATACCAGAAGCATTAGAAATTAGCAATTTGATAAGTGCTATTATAGGAATTTTATTAGGAATTGCTATGATGATTTTCTGTGATAAATTAGTTGAAAAAAAGTTTACGATAGACGAAACAACTGCAACCAAAAGTAATACATTGCTAAAAACAGGAATTATTGTGTCTATTGGATTAGCCATTCACAATTTTCCAGAAGGATTAGCCATTGGATCAGGTTTTGGAGCATCTATTAAATTAGGTTTAAGTTTGGCAATTGCTATTTGCTTACATGATATACCAGAAGGAATATCCATGGCCATTCCTATGAAAAATGGCGGTATGAAAAAAAGTAAGGTTATATTTTTAGTTGTTATGTCAGGAATTACTACGGGAATAGGTGCTTTTGTAGGAGCTATTATTGGAGGAATATCAGAAGAGGTAATTGCCATTTGCTTAAGTTTTGCAGCAGGTGCCATGTTATATATCATCTCTCGGAGAATTAATTCCAGAGGCAAATAGTTTATATCATGGTCGAATGACTGCAATAGGAAATATAATTGGATTTTTGCTAGGATTGTTTGCTATGATGTTATAGAGTCTAAAGACAAGGAAAATAATAGTATCAATTAATTTATCATGATTTTGGGTAACTTAAACAATTATAAATTTTAAAAGTTTATATATTTAAAGGTAAATCTATTCAAATAAAAAATTTTATGATATATTAAAATTGGTGAGAATAAAATGTTAACTAAAAAAAAGCTGATAAGAAGAATTGATATTATTTTTTGGTCAATCATAATCATTAGAGCAATCATTGAAATTATACAAGCTATACAAGGTGGAGATATTAATATTCATTTTGTTACTGATAATCATTTAGAACTTTTAAGTATTAAAGATTCTATATATATATCTTTTAGCACAACCGTCTTTATGCTTTTTATGTTTTCATTCTTTGTGATAGCTTCATTGTTACAAAACTTTTATTTAACGTTTATATATATTGGAGTAAGAATTGCTTATAAAAAATATAGCAAGGAAAAATTAGATAAAATAGATTTTAAAAATAATAGTTATTATAGAGATATCATATCTAAATATTCTCCAGCAGTTTTAAGTTATATAGATGACTTTAAATTAGAGGAAAAAGATATAGTTGCTACATTAATGTCATTAGAGTTAAAACAAAAATTGACAATTAAAGATAGTATAAAAATAATAAATGATAGTGAAGAAAACTTAGATGAAAATGAAAAATATATATTTAAAAAATTGAAAAGCAATACATTAAAAAATATAAATATGTTAGAATTTGAAGAAAATGTAAAAAAAGACTGCTTAGATTACAATTTATTAGAAGAAAATAAAGATATAAAGAAAAATATAATAAAAAAATTGATTTTTAATGTGTTTGTATATATTTTAATTGTTGTAAGCTTTTCTAATTTTCCAGATTTTTTCAATAATATACCGAATAAAAATATTGCTATGATACTCTTGCCAGTAATATTTATATTATTTTTAATTATGTTTATTTTTCCTTTTGCAACAATTGTTTATATACGATCATATTATATTATGAATAAACAAAATCCATATATACGTAATAAAAAGGCTAGAAATATAAATAAAAAAATGGAAGGTTTGAGAAATTATATGAAAGATTTTTCACAATTAAGTGAAAGTCAATATAATGAAATCGTATTATGGGAAGATTATTTGATTTATTCCGTAATTTTAGGACAAAATTCTAAAATTGTAAAAGAGATTATGGAAAAGATTAATGCATAAAAGAATTATTAGAAAAAAATATTAAAATATATTTAGAGTAGCTAAATTTTGAAAATAAGGAATTAGAAGAGAATCATGCTATTTGAAAATTAGAACAGTTCAAAAAGAAATAAATAGAAAAGCAAGAAAAAGGGGAAAAGATATTAAATGGATACAAAATTAAATAAATATATAATAATTATTGCAGCAATATGTACAATAATACCTTTTAACTTAATCATCATAACGTTTTCAAATATTATGACCGTTATATTACTATATCTGCCAGTGGTTATTGGATATATATTGTATTTTATTCAATACAAAAAATATACAAATAAACAACAAAAACTATTAAAAATTACGATATGTATTAGTATTATATACATATTAGCAGGAATTTGGGGTTACTTTAGTAGTCAAAAAGATATAAATACCTTTAATGATATTACACTTGATATGGTTATAAGTATGGCACTATTTTACATAACTTATTTTTTGACTAGACTACTTTCTTTAATACTATGTATAAATTTATTAAAAAAGGATTATAGTAAAATTAAAACAATAGTTGTGATAGGAATCGTTATTGCTGTTTTTATTTTGTTACCAAATGTATGGAATAAGTCTACCTATTTAGAAATGAAAGCAAGTAAAATATTTGGAGATAATTATTGCACAGGAACGCATTATAAAGGAGAATTTAATAGAGAAATTCCTTGGACATGCCAATTGTGTGGATATTCTACTGACGTTACTCATTCAGATGAAAATGTTCCTATAATATGTTATTCTTGTTCCTTATCTACAGGAAGATGTATGGAATGTGGCCTTTTAGAAAAAGATGATTAAGCTAATAATAAAATATGTTTTGGAAAAGGTATGTAAGTAAAACATGCCTTTTTAATTGTACAGAATCAGTATTTTCTCATAGTTAGCCAAAAAGTATTATATAAAAAACGTATTATGAAAAGAAAAAATGTGCTTGCTTTTTTAAATGAAATATAGTAGAATAAAAAACGCAAACAGATATTTGAAATAAAGGAGTAAAAATACATGCAAGATATATTAAAAGGATTAAATGATAAACAATATGAAGCAGTTGTCAATACAGAAGGACCATGCTTAGTTATTGCAGGTGCAGGAAGCGGTAAAACAAAAGTATTAACCCATAAAATAGCTTATTTAATAGGAGAAAAAGGCGCAAAACCATGGGATATATTAGCCATTACCTTTACCAATAAAGCGGCAAATGAAATGAAAGAAAGAATAGCCAATTTAGTAGGTGATGATGCAAAAGATATTTGGATGGGAACATTTCACTCTATATGTGTTAGGATTTTAAGAAGATTTATTGATAGAATTGGATTTGATTCTTCATTTATCATATTTGATACATCAGATCAAAGAACATTGGTAAAAGCTTGTATGAAAGATTTAGCTATTGATGACAAATTATTTACAGATAGAAGTATCTTGTCAGAAATTAGTAATGCAAAAAACGAAATGTTAGAACCTGAACAATATACGGCAAGAAACAATGGTGATTTTCGCAAAGAAAAAATAGCAACTGTGTATGAATTATATCAAAAAAGATTAAAGGAAAATAATGCAATCGATTTTGATGACATTATTAATTACACAATAAAAATTTTAATGGAAAATCCAGATATTTTAGAATATTATGCTAATAAATTTAAATATGTATTAGTAGATGAATATCAAGATACCAATAAGGCACAATTTACGTTAGTTACTTTATTTGCATCTAGAAATGGAAATATTACAGTTGTAGGAGATAATGACCAAGGAATCTATAGTTTTAGAGGAGCAGATATTTCTAATATTTTAAATTTTGAAAGAGATTTTCCAGGAACGAGAATTATTAAATTAGAGCAAAATTATA
Source organism: uncultured Clostridia bacterium (assembly GCA_944386365.1). GTDB lineage: Bacteria > Bacillota > Clostridia > TANB77 > CAG-508 > CAG-269. The sequence continues at coordinate 15,652 of CALXAT010000006.1, forward strand.
GATGTACAGGGAATATTTTAAAAGCAGCAAATAGTGTTATCAAAAATAATGAAGTAAAATATAAGAAGGAATTGTGGACACAAAATGAAGAAGGGAATCTTCCTAAAGTATATCAAGCAGATAATGAATATGATGAAGCAACCTATATTGTAACAGAAATTGAACACCTAAAAAGGGAAGAATATTATAAATATTCAGATTTTGCAATTCTTTATAGAATGAATACCCAATCAAGAGCCATAGAGGATATTTTAAGAAGAGAAAATGTACCATATAAAATTGTTGGTGGATTAAAATTCTATGAAAGAAAAGAAATCAAAGATATCATTGCCTATTTAAGATTAATCCAAAATAGTGCTGATAATTTGAGTTTAAAGAGAATTATTAATGAGCCAAAACGAGGAATTGGAAAGACAAGCTTAGATAAAGTAGAAGCAATAGCTGAACAAAATGAAACTTCCATGTATGAAATTATTAAACATGCTGATCAGTATGGATTAAATAGAGTGTATTTAAACTCTAGAGATTTTATCAATACAATAGAAGCGTTAAAAGATAAAAAAGATGAATTGGTTATATCAGAATTAATTAAAACAACATTAAAGAAAACAGGATATACGAAAGCACTAGAAGACGAAAATACGATAGAAGCAGAAAATAGAATTGAAAACTTAGAAGAATTTTTGACTGTTGCTATTGAATTTGAAGAAGAATATGCTGAGAATTCTTTAAGCCAATTTTTAGAAGGAATTACATTATCATCTGATATTGATAATGTGGAAGAGACAGAAGATTCCGTAACACTTATGACATTACATAGTGCAAAAGGACTAGAGTTTCCAGTGGTATTTTTAGTAGGAATGGAGGAAGGAATTTTTCCTGGATATAAATCCATTTCTGAACCAAAAGAACTAGAAGAAGAAAGACGTTTATGTTATGTGGGAATTACCAGAGCAAAAGAACATCTATATTTAACTTGTAGTAAGCAAAGAACAATTTTTGGCTCAACAAGTTATAATCCAGTTTCTAGATTTTTGAAAGAAATACCAGAAGAGCTATTAGAAGGATATCAAGAAGCCTTTGGAGAAGAAGATAATAACAAAAATCAAATGTTTAAAGATTCTAATTATACATGGACTTATGGAAGTAAAGATAATGGAAGTATAAAGACATATAAAATTGGCGAAAAAGAAACTGTTGGAGTAGCAGCAAAATCAAATAAATTAAATAATTCTGGATTTGCTTTTAGGACAGCAGAAAGCTTTTTAAATAATTTAGGAAAAAAATCAACATCAAATAACCAAGTAGATTTATCAAAATATGAAGCAGGCGTAAGAGTATATCATAAAAAATTCGGAGAAGGTACAATCAATAAAGTAGAACCAGAGGGAGAAGACTTAAAAGTAGATATCAATTTCGATAAAGTAGGGCATAAACGATTAATGGCTAAATATGCAAACTTAGAAATTATATAAAACAAATACTAAAATAACTTTTGTATAAATAAAATAATATACAAAAGTTATTTTTTTGAGAATAAAATTGATAAATTTGGAAATAATGAATAAAGAAATAAAAAAGAAAGGAATGATTAAAAATGGCAGACTTAAATCAAATGGAATTACAACATTTAAGACATTTAATTGGTGCACATGAAACAGCATATCAAAAATTAAACACGTATTCATCACAGGCAGTAGACCCACAAATAAAACAACTTTTTACAAAATCTGCTCAAGATGCACTAAATACAAAACAAAAATTAATGACATTTTTAAATAATTAAGGAGGAATTTATGGACGAGAAAACAATGGTAAATGATATTTTAGCTGGTGTAAAATCAGATTTAACAGCATATCAAACAGCGATATCAGAGGCTGAAAATATGCAATTAAGACAAACTTTTCAACAAATTAGAAATAGTGATGAAAGTTTTCAATATGAATTATTTAAAATAGCACAATCTAAAGGATATTATATTCCAGCACAAAAAGCAACAACTACGGAAGTTAATACCGTTAAGACAGAATTACAATAATTAGATGCTAAAAAATAGTGTATTAAAATTTTATAAAACCATGCATAAAATTTTATTACACTATTTTTATTTTATTAAGCAAAAATGTTTCAAGTACAGATGTTTTTAAAAGGACAAAAAGAAAAAGAGAGAAAAAAAGAATAAAATAAAGTATTCACCAAAAAAAGTAAAAAAACTTACGGAAATTAGACTTTTTATATCTTTGCAAAAAATGAGATATTACAATATGATTACATTATCATATACAAAGGAGATAGTGTAATGTTTAAAAAGGTAATGGTTCATGCAAGAAGAGGAGTGAAACTCATAATTCTTTTTATGATTGCAATATTTTTAATGGTAGGTGCAGTTGCATTTTTATATAAACCAACGTATAGTGTTTTTATAAATGGTGAACAGGTTGGATATACATCCAATAAATCTGAATTACAACGTAGAATAAATGAATATGTAGACCATGGAGATGGAACAAATAAAAATATAGCTTTTGTTCAAGTAAATGAATTACCGGAATATAAATTGTGTTTATTAAAAAGAAATATTGTAACAAACGATGAAGAAATATATAATAAAGTAACAGAACAAGGTATTCCTTATTATAGATATTATGCAATATTAGAGGATCAAGAAGAAAAATATTATGTATCAACATTTGATGAGGCGGAAAATGTTATTAATACATTAAAAGAAAAAAATAGTGAAAATATTGATAAAATTTCCATATTAGAAAAGTATGAAACAGGAATAAAAGATATGGTTTCAGCAGAAGAAGTTGTTTCTAAATTATATGTAGAAAAGAAAACATCTGTAAAGGTGGCGCAAAATACTTCTTCAAGAGCATCAGCAGGATATGTAAATACACAAACAACAACATCAAGTGGAAAAGCATCTTTAGGTATTTCTCTTATTCGTCCTATTTCAGGGACTATTACTTCTAGATTTGGAGCAAGAAGTAGTATAAGAAGCTCAGCACATACAGGACTAGATATATCTGCACCATCAGGAACAGCTATTAAGGCAGCGGCATCAGGAACAGTTACATTTGCTGGATGGAAAGGCTCTTATGGATATATGTTAGTTATATCTCATGGAAATGGTGTTCAAACTTATTATGCACATTGTAGTAAATTATACGCATCAGTTGGACAAAGTGTCTCACAGGGAGAAACAATTGCAGCCGTAGGCTCAACAGGAAATTCAACAGGTCCACATTTACATTTAGAAATTAGAGTTAATGGTGTTGCTTATAATCCACAAAATTATTTGTATTAGTAAAAAAATAATTAGAAAATAGAAAATCCACAATTCTTGCAAGAATTGTGGATTATTTATATATTATAAATGATAATCATTATTTTAAATATAAATGATGTTATGAAACAAAATATTTAATACCTAATTCTATAGCATTTTTTTTCATTAAAGATTTACCATGTTCGAATAATTTTGTTTTAAATGTTTCGGAGTGAGAAACTAAACTTGCAAATTCTGATATAGTAGAATAAAAAATGCTAAGATATGTATATTGGGCATTTATATTTGACAATACAAGATAATATGTATTGTTATATAAATATAAAGAAATGTTCTTCGCTAATTGTTTAAAATTGATTTTGTGAAGATTATTTATACTAACACAAAAATCACAAAATTCTTCAAAGCTAGAAAACATATATATAGAAGTTGTACTTTGTGTATTTAAACTTGTTGTTTTCTTTTTGGGTGTGACTTTTAATTTACGTGGTGAATTTGTTACTTTTTCAATATATTTTGTAATTGTAAAAACAAAAAATCCATCAGAAGAAGAAAAAGCTTCAACCAGAAGTTTACAACCTTCTGTATAAAAACCAACTTCTTTTTCAGCTTTTAAAAGCATTTCTAAAAATAATTTTTGTGATTCTATTGGTTTTTCCATAATTGTATGGTAATCTAAATTATTTTCTTTTAAATCTTCGGCGTTAATAATAACGCGAATTTTATTCTCAGTCAATTTTTCAATTTTCATATATAAAAAAAGCCTCCTTAAAATCTATTAAGTATATTATACTACTATTATTATTATATTTAAATATATAATTTTTGGTAATAAAAATTAAGATTTAAAATAATATAACATACAAATATGAAAAAAGTAAAGGTTTTACTTGAAAAAAATGTTAAATCAATATATAATACCAATATGTGAAAAAAATAAATAGCCGTAAGAATAAGGGCTGATGTGGAGGTATAAAAATGGCGACAAAAGATAAGAATATATGGATATTAATCGTATTTATTTTATCAGGTTTAGTAATAGGGGGATTATTGGGAGAATTAGCATCAAGAGTAGATTGGTTATGGTGGCTTTCATACAATCAAACTTTTGGATTACAAGATCCAATTATTTTAGATTTAAGTGTAGTAAAAATTACATTTGCATTGATGTTTAAAATAAGTGTTTCAAGTATAATTGGAATGTTACTAGCAGTATTTATATATAAGAAGATATAAAACAATAGGGGCAAAATATGTTTAAAAGAAAGGAAGGATATTTTGTCTATAAAAATAAAACAATTACCAGAAACAGAACGACCATATGAAAAGATGGAATTATATGGAGAAAAGGCATTATCAAATGCAGAATTATTAGCAATCATAATAAAAAGTGGAACAAAAGAGGAATCCTCAGTGACAATTGCACAAAAAATATTAAATTTAAATCCAAATCCTAAAACCAATAATTTAGATTTTTTAAGAGAAATTACGATATCAGAGCTAACAAGAATAAAAGGAATTGGTAAAGTAAAGGCTATACAATTGAAGGCAGTATGTGAATTAGCTGTACGAATGGCAAGACCATTAAATTATCAAAAAATAAAAATAAAAAAACCAGAAGATGTCGTAAGTCTATTAATGGAAGAAATGAGGTTAGAGAAACAAGAGATTGTAAAATTAATTATCTTAAACAATAAAAATGAAATCATAAAAATGAAAAATGTGGCATTAGGGGGCATTAATTCCGTAAATATGTCTTTGAAAGATATATTAGCAGAACCAATAAAAATGCAAGCACCTAAAATTATATTAGTACATAATCATCCAAGCGGTGATGCGACACCTAGTAAGGCGGATATACAAATAACTACAAAGATTTTTGAAGTTATACAATTATTTAATATAGAATTATTAGATCATATTGTTATAGGAAATGGAAATTTTACAAGTATCATTTCAGAGATGTTAACAAAAGAAGGAGAAATATAACTTTATTTGAAAGGAACGAGTTGAGTATGAAATTTTTTACATTTGGATCAAAGGATATTGGAATAGACCTAGGAACAGCAAATATTTTAGTAACATTAAAAGGAAAAGGAATTATTTTAAAAGAGCCATCTGTCGTAGCAATCGATAGAAAAACAGGAAATATATTGGCAACAGGAACAGAAGCAAAAGAGATGCTTCGGAAGAACGCCTGAACAAATTAAAGCAGTGAGACCATTAAAAGATGGTGTTATTGCTGATTTTACAGCAACACAGTTGATGTTGAAAAATCTAATAGGAAAAGTAGGAAGAAGATATAATATAGGAAAACCAAGAGTAGTTGTTGGAGTACCATCTGGAATTACAGAAGTAGAAGAAAGAGCGGTAGAAGAATCAGTTATTCAAGCAGGTGCAAAAGAAGTGTATTTAATTGAAGAACCGATGGCTGCAGCTATAGGGGCATCTTTAGATGTAGGAGAACCTAGTGGAAGTATTATTGTAGATATTGGTGGAGGAACAACAGAAGTTGCGGTTATATCATTAGGCGGTATTGTGGTTAGTCATTCTTTACGTATTGCAGGCGATGAATTAGACGAAGATATTGTCAATTATATAAAAAGAGAAATGAATTTAGCCATCGGAGATACAACAGGTGAGCAAATAAAAATGCAAATTGGATGTGCTATGCCATTAATGACAGAAATGTCTATGGAGGTAAGAGGAAGAGACTTAACAGATGGATTACCAAGAACTGTTACGATAACTTCAACGCAAGTGGAAGAGGCTATGAAAGAATCTATAGCAAAGATTGTAGAAATTGTAAAAATCACATTAGAAAAAACACCACCAGAATTAGCATCTGATATAATGGAAAAAGGAATTGTATTAGCTGGTGGAGGTGCATTAATAAAAAATTTAGACAAGCTATTAAGTATAGAAACAGGAATGCCAGTATATATTGCAGAGGAACCATTAGATTGTGTTGTTAGAGGAACAGGAAAAACATTAGAAGATTTAGAAAGATTAAAGACAGTGTTAATTAATGCCAGAAGAAAAAAATAAAATTTGTAGGAGTAGAAGATGTATAAAAATAAAAAGGCTGAAATAGCGGGTATTGTTATAACAATTATTATTTTGATATTAATCGTGGTATTTTCAAATTCAGATAGTGAAATATCCTTTCTTGAAAATGCTGCAAGTAAGTTAGTAATGCCAGTACAAAATGGTTTGACATACTTAAAAAATAAAATTAGTGGGAATAGTACATTTTTTACAGATATAAATGATTTAAAAGAAGAAAATGAAGAACTAAAACAAAAAAATAGTGAGTTAGAACAATCATTAAGAGAGTTGGAAAATATAAAATCAGAAAATGAAACTTTGAAAGAATATTTGGATTTAACCGAAAAATATGGGGAATATAAAACAGTACCAGCATATATTATTAACAAAGATATTAGTAATTATTCTAAAACGATTGTGATTAATGTTGGAAGTGATGATGGAATAAAAGAGAATATGACGGTTATTGCAGATCAAGGATTAGTAGGACATGTTATTTCTGTAACAAGTAACACCGCAAAGGTAAGGACAATTATTGATACTTCAAGCTCAGTAAGTTGCTCATTAAGTACAACCGATGAAAGTATCGTATGTAAAGGAACGTTAGAGGAAGAATCAGCATTAAAAGCAATGTATATACCGGATGATGATGGAATTATACAAGGAGATAGTGTAGAAACTTCAGGACTAGGAGGAATTTATCCTAAAGGAATACATGTTGGAAGTATAAAAAAAGTTGTTAATACAAAAAATGCAACAGATAGATATGCAATTGTAGAAACAGCAGTAGATTTTGATAAATTAGACACCGTATTAGTTATAACAAATAATTAAAAAATAGAAAGGGTGAAATCATTGAAAAAATTAACAATCAATATATTTCTTATATTAACTGCTTTTATCCTATATTTTTTACAAGCTAATTTTTTTAATTGGTTTACCATTTCAGGTGTCATGCCAAATTTGTTTGTTATATATATTTTATTTATAGGACTATTTTCTAATAGAATGACGGGCGTTGTTTATGGAGTTACAATAGGCGGAATTTTAGATTTAATCATAGGTACACAAATAGGAATTAATGCTGTCGGGCTAGGAGTCATAGGATTTTTAGCGGCAACATTTGATAAGAATTTTTCTAAAGATAGTAGAGCAACGATTATGTTTATGGTATTGGGTGCTACACTAATTTTTGAAATTCTTGTTTATATATTAAATTATATTGTATTTTCTACTAATGTTGAAATTATTAATTTTATAAAAATATTAGCAATAGAAATTATATATAATTTGATTATTGTTATTATCTTATATCCATTAATTCAAAAATTTGGATATAGCATTGAAAATGAATATAAAGGAAATAAGATTTTAACAAGATATTTTTAAAATAAAGGGATTATAGGAAAAGATATGTTAAGAACTATATATAGTAGACAAGGAAGGTGAAGCCTTGAAAGGATTAAGTTTTAAGAGGAAAAAGAAAAAAACCAAAAGTAATTTGAATTTAAGATTTAATATTTTAACAGTATTAACATATTGTATTGGTATTGTATTAATTATACAACTATTTAATTTGCAAATTGTGCATGGAGCAGAATATCGAGAAGAATCCAATACAAGACTGACAAGAGAAACAACATTAGAAGCAGCAAGAGGCGAAATATTAGATAGAACAGGAACAGCATTAGTTACCAACTCTACTAAGTTTAGTTTGGAATTATATAAAACAAAGATAGATGATAATGAATTAAATAATTCCATCCTTAACATAGTAAATTTATTAGAAAAATATCAAGTAAAATATGTGGATTCTTTTCCAATTTCTATAAATCCATTTGAATATACAATTAGTGATGAAACATTAGCTAATTGGAAAGAAGATAATAATTTAGATGCCAATATATCTGCTGAAGAAGCTTTTTATAAATTTAAAGATAAATATGATATTGAAAATACGGATATTTCAGAAATTAGAAAAATTATTGCAATTAGATATGAAATAACAACAACAGGATATAGCAGTACAAAAGCATTAACAATAGCAGACAATATACCAAGAGAGGCAGTAGCTGAATTTTCAGAAAGTAGTGATAAATTTCCTGGAATTAATATTGTGACAGAACCAGTAAGAGAATATACATCAGGAACATTAGCATCACATATTTTAGGATATGCTTCTAAAATAAGTTCTGAAGAATATGAAACAAGAAAAGATACATATGATCAAAATGATATTATAGGGAAAACAGGAATTGAATATGTTTTTGAAGAATATTTAAAAGGACAAAATGGAACAAAACAAATTGACATGGCAGTTGATGGAACAATAACATCTGAATATACATCTGAAGAAGCTGTTGCAGGAAGTGATGTTGTTCTAACAATTGATTCAAATTTACAAAAGGTAACAGAACAAGCGCTAGAAGCCAATATTCAAAAAATTGCATCTGGAGGATTTGGAAGAAGATATAATGCAAAAGCGGGTAGCTGTGTAGTTATGAATGTGAAAACAGGAGAAATACTAGCAATGGCAAGTTATCCAAATTATGATCCAGCAGATTTTGTGGGTGGAATTAGCACAGATAAATGGAATCAATATAATACAGATCCTGCAAAACCATTAATGAATAAAGCTGTACAGAATTCTTATCCACCAGGTTCTATCTTTAAAATGGTAACGGCAATTGCAGGACTAGAGTCTGGTGCAATTACTAGAACAGAAAAAATAAATGATACGGGTATATATTCTAAGTATGGAGAAACATGGCCATGTTGGTATTATACGGATTATCATAGGGGACATGGATATTTAAATGTATCACAAGCCATTGAAAGATCATGTAACTATTTCTTTTATGAAACAGGTGATAGAATGGGAATAGAAACCCTTTCTAAATATGCAAAATATTTTGGATTAGGTGTAAAAACAGGTGTCGAATTGCCAAGTGAAACATCAGGCGCAATGGCAACTCCAGAATATGCTAAAACCGTAGGTGTTACATGGACAAAAGGACAAACCATTAATGCATCAATAGGACAAGGATTAGACAATTTTAGCCCATTACAGATGGCAAAATATATTAGTATGTTAGCAAATGGAGGACATAATCTAGATGTATCCATTGTAAAAAGTATTATAAAACCAGATGGAACAGAAGCTTCTACAGAAGAAATTAATAACTTTGTTAATCAAAAATTAGGACTTACAGATCAACAGACAGAAGATTTAGAAATACACCAAGAAAACTTAAATGCTATTTTGGAAGGCATGAAATCTGTTACGAGTGATACAACGGGAACAGCATATGTAAGATTCCAAGATTTTGGAATTTCTGTTGGAGGAAAAACAGGATCAGCCGAGGCATTTGATGATGATGGAAATGAAGTCGTTCATGCTTGGTTTGCTGGATTTGCACCATTTGAAGATCCAGAAATTGCAGTTGTGGTTATGGTGGAAAATGGTGGACATGGAAATTATACCGCAGAAGTCGTAAGAGACGTTATGGGAGAATATTTTGGAATGAATACACAAGATGTTCAAGAAGACATGAATGCCGTAAATTATAATCAATCTTTGAGATAAGGAAGGATGTAAAAATGAAAAATTGTGTCAGTATCAACTTAAGAAAGAATGAAATTGTCATAAAAATAAATGATGATGCAGAACAAAAAGAAATTGTAGATAATTTAAAGAAAAAACTATCTGAATTGAAAAAAATGTATAAAAATGAAAAAACACCAATTAAAGTTACAGGAAAAATTTTAAAAAATAAAGAAATAGACGAAATCCAAGAACTAATAAAAAGTAATATTGATGTAGAAATTGATTTTGATATGCCTAAATCCTTAGGACTTTCAAGTATAACGAGAACGTTTAACAAAGAAATTGCAGTTTCTGAGACAAAATTTCATAGAGGTTCACTACGTTCTGGACAGAAAATGGAAACAGAAGGAAGTTTAGTTATATTAGGAGATGTAAATTCAGGTGCGGAAGTAATAGCTTCTGATAATATTGTCGTATTAGGCGCTTTAAGAGGATTAGCACATGCTGGAGCTAAGGGAAATAAACAAGCAATTATATCTGCAGGAATTTTAGATACAGTTCAAATTCGAATTGCCAATGTCATAAAAGAAATCGATAGAGACGAAGAACCCTTACATAAACAGGCATATGTTAGTGTTATAGATGATAATATTGTAATAGAATAAGTTACTAACTGATAAGAAGTAAAATAAGTAATATAAATAGCATATCATCTTTTACATCTTCTTTATAAAGAAAATATAGTATAGATAAAATGATGAGATCGTCTAAATATAGTTTTAATCCAGAAAATATAATGACAGGTTCTTCTTTATTTGAAAAACCATTTGTATTAATTAAAATTGGACCAATAGAACTATATTTAGATGATTTTTTTTCATGTAGTATTTTTTCATCGACTTGAGAAGATTCTTTCTTGTTATTTATTTCCGTATGCTTAGCAGAATTAAAATGTTGCGTTTGATTATGATTTTTCATTGTAGTATTGGTTTTAGAATATATATCTCTTGGAAAGGTATAGGGATACCTATAAAAAGGTAATCTAAAAAAAGGAAAGTTATTAATCACTAGAATTCTCCTTATTATTCATATTATCTTGTTGATTAAATAATTCCATTAAACTTGTCATATTAAGCAATTTAGAGTATTGGTCTAGTTTACTTTTCTTTTCGTCTCTTAGATAAGGTCTTAGGGATTGAAGAAGATTAGACCTAGGATCAGAAGTCTGGTTCATTTTTTCCATAATGGATTTCATTTTCATAATAGTATTCATATCTATATTACTAAAATCAAAATTGTTTGCTGAATTAACAGTATCTGAAAAGTTAGGATTATTGGTATCGTTATTCTTAGAAGTATTGATATTACTGGTGTTTACACCTTTTTGATTCGTATTTGTATTCATCATATTAGATAGCTTATTTATTGTATCAGGAGGTACTTGTGACAACATATCCTTTATATTACCATTACTTAACATAGAATTTAATTTATCCATTGTATTTTTATCAATATTAAAATTATCCAAAAAGATCACCCCGTAAATATATATATTCAAAATATAAATTTCTATGTAATATAATATGAAATATTTGAAAAAATGTAACAAAAATGTAACATTTCTTTTTTTAGTAAACATAATTCTAATATAGGATACTAAAATTACATAAAAAGTTAAAAAAAGTAAAAAAATAGATGAAAAAAGTTGAAAAATCAATAAAAACAAGGTATAATTAATAATAGGTATAATTATAAAATTTAAAATGCTGAAACTGTGATTAAAACAAAATTTGGTTTCAAGGGAGGTACCAATATGAAAAACAAAATTTTAAAGATTAGTGTAGTTATCGTATTGATAATGACATTAACTATGACTAATTTTATATTTTTGGGTTCAAGCCTTATTAGCTACGCAGCAGATAATGTGTCAACAAACCACAAAAATATAGAATTTAATGCCTATTTTAAGAATAGCGATGGGCAAAAAACAACAGTCTTAGAAAGAACTTCAGACATGCAAGATATTTCTTTGTATTTATCTTTAAATGTCAATAAAGAAGGATTTTTTATAGGACAAGTAGAGCTATCAGATGCAAACTTTAATATAGTTAGTTCTGAAAGTGAATTTGTAAGTAAAATTTCAGACAATAAAATATATTTAAATCAATTAAATGCAGGAACATCAGCAGAAATAGAAATTAAAGTAAAACCAACAGATAATGATGTTATGGATTTAAGTATGTTAAATTGTGAAAGTAAGTTAAAATTGACAGGTGTCTACAGAGATAGTACAGAAAAAGATATTAATATAGAAGCTACTAGAACTGTAACGATGCAATTAGTAGAAACAAATACCAATGATAGTCTTAAAAATGAGATTAATATCATAACCAATAAGATATTAAAAGTATCTGGTGAAGATAAAAGAGTTATTCAATTCTCATTAAATATGGGATTAAATGATAATAATTATCCAATGAAAGAAATTTATGCAAAAATAAATGTACCAACAATAGATGGAAAAACACCAGAAGTTATTAAAGATATAAACTTAAACACAATGTCAGCATTTGATTATAAATATGAAAATGGATATGTTGAAATAACATTGAAAAATGATCCAACAGACAATAATCGTATTTTATGGAGAAAACAAGGTGAAGAAAATGTTATCTTAACATATATTTATGATGCAGATGTGAAATTAGATAATGTGGAAATAACAGTAGAAGAAAATGTAACACTACAAAATGATAAAACATTAACATCAAATGCAGGAAGATTAACTTTATCTAATGAAGAAAAGGATGCTACAATAGAAGTAACGGCAAGTAATTCTGAAGAAAGTATATATAAAGGTAAATTATATTCTGGTATTGATAAGCAATATACAAGTAAAACTGTACTAGATGTTAATCTAGCAAATATTGAAGAATATATATCTATAAGAGAAGAAAGTAGTCGATATATTACTACAGATGGAGAAGCAGATAGTAATATATATTATAATAAGACAACAATTTCTAAGGAAGCATTTGATAAAATTTTTGGACAAGAAGGAACCATGGAAATATATAATGAAAGTGGTGCATTGTTATCAAAAATAACAAATGATACAGAAACAGATGAAAATGGAAATTTTGTTATTGATTATACAGGAAGAGAACCAAAAGGAATAGAAATTAGAACATCAAAACCAGTAGCAGAAGGAAGCCTAGAAATTGAATCTACAAAAACAATAAAGGCTTCAGATAGTCGTCTTGTTAAAGCAGCAAATAGTATAGCAACTAAAATTGTATATGGATATAATAATTATACAGAAAAAAATATAAATGCAAAAGAAGGATTATATACAAAAGGTATAGAAGCAGAAATAGAAATGCAAATGGGATTGAATGAAACAACAACAGAAGCTAAATTAGAAATCAATAGAAATTCATTATCAACTATTATTGCAAATGATATAGAAATGAAACTTATATTAAAAACAGATGATGAGTCAAGAGATTTGTATAAAAATCCAACATTTACTATTGAATTACCTGAACAAGTAGAAAGTATACAAATAAATAGTATTAGTTTATTATATGAAGAAGAATTAAAGATTGCAAATTATTCAGTTGATGGAAGATATATAACGATTCAAATGGAAGGGGAACAAACTTCTTATAAAGCACAATCTGTTGAAGGAGCAAACATTATTATAGATGCCACTATAAATGTAAATAGAACATCAATTGCAAAACCAGAAACAATTAATGTTACATATACAAACGAGAAAGCAAACAGTTATGCAAATAATGAAGAAATTGGTAGAATTTCTAAACCAATAGAAGTGGTAGCACCAAAAGATGTAACAGCAATCAATCGTATTCAAGCTTTAAATATAGAAACAATTGGAGAAGATAAAACAAGTAATGTAAATCTACAAAGAGGAACAGACAGTAAGCAAGTAGAAGTTGATTTTGAAATTATTAATAATAATGAAGAAAATGTTGAAAATGTAAATGTAATGGGAACTTTTCCAACGAAGACAGATAAGAATAATATAGACATAAAAGTTGTAGATGGTATAAAAGTAGATAATGCTAAGGTATATTATACAGAAAATGAAAATGCGACTGCAGACATATCAAATGCAGAGAATGGATGGACAGAAAATATAGCAAATCCAGAAACTGTTAAAAAATATTTAGTAACAATGGATAAAATTGATTCTAGAACAGTTGTTGGAGGTTCATACACGATAGATATACCAGAAAATCTAGAATATAACCAAACAGCAACAGAAGGATATGAAGTAACTTATACAAAAGGACAAGCAAGAAATACAAATACTGTAGAAGCAACTGCAATCACAATGGAAACTGGAATAGGACCAAAAATAGAAACAAATTTAACAGCAACATTATCAGGAGAAGAATTAACAGATAGTAGTACAGTAAAAAATGGAGAAGTTATAAAATACAGAGTACAAGTATCTAATGTTGGTTCAGAAGATGTTACAAATGTAAAAGTAACCGGAATGATACCAGACGGAACAATGTTAGTAGAACCTGTAAATAATTATGAATACACAGGTGCTTCATATTACAAAGCAATAAAAACAGATACATATGAAACAACGATTGAAAGCTTAAAAGTAGGAGAAGTAAAATATGTAGAATATGAAGTTATGGTTAGCTCAAATTTAGCAGCAGGAACTTCAATTGCCAATACAGTTGAAATCAACTATTCAGATGTTGTTCAAGAAACAAATGAATTTAAAGTTACATCAGATGCAGGAAGCTTAAGAACAATGGTTAAGAGAGTAACCGATAGACAAGTTGATTTATATGAGGCTGGAACAGTAGAATATTTTGCTATTATAAAAAATATTTCATCTGAAACAATAAATGATGTTAAAGTAAAAACAAATAAATCAGATAATCTAGAAGTGTCAAGATTAACATTAATATCAGGAATGAGTGAAAATGAAATACAAGATGATGAATTATATCCAATCACATCAGAAGGAAGTATTGCAGTAAGAGAAGAAGAGACAGATAGTACAATTAATGAGGATACACAATCAGAGATTATAGAATATAGCGATGAAATTAATATAGGAACATTAGAGCCAGGACAAGTTAAAGTATTAAGTTATAATATGACAATTAATGAAATGCCAGACAATGCAATTGATACCATAAACTTTTCAGTAACGGCTTCAGACGGAGAAAAAGAGCACAAATCAAATGATTGGCAAGATAGAGTCAATAGTTTTGATATTGACATGACAATGGAATCTAATACAGAAACCAAATATGTTAAATCAGGCGATAATATTACATATACAATTAAGGTAAAAAATAATAGTACATCACAAACTTCAGGTTTAGTTATTAGAGATGAAATCCCTTCTCAATTAACAATAAATCAAGTCACAAGAGATGGAGAACCAATAGAAGTTAATACAAATAACATAGAAATACAAGCAGAAATACCAGCAAATGGAGAAACAACAATTGTTATTGATACAGTTGTAAACTATTCAGATGCGAGAACAGAAGCTGAAACGATTACCAATAAAGCAACTGCAAATATATATGGTGAAGAAATTGCAACAACATCAGATTTAAACCACATCATAGAAGCAGATGTTATAAATAATGATGATAACACACCAGGTGGTAATAATAACAATAATGATGATGAGACAAATGGAAATATAGCAAATGGTGAGCAAATGATAAGTGGTTTAGCATGGTATGATGAAAATGGAAATGGTAAAAAAGATGATGGTGAACAAAATTTAAGTGATATAACTGTAAAACTATTAAATGTTCAAACAAATCAACTTGTAAAAGATACAACAGGAGATACATTAGAAGTTAAAACAAATGGAAATGGAATGTATGTTCTTGATAATATTCCTACGGGAGAATACATTGTTATATTTGAATATAACAAAGATCAATATTCTTTAACGAAATATAAAGCAGAAGGAATCAGTGAAGCAGATAATTCTGATGCAAGATTAACAGAATTGTTAATAGGAGATACAAGACAAGAAGTTGCTTCAACAGACATTATTAATATTGATAAAGAAAATATATCAGATATCAGTATAGGATTAATTGAATTACAAAATTTTGATTTGAAATTAGATAAATATGTAAGCAGAATATTAGTACAAAACTCAGCAGGAACAACAACAAGAGAATATAATAATGCTACAACAGCTAAAATTGAACTAGATGCAAAACAAATGAATGGTTCAACAGTTATTATTGAATATAATATAGTTGTAACAAATGTAGGAGAAGTAGCTGGATATGCTAGAAATATAGTAGATTATATGCCAAGTGATTTAGAATTTAGTTCTGAATTAAATAAAGATTGGTATGAGAAAGATAATGCACTATATACAACTGCATTTGGAAATGATATCATAAACCCAGGTGAATCAAAAACAATAACATTAACACTAACCAAAACTATGGGCGAAGATAATCTTGTAACAAGAAATAATGCAGAAATTTATGAAGATTATAATGATTTAGGACTAGAAGATGGAAATTCAACACCAGGTAATAATGTAAGTGGCGAAAACGACATGGGTTCAGCAGATGTTATTATCAGTATTAGAACTGGTGGTGTTGTATATATGTCAATCGGAATAACAATAGCAATAATCGCATTAGCAGGAGTTATTGCAGCAATTATTGTAAAGAGAAAAAATATGAAAGATGAAGTCTAGAGAGGAAAGGAGGGGAAAAGAATGAGTAAAGTAAAAAAACTATTAGTCAGTATGGTTGTTATGATCATATGTATATTGGCATATGCAAGTCTTGCTAAAGCGGCATCATATAGCGTAGGACAAAGTGTTACTATGACATATAGTAAATATATAAGTGATAATGACCTATTTTGTGTTGAACATAAACAAGCTTTAAAAGGAACATTAACTTATAAAGTTATATCTCAAGTAGATATAGCAGGAAATACTTCAACAGATTATACAGGAAAGAAAATAGAAAGCTGGTATAATGCAAAATTAGCCTATATATTATCTGCAGATAACGGATCAAATAAACAAAGTGGACCTGTTCAAAATGCTATCTGGAACTATATGTATACATGGATGAAAAATGTAGGACAATATCATGCAGGGTTATATGATGGATTTGCAAGTACAACAGGAGGAAATGGTACAAACTTAGATTCAACATCTTCAGATTATGCAGATGAATTAGCAAATCTAGAAGTGACAGATAATACAAATAAAGATGGAATAAGTATACAAGCAGATGGAGAATATGTAAAAATAGGACCATTTAACTGGAGTTTTTCAGGAACATTAAATGAAATACAAGTAAATGACCAAGATGGAAAAGCAATAAGTGGAGTAACATTTAGCAATTATAAAGGAATGACAGCAAATTCAATTAAGGTTAGTGATATAAAATCAGGAAAAGACTTTTATATATCAATACCAATGAATAAAGGTGTTAATAGAATTACAAAGATTACAGCAAAAGGTAGTGTCAATGTAAAAGGTGTTACAATTTGGTTCCTAGAATCACAAAGTGGATATAATTACCAAAACTTAATTGCAAGACAACCTCATGAAGAACCATATCCTTTTGAAGTACCATTTGACTATGATATTCCATTATTAGGAAACTTAAGAGTTATAAAAGTAAATAAAAATAATCATGAAATAAGATTACAAGGTGTTGGTTTCAAGATTCAAAATCAAGGAACTAAAAAATATGTACATCAAGCATCAGATGGAAAGATAACTTATGTAGATGAAAGTCAAGCAACAGAGTTTGTGACAGATAAAAATGGTGAGATTTTGATAAAAGACTTAGTGGTAGGTACATATGTAGCATATGAAACAAAAAATCCAAACTATGGATATGAATTCATATCAGATGGGGTAGCACATGATGTAGTAGTAGACAAAACAGAAGACTTTATAATAGAAAATACGCAAAAATATGTAAAACTTTCAGGATATGTATGGTTAGATAAGCAATATGCAAAACAATCATTAAGAAATGATTTATATAAAGATAATGATTATGATTCAGAAGATCAATTAATGGAAAATGTAATTGTAAGATTAATTGATAAAACAACAGGAGAAGTTGTAAAAAATGAAGATGGACAAGAGTTCTATGCAAGAACAAAAGAAATTAATTTAGGTGATGGAGTCTTAAGATATTATCAATTTGTGGATGTTTTAATAGAAGATCTAGACAAATATTATATAGAATTTGAATATGATGGATTAACTTATACAAATGTAATACCACATATAGATGTAGATAATGGTTCAAAGGCTGCAGAAAATCCAAATACAAGAACGGAATTTAACAAAGGTTTCAGCACAATTGAAGGTGCTTCTGAATCAACAGGTGTAGCATTAGATGAAGCAGGAAATGTAGCACATCAATTATCATATAATAAAGATAGAGAACAACATAAGTCAACATTGATTAATGAAGGATTACCAGTAGGACAATATCCAATAACGGCAAATACAGATGAAGCAGATTATAGTATAAAAGATCATTTTGAAGATGGAATGGAAGAAATACCATATATCAATTTAGGACTATATGAAAGAGAGCAACCAGATTTAGCTTTGATTAAAGATATGCAAAATGTTAGAGTAGCTGTAAATGGATATCAACATATTTATGAATATGCACAAAGATTTGTAAATCAAGGAGAATACAGTGGAGACGGATTTAATGTAGGTGTTAAATTTGCTAGTAAATACTTAACAAATTCATATACGAGAGCAATTTATAAAGCAGATTATGAATATGTTAATGAAAACGATAAGAGTAAAGAATTAAAAGTATATATTACTTATAGAATAGCTGTAAGAAATGAATCAACAAACTTAGTAACACAAGTAAATAACTTAGTAGATTACTTTGATAGTAGATATACAGTTGTTGCAGCAGGTACAGGATTAAATCAAGAAGGAATTATTACAGGTAATATAGACTATACGCAAGAAGGATATAATGACGGATACTCAAAGGCAATTATTAATACAAATACAAAAATTGAAGCAGAACAACAAACAGAATTCTATGTACAATTTGAATTAAGTAGAGAAGCGGTAATCAATATACTAAATGATGGTGAAAACTTAGTAAATGTTGTAGAAATTAATTCATACTCAACATTTGATAAAGACGGAAATGTATATGCAGGTGTAGATGTAGATTCAAATCCAGGTAATGCAATACCAGGAGATACTTCAACATATGAAGATGATACAGATGCCAGCCCATCATTAAAACTAGAAGTAGCAGACGCAAGAGAAATGGCAGGTAAAGTATTCTTAGATGCTACATCAGGAGAATTAATGACAGGACAAGTTAGACAAGGTAGTGGCGCTTATGAAGAAGGAGAAACTGGAATACCAGGTGTAGAAGTAACCCTTACAGAAAATACAGGAAGTGGAAAAGTATATACGGCAACAACAGATGAAAATGGTGATTTCTATATCTCAGGCTATATACCAGGAGACTATACATTAACATATACATGGGGAGATACAACTTATACAGTACAAAACTATAAAGGAACAGTATATAATAAAGATAGATATGATACAAATGTTGCTAATAAAGAATGGTATAAAACAGATGTTGACACAAGATGGACAGATGCAGTAGATGATTATCAAACAAGATTAGCAATAGATGAAGAGTTAAAACAAGTAACCAATAGTACACAAACAACAATTGATAAGATGAATTCTACAACACCAACTATGGGAATTGGCGTAGAATATGAAACAACTTATACAGCATCAGCTGGCGATAGATACACATATAGAATTTATAACTTAGACTTTGGTATTGTAGAAAGACCAAGACAAGATGTATCATTAAATAAAAGAGTAAAAACAATGAAAGTTACTTTAGCAAATGGACAAACATTAGTAGACTTAGAAGTAACAGAAGATGGAAAATTAGAAGGACAAACATCAAGTGTAACTTATTTACCACCATCATCAAGTTCAACACCAGCAAATGGATTTATAAGACTTGAAATGGATAGTGAATTAATAGAAGATTCAAGACTAGAAATTGGATACGAAATTAGAGTAGACAATAATAGTGAATTAGACTACTTATCAGAAAACTATTATAAATATGGAATTGTAGAAGGAGAAGTTGTAACAATTACACCATCAGCTATTATAGATTACTTAGATAGTGATTGGGACTTCGATGCAGCAAGCAATACAGGATGGGAAGCAATTCAAAAAGATGATAGTAGAATTAACTTAGCACAAGAGGTTATAAGTTCAACAACAATTGATGATGCAAAATTGTTATATACAGAAGCTTTAGCAGGATATAATTTGAAACCAACAGAAAATGCAACAATTATGCTAAATGTTTCTAAGTTACTAACTTCATCAGGTGATATTGAATTAGGAAATGAAACAGAAATTCTTAAGGTAGACAAACCAGGTGGATCTGATTTAACAACAACACCAGGTAACTATGTACCAGGTACAGGACCAAATGTAGAAGGTGACGATGATATGGCAGAAGTTGTTATCGTAACACCAAATACTGGTGAAAACTTGAATTATGTAGTACCATTAGTCGTTACAATAACCGCATTTGTTATCATAGGAACTGGAATCATATTCATTAAGAAAAAAGTGCTAAATAAATAAAAGGCATAAGTAAAATATGAGATTGTGTGAAAGCAATCTCATATTTTTTATGCTTATATAACATATGTTAAATACACTTCTACAATAAATGACAGAAAACCATACGCAAATAAGTATTTCGATAAAAAAATAGATAAAAGGTTACAAAATGTAATAAAAATGTAAAGAAAATAAAATATATAAAGGTAAAATATTCGAAAAAGAGCATCCCTAAAAGAAGCTGAGTTATAGGAATTTATATGGAAAAATTTCTCCTTGAAAACCTGAAAAATAAAGTGTAATGTATAATATAGATTAATACTTGATTTTGGAGGAAGATTATGAAGGAAAAATTTTCTAAGAAAGTGATAATGATAATAATAATTGCAATCTTAACGGCATTAAATGTTTTTTTGCTTGCAATACATATTGTTAATGCAGAAGAAAAGGAAGCAATTGATGCAGACCCAATTTTAGAAGGAACTTTAGAAAAATATATAAATTATGCTATTTCTGATGATGATAAAGGCACACTAGTACAATATCATTTAAGGACAGGTATTAATTATAAAAATGAATCTAAAACGTTCCCTATAAAAGAAAATGAAGTAAATATTAGTATTGCGCAGATTGATGGTAAATATCCCGATAAAGTAAAAACAATTATTAATAGCAGTGAAGCAACAAATGGAAATAACCAAACGGGTGAAAATAGTAGTAGCGAGTATAATCCGGATACTGGAATATTAACAATAAAAATGGACAATCAAGATGATGATGGCAATATGATTTCAGATAAAATACCAGATAGCAATGCAAAAGATGATTATGTAATTATTTGTTATTATGACACGTACACAGAAAATCAAGATGAAAGAGAGATGGCTTTAGAGGTATCTTCCAAAATTACTTTATTCTCAGAAGACAATAAAGAAATTACGGGACAAGGTGAGATAAAAAAGAAAGTAAGTGAAAATATTGGAGATTTAACTTCAATTGGTTATGATACAGAGGATGTGTATAATGGATATATAAAATCAAATATAATTAATGATACAGAATATAATACACAATATACAGAAAAAGAAACAATAGATATAAGTAAAAAAGAAGCACATCAAAAAATTGAAATAACAGAAGAAAATACATTTGTAAGAACAGATGGAGAAAAAATTACAAAAGATTTAGGTAATAATCATAATTTAGTATATAAGCGTACAAAATTTGAAAAAGATAATATCACGAAGATTCTTGGAGAAGAGGGTGTTATCCAAATTCTAGATGCAGATGGAAATATACTTGCAACAATTGACAAGGATACGGAATTTGCAGAAGATGGTACATTAACAATTGAATATGAAAATGATATAGAAAAATTAATTATAAAAACAAGTAATATTGTTAGTGAAGGAACATTATATATTGAAAATACAAAAGAAATAAAAAGCACAATGCAAGATATAGAAAATGTGAAAATAAAAACAACAACCAACATAAGTGGAATTAATGAAGAAACTGTCGTATCAGAGGAAAATGGTGAAGAAAAAGAAGCAGTAGTAGAAAAAGAAGTTTATAAAAAGGCAAGTGAAAATATCGTCGATATTAAAGAAGCACAAGATAATGTAAATATCAATATAAGCTCTAGTGAATGGACAA
The DNA here is from genome assembly GCA_944386365.1 of uncultured Clostridia bacterium. Lineage (GTDB taxonomy): Bacteria > Bacillota > Clostridia > TANB77 > CAG-508 > CAG-269. Next base: position 37,883 of record CALXAT010000006.1, read on the forward strand.
ATAAACAACAAAATGAAATAACATTTGACATTAACTTAGATGCAACATCTTCACAATACAATTTGTTTAAAAATCCACAATTAAAAATAGAATTGCCAAGCCAAGTGGAAAAAGTCATATTGGGAGATAGTTCAATTGTATATGGGAATGGACTAGAACTACAAGATCCAATTGTGGAAACAGATAAAGATGGAAACTTTAATATTGTAGCTAATTTAACAGGAGAACAAACACAATATACAGAAAAAAGTTTAGGGTTAATTACAGATGTAAAAATATCTGCAACAATCATATTAAAGAAAGATATAGAAAATACAACGGATAAAATTAATTTTGTATATACAAATGCATATACATTAGATAACAAAACAGAAGAAAAAACAATTCAAAAAGAAATAAAAATGCAAAGCTATAATAAAGAAGAAAGTATGCCAACAGAAATGCAAGCAGCCGTACAAGCAGCAGTTAACGATGTCATCTTACAACAAAGTGTAGATAGCTTAAATATGCAAGTAACAGCTAAAAAAGGTGATGTGACATTAAATGATAATGATGTTGTTTATGCAGGGGAATACGTAAAATATAGTATTAAAGTTACGAATATTACAAGTGAGACAGTTAATAATGTTAAGGTTGTAGCTTCTATACCAGATGGGGTGACTTATGGAGAATTAGAGGCAGATTATTATTCATATAATGGAGAATATAAATATAATTTTGATAGTAATGTAAAAGAAAAAACAATAGAAATAGGAACATTACGATCTGGTGAAAGTAAAGAAGTATTCTATGAAGTACAAGTTAATAATTTGGCTAGCGGAGAAGATCAAAAAGAAATAACAACCAATATAAAATCTTATGTGGGAAATGCAGAAGCGAATAGTTGGAATTTGAAAAACATAATTAATTCTTCAGAAGCTACCATATTTGTTGATGCTAGACGTGATAATGGAGAAAATAGATGGAATTATAATGTATATATAAGAGGACAACAAGGAAAAGAAGTGACTGTTCAAATAAAATTACCAGAAGCATTTATACCAAACTATTTTGTATATGATGGTTATCTTAGAGATCAAATTCCAAGTGATAACATAACCGTATCAGAAGATAATGTGCTTACAACGACTTTAACAATTGATAATGGCCTAGTATATGTATTTGAAGGAGATATGGATGAGTCTAAAATAGATAAAAATATAGATGCATCTGGAACAACTTTAGTGGCAACGTCTTCAATTTCATTAGATGGAAAAACATATTATGGAAATGAAACAAGAATTTTTTATGAGTTCCCAAATGTAAAGATATCTATGACTTCACCAACTGAGGGACAAAAAATATCTTATGAAGATGAAATTGAGTATGATATAACCGTAGAGAATATAGGTGGTAGTAATTATAAAGAAGAAGAGTCTAAAAGTGTATCTGTTAATTTAACAGATTATTTACCAGAAGATATTAATCCAGTTAGTGTAACATATGAAAATTATGAACCAATAACAGAAGTAGTAACAGATGAAGATGGAAAAGCAAATAATGTTGTAAAATATGAAAGAAAGGTAGAAACAGTAGATATTAGCGCTATTTCAAGTGATCAAGACGGAAATAAGCTGCCAAATGTAGATGTAACATTATTAATTCCAAAGCAAGAATCTGTTACAATGAAGATTATAGCTACAGCAGGATATGTATATGAAGAAACAAAAATAGAAAATAGTGCTACAGTTGTTTCAAGACATACTACAACAGATGATGAAGGAAGTAATACAGTCATAACATTAAATAAAACATCCAATACAGTTAGCCATACAATTCTTCCAGCAAACACAGCTTTTCCAGATGATTCAGAGGATCCAGACAATCCAAACCCAGAGGATCCAGACAATCCAAATCCAGATAATCCAAATAATCCAGATGCCCCTAATAACCCAAATAACCCAGGAGAAGGAAGTTACAGTATTTCAGGATTAGCATGGGTAGATGACAATGAGGATGGAGAAAGACAATCAACAGAAGAATTAGTAAATGGTATCACAGTTATGTTATTAGATACAGAAGAAGCTAACGCAATTAAAGCACAAAAGCAAACAGATGCTAATGGAGCATACAGTTTTACAGATGTAGAAGCAGGAAGTTATATTGTTGTATTTAGATATGATACAAATAATTATCAATTAACAGAATATAGAAAGAGTGGTGTATCAGATAATTTAAACTCTGATGTTTCTGGTCAAGAAATGACAATAGAAGGACAAAGAACTTTAGTAGGTGCAACAGATGTTTTAACAGTAAATAATAACACATCTAATATTGATATGGGATTGATTGAAAATAAACTGTATGATTTAAAACTAGAGAAATCTATTACAAAAGTAACTGTACAAACAAATCAAAAGACCTCTACATATGGATATGATCATGAAGAACTTGTAAAAGTGGATATTCGATCAAAAGAAATAGAAGGTGCTAAAGTAACAGTTGAATATAAAATTGTTGTAACAAATGAAGGAGAATTAACAGCAACAGTAGGAAGTGTGGCAGATTATTTACCAGAAGGATTTACTCTTTCTACAGATGTAAATCAAAATTGGATGAGACAGACAGATGGAAAATATATAAATACAAGTACAACAAATCAAAGAATTGCACCAGGTCAAAGCGTAACATTAACATTAACAGCAACAAAGACAATGACAGCTAATAATACAGGTATATTTATTAATAAAGCAGAAATAGAAGAGGCAAGTAGTATTAATGGAACACAAGATGTAGATTCAACACCAGGCAATAATGTAGAAACAGAAGATGATTTTTCAAAAGCAGAAGTGATTATATCAATTGGAACAGGTATAGGTGTATATATATCAATTGGTGTCATATTAGCGGTATTAATTCTTATAGCTATTATGATTGGTGTTAAAAAAGGAAAAATTAAATTTGGAAAAATTTCTAAAATAAGTATGTTCATCATTATGTTTGCTGTAGTCATTTGTTTTCAAACAACAAACTCTTTAGCAATAAAAGGAAAATATTTACCAGAAGTTACATACTGGAATTTTGATGGTGATACTTATAAAGCTGGTGGAGGATCATTCTTTGATAACGAAAATGCTGATGGAACACCAGGTAGTTTACCACGAGGAGCATGTATAGATCATGGTGCACATAATGCAGATGAGGACCCACCACGTAATAGAAGATATACATTAGCATCAGAAGATATAACGACAATAGAAACAGGATCAGTAGTTAAAACTGGATCAATTAGTTTATCTAAGGGAAATAGCAGTATTACCATGAAACAATTAGATGATAATAACTATTTATTGGGACCATTTGTTATTAAGTGTAATAATAGTAATGGTTATACATTTGAAATAAAAGATGGTAAAGGAAATGTTATAACTGGATTTAGTACATGTAATAGTAGTGGAAACAGTATAACTGTTAAAGGAAATGCTACATTCTATATCAAAATACCAGCATCAAAGTGTAAGAATGGAATATCTAAAGTGAAAGCAACCAATACTGCTAGTGTAACAGCTACACAATCAGTTAAATTAAAAGTTTATGGAATATATAAACCTGATAAAGGATCAGAATATCAAAGGGTAGCTGTAACGATATATAAAAATGATACAACAACAACAACAACAACTGATAGCCAATCTGTAGAATGGAAAGATATAAACGGAGGATTAGAAATCTTTAAAAAGGACGCTGATAATACAAATATAAAATTACCAGGTGTTCAAATAAGAGTTCAAAACGCAGTAACAGGATATAATAAAACATTTACAACAGATTCAAATGGAAAAATACATATTGATAATTTATCTGTTGGTACATATACCATAACAGAAGTTTCAAATAATAACTATGGATATTCAGAAGTAGAATCAGGAAAAGTAACAGTATATTCAGGAAAAATATCAGCATTTGATTTGTTAAATAAAAAACAAACAGGAAACTTAACCATATACAAAAAAGATGAGAATACTAAAATTGGTTTACCAGGTGTATCATTTAAAATTAAAGATTCTTCTGGAAAATATATTATTGGTGTTAATAGTGGAGGCAATACAATTTCTAGAGTAACAGGAACGGTTCATTTAAGTAATATGCAAACAACCTCAGATAGTAGTAAGGCAACTGAATTTATAACAGATAGTAACGGTTGCATACAAATTTATAACTTATTAACAGATACTTATACCGTATCAGAAATATCTGTAGGAAGTAACTTTGGATATGAAGTAGACAATAATTATATTTCTTGGCAAGCTTCTGGTGCAATTACAAAGGGAAATAATGCAAAAATTACAGTTACGAGACAAACATCTTCAAATACAGGAACAAGCTCATCAGGAGGAGATAAAGTTTCTAGTATCTTAAACATGATGAATAGGAAAAAATATATAAAAATAAGTGGATATGCTTGGGAAGATAAAGTGAAAGATAAGAAATCTGATAAAGATTATTTATGGAAGAGTGGAACAGAAGATAAGAGATTACAATATGTAACCGTTAGATTGAAAAAATCAGATGGAGAATTAATAGCTTCAACAACAACCAATGCAAATGGTGAATACAAATTTGGATATTATGATATAAGTCCAAATACCACAAAGGTAAAAATAGATGATTTAAAAGGTGCCTATGTAGAATTCGAATATAATGGTATGAGTTATAAAACGATATCAATAAACGAAAAAGCTACAAATGGAAATAAAGCTACAGACACAGCATTAAGAAATGCATTTAATGATAAATATGCAACGATTAGTAAGGGAATTGCATCTAACACAAAAGGCAATAAAACATATGATATACGATATAAAACAAGTAATCATACAAGCACAGTAAATTATGGTAATTCATCAAAATATGGATATTCAGGACAAACCTATCCAATAAGTGGCGTAGATGCACAATATATTATACAGGCAATTACAACGAAAAAACCAAATAATGTTTTGTGTACAACATACACACCAGATAGTTTAAGAGAGAGTGGAACAAATGAAATAACCAATATCAATTTAGGTCTTGAAGAAAGAGATATGCCAGATTTAGCAATTGTGGAAGATATGGAAAAAGTAGAAATTAGTTTAAATGACTATACACATACATATCAATATGCACAAAGATATGAAGATCCTAAAAACTATGCAGGTGGAGATGGATTTAATCTTACTGTAAAATTTGCAAATAAATATTTAACAAATTCATACTCAAGGGAAGTATATTCATCAGATATTGTATATAATAAACAACCAGGAAATGCAGGAAAATTAAAAGTATTTGTAACCTACAGATTGAAACTAAGAAACGAATCAACAAACTTATATAGCAATATTAAAACATTAAGCAATTACTATGATGCTAGATATGAAAATATTGTTGTAAAAGATGCTAACGGAAAAACAATACAATCTTCAATAGATAACAGTTATAATTCTAATGGATTTAAGAAATTAAATATACAATTAAATATGCAAATAGAATACCAAGATACAAAGGAAATAACCATAACTTATCAACTAAATAATGATGCAATAAATAGTATATTAAAAAATGAAATTACATTAGATTCTGTAACAGAAATTACATCATATTCTACCTATAGTGATAAAGGATATAAAACGGTTTATGCCGGAATTGATGTTGATTCTGCGCCAGACAATGCCACACCAATGAATACAGATACATATGAAGATGATACAGATAGAGCACCAGCATTGACAATTATACCTAAAGAAGAAAGAGTAATTCAAGGTACAGTCTGGGAAGATAGTGCCATAGAAACCTTATTAAATAAAACAGGATATCAAAAAGAAAGAAAAGGTAATGGTATTTATGAAACAAATGAAAACATTGTCAATAATGTTAAGGTAGAGCTAATGTCAGTAAATGCATCTGGAAATTTAGAATTAGCAAAATTGTATAAGAAAAACAATACTGTTGTGGATGCGACAACAACAACTAGCGGAAAAGGAGCGTATAGTTTTGTTGGTGTTGAACCAGGAAACTATGTACTACGATATACCTATGGAGACAATAGTGTAATATGTGATTCGAGTGGAAAGACGATTAAAAATGTAAATATTGATAATTATAAATCAACAATATATAGAGGCGGAAACAAGGATGCTGTAAATGCCATGACAGATTATTGGTATAGGGGAGAAACAAGTAATATTGCAGGTGTACAAAGATTATCAGATGCAAAAGATAATGAAGAATTTGTTAATGATAGAATTACAGAGGATGAAATCGATTATGAATCTGCTACTGAAAGTAGAGACTTAACGGAAATTAGCGCAGATACGAGAATGTTTGATATTAAATTAGATTATGATGTAAATCTAGATAATATTAGTAAATTTGGAGCAGATTTAAAATTTGTATTTGATAATATTGACTTTGGTATTATAGAAAGACCAAGACAGTCATTACTTGTTGATAAACAAATTGCAAATATTAAATTATCATTAACAAATGGAAATACAATAATAGATGGTGATCCAAGAAGTCAAAATCTATCAGGTGTTAAAGTGTTAGATGATGATGTATATATTGAAGTAGATAATGAAATTATACAAGGTGCAACATTGAAAATAACATATGAAATTACTGTAGATAATAGAAATTGCGAAATAGATTATAATAATGAAGACTATTATATCTATGGAATTGTTCCAAGTGGTCATGCTAACTGGAAAATAGCAACAGTTGTAGATATGTATGATTATTTACCAGAAGAAGTAGTATTGGAATCAAATGAAGGAAATAACTGGGAAAGAATACAAATATCAAATGATATGAAAGGCAAACTTCTTTCAGAGCAAGTATATGAAAAAGTAAAAGGACTTCAAAATATTATACATTTAAAGAATCCTATATTTGAAAGTATGACACCAGGTTCAGAAGCAGTTGATACAAGTATGGTAGTATCAAAACAATTATCAAGCACAGCTGATGATTTAACTTACGAAAATGATGTAGAAATCATAAAATTGAAAGGAAGAAAAACAATAGATTCTGTACCGGGAAATTATGATCCGACTACAAATTCACCAGATGAAGCAGACGATGATAGTGTAATATTAACAATTACGGGACCTACTGGTGAAAATAGGCAATATATGATTTATGGAATAATCGGCATAACATTATTAGTTATCGTAGGAGTAGGAATTATTATTATAAAAAGAAAAGTCTTAAAAAAATAATCATATAAATAATAAAAAAATCATTTCTAAATAGGAATGATTTTTTTTATTGTATTGCTTTTTTTGACATTCTGTAATAAAATAAAAAGCATAAAAATAGAAAAAAAGAAAGATAAAAAAATATAAGACCAAAAAACAGTAAAATATGTAAAAAAATTCTTTATAATGAGTTACTAAAAAAGACAAAAACCACAAAAGACAAGTAGTAAAATATAGCTGATAATTGGGTAAAGGTGGTATGTAAATATGTTTCAAAATATAAATGAATATATTGTGCAAGATAGAAAAAAAGAAACAATGAATAGGTGGTCAGAAATCATAAAAAGAAATAATATCATTATGTATATCATTTCTTTTATGTTATCTCTTGTTGGAATAGGAGGAAATTTTTCATTATTTAGTATCAGTATATTAGGAGCATGTTTTTCATCTTCGGTTCCCCTTTTAGGTATCATAATTGTAACACTAATAGGAAATAGTATTAAATTTGGTGTTAGTGGAGGAGTAGAATATTTCTTAACAAGTTTAATATTTTTTATTAGTATTTTTATTATAAAACCTAAGTATAATGAAGATGAAAGAAATGAGAAAATAAAAGTAGGAAAAAATATTTTTGTTTCTGTTTTTGTTATTCAAATTATAAAAGCACTATTGTCTACATTTACACTTTATGATGTGTTATTCAGTATTACAAATGCAATTATAGCGGTTGCTTTTTATAAAATATTTGCAAATTCTATATCTGTTATTGAAAATTTTGGACAAAAAAAAGCATTTTCAATAGAAGAAGTAATAGGGACAAGTCTTCTATTAGCCATAGCCGTAAGCGCTTTTGCAGATGTGACTATTTTAGGATTTTCAATAAGAAATATATTGAGTATATTAATTGTTTTGGTATTAGGATGGAAAAATGGTGTATTAGTAGGTGCAACATCTGGTGTAACCATAGGTGTAACATTAGGCATTATTACAGGAGGAGAGCCAATTATTATAGCAGCTTATGCTATTTCTGGAATGGTGGCAGGCATATTAAATCGATTTGGAAAGATAGGCGTTATTGTAGGATTTTGTATAGGAAATGTCATTTTAGCATATGCATCTAATGGATATACAGTAGAATTAATTTATTTTAAAGAAATTTTATTGGCCTCTATCATTTTATTAGCGATACCAAAAAATATTAATATTGATATAGAAGAATTTGTAGGAAATTCAAAATTTTTTCCAATATCAAGAGAAAGAGGTCTAACAAGAGAAAAAGAGACTGTAGAAAAGCTAAATAATGTATCTGAAACAATTAAAAAAATGGCAGATTCTTATGCAAAAGAATCTAAAAATATATACACAGTAGAAGAGAAAGAAGAAAATAAACAAATATTTATTAATGAATTATTAAATAATTTGGAACCATATAAAGATAATTTACTATATGAAGATATTGCTAATGTAGATGGAAAAATAGTAGATGAAATATTTAATTTGTTACTAGAAAAACAAGAAATAGAAAGAACAGACTTATTAAAAATCTTTGCAGATTGTAATAGTTATATTGTAGGATTTGATGATAAAGAGGTAAGTACATATTTAGAAGAAAATATATTACAAATATTAAGAATTATTAATATATCATATAAAGTAAGTAAAAATAATTTTGTATGGAAAAGAAAATTACAAGAAAGTAAAAAAAATATGGAAACACAGTTAAATGGTGTTTCAAAAGTTATTTCGGGAATTGCTAAAGACATAGAGAAAGATGCAAAAGAAGAAAAAAATTACACAAAACAAGAAATTGAAATTATAGAGCTCTTAAAACAGAAAGAAATAGAAGTAAATGAAGTAACTATTACCAAAAAAGATAGATATATCATAAATATATATGTTAAAAAGCCAGTTGATAATCAACTGATAGAAACAATACTTACCAGAACGTTGAAAGAGAAGATTATATTAAATGAAGAAAATTCTACAGATACAAACTTAATTTATATATCTGATGACAAATATGTTATTGGCTTTGCAACAGCAGATTCAAGTAAAAATCAAAGTGAAGTTTCAGGTGATAATTTTATTAATACAAGATTAAAAGATGGAAAATATTTGATTGCATTAAGTGATGGTATAGGAACAGGAAGAAAAGCAAATGAAAGTAGTATGCAAGCATTGGCAATGTTACAAAATTTATTGGCATCTGGATTTGATAAAGATAGTTCTATACAATTAATTACATCTACATTGATTAGTAAAAATGAAGAAATTTTTGCAACTTTGGATATAGCTATTATAGATTTATACAAAGGAACAATCGAAATGATAAAAAGTGGAGCATGTCCAACATATATAAAGAGAAATAAAAGAGTACAAATTATTAAATCCAATTCATTACCAGCAGGAATGATTAATCAAGATAATATACAAGTATTTGATACAGATATACAAAATGAACAAATTATGCTAATGTGTACAGATGGAATTTTAGATTCCAATATAGAATATAAAAATAAGGAATTATGGATAAAATATTTACTAGAAGATATAGAGACTAAAAATACCAAGAAAATTGCAGACATTGTATTAAATGAAGCAATTGATAATAATTTTGGAAAAACAAAAGATGATATGAGTGTCATCGTATGTAAATTTAGGCAAAAGGAAATGTAAAATAGGAGGAAAAATTCGATGAGTAAAGGAAGAAGATATGAGGAACCAAAGTTAAATATGAAAAAAGTTTTTGCAGTCATATTAGCCATTATTGTAATCATTATGTCTATTTTTATCATAAAAGGAATCTTTTCAAAAGAACAAAAAACAGGAGGAATTACAAGTAAAACATATTTTGCAGCTTTTAAAGATAATAAATGGGGCGTTATTGATGAAAATGGAAATACAGTTATTGATCCTTCATATGAAGAAATGATTATTATTCCTGATAATAAAACAGATGTATTTCTTTGTACATATGATGTCAATTATGATACAGGTGAATATTCTACCAAGGCATTAAATAGTAAAAATGAGGAAATCTTTACAGAATATAATAAAATTGAAGCTATACCAAATTATGATGAAAACAATAATTTATGGTATGAAGATAATGTACTAAAAGTGCAAAAAGATGGAAAATGGGGAACAATCAATGAGACCGGAGAAGAACTTTTAAAAACAGAATATGATAGTATAGAAGCAATTAAAGGTATAAAAAATGCATTGTTAATACAAAAAGATGGAAAGTATGGTGTTGCAGATGATGAAGGAAAAATAATCCTAGATCCTAACTATACGGAAATTACCAATTTAGGAGAAGATAACAAAGCAGGTTATATTGTAAAAGATGATTCTGGACTATATGGAATTGTAGGATATTCTAAAAATGTGATTTTAGAAAATAAATACCAAGAAATTGAAAAAGTTTATGGAAATGATTTATATGTTATATCACAAGATGGAAAACAAAAAGTTATAAATGCCAATGGAGAAGAGGTTTTAACAAATGGGTTTGAAGAAATATCTGCAATCTTAAAAACTAAAGATCAAGGTGTTATTTATGTTTCAAATGGAAAATATGGTATTATGACACTTACAGGAGAAGTAAAAATTGAAGCACAATATGATAATTTAGTAGAAGCAAAGGCAGGCATTTTTATTGCAACAAAGGGAGATAAACAAGGAATTATCGATATAGATAATCATGAAAAAGTACCATTTAATTACAATACCATAACCTATAATGAAAAAGGTGATATATATATTGCAGAAGATGAGAACTTTAATAGTAATATTATGGATACAAACTTTGATGTAAAACAAACAGGTATATTAATAGAGATTAACACAGATTCAGGATATTTTGAATTAAGACAAAATGATGAATATAAATATTATAATTTTAAATTTGAGGAAAAAGATAAAAAGGAAATTTTAACAAATCATACATTATATTTAGATAAAAAAGATAATCAGTATGGATATATAGACAAAGATGGAAATGTTGTGGTAGAATATATATATGATGATGCCACAGAACAAAATGCATATGGATATGCAGCAGTCAAAAAAGATGGAAAATGGGGCGCAATTAATAATAAAGGAGAAGTTGTACAAGAACCTACATATAATTTGGATGACTATCTAATGGTTGATTTTATAGGAAGATGGCATCTAGGAAAAGATATTAATATGAATTACTATAATCAAGAATAATAAAAATAATAAAAAAAGGTGATTGAAATGGAACTAAAGATAAACTATCAATACACATATTTTATACATCCTTTTGTTGTAAAACAAAAGAAATATCAAAAATATCTTTTAAAATTATTAAAAGATGAAAATTGTAAATTAAAGAGATTTGAAAAAGAAAAAGATTTAAGATTATATAAATATTTTACGCCTAAAATGAGAGATTTTCTTTTTTCAAGTTTTAGCTTTACAAATAATAAATATGCTAAGTTTAAAGAAATGCCGGTGGAAACACAATCAGCAGTTTTAGCTAAATATCCTTGCACCATATTTGAATATACAATAAAGAAAGATATTCAAGGCAAGGCAGGAGATGGAAAGGGTATATTTTTTACAATTAGAAAAATAGAAATTATATGTTTTCATACGGGAATATGTTTCTTATGCATGAAGACAAATATTGAGGATGAACCAACATTTTCAGATGTATTAAATTTTAATTATAAATTTAGAGATATTAAACAAGATAATCGAACATTAAATAATTATGATAAAATTAATATCCAAACAGATAGTTTTGCAAGTATTGATAAGTTAACAGATTTTATAAAGAAAATAACAGGTTCTAATATAGAAGCTATAAAATTAGATATTAATACAGAAAGATTTTTAACATATTCATATTTGTGTATAGATCAATCTGCATGGAATATGGATAATGGATTTGATAAAATTGAAAATAACTTTATAAAATTTGCAAGAGTTTTACCGGCAGATAATTCAGCTAGTTTAAAAGAGGATGACATTATATCTTTATCTAAATGGAAATATACAAAGATGGGAATTACGAAACATGGTGTAACATTATTTTCATCTTCAACAGATATTAATAATTATACAATTTTGCCAAATACATTTGAACAACAGTATCTATATACATATATATTTGAATTGTATAAGAAAATATATTTGAAGAAAATAAGTTTAGCATTTAAACATACAACAAAGATGAAAATGGTAAGAAAAGAATTTATTAACTTCACAAAAAATATATGGATTCAAGAAGTTACAGAAGATGAAACAGGAACTATGTTTGATCATAAAGTAAAAGAAGTATTAGAATTAGAACAATTATATAATGAAGTAAAAACGGAATATGATGTTTTATATAAGGAATTAAATATTGAAAAAAATAAAAATTTAACAATCGTAATTTCTGTCATATTGATAGCATCATTAATATTTAATATACTAAATTTTGTATTGTTATCGAAACAGTAATGTGCCAAAGGGATGTGCCAAGAAGACACATCCCTTTTAATAAAAAAGAAAAGGAAAGAAATGATTATGAAGATTAGTTGTGGGACAGATATCATAGAAATTAAAAGAATTAAAGAAAGCATAGAAGAATTAGGGGATAAATTTCTAAATCATGTGTATACAGATAAAGAAATAAAATATTGTGAAAGTAAAAAAAGTCAGAAATATCAACATTATGCTGCTAGATTTGCAGCAAAAGAAGCTGTATTTAAAGCGATTTCAGGTAGACTAAAGAATAAATATGCTATTGGCTGGAAAAATATAGAAGTAATAAATGATGAAAATGGAAGACCGTATATTTATTTTTTGGATACAGAAATTAAGGAAATAGAAGAAATCGATATTAGTATATCTCATTGTAAGGCATATGCTACGGCAAATGTAGTGGCAATTTTTAAATAATGGGAAAATACTAGATAGGAGATAAATGTTTTATGAAAATCATAAAGGAAAAGAGGATATTACATGGAATTTTTTGATAGTCATGCACATTTAGATGATGAGAAATTTGATAAAGATAGAGAACAAATAATAGAAGAAATAAAAAAATCAGGTGTAACAAAATTTGTGTCAGCAGGATATAGTCTAGAAGGCTCTAAAAAAGGCGTAGAATTATCTAAAAAATATGACTATATATACACAACTTGCGGGATTTCACCAAACGATATTCCACAAACGGAAGAAGAATTGTGGAAAAATATAGAGGAAATAAAAAAAATAGTGAAAGAAAACTTAAAAAATAAAAAGGTTGTTGCAATAGGAGAAATCGGATTAGATTATTATTGGGAAAAAGATATAGAAAGAAGAAAATTGCAAAGAAAAGCATTTATTAAACAAATAGAGTTAGCAAACATATTGGATTTGCCAATTGTTATACATACGAGAGAAGCCGTTATGGATACGCTTGAAATTTTAAAGAAAAATATGGTGAATAAAAAAGGTGTATTTCATTGTTGCCCATTAAATAGAGAACTTGTGAAAGAAGCATTAAAACTTGGATTTTATATTTCATTTGCAGGACCGGTAACCTTTAAAAGTTCAAAAAATGCAAATGAGATTATACAAATGGTACCAAATGATAGAATGCTAATTGAAACAGATAGTCCTTATTTGGCGCCAGAACCTGTAAGAGGAACGAGAAATGATCCACGTAATGTAAGATATATAGCTCAAAAGATTGGAGAGGCAAAACAAATATCTTTAGAAGAAGTTTCTAAAATAACCTATAAAAATGCTAAAACGATTTTTAACATAGTGGATTAAAATCATAAAAAGGCGAAAGATTTATCTTTCGTCTTTTATATCTATAAATTAATATTTTAAATTTCGTAAAGCTTCAATCCTATCAGCTGTACTAGGATGTGTAGACCATATATTTGTGCTTTTTCTTTTTCCATTTTTCTTGAATGGATTAATAATAAACATATTTGCTGTGGCACTATTTGCCGTTTCTAGTTCATTAGGATCATTTTCTAATTTTTCTAAAGCAGAAATTAAGCCATCTGGATTACGCGTGAATTCAACAGCAGTACTGTCTGCTAGAAATTCTCTTTTTCTGGATAAAGCAAGTTGCATAAGAGAACCAAATATAGGGGCTAAAATAAGAAAAATTAATCCGATTAACATGAGAATACCATTTGCTTTATTATCACTATCTCTATCTCTTAAACCACCCCAGAATAGAGTACGAGAAAATAAATCTGATAACATAACAATAAATCCCACCATAACAGAAACAACGCAACTTAATCGTATATCATAGTTTTTTATATGACTCATTTCATGTGCGATTACGCCTTCTAATTCATAATAATCTAGTTTTTCTAAAAGGGCAGTTGTTACGCAGATAACAGCATTTTGTGGATTTCTGCCTGTTGCAAAAGCATTAGGTTGAGCGTCATCGACAACATAAAGTCTAGGTTTGTTTGGTAAACCAGCTGTAACCATTAAGGAATCTAAAATATTGACTAATTTTTGATCTTCTTCTTTGGTTGCTGGCCTTGCCTTATTAAGAGAAAGTACAATTTTATCACTATAATAATAGGAAGCCCAGGCAGAGCCAATCGAGAAGATTAAAGCAATAACAATAGACATTGTTCCTAATCTTAAAGCATGGCAAACATAGTAAACAATTAATGTAATAACCAAAATAAAGATACCAACAATAAAACCAGATTCTAGTTTATTTTTTTTACTAGTTTCAAACATATTTTTCTTCATTCCTCTCTATAATGTATTATATAAGAAAGAAGGGACAAGACAAAACTTATCCCTTTTTATTATAATTATTTTCCAAAATCTACTTTTACATTTTTTCTTGCTTCAGCACTCTCTGCTTCGAATAAGTCACGTGCTTTAAAATGAAACATTCCAGCAATGATATTAGATGGAAAAACTTCTAATTTTGTATTATACATTGTTACAGTATCATTATAGAATTGTCTTGAAAAAGAAATTTTGTTTTCTGTATTTCTTAGTTCTTCAGATAATTCTGAAAAATTTTGATTTGCCTTTAATTCAGGATAACTTTCAGATACTGCCATAATTGTTTTTAATGCGCTAGATAATTGTGTATCTAAAGAAGCTTTTTCTGTGACGCTTTCTGTATTAGCCCATGAAGTTCTAAGTTGAGCAATCTTTTCAAAAGTTTCAGATTCATGTGTCATATATCCTTTAACTGTTTCTACAAAATTAGGAATTAAATCAAATCTTCTTTGTAATTGAACATCTATTTGACTCCATGCATTATCAACTTTTATTTTTGCTTGAACTAAACTATTGTACATACCAATAAAAGCAATAATAATAACTACAATAACTGCTAAGATAATCCAACCAATCATTTACAAAAATCCTCCTTAATCTTTATTATATATTTAATAATATCATATTAAAAAAATTTATACAATATACATGTGAACAAATCATGAAAAAATGTTGAATTTTTCCTTATTTTTTAAAGTTTGCCTAGAAAAAATATAATAAAATTTAAGTAAAAAAGTAATATTTTTTAAAATTTATCATATATTATATTATGAGCAAAAATTGGACAAATATAAGCATTTTATAAAAAATATAAGCAAAAATACGAAAAAAACAAATGGATATATTCTTAGAGTCATAAGGGCTTGAAGATATATAAATGTTAAAATTTGACTTTCTTTCAAAAAAATAGTATAATAATACTGTGTTGCCAAAAGGAGGTAATTTAATCTTATGAAAAGAGAAGAGAAGGCTTCAATTTCTATAATGAAGATTATCTGTGTAAGCATAATTTTAATATTAATATCAGGAATTAGTGTAATGGCGGTAAACACAGACCTAAAAGATGTAACCATAACATTACAAAATGGATATGAAATGACAACAATGACATCAAAAAGTAAAGTTTCAGATATATTAAGTGAAAATAATATCATATTAAATGAAGATCAAAAAACTATACCAGACTTAGATAGTGAAATAGCGTCTGGAGATACCATAAAAATAACGGATAAATCTTATAATGAAGTACAAATTGCTAAAATATCAGAAGAAGGAATTGAAACTTCATTAAATCAGTTGTTAGAAAATTATGCACCAATAACAGAGAAAATAGTTGTAGAACAAGTAGTAATACCTTATGAAACAATTACAAAAAATACAACAGGGACTTCAACAGATACAACTAATAAGGTAGTACAACAAGGAAAAGATGGATTAAAAGAAGTAACATATAAAGTAAAATATCAAAATGATGTAGAAATTGAAAAGTCAGTAATATCAGAAGTTGTTGTGGAAGAACCAGTAAATAAAATTGTTCAAGTTCAAAAGAAAACAACTTCAAGAAGTTCAACACTACCAAGAGCATCAAGTGCTTCAACTACAGGAGGAACTGTATATAAAATAACAGCATATTGTCCTTGTAGCAAATGTTGTGGTAAGTCAACTGGAAGAACTGCGTCAGGAACAACAGCGATAGCAGGAAGAACAGTAGCCGCATCTAGTAAATTTGCTTTTGGAACAAAATTAAATATCGGTGGACACGTTTATACAGTTGAAGATAGAGGTGGAGCTGTTAATGGAAACAAAATAGATATATTTGTTAATACACATGCAGAGGCTCTACAATGGGGTGTAAGATACTTAAATGTAAGTGTTGTAAACTAATAAAATATATAGTATAATATACTAGAGTTTGTAAGACTCTAGTATTTTTTTATAAAATAATATTGAGATAAGGAGAAAATAAATGAAACTGATATCTTGGAATGTAAATGGTATACGTGCATGTGTTAATAAAGGGTTTAATGAATTTTTTGAAAAAGCAGATGCAGATATTTTTTGTATACAAGAAACAAAATGTCAACCGGAACAAATTGAATTAAATTTTAAAGGATATACATCTTATTGGAATAGTGCGGAAAGAAAAGGATATTCTGGAACGGCTATATTTACCAAAAAAGAACCAATACATGTGACATATGGAATTGGAATAGAAGAACATGATAAAGAAGGAAGAGTAATTACCTTAGAATTTGAGGATTTCTATATGGTAGACATCTATACGCCTAATGCCAAAAGAGGGTTAGAAAGATTATCTTATAGGCAAATATGGGAAGATGAAATTAGAAAGTATTTATTAGAATTAAATCAAACAAAACCAGTGATTATGTGTGGAGACTTAAATGTAGCACATGAAGAAATTGACTTAAAAAACCCAAAATCTAATAAAGGAAATGCGGGATTCACAGATGAAGAAAGAGAAAAAATGACAGAGCTATTACAAGCAGGTTTTATAGACTCTTTTAGATATTTATATCCTAATAAAACAGATGCCTATAGTTGGTGGTCATATATGGGAAGAGCAAGAGAAAAAAATGTAGGATGGAGAATTGATTATTTTATTGTGTCACAAGATATAAAAGAAAAAATAAAAGATGCTATGATTTATCCAGAAGTAATGGGAAGTGACCATTGTCCAATTGGATTAATTATAGAATAGGAGGTTTTTTCATGAAGGAAATAAAGCATAATTGGAAAAAATGGTTATATTGGTTTTGCCTAGGACTAGCATTAATATGTATTTATAAAATTTTAGATAACTACGAAAGTGTTATGGGAGTATTCAATACTTTTTTAGGCGTTATTAGCCCGTTTTTAATCGGTATATTTATTGCATACTTATTATATATGCCATCAAGAAAATTTGAAGAATTATATGCAAAAATAAAAATTAAATTTATAGCGAAGAAGGCAAGAGTTTTAGGTGTTATAACTGTATATATTATTATTGTAGCAGCAATTATCATTTTGTTTTCAGTTATATTACCAATTGTTTTTGAAAGTATAACAGATTTTTTTAGTAGTATACCCAATTATGTTGAACAAGTAATCAGTGCTTATAATAATTTACCACAAGACTCTATATTAAAAAGTCAAATTGTTCAAGATGAAATACATAATTTACAAAATATAGATATTAAACAATATTTAGATGTTGAAGCAATTTTGGGATATGTTGTTAATGCAATTAGTGCTATTTTTAGTATTGTAGATATTTTTATAGCAATTATTGTGTCTGTATATATATTAGTGGATAGAAAAAAAATATTAGCATTTTTTAAAAGATTAGCGGGAGCTATCTTTAAAGAAAGAACATATAAAAATATTGATAAATATTTTAATAATTCGAATGAAATTTTCTTTAAATTTATAGCAAGTCAATTTTTGGATGCCATTGTTGTTGGTATATTAGTATCGATTGCAATGACGATTATGAGAGTAAAATATGCACCATTATTAGGATTTTTTATCGGTTTGTTCAATATGATACCATATGTGGGAGCTATTATAGCAACTGTTATAGCAGCAATTATTACATTAATAACAGGAGGATTATCGCAAACTATTTGGATGCTAATTGTGGTTATTATCTTACAACAAATAGATGCTAATATTATTAATCCAAAAATTGTTGGTAAATCATTAAAAATTAGCCCATTATTAGTGTTGTTTGCAGTAACTTTTGGAGGTGCATATTTTGGAATATTAGGAATGTTTTTAGCGGTACCAGTTATTGCGGTTATAAAAATATTAGTAGACGATTTTATAAAATATAAAGAAATCATGAAAAAACATGAAGCAAAGAAAATTGAAACTTAAAAATAAAAGGCATGGAATTTAATCCATGTCTTTTTAACCTCTTTGTAATAAATATTGAATACCACCATTTGCAATAGCTGTTAGAGTAAGAACGATAAGGCCTGCTGCAAAGACACCAGCAACAATTGGTGGAACTGCTTTTTTAGGTGGTAAATCTAAGAAGTTTGCAATTAAAGAACCAACCCAAGCACCTGTTCCAGGTAATGGAACAGCAACAAATATAAATAAACCTAAAGCTGCAAAATTTTGTAACCTTTCACTTTCTTCTATTTTTCTAGTAGCTCTTTCAGATGCCCAGTCAATGATAATTTTAAAAGGTTTCCATCTACCAAAGAAATCAAATAAAGGTCTTATAAATTTAACAATAAAATAAACCGGTATAATATTTCCAATAAAACTACATAAAAAAGATTCTACATAATTTAAGTGAAAAGTAAATACACCTACAGGTATTGCTCCTCTTAATTCAATTATTGGTATCATTCCGACAAAAGCGGTTAGTAAATATTTTACGATTAAAGGTAATCCAGCCATATTTCCTCCTATGTTATATATTTTTTAAATTTCTTATGTATTGTACTATAAAATAAAAAAAATGTCTATATATGTTGTAAAAATTCATAAAGTTATACAGATTTACAAATATGAAAAAAATTTTCCAAAAATTACTTAAAAGTTATCTAAAAGTATTGACTTCCGTAAGGATTTTGATATATAATATTAAAGATTTGAAAATGAGAATTTAATTAACCTAGAAAGAGAAATAAAAAGGTGATTAAAATAAAGAAAAATAGTTTTTAATTAAATTGAATATTTTATTAGAGCCAGTTGAAAAATGAAAGTTTTTTGACAGCTCTTTTATTGCCGTTTATTTTATCTAATAGTTAAAAAAGACAACTTTCAAATCCTATTTTCAAATTTTTTTATTCAAATGTTAAAAAGTAAAAGAAGAGGAATTAAATATAAGTTTCCCTAAGTAATTTTAAAATTGTAAAAGCAGACGATTTTAAATCTTAGTCAAGAAATTTATGATTTAAGAAGGACTTCTTTTAACCAATAAATCAAATCAACAATGTAAAAGTTGATATTTATTTCTGCTTAATATTTTATTATGAGGTGATTTTCTTGAAATTAAAAGAAGTGAAATACGAGAAAGCTTCTCGTAAAGATTTCGCAAAAGTTGGCGATTATATCGAAATGCCAAATCTTATTAAAGTGCAAAGAGATTCTTATGAATGGTTTGTAGAAGAAGGATTAGGTGAAGTATTAAGAGATATTTCTCCAATTGAGGACTATTCTGGAAATCTTGTACTTGAATTTTTTGATTATTACATGGAGGACAAGACAAAATACACAGTAGAAGAGGCAAAAGAAAGAGATGCAACATATTCAACAAGATTACATGTAAAAGTAAGATTGATCAACCGTGAGACAGGTGAAATCAAAGAACAAGAAATCTATTTAGGCGATTTTCCATTAATGACAGATAGTGGTACATTTGTTATCAATGGAGCAGAAAGAGTTGTTGTTAGCCAATTAGTTCGTTCACCAGGATGTTACTATGATGAAGTATTTGACACAAAAACAGGAAAGAAAACATATACATCAACGGTAATGCCACTTCGTGGAGCATGGTTAGAATATGAAACAGATGGAAATGATATTTTCTGGGTACGTGTAGACAGAACAAGAAAAGTTCCAGTAACCACTTTATTAAGAGCAATTGGTATAGTAACAGATGATCAAATTAGAGAATTGTTTGGTGATGAAGAATTAATTAAAGCAACGATTAATAAAGATACCATAAAAGATCAAGATGAAGCTTTAATAGAAATTTATAAAAAATTGAGACCAGGAGAACTTCCAACAGCAGATGCTGCAAGAAATTTATTTAATGGATTATTCTATGATAATAGAAGATATGACTTAGCAAAAGTAGGAAGATATAAATTTAATCAAAAATTAGCATTAGCTGGAAGAATTAAAGGAAAAGTTGCTGCAACAGATATCGTAGATAGTGAAACAGGAGAAGTATTTGTACAAGCAGGAGAAGTGATTACAGAAGAAGTTGCAGAAAATATCCAAAATGCAGGAATCAATATGGTAGATGTTACTGTTGGAGAAAGAGCTGTTAGAATTATTGGAAATGCGACATGTAATATCCACAAAGTGTTACCAAATGTAGATTTAAGCAAATTACATTTTAAAGAATTAGTAAATTATAATGTATTAAAAAATATCATTGATAATACAGACGAAAAAGAATTAGTAAAAGCAATCGAAGAAAGACAAAATGAATTAGTTCCAAAACATATTACAACAGAAGATATGATTGCTTCTATTAACTATTTATTAAATCTATCACATGGACTAGGAGAACCAGATGATATTGACCATTTAGCAAATCGTAGAATCCGTTGTGTTGGTGAATTATTACAAAATCAATTTAGAATTGGTTTAACAAGATTAGAAAGAGTTGTTCGTGAAAGAATGACGATTCAAGACTTAGATGTTGTAACACCACAAACATTAATCAATACAAAACCAATTACGTCAGCAATCAGAGAATTCTTTGGAAGCTCACAATTGTCACAATTCATGGATCAAACAAATCCACTTTCAGAATTAACACATAAAAGAAGAATCTCTGCATTAGGACCTGGAGGATTAACAAGAGATAGAGCAGGATTTGAGGTACGTGATATTCACTATACCCATTATGGTAGATTATGTCCAATTGAATCTCCAGAAGGACCTAACATTGGATTAATTTCAGCATTATCATCATTTGCACAAATCAATGAATATGGATTTATTGAAACACCATATAGAAAAGTAGATCCTAAAACACATAAATTAACAGATACAGTAGAATACATGAGTGCAGATGTAGAAGATAATTATATTATTGCACAAGCATCAGAACCAATTAACAAAGATGGAAGTTTTGTACATCCAAGAATTAGAGTTAGATATAGAAATGAAGTTATAGAAGTTGACAGAGAAAAAGTACAATATGTAGATGTTTCACCAAAACAATTAGTTTCTATTGCAGCAGCCATGATTCCTTTCTTAGAGCATGATGATGCAAAAAGAGCATTGATGGGTGCAAACATGCAACGTCAAGCTGTACCACTTATGATTACAGAAAGCCCAATTGTTGGAACAGGTATTGAATACAGAGCTGCAAAAGATTCTGGAATTTTAGTATTAGCAGAAGATGATGGTGTGATTGAAAAAGTAACAGGAGATGCTATTACTGTTAAATATAACAATGGAAAAACGGTTGTACATAAATTACGTAAATTCAAAAGAACAAATGGTGGTACTTGTATTAACCAAAAACCAATTGTTAAAAAAGGTGAAAAGGTTAAAAAGGGTGATGCTATAGCAGATGGACCATCAACAAAAAATGGAGAAATGGCATTAGGTAAAAACGTATTAGTTGCTTTCTCAACATGGGAAGGATACAACTATGAGGATGCTATTCTACTAAATGAAAGATTAGTAAAAGAAGATGTGTTTACATCTATTCACATTGAAGAATATGATTGTGAATGTAGAGATACAAAACTAGGTGCAGAAGAAATTACAAGAGATATTCCAAACATTGGTGATGATTCTTTAAAAGATCTAGATGAAAATGGAATTATTCGTATTGGTGCAGAAGTAAGACCAGGAGATATCTTAGTTGGAAAAGTTACACCAAAAGGAGAAACAGAATTAACAGCAGAAGAAAGATTATTAAGAGCTATCTTTGGTGAAAAAGCAAGAGAAGTAAGAGATACTTCATTAAGAGTACCTCATGGAGAAGCAGGAACCATTGTAGATGTAAAAATCTTTACAAGAGAAAATTCAGACGAATTAGGACCTGGGGTTAACCAAATTATTAGATGCTATATTGCCACAAAGAGAAAAATATCTGTTGGAGATAAAATGGCAGGACGTCATGGTAATAAAGGTGTTATCTCAAGAGTATTACCAGAAGAAGATATGCCATTTATGCCAGATGGTACACCAATTGACATCTTATTAAACCCTCTTGGAGTTCCATCTCGTATGAACTTAGGTCAAGTATTAGAAGTTCATTTAGGAGGAGCTGCAAAAGCTTTAGGATGGCATGTATCTACACCAGTATTTGATGGAGCAACACAAGAAGATGTTGAAGAGTTATTAGCAGAAGCTGGAATGAATAAAGATGGTAAAACCACATTATATGATGGTAGAACAGGAGAACCATTTGCAAGCCCAATTACAGTTGGTGTTATGTATATGTTGAAACTACATCACTTAGTAGATGACAAAATCCATGCACGTTCAACAGGACCTTACTCATTAGTAACACAACAACCTTTAGGAGGAAAAGCACAATTTGGTGGACAACGTTTTGGAGAAATGGAAGTTTGGGCATTAGAGGCTTATGGTGCAGCATATACATTACAAGAAATGTTAACAGTAAAATCTGATGATGTTGTTGGAAGAGTAAAAACTTATGAAGCAATTGTTAAAGGAGAAAATGTTCCAGAACCAGGTGTTCCAGAAAGCTTCAAAGTATTAGTAAAAGAATTACAATCTTTAGGATTAGATGTTAGACTATATTCTGAAGACAATCAAGAATTAGAATTAAAAGAAAATATAGAAGACGGAATTGAATATGATCCAGAAAAAGAAAAGAAATATTTAGCTGAAGAACAAGTCGTAGCAGATGGGGATTTAGATGATGGCTATACAGAGGAAAGCACAGAGGATGACATTTTACTAGAAGATGATGATGAATCATTAGATGATGGAAATGATGAATTATTCGAAGGGCTAGATGATGAAGGCGATGAAATGTTGTTTAATAACGATTTAGCAGGAGATAATATTGACAATGATAATGATATCATGTAGATGAAGAAAAAACAGCATCTAAAACAAACTAAATCAGGCTTCTTATATTGGAAAATTTCTTGGCATTACAAAAAAATAAAATAGAAAGGAAATTAATCATGCAAAAAGAATTAAGTCATTTTTTGAAAACTGCTTATGAACATGGAAGAGTTAAGGATTTAAAAGATGCATTTGAAGAATATCCTGTCGAAGAAGAATGGCATAAAGGAAAAATAGAAGAATATAGGAAGAGCTTTTATGATAGTTTAAAAAATTAAAAATAATCAACTATAGAAAAATAAATTAACTGAATAAATTCTAAAAAGGAAAGAGGCGACAGGAAGGAATTGCACCAGCAGTGGTCAGACCTCTCCACCTGTTTTAGAATTACCTAAAACAAATTTATTTAGGGGGAAATAAAGTGGACGAATTAGATATTTTTAATAAATTAAAAATAGGAATTGCATCAGATGAAAAAATCAGAGAATGGTCAAAAGGGGAAGTAAAAAAACCTGAGACAATAAACTATAGAACATTAAAACCAGAAAAAGATGGTTTATTCTGTGAAAGAATATTTGGACCAGTAAAAGACTGGGAATGTCATTGTGGTAAATATAAAAGGGTTAGATATAAAGGAATTGTATGTGATAGATGTGGTGTAGAAGTTACAAAATCAAAAGTAAGACGTGAAAGAATGGGACATATAGAACTTGCAGCACCAGTAGCACATATATGGTATTTTAAAGGAATACCAAGTAGAATTGCTTTAATGCTTGATATTTCACCAAGAAATCTAGAAAAAATCATTTATTTTGCTTCTTATGTTGTGATAGATAAAGGAACAACAAACTTAGAAAAATGTCAAGTGCTAAATGAAAGAGAATATCATGAAGCAGAAGAAAAATATGGTAAAGGTTCTTTTAAAGCAAAAATGGGAGCAGAAGCTTTAAGAGAATTATTAGAGCAAATTGATGTAGAAAAGTTAGCAGAACAAATTAGAAAAGAATTGGAACATGCAAGTGAGCAAAAGAAAAGCAAATTGATAAAAAGATTAGATACTGTAGAAGCATTTAGACTTTCAGGAAATAGACCTGAATGGATGGTTATGAATGTTATTCCAGTTATTCCACCAGATTTAAGACCAATGGTGCAATTAGATGGTGGTAGATTTGCTACATCAGATTTAAATGATTTATATAGAAGAGTTATTAACAGAAATAATAGATTAAAAAGATTATTAGAATTAGGTGCACCAGAGATTATTGTTAGAAATGAAAAAAGAATGTTACAAGAATCTGTAGATGCCTTAATCGATAATGGAAGAAGAGGAAGACCAGTAACAGGTGCTGGAAACAGACCATTAAAATCTTTATCAGATTTATTAAAAGGAAAACAAGGTCGTTTCCGTCAAAACTTACTTGGAAAACGTGTTGACTATTCAGGACGTTCTGTTATCGTTGTAGGACCAGAACTTAAAATTTATCAATGTGGACTTCCAAAGGAAATGGCGGTAGAATTATTCAAACCATTTGTTATGAGAGAATTAGTAGGAAGAGGTATTGCACAAAATATTAAAAATGCAAAAAGAATGGTAGAAAGATTAAGACCAGAAGTATGGGGAATATTGGAAGAAGTTATCAAAGACCATCCAGTTATGTTAAACCGTGCGCCTACATTACACAGATTAGGTATTCAAGCATTTGAACCAGTATTAGTAGAAGGTAGAGCAATCAAACTTCATCCATTAGTTTGTGAAGCATTCAACGCTGACTTCGATGGTGACCAAATGGCTGTGCATTTACCATTATCACCAGAAGCACAAGCAGAATCTAGATACTTAATGCTTTCAACAAACAACTTGCTAAAACCACAAGATGGTAAACCAGTAGCTGTACCAAGACTAGATATGATTTTAGGAAGTTACTATTTAACAATGGTATTAGACGGAGAAAAGGGAGAAGGAACTTACTATAAAGATCCAGAAGAGGCATTAATGGCTTTTGAAAACCATGATGTAGGAATCCATGCAAAAATCTATGTTAGAGTATCTAAAGAAATTGATGGAGAAATCAAAACAAAGAAAGTAGAAACAAGTGTTGGAAGAATTATCTTCAATCAAGGAATTCCACAAGACTTAGGATTTATTGATAGAAAAGAAGATCCATTCCAATATGAAATTAGTTTCCCTGTTATGAAAAAATCAATGGGAAATATCATTGAAAGAGTTATCAGAACACATGGATTAACAGAATCAGCAGAGGTTATAGACTATATTAAAGCATTAGGATTTAAATATTCAACAGTTGCAGGTATTACATTCTCAATGAGTGATGTACAAGTACCAGAAGCTAAAAAAGGATTATTAGCAGAAGCAGATGCAAAAATTGAAAATATTAGAAAACAATATGCAAGAGGTTTAATTACAAACGATGAGCGTTATTCAGAAGTTATCAAAGTATGGGAAGATACAACAAACAAAGTTAGTGACGCCATGGAAGAAAACTTTGATGAATTAAACCCAATCTATATGATGGTTAAATCTGGAGCCAGAGGTAATATGAGCCAGTTAAGACAAATTGCTGGTATGCGTGGATTGATGGCAAGTACAACTGGTAAAGCAGTAGAAATTCCAATTAAATCATCATTTGCAGAAGGATTAGATGCCTTAGAGTACTTCATTTCTGCCCATGGTGCTAGAAAAGGACTTTCAGATACAGCGTTAAGAACAGCTGACTCAGGATACTTAACAAGAAGATTAGTAGATGTATCACAAGATATTATTGTAAGAGAACATGATTGTGGTACAGATGATGGAATTATTGTTTATGATATTAAAGATGGTCAACAAGTTATTGAAAAAATGCAAGAAAGACTATTAGGAAGATTTGTTGTAGAAGATGTATATAACCCAGAGACAAAAGAACTAATTGTAGATACAAATACTATGATAACTGAAAAAATTGCAGATGAAATTGTAGCAGCAGGAATTGATAGATTAAAAGTACGTTCTGTTCTTGGATGTCATTCAAAACATGGTGTATGTCAAAAATGTTATGGTATGGGATTAGCAAGAAGAGACTTGGTATCTATTGGTGAAGCAATTGGTATTATTGCAGCACAATCTATTGGTGAACCAGGTACACAGCTTACAATGAGAACAATTCACTCTGGTGGTGTTGCTGGTGTAGCAGATATTACACAAGGTCTTCCAAGGGTTGAAGAGTTATTTGAAGCTAGAAAACCAAAGGGACTTGCCATTATCTCAGAAATTGATGGTAAGGTAAAAATTAAGGAAACAAAGAAAAAGAAAGAAGTTATTGTTACAGGAAAAGACAATTCAAAATCTTATACAATTCCATTTGGTTCAAAGATGAAGGTAAAAGATGGAGATATGGTTGAAGTAGGAGAGCCTCTAATTGAAGGTTCAATTAACCCATCAGAAATCTTAACATTAAAAGGACCAGAAGGTGTATATGAATACCTAATTTCAGAAGTACAAAAAGTATATAGAAATCAAGGTGTTGATATTAATGATAAACATATCGAAGTTATTGGTAGACAAATGCTTAAGAAAGTAAGAGTTGAAGATAATGCTGATACAGATATGTTCCCAGGTTCATTAATCGATATGTATGAATTTGAAGATAAAAATGCAGAAGCAATTGCAGAAGGAAAGAGACCTGCAACAGGAAAAAGAGTATTACTTGGTATTACAAAAGCTGCTCTTGCAACAGATAGTTTCTTATCAGCAGCATCATTCCAAGAAACTACAAGAGTTCTTACAGATGCAGCTGTTAAAGGTAAGACAGATGATTTAATGGGATTAAAAGAAAATGTTATCATTGGTAAATTAATTCCAGCAGGAACAGGAATGCAAAAATATCAAAATATTCATATTAGCACAGAAAAAGAATTAGAAGAAGTTGCAGATACTGAGAATATGGAATAAGATAAAAAGGATATTCGAGAGAGAATATCCTTTTTTGCATATGTTTTTAGATTTGTAAAGATTAAATATATATAATACTAGAAATTATTGACGAATTTGATGCATATGTGCAATTGTAGTATCTGTTCCGTCTGCTGTTCCTGTACAAGGTTGAATTTGTGTGATATCTAAGGAAAGAACGGGGCGAAGTTTTCTACTATTGTTTTCTCCATTATGACCATCAGAATCAAAATTATAATATCCTCCTATGTCAAAATTGTAAATAGTACGTAGTCCAAATGTAGCACTATTAGAGTAAGAATCAACAAAACGACTAGCTAACCAATAATTTGTATTAGTAGAAAATATCAATTGATATATAGTACTATTATCAAAATATGTATCAGGTACATTATTTAAAAAATAATAAGTTTGTGTTACTGTTAGTCCATTTACAGCGGTATTTGATGTTTCAGTTATGGCGTAAGTATATCCATTATCACTTGAACTTATTCCATCAGTTTTTGTAGTTGTTGAATTAATTCCACTTTTATTTTCTTTAGCATATAGAGTTGGATATTGATTAGCTCCATTTCCATATGTTTTTGTTTTTCCATATTGTATATTTGCAGAGCTTGTATATGCATTTCTTGCTGCAATTCCTTCTTCATTCATTTGACTTTCTATATCTTCTATATTTATACTTCTTGCTGTAATGCCTAATGATTTATTACTATATTGTTTAGCACATATATCGTTTAGTAATAGTACGCCATTATTATATCCTAAAGCGCCTTTAAAATATACTTCTTGATTGGTTGGATTCTCACTAACTAAGTCCACAGTTCCATCTTTATAGATGTTTAAGATTCTCCACTTCAATCCAGTTGTTTGAGCTATTGTTTGGTTGGTATCATATCCACTTTCTGCTGATGGTAAACTGTATCCGCTTGATACTGTATCGTATGTGTAATTTACATAGTCGCCTATTTTTAACATATTAGATAAATTTTCGGTTAATGTTTCTTGATATATTTGATTTATATTATCAACAGATTCCTGATATTCTTGTTTCATTTTATCTAGTTCTGACATTTGTATTCTATTTTTATTACTACCAATCATATATACACTAAATATCACAATTAGGAAGAATAGTATAGCAAGTAGAATAAATAAAGTAATAGAACCTTTTTCACTCTTAAACATTCTCTTTTGCATTTTCATTTCTCCTTTTTGTCGTGAAACTGCTATTTTGTGCAATATTTTTTAATTGCATTTTTTACTTAGAATTTCTCTAAGATACAGTAATACAATGAATCTTAGCGATTAACAGTCTCTTTTATTTCTTTAATATATATAATATTTTAATATATAATATAAAAAAATACAATTCACTATATTTTTCTGAATTTACAAGTGTTTAGTAATGCATACGGAATGTGGTTTGCAAAGAAATATTAAATTATATTAAATTTGTATTACACTTTTGTTACTATTTTTTTGCATAAATATATTTAAAACATTTCTTACGGACATAAGGATTTAAAGGAATTTTAGGTTTATATTCATTGCACAAAATAGCAGTTTCACGACAATTTAAAGATAAGGAGTGTCATTATGCAAAAGAAAATGATTAAAAATGAAAAGGGCTCAATAACATTATTTGTACTATTAGCTATCCTATTTTTTCTAATAGTAATTTTTAGCTTGTTTATGACTAGTAGTAATAAAAATAGAATACAAATGTCAGAACTAGATAAAATAAAACAAGAATATGAAAAAGATGTGGATAACATAGATGAAATATATGATAATGTTGCATCTAAAGAATTAATTCAAGTTGCCTTTGATAAAAATGGTAATACATATAATATTGCAAAAGATGGAACAATCGATATTTCAACAAATGTTTCAATTACATATGAAGAAGGAATGACAATTGCTTCTAGAGAATATGGTTGGAGTAATAGTAATGAAAAAGAACCTACAACTTGGACAAGTTTTGCAAATGATACTATAACTGTAACTAATAAAAATCTTGGGCAAGGATCATATTATCTATGGGTAAGAGTAAAAAATGATAAAGATGTGACAAATACTACAGTATCTAATGTATTCCAAGTAAATGAAAATGAAATTGGACTAAGTAAAGATAACACAGGATATGCAAAAGATAAAGTTACAATAACCATAGATTACAAAGATACCTATACAACAAACAAAAAAGTAGGAATTGGAACCACATTAGAAGAAGCAATGAAAAATGCAGTAGCAAATGAAAATACAACAATAGAAGTAACAGAAAATGGTTTTGTATATGTAACAGCAGAAGATGCCTATGGAAATGTATCATCAAGTTATATAGAAGTTGATAATATTGATAGAGAAGCACCAATTATCACATTAACACCAAATGGAGATGAATATGTAGTAAGAAACAATAGCACAATGCAAATCAATGTAGAGGTAAGTGCTGAAGATAAAATCAGTGGCGTAAAAGAAGTAAAATATTATTGGGGAACAAGTAATACAGAAAAACCTACAGATGAACAATATACAGTAACAGAAAATAATAAAACGGTATCAAGTGAACCATTAGGAGAAGGAACATACTATTTATGGATAAAAGCAACAGATAATGCAGGAAATGTTAGAGAAGAACCAAGTTATGCATATGTAGTAAGACCGCCTTTAGCACCAGAAGTAAGTTTAAAAGAAAATGATGTAAATGGAAAAGAATATACAAGTGGAACATGGACCAATCAAGATGTATATCATGAGATATCATTACCAACAACAGATGGTATTGTAGAAAAATATCAGTATTCAAAAAATGGAAGTACTTGGGAAGATATAGATGGAGAAATAAAACCAAGTAAAGTGAACTATACAACAAACTTCCCAATATCAAGTGAAAATAAACCAGAATGGTTAGGAGATTTAACATCAAATGGAACATATTATTTTGATGTAGATGAAACAAATGGAACACTAACATCTGCTGGAGAACATGGAAATAAAGGAAGAAATTCAACAACAGCTAATAGCTATATTCCTATCGATTTAAGTGATTATTCAGAAGATGACAGTTTAACAATCACTTTAAATTATACAATTTCTAGTGAAAGTGTTAACTATGATATAGGTTATGCAACCATAACAGAAACAACAACTGCTCCTGCATACAATTCAAGTACGAATCAATTTATAAAAGTTGGAGGAAATTTAACCACATCTGAAAAATCAATAACCATATCAGGTGGAAAAGTATATTATTTACATCTTGGATATAGAAAAGATGGTAGTTCAAGCTCTGGAAGTGATAGTTTCATTATAAATAGTATTACACTAACATCAGAAACGTTAGGAAAAAAAGTATTTTTTAACAATTATAACAAAAATGAAAATACAATAACATATACTTTGCAAGATGAGATAAATGAAGATTTCTACGTAAAAGCAATTTATGAGGACGGAACAGAAAGTGGAATTAGCCAATTTAAAATACAGATTGATAAAACAGCACCTGTAATAGGAAATATTTCAACTGAATTACTATCTCAAACAAACATCAAATTAACTGTATCAGATATAGTAGAAGAAGCTTCAGGAGTAAAAGGATATTATATTTCAACAGAAACAACAGCTCCAACTATTAATAGTAATTGGATAAGTATGACAGAAAACACATTTGAAACAGAAAGTTTAAACACAGGAACAACATATTATATCTGGCTAATAGACAATGCAAATAACATTTCAGAAATGTCTACAATTGAAGAAATTAATGCAAATTATAGAGTAGATAATTCAAAGTATACTATAACACTAGAAGAAGCTCTAGAATTAGCAAATAACAATTCTACAATTGAGCTGTTAAATGATTATACAGATTCTTCTACTGCAACAATTAATAAAAATATAACATTAAACACAGGAGATTATATATTAACAAGAACTGCAACAATAACCCTTAGTGGAGGAACAACTGATAATCCAATTATTTTTGAGTTAAATGGAAAAGTAACAAGTTCATCTAATATAAATACATTAACAACAAATAATTACGTAATTATACAAGGAATAGGAACAATTGAAAGTACAGTAGCAAGTTCAAGTTATAGAGCAATATATAACACAGGAACACTAACACAAGAAGGAGAATTAACAGTTAGTGGGTATTATATAGGAATATATAATACAAATACCTTTACATTAAACTCAGGAAAAGTAGAAAGTACATATAATAGTAGTTCAGCTTATGCTATATATAACTATTCATCAGGAGATATCGTTAATATAAATGGTGGAGAAGTTAGTGGATATTGTGGATTATATAATAGTAGTTCATCTACTGCTAATATAGCAGGAGGAAACATAAAAGGAACAGGTAATTATGGAATATATCATTCTTCTGGAACATTAACTATAAATGATGGAACAATAACAGGAAATACTGATGGAATAAGAATTTCATCTTCCGGCACAATTAATGTAAATGGAGGATATATTTCAGGAACAAATGGAATATATGTCTCAAGTTCATCTGCCACAATAAATGTATTAGGAGGAACGGTCGTTGGAAGCACCTATGGAATTTATGGATATGGAGATAAGATTAGTATAGGAGATATCAATACGGAAGTAAATCAAACAACACCAGTAATTTCAGGTGGGCAGTATGGAGTTTATATGGCGAGTAAATCATATATATATAATTTCTATAATGGAATCATCATGGGTACAAACACAAAACCATATACAGATACAGTAAATCCAAGAGAAGGATATATGATATATACATATTATGATTATAATAATGCTAGAAAATATTGTTCTGTATTAACAACAACGGTAGATGAAATTACAATAGAACAAACACCTACAAATGATATATGGACAAATCAAGATGTAACTGTACAAGTGAAATATCCAATATTAGAAGGAAGTACACTACAATATAGTGAAAATGGGCAAGATTGGAAAGATGTTGATAATGGTTATACAACTACTATCTCAGAAAATAAAAAAGTATATGCAAGAATACTAGATGCATCAGGAATTATTTTAGCATATAAAGAACATGATGTTACAAATATAGATAAAATAGCACCAGTAGTAACAATCAATCCAGAAACAACAAAATATACGATATATAACATGGATCAAACAGATGTCGATATAACAGTTACAGTAAATGTATCAGATGAAGGTGGAAGTCAGATAAAAACGAGCAAATATGGATGGTCAGAAAGTAAAGATGTAAAGCCTACACAATGGGAAGATTTATCTAATGGACAAACGATAACTAGAGAAAATAGCACAGTAGGAACCTATTATTTATGGTTTGATGTATCAGATAATGCAGGAAATACAAGTGATGTGGATGTTATTCGATATATAGTAGAATTACAAGAAGCAGTAGCAAAAATTGTAGAAACAGGAGAATATTATTATACAATACAAGAAGCAATTGAAGCAGCAGGTACAACATCTGCAACAATACAAATTATAAAAGATACAGATGAAGTAAGTACAATAGGAGAAGGACAGAATATAACAATAGATTTGAATGGATATACAATAGGAAGTTCAACAAGTGAACAAGCAACAATTACAAATAATGGAACATTGACAATTATAGATAATAGTGAAAGTAAAACAGGAACAATCGAAAACTTTGTAGGAACAGCCATTGAAAATAATGGAACATTAACAATTGGAGATGATACAAATGCAATAGAAGACAATACGCCAACCATTTCAGGAAAGAAAACAGGAATAAAAAATAATAATAGATTAAACTATTATGATGGAACAATTATAGGAAAAATCACTATAGATGGAAATGTGCAAAGTACGCCAGAAAGTTATGGACCAGTAGGAACCTATGAAAATGGGATGACAGTTGTAAATTTAAGAGTTATATCAGACTATGTAGCAAGAATAGAATGGTTCTATTATTCAACGTTACAAAGTGCATTTGATGTATGTGAAGCAAAAGAAAATAATACAGAGCAAACCACAGTTCATATGTTGAAAGATATAATATTAACTGATACAGTAACAACTTATATGGGACAAAATATACGTTTAAATTTAAATGGATATATGCTTACAAATTCAAATAATACGGTTTTAAATATAGTAG
This sequence comes from uncultured Clostridia bacterium, assembly GCA_944386365.1. GTDB lineage: Bacteria > Bacillota > Clostridia > TANB77 > CAG-508 > CAG-269. The sequence goes on from CALXAT010000006.1 coordinate 71,715, forward strand.
CTGACAGTAAACTAGAAATAACAGATTTAACAGAAGAACAAAATGGAAATATTACTAGCTCAGTTGAGGGAAGTTCTTCTTCTTCATCTTATAATTATTATAAACTTATAATAAATAATGGACACTTCAATATATCTGGAGGAACAATATTATCAGAACAAAATTTTAATTATCCTATATACAACGAAAATGGAACAGTAGAAATTACGGGAGGAACTGTAAATAGTAGTAATGCTTATAGTAATGCTTATAGTAATGCTTATGGAATATATAATTCAATTAATGGAACAGTAAATGTAACGGGAGGTATAATAAATAGTAGAGTAGGTAGTGACAAAAGTAATAATTCAAGTGCCTATGGAATATATAACAATAATGGAACAGTCTACATGGAAGGAGGAACAATAAATATTACTAATAGTGGTAGTGGATACCAAATTTATACATATGGAATATATAATATTGGTACGGGAACAATAAATATGATGAAAGGAACAATAAATAGTATATGTGATGGTATCTATAGTAATAGTGATGGATATTCAGATACTTATGGAATATATAATTATAATGCTGGAACAGTAAATGTAACAGGAGGAATAGTAAGTAGTAGTAGCAGTAATACTCGTAATAATAGTTATGCATATGGTATAATAAATTCAAGTAATGGAACGGTAAATGTAACAGAAGGAACAGTAAGAAGTATCAGTATTAGATATGCATATGGTATAACAAATTCAAGTAGTGGGACGGTAAATATAACAGGTGGTGAAGTAAGTACTAGTAGCAGTAGATGTGATGCGTATGGAATACACAATAGTAGTACAGGAACAATAAATGTAACAAATGGAACAATAAGTGTTATTAACAGTAGCAGTAGCAGGACTGCGTATGGAATATACAATGGTAGTACAGGAGCAATAAATGTAACAAATGGAACAATAAGTGTTATTAACAGTAGCAGTAGCTGGACTGCGTATGGAATATACAATAATAGTACAGGAACAATAAATATAACAGGAGGAACAATAAGTAGTGAAAGTGAAAATACATCTGCTTATGGAATATACAATTATAAAGCAGGAATAATAAATCTACTAGGAGGTTCAGTAAGTAGTACTAGTAATAAATCTTCTTATGGGTTATATAATGGGGATAGTGGAACTATCAAAATAGGAACGAAAGATGATAATAGCGTGAGTATAGATCAACCCAATATAATTTCTACATACACTGGTACATCAACTGATTATATTGGATATGGAATTTACAATAAATTGGGTATGATATGTTTTTATAATGGAATTATACAGTCAACAAATATTATTGTATCTGGGGGAATAACGGAAATAAGGAATAACTATGAAATTGTGGAAGAAGTACAAGATTTATATAAGAGAATATATTTAAAAGAACAATCATTAAAAAATTATACTATAGAGAATATTAATACCGGAAAACAATATCTTACAATTCAAGAAGCTATAAATGAAGTAACAGAAAATGAAAATGAACTAAAAGTATTAAAAGATTTTGAATTGATAAATGGTAGTTTTTATATTCCGGAAAATATAAATGTAAAATTGGATTTAAATGGAAAAACAATCACCAATAAATATATTCAAATTATTAATGATGGTAATCTAGAAATAGCAGATAGTCAGGAGAATGGAAAAATAGAAAATGAAGAAATAAAAATAATTAATGCGAATAGCGGTACAATAAGTGTAAGTGGAGGTACAATAAATACTAATACAAATGATAGTAGTGATGATTATACGAAAAGTATTTATGGAATATATAATTCTAGTAGTGGAACGATAGAAGTAACAGGAGGTATAATAAATACTCAAAATAATAGTAGTAGTAGAGGTAATACCTATGGAATATATAATGCAAGTAATGGGATAGTAAAGGTAGAAAGAGGATCGGTTAGCAGTGAAGGTAATGCAATATATAATGAAACTGGAATAGTAAATGTAGTAGAAGGCATGGTACAAGGTAAGAAACATGGAATATACAATGTTTCCGGGACAATCAATATAACAGGTGGTTCAGTCAACGGTGGTAATGGGAATAGTTATCCAGAATATATGAGCGATTCTGGAATATGTAATAATTATAGTTCTGGAACAGTTAATATAACAGGAGGAATAATTAGTGGTTACGATGGAATAATTCTTTATAATGGAGGGACAATAAACATAACAGGAGGCATAGTAAATGGAAGCGGTTCTGGAATATATATTAATAATAGTAGTGCAATAATTAATGTAAGAGGAGGAAAAATAAATAGTAGTAGAATTGGAATAAATAATAGTAAATCAGGTCAAATAAATATAGAAAGTGGGGAAATAACTGGTGAAAACTATGGAATATATAATTCTGACAAGGGAACAATTACAATAGGAATTAAGGGAGACAATATTATAAATAGTGAAGAACCTAGTGTAGTTGCAAATGGTTCTAAGGGATATGGAATATATAACCCAAAAGGAACGTTCAATTTCTATGATGGAAGAATAGAGGGTTCAACAAAAGCTATTTATGAAGGATCTGAAATAACAGAGGTAGAGGAAATTCAACAACCACAATATTCAGAAGACGGAACAATATATACATATGGATTAGAAGCAACAGATGTTGCTAAAATTGGAAGTACAACATATCTAAGCTTACAAGATGCTATAAATGATGCTACAGAAAATGATGTAATAGAAATATTAAGAGGAATACAATATACAAATCAAGATGTCACATTAATAATTCCAGAAGATAAAAATATTACAATAGATTTACAAAATTATCCAATTGTATCAGCAATAGAAGATGCTGTATTTACTGTTGAAGGTAAATTGAAAGTTATAGATACGGTTAATGGAACAAATGGAAAGATAACAAGTTCTTATGAAAAAACAGTATATGTAAAACAAAGCGGAACATTAGAAATAAGTAGTGGAATTATAACAAATAATAAATCTGGAAATAATATAGTAGAAAATGCAGGAACAGTTAATATGATGGAAGGATCTACTTTACAATTAGATACAGCAGGTTATACGATAAATAATATAGATACTGGAATAGTAAATATATCTTCAAGCACCGTAAATGGAAACATATGTAATGCAGGAAAGATAGATGTAATAGATAGTGTAATAATAGGTGCATTAACTAATACGAATTCAGGGAAAATGACTATTACTGATAGTAAAATAACAGGTAGTAGTACGTCTATAACAAATACAGGTTCAGGAATACTTAATATTGAAAATGGAATAATAGCAACAACAAGTTCTTCAAGTTCTGTAATAAAAAATCAGGAAAATGCTAGTATTAATATGAAGGGTGGAGAAGTTCGTACTTCAGGAAGTTATAGTTGTTATGGAATAAATAACACAAGTGCAGGAAATATAAACATAACAGGAGGAAACATATCAGCAGTTACAACAGATACAAGTGCGTCAAATAAAGCCTATGGAATTTATTCAACAGCAGGAACAATAAATATAGGAACAAAAGATAGGAATATTAGTAGTGAAGGTCCAAGTATTTTAGGAACAACAAATGGTATTTATACAAATGAAGATTGTACATTAAATATTTATGATGGAATTATGAAAGGTAAAACTTTAGCTATTAGCGGAAATATAACATCATTAGAAGAACAATCAGAAATCGTAGTCGGAGAAGAAACTAATGAAGATAATATATATGAAACAGTATCTTTAGTTAAAGTGGACTCACCAATTGCAAGTGTTGGAGATACAGAATACTATTCTCTAAAAGAAGCTTTTGATAGTATTAATGGAGCAGAAACAGTAAATGTTTTAAGAACAGGAACGGTTGCAGAAACAATCAATATTTCTTCTGGTAAAAATGTAACAATTGACTTAAATGGAAATACATTAAATATGTATACAAACTTTAACAATAGTGGAACATTAAAAATAACAGATACAAGTACAAATAGTTCTGGAGTATTAACAGGATACAAAGATAAAGTAATTGATAATACTGGTACATTTGAATTATTAGGTGGTACTATTTCAGAAATGACATATGGTGTATATAATAATAATGGAGGAACTACAAATATTTCAGGAGGTACATTAACAGATAATGAATATGGTGTATATAATGTAACTGGCGGAACGGTAAATGTAACAAACGGAAATGTTACAGGTAATACATATGGTATATTCAACTATGGTGGAGAAATAAATGTATCTGGTGGTAATATTACTGAAAATGATTACGGTATTTACAATAGTTCAGGAACAACAAGTATTAATGGAACTTCTACAAATATTACTGGAAATGAATATGGTATATACAATAGTAGTGGAACAACAAATATTTCTGATTTAACCATCACAGGAAACACAACAGAAGTATGTAATGGTGGAAATGGAACCATAAATATATTAAGTGGAAGTATTATAAGTAATACGATAGCAGTTACCAATACTTCATCAGGTAGAATTAACCTTGGAACACAAGATGCTGGAAATAATAGTGATTCACCAGTAATTCAAGGTGAACAATATGGTATTGCAAATACAGGAACTGGTTCAATTGCATTCTATGATGGAACTGTAAAAGGAAGAGAAGGTTCAATTCAAGGATATTACTTATATACAGAAACTGGATATGCAGTACAAACAAATATTGTAGATGGATACTATACTGATACATTAGCTTTATCAGGAACAGTAAGCACAGTTGCACAAATTGGAGATATTGAATATACCAACTTACAATCAGCAATTAATGCTTGTACAAGTGATACACCAACAACGATTACATTAGTAAATGGTATTAGAACAAGTCAAATGTTTACAATTGAAGAAGGACAAAATATCATTATAGATTTAAATGGAAGTCCTATTGAAACAGAAACATTAGAAACTTTAATACAAAATGCTGGAACATTAACAATTATTGATACAAATGATAGACAAACTGGAAGAATTAGTAATACTTCAGGAATTGCAATTAGCAACACAGGAACATTTAATCTAGGACAGGATGATGGAACAGTAAGTACAACTTGTCCAGAGGTATCAGGAAAGAATACAGGTATTGTAAACAATGGAACATTTAATTTCTATGATGGAATTATAAAAGGTGCCGAAGCATTAAGTGGAAATGTTACAGCAAGACCAAGTGGTTATGTAATTAATCGTTCTACAGATGAGGCAACTGGTATGAATCAATTGACTTTAGGTAGATAAATGAAAAATAGGAGAAGTTTTAATACTTTTCCTATTTTATATTTTTAATAAAATCTAACAAAAATATTGAAAAGGGTTTAGAGAAAATGTTAAAATCTATTATAGAATTACCAAAGTTTAAGAAAAAGAAACCAAAGGTAATAGATATACTGAAAGAATGATTAAGTATAATTGTTAAGGAGGAAATTTATGAATAAGAAAACAAAAGAAAATGAAAAGAAAGAAATTAATAAAAAAGAAAAAAATGAGAAAGATATAGGGACAAATGTTGCTAAAATTGTAGTAATTGTTTTAATCGTTATTTTAATTGCATATTTATTAATTGCATTTAGTAAAAAAGATGAGGATAAGGGGTTAAAACCAGCTCCCAATACCACAATAGACTATAATCTTTTAAATGTAGAAAGAAGCAATGGAAATATTGTGATGGAAGATGGAACAAATGCAGAAGTAAAAGATGGGGTTAAAAGAAATACTTCAAGTAAATTGCAAGAGGAGAGAACATATAATGATATGAATATAAGAGATGCTAGAATTGAAGCTACTGGAGGAATGAGCCAGTTTGCAGCAACTGTGGAAAATCCATATGATAAAAACATTGAAGGCGAATTTGTAGATGTTGTATTTATCAATGAAGATGGAAGTGAACTTGCTAGAGTAGAGACATTTTTTCCAGATTTAGAACCTAATAGTACTTCTGAAATTAATGCAAGTACAGATATAGATATAACAAGTGCTTATGATTTTTATATAGAAGCAAAATAAGAAAAAAACTCTCCGAGATGGAGAGTTTTTAAGTATTTAGCAGATAATTAATCTGAAATAGAACAAGATTCAATACTAAAGGTATTGTTTTCTAATTTTAAAGTTACTTCTGTAGTAGATATAACACTATCATTGTCTAAAATATTACCATATACTTTGTATTCATGATCTGAAATTTGTGTTATCTTTGTTATATCTAATGTTTGATTTTCTAAATTTGCAAATTCATTATATAAAGAATCATTTGCTTGAATATTGGAATTGTTACTTATAGTAATTTCATCAGTATCTGGATTATATTCATAATTAGATAACACTAAACCATGAAAATCTACTAAAGATGTATCCATATTATATTCACTACTTAGAATAGAAGTAATTTCGTTAACAGATATAGATGTAGCATTAGGATTATTAGAAAAATAATTATCTAATGCGTCTTGTACTTGCACTTGAATCATTTCTACATCATTTAAGTTACTATTATTTGCCTTTAAATATAGAGTTTGCATATCTAACAAATCATTTTCTAAATAATTATAGATAGCAGTTCTTTCAAAATCTGAAAATGTAAGTTCAGTTTCTGTATTTCTTGTAGATAAAGATATAATTAAGCAAATTGCAACAATAATAATAATTGCTACTGTAATAAGTATGAATTTGTATTTTTTAATAAAATCTAAAATGTTTTTCATAATATCCTCCTCTTTTGTTTTTTAAAATTATATCATAAACCATTTTAAAAATCTATGCGTTTATATAAAAAGTTACTTATAAGAGAATTAAAGATAGGGAAGGTTATATCTATAAGAATCTTTAAAAACTTGACAAATTCGCTATTTCTAAGTAAAATATAATAGAGTAATTATAAGGAGAAATATATGTATGCAAAATACCAATAGAAAGGTTTTTGATAAGTTATTATCAAAGACAAAAATATATTTAGCAATTATTTTTATATTGTTAGTGATTGTATGTATAGAAAATATAAGTATGATACTACCATCTATATTAATATTTATGGCAGTTGTAGCATATTCATATTATGCAAACAATAGAAGGAAAAGTGAAATTTCAGAAACATTGCAAGATTTAACTTTATCAGTAGATACAGCGGCTAAAAGTAGTTTGATTAATTCTCCTTTTCCATTAATTATTATGGAATCTAATGGAAATATTATTTGGAGAAGTTCTAGATTTATATCTGAATTTGAGGGATTTGACATTAATAGCTATTTAAACAATTTAGTAGAAGATATTAAATTAGATATAGAAGAAACAGAAAAAGATGCATCAAAAGAAAAAGAAATTTCAAAACATATAGAATTAAATGATAAACATTATGAAGTATTGGGAAAATTTGTGCATTCAAAGAAATATGATAGAAGACATGATGATAAATATATGATGATGTTATATTTCATAGATGAAACAGAAATTGTAAAACTAAAAGAAGAATATAAAGATTCGAAATCATGTGTAACGATTATCATGATAGATAATTATGAAGAAACGATGCAACAATTAGAAAGTGAAGAAAAACCACAAATAACTGCAGAAATAGATAAATGTATCTATGAATGGACAGATAAAACAAATGGTGTTTTAATAAAATCAGATAGAGATAGATATGTATATTTATTTGAACAAAGATATTTTGAAAAAGTAAAAGAAGATAAATTTAGTATTTTAGATAAAGTAAAAGATATTAAGACAAAAGAAAATGTACAAATCACATTAAGTATTGCTATTTCAAATGATGGTATGACAGATAAAGAAAAATATAAATCAGCACAAGCAGCAATGGATGTTGTTTTAGGACGTGGTGGAGACCAAGCAGTTATTAGAGAAAATGAAATCTATAAATTCTATGGAGGAAGAGCCCAAGAAGTAGAAAAAAGAACAAAGGTAAAAGCAAGGGTTGTAGCACATGCATTAGAAAACTTAATAAAAGATGCAAGTAAAGTTATGGTAATGGGACATACCAATCCAGATATAGATTCTATGGGATCTAGTATGGGAATTTATCGATTAGCAAAAAGTTTAGGCAAAAAGGCATATATTATTGATAGTAATGAAACCAATACATTACAAAGTTTTAAAGCAGATTTAGCAAAAGAATCAGAATATGAAGATATATTAATTACAAAAGAAGTAGCGGAAGAAAATGTAGATAAAGAAACGCTAATTGTTATTGTAGATACACACAAATCTACTTATGTAGAAGCACCAGAGCTATTAAAAAGAACAGATAAAATTGTTATCATTGATCATCATAGAAGAAGTGCAGACTATATAGAAAATGCGACACTAACTTTCCAAGAAGTATATGCATCATCAGCAGCAGAATTAGTAACAGAGTTGCTACAATATGCAGAAGTACATGTGGATTTAAAAACCATTGAGGCAGAAAGCTTGTATGCGGGAATCATGATGGATACAAAGAACTTTACATTTAAGACAGGTGTAAGAACTTTTGAAGCAGCAGCATATTTACGTAAATGTGGTGTCAATATTATTAGGGTAAAGAAATGGTTCCAAAGTAATTTGGATACATTTAATAAAATAGCTGGAATTGTTAAAAAAGCGGAAATTGTCAATGATACAATTGCTATTGCAACATACGAAAAGAAGGATAAAGATGCAAGTTTAATATGTGCAAAAGCAGCAGATGAATTATTGACGATTAGTGATATAACAGCATCATTTGTTATGGGAAAAGTAGGAAATAAAATTTGTATTAGTGGAAGATCTATTGGAGATATTAATGTACAAGTTATTCTAGAAAAGCTAGGTGGTGGAGGTCATATCACGCTAGCCGGTGCACAAGTAGAAGGCATGACAATGGAAGAAACGAAACAAGAATTAATGAATAGAATTAATGAGTATTTTTCTGAAATAGAAAATTAGTGAACTTAAAAAGTTAATAAAAAATATATCAGAAAGGAGAGCAAAAAATATGAATAAGATACCTAATGAGATACATGGGATTATTAATCAATTTGTAGAAGAAGTTAATAAAATTTTAGGTGATAGAGTAAAAAAAATTATACTTTATGGCTCTTATGCTAGAGGAGATTTTAATAAGAATTCTGATATAGATATAATGATATTAACAGATTTAACAGATGATGAAATAGTAAAGTATAGAAGTAAAATTTATCATATTGCTTATGACATAGAATTTGATAATAATTTTGATATTGCTTTATCACCAATAGTTAAAAATATAGATAAATTCAACTATTGGTTAGATGCATTACCTTTTTATATAAATGTTCAAAAAGAAGGGGTGGTGTTAAGTGAGTTCGAAAATATCAATAGAATTAGCAAGACATAGATTAGAACAAGCTAAAGAGAATATTGAAGAAGCAGAAATACTATATGATGTAAAAAAATTTAAAGGAGCAAATAATAGAGCGTATTATTCGATATTTCATAGTATAAAAGCTGTATTAGCACTAGAACCAATTGATTTTAAAAGACATAAAGATGTGATAGCATATTTTAACAAAAATTATGTGCATACAGAGATTTTTCCAAAAAGAATAGGACATATGATTGCTGAAGCAAATGCTATAAGGGAAGATAGTGATTATGACGATGAGTTTATTGTAAAACCAGAAGAAACAAAAATACAGATTGAGACAGCTAAGGAATTATTAAAACTTGTGGAAGAATATGTGAATAGGAAATGTTAGAAAAAGGAGAGGATTTTGGACATGTCATTTATTGTACTGTATTAGAATGATACAATAAGTGATATGTCCTCATATTTATTCATAAATTTTAGTTGAAAAAAAGAAGAAAATGATATAAAATATAGCATACAAAGAAAGATGTGAGTAAAGGAGGAATTGACATGAAAGTAATTCTAAAAGCAGATATAAAAGGAGTAGGAAAAAAAGATGAAATAATTAATGCATCAGATGGATATGCAAGAAACTTTTTATTCCCTAAAAATTTAGCTGTAGAAGCTAATAAAGAAAATATGAGTAAATTGAAAGCAAAACAAGATTCTGCAAAATATCAAAAAGATAAAGAAAAAGAGGAAGCAATGAAAATAGCGGATAAATTATCTAAAATACTATTAAAAGTAAGAGTAAAAGCAGGAGAAAATGGAAAAATATTTGGTGGTGTATCTGCAAAAGAAATAGCACAAGAATTATTAAAACAATATGATATAGAAGTTGATAAAAAGAAAATTGATTTAAAAGAAACAATAAAGACACTAGGTGTTCATAATGTTGAAATAAAATTATTTGAAGGTGTTATAGGAAATTTAAGAATTGATGTTATTTCAGAATAAAATAAGATGAAAAAATGGAAATAGTGGAGGCTAGAAAAATGGAATTAGGGAAAGTACCACCACATGATGTAGAAGCAGAACAAGCAGTTTTAGGAAGTATGTTGACAGATAAAGATGCAGTAATTTCTGCTATAGAGGTTTTAAAAGAAGATGATTTTTATAGAACAGATAATAAATCTATATATGAAGCAATTATTAATTTATATAACAGAGCAGAACCAATTGATATTATTACAGTAAAAGCGGAATTAGAATCACTTGGAAAATTTGAACAAGTTGGAGGACTAGAATATTTAGCCAGTTTGCCAGACAAAGTTCCGACAACAGCAAATGCAATGAAATATATAAAGATTGTAGAAGAAAAATCAACTTTAAGAAATCTGATAAAAACAGCCAATGAAATTATTGAATTAGGATATGATCCAACAGAAGATGTATCAGACATTATGGAAGGTGCAGAAAAAAAGATATTTAATATTATGCAAAATAATGACAAAAAGAGTTATTCACCTATAAAAGATATATTAGTAGATAGCTTTACACAATTGGAAGAATTATATAATCGAAAACAACATATTACAGGTGTACCATCAGGATTTACAGAATTAGATTATAAGACAGCAGGATTTCACGGATCAGACTTAGTTTTAATTGCAGCAAGACCAGCAATGGGTAAATCTGCTTTTGCCTTAAATATAGCAACAAATGCGGCCGTACGTGCCAATGTACCAGTGGTTATATTTAGTTTAGAAATGTCAAAAGAACAAATGGTAAACAGAATTTTATGTAGTGAAGCGATGGTAGATAGTAACAAAGTAAGAACAGGAAAATTAGAAGAAGACGATTGGACAAAATTAGCAGGAAGTATAGGCCCATTATCAGATGCAGAAATATATATAGATGATACACCAGGAATATCTGTTATGGAAATTAGAGCAAAGTGTAGAAAGTTGAAATTAGAAAAAAATATAGGAATGGTCGTTATCGATTATTTGCAATTGGTACAAGGAAGTAATAGAAGAAATGGAAGCCGTGAGCAAGAAATTTCAGAAATTAGTAGATCCTTAAAAATACTTGCAAAAGAATTAAATGTACCAGTTATTGCATTATCACAGTTATCAAGAGCAGTAGAGCAAAGACCTGATCATAGACCAATGCTATCAGATTTAAGAGAATCAGGAGCCATTGAGCAAGATGCCGATATTGTTATGTTTTTATACAGAGATGATTATTATAACAAAGATAGTGAGAAAAAAGACATAGCAGAAGTTATTATAGCAAAACATAGAGGTGGTTCTTTGGGAACAATAGAACTATTATGGTTAGGAAATTATACAAAATTTGTTAATTTAGAAAAAAGATTTGATGATTAAAAGGGTGAATTTTATGGCAAAAAGAGAAAAAAAAGATTTAGTGGATAAAGTAATAAAAACAATAAAAGAATATCATTTAATTGAAACAGAAGATAAATTGGTTTTAGGAGTGTCAGGGGGACCTGACTCTATTTGTATGCTAAATATTTTACAAAAAATAAAAGAAAAAGAAAAAAATAATTTTGATTTTGTAGTAGCGCATGTAAACCATATGATTAGAAAAGAAGCAAAAGAAGATGAGAATTTTGTAAAAGCATATTGTGAAAAAAATAATATACAATTTTATTCTAAAAGTATAGATGTTCAAAAATTAGCAAATAATAATAAAATGAGTACGGAAGAAGCAGGTAGAAATGCAAGATATACATTTTTTGATGAAGTGTTGCAAAAAATAAATGGTAATAAGATTGCAATAGCCCATAATAAAAATGACAAAGTAGAAACCATTATTATGAATGAACTACGCGGGTGCGGTATACAAGGATTAAAAGGAATCGAACCAATAAGAGACAAATATATTAGACCACTTATTGAATGTGAAAGAGAAGAAATTGAAAAATATTGTGATGAAAATAACTTACACCCTAGAATTGATAGAACAAATTTTGAAAATATTTATACAAGAAATAAAATTAGAAATATAGTCATTCCATACATAAAAGAAGAATTTAATCCCAACATCATAGAAACAATGGATAGATTATCTAAACTTGTGACAGAACAAGAGATATATATACATAAACAAGTTCAACAAATATATAAAGAAATTTTAATAGAAGAATTGAATCAACAGTCAATTATTTTAGATTTAAAAAAGTTTAATCAACAAGAAAAAGTAATAAAATCTAACATAATTATATATACTATAACGAGACTTTTTCGTACATCTAAAGGGATTGAAAGAGTCCATATAGAAGATATTATTAAATTATGTGCAAATAATATAGGTAATAAATTTTTAATGCCAAATAAAAATTTAAAAGTTTTTATAAAAAATAGTAAAATTAATTTTATAAAGGAATTATGAGTAGCCGTAATACTTTAGAATTTTACTAAAATTTGTAATCAAAAAGAAATAAAAAAACTATTGAAAAAGAAAAAACAATATGATAGAGTGCTGAAAGATAAAGATGCACCATAGTGTGTATGTTAGGAACATCAAGTATAAAGAGGAGGAATTAGTTTGAAAAACGGAATAAAAACATTAGCAATGTGGCTAATTATCATTGTAATATTTTTAGTAGTATTATCATCCATCGTAGAAAATAGTAATTCGAAATTAAAATATTCAGAATTAATTACAAATATCAATAGTAATAATGTAAAATCAATTGTGATTAATGCCGATGGAAAAACAGCAGAGGTAGAATTAAAAGATGATAATGTTAGAAAAGAAACGAGCATACCAGATATGGAAAGTTTTATGACATATGCTGAAGAATTTATAAATAATGGAAACTTTACATTAGAAGAAAAAGCAGAATCAATCTTTATGACATTACTTCCTTTTGTAACACCATTTGCTATCTTAATTATATTTATGCTTTTCTGGTTTTTAACAATAGGTGGTTCTAATAGTGGAAGCCCTGGAAGTAAAACTATGTCTTTTGGAAAAAGTAAAGCCAGAATGATGACACCAGCAGAGAAAAACAGAATTACATTTGATGATGTTGCAGGTGTTGACGAAGAAAAAGAAGAATTGGAAGAAATTGTACAATTTTTAAAAAATCCAAAGAAATTTACAGATATGGGGGCAAGAATACCAAAAGGTGTGCTATTAGTAGGTCAACCAGGAACAGGAAAAACACTTTTAGCAAAAGCTGTAGCAGGAGAAGCTGGTGTACCATTCTTTATTATTAGTGGTTCAGACTTTGTTGAAATGTTTGTTGGTGTTGGAGCTTCAAGAGTAAGAGACTTGTTTGAACAGGCTAAGAAAAATGCACCATGTATTGTATTTATAGATGAGATTGATGCTGTTGGACGCCAAAGAGGAGCTGGACTTGGTGGTGGACATGATGAAAGAGAACAAACATTAAACCAATTATTAGTTGAAATGGATGGATTTGCAGAAAACGAAGGCGTTATTGTCTTAGCAGCAACCAATAGACCAGATGTATTAGATAAAGCATTATTAAGAGCAGGTAGATTTGATAGACAGATAGTTGTAGGATTACCAGATGTAAAAGCAAGAGAACAAATATTAGAAGTACATTCAAGAAAGAAAAGATTAGCAGATGATGTAGATTTAAAAATTATTGCTAAAAATACATCAGGATTTGCAGGAGCAGATCTAGAAAATGTTTTAAATGAAGCAGCACTTTTAGCAGCAAGAAGAAATAAGACTGAAATTGGAATGAGAGAAATTGAAGATGCTATGGTTAAAGTAACAATGGGACCTGAAAAGAAAACAAAAGTTAGAAGTGAAAAAGAAAATAAATTAGTTGCTTATCATGAAGCAGGTCATGCAGTTGTAAGTCATTATCTAGAAACACAAGATCCCGTACATGAAATATCAATTGTACCAAGAGGTATGGCTGGAGGATATACAATGTATAGACCAACAGAAGATAAAAACTTTATGTCAAAAACAGAAATGGAAGAAAATATTGTTTCACTATTAGGTGGAAGAGTAGCAGAAGCACTTATATTAAATGATATATCAACAGGTGCAAGTAATGATATTGAAAGAGCAACAGGTATTGCAAGAAGTATGGTAACAAAATATGGAATGAGTGAGAGAATTGGAGCTTTAACGTTAGGTTCTAATCAAGATGAAGTTTTCTTAGGAAGAGACTTTGGACATACAAAGGAATATTCAGAAGAAACAGCAGCAATTATTGATGAAGAAGTAAAAAGAATCGTAGATACAGGATATAACAGAGCAAAGAAAATATTAACAGAAAATGTAGATAAATTACACAAGGTTGCTGGAATATTACTTGAAAAAGAAAAAATCGAAGCAGATGAATTTGAAGCAATTTTTGGAGAAGAACAAAAATAATTATTTAAACAGATGCCAGCATAAAAAATGTTGGCATTTATTATATTAAAAAATTTATTATAAAAATTGAAGAAATATTATTTTTATGGTATAGTACTTGTGTAAAGGGGAGATACATATGTCAAAAAATAAAAAAATAGTTATTAGTATAATATGTATAGCAATTATTATCATAGCAGTTATTTTAACAATTTATATATATACACAAAGGAAATATTCATATGAAAATGTGAGTGAACTTTTGAATTCTGCAAAAGAATCAACTAATATCCATCTAACAAGTAAAAGTAATAAAGAGGGAGAAAATACCGTTACAGATGTATATATGAAAGATGATTTTTATTATATTGTTTCAAAAAATGATACTTCTTCTGAAATAGTTAGTGAATCTTTTTATAATCCAGATACATCTGAACTGATTTTGGTACAAAATAGCGAACCTAAATCTGTTATTACATTTTTAGGAACCTCTCAGGAAGATATGTTCTATAATTATTTTAGTAATGAGAGGCATCTTTCTGAAAATTGTAATGCAGAAACATATAAGTATATGGGCAAAGAAAAAGTGGAAGGAAAGCAATGCATAAAAATAGCTTTTATAAATAGTTTAGAAACAGTATATGAATATATAAATTTAGAGGATAATCGTATTGTAAGAGAAGAAATTTATAGTATGAATACATCGAATGAGTTAGAAAAAAATATAGATATGACATATACATATTCTTATGACACAGTTACAGATGGGGATATAAAAGTATTTGATAAAAATAATTATTCAGATTATCAATTTAATGAGATAAATGTTAATGAATAGGTTTTAGAAATATAATTTACAAAGAATAAAATTTACATCTGATGTATTTTTTATTCTTTTTTTATTGAAAAAAAAGAATCCATGTATTAAAATAAATATAACAAACAATTATACAAATGAAAATAACAAGAAAATAATGAATAAAGGAAAAGATAAAAATGAAAGATTATTATGGAATATTAGAAGTGAATCCGAATGCGTCAAATGAGATTATTGAAAAAGCGTATAAAACTTTGGTAAAAAAATATCATCCAGATCTATATTCATCTGTTCAAAAGAAAGAAGCAGAAAAAAAACTAAAAGATATTAATGAAGCATATAATATTTTATCAGATAGTTTTTTGAGATCACAATATGATTTGGAGATACAAAGAGAAAAAGACAATACCAAAATAAATGAAAATAGGATGTATGGTAATAATGCTGAAAGAAAAAATACCAGTAGAATGCAAAATATAAAAACAACAGAGAATAATAAGAAAAAAACACAAAATGAATATGTAAGAACAAAAAATAATGTTGGAACTATATTTGGAATTATTGATTTAATTAAAGATTTATGGGCGAATAAACCAGAAAAAAAAGAAAGAAAGAAAATGAATCAAACTGACTGGTTAGCTGTAGGATTAACAATTGTTGCATTGATTGTAATAGGTATTATATTATGGTTTATACCATTTACAAATGGATGGATGAGACAACTTTTATTCGAAAATCCAATATTTAACTTTATAGGTGGTTTATTTTCTTAATTTGAAAACATTTCTATTGACAACTAGAAACGTATAAGGTATAATATATATCGTTAATTAGGGTTATCCCAACATACAGTTTTCGTATGACCGGAAGGAGGGGAATTTAAATGTTAGAAATAAAGGTTAATAATGGTAATATAGAAGATGCTTTAAAAAGATTTAAAAGACAATGTGCTAGAAATGGAGTATTACAAGAAGTTCGTAAAAGAGAGCATTATGAAAAGCCTAGTGTAAAGAGAAAGAAAAAATCAGAGGCTGCAAGAAAAAGAAAATTTTAGTACATAATAAAACGGGATGTTAAGGAAACTTAATATCCCGTTTTTTAAGAAGAAAAAAGTATGATATGAATAATTTTATTGAAAAAATATAATAATAAATGTAATATTGTGTGTTATAATAAAATGCATAAAAAAAATCATTTTATGAATTAAATAAATTTGAGATTTGATATATGTTCCAAAAGTTAACATTATAATAAGTATCAAATATTCAAGGAAAGGAAAACTATGAAATATACAGAAAAATCAATAAAAAAGGGTATTAAACTTCATGTATTAAATACAGACAAATTTAAAACAAATTTAATGGCAGTATTTTTAACAACGAAACTGGATAGAGAAGATGTAACCAAAAATGCACTTATCTCTGCAGTTTTAAGAAGAGGAACGAATCATTTAAAAACACAAGAAGAAATAAGTAAACAGTTAGAAGAATTATATGGTGCAAGTTTTGATTGTGGTATTGACAAAACAGGTGATAACCAAGTATTGAAATTTTATATTGAAACGATCAATGATGCATTTCTTCCACAAAAAGGTGAAAATATGTTGAAAAGTTCAATAGAAAATTTATTTGATATTGTATTTGATCCTTTAATAGAGAATAATGGTTTTAAAAAAGAATATGTAGAACAAGAAAAGAAAAATATGAAACAAAGAATTGAAGGAAGAATTGATAATAAAGCAAGATATGCGTTAGATAGATGTATAGAAGAAATGTATAAAAATAAAGCTTTTGGATTATATAGATTTGGATATGTAGAAGATTTAGAAGGTATTAATGAAAAGAATTTATATCAACATTATCAAACATTAATAAGGGAATGTAAAATAGATATATTTGTTTCCGGAGATGTTGATGAAAATTTGCCAAATATAATAAAAGAAAATAAGTATATCCAAAAATTAGAAGATAGAGAACCAAACTATAATACAAAAAGCGAAAAATCAAATGCAAAACAAGGCGAAGTCATCGAAAAAATGAGCGTGACACAAGGAAAATTAGTTATCGGACTAGATGTAAATTCACAAAATGAAGATGAAAAGTATGATGCATTAGTCTATAATAATATTTTAGGAGGAAGTGCTAACTCTAAAATTTTTCAGAATGTAAGAGAAAAAGCAAATTTGGCCTATGTAGCAGGATCTAGTTATTTCAGGTATAAAGATATCATTTTTATTAATTGTGGTATAGAAATTTCAAATTATGAAAAAGCAGTGGAATTAATAAAAAAACAAATAGAAGATATGAAAAATAATCAATTTACTGATGAAGAACTTGAAAATGCAAAACAATCCATTATTGCTGTCATTGATACAATTGATGATGAGCAAGATACAGGTATCACATATTATTTTGGACAAGAAATGTCAAATCATAAAAATACAATAGAAGATTATAAAAAGAAAATCCAGGAAGTAAAACGTGAAAATGTATTAAACGTAGCAAATAAAATAGAAATCAATACAATCTATTTTTTAAGAGATTGATAAATGGGATGGGAGAGAAATAAATGCGAATAATAGAAAATGATAAGGTTAAAGAAAAGGTATATATAGAAAAGTTAGAAAATGGAATGCCAATCATGATTATTCCTAAAAAAGGAATGCAAAAAAAATATATGATATGGGGAACCAATTATGGTTCAAACGATAATGTTTTTGTTGTTCCAGGAGAGGATAAAGAGACGAAAGTTCCAAATGGTGTAGCACATTTTTTGGAACATAAAATGTTTGAACAAGAAAATGGAACCAACAGTTTAGATGTGTTGACAGCTTTAGGTGTAGATGCAAATGCCTATACAACCAATGATCATACAGCCTATTTATTTGAATGTACAGATAATTTCTATGAAGCAATGGATGAATTGATGGATTATGTGCAAAATCCATATTTTACGGATGAGAATGTTGAAAAAGAAAAAGGGATTATTGGTCAAGAAATTATGATGTATGATGATTATCCAGATTGGAAAGTATATTTAAATACTATGCAAGCAATGTATCATAATAATCCAATAAAAATTGACATAGTCGGAACAATTGATTCTATTAGTAAAATAGATAAAGAAATTTTATATAAATGTTATAATACATTTTATAATCCTTCTAATATGGCAATGGTGATTTCTGGAGACTTTGAACCAGAAAAATTACTAGATGAAATTAAGAAGAGATTAAAAGACACAAAAGCTAATGGAAAGATTAAAAGAATTTATCCAGAGGAACCAGAAAGCATTGTACAAGAAAAAATAGAACAAACATTAGAAGTTAGTCAACCAATGTTTACAATAGGCATAAAAGATAAGCCAATCAAAAATGTTAAAGAAAATGAAATTCAAATTGTAAAAAAAGATTTGGCTATTCAGATATTATTAGAATTATTACTAGGAAAAAGTTCTAATTTATATAAAAAGTTATATGATAGTAACATCATTTTTGGTGGAATTGGACTTAGTTATGAATATTCACGAACATATGCTCATGTATTAATTTCAGGACAATCAGATCAACCAGAAACAGTTTATGAAATGTTTAAGAAGGAAGTTAATTATGTAAAAAATAATGTTATTAAAGAAGAAGATTTTAATAGAATACAAAAAAAGATATATGGGGAATTTGTAAGAGAATATAATGATGTGAGTGATATTGCTAGAATGTTTTTAGCAGATTATTTTAAGGGAATCAATAGTTTTCAATATCTAGATGAAATAAAAAATATAAATGTAGAATATTTAATAGAAGTGTTAAATGATGTATTTAAAGAAGATAAAATGGTAATTTCTATTGTCAAAAATTAAAAAATAATGAGTTGAAAAAAATATGGAAAAAACGGTATTATTATATAATCGTTAATAATACTGTTTTTTTTCAATTTTAAGTGTCGAAATATGTAAAAAATCGTCATACGAAACTTGCCAAAAAGTATTGAAATTGCTTGACTAGGAGAGTTTTGTATGTTAATTTATAAATATACAGAAGATAAATTAAGAAAAAAGGAGAGATAGATATGTTAAATGATGAAATTTGTAAATTACGTGATAAATTAAATAAAAGCATAGAAGAAGGAAAAGATTATAGCATTATTTATAAACTGAGTGTGGAATTAGATGAGTTAATTGCAGCATATTATAATAAGAATAATAAAAAAAAACCGGTAATACTATTTTTTTAAAGAAAGGAGAATGAAAATAAAGTAGAAAAATAAATAATAAAAGGAGGAAATAAGTAATGAAAAATAGGAAAATAGTTATAACAATGAATGTAGTAATAATTATATTTCTTTTTTTTATAGCTGGTTTTATCATATATTCAAAACAAAAATATTCATTAGATGCTACTATCAAATTATTAAACAAGAGAGAAGAATCAACTAATGGTAACATGACAATCGAAAGTACAAGTAAGGATTGGGGAAAGACAATAAGAAATGTATTACAAAAAGATAATTTATATTATATAAATACTAAAAGAGAAAAAGATGATAATGTAACAGAATGTTATTATAATAAAGAAACATTAGAAATGATAATTGTAGATGAAAGTCAAAAAATAATTGTTAAACTTTTAAATACTTTCATAGAGACTGATTATTCAGGAAAAGCAATTTTTATGTCTATGTGTAATAATGAGGATTATAAATACATAGGAAAAGAAACAATTGATGAAAAACAATGCATAAAAGTATGCTTGACAGAAAATAGAAGTGATGGAAAAATAGAATCATATTTTTATATCGATATAGAAAATGGAGATGTAGTTAAAATAGAAAACTATGAGATAGATATAAATGGAAATGCAGAAGAGAAAGATGAAACATTATATACCTATTCTTATAATACAGTTAAAGAGGAGGACAATATAGAATTTGATATAAATAATTATCCGGATTATTATTTCCAAACAATCACAAATTAATTTAAACAGAAAAAAAGAGCCTTAGCAAGACTCTTTTTTAGCTTGTTTCAAAGCTTACAAGATTAAGCAGAGAGGGGTGCATTTATAATTATATGTAAGATTTAATCTGTGTACATGGAATAATTAATAGTAAAAATGTGTTGAAACACCATAAGACGCCATAAATCCTCCCGAAGGAGTAACAGTAATCTTATAAGTTCCTGTTGTATAATTATTATTAACATAGGAATCCAAAGTATGCTCTTTACCATCTAATGGAATAATCCCATGTGCAACTGTGAGTAATCCCTTCTGTACAACAACTACTGCATAATAAGTACCACTGCCACTGCCATAATAATCACCATCAGCAGTAATAGCATTACAATCCCGAGTGATTTGAGAGTAATACTTTAATGTTCCTCCTGTGGGGGTAGATGCACCATTGACTTTATGCTGCGTGGCAGCATAACTAACAGTGCTAAATGCAAATATTAAGGTAAAAACTAAAAACAAAGATGTTATTTTTTTCAAATGTTTCTTCATAATGCTTATTCCTTTCTATATATGCAACCCACTCTGCTATATATGTCCAATATCTTGGACAGTACTGAGATTAAATCTTTAATATAATAATTAACTAGTAAAAGGAATATGTCAATAATATATTAGCATATACTTATTTGAAATTTTATGCATAAAAATATAGTAGGATTTTTCTTATAATTATTTAGGACACAGAAATGAAGTTTGGCTAAAAAAATTTAAATAGATAAAAAATTAAACAATTTGTAGCAGAATAAAAAATAATGGTATCAGAACCCTTGAAAAAAAATCAAAAATGGTATATAATTTTTTGCCAAGTGAGAGGTAAAAAAATATGGAAATAAACAAAAACATAATAGATAATTTATGTAACGATGCAGGGGTATCTAGAACAAAAAATGCACATGAATATCAAGAAGAGGGAAGAGTAGACATTATTGATTATGATTATCAAAATCCATTAAATTTTGAAATTAAAGGAAGTGTATATGGAAATGAGGAATACCATACATATATTCTCGTAAAAAATGGAGAAATACAAGATATCACGTGTACATGTCAAGACTATTATAATCATTATGGTGTATGTAAACATACACTTGCCATGTTATTCGCATTTGTTGATAAGGGAAAAGAAGTTAAAAAAGATGTTGATAATGAAGAAGAACCATTTAAAAATAACATACATGCACCTTCCAATTATGATAAATATAGAGGATTTAAGCAAATTGTTAATATTTTTTATAATGAAGAAATAGAAGGTATTGAAGAAGAAGAAACAGAATTAAAGGAACAAGGAACGATTAAACTAGAACCTGAAATTTTTTATGATAAATTTACAGGAGATATGAAGGTTGAATTTAAAATCGGAAATAAAAAAATGTATAAAATAAAGAGTTTATCAGAGTTTTACACAAGAATGTTAAATAAAGAATTATATAGATATGGGCAAAAATTGCAATTCGTCCATATAAGAGAAAGTTTTGAAAAAGAAAGTCTACCATTATTAGATTTTTTAATGAAATATGCAGAAATTATAAAATATGCCAATTCAAATTCTAATAGTAACTATCGATTTTATGGTAATGCTTTGAGCGAAACCAATATCATATTGAGTAATAGTGGGATAGATGATTTGTTTGAAATATTAAAAGGAAAAAAAGTAAATTTTCAAAAAGAATATAATCAAACAGAAATAGAATTTACAGAAGAGCAACCCAATATTCAATTTAAACTTATAAAAAAAGATGAGGATAATTATGAAATTGTACCAAATGTAGAAATTTATAAAATTTCTATATTAAAAGGAAAAGAATATAAATATGTATTAGATGAAAACAAACTATATAGATGTAACAAAAAATTTGAAAAATCAAATTTAAAGTTATTAGAAATTTTTAGACAAAATTATATGACAGAGGTTATGTTAGGAAAAGAAGAATTATCCCAACTTTTTTCTGTTGTCATACCTAAAGTAAAAAATGCTATAAAATTAGAAAATATTTCAGAAGAAGAAATTGAAAAATATAAGCCCAAAACATTAATTACAAAGGTATACCTAGATTTTGATAATAATGATTATTTAGTAGCAGATGTGAAGTTTTGCTATGACAATCAAGAATTTAATCCATTAGATGAAAAACAAAAAATAGATGTTCCAAGAAATATGATAAAAGAAACAAAAGCTTTAAATATATTTAGAAAAACAGGATTTATGTTAGATGTCAAAAACTTAAGATTCATTTTGCCAGATAATGATAAAATCTATCAGTTTTTAACACAAGATATCAATTACTATATGCAAAATTTTGAGGTTTTAGTAACAGACAACTTTAAAAAGAAACAAATAAGACAACCAAAAATGGGAAGTCTAGGTGTCAAAATTGAAAATAATTTACTTTCAATTGATTTAAAAAATTTGGATATAGATATAAAAGAACTAGAAAAAATCATGCAAAAATATAATTTAAAGAAAAAATATTACAGACTAAAAGATGGAAGTTTTCTAGAATTAGAGGATAATAAGGAATTAGACTTTATTGATAAATTGGTAACTGGAATGGATATTGAATATAAAGATTTAGAAGATGGCGAAGTAAATTTACCAATGTATAGAAGTCTATATTTAGAAGAATTACTAAAAGGAGCAAAAGGCAATCAAGTCATTAAAAATGAAACATATAAAAGTGTAGTTAATGAATTAAATAAAGATAATGAAAATGACGAAATTAAAGTACCAGAAATCTTAGAAAACACATTACGATATTATCAAAAGATAGGATTTAAATGGCTAAAAACATTAGATAAATATAAATTTGGTGGTATTTTAGCAGATGATATGGGGTTAGGAAAAACCATACAGATGTTATCTATTATTTTAGACTATGTACAAAATACAAAAAAAGAAGAAAGAAAAACCAGTATTGTTATATCACCAAGTTCTTTGGCATTAAATTGGCAAAATGAGGCGGAAAAGTTTGCAGGAGAATTACAAACATTAGTAATCAATGGAACATTAGCAGAACGAAAAAGAAAAATTACAGAAATTGATAAATATGATTTAGTCATTACTTCTTATGATTTATTAAAAAGAGATATAGAGTTATATAAGGAAAAAAATTACAACTTTCGATATATTATTGCAGATGAAGCACAATATTTAAAAAATAGTAATACACAAAATGCAAAATCGATAAAGAAGATAAATGCTGAAACAAGATATGCCTTAACTGGTACACCAATTGAAAATTCTTTAGCAGAATTATGGTCAATATTTGATTATATTATGCCAGGATATTTGTTTTCTTATAAAAAGTTTAAAACATTATATGAAACACCAATTGTAAAAGAAAATGATAGAAATGCAATGCATAAATTAAAAATGCTGATAGAGCCATTTATTTTAAGAAGAACAAAAGCAGAAGTGTTAACAGAACTTCCTGAAAAAACAGTTACTGTATTAAAAAATGAAATGGAAGAAGAACAAAAAAATCTATACATTTCTTATTTGGCACAAGCAAGACAAGAAGTAGCAGATGAAATCAATATGAATGGAATAGAAAGAAGTCATATAAAAATATTATCTGTTTTAACAAGATTAAGACAGATATGTTGTCATCCAAGTTTATTTATAAGAGATTATACAGCAGGAAGTAGTAAATTAAATCAATGTATGGAAATTATAGAAGATGCTATAAAAGGAAATCACAAAATTTTACTATTTTCTGGATATACATCTATGTTTCCAATTATTGAAAAAGAATTACAAAAATTAAGAATAAAATATTTTAAATTGACAGGTTCTACAAAAGTAGATGAAAGAATAGACTTGGTGGATGAATTTAACGAGAATCCAAATATCAAAGTATTTCTAATATCTTTAAAAGCGGGTGGAACAGGACTAAATTTAACAGGAGCAGATATGGTAATTCATTACGACCCATGGTGGAATTTATCCACAGAAAACCAGGCTACAGATAGAGCCTACAGAATTGGACAGAAGAATAATGTACAGGTCTATAAATTGATAACAAAGAATTCTATTGAAGAAAAGATATATGATTTACAACAGAAGAAGGCAGAATTAATTGATAATATGTTAAATACAAAGACATCATTTATTAATAAATTATCTAAAGAAGATATTATGAAATTGTTTGAAGAATAGGATTGGTTCCAGAAAATCAAGAAAGGATAATGTCATGAAAGATTATATAACCATTATTGGTGGTGGACTAGCAGGTACAGAGGCTGCTTATCAGATTGCCAAAAGAGGAATAAAAGTAAAATTATATGAGATGAAACCTGTAAAATTTTCACCAGCACATAGTAACAAAAATCTTGCAGAAATTGTATGTAGCAATTCTTTTAAGTCAAATTTATTAACGAATGCATGTGGCCTTTTAAAAGAAGAATTAAGAAGATTAGATTCTTTGTTAATTAAAATAGCAGATGAAACAAGTGTGCCAGCAGGGCAAGCTTTGGCAGTAGATAGAGAGGGCTTTTCAGAAAAGGTAACAAAAGCAATTGAAGAAAATAAATATATAGAAGTGATACATGAAGAAATAACAGATATTGCAGAAATAGTAAAAGAAGGAGTTGTCATTATTGCAACAGGACCATTAACATCAGATGGTTTAGCAAAGACGATTCAAAAATTAAATGGTCAAGACAAACTATATTTTTATGATGCAGCAGCACCTATTATTAGTAAAGAAAGTATTAATTTTGATATTGCTTTTTATGGAGATAGATATCATCAAGAAAAAAAGAAAGAAGAAAGTATAGAAGATTGGAAAAAGCGATTAGAAAAGGAAGAACAAAGTTATATTAATCTTCCTATGGATCAAGAAGAATATGAAAAATTTTGTAAAGAACTAATTCAGGCAGAAGTAGTTACTTTACATGAATTTGAAAAAAGAGAAATTTTTGAAGGTTGTATGCCAATAGAAATTATGGCAAAAAGAGGATTAGATACATTACGTTTTGGACCATTAAAACCAGTGGGATTTGATGATCCAAGGACAGGAAAAAGACCATATGCTGTTGTGCAATTAAGACAAGATGATAAGCAAGCAACCATGTACAACATGGTTGGATTCCAAACCAATTTAAAATATGGAGAACAAAAAAGAGTATTTTCTATGATTCCCGGACTAGAAAGTGCAGAATTTATAAAATATGGTGTTATGCATAGAAATACATATATTAACTCTCCAGAATTATTAGATGAAACATATAATTTAAAATCTAATAAACATATCTATTTTGCAGGACAAATAACAGGAGTAGAAGGATATGTGGAATCCATTTCTTCTGGAATGGTAGCAGCTTTAAATGCCATACAAGATTATATAAATCCAAATGAAGAACATAGTAAACATGAAATTACATTTTCAGAATACACAATTATTGGTGCTTTGGCAAAATATATAGCAACCCCTAATACAAAGTTTCAACCGATGAATGCAAATTTTGGCATATTACCAGAATTAGAAGGAAAGAAAATAAAAGATAAAAAAGAAAGGTATAGGAAATTGTCAGAAAGAAGTTTAAAAAATATAGAATATATTCATTAATATTACTATAATATTACAAAAATATTATTTTTATGTTAAAAATAAAGAAATTATTGTAAGAAAAAAGTATTTATGGTAAAATCATAGTAATATTATCATGAGAAAGATTAAAGTTACATAATGTATTGTCAAAACGTTATTTTTATGGTATAATAGAAAACAGAGATTGTAGTTTTAATATATTGAAAGGGGTAAAACTATGGATGAAAAATTAATTGAAAACTTGGAGAAACAATTAAAAGAAAGTGCTGATAGAATGGCAGAATACAGAAGAGGTGGATTCTATGACCAAGAAGCATCAGAACATGAAAACTATAATAAAATTTTATCAGAATTAAACAAAGTAAAAGAAACAAAAGAAAAAAACGAAAAGAAACCAATAAAAGAGCAAATTGCGGATTTGGAAAAATTGTTAAAAGAGAGTGCTGATAGAATGGCAGAATACAGAAGAGGCGGATTCTATGACCAAGAAGCATCAGAACACGAGAATTATAATAAACTTGTAAAAGAACTAGATAAATTGAAAGTTAAAGAACAAGAACAAGAACAGGAACAAGAACAGGAACAGGAACAAGTACAAGAAAAACCAGTAGCAGAACAAATTGCGGATTTAGAAAAACAATTAAAAGAAAGTGCTGATAGAATGGCAGAATATAGAAGAGGCGGATTCTATGATCAAGAAGCATTAGAACACGAAAATTACAATAAACTTTTAACAAAAATAAATGAATTGAAATCTAAACTAAAAGTAAAAACAGAAAAAAATCCTAAAAAAGAGAAAGAAGACAAAATTAAATGGCATCCAGACTTAACACCAGAACAAATAGAAGAGCTAGAGGCAGAAGGATTAAGACCAGGAGATCAAGAATATAACCAATATCTATTAGAACATGGAATAGACCCAAATAAATACAAAGATAAAGAGGAAAAGAAAAAAAAGAAAGAAGAGCCTATTAAATGGCATCCAGACTTAACACCAGAACAAATAGAAGAGCTAGAGGCAGAAGGATTAAGACCAGGAGATCAAGA
>CALXAT010000007.1 GCA_944386365.1 uncultured Clostridia bacterium
TGGCTTCATAGCTCAGTTGGTAGAGCAGAGGACTGAAAATCCTCGTGTCAGTGGTTCGATTCCACTTGAAGCCACCAGAAAAAAGACTTATACATTTCTGTATAAGTCTTTTTTGTTATATTAAATAACAATTTATTTATAATACTTGAAAATAATTTAATCATGCTATATCTAATATAAATTATTATGACAGAGGTGAATTTAATGAATAACATAATAAAAATAGTATTAACATTAATTTTTATTATCCTTCTTTCAATACTTTTAACTTTTATAAAATTAACTTTATCTGGGACCGATACAATTCATATTGCAAATTATTATGCCAGGACCCAGTGTAAAAGTATTAATGCTTTTCCTCTTATAGCTTTAAGGACAACATTCACGCGTGGAATTCCTTTTATGCTAATTCTAATGATTCCTCTTATTATAGTTTTTATTGAATTATATTCACAATTTGGATATACCTGTTAAATTTGTATATATTAATTGAAGATATATCTAATCTATTTTTACAATAAATCATTAACCTTAATATACAAAATACAGAGATAGATTTTTTTTAATTTTCTATCTCTGTATTTGTCATTTATTAATACATTCCATCCATTCCTGCTGCAGCTCCATCATGTCCTCCACAACATTCTTTCTTTTCTGGTGCATCAGTAACTAAACTTTCTGTTGTTAATACCATTGAAGCAATTGATGCTGCATTTTGTAAAGCACTTCTTGTAACTTTTGTAGGGTCTACAATTCCTGCTTTTTTCATATCTACATATTCTTCTTTTGCTGCATCAAATCCAATACCAGGTTTTTCATTTTTAACTTTATCAACAATAACAGCTGGCTCCAATCCTGCATTAATAGCGATTTGTCTTACTGGTTCTTCTAATGCTTTTAATACAATTTTAGCTCCTAATTGTTCTCCACCTTCTAGTGAATTTACTAATTTTTCAACAGTTGGAATAACATTTACTAAAGCTGTTCCACCACCTGCAACGATACCTTCTTCTACTGCTGCTTTTGTTGCAGATAAGGCATCTTCAATTCTTAATTTTTTATCTTTCATTTCTACTTCTGTTGCAGCTCCAACACCGATGACAGCTACACCACCAGCAATTTTGGCTAATCTTTCTTGTAATTGTTCTTTATCATAATCACTCTTTGTTTCATTGATTTGAGCTCTAATTTGAGCAACTCTATCAGCAATTTGTTGTTTATCTCCTGCGCCATCTACTATAATTGTATTTTCTTTTTGTACTTTTACTTGTTTTGCACGACCTAATTGTGCTATTGTTGTATCTTTTAATTCTAATCCTAAATCTGATGTAATAACTTCTGCACCTGTTAATGTTGCAATATCTTGTAACATTGCTTTTCTCTTATCTCCAAATCCAGGAGCTTTAACAGCTACAACATTTAATACACCTCTTAATTTATTTAAGATTAATGTTGATAATGCTTCTCCTTCCATATCATCACAAACAATTAATAGTTTTCCTGATTCTTGCATTAAACTTTCTAATAATGGTAAGATTTCTTGAATGTTGCTTATTTTTTTATCTGTTAATAAGATATATGGATTATCTAAAACAGCTTCCATTTTTTCTGTATCTGTTGCCATATATGGTGATAAATATCCTTTATCAAATTGCATTCCTTCGACAACATTTAATTCTGTATTTGATGTTTTTGATTCTTCAATTGTAATAACACCATCTTTTGAAACTTTTTCCATTGCTTCTGCAATTAAGTTTCCGATTTCTTCATTGTTTGCAGAAATACTTGCAACTCTTGCGATATCATCTTTTCCATTAACATCGGAACTAATTTCTTTTAATCCTTCTACTGCAGTATTGACTGCTTTATCCATACCTCTTTTAATTGCCATTGGGTCTGCACCTGCTGCTACATTTTTTACACCTTCTTTAATCATGCTTTGTGCTAAAACTGTAGCGGTTGTTGTTCCATCACCTGCAACATCATTTGTTTTGGTTGAAACTTCTTTTACTAATCTTGCACCCATATTTTCGAATTTATCTTCTAACTCAATTTCCTTTGCAATTGTTACACCATCATTTGTAATAAGTGGTGCACCAAAACTTTTATCTAGAACAACATTTCTTCCTTTTGGTCCTAATGTAACCTTTACAGTATCTGCTAATTTATTAACACCTTCTAATAAAGATTTTCTTGCATCTTCTCCAAATTTAATTACTTTTGCCATTTTTCTCTATCTCCCTTCAATTTAATTCTTTAAACTTTAAAATTTAAAAATTTTATTTACTCTACAATAGCTAATATGTCATCTTGTTTTACGATAATATAATCTGTTCCTTCATATTTTACTTCTGTTCCAGAATATTTACTAACTATAATATTATCACCTTTTTTTACAATCATTGTTTCTGGTTTTCCATCTATTATTTCACCAGGTCCTACTTCTATTACTTCTGCTACTTGTGGTTTTTCTTGTGCACCTTGTGCTAGTATAATTCCACTTTTGGTTGTTTCTTCGCCTTCTTTCATTTTTATTAATACTCTACTTCCTAATGGTTTAATCATTTAAATTACCTCCTTTATTTTTAGCACTCTATCTTTGTGACTGCTAATAATGTATACCCATTTTTATAAAATGTCAATAGTATTTTTTGATTTTTCACATAAAGTTCACATATTCATTCTATTCCTTGATTTTTCAATATATTCCTGATTTCAAATTGTTATTATTTATATAAAAAAGAACCTTGTAACCCAAGGCTCTCTTTCCTTTTTAAATTCATGGATACTCCTTAAAGTTTCCTATTTCTCTACCACTACTTTTTCATCTTTAACGCCAATTTTATTAACTTTATTTTTCTTTAACTTTCCATCTAATATGTCTTCAGCTAAGCTATCTTCTAGTACGCTTTGAATTGTTCTTCTTAAAGGTCTTGCACCAAAATTCTTATCGATTCCTTTACTTGCAATCAATTTTTTAACAGATGGTTCTATTTCGATGTCTATCTTTTGTTCTTTTAATCTATTAACTACTTCTTTTAGCATAATATCAATAATTTTATCTATTTCTTTATCTGTTAATTTATGGAATACAATAATTTCATCAATACGATTGATAAATTCCGGTCTCAACTCTTTTTTCAACGCTTCCATAACTTCTTTTTTTGTCTCTTCATATTCTTTGTCTTTCTTAGGGTCTTTTTGATCATTATCCTCTTTAGAAAATCCTAACGATTTTTTATCTGTAATCAATCTTGCTCCTATATTAGATGTCATAATGATAACAGTATTTTTAAAGTTTACAGTCCTTCCTTGGCTATCTGTTAATCTACCATCTTCTAATATTTGCAATAACATATTCATAACATCTGGATGCGCTTTTTCAATCTCATCAAATAAGATAACAGCATATGGTTTTCTTCTTATTTTCTCTGTTAATTGACCACCTTCATCAAATCCTACATATCCTGGAGGTGAACCAATTAATTTAGATACAGAATGTGGTTCCATATATTCAGACATATCAATTCTTATCATCGCATTTTCATCACCAAATAGGCATTCTGCTAATGCTTTTGATAATTCTGTTTTACCAACACCTGTTGGTCCTAGGAATAAGAAGGAACCAATTGGTCTCTTTGGATCTTTTAATCCAACTCTTCCTCTTCTGATTGCTTTTGCTACTGCTTCTACTGCTTCATCTTGACCAATAACTCTTTCATGCAAGTTTTCTTCTAGGTGTTTTAATCTTTCATTTTCATCCTCTGTTATCTTTTTAGCTGGAATTCCTGTCCAACTTGAAATGACTTCCGCAATATTTTCCTCTGTAATGTCTGTTACAGATTTATTATTCTTATTTTTCCATTTATTTTGTTCTTTTTCATATTTTGCTTTTAATTCTTTTTCTTTATCTCTTAATGAAGCTGCTTTTTCAAATTTTTGAATTTTAACTGCTTCTTCCTTGTCTTTTGTTACATTGGCAAGTTCTTCTTCCAATTCTTTTAAAGAATCTGGTTCTGTATAGGTTTTTAATCTTGCTCTTGATGCTGCCTCATCAATTAAGTCAATTGCCTTATCTGGTAAATATCTGTCATTTATGTATCTAACAGATAATTTTACTGCTGCTTCAATTGCCTCATCTGTGATTTTTACATTATGATGGGCTTCATATTTATCTTTGATTCCTTTTAAAATCGTAATGGTATCTTTTTCTGATGGTTCATTAACCGTTACTGGGCTAAATCTTCTCTCTAAAGCTGAATCCTTTTCAATAAATTTTCTATATTCATTTAAAGTCGTAGCACCAACTAGTTGAATTTCTCCTCTTGCTAATAATGGTTTTAAGATATTTGCTGCATCAATAGCCCCTTCTGCTGAACCTGCACCTACAATTGTATGAATTTCATCGATAAATAGGATAACATCTCCTGCTTTTTTAACTTCATTTAACGCTTTTTTAATTCTTTCTTCAAAATCTCCCCTATATTTAGCTCCAGCTACCATACTAGAAATATCAACCGTTACAACTCTTTTATTTTTTAAGATTTCTGGAACATCTCCTGCAATAATTTTTTGTGCTAATCCTTCCACAACTGCTGTTTTTCCAACACCTGGCTCTCCTATTAAACATGGATTATTTTTTGTTCTTCTTGATAAAATTTGGATAACTCTTTCAATTTCTTCTTTTCTTCCAATAATAGGGTCTAATTTTCCCTCTTTTGCTTTTTCTGTTAAATCTTCACCAAATTGATTTAATGTTGGTGTTTGATTATAGCTTCCAGATTTTCTTCCTCCATTCTTAGAATCACTTTCTCCTGCTAAATCCTCACCTTCATTAATAACTCTTATAATTTCTCCATATAATTTTGGAATATTGACATTTAATTCGATTAAAATTCTTGCTGCTACACTATCTCCTTCTCTCAATAATCCAATTAAAAGATGTTCTGTTCCAATATAGTTATATCCTAATTTTCTGGCTTCAATAAATGCATTTTCAATCACTCTTTTGGTTCTTGGAGTAAATCCTAATGTTTCTTCAATAGGTTCATCTCTTCCAACCAATTCAATGGTTACATCTATAATATTTTCTGGTGTAATCTCTTGATTCTCCAATACTTTAGATGCTACACCACTACCTTCTTTTGCTAAACCATATAGCAAGTGTTCTGTTCCAATATATCTATGCCCTAATTCCAATGCTACATCATTGGCAATTTCTATTGCTTTTTTTGCTCTACTTGTAAAATTGTATGTCATGTCTATCACCTCACCTTTCTTATTCATTGATAATTTGTTTTATCATTTCTGCTCTTTTCATTTCTCTATCTAATCTTTCATATTGTTCCCCAAAATATTTTTGTAAATTTCCTGGTCCAATATATAAGTATAGTTTTTGAACTTGTAAATCAGATAATTCTTTCAAAATTCCTAAATCTACACCTAATTTTACTGTTGATAATAAATTTTGTGCTTCTTCCATGGTAATTTTTTTACAATTTGTTAAAATTCCATAACTTCTATAAATTAAATCTTCTACTTCAATACCTTCATTTGCTAAAAATCTTCTAGCTTCTCTTTCTTGTTTGATTACCTTTTCTACAACAATTTTAATATTTTGTATAATCTCATTTTCTGTAATACCTAATGTCTTTTTATTAGATATTTCGTACATATCTCCTACAATATGTCCTTCTTCATCATACACACCTTTTATATTAATACCAAAATTATTAATTGCTTCTAATACTTTTTCTGTATTTCTTGTTTTTGCCAAAGCTGGTAAATGCAATTTTACAGAAGCTTTTAAACCTGTCCCGATATTATTGGGACAAGCTGTTAAATATCCATATTGTTTACTAACACAATAGCCAAATATATCTTCAATTTTTTTATCAATTTCAATGGCTAAATTTAGTGTATTTTCTAATTCTAGTCCACTACTAAAAACTTGTATTTTTAGATGATCATCTTCCCCAATCATAATACAGATATTTTCTTCATCATTGATTAGAATAGCACCTATATTACCTGATTCAAAAGCAAAATTGTAATTGATTAATCCTTTTTCCACTAAACTTAATTTTGTAATATCGTCCATATCTTCTAATTTCAAGAATCTTAAACCATAACCAATTTGATATACATTATCCTTTATTTTATTTTCTAACGCTTGTAATTCTTTTGGACTTAAATGAAAATTATACCCCTGTATATTTCTTGAAAAACGTATTCTTGTACTTATTGCTATATCTGATTCTTTTCCACTTTGTAAATACCAATTCATGTTATCCCTCTTTTCTATTTATTGTTTTCTTCTAAATTCTTTATTTCATCTCTTAATTTTGCTGCATCTTCATAACGTTCTTCTTTAATAGCCTGTTTCAAATCTTCTTTTAAGTCTTCTAATTTTTCTTCTGGCGTTTCTTCTTTTTTAGTTTGAAGATTATGCTCTTTTCTTTCTTGTTTTTCTTCTATTTTCTTATCAATGCTTTTTCCTAATCTTCCTACATGATGATTGCTACTTTGAATTCTTCTAATAATCGGATCTAATCTGTCTTGAAAAACATCATAGCAATTTGCACAACCAACTTTTCCAGTATGTGCAATGTCATCAAATGTGTATCCACAACTATCACATTTTAATGTCTTTAATTCATTAAGCATTGGCATAAATTCTGTATTCGAAAAATCTTCAATAAAATCTCCGAAAAAACTTGAAAAATTAATTGGCATATCTAATCCAATTTCGCCAATTCCTAATTTTTTACTACATTCCTCACATAAATTTAATTCTCTTCTCACGCCATTTATATTTTCTGCATATCTAACATTAGCTTCTCTTTTTTTACAATTATCACATAACATAATAATTCCTCCTTTATTCTATATTTAATAACATATTTTTAAATATTTTTGCCCTTAATTTATCTTTTAAATCTTTTGCAAGTGTTAAAACATTATCACTAGTTGCAACTTTTAAGAGCTTTGCCTCTTCTTTGGTTACCAAATTGTATGATAGAAAGTCATTAATTAATATATCCACATCATTAGAAGTCATTTCTTCTCCAATATTTTTTATAATATGCATGAAATAATCTGACTTTGTGTTATTTACTTTTTTTATTGTAATATGACCTCCGCCACCTCTTTTACTTTCTACATAATAACCTTGAGATGGTTTAAATCTTGTAGATATAACATAATTAATTTGTGATGGTACACAATTAAAATGTTCTGCTAATTCATTTCTTTGTATTTCTACTAATTGATTGTCATCATCAAATAAGTCTTTTATAAATTCTTCTATTACATCTGATATTCGCATCGGTTTCATCTCCTTTTGACTTTGACTTTCTTTGACCTACATTATTATTATACGCTCTTTTCTAATTTTTTCAACTTATTTTTTATTATGTTTATCGACCTTTTGTATCAAATATTACTATTTTTGTTTATAATTTATACTTTTTCTAACTTTTTTAAATTATTTCTCTCTTTTTCTTTTGTTTTCATTGTTTTTAGTTTTCGTCATGGCATTTAATTCTTCTGCTCTTTCTTTTTGATTTGGTAAAGAAATCCATGCAAAATAAGATGAAATAAACTCACCATATTTGGTACTATCTTCTCCAACTTCATATTTTTCTTCTAAATCTTTATTTACCCTTTTCTCTACATCTTCATTTAAATTGTTATCCTTCTTTTTATTTTCCATAAAAAATGCACTCCCTTCTTGATTCTAATTTAGGTATGTGCATTTTTCTTTTTTTTATTCATTTAATTTATATTTTGCTCTTTTTTAGCCCATAATTTTTTTCTCTAAATAATTTTGGCCTGTTTCAATTTTATATAGTCTGGCTTCATAAGACTCATGTGCTATTTTGTTATTTGAAATTTCTTCATCTAATTTATCTTCTAACTTTTTAAATCTTTTATCCATATATTGTATTAAATTATGAAATTCTGTTGCTATTTCTTTACTTTGCTTGCTAATCGCTTCTTCAATTTTCTTATCTATTGTTTTTACTAACCTTTCCTCTAATGATACTAATTTTTTATCATATCTTTTTTCTTGTACCAATAACTTTTGGTTAAATTTTTCCTCTTGTAATGATAATTTTTGGTCAAATCTTTCTTCTAATGCTGATAATTTTTGGTCAAATCTTTCTTCTAATGCTGATAATTTTTTATCAACCTTTTCTTCTAAATTGTCTACTTTTATTTTTATATCTCTTAGCTCTTGTAAAATAAGTTCCAAAGTTTCTTGCATATTCCTCACCTCCTCGAATAAAATTAATTTAAATTGAAATTTTTAAGACGTAAAAACTAGAACAAAAAATTTTAATTGAATAAAAATGATGAACTGATTATATTATCTTTTATATAAAAAGTCAACAATCTTTTCCATTTTTCACAAGAATTTTATACATTTTTATCCAATATTTACCAGAATAAAGGAGGATTTTATGCTTCTAAAAAACAATTTTATTGTTGTAAAGTTAAAAAGAAATTTTATTTCTCTTTTATTTTTACTATTTACAGTTTCTATTTTAATATTCTCAAATTCAAATTTACCTGCTGTAAAATCAGGCATCCAACTATGGGCAACCTCTGTTGTTCCCTCCTTATTTCCTTTTTTTGTAGCAACAGAACTTTTGATGCATACGAATATTATTTATCAACTAGGTAATTTTTTAAATATATTTATGAAACCTGTATTTAATATACGAGGTGAAGGTGCTTTTGCTTTTATCATGGGTATTATTAGTGGTTATCCTATTGGTGCTAAAATTGCTACAAATTTTAGAAGAGATAATATCTGTACAAAAGAAGAATGTGAAAGGCTCCTTAGCTTTACTAATAACTCTGGTCCTTTATTTATTATTGGTTCTGTTGGTATTTTAATGTATAGAAATACTATAATTGGAATTCTATTATTTATGACACACCTACTAGCCTCCTTAACTGTTGGATTTATTTTTAGATTTTGGAAAAAAAGTAAACAGATTGATAATTCTATTAATCTAGGAACTACTTATACAATTACAAAGAAACATGCTACCTTATCTAATCTTGGTGAAATTTTATCTGAAAGTATTATGGGTAGTATAAAATCTATCTTGGTTATTGGTGGATTTGTTGTAATCTTTTCTTCTATTATTTCTATCTTAAAATCAAGTGGTATTACACATATAATAGAAATAATAGCAACTCCATTTTTCAATTTTATACATATTTCTCCTTCTTTTATTGAACCTCTCTTTACAGGATTTTTTGAAATCACTAATGGAATTAGCATGATTTCTAATATTGCTTGTAAAAAGCTTTCCATTAATATATTGATTACAGCATTTTTACTCGGATTTGGTGGTATTTCTGTTTTATTACAGGTCCTTAGTATTACTTCCAAAAGCGATTTATCTATAAAACCATATATCTACGGAAAACTACTACATGGCTTAATAGCAGTCTTATATACGTATATATTCATAAATATATTTCCTTTTTTTAATTTTGATTTATAAGCATATATTATATTTACGCTAATATATTTTAGTAAAGATTTTCTTATAAATATTTATTAAATGGAGGTTTTTTTATGGAAAAAGATTTTAATTATTATCAACAACCTTTTATGGATTACAATATGGGAAATCCTAATCTTGATATGAATGAATTATATAAAGATCCTATGTTTAATCCCATCATGCAATATGAACAAGCTTTTAGCTATTATCGTTATTTATGTATGCAAATGGATTATAAGATAAAATGTAAAGAATATGAAAAATTATGTACTTCTTCTCCTAATTCTGAAAGAAGAGATAATAAAAATTCTTAAGAGTTTCGATTTTAGTAAACCTCCTTCTTATTCCTCTCCAATAAAATTATGGGTGTTATAAAACCTACTGGCAAATACTATAAAAGTGTGTTATAATAATAAAATTCTAACATAATGTTAGAAAATATAGTAAAGGAGGATAGGTAATCAAGTAATCAGTAACCACACAGAAGATGGGAGGTGCAATATGGTTAAAGTCTTGAAAATAATAGCATTAGATTTTTCGATTGCAGTTATCAATGTGCTAGTATTTTCAAAAGGTTTTTTAGGAGCTTCAGTACGGAGCGAAAATCTTCTGATCGTTGGAATTAGTATATTTGTTCCAATGGTTAGCATTATTCTTGGTGTATATGTAAATCTCAGGTTGTTAAGCAGTTTTGATGAAGTTGAATTAAGTTATGATATTCAAGAACTAAAAGAACCTGAAGAATACATCAAAGCATTGGAGGAAGGTAAAGAAAAATTACCGTTTCTGAGTAATGAATTCGAAGAACTAGCTGTTCAGGTAAAAAGGATTCTTAGAAAAAATCATGCTTTAAAAGAATACTTAGAACAAATGAATCTAGAACACTTTAATATGGAAGAAGAAATCGATAATTCTTTGAAATATATTCTAGAAAATATTAATAGGGCCCTTGGAAAGGCAATATTAATTTCTGTCAAAGATAAGAATCATTCCCAAGATGAACAATCAATCAGAGAAATTATTGATTGCAATGAAGTCTATCTTCAAAAGTACGATAATTTCTTGGATGAAGTTTCTAAGTTAAAGCGTGAACCACTGAAAGACACAACGGAATTAGACGCAAGGATTAAAAGTCTTGAAACTTTTAGGATAATGAATGGAGGCTAACAATGAAAAAAAGAAACAACAATAGGAATATAATTATGTTAATTGTCATCGCTTTT
Source organism: uncultured Clostridia bacterium (assembly GCA_944386365.1). Classification (GTDB taxonomy): domain Bacteria; phylum Bacillota; class Clostridia; order TANB77; family CAG-508; genus CAG-269. The sequence goes on from CALXAT010000007.1 coordinate 10,751, forward strand.
TTAGTAACAGCAGTTATAGTGGGTGGTATTTTTATCACCCGGAATATAGGAAAAACTAATGACCAGATACAAGAAGAAGATGCACTTTCACAGCTTCAAAAACAAATTGAAAAGATTAATCCTGTGGAAGAAGAATATGGCGTAGGAAATGTTGCAAATTATCCGGTTACATCTGAAATAACAGCAGATGATCTTCCAGATATTGAATCAATCCCATTGTCCGTTACTGGAACAGGAGATATTAACCTTGAAATTTTTTCTTCACCTGAAAAGGCCGGCGAAAATACTGGAGAAAAAAAGGATTCCTGGCTTATAGACATTGCCAAGAAATATAATAATGAAAACTTCACAGTAAATGGAAAAAGTATTTCAATTTCTGTTAGAAATGTAGATTCTGGCATGGGAATGCAGTATATTTCATCTGGAAAGAGTGTTCCGGAATTATATTCCCCTTCAAACGAAGCTTGGGGAGCAATGCTCGAATCTAAAGGCATTGATATTGAATTTCAATGTAATATGGTCGGAAATGTAGCAGGTATCCTCTTAAAACCAAATGCATACAACCTTGTAAAGGAAAAATATGGCAGTATTGATTTACAGAGTATTGTAGATGCTGTTATAAACGGAGATATCGTTATGGGATATACAAATCCTATGAAGAGTTCTTCAGGACTTAATTTAATTGTATCTATTCTACACACTTTCGATTCCGAAAATCCTTTTTCAGATGAAGCTGTGAATAAGTTTGAAGAATTCCAGAAACAAATTCCTTATATAGCATATACTACAATGCAATTAAGGGATAAAATGGCAGATGGAGATGATTTAGATGCTTGTATTATAGAGTATCAATCATGGGCAAATATGAGTGACTTACAGGATTGCAAATTTCTTCCTTATGGCATTCGCCATGATGAACCACTTTATAGTATTGGCAATTTGTCTTCTGAGGAAAAAGAAGCTCTCGATAGTTTCATTAAGTACTGCCAGTCTGATGAATCTCAGGCTTTAGCAACAAAATATGGTTTCAATGGGGAAAGTGATTATGTATGCGAGTTACCGGAAATTACTGGAAGTGAGTATATAGAAGCTCAGAAACTGTTTAAAGAAAAGCAGAACCCTGGACAATCTGTTGCTGCTGTATTTGTTGCAGATGTTTCCGGTAGCATGGATAATAATCAAAAATTAGTCAGACTTAAAGAATCTTTGTTGAGTTCTTTTGGTTCCATAAGTAGTGAAAATTCTATAGGAATTGTAAGCTACGCCAATAAGGTATATATCAATTTGCCTATAGCAAAATTTGATATGACTCAAAAAGCAAAATTTGTTGGTACTGTTGAATCTTTATCAACTAGAGGAGAAACTGCAACTTATTCCGCTGTATTGGTTGCTACTGATATGCTTATCAAATACAAAGAACAAAATCCAAATGTAAAACTTAAACTCTTTGTATTAAGCGATGGAGAAAAAAATTGTGGAGTCTCATATAGCAAAATGGCAGAGATTTTATCAGGTTTAGGCATTCAAATTTATAGCATTGGATATGATGTAAAGAATGATGAACTTAAAAACATGGCCATGTTGAATGAAGGCGATTTCATTGATGCAAACACAGATGATGTTGTCTACAAAATCAAGCAACTCTTCAATTCTGAAATGTAAAAATTACTTTTATTACCTAACACAGATTTTTTTGAAATTTTTTCATTAAGACAGACGAGAAAGTATTCTAAACTAGGATCTTAAAAACAAAAAAGTCCAGTTCGATGAGAACTGGACTTTTTGTTTTTCATAATAAATAATAATTATTATCATTATGCAAAAAAGAAATATGCTAACACAATGATTCCAAGAATGATTCTATAATATCCAAATACTTTAAAATCATGTTTTTTAATATAGTTCATTAAGAATTTGATAACAAACATTGATACTACAAAAGATATCACCATTCCAACTAATAAAATAATAATTTCAGCTCCTGTAAATGCCAATCCAAATTTTACTAATTTTAATAAACTAGCCCCTAACATGGTTGGAATTGCTAAATAAAATGTAAATTCTGCAGCATTTGGTCTTGATAATCCAATTAATAATCCACCAATAATGGTTGCTCCAGAACGTGAAGTTCCTGGAAAAATAGCAGCTAATAATTGAAATACACCAATAATCAAGGCATCTTTATAGGTGATATCAGAATTTTTATCCTTTGCACTTTTTCTATTTTTGTTCCAATTTTCAATGACAATAAAGGCAATACCAAATACAATTAAAGCAATGGCAATACAAGTTGGGTTATAAAATAAAGCTTCAAACGTTTCATCAAATAATAAACCAATGATAGCTGCTGGTACACACCCTACTAAAATTTTTCCCCATAAATTCATAATATTTTTATCAAAATATGACAAGATTCCTGTTGGTCTCATTGCATTTTCTTTATGTTTCGTAATTGGCCATATCTTCTTAAAGTATAATAATACAACTGCTAAAATTGCTCCTAATTGAATAACCACTTGAAACATTGACCAAAATTCTGGTGAAACATTTTCAAATTTTAAAAATTGTTGTACTAATATTAAATGTCCTGTACTACTAATTGGTAACCATTCTGTAATTCCTTCTACAATACCAAATATAATGGATTTTATAATATCTAAAAACATAATTTTTTCTTCCTTTCTTATTTCTTTTGTTTTATTGAAATGTATTTTTTATAATTTCTTTCATATATTTTGCTGAAGTAATTGGTGCTGATTTTCCGAGGTAAACCTAATGCTTCTATAAAATTTACTTTCTCTTGTTCTACAATTTTTCTATCAATTCCATAGGGTTTTGAGGCTAAGTCTATTACCAATGTCTCTTTCTTAATTTCTTTTAACTCCTCTTTAAATATTATTTTGGGGATTGTGTTTATGATTATATCATACTGTTTTAGTTTTGTACAATTATTTTGTATATTTTTTATTGTTATGGTTGTATATCCATATGCAATTGCCCATGCCTTTTCTACTTCACTAGTTATCATACAGGTTACTTTCGCAGATAAACCTTTTAATTTATATGTTAAAACCTTACCAATTCTTCCAAATCCCATAATTAAACAATTGCTATTTTGCAATATTTTTTTAGTATTTTTCAATATTATCTCAATTGTAGCTTCTGCTGTCGGAATAGCATTTAATATAGCAAACTCCTCTTTTTGCATAAAATCAATTACTTGATTCTTCTTTCTATGTAATTCTTCTTTTAATTCTTGAGGTATATTTCCACCAAAGACTGTTTTATTTTCTAGATAACAACCTATTTCTTGTATTGAAATATCTTTATTAGAAAATGGCATATACAAATATCTATTATCTTTTGAAAAGGGAATTGGTAAAATAATACAGTCTGAACTAAGAATCATTTTATCATATTTTTCACATTCTTTAAAATTTTCTAATTTTTCAAACCCATATAATTTTACCTCCTGTTTTTCTTTAGCTAATAATTTGGCTAAGAAAAAATTTCGTAAATCTCCTCCCAAAACACAAAAATTTATACTCATAAAATCCTCCTTCTTATACATTATAGTTTTAATTTAAGATTTTATGAGTATATCTTACATCTAGAAAATTTTACTTTAACAATATATTATTTACTTTTGTCTTTCTTCTTGTTCTTTATCTATATTTTTCATATTTATGGTATTTTCACTTTTTTCTTTTGGGTTATGCTTTAACAAATTAATATCATTATAACTTAAATGTCTTGTTATATCTACCATTTTCTCTAAATGCTCTTTTGCTTTTATTTCTTTTGGTGTCAATTTATTTTTTCTCTCTTCTTCATTTTCTAGATTAAAGGGTATAGATATTCTTGCTATAATAGGTATAAACAATGGATCTTTTCTTACTTTATCCACTATTTTTTTAGAAGCAATATCAATTGCTGTATTTACATAGTTAATTGCTGTTTCTTTATCACCTTTTATCAAATATATTTTTGCCAACTCATAATAACCATCTGCTGATAATGACTCATCTTCTATTGCTTCTAAAAATCTTTTCTCAGCTTCTTCCAAATCTTTATAGATTAAAGCAATCTCCGCTAAAGAATATTTTGCATTATACAACAAAGAATTAATCTCAGCTGCTTTTTCATAACAAATTTTTGCATTTTGAAAATCATTTAACATAGTATAAGCAATTCCTAGATTATAATGTATTTCATAACTTACAGGATTATATTTTAAGGCATCTTGATAAATATTGACTGCCTCTTTATACATTTCTTTTGAAATTAATATATCGCCTAACAATTCTGTCGCTTTATACATATCTGGTTTTTTGTTTAATAAATTAAATAACATCTCTGTTGCTTCATCTTTTTTATCTAGATTATTTAATAATTCTGCAACTTTATAATAAGATTCATAATCTTTCTTATTGATATCAATTGCTTGTACATATTCATCGATTGCTTTTCGCATTCCACCTTCTTTTTCATATAATTCCGCAAGCATTTTATGTCCTTTATAGCTATCTGGTATTTTAGAAACTAAATTTAATAATGCTTCTTTTGCTTTTTTATCATTTCCCGCCATTAAGTAAAATTTTGCTTTTGTTATATTGATAATTTCAATTAATGTTACCCCTTTTATTTCTAATATAATAACAATTCCTGGAATGATGACTGAAAGTATATATTTTAATATATTAAGAAATATATTTAACTCTATAAAAAGTGCAAATCCTAAAAAATTCAAGGCAATACCAAGTGCTTCTAATATTAATACAACAATATAGCTTGTGTCATTATTTTTTATCATTTTAAAAAACATATACACAAAAATTGCGAGTGAAACTACTGTAAATATAAACTGTTCTATTATCATTTTGCATCTCCTTCTTTTCTATCTTATTCTAAGTTTTTAATTGCATCTCTTGCCATTTCATCACATCTATTATTAAATGCATTATCACTATGTCCCTTTACCTTTATAAATTTTACCTTATGTTTTTGCGTTAATGCATATAATTCTTGCCATATTTCTTTATTTTTTACTGGTTCTTTTCCTGAAGTTTTCCAATTATTTTTTATCCAATTATATATCCATCCTTGATTAAATGCATTTACTACATAAGCACTATCACTGTATATTTCTACTTCACAAGGAAATTTTAGTAATTTTAGTCCTTCTATAACAGCTGTTAATTCCATAACATTGTTTGTTGTATTTTTTTTTCCTCCTGAAATTTCTTTTGTATTTTCTTTATACATTAAAATAGACCCCCATCCTCCTGGTCCTGGATTTCCTGAACATGCTCCATCTGTATATATAATAACCTTTTCCACAAAAACCTCCATATTCTAGATTATAATTTTGATTACAAATTTCTTTTTTTATCTCAAAACTTTTCTTTTCAATTGTGTTTTCGCATTTTTTATGATAACATTATATCAGTAATTTACAAATTATACAATATTTTCAGAAAGGAAGTTGAAAAATGAGTAAAGTTCTTGGAATTATAGCAGAATATAATCCATTTCACAATGGTCATTTATATCATTTGCAAAAATCCCTAAAAGATACAGGTTCTTCGTATTCTGTAGCTGTTATTAGTGGAAACTTTACTCAAAGAGGTTCAACATCTTTAATCGATAAATGGACAAAAGCTGAAATTGCTTTAAAAAACGGTATTGATTTAGTTCTTGAACTTCCTTTGTTATATTCTATTTCAAGTGCCGAAAATTTTGCAGAGGGTGCTATTAAACTTTTAGATTCTTTACAAGTAGTTGATTATATTTCTTTTGGTTCTGAATCTGGCAATATTTCCATATTAAATACCATTGCTGATATTCTATACAAAGAACCTAAAGATTATAAAAATATATTATCTCATGAATTAAGTAAAGGTCTATCTTTCCCAAAAGCTCGTGAAAATGCCTTACTTATGTATTTAAAAGATATTCGCAGATTTTCAACCGTACTTTCATCACCAAATAATATTTTAGGAATTGAATATTTAAAAGCTTTAAAAAAATATAAAAGTAATATTCTGCCAGTTACAATTGAAAGATATGATGCTGGTTATCATGACACGACCCATACAGGAAATATTGCTAGTAGTACAGCTATACGAAATATTGTGAAAAACAATGGTTGGGATATTTTAAGAAAAGTCGTTCCAGAAAGTACCTTTTCACTTTTATTAGATAATGTAAGAGTAGGACACATAGTTCCTGACTTATCTGTATTTGAAAAAGAAATTATTTATATTTTAAGAAAAATGGATATTTCAGAAATCGCTGAGCTTCCAGATGTTAGTGAAGGCTTAGAAAATGCTATTAAACATGCTGCTAATTCTTGCAATAGTGTTGTAGAATTTTTAAATATTATTAAATCCAAAAGATATACTAATACCAGGCTTCAAAGAATTCTTTTATATGCTCTATTAGGAATTACTAAAAAAGATATGACATTATCCAAAAAAATAGTTCCTTATGTTAGAGTCTTAGGATTTAATAATAAAGGTAAATATTTAATTTCAGAAATAGCTAGAGCAAATCCAAAATTAGAAATTATTACTTCTGTAAAAAAATATATGGATATGAGTAATAATAAAAATTCTAAATATATGTTAGAAAAAGATATTTGGGCTACCAATGTTTATACGATTGGCTACGAATATGATTCTTGGAATAATTTAGATTATACGCATAAATTGATAACTTTGGAACGTTAGGGACATGCCAAAACGTTCCAAAGTCTTTTTTACGCACATATAATGATTTATTTTTCATTTTTTGAAATTCTTTGTATTTCTATTATACTAAAGAAATGGAACGTTTTGGCATGTCCCTAACGTTCCATTTCTTTATTTTGTTATCCATTTTACTAAATTTAAGTTTGCTGGTTCTAATAACATTTCATGTCTTGGCATTACTCTAAATGTGTAACCATAATTTCCACCAGTTGTTAATGCAATCTTGGTTGTAAAATAATATTTTCTATGTTCTTCGTCAGCTTCTTGCAATTGCATTGGTGTAATACTAACATTTTCGACAACACCATTATCTAATATTTTTCCATAATATGCTTCTACAGTTACATTTTCTACATTGATATTAGGAAGTTCTACTTCACATCCTACTTCAATATTATTTCCCGCATCAATAGTTATATTGTCAAGATTACTACTTTCTTGTGTTATTTTTACATCTTTCCAATTTTCATATAAATCTTTCTTCCATGCATTATATGCTGCTACATTATCTATATTTTCATAATATTTCTTTGTAAGATTACATAATGGTATATATAATTCATTTGTATAATCAACAAGCATTCTGGCTGTACTATATTTTCCACCTGTTGTCATAATTGAATTTTTCATAATTTCCATCCATTTTTTAGATATTCCATTTTTATCTCTATCATAATATATAGGAATAATTTTTTCTTCTAAAGTATGATACATGCTTTGACTATCTGCCATATCTTGTGCTTCATAAGAATCATATTCTGCATTTGTTCCAATTGTCCAACCATTATTTTGTGTATAACCTTCAGCCCACCATCCATCTAATACACTAAAATTAATAACTCCGTTTACTGATGCTTTTTGTCCACTTGTTCCTGAAGCTTCCATAGGTCTTCTTGGATTATTTAACCATACATCTACACCACTTACTAAATATCTTGACATAGCAATGTTATAGTTTTCCAATAAGAATATTTTTCCTTTAAATTGTGGCATCATAGATACTTCATGAATGTATTTGATTAAATCTTGTCCTTCTTTATCTGCTGGATGTGCTTTTCCTGCAAAAATGATTTGTACTGGTCTACCAGCATTATTCATAATTTGTGTCATTCTTTCTATGTCTTTAAAAATTAATGTTGCCCTTTTATATGTTGCAAACCTTCTAGCAAATCCAATTGTTAATGCATCTGGATTTAATTTTGACACAATTTCATTAATTTCTTCATAACTATATCCGGATCTTCTTAATCTTTCAGTTGTATTTTCTTTTACAAGATTAATTAATTTTCTTTTTCTTTCTACATGGGCACTCCATAATTTATCATCAGGAATGTTTTTAATTTTTTCCCATACATAATCATGATGCATATTATCTTGCCAATATGGTATTAAATATTTATTATATAATTCTTTTAATCTTGGTGCCAACCATGAACAAGTATGAATTCCATTTGTTACATATCCAATTGGTGACTCATTTGGTGCGATATTTGGCCACACATCACTAAATAGTTCTCTAGAAACAGCTCCATGAAGTTTACTAACACCATTTTTCTTTCCTGCAATCTTTAGAGCTAATATTCCCATATTAAACCCTTTATCTAAATCTGGTCCTGGTTTCATTCCTAATTTCAAGAATTCTTCTCTTGTGATTCCTAATCTTGGCCAAAAATCTTTAAAATATTTTTCTACTAATTCTATTGGGAATATATCATTTCCAGCAGGTACCGGTGTATGTGTAGTAAATACTGTTTTTGAACTTGCAATATCTCTTGCAACATCAAAAGAAACTTGTTTTTCTTTGATAATATTTTTGATAATTTCTAAATTCAAAAATGCAGAATGTCCTTCGTTCATATGATAAACTGTTGGTTTTAGTCCTAAATATTTTGTAAGAAGATTAACACCTGCCATACCTAAAACAATTTCTTGTCTAATTCGCATCTCTTGATCTCCGCCATATAGTTTTAGGGTTACATCTCTATCTTCTACATTGTTTTTAGGTATATCGGAATCTAATAAATATAATTTTACTCTTCCTACATTAATTTGCCATACTTTTAAATACAATCTTCTTTTAGGAAATTTAACATAAATTGTTAAGTCATCTCCTTTATCATCTTTTACGGGATTGATTGGCAAATCATATAAATCAATATTATTATATTCTGTTTCTTGTTGCCCATATCCATTAATCTTTTGATTAAAATATCCATTTTTATATAGCAATCCAACTCCTACAAGTGGAACACCTAAATCACTTGCAGATTTTAGATGATCTCCTGATAAAATTCCAAGTCCCCCTGAATAAATTGGTATTGTTTGATCTAATCCGTATTCAGCAGAAAAATAGGCAATTAAGTCTTTCTTATTACTTGGATATTTATTGGAAAACCATGTGCTTTTACTATTCATATAATTTTCAAAATTCTCTGCCACTTTATCATATTCTTTTAAAAAGGCAATATCTTTTGATACTTTTTCAAGTTTATCTTGTGATACTCGTTTTAAGAATTTTACAGGATTTTTTGAGCATTGTTCCCATAAATCCATATCGATTTTTTGAAATAATCTTAAAAACTCTGTATTCCAAGACCACCACAAGTTATTGGATATTTCTCCTAACTTTTCTATTCTTTTTGGTAATTGCGGATTTACCGTTATCCTATTAAATACATACATCTATATTTCCTCCTTAGTAATTTTCTTTATTTTTTCCTATTGTTTTATTTCATTTTACATATACATTATCTATTAAATAAATAAAAATGTCAAACATTTTTGTGAAAATATAGTAAATTATTTAAAATTATATATACCCATGAATAAACAAAAAATAATGGAATGTTTTTACATATTGTTAACGTTCCATTATTTTTCAGAAGGTCTGTCCCTTTTGTTTCATTTTGAAACAATTTGACACGTCCCTATCGTTCACTTTTCCATTTAATTACGACTTTGAATAGGTCTCCATCTATTTCTATGTTGAATTTTCCTCCTTGCATTTCGGTTAAACTTTCTGCGATTGAAAGCCCTAATCCACTTCCTTCTGTATATCTAGATTTGTCTCCTCTTACGAATCGTTGCATTAATTCTTCTGCACTAATATTTAATTTGTCTTTTGATATATTCTTTATTTCTAAAATAACCTCTTCTTTTTGCTCTTGTAATTGAATATATACTCTAGAACCTTCTAAAGCATATTTTGAAATATTGCTAAATACATTTTCAATCACTCTATATAAATATCGGTTATCTGCTTTAATCATCACATTTTCTTTCGGTAAATCCATCTCTAGTTTTAAATTTTTCTTTTCTAATTTATCCTCAAACTCTCCCACTGTTTGATTTAATAATTCTTTTAAATTAATAATTTCCATATTTAATTTTACATTTCCAGATGATACCTTAGAAGCCTCTACTAAATCTTCTATTAGTTTTTTTAGTCTTTGTGATTTTTTATCTAATATAGCAATATATTGTTCAATTTGTGCATTTTGGATGTCTTCTTTTTTCAATAAATCTACATAGTTTATGATAGAGGTTAATGGTGTTTTGATATCATGTGATACATTTGTGATTAATTCTGTTTTTAATCTTTCTGATTTTAAACTTTGTTCAATGGCATTCGTAAATCCACCTGCTATATCATTAATATATTTAGCCATTATTTTTAAAGTACCTTCTAGTTCTTCTTCATTTAATTTTACATTGGGATTTCCTTCATATATATTTCTTAATGCTTCATTGATTTTTTGTAACTTTTTATTATATTGTATAAGTTTATAATATGTCCATATCCAAAAAGCAATCAAAATAAGTAATCCAATTCCACTCCACATAGTACAAGCTAATATAACACTAATAAAAACAAATCCCCAATAAATAATGGTAATTTTTCGATTGGCATTTTCTTTATCTGTTACTTTTCTAAATATTTTTTGAACGGTTACTTTTATCCATCTACAAATTTTATAGGTTAAAAATGAACGGATAAATTGTTTTGCTTTTAGTCTTCTAATGGTTGTACTAACCCATACAGCTAAACATGCATATCCAATCAAATAACATAATAAAAATACAGACATTAGAATTTTTTGTGGTATCTGTGACTCTATACTAGCAATTGCAAAGCTCATCATCATACCAATGACAAATATAATTACAAAGGTTATAATTTCATAAGAAATTTTATCAATACTATTTAATTGAATTCCCTCTTTTCCTTTTTCATGTCCTGTTGCCCAAATCAAATAGATAACCATGATGATTATTGAAATAGCTGACAATGGTATTAAATACGTTGGTAAATTTTCATGACCTTTAAATATGTTATATACTGTTTGTTGTACATATAAAGAATTTGAATAACTTAATGTACTTGGATCAATATTTGAATACACCTCATATCCTTCAAAATTGTCTATTGAATAGCTAGGTGATGTAATATATTTTGTACTTTCTTGGTTAATTGTATTAATATTTGTTGTTACATTCCCATCTTGATAGCTCCAATTTGTTTTTTCTGATTTTAATTTGTTAATCTCTTCTGGATAATTATTGGATTTGATATTTGTAAACATATTACCATTTTCTTTATCTATAATAATATAATTGATATATTGACTTATCATGGTATTATTATAATTAATCACTTCATAGTAAACAGGATATTCATAACTCTCATCTTCTATTTCACTATAATTATCATATGACGTTTCTTCTGTTGTTTCATATGTTTCTGAAGTATTTTCACTTTCTGCCTTTATTTGCATTCGATTTTTATCTCTACGAATATCTCGAACATTATAAATTAATGTTAATAAATATTCTCTTCCAAATTCTTCTGTTTCTATATATTCTTCTGGTCCTTTCATTTCTCCATATTGTGATGTAATCGATACATCAATAATACTAATTGTCAGAATAAATATCATTATAGGAATTAACAAATAACATAAGAACTTTAATAATATTGATTCTTTTATATTTTCCATATATTCACATCCTTCATTCATTTATTACGATATATCTTCCACTTTATATCCAATTCCCCAGATAACTTTTAAATATTTAGGATCTTTGGGATTAATTTCTATTTTTTCTCTAATATGTCTAATATGTACAGCAATAATATTTTCTGCTCCATAGCTTTCTTCATTCCAAACATTTTCATAAATTTGTTCTATGGAATACACTTTTCCTTTGTTTTCTAGTAAAAATTTTAGTATGTTATATTCTGTTGCTGTTAATTTAATTTCTTTTCCATCAACCATGACTTTTTTTGTTTCATCATTCATCTCTAAAGTGCCTGTTCTTAATACTTTACCTGTTTTGGTTTCATTTTTTACCATTGCATGATTAAAATCAACATATCTTCTGATATTCGATTTTACTCTTGCAATTAATTCTAATGGATTAAATGGTTTTGTTACATAATCATCTGCTCCTGTATTTAAACCTGAAATTTTATCATAATCTTCTGACTTTGCAGATAGCATAATAACTGGAATTGTTTTATCTTTTCTAATTTCTTGTAAAGTTTCAATTCCATCTTTATTAGGCATCATAATATCCAAAATAATGAGATGGATTTCATTTTCTTTTAATTTTTCTAAAGCTTCTTCTCCATCATAGGCTTTTATAATGTGATATCCTTCTTGTGATAAATAGATTTCAATGGCATTTACAATTTCTTTATCGTCATCTACAACTAATATATTGTACATAATTTTTTCCTTTCTTGAACTTTATTCTTAAAAGTTCATTTTGAATTAACTAATTCCTATTTTTTCTTTATTTCCTAGCATATATACTATACCACATTTTTATTAATAATAAATAGAGGATTTATTAATTTTTTATTAAGGATTGCACAAAAAAACAGGCTGTTTTAATAACAATACCTGTCTTTTTTATGATTATCCTATAGTCTTAAATACTGCAATTCCAATTAGAATTAAAATAATAATGATGATACTCACAATAATTAATACCTTTATTTTTTCTTTTTTCTCTTCTTTTGATTTCTTCCAATACACAATAATACCTATTATCCAAAAAATTGGTATAGCTATAAAACTTATTACTTTTACAATAAAATCTCCTATATATACATGTGCAGTTTCATCAATATCTATTCCATAAGCTGGTGTCACTCCAGCTCCAAGAACCTCATTTTTTATACTTATAAATAATACCACAAGAGCCATTAAAATCTTATACATTTTCTTAAATACTTTTTTCATAATCATCATCCCTCAATTATTTTATATATACATCTATTGGGTTTATTTTCTTCTAAATTCCATGTGTGAAATGCTCCACCTAAACATATATCCCAATTTTTACAATCTCGACATTTTCTTGTTTCTTTATTTCTATAAATCTCAAATTTATTATCCCAAACATCTTTAAATCTATCGTTTCTTACATTTCCTTGAATTGTTTTTTTATTTCTGGGTACATTTGGACACGCAAATATATCTCCATTATACAAAATACTGCCTATATTAATTCCTGTCAAACAACAACTATATTGATGTTTCACTTCTTTTTCATAATCTAATCCTAAAAATCCAGAACAACCATATTTTACATACATATGCTCTTTTTGTTTTCGTTTTTGTTTTATAAAATTTAACATATATTTTATTTCTTCTTTACTTAACAATAAGTCTTTATTATCATTTGCTCTTCCTATTGGATCCATATCTAAAAGACGCCATAAGTCTATTCCTAAATCTTCTAATATATTAGATAACTCTTCTAATTGATTGATATTTTCCTTATTAACAACAGTTGTTACCATTAAGCAATTTAAAAAATTCGCTTCTTTTAGTTTCTTAATATTTTCAATAATTGTCTTATAAGAACCTTTTACACCTCTAAAATCATCATGTGTTTCTTCCAGCCCATCTATACTAATAGATATTGTATCTATATTGGTTCTCTTTAGCTTTTCTATATTTTGTTCATTTAATAATATTCCATTTGTAGTCATTCCCCATTTAAAACGCAAATCATTTGCAACATAATCCATTACTTCGAAAAGGTCTTTTCTAACCAGTGGTTCTCCACCTGTTACATTTAAATATATATTTTTTACAGAAAAATCTTCTGCAATGTCTTTAAATACTTTTTTAATCTCTTCGGTCGTTAATTGGTCTTCATATTTTTTTGTTTCTGCATAACTTCCACAATGTTTACATCTAGCATTACATGTTAATGTTGTTTCCCAAAATAAACATTTTAATGTATGACTTTTCATTTCCTTTTCTTTTTGTTTTGCTAAAACTGCCATTTCTCCTAATTTTAATATTTTATTCACAGTTATCTCCTATATTTTTATATATCTTTCTTGACTAAATTATATATTTTGGCTAATTTTTTGTCAATGGACAGATGACAAAAAAAGGGATTTTTGAGTCCGTCCCCAAAATCCCTTTTTTCTCTTATTCATCCTTAAAACTATTAATCTTAAACAATTTAAACAATTCTACAATAATCAATGGTGAAATAACTAACCCAATTAATTCTAAAATATTTTGTGTTGGTAATACTGGTATACTAAAGATTCCTCTTAAAGCAGGTATTGCTAAGATGATTCCCATCAATAGTGCTGAACCAAGTATTGCCCATATTAATTTGCTATTATTAAATACTTTTGTCTTAAAGATAGATTTTTTATTATCTCTTACATTAAATACATGTACCAATTCTGAGAAAGCAAGTGTAACAAACGCCATTGTTTGACCCACTTCTATTTTAGATTCATCTAATGTTAATCCATCAATGGCTTGAGTCGTTGTTGCAAGTCCTATCATAAAAGCTCCAAGTGTTAATAGTCCTATCATAATACCTTGATATACAATTCTCCATGTCATTCCTTTTGTAAATACACCTTTTCCTGGTTTATTTGGTTTTCTGTTCATAATATCTGCATTTGCTGGGTCAAAAGCTAATGCCAATGCTGGTAATGAATCTGTTACTAAGTTTATCCATAAAATGTGAATTGGTAATAAGATTTCTAAGTGAGCAATATCTGTTATTCCAAACCAACTAGCAAATAATGGCGTTAATAATGTTGCTAAGAATAATACAACAACTTCTCCTATATTACTTGATAATAAGAATTGGATAACTTTTAAGATATTATCATAAATTCTTCTTCCTTCTTCGACAGCTGATACGATAGTTGCAAAGTTATCATCTGTCAAAATAACATCTGCTGCTTCTTTGGCAACATCTGTTCCCACAATTCCCATTGCACAACCAATGTCTGCTGTTTTTAATGCAGGACTGTCATTGACACCATCACCTGTCATGGCTACAATTTCACCATTTTTTTGCCATGCTTTTACAATCCTTACTTTATGCTCTGGAGAAACTCTTGCATATACAGAGTAATGTCTTACATGTTTTTGTAATTCTTCATCAGACATTTTTTCTAATTCTGAACCAGTAATGGCTTCATCTTCATTTTCTAAGATTCCTAGTTTTTTAGCAATTGCAGTTGCTGTAATTTTATGGTCTCCTGTAATCATAACAGTTTTGATTCCTGCAGTCTTACATTTTTCTACTGCTTTTTTGGCTTCTTCTCTTGGTGGATCTATCATACCTACCATACCTACAAAAATTAAATCACTCTCTATATTTTCTAATTCTTTTTCAGTTGGTTCATGGTCAAATTCTTTGTATGCACAAGCTAAAACTCTTAAAGCCTCTTTTGCCATTTCTTCATTTTTTTGTCTAATGGTTACAGCATAAGTATCCAAATCTTCTTTTATTTCATTATTATATAAATATCCTTTACAAATTCTTAGTAACTCATCTACACCACCTTTGGTATAGGCAATGTATTTTTCATTTACTTTATTAACGGTTGTCATTAATTTTCTATCTGAATCAAATGGTACTTCTGCAATACGTATCATTCTATCATAAATAGATGGGTCAAAATTCAATTTAAAAGCCATATCTACTAATGCCGTTTCTGTTGGGTCCCCTGTTAAGGTTCCATCTTTTGCAATTTTTGTATCATTACATAACATATTAGCATATACCAATGTGGTCATATCTTCTGGTACATTTTTATTATCTATTTTTTCTAAATCTTTTATTTCACCATTTATAAACACTTTTTCAACTGTCATTTTATTTTGTGTCAATGTTCCTGTTTTATCTGAACAAATAACTGTTGCACTTCCTAATGTTTCAACTGCTGGTAGTTTCTTAACAATCGCATTTTTCTTAACCATTTTTTGCACACCAATTGCTAAAACAATTGTTGATACAGCTACCAATCCTTCTGGGATTGCTGCTACTGCTAATGATACAGCTGTCATAAACATATGGATTGGTTCTTTTTGTTGGAATAATCCAATAATAAAGATAACGATACAAATAACAATTGCAGTAATTCCTAAAGTTTTTCCTAATTTATTTAATTTTTGTTGTAATGGGGTTATTTGTTCTTCTGATTCATTTATCATTTCTGCAATTTTTCCAACTTCTGTTGTCATACCTGTTTCTACAACAATTCCTTTTCCTCTACCATAAGTTACTAAACTAGATGAGAATAGCATATTGGTTCTATCACCAATTCCTACATCTTCTCCATCAATTTTTTCTGTTGTTTTTTCTACTGGTACAGATTCTCCTGTTAGTGAAGATTCTTGTGTTTTTAAATTAACTGCTTCGATAATTCTTAAATCTGCTGGGATATAATCTCCTGTATCTAATACAACAATGTCTCCTGGTACCAATTCTTTTGCCGGAACAACGGTTACATTCCCATCTCTTATAACTTTAGATGCATGGTCTGTTAATTTTTGTAAAGCTTCTAGAGATTTTTCTGCTTTTGATTCTTGTGTTACGCCAATTACTGCATTTAAAATTACAACTATTAGAATAATAATCGTATCTGTAATTCCTTCTCCTTGTGCAACACCTACAAATCCTGATACAATTGCTGCAATAATTAAGATAATAATAGAAAAATCTTTAAATTGGTCTATAAATCTTCTAAGTAGTGATTTCTTTTTCTTCTCTTTTAATTGATTTAGTCCATATTTTTCTCTTCTTTTTGTAACTTCTTCTTGCGATAAACCTGTTTCTTGATTTGTTTCTAATTCTTTTTCAACATCCTTTACTTCTTTATTAAACCAGTTTTTACTTTCCAATTTTTTTCCTCCTTTATTTTCCATACATTTTCACTTTTATTTTATCCAAACCGTGAAAATATATCAATATTTTGATTTTATTTTACGTAAAAAATTTAAATCATTATTAACTTATCTTTACATTTTTATAGCCTCCATTTCCTTTATTCATATTTGGAAATAAAATCTTTTTTCTAAAATACAAAAAAGACTCCTAAAAAGATTTTACTCCTTTTAAAAGTCTTGCTTACTTTATAAAAAGCTTACTAACCAGATATTACTATCGCGACTGTTGATTAGTAATTGAAAGCTACTCCCTTTTAATATATGGTGACCCCTACGGGAATCGAACCCATGATTCCACCTTGAGAGGGTGGCGTCTTAACCGCTTGACCAAGGGGCCATAAAATTCACTTAATATTTATATCATTTTTTTGATATTTAGTCAACCGATATCGGTGAATTTTTCAGAAAAAAGAATAGGGATTTTTGAATTCATTTTCAAAATCCCTAAAAATTTTCCTATTCATACCATTCTAGTTCCCAGTCATCTAAAATAACTGTATCTCCTTCACAAACGCCCATCTCTTTTAGCTTATCTTCTATTCCCATATTTTTTAGACATTTTTGTAAATAATACATAGATTCATTATCTTCGATATTCACTCTTCCCATTAATCTTTGAACAGCTCTTCCTGATACGATAAATACGCCATCTTCTATTTTGATTGTCCAATCGTCATCTTTTTCTTCTAATGTATATACTTTTTTGTCTTCTATTTCTACTAATTCTTCTTTTGGTAATGTTTTTAATACTTCTGCCACATGGTCAATTAATTCTTGTACACCTTGTTTTGTAGCAGCTGAAATTTTATATAATTCTAATCCTTCTTTTTTAGCTAAGTCCTCTACTTGTTTTATTAATTCTTCATTTTGTACATCAATTTTATTAGCTACAATAATTTGTTTTCTTGTACTTAGTTTTTCACTATAATTTTTTAATTCTTTATTAATGGTATAAAAATCTTCTACTGGATTTCTTCCTTCTTGTCCTGATACATCTAAAAAGTGTAACAATAGCCTTGTTCTTTCCACATGTCTTAAAAATTGAATTCCTAGACCTACGCCTTCACTTGCCCCTTCAATAATTCCAGGAATATCTGCTATAACAAATCCATCTCCGTTTTTTGTTTTTACAACACCTAGGTTTGGTTGTAATGTTGTGAAATGGTAATTTGCAATCTTTGGCTTTGCATCAGTAACAATTGATAAAAATGTAGATTTTCCTACATTTGGAAATCCTAATAATCCCACATCAGCCAATAATTTTAACTCTAATATAACTTCTTTTTCTTCTCCTTTATCTCCATCTTCCGAAAATCTAGGAGCTTGTCTAGTAGAAGTGGCAAAGTGAGAATTACCTCTTCCGCCTCTTCCACCTTTTAAAACCAATTCTGTTTGTCCTGGTGTTGATAAATCTGCAACCACTTTTCCGGTTTCTACATCTTTTACAACCGTACCAATAGGTACTTTTATATATAAATCTTTTCCATATTTTCCATTACAGTGACTTCCACTACCATTTTCACCATTTCCTGCTTTAAATTTTTTATTATATCGAAAATCAATTAAGGTATTTTTATCTTTATCAACTTGGAAATAGATGTCTCCACCCTTTCCACCATCTCCACCATCAGGTCCACCTGCTGCTACATATTTTTCACGTCTAAAAGATACTGCTCCATTGCCGCCATCTCCTGATTTTATAATAATTTTTGTATAATCTGTAAACATGTTATTCTCCTTTTATTCAAAATAATCTAATTGCATTGCTTTCTTTACTTTTTTCATTGTTTCTTTTGCTGTTTTTCTTGCTTTTTCTGTTCCTTCTCTTAAAATTTTATCCACTAATTCCGGATTTTCTTCATAATATTTTCTTTTTTCTCTAATTGGTCTTAAATATTCTATAATATTTTTTGCTAATTGTTTTTTACAAGCAACACAACCTCTTTTTCCAGCTCTACATTCTGCACATACTGTATCAATTTCTTCTTTTGTAGAAAATAGTTTATGATAATATGCTACCATACATATATCAGGATTTCCTAAATCATCTTTTTTTATTCTATTTGGATCTGTTACAGCGCTCATAACTTTTTTGGTGATTTCCTCTTCTGAATCTGATAAGTAGATTGCATTTCCAAGAGATTTTCCCATTTTTTCATTACCATCTAATCCTTTGATTCTTTTTCCTTCTGATAGCACAATTTTAGGTTCTACTAAAACCTCTCCATAAATACTATTAAATTTTCTAACGATTTCTCTACATTGTTCAATTAATGGTTCTTGATCTTCTCCTGCAGGAACTAATTCTCCTTCAAAAGTGGTGATATCTGCTGCTTGACTTACTGGATATCCTAAAAATCCATAAGTAACACTTTCTCCAAATAATTCTTTTTTTTGTGCAATTTCTGTTTTTACAGTAGGATTTCTTTGAAGTCTTGCAATCGTTACTAAATTTGAATAGTATACGGTTAATTCTGCTGTTTCTGGTATCATAGATTGAATATATATAGTTGTTTTTTCTGGATCAATTCCACAAGCTAAATAATCCATTGCTAATTCTCTCACATTTTTTCTTACTTTTTCTGGATTATTAAAATTATCTGTTAATGCTTGCACGTCTGCAATTAAGATATACATATCATAGTCTCCACTATTTTGCATTTCTACTCTTTTTTTTAAGGAACCAAAATAATGGCCTATATGTAATTTTCCTGTTGGTCTATCACCTGTTAATATTCTTTTTTTCATTATTTTCCACCTTTTCTTTCTCTTTTTAATATCAATATTATACTAGATTATATGCAATTTTTCAAGTAATTTCCATTTAGAATAAAAATAAGGGGTGGCATTATGCCACCCACCTACGGAGTTCTGATAAAGAGTATCACCTCTTTTCCACACTTCACTCTGTAAGCAATTCGTACATCGCAAAGCATAGATGCTTCTCGTATTGTTTCCTTTATGCTCTTTTTTCTGTTGCAAAGCGAATCCTTGATAAAATCTGCCATTTCCTTTTTCATTCTCTTCTTCAAATCAGAAGAAAACTTCAGTGTAATCCTTCTTTTTTTCAAGGAAAATGCCGCTCCTTTTTTTAGTTTCCGCACCTTACTATAAGGTACCTTCGAGTACTTTCCCTCGAAGAAATAATAGTCTGTTAAAAAATTTTTTTTCATGATAAATTAACTCCTTTCTGCACTCTTTATCACCTTATATTATACCATATTTTGAGGCTTTCGTAAAATGAAATACATATATAAAGCCACCTATCCTCTAGGTGACTATATCATTTCAGCGATTACATCATAATCACTAACCTCTGTTACTTTACAATTTCTAAAGTGATTTATAATCTCTTCTGGCTTTTTATCTACTGTATTTTTTACATACACAATCCCATCCATTTCAGGTACATCTTGCATGGTTCTTCCAATATAATATTTTCCATCAAAAGACATATCCTCTATCAATACTTCATATATTTTTCCAATTTTTTGTTCTTGAAGATTTTTAGATATTTCTTGTTGCACTTTCATAATTTGATTATATCTTGCCTTTTTCGTATTTCCATGAATTTGATTAGGTAATTTTTCTGCTGGTGTTCCATCTTCTTTTGAATACATAAATGTACCTAATTTATCAAATTTTGCATTTCTTACAAATTCTTTTAATTCTTCAAAATCTTCCTTCGTTTCTCCCGGAAAACCTACAATCAAACTTGTTCTTAATACAACATCTGGTATTTGCTCTCGAATGGTGTTTAATAAATTTTCTATTTGTTCTTTACTGGTTCTTCGATTCATTCTTTTTAGTACTTTATTAGAAATATGTTGAATAGGAATATCAAAATAGTTTGCAATTTTATCATTTTTTGCTACTGTACTAATTAAATCTTTAGTAATCCCCTCTGGATAAGCATATAAAAATCGAATCCACTTTATACCTTCTATTTTACTTAATTTTTCTAATAATTCTGCTAGTTTTGATTCTCCATATATATCCACACCATATTTTGTCGTGTCTTGAGCAATCACAATTAATTCTTTAATTCCTTTGTTGGCTAACATATTTGCCTCTTCTAAAATATCTTCCATTTTTCTACTAGCAAATGGACCTCTAATGTAAGGAATTGCACAATATGTACATTTATTACTACACCCTTCTCCAATCTTTATATAGGCATAGTTTTCACCTGTTGTCACAACCCTATTTAAAAATTGTTCTTGTGTTAACATTGGCATTTGTGGTATTTGTGTTATTTTTTTACTAGATTTTTTCTTTTTCTTTTCCACAATTCCTCTTTTTATTAAATCTTCAATTTTATCCCACAATTTATCATAATCTTCTATTTTTATAAACAAGTCCACTTCTGGTAATGCTTTTATTAATTCTTCATAATATCTTTGAACTAGGCATCCCATTACAATTAAATATTTGCATCTTTTCTTTTTGTATTCTGCCATTTCTAAAATTGTATTAATTGCCTCTTCTTTTGCAGATTCTATAAATCCACAAGTATTAATTACTAATATATCTGCTTTATCTTCTTCATTTACTATCTGAAATTGATGATTTTTAAAGCTTCCTATTAAACTTTCTGTATCTATTAAATTCTTACTACATCCTAGTGATACAAATCCTACATTCATTTTGTATTTCTTCCTCTTTCTATTCCATTTTTCTAATATTTCTTAATCTATTACTCTACACTTTATAGTCTTGTCCCTTTTGGTTTCTTTTTGAAACGATTTGACACGTCCCCAATGTTCAATCTTTATGACTACATATGTGTTTTCTGGTCATTTCCATTAGGTCTAATTTTGTAAATCCTTCTATTTGTGTTTTACTTCTATCTTTTTTTAATTCTTGCTTTAGTAATTCTTCTATTTCTTTTTTATCTTTTTCTTTTTGCATATCTATATAGTCTATAATAATGATTCCGCCAATATCTCTAAGCCTTAATTGTTTTGCTATTTCTATAGTTGCTTCTTTATTGACTTTAAATATGGTATCTTCCATTGTTTTATTTCCTGTATATTTTCCTGTATTTACATCGATTGCTGTTAATGCTTCTGTTTTATCGATTGTGATAAATCCTCCACATTTTAGCCATACTTTTCTATTACTGATTTTCATAATTTGTTGTTCTAAATCATACATATCAAATATGGATTCTTCACTTTTTACAAATATTTGTAAATCTTTATATTCTTTATTTTCATTTTTTATTTTATTAATTTCGTTGTAATCTACACTATCATTTACAATAACTCTGGACAATCCTTTGCTTGGTAAGTCCATTAACATTTTTTCAACAATATCTTCACTTTTATATAATAGTCTAGGTGCTTTTTTATCTTCTTCTTTACTAGCTTCTAAGATTTTTTTCCATTTGTTTTCAACATATTGTATATCTTCAATAACTTCTTTTTCTTTTCCTTCTGCTGAAGTTCTTATAACAGCTCCATTACCTTTTGATAAGTTGTCCCTTACTAATTTTATTAATCTTTCTTGTTCTTGTTTATCTTCTATTTTTTGCGATGCCGTAACAATATCTGTATTTGGCATAAGTACAATATATTTTCCTGGTAAATTTATATGTGTCGATATTCTAGCGCCTTTCTTTTCATTACTATCTTTTTTGATTTGTACTAATAATTTTTGATTTGGTTTTATCAATTCATTTATTTCTTGATTTAAATTAGGTTTTTCTTTTTTTTCATCTTTTTTCTCCAATATATCTTTTAAATGTATTAAACTATTTTTTTCAATCCCAATATCTACAAAAGCTGCTTGCATTCCTTTTATAATGTCTTTTACCACACCTATATATATATTACCTTCATTTTTATTATCTTCTTCTTTTTCTTCATAATATTCTACAATTTTTCCATTTTCTAGTAATACAATTTTTCTTTCTTTTTCTACTCTTTTTATGATTAATTCTAACATTTTTGTCTACCTTTCTTGTTTTAATTAAATTTATTCATTGCGGAATCCACACCATTTGTTATTATTTCTATAATTGCTTCTTTTGCTTTCTCTGTTCCTAAATCTAGTTTTTTTCTTTCTTCCTCTGATATGTTATTTCCTATTACATAATTTATTCTGTCATTTTTATATTCTGGTGTTCCTATGCCCACTCTTATTCTTGTAAATTCCTCTGATTTCACATGTTGTATAACAGATTTCATTCCATTATGCGAACCTGCTCCACCTTTTTTTCTTATTTTTATTTTTCCTGGTTCTACATCCATATCATCATATATAACAATCATATCTTTTAAATCTATTTTATAAAAATTTAAAACTTCTATAATACTTTCTCCACTTAAATTCATATATGTTTGTGGTTTTAGGAGAATCACCTTTTCGTTTTCTATAATTCCTGTTCCATAAATTCCCTTAAATCTATTTTTATTGCATTCGATTTTATATTCCTTGGCTAATTTGTTTATTGTATCAAATCCCATATTATGTCTTGTATTTGCATATTCATTTTCAGGATTTCCTAACCCTACAATTAAAAACATTTTTATTCCTCTTTTCTTATTCTATAAATAAACAATCCATAATATTTTACATTGTTTTTAGTGGATTTTCAAGCTTTTGCGCACAAAAAAAGCACTTTTAAGTGCTTTATTTATTATTATTCTGCTGATTCCTCTGTTTCTGGAGCTTCATAAGCATCTAATATAGCTTTTTGAATTTTCTCTCTAGTTTCAGCATTAATTGGATGAGCTATATCTTTGAATTCTCCGTTTGGAGTTTTTCTACTTGGCATAGCTATAAATAATCCATTTTGACTTTCGATAACTTTGATATCATGAATTACGAATTCGTTATCGAATGTTACAGAAGCAACAGCTTTCATTCTGTTCTCTGAATTTACTTTTCTTAAACGTACATCTGTGATTTGCATTTTGTAGTGCACCTACCTTCCTTAAGTTTTAAAAAATTTTTGTACATATATAAATTTTATGTACAATTATATTATTCTTCATAAAAAATTTTTTTCCTTCTTTTTTTTACATTTTTTTTATTTTTGTATAGTAACACTTTTTTATTGAATAAAATATATTAAAATATATATATCTTTTCGCCTTATTCCGTTAAAAGGAAATCTTTATATTCTTTTTATCTAAATCATATAAAAATATATCTATTTTCATCTTTAAATTTGTCCAAAAGTATTGAATTTTTAGTAATATAATTATATAATGCGTTTTGGAATTTTATTCAATTTAGAATATTTACAAAAGGAGTGTCTTTTAATGCCTAATATAAATAATTTGAAAAAATATAAAAATATACATATGATTGGAATTGGTGGAACAAGTATGAGTGGTATTGCTGAAATTCTTTATAACTGGGGATTTCATATTACTGGTTCTGATTTAGCAAATTCTGAATCTGTTCAAACTTTAATCCATAGAGGAATTAAAGTTACTGTTGGACATAACTTAGAAGATGTAAAAAACGCTGATGTTATCATATACTCTGCAGCAATAAAACAAGAAGATCCTGAAATGGTAGAAGCCAAAAAATTACATATTCCTACAATTGAAAGAGCTGATTTTTTAGGTGAAATAACCAGATGTTTTAAAGATACCATTTGTATTTCTGGAACACATGGAAAAACAACAACTACTTCTATGATTTCACTTTGTTTCATTTCAGCTTTAACAGATCCAAGTATACAAGTTGGTGCCTATTTAAAGCCATTAGATGGAAACTATAGAGTTGGAAATAGTGAACATTTTATTATAGAAGCTTGTGAATATGTAGAAAGTTTTTTGAAATTTAGTCCTAAAGCTGAAATCATACTAAATATTGACAATGATCATTTAGATTATTTTAAAACTTTTGATAATATAAAAAAAGCTTTTATAAAATATGTAAAATTATTACCTGATGATGGTATTTTAGTAATAAATGGTGATGATAAAAATTGTCTAGAACTTGCTAATTATACAAATGCATCTATAATGACTTATGGTATAAATAATCAAGATGTTGACTTTTATGCAACAAACATAGAATTCAATGATGATGGATTTGCAAAATTTGATGTGTATTATAATCATGAATATTTTGACACAATGCAATTATCTGTACCTGGTAAACACAACATTTCAAATGCACTTGCTTGTATTGCAATTTGTACAAAATATAAAATTAGTAAAGATGTTATAAAATCTACATTACTCAACTTTACTGGTGCACATAGACGATTTGAATATAAAGGTAAAATTAATGGAATTGCCAGCGTTTATGATGATTATGGTCATCACCCTACTGAAATTGTTGCTACTGCAAAATCGTTGATGAATAAAAAATACAATCATTCTTGGGTCATTTTTCAACCACATACCTATAGTAGAACTAAAAATTTATTAGATGATTTTGCAAAAGCATTACTAAATTTTGATAATGTTATTGTATTGGACATATATGCTGCAAGAGAGACCAATACCTATAACATCTCTGCTAAAGATTTAGTCAATAAACTACATTCTTTAGGAAAAAATGCTTTATATATCCCTGATTTTAATGAATGTGTAGATTATGTTAAAAAACATATTGATGAAAATGATATTGTACTTACATTAGGTGCTGGAACAGTTACCAATATTGGTCCTATGTTAGTTAATTAATTTTAAGAAATTTAATTTTGTATAAAATTCTATAATTTAAAGATATCTAATAGAAAATCATTTTGAGATTTTCATTAGATACCTTTTTTTATTTTCAATCCCTTCCCTTTTGGATATTTTTTGTCCATTTTGGCACATCCCTATTAGTCTACTTCCTTAGATTGTTTTAACATTAGATCACCAAATATTGCATATCCTTCTGTGGCTGAATTTACTAGAACATGTGTAACGGCTCCTACAAATTTACCATTTTGTATAATTGGTGACCCACTCATTCCTTGAATGATGCCACCTGTTTTTTCTATTAATCTTTCATCTGTTATTTTTATTTCCATACTTTTGTTATTATAATTATTTTCTTTATATATTTTTGTTATTTCTATCTCATATTCTTCTACGTTACGATTATCTAAACTGCACAAAATCGTTGCTTTCCCTAATTTTATTTCATCTCTTAATGCAACTTCCATTTCTTTATTCATATCAATATTTAAACTAGATATATCTTTTATCTTTCCATAAATTCCAAACTCTGTATTTTTGGAAATTTCTCCTATTGTTTCCTGCTCTTCAATAGTTCCTTGAATTTTTCCAGGATTTCCATCTTCCCCTTTTTTTATATTTAATACTTTTGCTGTAACAAATTCTCCTGAGGCAATATTTAATAAATCTCCTGTATCGATATCTGTGATTCCATGTCCTAAAGCACCAAAACTTTGTGTTGATGGTTCATAAAATGTAACGGTTCCTACACCTGCAGCACTATCTCTTACCCATAATCCTAATTTGTATTCCTTTTCACTTGTTTTTACAGGTGTAATACTACATGCTTTTGTCTGTTCATCATGTATATATTCTATATTTACTTTTTCACCATTTGACATATTTATTCTTTCTATTAATTCATCTGTTGAAGTAATTATATTTTCATTTACTTTAACAATTGTATCGCCTTCTTCTATTCCTGTATTTTCATATGGTTTATATGTTTTACTATCTTCTCCTTCTATCTCAGACATTCCTACGACTAGTACGCCATTTGTATATAGTTTTACACCTGCTATATTACCAACTGGAACGACTGTTGTTTTCGGAAGAACAGAAACATCTATATCTTTTATAAATAATTTATCAAATAAATTTATGGATAACTTCTCATTTCCTACTTTATTTATTGTTTTTTCTCCAGTATTCGCAGAAGTTTCTAAAACTTCATCTTCTGAATTTAAGGTAATTCCGAAACCCGTTTTTAATGATATATTCTCTCCTTCAAATATCGTAATTTCATCTGGTATATATTGTATTAGCAGAACATATATATATATAATTAATAAAAAAATTAATAATACTATTCTTTTTATTATTTTTTTATGCATACACTTCTCCTTTAATATGTATTATTCACTTAATCTCTTTTTGTATACATAAAAATAAAAAAAACTGTTTATATTTTTATATAAACAGCTTTTTAGTCTTTTTTATTTTTTATTGAAAAGCAAAATCTACTAATCTTTCAACTACTTCTAAATAATCATTACTTAACACCGCTTGAGAATGAATTTGTTTATGCGATCCTATGGTAGTATATCCTATTAAATCATAGGTATCACTATCTCCAAAATATTTTGCAGTTGCTAAGACTCCTACTCCAGATTTAAATTTTACTTTCGTAATAGAACTATTTGTTTCGCCTTCATTAACAGCATTTATTGTCATACCTTGTAAGGCTCCCGACTGCACTGCTACTGATTCAATGTTTGCAGTAGTAACTTGTGTAGATTCTTCAATTAAATTATTATCATTTTTATTTGCATCATCGGAAATTGTTATTAAATGATAATTTAATATAGATTGATCTGCTATATCTCCTGTAGGCCAAACATAAGCATCACATATTACTAAATCATAATCATTTGCTTCATCCATTATTACATTATTTATATATTGGGAAACATTACTTCTTGTAGTCGTCTCTAACTTAACTGTTGTATATTTTTCTAGCAAATTCGTTTGTAATCTTGCTAAATTGCTTCCTCTTCCACTGTCTGACACGCCAAAAAGCAGTATTTTTTTATTTGATTTAGCAACTTCTTTATATGTCTCTGTCGCTTCAGAAGGATTTCTAAATACTTTATACATACTATATCTTTCTCTTCCTAATGCAGTATAATATACCTTTGCCAGATCTTTATGATCATCTAAATACTGATAAATATTTGAAGTTCCAACTGCATCTGTTTGTGTAATATAACAGGTATAACATCCCAGTTGTTTATGTGGATAATAATAATAAGTTTCTTCTGATGAAGTACTTCCAAGTGATTTTCTTTCCAAATCTATATTAAATACTCCCATTGAATTTGCGTTTACTGCTAAATTTTCATGTGTAACTCTATGATAAGTACTATTGTTATCATTGATATTTTCTACAATATATATAGAATTCTCCGTAACAACTTCTTCATTTTTATTATTATTAATAACGGAATATCCATTATATATCTTCCCGCCAATACTTAGTCCTTGCAAAAAACTAATTAATGAAACATTATTTAATATTTTTTCCCAATCTTCTTCTGCTAATTTAGGCATTCTAAATTCATAAGATCCTGTACCATAGTTATTGTAATTGGCTAATGCTATTGATAAATTACTTTCTACTACATAACGAATAACTGCTAATCTATGTTGATTAAAATTAGAATCTGGTTCTTCTATTCCATCAAAATCAAATATTTTATAGTTTCCATCAACAAAGCTATAAATAACATCTCCATTCTCATCTTTAACATCTTCTACGCCTACCGCATTTGCTGAAGTTAAATTGGTCAATCCATAGCTTTCTACCCTTTTTCTAAATTCATAAGCTTCTTTATAATATTGATAACCCATATCATTATTTTCATTTTTAAAAGGACCTTGTCCAGAATTCTTCTTTCCATTTAATATCGTAAACCAAGTTCCATCATCATCCTCATAGTATTTTACACCATTAATTTTAATATAAGGATATCTTTTATTTCCTATATATTCTGTTAATTGTGGTTCAGATGTTATATTAACACCTCTATATGTTATACTTCCTGTAGAACTATTATAGGATATATCATCTATTAAATATCCAGCATCGTTTATTGCTTTTCCATTTTGATCATATCCTTGTATGGTTATATAATTATCTAACGAATAGGTAATAACAACATCCATTTGTCCATTTACATATCTACAACTATAATAAATATATGGCTTTAAACCTGTTACTTCTTCTCCATTTGTATATGTCGCATTTGGTTTTAAAGAATTTCTGGTCTCTTCATCTAATGTGTTTTCAAATGGTGAATAAATATAAAAGCCATCATATAATGTAAATACCAATGCCGGTACATATTCTTTTAAATTATCACTATTATATCCTGTCATATTAAAAGATGATGCTATTGATGTAAAAAAACTATTCGCCGCTGCTTCTATATCTCTTATTTTTGAATTTGTTAAATCTGATGTACTACTATTTATCGTATTTAATTGGAATGCTTTAATTGCATCATAAGTTGAATTGTCTAATTTGGTATCATATTCTATTTGTAATGCTAATGTATCCACCTGTGCACCGTGTATAGGCTGAAAATACTAGTGATATTGGTAACATGATTATTACAAAAATAACCGCTAAATATTGAATTTTCATAAATCCATCTTTCCTTTGTATCCTTATTTTTTAATAGCCTGTAACTTTTTAATTACAGGCTATTATATAATATATTACAATTACTAGTTTCCGCTTCCATTCGCTGTTACATATCCACCATGTTGTGCAGCTATTGTATATGTATCATTTCCAGCTACTGTATAAAAGAAGTTTTTTAATTGTTGTGATAAAGTTGTGTTTGTATTTTTTACACTTGTTGAAAACATATCCCCCTCTTTTAATGCTAGTACTTTTTTCGTTCCATCATTTGATGAAAGTGTATCCAATATTTGTGATGTGTACATTGAATAATAAACATTTTCTCCTATTTTTGTAGAATTTGCTTGTGTAGTTTTCTTTCCTGGATTCTCATCCAATACTTTTACTTCCATTTCAATATCATAAGAATTTCCTGTTGCTGAAATTCTTTGTTCAAAAGCAGAATAATCATCTAATGTTAATCTTCCAGTTGTTCTAACATTATCTACAAATTCAGTTGTTGCTGTTTGCACTGTTAATTGTGATATATCATCTGTTCTATCAGACATTGACATTAATGGAAAAACAAACATTAAAATTGCTGCTAATACAATTGCAACTATTGTTATTAATGAATCTCCCATAATTTTCCTCCTTATAATACCATTATTATATTGTAACATATATTATTGCATATAATATGATATAACCCTTTTTTTCGTTTTATTGGCATCTGGTGTTTCTACATCTCCATATGTATCATCTAAATTTGTATCAGAAGGTGTTGTTGTATCTTCTAAATCTTCTTGATAATAAACACCAAATTTTTCTAAAAAAGTCTTTCCTTTTAATATTGTATCATATATTCCTGTTGAATTCAAGGCTATTTTTGAATTATTCTCTGCTAATTCCGCTGCAAAAACACTAAAAGACATTGTTGTTCCATTTTGTCTTTGGAAAGTTGCTTTATTACCATATAATAATGCCATTATAAAATTATCTTTTTGTCTATCATCACCTAAAACGTCTTTTTCCAAATCGATATAATTTACTGAAACACCATTTACACCGTTTTCTGTCTTTGTATATAACTCAATTGGTGTACCATCAGAATAGTAAAACAATATTTTATAATTTTCCTTATAGGCTCTATACATTGTTGGTACAATAGTTTCTTTTCCTACAATTCTTTCTTTTGCTCCTGTATCTTCAGCATATTGTGTATCAAATTCTCTATCTGTATAATCTAATAAAATTTGTGCTGTTGTTCTTGCTTGAGAAAAAGATGATATACTAATTCCCAATGCTAACACAAAAGTCATAACAGCCGCAGCCATTTTTAAAGCATCTACTGCATTTTCCATAATATATCATCCTTTCTTAAACTTTTATTGTTTTACAATAGATATGGTATCTACTAAACCTGTATTTCCACCTGATGATCCATATGTAAATGAAATTTTATATGTTGCACCTGTACTAATTTTATCTGTTGGTGCTGATGTTGAGCTTTCAGTTATAATATTTTCTGTTTTTGATCCATCTTTTAAACTAACAACCACTTTTCTATCATTATCATCTTGTGATAAGTTGTTTGATAACACAGCTTGTAATAATGATCTTACTGTTGTTCCTCTTTGTGTTCCTTCATATTGTGTAAACTTTGTATTAAAATTTTGTCTTTCAACATCACTCATTGCATTGTTATTTACAACACCTGCTGCTTGGTTATAAATTAAAATTCCTAATGAAATAATTAAGATTGCTAATAAGATTGCTCCTGCAATAATTAATGCTTTTGATGCATTCTCCATACTCTTATCATCCTTTCTTTACTTTTTTATTTTTTTACAATTTTTATAGTATCTACTAAACCTGTATTTCCACCTGATGATCCATATGTAAATGAAACCTCATATGTAGCTCCTGTACTAATTTTATCTGTTGGTGCTGATGTTGACTTTTCGTCCATAAATGACTTTCCATCTAATGTAACAACAACTTTTCTATCATTATCATCTTGTGATAAGTTATTTGATAATACAGCTTGTAATAATGATCTTACTGTTGTTCCTCTTTGTGTTCCTTCATATTGTGTAAACTTTGTATTAAAGTTTTGTCTTTCAACATCACTCATCGCATTGTTATTTACAACACCTGCTGCTTGGTTGTAAATTAAAATTCCTAATGAAATAATTAAGATTGCCAATAAGATTGCTCCTGCGATAATTAATGCTTTTGATGCATTCTCCATCTTTAATTCCTCCTTTTTTATTTCAACTTTTGTATATATTTTTTACTAAACTTCACTTTAGTAACATTAATAACTTTCATAAGTTTATCATACTAGTTTTGGCTAGGTATTTGTTCAAAATACATATAACTTACTCTTCCTGTTTTTGTATGATGTTCTATTTTCATACATTTAAATCTAATTTGATTATAATATTGCATAAAAGTATCTGTTCCACTATTATAAATTTCTTCCATAGAATGTACACTATTATCATCTGTAAATTTTATATCAATTCTAATAGAATTTTTTCCATTATCAACATATAATCCTTTATCATTTTTATCTATTTTATTCTTTGCATTATCATCAACTGCCTTATTAATCAATGTTGCTAAATCAGTTCCATATAATTCTTTTCCATTATAACTTTCATATTGTGCATTTTTCACTTGTGCTTCATTATATGTAGCCTTATAATTCAAATACATATATGCTACAGTCGCAACAATAATTAATACAATTACTAAAAATATAATTACTTTTTTCATTTTTCACCTTTACTTTTAAGTTATTTTATTACAAGTAACTCTATATACTCTTTTGGTTACAGTACTAATATCTACACTTACTGTATATTTAGGCAAGCCGTTTTCATCAGATATACTATTTACTTCATCAGAAATTAACTTATTGTATTTTTTTTCTATTTCATCTTTTCGTTGTGCTGCGGTTTGCCCCTCTTTGTAACCTAATTCTATAGAATTTCCATTTAAAATGACCGCTATATAATTTGTATTCTCATTAGCAGCTTGATGAGGCAATTCATATGATTGATTATTTTGTGTTGCTAAGCTTGCCATTGAAATAACATCATGTATTGTAACATTATCTTTTCCCACATATGTTGTAAATTGACTATTAAATTGTGCTATTTGGTTTTCTTCTATATTAGCATGTATCTGACTAGAAGTTCCACCAAAGTTTGCAAATAAGTATACAGCTAATGAAATTATCATAATTCCCAACAGAACTCCTGCAGCCATTAGCAAAGCTTTTGATGCATTTTCCATACTAAACTCCTATTCCTGTACATTCAAATTCCATTTTTATAATTCTTCCTGTTTTTGTATCATATTGTGTTTTATTTGTTATACATTTAAACTCTGTTCTTTTAAATTGTACATATTCATAATATACCAAAGCATCTTGATAGATTTTGCTTACACCTCCATATGATTCTGCTGTTTTTGGTAACCACTGTTCCTCATCAAATGCCTCATTCTGTTTCTTTGTTGTATTCAATGTTTTATCTTTTAATATTGTTTCAATATTAGCAATTTCGCTTGAGAGTTGATTTGCATATTTCTGTTGATATTTATCTTCAATATCTCGTATTTTTCCTCCAGATATACTATTTGTCACAGACGTAGGTTGTCCAACAATCTTATCAATCGTATCTTCTGTATATGTATTAGAAGTTACTAATCGATTGGTTCCATCATATGTTAAATTTTTTCTAATATCACTAGAAATAGTTATTGTAACTTGCATTTCTGTATATCCTTCAACTGTTTTTCTAGAATTGTAATCAACTACTTTATTCATAAGTGATATCATGTCACTACCTCTTACATCATCTCTGACATATGTAACATACTGATTATTAAATTCTGTTGTTTGTGCATCTGCTGTTGATTGATATGACTTTTCTTGATAATCTGTCAAATTGCTCATCATTAACATAAATGCACCAATAATTACTATAGCAATTAATACGCTTGCAGCCATAATCAAAGCTTTTGATGCATTTTCCATTCTTTTTTCCTCCTTTGCATTTATGTTGTTGTTTGTGCTGTCATGGTACTAAATGAACTTGACATACTTGTTAATCCTATAAATACTAATGGTATAATTAAATATCCTACAAACATACAAACCATTGGTGCAAAACCGATTGCTTTTCCTATCATACCTTTTCTTTTAATTAATCTATCATTTGATTCTTTTCTCTTTTCTTGATAATAATCTCTTTCTGATTCCAATTCATCAAATGCATCTTTAATTGGTATTTTTTCTACCGCTGCTTGCATACTTTCTACAATTCTAACTAGTGGCATATAGCTAATTTCTTCTTTCATTTCCTCTAATGCTTCCCAAGCACCAGCTTCATAGTTATTAAGACATCTTCCGATTGGTTCCTTAAAAATATTTGCATATCTTTCTAGCCACTCTAAAATCATTTCTACATTAACTCTTTCAATTCTCATAAGCATTAATATAATTGTTTGGAATTGCATTACTTCGTCTTCCATTTCTATTTGTCTCATTTTTGCTTGGAACATAAGCATCCATATTGGTGCCATATATCCAATGATTGCAAATACAAATGATAGTAATACTTCAAACCATTGCATATATTCACTATTGACAATTTGTATCTTATCATAAATTCTTTCTGCTGCCGCTGTAATTTCATCATCTTCCATATCTTCATAATAATCTGCTCTTCCTACAGCAATTTCTACTTGTTCTACAGTTACATCCAAATCGCCCCTGAACATATCTATAATTTCATTATCATGTTCTGTCAATTCCATTGCATTTTCTTTATCTTTTTCTGTCATTTCTCCGCAGTATATCATATGTTGTTGTCGGCTCTGTATACACATAATCTATCGCTAATTGGTGTAAATACATAAATATAATTAATGATGCTATACATGTTACAATTGCAAGCGATAATCTATTAATATATAGCCATTCTATTTTTAAATATGATGCTGCATCTTTTAATAATTGTTGTACTTTTCTGTATTCTTTTGTTCCATCCTTTGGAATAAACATATCTACAATTTTCTTAACAAATTTTTTCTTATACAATTTTGCTTGCCATGGATTCTCTGTATTTTTCGTATTCATTCCTGTTGAACCATTATCTTTTAATCTTCTTACTAGAATATAAGATATAATTGTTAATACTAATATTAATATTTGAACAATCATTCCTGGCTTTCCATTATACCAACTCTCTGTAAATGAAAAGTTGCTTATTGACCAGCTTTTTAATGGTTCTAGTAATAATATTGGTGCTATAGAAATAAGTGACAAACTTTGAAATACATAGTTTAACTTATCCCTTTTCAAAATCTCTAGTTGCATTTCTTTTGTTATATTATTTATATTTTTTAAGTATAATGATGCTCCATTTACTTTTCTATCTCCAAATTCTTTTGTCAAATAAGATATACCCGCAAATTCTTTTAAGAATACATTTGGTGCTATATCATAATACTTCTCTAATTCCATTTCAGGATCATCAGAAATTAGTATTTCATAGATTTTTTCACCTTGTCTTGATATATCCATCTCGTCATCTTGTGACACTTGATATATAGCTTCTTCTACCATATTGAATTCATGATAAGCATGTCGTATTTCTGAGAAAAAATCTAATTGTTCTTTTAATAAATTAGTATCTTTTTTATCAATAGAACCATCTATTAAAGTATCTACCATAAATAATTCAAATATTAATAGAATAAACATCAATAAATAATTACTACTTGTAATTATAATTGTAAGTATTGCTGTTGGGATTACTATTGCAAGTGCCCTTGTTAATATTTTCGCTGAATCTTTTCTTGTATTATACTCATCATCTATATTAATAATCTCTAATCTTCGCCTTAATTTTAATATGTATCGTTTTAAAAATGGTATTCGTGCATAGGTAATATATAATCTTTGATATAAGACTTCCATTGAAAAACTTTTTTCTTTGGTTCCTTGTTGCAATTTTCTTATTTGCTTATACTCAGATTTCTGCATTTTTTTAGATAATATATAATACACTAATATAATTACCACTAATACAGCTACCGATCCACCCATTATGTAAAAAATAACCTGGTTAGACACTTAGAATAGCACCTCCTTTTCTATATTTCATTTTTTCTTGGTCTTCCTCTTCTACTTGTTTTAGTTGTTTCTTCTGCATTTGCACTTACTTGTACAGCCTCTCTTTTTTTGCTTCCCCAATTTCTTTCAATAAATTTATCAAATCCATCTATATCTGATTCATCCATATTATTTCTCATTTCTTTGATATTTTTATCTGTAATTGGGTTTGTCATAACATATTCTCCATCAATATTTTCCAATATATTTCTATAAACATATAATTTTTTATCTGTTGATTTTGTAAAATAATGTGTTGCATTATCGAAAAATTTATCAAATTTTCCCTCTAATGTCTTTTCATTTCTATGATCAAATGTATATTCATTTTTTTCTTCTACTGGTATACACTCTGTTACTCTTTCAATATATCTTCTTCCTTTAAAGTCTTTTACTAAGTGAATATCAAAGTTTAATACTTGTACAACTTGCTCTTCTGCTGTTTTTTCATCTTTGAACACACCTGCTCTTAACATTGAGTTTCTTAATGCTGTTACTAAATCAGGGAATGTTTTTGCATGGTGTGTAAATAATGTGAATTTTGATGCAACCTGTGCAGATTGAATCATCCAAGATGCTACGGGGTCAGTTGCAACCTCACCAATGATGTTAACAGAACCATCTGTCTTTTTCTGAACGTCCAAACAGTCTTGTCCTGAAATTGTTTCTGTTT
The DNA here is from genome assembly GCA_944386365.1 of uncultured Clostridia bacterium. Lineage (GTDB taxonomy): Bacteria > Bacillota > Clostridia > TANB77 > CAG-508 > CAG-269. Next base: position 46,919 of record CALXAT010000007.1, read on the forward strand.
CCCTCATAGATAAAATATTTCTTGTTGGATAAATTTTTCTCAAGTGTAACTCGAATGCTGTCTCTGTGATACGAAGGTTCATCGTTTCATAGATATTTTCAATCATAGCCATAAGCATTGTTGTCTTTCCGGCAACCTTGCTCACCAGTAAGTGATATAATTCTAGCACCTTTTACTAAATATTTTAATAAATCAATTGCTTCTTCTTTTCCTGGTCCGTGAACGATTTGTTCTAGTGCTGCTCTCTTAACATCGAATTTTCTTACGAAAAATGCCCATGTTTCTGACATTGATGGTCTTACAACAACGACACGAGAACCATCTTTCATTTCATTGATTTTATAACCATTTGTATCTGATAATTGTCCTGGGTTATTATATTTATAAATATTTTGACATACTCTTTTTAATTCTGCTTCTGTACCAAATGATAAAAAGGCCAAACGTATAGATTTACCTCTAAACATGATCCAAATACTATCACAAGCTCTTGGTACTTTATGCTCTGCTATTTGACTTAAATAATCTCCATCTGTTTGTGCAACCTGGCTTAAGAAACTTTCTGGTAATCCAGATACACCACCAGAAACACCATCTATATTCATATCTCTGATTTCATCTATTGAGCTATATCCTTTATAAGATTGATAAATTCTTTGAACAACGACTGATAATTTATCTGAGAAAGATAATGTTATATTTTCTTTTTCATAAATATCATCTATTTCTTGTTCTGTAATAACATAAGATGGTTTTGCTTCACCTTCAACATATTTCAAAACATCTAAATTGTATTTTTTAATCATTTCAGATAAAGCTTCATACCCAAATTCTTTCTTAAATGTATAAATTAATATATCAAATTTATCTTGAGCTGTTAATAGTGATGGTATATCAAATGGTATTGCTTTGGATATATTTGTTTCATCAACACCATATTCTTGCGCTAATAAATCATAAATTAATTCTTTGACATACTTTTTATCATTAACATCACCATACGTACATCCTTTTAAAGCCTTTTTTAACTCATATTTCTTGTTTTTTCTTCTTTTTAACTCTTCTTCTGAAAGACCTATATCATACAAATTGACCTTTGTTATTTCATCTAATCTTTTTTTGATAAAATTTTTCATTACATCTAATGTATATGTTTTATCATCTACATTAATTGTGTTTTCTACTTGTTCCGTTTTTTTCTTTTTTAGAACATAGTAGACTGCAAACACTGCAATGGCTAAAACAACTAAAATTAGTATTATATTTGTTATTGTCATTATAAGGTCTCCTTTCTTTACATTTTCATTTGCAAATCTTGTAATCTATATATTATATTTTCAGAAGCTCTTTTTACTTCTTCTATAAAAAATGCATTTCGATCTTCTGAATCTAAGTTTTTTCTAAATCTCAAAAACAAATCTGGTACACCTGCTTCTTCTGTTGCTTCAAAAAATAGCGTATTATATGGTATTGTTAATACTTGATTTTTTTCTCCTAAATACCTTGATATATTTTTGGAATTATATTTTGAAAATTTATCATATCTTCCAATTAATATTAGCACTTTTTGTGATGCTAATAGTTGATTTTGTTGCTTTAATTCCATAAATTTATTAATACTTCTTAATCTTTGTGACATATTGATAACCACAATATCTGAATCATGTATTATCGTTTTTTTGGTTTCTTCATCAACATTTTCATCCAAGTCTACAAATACCAAATCATAATATTGATTTGCTGCTTTTATAATATTCGGATAAAGTGTTTCTATTACTGTACCATCACTTGGTGGTACCTCACATCCAAGTAATACTTCAAACCTATCTTTAAATACAACTTTTGTATAATTTGTAATAATGTCTGGTGTTATTTTATTACTTCTGATAACTCTGGCCAAACCTTCTACTCCTGTTTCTACTTCTAATGAAGCATTTGGTCCAAAAATTCCTAAATTTCTCTTTTTCTTTTTTTCTTCCCAAAAACATCTTTTTAATGGATCTTCTCTATTCGTTGTAGATATGACTAATATCCTATAATTATGTTCTATTGCCATATATGTAGAAATTGCAGCTATTGACATAGTCTTTCCTGTCTGTTCTATGCTACTATTATAAAATGTTACAATTGACATTATTTATACTCCTCTTTCTATGATTTTAACAGCTTTTCTTATTTGGTTCTCACTTGTATCATTTAAGATTTCGCCTACAATAAAAATTAAGCTATCCTTATATTGTGTACTTAGCCTTTTGAATTTTATTTTTGCTACTCTTTGATTTTCAGCTAGTACTGACCAATCCCCATTTTCAATTGGAAAATAAATTCTATATTCATTCCACATAATTTTATATCCCAATGATAGAAAATTTAAATAATCATCATCTTCTTTCAATATTTCTTTTGTATATAATATTTTGGTTAATTCCATTGGTGTTTTTAAAGTACTTAAAATTTCTAAACCTCTTTTTAAAGAATACAAATCAAATGCTGTAACAAAATAATTTTTAGTATCATTGATTACATCCAAATCTTCAATTGCTTTATAATTGTCTACATCAATCAACATAATGTCATATGGTAATTCTTCTTTTTCTGAAATTCCTAAGTATTCTTTTATTTCTATTTCATTATTAAACCCTATTGCCACATCTATGTCTTCAAAATTGGTAATATATGTAATTGTAGGATTTATAACTGGTACAACATATTTTGCCTTTTGTGTTAATGTTGAATCTACTACAATTACTTTTTTTTGCATAGCTGTTAAGATTTTAGCAATATTTATTATTAAATCTGTTTTGTCATACACCCCTATAAATCCTATCTTCTTCATTGTTACTCCCTTTCTTTATTCTGTTGTATTAGTTGTATCTGTTGTTGTAGTTGCTTGTGCTGATAACCCTTCTAAGTATTCTTGTCTTGTTGTTACAGAATTTGTAATACTTTCTTCCATGTTTGCTTGGTAATTTCCTTCTGCATCTTCTGTTTGTACTGCTGGATTAATAACATCATTTCTTTGTGTAGTATTATATCGATTCCATAAAGCATTTCTTGCTTGTTCAACAATATTTGGATTTTCGTTAATTAATGCCATTACTTCTTGACTTACTGGATAAGTTGGCGTTGCTGCTTCTTGTATTCCTGGTTCTGTATATTTATTTACATATAATTTTGCTCCATTAACTTTAAATGCGTCTACAATTGCATTACTTAATGTATTAATTTCATCTTCGCTTAAAGTGATAGATATTGTATCTGTTGAATCTACTCCAGAAATATTTGGTATCTCAACTTTCTTTTTAGAAACCACAATATAATCTGTTCCACTAGGCATTTGTAGACGAACATCTACATAGTCACCTGTTCGTAAATCAGATGGTAATACAAACATATTATATTCTTGCTTTCTTACGTCATTACCTGTTACTGTTTCATCTACATATATCATTTCTTTTGATAAAACAGTTCCTGTTGTCATTGCTATTTTTGCTATCATGTTATCTCCTAAATCTGATGGTGTAAGATAATCTGTTGGTGCTGTTGAATTCACTACTTGTGTAATTGTAAAATCACTTTCTGTTACTTCTTCTCCTGAATCCACATCTCTATTTAATGTATATACTGTAACATATGATGCCTCTAATTCTTTTTCTTCCTTTTTCATATTTGTTAATTGTAGTATTAAAAATGCAATCACTGCTCCTGTTATAATCAGCATAATTAACATTCCTAATAAAAATGAATTTCTTGCTTTTCTTTGCATTGGGTTTGTTGCCATTACCAATTCCTCCCTTTATATTTATTTTTGTATATTTTTTTACAAATTTCTATCTATTTTATTTTAATACATTCCCTTTTCAAAATCAATGAAATATGTAACTGTAATTAAAAATTAATATCACTGTAACATTTTTGTAATATTATAGTAAAAAAGATTCTAAAACCTTTGCTACACCATCATTATTATTTGTATCTGTAACATAGTTAGCTATTTTTATGATTTCTGGTGTACTTCCTTTCATCGCTACGCCCATTCCTGCTTTTTCTATCATTCTTTTATCATTCACATTATCACCAATTGCCATTACATCTTCTGTATTTAAATCTAGCTTTTCTAATAAAAACTCTATTGCCTTCCATTTATCTACATCACTTGCTGAAATCTCAGTATAAAAATATTCAACAGGAATTTCTTCTGTTCCTTGTTGTATCATCTTTCTAGACATATGTGCAACTTCCAAAACTTCTATTCCACTTATTTCTTTTATCTTTCTTATAATGGAATTAAATATACTGCTGCTTTCGTCACAAATTGTTATTTTTAAAAATTTTCCATCTTTCATATTTTTTACATAATCATATACATTATTGAGAACACTAATATTGGTTTTTTTATCTTCTTCTTTTTTTAAATTTTCTTTGTAGTAATATAATACATTAAATTTCAAACTCGTAGTTAGAATTGTCTTATCTGTATATACATTATATGCTATACTGTTTTCTTCACAAATTTTTATAATTTCTAAAACTTTTTCTTTTTTCATATAATTTTCATATATGATTTTATCCTTTTTTAAATCATATACTAAAGCGCCATTTCCAGCTATAAAGTAACCATTTATACCTAATTCTTTAGCAATTGCTTTTATAGAATCAATTGGTCTTCCTGAGGCCAACACAATTTCTATTCCTTTATTGATACATTTTGTTACAACTTCTTTCGTTTTTTTCGTAATTTCCCCATATCTATTTAGAAGTGTACCATCTAAATCTATCACAACTAATTTATACATAAATTCCTCCTTTGTTTTACATAGTATTATATATTTATTTTTTTTTCGATGTCAATATGTATCGTTTTTTTATTTGAAAAAATTTCCTGTTTATTTTTTCAGATATTGCAAATGCTAGTATTAGAAAAAACAATCGTTTTTTTCTAATAAAGTATATATACTGGAGGTGAATAAACAATGGCAAATAACAGTAATAAGAAATTAGTTCCAGAAGCAATGAGCGCTTTAGATAAATTCAAATATGAAGTAGCTAGTGAAGTTGGTGTTAATTTAAAAGACGGATATAATGGTGATATCTCAGCTAAAGATGCTGGTAAAATAGGTGGTAACATGGTTAGAAAAATGATACAACAAGCTGAACAACAAATGAAATAGTTTGTTTTACACCTTAAATAACGCTAATTTTATATTAGTTTAGGGCAGAAAGTTAAATTTTGTTTTTATATATTTTAATTTAAAATACATAAAGGCAGGATTTGATTTCCTGCCTTTTCTATTTACGCTATTTCTTATAAATCAATTAATATATATAATACATCTCCTAAAGCCTTGAATTGCACTTCTTCCTTGCTTGGATTTTCAAAATATTTTTCCTCTATTTCTTCTGTGAAATTTTGTACTCTTGTCAATTTTCTTCCTGTATAAAATTCATTTAATGTTGATGTATATAATCCTTTTATATAGGCAGATTGTTCACGTACTAATTTTGCATATTTTTGAACATTTTGACCATTGCCTGTGTATTTCAAGCCAATTTTATTTATCATAATTCCTTGATTTTCTAATGTTTCTATTTCATTTTCTATTTTTTCTGAAAATTCTTTATCTATAACATTTCCTAATTTATATTCATATGTACTTTTCACAATAGAAAATAATGTAAGAATAAAATATAAGATTATTACTCCTAGCATGATTTTTTCATAACAGATCATTTTTGCCTTTTCAAAATTGGTACAATAGATATATATTAACATTGCACTTATCGATTCGCCAATTGCGAGTACTACTCTTGGAGCATCTGTAAATGTCTGTATTGGAAACATAATAAATGTACTAAAAATATAAAACATAAAAATAAATAAAATATTTATAGCATCATTAAGGTTATGTTTCTTTACTCCCCAAATGATAGAAATGGCAATTATAAAAACGCCTAACCCTATCCAAACATATTGTGGAAACATATAAAATGAATAGATTATCATTTCATTCATTCCTATTAGATTTTTCCTGATTATATTTACATAATCCACATCATCCATTCTGTCTGTTTTTTGCATCCCTGTTATGCTAGGCACCAAATTAACAATTGTAAGACTAATAATTGCTGCTATGCATATGAAAATGGCACATGGTAATATTTTTTTAAAAAATGCTTTATTCATCTTTTTATTTTCTAATAATGTTACTAAAATCGCAGTTGCTATATATACAGGTATTGTTCCTTGATAACATATAACTCCCAATATTGTTAAAACTAATCCTATTTTCTTCTTTTTTTCTATAATAATCTTTTTTATAGCTATAATATACAATAATATACTAGTACCTATTACAAAACTATCTATAAATTTTAACACATCTACAATCAAAAAATTAAAAATATATGTATAACTTAATATAAATGCTATCGCTTTATTTTTGTTCTTTTCTAATGATTTATATTTTTTTATAATCGCATATATCTCAACAACACAGATAGATAGCACCATAATTGCAATCGCTATATTGATAATATACATCACTTTTATACTTGGATTACATATTCCAACGATTACAAAAATGAAAGCAGAAATCAATCTTCCATCTCTAATATAAGCATCTTTTGTTGCATAATCTATATACCCTTGTGAATATATTCTTTCTGTATCAACAGAATAAAATCCTGTAACAAAAAAGCATAAAATCATTATTGAGATAATAACTGAAATTATAAAAAGTAAAATTTTATTCTTTCGTTTCATCTTTTATAACCTCATATCATCTTATCTATCAAATTTTATTTAACTATATAGAAAATATGGCTAACCTTCAAATAGGCTAGCCATTTTTCTATGCTTCTGGTTCTACTAAACCATAGTTTTTACCATCTTTTAATTTATGAATTACATTTACTTTTCCTGTTTCAACATTGATAAATGTTAAGAAATTATGTGATGGTTTTTCTTGTAATTTAAGGACAGCATCTTCTGGTAACATTGGCTTAATTTCATAATATGATGTTTTTATAATTTCATTTGATATTTCAGAAACTTTATCATCTGAAACTTCCATCGTTTTTATACTACCTTCTCTTAACATTTTTTCTTTTTTCGTTTTTACTTTTCTGATTTGTCCTTCTAATATATCTATATCTTTATCTATAGATGCATACATATCTTTATCTTCTGTTACTGCTCTATACTTTTCTCCTCCTGCTAGCACACATATCTCTGCTATTTGCTCGTTTTTTTCTGTTCGTAAAGTAACATCTGCCTCTGCATCTTCAAAATATTTATCAATTCTATCTAATTTTTTTTCAACATAATCGTTTATTGCTTCTGTTATCTTTAGTTCCTTTCCTATTATTTTTATTTTCATAAAAATCGCTCCCTTCTTCTTTCATGTTTTTGTTATCAAGTTATATGATTATTATATATGTTATTTTGTTTTTTTTCAACCTTTTTTAAATTAAATTTATTATCCCATTGCAAAATTCTTAAAGCGATTTTTAAAACTATAAGTATTTCATACTTAAAATAACGCTTCCAATTTGTATTCTCTTTCCATTTTTTCATTAAAATATATGCTTGTAATTAATTTAAATTCTTCTAAAGCTTCATTTTTTAAATTAAATGAAAATACTTTTTTGGCTGGAGCCGATATGGTATATTTAATTGCATTGATTGTGCTTTCTGACATAAATATAGAAGATTTATCTTGTCTACTACAAGCTTCGCATTTAAAACCATTATCTCTTATACTAAAATAATGTAAATTATCTTTTTGTTTACAAGTTACACATGCTGTTACCCTAGGTGTAAAACCTAACAAACTTAATAATCTTAATTTAAATATACTGATAACTAAATCTTTGTCTTTGTCCGTTTCTGATAAAATATATAATGCATTTAAATATAACTGTAATATATTATAACAATTTTCATTTTCATCTGTTACATCTTGTACAATTTTATTTAAATGAATTGCATATTTTAATTTATCCAAATCTGTTCTAATTTTATAAAACATCTCTATTGTTTCACAAGAATTGATATGATATGTACTTGTCCCCTGATACAATAAATATTCACAAAAGCAAAAAAGTTGTGTTCCTGCTAAAAGAGCACTTTTAGGTCTTCTTGCTCCTTTAGCAGAACAGGATATTTTTCCAAGATTGGGTGTTAATATGGTAAGCATCTTATCATAGTCACCCATATTATTTTCAGATAATACAATTCCTTTTACTTTTATTGTCGCCATATTTTAATCCCTCTAAATCTATTTTCTATTGTTTTTATGTTTACAAATTTTTCTCAATATTTCTATTTTCAATGAGTTTTTCTTCCATATTTTCTTTATGAATAGCTATATCTTTCTTTTCTATTTTATCTTCTATATTTTCTATCTGTTTCAACTCTAAATACGTATTAATATCTCCTGTATTTTTAAATGTCTCCCATGCAATCTTTTTTATCATAAGCTATCATCTCCATTTTTTAGTTTTCACTATTATCTTTTGCAATTTTTGTATTATTATTCAATATCTTAATTGTAATTTTTATTTTATAACTATTACAATTATTGTAACTTAAATTTGTTAACAATTGACTGATTATCAATCCAGTCCTCTTTTACTTTTACCCATGTTTTCAAATTAATTTTCACTCCAAAATTTTCTTCCATATCGATCCTAGCAGCTCTTCCTATTCTTTTTAACATTTCTCCATTTTTTCCAATAATAATTCCTTTATGGGATTCCCTTAAACAATATATCGTTGCTTCTATATCATAGATTTCTTCATTATTTTTATTTTTTCTCAATTTCATTTTTTCTACTTCCACATAAATCCCATGTGGTACTTCATCTTGTAACAATTTTAAAGCTTTTTCTCTTATGGTTTCTTCCGCCAATTGTCTCATCGTTTGATCTGTATATTCCTCTGTATCATAATATGCAGGACCTTCTTTTAAGTTCTTTTCAATCTCCTCTAAAATAATTTCTTTATATTTTACATTTGTCGCTGATATTGGAATTACAGCTTCAAAATCATATGCTTTACTATAAATATCAATTAACTTAAGCAATTTTTCTCTCTTTACTAAATCTATTTTATTAATGATTAATATTGTTTTTCTTTTAGCTTCTTTAATTTTTTCTAATATCATCCTATCTCCTTTTCCAATATCTTCACTTGTTGCTTCTATTAGAAATAATATAACATCTGCATCTGGTATACTTGCAAAAGACGTCTCATTCATTGTTTCATTTAATTTATGCTTTGGTTTATGAATACCCGGTGTATCTGTAAATATAATTTGTGAGTTTTCTCTATTCACGATTCCTCTAATTGCTGTTCTCGTTGTTTGAACTTTATTGGCAATTGCCGCAACTTTCTCTCCTACTAACAAATTCAAAAGTGTTGATTTTCCTACATTTGTTCTTCCCACTAATGTTACAAACCCTGATTTAAATTCTGCCATTTTTTATTTTCCTTTCTTCTTATTTTAATTTCCTTTATATTATACACCATTTTTTTGCTAAATTTGTAGAATTTGTGAAATTTATTTAAGTTTTAAATTTTATTTTTATTTAAATCTTTATATACTTTTCCTTTTTATAGCAAAAAAGCTGTATTATGGGAAATACAGCTTTTATATATTTTATGCATATGCTTGACGTTTTCTAAAGTTAAGTAAGTTCGTAATTTCATTATCACCTTTAATTGTCTTTTTCGTTTTCTTAGCTCTTTCTTGCTCAAGTTGTCTTTTTTGTTTTTCAGCCATTGATTGACAAATTGCTTTTTGATATGTGAAATGAGTGTCTTGTGCAATCTTACTCCAATTATATTCATTTCTAACCTTATTTTTTGCTTTTTTCGTTATATCTGCACATAATTTATGATCATACAATAATTCTAGTATAGAATCTGCTATTGAATTTGGATTTCCGCAATATGTTTTCATACCATTTTCTCTATGTTGTACGATTTCATTTAATCCACCAATATCTGATACAACTACTGGATTTTCTGATAACATTGCTTCTAATGCTACAATTCCAAATGGTTCATAGGTACTTGGAAATACTGCTATATCTGCTGCCTTATACATTCTTTGAACATCTTTTCCTGCCATATATCCTGCAAAATACACTTTATTAGCTATTCCAAGTGCATTTGCTTGTGCTTGTAATTCCTCTAGCATTCCACCTTTTCCACAAATAACTAACTTAGAATCATGATATCCATTTAGAATTTTAGGCATTGCACTGATTAAATGTTGTACACCTTTCTCATAAACCAATCTTCCCATAAACAAGATAATCTTTTCATTATCCATTGCAAATCTTCTTCTAAAATTATAGTCTCTTTCTATACCATTAAATAAATTTAAATTTACACCATTTGGTACTACATTGATTTTTTCATATGGTAATCCAAATAATCTTTGTAACTCATTTTTCATGTAGTTACTATTTACAATAACTTCTGAAGCTTCATATGTTAACATCCATTCTGTATCATTTATATATCTTTGTGTTTCATCATGTATTCCACTATTTCTTCCTGATTCTGTTGCATGTATTGTAGCTACAATTGGAATATTATATGAATTTTTTAATGTTTTTGCTGCATAAGCAACTAACCAATCATGTGCATGAATTACATCAAAATTTCCTTGTTCTGCTATAATTTCATTTGCTTTTGCAATTAAATTAAAGTTCAATTGCATAATCCAATCTATAAAATTATTTGGATTTATCATGTAATTGTCTACTCTATATACTTTTACACCTTTATCATCCTCAAAATATGGTGCATCTCCATCTTTATACGTAACAACCGTTACATCATGACCATCTTTTATTAATGTTCTTGATAAATCATATACAACCCTTGCAATTCCTCCTACTACTCTTGGTGGGTATTCCCATGTTAACATCAATATTTTCATTGATATACTCCCTTTCATTTTTGATTTTCTTTCGTTTATGACAAATTAACACATTTTAGTATATTTTATACAAATTTTTTCAAAATGTAAATGGTTTTTTAGAAATATTTTCAATATTTTTAGAAGGTTTATTGATTAGATTTTATCTTTTCATTATATGTTTTATATACAAAAAAAGAACCAAGCTATTCACTTGATTCATTTTTCTATGCATCTACTGGATAAACACTAACTTGTTTTTTATCTCTACCTTTTCTTTCAAATTTAACTGTTCCATCTACTAATGCATATAAAGTATCATCACTACCTTTACCTACATTTGTTCCTGGATGTACTTTTGTTCCTCTTTGTCTTACTAAGATATTTCCAGCTAGAACAAATTGACCATCAGCTCTTTTTACTCCAAGACGCTTTGATTCACTCTCTCTACCATTATGGCTGCTACCTTGACCTTTTTTATGAGCCATGATTTCTCACTCCTTTCGGTTCAGATTTTATTATCTTTTTACAAATGATTTTTCTCCTATCATTTGCTTTTATACTTTTTCTAAATTATAAAAATTCACATTAAGCTTCTACTTTTTCAGCAACTTTTTTGCTTTCAGTTTTTGCACTTGCTGCTTTTGTTTCTGTTTTCTTAGCAGCTGTTTTGATTGCTGTAATTTCTACTTTTGTATATGGTTGTCTATGTCCTTGTTTTCTTCTATAATTCTTTTTCGCTTTCATTTTGAAAACAATGATTTTTTTACCTTTACCATGAGAAACTACTTTTCCTTCTACTTTTACACCTTTCACATAAGGATTTCCAACTTGTACTTTTCCATCTTCTGAAACGAATATAACTTTATCAAAAGTAACTTTTTTACCTTCTTCTGCATCTAGTTTTTCGAAAAATACAACATCTCCTTCTGCTACTTTGTATTGTTTTCCACAGCTTTCAATTATTGCGTACATCTAAAATGCACCTCCCTTATTTGTATACTCGCTAATCCTTAAAAAAGGTAACTAACGCTATTTGTTAGTATTTATGTACCTTGACTAAGCGGATTACAGTTACCTATTTTACCATAAAATGCTATTGGTGTCAACCATTTCAATTGAATTTTTTAGCAATCTTAGCACAAATTTTTAAGGTACACATATTTTCCTTATGTGTACCTTCCTTTTTATTCTTTATTATCTATTTTTTCCAATATTTCTTTTATAAATTCTTCTACTGTTTTTGCTCCAATATCGCCTTTTTCTCTTGAACGAATAGATACTGTATTTCCTTCTACTTCTTTTTCACCAACAATTAACATATATGGAATTTTTTGCAATTGTGCTTCACGAATTTTATATCCTGTTTTTTCATTTCTGTCATCTACTTCTACACGAATTCCTTTTGCTTGTAATTCTTCTTTTACTTTATAGGCATATTCATGTTGCTTATCTGTAATTGGCAAAATTTTTACTTGTACTGGTGCAATCCATACAGGAAGATTTCCTTTTGTTTCTTCTAATAGGAAAGAGATAAATCTATCTGATGATCCTAAAATTGCTCTGTGAATAACAACTGGTCTATGTGCTTTTCCATCTTCTCCTATATATTCTAATTCAAATCTTTCTGGTAATGCAAAGTCTAGTTGACAAGTTGGAATAGTAACATCATGATTTAAAGCTGTTCTAATTTGAATATCAATTTTAGGTCCATAAAATGCTGCTTCTCCTTCTGCTTCATAAAAGTCAATATTTAATTCTTTTAAGATTTCTCTTAATTGGCTTTCTGCTGTCTCCCACATTTCGTCATTATCAATATATTTTTCTTTATTTGCTTTATCTCTTAATGATAATCTATATTTAAAAGCTGATGCTGGGAATCCAAAATCTTTTTGATATACTTCTTTTATTAAATTTAAAACTCTTCCTACTTCTTCTTTTATTTGGTCTGGTCTTACAAATAAATGGGCATCATTTTGACACATTTGACGAACTCTTTCTAGTCCACAAACACTACCACTGGATTCATAACGGAAATCATGTGCCAATTCTCCTATACGAATTGGTAAATCTCTATATGAATGCATTTTATTTTTATATATTAACATATGATGTGGACAGTTCATTGGTCTTAATACCATTTCTTCATTATCCATTTTCATAACCGGGAACATATCTTCTTTATAATGATCCCAATGTCCACTGGTTTTATATAATTCCACATTGGCAAGTGATGGAGTATATACATGTGCATATCCTAAAGAAATTTCTTTATCTTGAATATATCTCTCTAAGATTCTTCTAATCGTTGCACCATTTGGTAGATACATTGGAAGTCCTGACCCTACTAATTTATGTGTCATAAAGATTTCTAGGTCTTTTCCAATTTTTCTGTGGTCTCTTTGTTTTGCTTCTTCTAAGAAATCCAAATATTCTTGTAATTGACTAGCTTTAGGAAATGAAATGGCATAAATTCTTTGAAGCATTTTATTCTTTTCGCTGCCTCTCCAATAAGCTCCTGAAGATGAAAGAATCTTTACTGCTTTTACCTTTCCTGTACTAAGTAAATGAGGACCTGCACATAAATCTGTAAAATCACCCTGCTTGTAGAAACTAATTTCTTCTCCTTCTGGTAATTCTTCTATTAATTCTTGTTTATATGGTTGATCTTTCATTAATTCCAATGCTTCTTTTTTTGGTAATGAAAATCTTTCAATTTTGAAATCTTCCTTGATAATTTTTTTCATTTCTTCTTCAATTTTTGTTTTATCTTCATCTGTAAATGGTGTTTCTACATCAAAATCATAGTAAAAACCATTATCGATACTTGGCCCAATTGCAAATTTTACATCTGGAAACAATCTTTGTACTGCTTGCGCCATAATATGTGATGTTGTATGCCAGTATGCTTTTTTTCCTTCTAAATCATCTTCTTGGAATGTATGAATCACTAATTTACAATCCTCATTTAATGCAAATCTTAAATCTTTTACTTCTCCATTTACTTCTCCACAAGTTGCATTTCTTGCCAACCCTTCACTAATTTTTTTAGCCACTTCTAAAATGCTTGTTCCTTTTTCCACCTCTAGACTAGAATTGTCTTTTAATGTAACTTTTAACATAATAAAACCTCCTTTATATTTATCTATTTCCTTGTTCTATATCAATTCCCATCAAACTTTTCAAACCTCGTCGATAAATGGGATTTATTTGTCTTTGAATTATTTCTTGTTTTTCTTTTTCTTTCAATGCTTTTATGTCTTTTTCCTCTATTAGTTCTCCTTCTGTTTCGTCTAAATCTTCTATATGTCTACTATGTCTTATGTCATAATAGCTTATATTTCCCTTTTCCTTTGTTGGTTTAGAATTTTCTGTTATTTTTAAGATATGTGGATTGTTTTCTAATCTTTCCTTAAAACTATATATCGTTCTAACACTCTCAGCATCTCTCTTTAGCATTTCTATTTCTCTTTCTGTTTCAATTCCATTTTTGTCATACACATAGCGAATGCTTTTAAATATTCTATCTATTCCATATCTACGATAATCCAATGTACTTACCTTTTCCATTCCATCTTTTAAAATATTATATCGAATATCTTTTTCCTTTTCCTGTCTTCCTCTAAAATCCTCTTGCAATAATGGCAATGATATTTCTACATTTCCGTCTTTGTTCACTCTAAAATGATTATCATTATCTATAAACATTTCTATACGAGGAAGTATGCATTTTGTATATTCTATATCATCTATATATGATGCTTGTGGTGAATACATATTAATCGCTAGTTTTTCAAATTGATCTACAATATCTATTATTCTTGGATTTTTAAGTAATGCCAAACTGCAATATCCTCTTTGTAATTTTTCGAATATTTCACCTTCAGCCATTCTTCTTCCAAAACTTTTATACATAACAAAACACTCCTATGGATTTCTATCCATAGGAGTGCATTTATTTATACACGGTTCCATCCTATTTTTCACTTAATTGAAAGATGATAACGTATCTCACACGTTTGGCTTATTCACCAAAAACTTGAAGAGGTAGTTTTCAAATATGTTTTTCTAGATTAGCTTTCAGCTAATAGCCAATCCTCTCTTTAGATAACCTTTATTTTACTTTTTCTCTTACTAGTCTTTATCTTATGACAATTATTTTATTACTTTTTTTAAAAAAAGTCAATAGAAATATTTACTTTTATTTATTTCTATTGTATAATTTATAACGTTATAACAATTTGTAAAATGTTTAAATAAATAACATTAAAATCAATACCTTTATTTGCTTCTATAGCTCAGTTGGTAGAGTGCAGCCTTGGTAAGGCTGAGGTCACGGGTTCAATTCCCGTTAGAAGCCCCATAGGGACGTGTCAAATCGTTTCAAAATGAAACAAAAGGGACAGACTATAAGTATTAAAGTCTGTCCCTTTCTTATTTTTATAACTTTTTTAGACTACATTATATATTATCTAAAGTTCATTTAACATATTTTTAATTGCTTTTTTTCTAATTCTTTGTATCGCATTATCCACTGATTTTACTGGTGAATCTAATTGTTTTGCAATTGTCACATAGCTATACCCTTTTACATATCCATCTAAAACTTGTTTTTCAAAAGAACTTAATGATTTTTCGATTGAACTTTCAATTTGTGCATAATACTCTTTTTTCATTACCGTTTCTAATGGATCCTCAACAGTTTTATTATTTAATGTATTAATTAACTCTATTCCATTTTCTTCTTCATTATCATATGCTGATGCATTTAATGATAAATAGGAATTTAATGGCATATGTTTTTGTCTTGTTGATGATTTAATTGCTGTTATTAATTGCCTTTCTATACACATATTTGCAAAAGACTTAAAACTATTATTTTTCTCCTTATTAAAAGTCTTGATTGCTTTAAATAATCCAATTAATCCTTCTTGAACAATATCATCTCTTTCTGCTCCGACCATAAAATATTTACTAACTTTTATATTGACTAATTCTTTATATTTGTTCATTAAATAAGATAAAGCCTGTTTATCACCCTTTTGTGCTTCTACTATTATTTGTTCATCTGTCATTTTCTCAAATTTATCTACAGAAAAATATACATTTTCTTTTTGCATCCGTCAAAATCCCTCCAAATGTCACTTTATTAGTATTATACCATTGAAATCCCTGTTGTCAAGCATCTTTTAATGCTTTTTAAATGATTTTTTTAGATATGATAAAAATGCATCACTTCTTATTCAATAAAAGAGACAAACTTTTAGAAAGTCTGTCCCTTTTGTTTCATTTTGAAACGATTTGACTCGTCCCTATTGTTCAAGTTCCTCTTTTAGCATTGACCATACATCATCTGTTTCCATTCCTTTTTGCCAAGATGCTACGCCTGCTAACTTTTCCTCATTAACTAATGAAACTTTTGCTTTTAAGGATTCTACATCTTCTATCCACATTTTTCTTGTATTCTCTCCATCTTGATATTCTACATAATATTGTTTTAATTCATCATCCCATGTTCTTTGGACATCATCTGGTAATACTGTCTCAATATCTTTCATATTAACTGTTGATTTTCTTATTACTTCCCCATTTGCATTTTCTGTCCATAGTCTGGTATAAAATGGTATTCCTAAAATTAATTTATTGGAATCGATTTCTTCTGTTTGTAAAAATTTAACCAAATTTAATTTTATCCAATCATAACCTGCTGTTGTTCCTGATTTTGTACTAGATATACCATACTCATCATAAGCCATAAATACAATATAATCTGCAACATCTCCAATAACATTTCTATCAAAACACATTGACCATGTTTCTCCACCATCTGGTGCAGTCACATCAACAGAAACCACCATTCCTATCTCATTTAATCTTGGTGTTAACTCTATAATAAATCTAGAATACACATCTTTATCTTCTTGTTTCATATTCTCAAAATCCACATTAATACCATCTAAATCGTATGTTACGCAAGCTTCTACAATCTGTTCTATTAATTGTTTTCTTTTTTCATAACTGTTCATGATTTCTGATGTAATTTCTAAACTTGCATTTGCTGCTGGTGCATTAGATATCATTGGCCATACTTTATATCCATTTTCATGTGCCCATTCTATATAAGCTTCTCCACTCTCTCCTATATTCTCTCTAAAAACACCATTTTCATCTATATAAAAGAATGATGGAGATACAACATTTACACCTTCAATTGTAGTTCCTGATCTATCAGGTGCACTTGCAACTTCTGAGTAGTAATCCCATGTCATATTAATTTTTCCCTCAACTTGCTTTTCTTCTGCCATATCTTCTCTAACAGTATACTCATTAGCTAATTTATTTGTTTTTATGTAACCAATTTTTCCATTTTTTGTTCTAATCCTAGCATATTTTCCATCAGAAGAAATTACTATCACACTATCTCCCTTTTCTATTCTATCTACTGTTTTAGCAATCCATCTAGTTGAAGATTTTACAGCTAAATTCGATGTCACAACTGCTTTTTTCTGTTCTTTATCTAAAGAATCCATTGTAATGACTTTTGTTTCTTCTATATTATCAATTTCTATATCATATACTTCTGTCATTTCTGAAACTGGTATATACATAACACCATTTTTTTCTATTGCATGTGCAGATGTGTTTTTATCAGACCCATTAATATTAATCACATTTTCTTCTAAACTAACTTCTGCTATCTTTTTATCATAAGTTGTAATAATCTTATTGTTTTCTTCTTCCAAATAAATATGTTTATCAAAGAAATTTGCGATATCATCTTCTGATAAATAAATGACACCATCTTCTTGTATAATTTCATTTTTTAAATCTGTTGTTACATTTTTATTATTAATGATTAAATTGGTTGTTTTATTTTTGTCTAATATAATATAATTATTGGCTATCATAGCTATAATAAATAAAAGAATTAATGCTAATATAACAATACCTGTCCTGATAATCATTTTTTTCTTTTTTATTATTTCTTCTGCTGACATTTTCTTTGTCTTCTTTGGTTCTTTTTCGATCGCTCTTCTTCCTTTTCCTCTTCCCATATTTCTCTCCTTTGTATCCACTTTTATTTCATTCTTTATTACTATAACATAAAAATACTATTAGTCAAATATAATTTTTAGATTTTTTTCATTTTTCTTAAAACTTCTTTTTGTTCATCTGTTGTTCTATAAGATTCTATTGCTTTTTGTAATGCTTTATTATACGTAAATTTATCTATTGACGCTTGTTTTAAATAGTCTATTGTTTTATCATAAAACTTAATTAGACAAATGGATATTGCCCAAGCAACTGCCATTTGCACATAATATTTTTCTACTTTTATGTTATCAAATATTTTAAAATCTTTCTCTAAATAATCTTCTGTTATATAATAATCTAAAATCATGACAACACCAAATCTTACTTCAAATTCTTTATCAGATGCTAAATATTTTTGTAAAAATGTCCAAACTTCTTTTAAGTGCTTTTTTGTAATTTTTAATCCTGCACAAAACACATCACAAACAGCCCAATTATCTATCTTAGGTACAAATTTTTCTACATCTTTTAATATACTTTGTATACCTATATTTTTTTCTAATCCAATTAACATTCCTTGTAACATAATTTCTTCATAATATGTATTATCTATATTTTTTAATAAATCCTTTATTTCATATTCTTTTGCTAATTTTTTAGCGTAATTCCTAAGTACAGGTACTCTAACCCCTAGTATATTTTCTGTTCCAGGACATAATCCTTTATGAAATTCTTTATATTTTTTATCTGCTAATTCTTTTAAATCTTTTTTTATTTTTTGTTTCATATATTGTCTCCTTTTTAATATTTTATCATCTTTTAATATGCCATATTTCAAATAAAATTGCAATAAAATTTATTTTATTTTAAGAATTGAAATTTATATATTGCATATTTTTTCTTTTATTTGTATACTAATTTTATATAATTGTGAAAGGAGTTTTTATATGGAAGAAAATGAAGTTCATAACGCAACTACTGAAAATAAACTTTTTGGAAAAACATTTTTCTGGATGTTCTTAGGTCTTTTAGGTTCAGCACTTATTGCTTGGTACACATATTCTTCAGGACTATTTTTTACTATTTTACTAGAAGGTTCTTTTTCTGGATTACTAATTATAGAACTTATTGCTGTTTTATTATTTAGTTTATTATTTAGAAAACTTCCACCGGTGGTTGTTGGTATCCTGTATTTCGTATATGCTGCATTAAATGGTGTTACATTATCTGTTATTTTCGCTGTTTTTGAATTAAACTCAGTTATTACATTATTTATTGCTTCTGCTTTAATTTTTGGTATTTTAAGCTTAATTGGATATAAAACCAACAAAGACTTAAGTAATTGGCGTACCTATTTAAGCGTATTCTTAATTGTTGGCTTAGTTCTTAGCCTAATAAACTTATTCTTCTTTGATAGTACTTTATTTGATTTAATATTAGATTGGTTTATCTTAGCAGTATTTTTTGGAGTTACCATTTATGATATTAATAAGATTAAAGCTTTGCAATTAGAACCTAACATTGATCAAGAAAAGATATATATTTATTGTGCTATGCAATTATATCTTGACTTTATCAATATTTTCTTAAGAATTCTTTCTATTTTTGGAAAGAGAAAAAATTAGATTATTATCATATTGTAACGTAAATAAAAGGCATCAAAAGCGATGCCTTTTTTGTTACTCTTCTTCGACTTCGAATTGTGAATTATAAAGATCACTATAGAATCCGCCTTTAGCCAGTAAGCCTTCATGAGTTCCTTGTTCTACAATGTCTCCATGATTCATAACTAAAATTAAGTCAGCATTTTTTATCGTTGATAATCTATGTGCAATAATAAAACTTGTTCTACCTTTCATTAAGTTATCCATTGCATCTTGTATTTGTATCTCTGTTCTTGTATCAATAGAAGATGTTGCTTCATCTAATATTAATATCTTAGGGTCTGTTAAAATAACCCTTGCAATTGTTAGTAATTGTTTTTGTCCCGCTGATACATTGCTTGATTCTTCATTTAAAAGAGAATTGTATCCATTTGATAATGTTTTTATAAAGTGATGAACATGTGCTGCTTTAGCTGCTCTTATTACTTCGTCATCTGTTGCATCTTCTTTACCATATTTAATATTATCCTTTACAGTACCTCCAAATAACCAAGTATCTTGAAGTACCATACCAAACATTTTACGAAGTTCTCCTCTTTCAAAGTCTTTTATATTGTGACCATCAATTAAAATTGCGCCACTATTTACATCATAGAATCTCATAAGTAGTTTAACCATTGTTGTCTTTCCAGCTCCTGTAGGTCCTACAATTGCAATCTTTTGTCCATTCTTTACACTACAATTAAAGTCATTAATAATTGTTTTATTTTCATCATAACCAAATTTTACATGATCAAATACAATATTGCCCTCTAATTTTGATGTATCTATATTTCCTTTTGCTGTATCTACTTCTTCATCTTGCTCTAAAAATTCAAAAATCCTTTCAGCTGCTGCTACCATAGATTGTAGCATACTAGAAATTTGAGCTATTTGGTTGATTGGTTGAACAAATTGTCTATTGTATTGTATAAAGCTTTGAATATTACCTACTGTAATTGTTCCGTTAATTGCTAAATATCCACCAGCTACTGCAACTGCAACGTAAGCCATATTTCCTATAAAATTCATAACTGGATGTATCAAACCAGATAAGAATTGTGATTTCCAAGCTGAATGGTATAAAGTTTCATTTGCTTTTTCAAATTCTTTATCTACTTTTCCTTCTGCATTAAATACTTTTACAATATTTAAGCCGCCATATATTTCTTCTACTTGACCATTTACATGTCCTAAGTAATCTTGTTGTGCTTTAAAGTATTTTTGTGACCTACTAACAATAATTTTTACAAGTACTCCTGCTATTGGAAAAATAACTAATGATATTAATGTCATTTGCCAGCTTATTGAAAGCATCATGATTAAAATACCTATAATTGTACAAACAGAGGTAATTATCTGCGTAATACTTTGGTTTAAGTTCATACTTAAAGTATCAATATCGTTTGTTATTATAGATAATACTTCTCCATGTGTTTTGGTATCAAAGTATTTCATTGGTAGTTTATTTATTTTTTGAATAATATCATTTCTTAAATTATATGTTAATTTTTGTGAAACTCCCGTCATTGTAAATCCTTGAACAAGCGAGAACACAGCACTTAAAATATATAATCCAAGTAATCCAAGTAGTATTGCTCCTACTTTACCAAAATCTATTCCCGAACCACCAGATAATTTATTTACTAAACCATTAAATATCTCTGTTGTAGCATTACCAAGTATTTTTGGTCCTATAATTGTAAATATCGTACTTCCTACTGCAAAAATCATTACTATAATTAATGCTACTTTATATTTTGATAAATAATTCTTAATTAATTTTTTTGTTGTTTCCTTAAAATTCTTTACAGGTGGTGCTACCACTTGCCCTCTTCCCATTGGTCCTGGCATATTTAATTACCTCCTTTCCCATTTAATTCTTCTTCTGATAATTGTGATAAAGCAATTTGTCTATATGTTTCGTTGTTTTTCATAAGTTCTTCATGGGTTCCTATTCCCACAACTTTTCCTTCTTCTAGCACTATTATTTGGTCTGCATTTAGAATTGTACTAATTCTTTGTGCTACAATGATAACTGTTTTATCCTGTGTCTTTTCTGCTAAAGCTGCTCTTAAAGCTGCATCTGTTTTTAAATCTAATGCTGAGAAACTATCATCAAATACAAATATTTCTGGATCTTTTGCTAAAGCTCTTGCTATAGAAATACGTTGTCTTTGTCCTCCTGATACATTGCCCCCACCTTGTGCGATTGGGTCTTGATATTTCTTTTCCTTAGTTTCTATAAATTCTGTAGCTTGCGCAATTCTTGCTGCTTCATACATTCTTTCATCAGACATATTATCATCTGCATATTTTATATTTGATTCTATTGTTCCAGAAAATAGTAAGCCCTTTTGTGGAACAAATCCTATAATATCTCTTAAATCTTTTTGAGAAACATCTTTTACATTAACACCGTCTATTAGAAGCTCTCCTCCTGTTACATCATAAAATCTTGGAATAAGATTAACTATTGTTGATTTACCACTTCCAGTACTTCCAATAATCGCTGTTGTTTTACCTGGCTCTGCCGTAAAGTTTATATCTGCTAAAATCTCTGTATCTGCATCTGGATATCTAAATGACACGTCTTTAAACTCTACTAAACCTTTTTTATTTGGATCAAATTTCTTTGTCTCTGATTTATCTTTTATACTTGGTTGTGTCTCTAGAACTTCATTGATACGTCTCGCAGAAACAGATGCTCTTGGTAGCATAATTGATATCATTGAAATCATTAAGAATGCCATAACTATTTGCATTGTATATTGGATAAATGCCATCATATCACCAACTTGCATTATACCTTGGTCTACATTGTGACCTCCAACCCATATAATTAATACCATAATTGCATTCATTATTAACATTAACGCTGGCATCATTATTGACATTGCACGGTTAACAAATACATTTGTTTTCATTAAATCTTTATTAGCACCATCAAATCTTTTTTCTTCCTTTTTCTCTGTGTTAAATGCTCTTATTACTTGTAATCCACTTAATATTTCTCTTGATACTAAGTTTAGTTTATCTGTTAGGTCTTGTAATTTTCTAAATTTTGGCATTGCAACAATAAACAATGTTGCTACTACAAATAGAACACCTATTATTGCAATTCCTATAATCCAAGCCATAGAGCTATCACTATTTGTTAATACTTTAATAAATCCACCTATACCAATAATTGGTGCATATACAACAACTCTAAATAGTATTGCAATTAACATTTGTATTTGTTGAACATCATTCGTACTACGTGTAATTAATGATGCTGTTGAAAACTTATTTAACTCTCCATTAGAAAAACTAAGTACTTTCTTAAATACTTTTTCTCTTAACGTTTTTCCAAGTTTTGCAGCAACTCTTGCAGATAAAAGCATAATTGTAATTGCTGATACCATACTAATTAATGCAACTGCAAGCATTTGTAATCCTTGTGATAATATATAATTATTTTGAATTTTATCTGTATCTACTCCTAAATCTTTATATATATTACTTACTTCTGATATAGCTGCTTGTTCTTTTATGGAATCTTGCATTTCATCAATTTGCTTTGTAAATTGTTCAAGAACTGCACTTCTTTGTTCTTCTGGCATGGATTTAAGTATGTCAAGTAAACTTAAATTTTCTATAGTTGCTTTTTGTGATTCTGGAACATTTGCCATCATTGCTTCTTTTATTTGATTTGCTGTTTCTTCACTTGTTACTGTTGAAAGTTCCATTAATGATCCTGCCATAACTTTAGATAATTCATCTTCTTTATCAGAATCAATATCGTTTAATACATAGATTGTTCCTGGCTCTACGTTAATGTCTTTTCCTAAATACTCTTTTATGATTTTTTCTTGTTCTTTATTTGGATTTTCTTCTATTAACGTATAGTTTTCAGTTATTTGATCATTATTTTCTGAAAACATTAAGATATTTTCCATATCTTCTTTGCTAATTACCTGTGGTACTGCTGTTTCTATTCCACCAGCTTGTATACCAACATTAACTATTCTAGATGTAAAATCTGGTAATCTTAAATCTGCTTGTGCTTGTACACATAACAAAATAATAATTACCACAACTGACCAAAAAGAATTTTTTAAGTTTTTTAATACTTTTAGCATACATTTCTCCCTCTTTCCTTTATTTAGATTTTTTAGGTTATATCTATAAACCTTTTAAACAAAATTAAATGACACTGTACTATTTATTATATGTGACACAGTGTCATTAGTCAATATGTATATTGTGAAATTTTTGTGAATTTTATTTTTATCAAACTTACATTTTTCTAAATACACCTGCAACTTTTCCCAATATTTCACAATCTGGTACAATAATTGGATCCATTGTAGAATTTTCTGGTTGCAAACGAATATGATCTTTTTCTTTATAAAATGTTTTTACAGTTGCTTCATCTCCTATTAAGGCAACAACAATTTCACCATTATTGGCTGTATTTTGTTTTTTTACAAGAATATAATCTCCATCTAATATTCCTGCTTCTATCATACTTTCTCCTCTAACCGTTAGCATAAAGCTTTCTGAATTCCCAACAAAATCAATAGGAATTGGGAAAGTATCTGTAATGTTTTCTACTGCTAATATTGGTTCTCCTGCTGTGATTTTTCCAATAACAGGAACTTCCACTAATTCTTTTTGTGTATAGAAGTCTTTACTTGATGTTACTTTTGCTTCTCC
This sequence comes from uncultured Clostridia bacterium, assembly GCA_944386365.1. Taxonomy (GTDB): domain Bacteria; phylum Bacillota; class Clostridia; order TANB77; family CAG-508; genus CAG-269. The sequence continues at coordinate 71,232 of CALXAT010000007.1, forward strand.
TGATGAACCTTTTAATAATCTTAAAGTTCTTCCTTTTTTATCTTTTTTCTTGATATATCCTTTTTCTTCTAGTTTTGCTAAATATCCATGAACTGTTGCTGTTGAGCTTAACCCAACTGCCTTTCCAATTTCTCTTACTGATGGTGGATATCCTTGTGTCATAATTTGCTTTTCAATAAAATGTAAAATTGATTTTTCTCTTCTATTTAATTCTGGTTTCTTTTTTGGCATTTTCTTCACTCCATTCTCCTAATTTGCTTCATCATATCATACAAACAAAAAAATGTCAAACATAAGTTTTGATTTTTTTGGATTTTTTTCGAACATATTTTTCTATAATTTTTCTTCTTGTATATCTTGTAGAAATTTTTCTTTTATTTCTAAGGGTAATAAAACTAAGTCTGATATATTTTTTCTTTTTACAATTTCAGGAATGTATTCTCCAGAATCTTTATATGCTGGATTATTAGAAAATTCTTCTCCATCTCCTGTTCCAAATTTGCCGTCTACATATTCACATAAAAAGAAATATTCCTCCATATTTAATTTTGTATTTTCTAGTTTATATAATTGTTTTATTAGTTTTACATGGATTCCAAATTCTTCCTTGATTTCTCTTATTACACCTTCTTCCAGTGTTTCTCCTTCTTCTAAATGTCCTCCTGGAAACGTGTAGTATTCTTGGTAATCTTTGTTTCTTATGACATTTTTCCTATGCATCAATACAAAACCATCATTCATGGGAACGATTCCCGCTACTCTTATTCTTTGCATTTTGTCATCTATCCTTTCCTATTTTATCTTTTGTTATTATAACACTTTTTTTATTATTTTTATATCCTTATCTTTTATTTATAATTTCTCTTTTGTATGAATATACATTTATATAAAAATAAATTTAAAAAATCCTATTATCCCCTTGAATTTATTTTCTATTTAGTATAATATATAAAAGAAATATTAGAGATTTACATAGGAGGATATAGAATGCCAAGGAAAACTAAAGAAACAAATGAAGAAAAAAATATAGTTATAACAACGAAAAAAGCAACTGCAGCAAAAAAAGCAACTGCTAAAAAAGAAATAAAACCCGCTGCTAAAAAAACAACTGTCAAAAATGACGGTGTTACAAAAACAGATACAAGAAAATCTTCTACTACAAAAAGTGTAGCAAAAAAGACTTCTGCTACTTCTAAAACTGCTGCTACTAAAAAAGCTACCTCTAAAACGACTACAGTAAAAAAAGCAGCAACAACAAAAAAAGCATCTACAAAATCAGTATCAAAAAAATCTACAACAAGAAAAGCAGCTACTTCTAAAAGAAAAGCTACTACAACTAAAAAACAAAAAGTAGATATTGTAGAATATTATGATTTACCATATCGATATAATCAGACTGTTGTAAAAATATTGGCGCAAACTCCTACAAATTTATTTATATATTGGGATATTTCTGATAAGGATAGAGAAAATTATAAAAAACAATATGGAGAAAACTTTTTTGAAACTACAAAACCGGTTTTAATCATTCATAATACAACTATGAATTATAGTTTTGAAATTGATATTAACGACTTTGCAAATAGTTGGTATCTTCATGTAAATGACGCTAAATGTGATTATAAAATTGAATTAGGTAGACGTCCTATTAAAGAAAATCCAAAAATTAATACAGATTATATATACATCTCTACTTCTAATGAAATTGAATCACCAAATGATCATATCTTATTTAATAAAGAGCAAAAGATGGTTTATTTCAGAAATGTAAAAACCGGTGTCCAAACAGAAAAACCTATTTCAGCAAATATTTCCTTCATTAGAAATATGGGTAAAATCTATAATATCTATGATATATACAAAGCTATTTATAGAAATGAAAATATCGAAGAAATTTATGACTTATCTAATCCTTCTTCTGGTAATCCATCTTCAGAAAGTCTTTCTTCAAAGTTCAAATAATCTTGAGGCACTTTAGGTTGCAATTCAAAAGTGTCTCATTCATTTTTAAGAGATAAATTTTAGTAACAATAAAAGGAGAATTTAAATGCAAGAGAAAAAAGGATATGTTAGTTTCGTTCTTCATGCACATCTTCCATTTATCCATCATCCTGAAAGTGATGATTATTTAGAAGAATCTTGGCTATATGAAGCAATATCTGAAACCTATATACCATTATTAACAAATTTTCAAAAATTAGTAGATGAAGGTGTTAATTTTAGAATTACCATGTCAATAACTCCTCCTCTACTTTCTATGTTAGATAACAAATTATTGCACAAGAAATATATAAATTACTTAAAACAACATATTGAACTATCTAAAAAAGAAATTAAAAGAACAGCTGGTGATGAGCGATTAAATAAATTATCGCATTACTATTATGATAGATATTCTAATGATTTACATTTATTTAAAGATGTATATAAATGCAATTTAATTCAAGCTTTTAAACATTTTCAAGATATTGGGGTATTAGAAATTATTACTTGTGGTGCAACACATGGATATTTCCCTATTCTATATGTTAATGAAAAAACCGTAAAAGCACAAATTGCAGTTGGTGTACAAACCTATGAAAGATATTTTGGAAGAAAACCTCGTGGCATTTGGCTTCCTGAATGTGGTTATGTACCAGAAGCTGATAAATATTTAAAAGAATTTGGAATTGATTATATTATCACAGAATCTCATGGTATTTTGTATGCTGATCCAACACCTTTATATGGTACTTTTGCTCCTATTGTTTCTCCAGAAGGTGTCATAGCTTTTGGTAGAGATATCGAATCTTCAAGACAAGTATGGAGTTCTATTGATGGCTATCCAGGAGATTTTAATTATAGAGAATTTTATCGTGATATTGGTTATGATGCTGATTACGATTATATAAAGCCATATATTGCACATAATGGTGTAAGAGTCCATACTGGTATCAAATATTACAGAATTACAGGAAAAACAGAATTTAAAGATTATTATAACCTTCAATGGGCAAAAGACTCTGCAGAGAGACAAGCAGGTCATTTCTTTGATTCTAGAAATGCTCAAATTGAAAATTTAGCACAATATACAGAAAACCCGCCTATTATCTTATGTCCTTATGATGCTGAATTATATGGACATTGGTGGTATGAAGGACCTTATTGGTTATATGTTTTATTTAAGAAAATTTATTATGATGATTGTAATTTTGAATTAATTACTCCTTCTGAATATATTGATAAATATCCAAATATGCAAGTTGCCTCTCCTTGTCGTTCTAGTTGGGGTGCTAATGGATATAGTGAAGTATGGTTAAATCCTACAAATGACTATGTACATAGACATCTTCACGTTGCAGGTGATAGAATGTGTGAATTAGCACATTTATATCCAAACGCAAAAGGTTTAAAGAAAAAGGCATTAAATCAATGTGCTAGAGAATTATTATTAGCACAAAGTAGTGATTGGTTATTTATTATCACAAATGGTACCATGGTAGATTATGCTAAAAAAAGAATTAAAGATCACATTGGAAGGTTTACAAAATTGTATTATCAAATAAAAGAAAATAAAATTGATGAAGATTTCTTAAAAGATATTTCAAAAAAGGATTGTGTATTTCCTGATATAGATTATATGATTTATTATTAAACCATATTGAACACTTTAGATTAAAAAGGGATAGACTAAAAATAAAGGTCTGTCCCTTTTGTTTCATTTTGAAACGATTTGGCACGTCCCTATTGTGCACCTAAATTTTTTTATTGTCATATAATAATGTATAAGTTTTTTAAGTTTGGTAGATACTAGTTTTATGAGAAAGGGGTATTTTTGTATATGAAATCTTTATGTATAAAAACAAATAATTCTAAAATACTAGATTATCTACTAAATGAATTAAAATATGCTGATATTAAAGATATTTGTTTTTCTCAAAATCAATTCAGACATTATAAAAATATTGTTATTCACTACCTTTCCAATGACTATCCATATTTTTTCTCTAAAATCAGTACACTACTAGCTTTCTTAATTATCGATGAATTTGAAGATACACTTTTGAAAAGAATGATTCATAAGAATTATTTTTATTTTGATTTTTTAGAAAGAGATAAGATATTAAAAAATTGTTACAATCTGCTATCTGATGAATATTATAAATGGTTTGATAAAAAATTTGCAGCCTTATATGATAGTATTTATGCATTTATTGCTAATCATAAAACATTAATATTAGATGGTTTTATAAATTTCAGATTACAAAACTACACTTCTATCCTAGATGAAATTATATCTGAAAGTGTAAGTAATTACATTATTGAAAAGGAATATATGGAATTTATTTCTTTACTAAAATTATATATAAATTCTCAAAGCAACAATTGTAATATTGTGCACTTAATTTATAAAACGTCTGATTCTATTTTGTTAGATGAAAATAAAAATTTAATTTTAAATTCAGATGAAGTATTTAATGCAAAATATTTAAGTGATATATCTTTTTCTTCCAACGACTATACTTTAAACTCTCTTTTAAGTTTGCTTCCGAAAAAAATTTATATTCATTTAATTGATAATACAGTCGATGAATTTATAAATACTTTACAATTGATTTTTGAAAATCGTATATCAATCTGTTTAAATTGTGATATTTGCAAATTATATAGATATCATAAAAAACCTATTTCTAACAACCATAAATAATGCACCTATAAAATATACATATACATATTTTATAAGTGCATTTTCTCTATAGAATGAAACTTTTATTATCCATTTATAATAGAATTTAAAGAATTAATTGCTTCTTGTAATCCTGGTAATAATGAATTTACTAAACTATCATCTACTTGTACTTTCCATTTTCCATCTTGTTTTATTACTTGTACGGTTGTCGTTACTGTTTTTGTTCCAATTTCTTCATTTTTTAATTGCTCTTTTAATTTATTATTTTGTTCTTCCTCTGTAAAAGATGCTCCACTAAAAGCTATCTTTAAAGCTTCTTGTGTATAGTTTGATATAATCTTATTAAAGTCTTTATTGGTAATTTCTACTTCTACACTTGCTGTATCTTCTTCTTTTGAAATGTTTAGAATCTTCCAATTTAATTTATCAAAAAGTAAACTTTGCGTTTCCTCATCCATTTCTGAACTTCCTAGCATATCTGATTCATTAACAATCTCATCATAATTTACATATTTATTAACACTTTCAAAATCACCATTCTTTAAACTGTTTAACATACCATCTACTGTTTTTTCCGGTGTTTCTGGTAACAATATTAAAGCTGTAACAATGGCTAATACAACAAGTAATAATACAACACCACCAACCCAATATCCAATTTTATGGCTGCCTTTTTCTTTCTTTTCATTTTTCGTTTTCTTTTCTTTTTTATCTTCTACTTTATTCATTTTTTCTTCTTTTTTTAAATCTTTTCCACTTACTTTATTGAATTTTGGCTCTTCTACTTTTTCTTTTTTTACTTCTTCTACCTTTTTTGCATTATCTATTTTTTCTTCTTTGTCCATAGAAATCCCTCTTTTCTTATTATTCTATAAGAATTATATATTAAGAAAGATTTTTTTTCAACTGTTTTTCTAGAATTTCTACATTTTTCCCTTCTTTTATCTCAAGTTATATTGCTTGGTTAATCCCTGTTGCTACAATTTTACTCATATTTTCTATTAAATCGTCAATTTCTTTAGGTGTTACAATTAAATTATAATTTTGTGGTACCAATGCCTCTTTTATTTCCTCATAATTATCCTCTGCTTTTAATTGGTTTAAATAATCATTGGATTTTGCTTCATCTTGTAATTTCGTAATAAATAAATCTAATGCGTCATTGACTAATACTGCTGTTTCCACAACTGTTGGAATTCCTATTGCCACAACGGGAATGCCTAAAGTATTTTGACTGATTTCTTTTCTGGTATTGCCTACCCCTGCCCCTGGTACTATTCCCGTATCAGATATTTGTACAGTACTGCTAATTCTTTCTATACTTCTAGAAGCTAATGCGTCAATAACAATTACTAATTTGGGATGTGTATTTTGAACAATTCCTTGTAAAATTTCTACAGTTTCTATTCCTGTTGTTCCTAATACACCTGGAGATATAGCACTAACATTTCTAGCACCTTCTTTTACATATTGTGGCAAATATTTAATCATATGTCTTGTCACTTCTATATCATTAATGACTTTAGGACCTAATGCATCTGGTGTTACATAAATATTTCCAAGCCCAACCACTAATATTTCACCATTTTTGTCTACATGACTATCTACAATTTTTCTTAATTCTTCTGATACAGTATCCGCAGATTTTTGAATTTCTTCCTCCCCTGCAATTTTTAAATTTTTAATATCAATCGTAACATATACGCCTTTTGGTTTTCCGATTGCTTTTTCTCCTTCTTCATTGGTTATTTTTACTCTATCTACTTTTATATTTTCATCTATTTTCTTTTCTTCACTTTCTATCCCATTAATTTCATTTTCTAACTTATTGGCTGTTCTATAAATCTCTCTTCTTTCAAGTGCCAAATCTGTTCTAAAATTAAACATAAATTTCTCCTTTCATATATTTATATTTTTTAACTTACGAACTTCATCAAAGTTCGATTATTCTATATTAATGATTAGTATTCGTAAAAAAAAATAATTTATACAAAAACATATATTTGCATTTAAATCATTTTTATGTTAACATATATATGTAACTATTAACCATGTATTCAGCTATCATATTGTTCAGATGGCTATTAAAAAGAAAGGAATTTTATGGAATCCAAAAAAATCTTTGAGGAAATCAAAAACTCTATGGGAAATTTCCCACCTTTTTTTCCTGAATATCAAAATCAGAAAAACACCAATTGTTATGCACATGCTCTCGGACTTCACTATCCAGATAAAAGCCAACGGTATTATTCCCCTGGAAAATTGTCTGCACTTTTTAATGGAAGTGACATCTTTGATGATGATGAAATTGAAACAACATTAAGTATATTAGACAAAAATATCAAGACTGGAGGAAAATATATTTTCACACCGTTTGAAATCAACGGCCTTGTAAAAGGGGTAAAAAGAGATTGTGCTCTTCTTGGTTTACATGCCGTAGAATGTGATTTCTTTAAACCAAGTTCTTCACACTCTTTTAAAATTCTTCTTTATACCAATCCGCTTTCTGCCGGATGGCATTTTATAAGAGAATCTACTACTTGGGAAGGAGAAAAAATCTGGACACATAAGCTTGGCTGGTATGAACCTATTCAAGAAATTGATCTTTCCAAAGATCATATGTCTTTTGATATAGAAAATACCGCATTTTATGATTTCAGGCAGTGTTTTGAAATTTTCTACTGATATTGATAAAAGGAAATCAAAAGAACTTATGTTAAAACACATTTTAACATAAGTTCTTTTGGTATTTTGCTTTCTTAATTTTGTTCTAAATATTTCTTTAAAAATTTTCCCGTATAACTTTTTTCATTTAAACAAACTTGCTCTGGCGTTCCAACGGCAATTACTTCGCCTCCATTTTCTCCACCTTCTGGTCCTAAATCAATAATATGGTCACAAGTTTTGATTAAATCCAAATTATGTTCAATAACAATAATCGTGTTTCCTGTATCAACTAGTCTTTGTAAAATATCTACCAATTTATGAACATCAGCTATGTGTAGTCCTGTAGTTGGTTCATCTAAAATATATAGTGTTTTTCCAGTTGCTTTTTTAGATAATTCTGTTGCAAGTTTTACTCTTTGTGCTTCTCCTCCTGATAAGGTTGTTGAAGGTTGTCCTAATTTTATATAACTTAAACCTACATCGTATAGTGTTTGAATTTTTTGTTTAATTCTTGGAATTTTATCAAAAAATTGTAATGCTTCTTCTACTGTCATATCTAACACATCTGCAATGGTTTTTCCTTTATATTTTACCTCTAAGGTCTCTCTGTTATATCTCTTTCCTTTACATACCTCACAAGGTACATAGATATCTGGTAAGAAATGCATTTCAATTCTATGAACACCATCACCTTTACAACTTTCACATCTTCCACCTTCAACATTAAAGCTAAATCTTCCTTTTTGATATCCTCTTAATTTTGCTTCTTCTGTTTCGGCAAAAATATCTCTTATTAAATCAAACACACCTGTATATGTTGCAGGATTTGAACGTGGTGTTCTTCCAATTGGTGATTGGTCTATATTGATAATTTTGTCAATCTGATCAATTCCTTTGATACCTTTACATTTTCCTGGTTTTTCATTAGATCCATTTAATTCTTTTGCAATTGTTTTATATAATACTTCATTAACTAATGTCGATTTTCCTGAACCTGATACTCCTGTTACACAAGTAAACACACCTAATGGAAATTTGACACTGATATTTTTTAAATTATTTTCTGTAGCACCTTGTACTTCTATTACTTTTGACTTTGTATGTTTTCTTCTTTTTTTAGGTACTGGAATTTTCAATCTTCCACTTAAATATTTTCCTGTAATCGAATTTTCGACTTTCTTAATTTCTTCAGCAGTACCGCTGTGCCATGACTTGTCCACCATGTGTTCCTGCACCTGGTCCTATATCGATAACTTGATCTGCTGCATACATGGTATCTTCATCGTGTTCTACAACAATTAATGTATTTCCTAAATCTCTTAGTTTTTTTAAAGTTGCTAATAATCTATCATTATCTCTTTGATGTAATCCAATACTTGGTTCATCTAAGATATATAACACGCCTGTTAAACCTGAACCAATTTGTGTAGCCAGTCTAATTCTTTGTGCTTCTCCTCCTGATAAAGTTCCTGCACTTCTAGATAGTGTCAAATATTCTAGTCCAACATCAATTAAAAATTGTAATCTTTGATGAATTTCTTTTAAGATTAAATCAGAAATCATCGCCTCTGTTTTATTTAATTGTAAATTGTCTAAATAGTCCTTGATTTGATTAATAGACATGGCTGTTAATTCATTAATATTTTTATCTCCTACTTTTATCGATAAAATTTCTGGTTTTAATCTTGCACCATGACATGCATAACATGGAGAATTCGTCATATACATTTCATAAAAATCACGCATTCCTTGTGATTTTGTTTCATTATGACGTCTATCTAATGTTGGAAGTACACCCTCAAATGGTGCTTTAAATCTTCTAATTCCTGCAGGTGACTCATATTCAAAATCAATTTCTTCATCCCCTGTGCCATACAAGATTTTTTCCATAAAACTTCTAGGTAATTCTTTAATCTTTTTTCCTTTTATATCAATTCCATAATGCTTCCCAATACTCTCAAAATACATCTTTGCCATGGTGTCACCTTTTTTCATGGTACTTGAACCAAAGGCTTTAACGCCATCATATAAGGTTTTATTTTTATCTGGAATAATTAAATCTTCATCCATTTTCATTAAATAACCAATTCCTGTACAAACTGGACAGGCACCCATTGGATTGTTAAATGAAAACATTCTAGGTGTTAGTTCCGGAAAACTAAATCCACAGTCTGGACATGCATAATTACAACTATATAATTTTTCTCCTTTTCCTACGACATCAATCAATACTAGTTGATTAGCATGTTTTAAAGCAATTTCTACTGATTCTGTTAATCTACTTAAAATCTCTGGTTTTATGACTAATCTATCTACAACTAATTCAATGTTGTGCTTCTTCTTTCTGTCTATTTCAATATCATCAGAAAGTTCATACATTTCACCATCTACTCTAACTCTGACAAATCCTTCTTTTTGAAATTCCTCTAATTGTTTTGTATATTCTCCTTTTCTACCTCTAACCACTGGTGCTAATACTTGAATTCTTGTATCTTTTTCTAATCCCATGATATTATCTACAATTTGGTCAATTGTTTGTTTTTCAATTTTTTTACCACAATTTGGACAATATGGAACACCAATTCTGGCATATAGCAAACGAATATAGTCATAAATTTCTGTAACCGTTCCTACTGTAGAACGAGGATTTTTGGATGTTGTTTTTTGGTCTATAGAAATCGCTGGTGATAACCCTTCTATGCTTTCTACATCCGGTTTTTCCATTAGCCCTAAGAATTGTCTTGCATAAGAAGACAAACTTTCTACATATCTTCTTTGTCCTTCTGCATATAAGGTATCAAATGCTAAACTAGATTTACCTGATCCAGATAATCCTGTAATAACGACTAGTTTGTCTCTTGGTATTTCCAAATTTATATTTTTTAAATTATGTTCTTTTGCACCTTTTATAATAATTTTGTCATTCATGAACATTCCTCCTATAAGCTTCCATACATAAAAAATCCTTCTTTAATATATATGTTTTTCCTATTATACTATATAAATTTTTCAAAAACAAGTATTCGGTATTATTATTTTATAATCATAAAAAATAAACACAAATATTTCTATTCATGCTTATTTTTTGTATATTTATAAAATAGGATTGTCTAATTTAAATTTTGTTCTTTTTCCAATCTTACTTCATTTTCTATAATTGTCATAATAATTTGTACTGTTTTTTCCAAATCATTATTTTTTAATACATAATCATATAAATTAATTCTAGATTCTTCATAATCAAATCGGTTTAAACGTAAAATAATCTCTTGTGGACTTGGCTTGTCTATTCTATTTTCTAATCGATGTCTTAATTCTTCTTTTGGAACACGTAAAAATATAGTAACAACTTTTGTATCGTTTCCTAATAAATCTTTTAAATGTTCTGTTCCATTAACATCAATATCTTTTACAATAATTTTTCCACTTTTTATTTTGTCATTTAATAACTTTCGAGATGTCCCATAATATTGATTATGATGAATATCATATTCATAAAATTCTTGATTGTCTATCATTTCTTCAAATGCTTCTCTTGACACAAAATTATAGGTTCCACCTTCCACATCTCCCTCTCGCATTGGTCTTGATGTATAGGAAGGAAGAGATTCTACATCTTTCATTCTTTTAATTAATTCTTTTTTTATGGTATCTTTTCCTGCCCCTGCTACTCCAGATAATATAACTAACATTCTATTGCAACCTTCCCTTCTGCAATTTCAATAGCAGCTATTGTTACTGGTGATTCTTCTTTGGTGTCTACCAATGGTGTTGCACCAGATGCAATTTGTCTTGCTCTTCTAGCTGTTGCAATTACTAACTCATATCGATTATTTGCTTTTGTAAGTAATTCTGAAACACTTGGTTTTACTATCATTTTAACGCCTCCTATATTCTAATTTTCCTCTTGTGAAATATCTTTATCAATTCTTGCACCAACCGTTTCTGGTTGAACAGCTGATAATATCACATGACCAGAATCCATAATTAAAACCGCTCTTGTTCTTCTTCCATATGTTGCATCTACAGCAGTTTTATTATCTTTTGCTTCTTGTATTAGTCTTTTTATTGGTGCTGATTCTGGACTTACAATTGCTACAATCCTTTCTGCTGATACGATATTTCCAAATCCAATATTTACTAATTGCATAAAATCAATCCCTTCTTACTCTATATTCTGTACTTGTTCTCTTACATTTTCTAATTGTGTTTTTATATTAATTACTTCATTGGTTATTTCTAGATTGTTTGCCTTTGAACCGATTGTATTTGTCTCTCTATTCATTTCTTGAATCATAAAATCTAATTTTTTTCCCACTGCATCATTAGAATTCAATAATTCTCTAAATTGGTATATGTGACTATCTAACCTTGTTACTTCTTCCTGGATAGAACACTTATCTGCATAGATGACAACTTCCTGTGCTAATCTTGCCTCATCAATCTCTTGATCCTTCAATAATTCTTTTATCCTCGTATTTAATTTTACTACATATTCTTCAATAAGTCCAGTAGAAAGTGCAGATATTTTTTTAACTTTTCCTTCTATCTCATTTATTCTACTATGTAAATCTTGTGCAATCTTTTCTCCTTCTATCTTTCTCATTTCTAATAAATTCGCTACTGCATTTTGGGTCACTTCTATTAATTCCTCTTTGATGGTTTCATCATCTTGATTGGTTTGAATGGTTAACACATCTGGTAATTTAGATATTTCCGTTACTGGTATATCGGCTATAATCCCTTCTGATTCTGCTAAGTTTCTTAACTCCTTTATATACATTCTTGCAATTTCTGTATTGATTTTGATATCTCTTCCTTCTAAAGAATTATTATTAAAAGTAACAAATACATCTACTTTTCCTCTACTTAGTTTTGCGGAAATGATTTTCTTTATTTCCTCTTCTAAGTAACTTAAGGTTCTTGGCATCTTAATTGAAATATCTAAATATCTATGATTAACACTTTTTATTTCTACTTGATATTCTCTTAAATTCTTTGACATATTTGATTTTCCATAACCTGTCATACTTTTAATCATCTTTTACTACCTCTTCTTTTTTCTTTCTACCTCTCTTTGATTTTGGTTTTGACTGCTTTTCTGCTTCTTTCACAGACTCTCCGTTTTCTACTTGTTCTTTTTTCTTTAACGTTGTCTCCGCTTTTTCATCTTTTACTGTTTTATTTTTTGTGGTTTTTGGTTTCGTTGTTGTTTTTGTCTCTTTTTTCTCTTTTTCTTCTGTCTTTTTTCTTGTTGTTTTTGGCTTGGTTGCGTTCGTTACCTTTTCCTCATTTTTTTCTTCCTTTTTCTTTGTTGTTTTCTTTTTAGGTTTTTCCTCTAAATTTTCTTCTATTTCCACTTTTTTCTTAGTCACTTTTTTCTTTCTTGGTTTCTTCTCTATTTTTTCTTCTTTGATGATATCTTCTTCTAATGGTATGCTCTTTTTATTTTCTTTATTTTTTTCTTCAATATCCACATCTTTTAAGTCTTTAGATATTCCTTTTTTTCTATTTTTTCCTCTCATAGATTTTGGTTTTGATTCTTTTTTATCTTCTATATTTTTTTTAGAAACTTTTATCTCTTCTTTATCTTCTCTCTTTTTGGCCTCTTTTACAATTGGCTCATCTTTTATGATTTCTGGTATATCACTAAGACTTTTTACATATTTTATTCTCGCTCTTGTATAAATAATAATAGATTTCAATACATAATATATTGCAAATACATAAGATGAAGTTAATAAATATGCTCTAAAATCGAAGTTATAAATCGTTATTACATGATGAATAAATAAGGCATGTATTGATAAAATTAATAACTCTATAGCAGTTAACGTAAGTGTTCCACTATCTTTTTTATATGCTATTTCTAAAAGAATAATACTTGCTACTAAAAACACGCCTGAAAAGGTTTTGGTTATGATTTCCATTTTATCTAATTCTAATTGTGTATATAATATATTGGAAGCAATAAAATATATCATAACAACAATTGCTAATATTAAGTTCTTAAATATTTTTTTTACTATTTCTTGCGATACTTCTTTAGGCACTTTTTTTCTATTGGCTATTTTTTGAAACATATCCTCTTTTTTTGCTGCTTTTTTTTCTTGTTTCTCCAGATTATCTTGCTTAACTTTTTCCTGTTCTAATATCTCATCAATTTTGGCTGCTAATTTTTTCTTTTCTAATAATTCCTCTTTCTCTATATTTACTGTTTCTTGCTCTAATCGTATATCCTTTTTAGATACTTGTTCTTCTTTTTCCAATACCTTTTGATTTTTTACTTTTGTTTTTTCTTTTTTCATGTCTGCCCCCTAACTATCTAATTCATACATAATAATGCTCAATACATTTAAAGCCACGGTTTCTGTTCTCAAGATTCTATTTCCTAAGGTAACCACTTTTGCATGATACTTTTTAAATATTTCTATTTCTTCTTTATCAATTCCACCTTCTGGTCCTATGATAACAGCAATTTTTGTTTCTGCATCTTTTGGTTTTTGTATTTTTTTCAATTCTTCTTTTAAAGAATTTTGTTTTTCATTTTCATAAGCTACTAAAACCAAATCATATCCCTTAATTTTTTCACATAATGTATTTATATTTATAACTGAATTGATATGTGGAATTCTATCTCTACCAGATTGTTTAGCTGCCACTTCAGATATTTTTTGCCATCTTTGTAATTTTTTTATTTTATCCTTTTCTTTTAACTTCACAACACATCTTTTCATCTCTACTGGTGTAATATCATAAACACCTAATTCTACTGATTTTTGGATTACCCATTCCATTTTATCTGCTTTTGGCAATCCTTGGAAAATCGTTACTTGTATATGTGGTTCCACATTAGATGCAATTTCCTCCATAATCTTACAATTTATACACTTATCTTCTATTTTTTCAATCTTACATACATAATTTTTAGATGTTTGATAATCACATATATTAATTTTATCATCTATTTTTGCTCTTAGTACATTTTTAATGTGATTGACATCTTCATTTTGTATGGTTACCTGATTTCCTTCAATTTGATTTGTGGTCACAAAAAATTTTGGCATTGTATTCTCCTTTTACTTTTATGCATTATATCATATAATTTTTAAATTTTCTACCAGTTTTATGCATTTATCCATACAGAAACAGATTTTGCCTTTACTTTAAAAATTCCATATCCTTCATTATCAATATATACTTCTTCTTGACAACCACCAACGCTATCGATAAACTTTTCTCCTGCTAAATTTGTACCCATATACATTCTTTTCTCAGTGTCAAATTTATTGGAAATTAAGACTGCTAGTCCAGACTTAATATGTTCTCTATCGCCTTCTCTTGTCCATCCAATACAATTTGGATGATCAAAATAATCATTTTGCTTTCCATATGCTTTTTCTTTTCTGAAATCTAATATTGTTTTTAAACCTTCAACTGGCGCAATATTATCATGCTGGATTCCATATACATCTCCCCAAAATACACAAGGATATCCTTCATCTCTTAATAGAATTATTGCATATGCAGGCAATTTAAACCATCTTTCTATAAAACTAGTTAAGCTTTGTCCTGGCTGTGTATCATGATTATCGACAAATGTAACCGCTTTACTTGGATTTTCTTTTACTAATGTATCATTTAAAATTTTCGTTAAATCATAGTTTTCATCTTTCGAAGCATTGTATAAGTTATAATGTAATGGTACATCAAATAAAGAAATTTGTCCTTCTGTTTCTGTAATATATCTATGTAATTTTGTAATATCTCCACTCCAATATTCTCCTACTGCAAATAATTCATCTTCAGTTTGTTCCCTTAAAGTTTTTATCCAATCTTTATAAAAATTCGCATCAATATGTTTTACAGCATCTAAACGAAAGCCATCTACTTTCGTTAATTCCAAATACCATTTTCCCCAATTTAAACATTCTTGAACAACTTCTGGATTTTTAAAATCTAAATCTGCTCCCATTAAATAATCATAATTTCCAAATTCTTCATCAACTGCTCCACTCCATGTTTTATTCTTAAATCGGAAAATGGCATGTTCTTTCGATTTTTCATCATAATCGATTCCATCAAAATGTGTCCAATTCCATTCAAAATCAGAATATTTATGTTTTCTTCCCGGAAATGTAAATTTTGTAGCTACTCTTACTACTTGATTGTTTTCTATTAATGTATTATGATTTCCCCAATCAACTTGCTCTGCTGGAATGGTTTGCAACAAATCTGCACCCATCTTATGGTTTAGAACAATATCTGCATATGTTTCCATTCCTGCTTGTTTTAGTGTCATAATGCAATTTAAATATTCATCTTTTGAACCATATTTTGTCTTTACTGTTCCTTTTTGCTCAAATTCTCCTAAATCATATAAGTCATACACACCATATCCAACTTCATCTTTTCCTCCAATTCCTTTATATGCTGGTGGAAGCCACATAGCGGTTATTCCCATATCTGCTAACTTTTCTGCTTCACTAGCTAATGTATTCCACCAATTTTGATTTGTTTCTAAATACCATTCAAATGCTTGTAATATAACTCCATTTATTTTTTTCATTCATTCTCCTACTTTCTCATCTTTCTGTTTGCATTATATCATTTGTATGGAATAATTTCTAGGTTAAAAGGGAAAATTATAAAATATATTAGAATAGCAGGGATTTCTCCCTGCTATTCTATCAATTTCTTTAATGCCTTATATAACGGATAATTCTTCGTTATATTGATTTCAGGTCTCTTTCTGCCAAAACTCGTGGAAGCAATATAAATGTCTACCCTTTGTTCCTTGTTACTACTTAGTCCTATAGTCTTTACGACTGGAAGCAAACCAATAAAAATTTTCAGTTCTTGCTGTCCTTCTTTATTCTCAAAATGCAATTTCTCCACTTTTTGTTGGATAACCGTCTTTCCTATCTTCTTGACTTGTTCCATCCCTTCTTTATACACGCCAACTGTTCCAATCACCCGCACATTTACCTGAATCATTCTTGTTCCTCCTTCTATACACTAGAATTTTTATTGCATATCATAAATTTCATGATAACACTTTATGTTAATTTTTGCAATATTTGACAGATAATTTTTTATTTTATATAATACCTTTTCGAAAGGAAGCGATTGAAAATGAGTTTTGTCTATGAAAGAACTATTAATTATTATGAAACTGATAAAATGGGCGTTGTACACCATTCTAATTATATCCGCTTTTTAGAAGAAGCAAGATGCTATTATTTACGAGATGCGAATATGCCTTTTGAAAAATTTGAAGAAAAAGGTATCACCATTCCTGTTTTAGAAGTGAAATGTAAATATAAACAACACGTAACTTTTGCAGATACAATTTGCATTAAAGTGATTGTAAAAGAATTTAATGGTGTTCGCTTAACTATTGGTTATGAAGTGAAAGATAAAAAAACAGGCAATGACGTGATTATTGCTGAAACAAAGCATTGTTTTACAGATAAGAATTTAAGACCTGTTAATCTAAAAAAACATTGCCCAGATTTTAGTGATAAGTTTGAGGCTTTGAAGGAAAAATAGATATATAAAAAATCTCAGGTAAATTTAAATTTTCTTGATATTGAAAATCTTTCTAATACTATTATTAAACATAAAAAACTCCTTCAAAATGTTATTTACCTTCAACATTTTACGGAGTTATTTATGTTTTCTCTGTTTTTCTTTTTCAAATCTATTCAGGAATATATTCATCTAACATTTCCCAATAATTTGGATCATTCCAAGATTCATAATGCTCTTCATATGGTTCAAACACATATGCTCTTCCATTTTCAAGTTTTATATCTCCAGCTTCTGTATTAGAATCTGGTGTTACAAATCCTTTATCTACATTTAGTTCTATACAATTAGCATTAATAAAATTTTGAATATCATTTTCAGATTGTAAATAGTTTCCCACTTTCACAAAATAATATTTTTCATTATATTTAAATATTTTTGCGTATTCTATATTCATTCCAAATTGTGGAATTTCAATTTTATTTAAGTTAAAATATACATCTATATATTCATCATCTATTTTTATATATTCATCTGTAAGTTCAATATTATTTTTGTTTCCACTCTCATTATTATCATCTTGCTCTGAAATTCCAACTATTTTTCCATTATTATCTACTAGATAATAATGTCTACACTCAATGAATAATATTCCAAATCCTCCTTCAATATCTGTAACCTTTGTTTCATCTTCTCCTGTTAAAATATCTAATTCACTTTGTATGGTTGAACTACTTAGGTTCCCATATCTATCTTTTCCAGCCGCGCTGACTACGGCTTGCTGTATAAGTTCTCTCTCCTGTGAAATCTCTGTTTCTTCTCTTGCATTGACACTTTGAGCTATTATTCCATTATCACCTACTATAAATTGGATACTTATTCCTGCTAAAATCAATAAAACAATGATCGTCCTAATATTCCGTTATGACTATTTTTTATTTAGCCAACATTTTGTAATTTATTATCTTCTTTTCCCATATTTAAAATATTGAATTTATAATATATAGTTATTTCTTTATTCTCAGATATTTCTATCTTATCAACTA
>CALXAT010000008.1 GCA_944386365.1 uncultured Clostridia bacterium
ACCTTATATAATTCTAATGCTTCTTTATATCCTGATAATTCTGTTGATAACTTTGCTTCCTCTGCTTTTGTTAGTATCCCATTATCTCCTCGTAATGTGGCTATTGTTACTCCTGCTAAAATTAATAAAACAATGATTGTAATGACTAATGCGATTAATGTAATACCATTATTCCTTTTGTTTTTTCTCATTTTTAATCTCCCTTCTTTTGTTTATTATTTTCTTTTTCCAAAGTTTTATTCTGTTTACAAATATAGTTCATTCTTATTTTATATATTTTGTTGAATTAAGTCAATATATTATCGTAAATCATTTCGTTTTATTTCTTTTTTTGTCGTACTTTTAGTATGGCTTTTTTAAATAAAAAAGCCTGAAATATCAGATATTTTCTAATACTTCAGGTTCGTCTTATTTTTATTAAATTTTTTTATACTTATTTTATTTCGACTTTTATTATATGTTAATAAATTCATATTTATTTCCTATAGATTTTATAAACTTCATCCAATCTTCATATGTGATTAATAAACTTGCTTCATTTGTATTAGGATGAACGACTAATAATGGTTTATCTTTTAAATCTTTATCAATTAACACTTCTACTTTCTTTTCTTTATCATTGATTAACCCCATGGGACTTACATGTCCAGGTTCTAATTTTAAATATTTCATTAATCTTTCACTAGATGCAAAACTTAATCTTGTCGAATGTGCTTGTTCTTGTATTTTTGCCATATCCGCTTTTTTCTCACTACATAATACCACTAAAAAATGCCTTTTTCCTTTTTGATCTCTTAAAAATAAATTTTTACAGATTTCAGCACCTTTAAACATCTCTTTATTCAAATTGTTCATATCTTCTATTGTATATACCGGTTCATGTTTTATTAACTCGTAATGAATATCTAAATCTTGTAATACTTTTAATACCTCTTCCATACATTACCTCCTTTATATAGTTTAAACTAGCTTGCATATTTACAAGCTAGTTTATTATTGGTTTTCCTAGTTATTTTTATCTCTATATACTTTCACAATATCCTTAAATGTCATTCTAGTTCCATAATTTAATATGGCATTTGAATAAATCTTAATTGCAACTTTCGCAATGATTAATATGGTAATCACTAATACAACAATAGATAATATAATTTCTGAAGTTGATGCAATCCCCATCATAATTCTAAATGGCATACAAAATGGTGATGAAATTGGAAAAATTGCTGCAAATTTATTTAATTCACTTGTTGGATTCATCATGGTAAAATAGGATAAATAAAATCCAACAATAGCAAGTATTGCAACAGGCGTATTAGCTGATTGTATATCTTCTGGTTTGCTTACGGTTGATCCTGTTAAAGCATATAGTAATGCATAAGCAAAATATCCTAAAATAAAATATACAATTGTCATAATTGCTAAATATGGTGTCATTTTAGACATATCCAAAACAGAATTTAATAATTCTGGATCTAAAAATGCTTTAGCAGATAATACTGCTACACCAACAATTACACATATTTGAATCAATCCTACGATTCCAATACCTATTGTTTTTCCTAATACAATTGTTCTTGGTGATGTAGATGTCACTAATGTTTCCATGATTTTTGAAGTCTTTTCTGTTGTAATGGAACTTGATACTTGATATGCACAAAAATAAATTGCATAGAATAACACAATGGATAATAGCATAATAACTAGTATATTTCCACTTACTTCTTGCTCTTCTGTTTGTTCTATACTGTACTCAAAATTAGGATATAAACTCATAATTTGTTCTTGTGTTAAGCCTAATTTGGTCATTTGTAAATTTGTATATACTGTATTGATTGCATTTATCAAATCTTCTGGAATACTTGCTACCTGTGTCATATTTTCTACAATATATCTTATTTTATATGTTCCATCTTCTTTTGGTTCAATAATCATAGCCTCATCAATATCTTTATTTTCTATTCTTCCTTTTATGTCATCAAAAGAAACTTCATTATTGGCAACTTGAACATTATATCCTAACTCCATTTGATTGATACTTTGTAATGTTCCTTCAAATAAATTGGTACTATCTACAATTAATAGATTTGTCTCTCCATCACTTTCATTATCCCCTATAATTGCTTCCATAATATTCGGTATATTAAATCCTATTACTATTAATATTAAAATAATTAATGTTGATATGATAAAAGATTTTCTTTTTGCCATATCGTTTATCGTAAATGCAATAACGGTTCCTAAATCTCTCATATTACTCACCTACCTTTTCTATAAATATATCATTTAGTGTTGGTTTTTTAATTTCAAATTTGTCAATTCCTATGTGATTACTAACTAATTTTTCCAACAATTGGTGAGCTTTTTCTTCAGAATCCATTTTAATAGAATATTCATTATTTTTAGAAAATTCTATTGTCATATTAAATTCTTTCATATATTTATCTATATTTTTATCAGTTGATAATTCCAATCGATTTGCCTTATATCCATCTTTAATTTCTTTTAAGTTTCCTTTTAATACAGTTTTTCCTTTATTTAATATCAAAATGTCTGTACAAAATTCTTCAATAGACGCCATTTGATGACTAGACATGATAATATATTTTCCCATCTTTACTAAATCCATAATAACATTTTTTAAAATTTCGGTGTTTACTGGGTCTAACCCACTAAATGGTTCATCTAGCACAATTAGCTCTGGATCATGAATAATGGCTGTCATAAATTGAATTTTTTGTTGATTCCCTTTAGACAACTTTTCAGCAGGCATTGGTATATATTCTTCTACTTTTAAAACCTTTGCCCATTTTTTTATTGCCTCATCTGCATTTTTTTTACTCATACCTTTCAATTTTGCAAAATACATCAATTGGTCATAAATTTTTGTCTTAGGATACACACCTCTTTCCTCAGGTAAATATCCAAAATTTACACTTTTTCTTTCCACTTTTTTACCATTCCAGGTAATTTCACCTGTATCTTTTTTTATAATTCCTAATAGCATTCTAATAGTTGTTGTTTTACCAGCACCATTTGTACCAAGTAAGCCAAACACTCCTGGCTTATCCACTTCAAAAGAAATATTATCTACTGCTTGTTTACCAACAAACATCTTAGAAACATTTTCCAGTTTTAATCCCATCTTTTATCCTCCTTTGGGGACGTGTCAAATCGTTTCAAAATGAAACAAAAGGGACACACCCATTTTTATCTTTTATTCTTTTGTATTATAATATTTAATCATTCTTTTTACAATACTTTTCATGACAAATTAAGAATTTTTGTCGTAAATTATAACTATTTTATTTATATAAATTATTGCAGTAATAAAATACTATAATTTGTCTTTTCTATATCTAGTAATTGTTGTTTTGGATATATTCAATATATCTGATAAAATTTTATAAGATATATTAGTTTTTTCTCTTATATATTGTACAAGTTTTTTAATTTCTTCTATATTTTTACCTATCATTAAATCATGTTCTTTTTCATAATTTCTTATTAATTCTTTAATAAATATCTCTTTATCTTCAGAAGTATCTAAAAAGTTTGCTTCTGCTATTAACTTTTCATTATTAACCTTGGGAAAATCAATTGAATGATTAATCTTTTTATAAATTTCATCTAAAATATTATTTGATGTGTAATTTGTTTGAAAATCTCGAAAATTAGAATAAATGTATTCTTTAGGATTTAAAACTATTTTGGCTCTTACAGGATTATTAAAAATATATTTTGAACAATTTATTAATTGTCTTTCACTTAATATTGGTTGGCTTTTATATCGATTTCTGAAAACCACTCCTACTCTCTTATTTATGTAATTATAATACATTGCGAATTTTCCATTAATATTTTTCATAAATAAACTCATATTTTTTACATTCTCGGTATAGAGTAATACATGTGAATGATTATCCATAATAGTAAATGCAATCAAGTCTATGTTGAATTCATTTGCTTCTTTTTGCAATAGTTCCATATATTTCTTTTTGCACCTGTTTTCCTCAAAAATGTATTCTTTGTTTATTCCTTGTGTCATATTATGGAAAAAAGAAGTTTTTATTTGATTTCTTGCTATTCTAGACATAAATTCTCCTTTGAAATAAAATAATTTGATAAAATTAATAATTGATTTTATTAATTAGCTTTATTTATATTATTACATTTTTTTCCATTTGTCAAATGCAAAATATTTTATTATCGAATTATAATTTTAAAATTAAAAATACTATTTTCTAAACCGCCTGAAATGTCATTTAATATAATTTAAAAAAGGGATATCAATTTTATCTCTAATTAATAGCCCTTTTTTAACATTATTATTTTTCATTTATAAATTCTCTAAGGTGTGTCCCTTTTGTTTCATTTTGAAACGATTTGACACGTCCCCAACTTCAAATTCTCTCCATTAATGTTTGTGTCTGTGTAGTCTTTTCTTTCTTCGTCGTAGAAGATGTTGTCTGCTAATGTGTCATGTTTGATGGTTTCTTCGTATTTTTTGATGATAGCTTCTACTTTTTCGTTTCCTGCTACATATAGATTGATTCTGTCTAATACTTCGAATCCACTGTCTTTTCTCATGTTTTGTACTTTTGATAAAACTTCTCTTAAGATTCCTTCTTCTGCTAATTCTGGTGTGATGGTTGTGTCTAATACTACACCAATTTCTCCTTCTCCACTAAATGCAAATCCGTCTTTTCCTTGCATTGTTACTAGTAAGTTTTCTGCATTTAGTCCAATTTGTGTGTCATCTATTTCAATGTATTCTGTTCCACCATTTTTTACCGTATTTGCTAAGTCCATTTGATTTTTCTTTGCAATTTCTTCTTTAATTCTAGGAATTAGTTTACCATATTCTTTTCCTAATACTGGTAAATTTGGTTTGATTTCGAAGTTTACATATTCAGACATTTCTGCGCCTAATACAACTTTCTTGACATTTAATTCTTCTTTTACAATGTCTGCATAATATTCTGGAAGTGTATCAATTGAGATTAACATTTCTGATAATGGTTGTCTGTTTTTGATGTTTGCAGCGTTTCTTGCACTTCTTCCTAGTTTTACAATTTTATATGCTAAGTCCATTTCTTTTTCTAAGTCTTTGTCAATTACGTTTTCATCTACTTCTGGCCATGAACAGAAATGAATGCTTTCAGGTGCTGTTTTGCTTAAACCAACTACTAAGTTTTGATAAATTTCTTCTGTCATGAATGGTACAAATGGTGCTGATACTTTGCATAAGTCTACTAACACTTTATATAGTGTTACATATGCTCCAATTTTGTCATCTGTTAATTCTTGACTCCAAAATCTTTCTCTGTTTCTTCTAACATACCAGTTTGATAAACTGTCTGTGAATTCTTCAATTTCTAGTGCTGCTCCTGTAATGTCATAACTATCTAGTTTATTATCAACATCTTTGATTAATGTATTTAATTTTGAAATAATCCATTTATCCATTACATTTGTCACTTTGAAATCTTTATATTTTAATGGATTAAATTGGTCAATTTCTGCATATAGCACATAGAATGAATAAACATTCCATAATGTACTTAAAAATCCTCTTTGAGTCTCTTTTACATTATCCAATGATAATCTTGTTGGTAGCCATGGCGCACTACATGTATAGAAATGCCATCTTGTTGCATCTGCCCCTACTGTATTTAGTAATTCCATTGGGTCTACACCATTTCCTTTTGATTTAGACATTTTTTGTCCTTTTTCATCTAAGACATGTCCTAAAACCACACAGTTTTCAAATGGTGATCTATTAAATAATGCTGTTCCTACTGCTGTTAATGTATAGAACCATCCTCTTGTTTGATCAACTGCTTCTGATATAAACCCAGCTGGGAAGTTGTTATCAAACATTTCTTTATTTTCAAATGGATAATGCCATTGTGCAAAAGGCATTGAACCTGAATCAAACCAACAGTCAATAACTTCTTTTGCTCTTTTCATTTTCTTTCCACATTTTGGACATTTCAAATATACATTATCAATATATGGTTTATGAAGTTCTATATCTTCTGGTACATCAATTCCTTTTTCTTTTAATTCTTGAATTGATCCAATACATTCTTGATGTCCACAATTTTCATCTTCACAAGTCCAGATTGGTAGTGGTGTTCCCCAATATCTATCTCTTGAGATTCCCCAGTCAATAACATTTTCTAGGAATTTTCCAAATCTACCTGTTTTAATCGTTTCTGGATACCAGTTTACTTTGCTATTATTTTCAACTAATTCATCTCTTAGTTTACTCATTGCAACAAACCAGCTTTCTTTTGGATAATATAGAAGTGGTGTGTCACATCTCCAGCAATGTGGATATGAGTGCATATGTTTTTCTTTGCTAAATAACTTATTTTCTTGTTTTAACCATTTACAAATATCTTCATTACAATCTCTTACAAATCTTCCAGCCCATGGCTCTACTTCTTTTACAAATTTTCCTTCTTTGTCTACTAAATTGATAAATGTAATACCATTTTGTTTTGCAACATAACTATCATCTTCACCATAAGCAGGTGCAATATGGACAATACCTGTACCATCTGTTAAGGTTACATAGTCTCCATGAATAACTTCAAATGCTTTTCCTTCTACTTCTCCAAATGGCATTAATCTTTCATATTTTATTCCTAATAAATCTTCACCTTTAAATGTTTTTACAACATCATATGGTGTTTCTTTTAATACAGTTTCTAATAAATCTTTTGCTAATATATAATTTTCATATACTGGTTCGTCATCTGTTCCAATATTTGCTTTTACTTCAGCATATTCATATGATTTATTAACACAAAGTGCTAAGTTTGATGGTAATGTCCATGGTGTTGTTGTCCATGCTAAGATATATGTGTCTTTATCAAATTTTTGTCCATCAAGTACCTTAAATTTAGCAATACATGTTAAGTCTTTAACATCTTTATATCCTTGTGCTACTTCATGTGATGATAGGGCTGTTCCACATCTTGGACAATATGGCATAACTTTATGTCCTTCATAAAGTAATCCTTTTTCCCACATTTGTTTTAAAGCCCACCATACAGATTCAATATAATCATTATGATACGTTACATATGGATGTTCCATATCTACCCAAAAACCAACTTTATTAGTCATTTCTTCCCATAGATGAACATATTCAAAAACACTTTCTTTACATTGTTTTACGAATTTTTCCACACCATATTCTTCGATTTGTTGTTTTCCTGAAATACCTAGTTTTTTCTCTATTTCTAACTCTACTGGTAATCCATGGGTATCCCATCCAGCTTTTCTAATAACTCTGTATCCTTTCATAACTTTGTATCTTGGAATTAAGTCCTTCATAACTCTTGTTTCAATATGTCCAACATGTGGTTTTCCATTTGCTGTTGGAGGTCCATCGTAAAAGGTAAAATATCGTTTTCCTTGATTACTATTTAAGCTTTTCTTTATGATGTCTTTATCCTTCCATAATTTTGCAACATCATTTTCCATTCCCACAAAGCCATTTGGCAATTCTACTTTTTTGTACATACAAATTCCTCCTTTTATATAATCAAAAAAAGCTATTCAATCCTGATTTAGGACGAAATAGCTTTACTTTCCGCGGTACCACCTATTTTAACTAATTAAATTTTTATTCTAATTAGTTCTCTTCATTTATCTTTAACGCAGATTTACGACTATACTTACTTTATATTTCGGTATAATAACAATCTAGGGGATAATAAATAACTTTTACTTACCAAAATCTCAGCTACCTTTGGCTCTCTTTAAGATATTCTGCCATTTATCGTGTCCTGATTATTGTTTTTACTATATTATGTTCCTTATTATATCATGTTTTTTCTATTTTTCAAGTAGTTTTTATTATTTTTTTATTTCTTTTATCCTATTGATTGTAAACTTACTTTTCTAAACTTCCCTTATAAATATATTACCAATCATATATTTAATATTTATCCATCTCTGTTCCATTTTTTAGATAGATTTTGATTTGTCTTATTATATGTGGAATATTATAATTTCCTGCAAATTTTTCATTATTTAGTAATTCTTCATTTATATTAAGCCATTCTAGCTTATTTTTTTCTTCTATTAAATTTACTTTATGCTCTAAAATACCATAATAGACTTGTAGATTATTTTCATATTTAAAGTAGTTTAAATCCATAAAATGTTCTAATTTTACATCATTATGGGAAATACCTGTTTCCTCAAACAATTCTCTATATGCTGCATTATCATTTGATTCGTCCTTTTCTACTTTTCCTCCAACAAAATTATATTTTCCCTTATATGGATCTTTTGCTCTGATGCAAAAAAGCGCTTTCGTTAAATCTTTATTAAATATGACGATTAAATTTAATTTTCTCATTCTATGGACTCACCTGCCAATCATTTTTTATTTGTTAAAAATTATAACATTTTAATTAAAAAAAGTATATATAAGAAAAATTACTTTATATCTTTTCTATATAAAGTAATTTTTCTCAAATGATTTACTCTTTAATTCTAAGTCTGTATATTTTTTATACACCAACAGTTGAAAATCCATTATCTACATGAATAATCTCTCCTGTAATTGCACTTGACATATCACTAAATAAAAATGCTGTAGCATTTCCAACTTGATTAATTGTAACATTTTTATGTAATGGTGCTCTT
This sequence comes from uncultured Clostridia bacterium, assembly GCA_944386365.1. Classification (GTDB taxonomy): domain Bacteria; phylum Bacillota; class Clostridia; order TANB77; family CAG-508; genus CAG-269. The sequence continues at coordinate 8,671 of CALXAT010000008.1, forward strand.
TCTTCAACAATATCTAGTATTGAACCAAAATCTTTAATTCCTTTTGCTGACAATGTTTTAATTGGTCCAGCTGAAATAGCATTAATTCTGTATCCATCTTTTCCTAAATCTCTTGCTAAATATCGAATACTTGCCTCTAATGCAGCTTTTGCAACTCCCATAACATTATATCCTTCAATAGCTTTTTCTGAACCATAATAGGTATATGCTACAATACTCGCACCTTCATTTAACATTTCTTTTTCTCTTGCCATTCTTACAATGGCTACTAATGAATAAGCACTTACATCTTGTGCATGTGCATAACCATCTCTTGATGTTAAAATAAAATCATTTCTTAAATCTTCTGTATTGGCATGTGCAATAGCATGTAATAATCCATCAATTTTTCCATGATCTTTTTTTATTTCTTCTAAGCATTTATCTATATCTTCATCTTTACTTACATCATTACATACATATACACTCGCTTTTGGCATATCTTTTATTAAATCTTTTACTTTTTCTAAACTATCTGCTGAACAAGTACAAATAACCTCTGCTCCTTGTTCATAAGCTGATTGTGTTGCTCCCCATGCAATACTCCATTTGTTTCTTACTCCCATAATAACTACTTTTTTACCTTCTAATAACATTTCAATTCCTCCTAATTTTTATTTTTATTAAATTATATAAAAAAATTTATTATTTAATATTTTTCACATACCTATTTTAGCACATTGTTCTAAATTTTTCATATCTATTTTCTACCAATTCTTTTTTAGATAATGGTTTTAATTCTTTTAAACTCTTTTTGATATATGTTTTTAATTCTTTTATAACCATTTCAAAATCTTCTCCAGCACCGCCCTCTGGTTCTTTAATAATTTTATCAATTACACCAAAGTTCTTTAAATCTTTAGCCGTTGCTTTCATATCCTCTGCTGCTTCTTTTGCTTTGCTAGAATCCTTATACAAGATGCTAGCAAATCCTTCTGGAGATAATATAGAATAGATTGCATTTTCTAACATAACGATTCTATCTCCAACAGCAATTGCTAATGCACCACCACTAGAACCTTCTCCGATTACAATACAAATAATAGGAACTTCTAATTTTGACATTTCAAATAAATTTCGAGCAATCGCTTCACCTTGTCCTCTTTCTTCTGCTCCCATTCCAGGATATGCTCCTGGTGTATCTATAAAGGTAATAATTGGTCTATTAAACTTTTCTGCTTGTTTCATTAATCTTAAGGCTTTTCTATACCCTTCTGGGTTTGGCATTCCAAAATTTCTTTCCATATTTTCTTTTGCTTTTTTTCCTTTTTGCTCTCCTATTACAGTAACTGGTATACCTTCAAATGTTGCAATTCCCCCAACAATTGCCTTATCATCACCAAAATTTCTATCACCATGTAATTCTATAAAGTCATCAAATAATTTATCAATATAATCTAAAGCTTTTGGTCTATCTATCTTTCTTGCTAACATCACTCTATCCCATGCTGTTATTTTAGCCATTTTTTCTTCCTCCTTTTTATTTGTGCAATCTAATTAATTTTGCAATTGTGGATTTCATATCTTTTCTTTCTACTATCATATCAATAAATCCATGCTCTAATAAAAACTCTGAACTTTGAAATCCTTCTGGTAACTTTTGTTTGATTGTTTGTTCAATGACTCTTGGTCCTGCAAAACCAATTAGTGCATGTGGCTCTGCTAAAATAATATCTCCTAAGCTTGCAAAACTTGCTGTTACACCTCCTGTTGTTGGATCTGTTAATACAGAAATATATAATTGTCCTGCTTTATCTAATTTTGCAAGTGCACTTGCAGTTTTTGCCATTTGCATCAAAGATATAATTCCTTCTTGCATTCTAGCGCCACCTGATACGCAGAATATAACTAATGGTAATTTCTTTTTGGTTGCTGTTTCAATTGCTAATGTAATTCTTTCTCCTACTGCTGATCCCATGCTTCCCATTAAAAAGTTTCCATCCATTACTGCAAGAACCGCTTTTTCTCCTTCAATTTCACATATACCACATTTTACAGCTTCTTCTATTTTTGTTTTTTCTTTTAACATCTCTACTTTTTTCATATATCCTTTAAAATTCAAAGGGTCTTTTGTTACAATATTTCCGCCGATTTCTTCAAATGTACCTTCATCCGCTATTTGCTTAATTCTTCTTCTTGATGATAATCTAAAATGCTTTCCACAATTAGGACATACGCTTAAATTTTGATGTAAGTCCTCTTTATATATGATTTCTTTACACTTATCGCATTTTACCCATTTGCCAATCATCATATCGGAAGCTTTTTCATTTTTTACTCTTTTTTCTTCTTTCTCATTTACCTTTTTTACTTTATCGATTACCAAGGTTTTTCCCTCCTTCAATATCTTTGTTATTATATATGTATTTTAAATTTATTTCAACTAGTATAAGTAGTCAAAAAATTATTTTTCCTATAAAACCTTCTATTAAATAAAAAATAAAAAGAAACTAGCCAATAGCTTACCATGCTAGATTTCTTTTCATTTTATTTTACATATTAAATTCTTTCTTTATAAAAGATGTATCATAATTATTTGTTTTAAAATTTTCATTTTCTAATATTTTTAATAAAAAGTCTATATTGGTTGTAATACCTTCTATTACAAATTCTGCAACTGCACTTTTCATTTTTGCAATAGATTCTTCTCTATCTCTTCCGTGTACGATTAATTTAGCAAGCATTGAATCATATGTAGGTGGAACTGTATATCCACTATATATAGCCGTATCTACTCTTATACCATTTCCTCCTGGAATATGTAAACCTGTTATGGTTCCTGGACATGGCATAAAATTCTTATCCGGATTTTCTGCATTGATTCTTACTTCCATAGAATGTCCTTCAAATTTTATATCTTGTTGCTTGTATTCTAATTCTTCACCACTTGCAATTTTGATTTGCTCTTTTATAATATCCACTCCTGTTACCATTTCCGTTACAGGATGTTCCACTTGTACTCTTGTATTCATTTCCATGAAATAGAAATCTTTATTTTTGTCAACTAAAAATTCAATTGTTCCTGCATTAGAATATCCAATTTCTTTTACTGCCTTTACAGCAACTTCTCCCATTTTCTTTCTTGTTTTATCATCTAATATCCCACTTGGTGTTTCTTCTAATATCTTTTGATTTCTTCTTTGTACAGAACAATCTCTTTCTCCTAAATGAATGCAATTTCCATGCTCATCTGCTAATATCTGAATTTCAACATGTCTTGGATTTTCTACAAATTTTTCTAAGTATAGGCTATCATCATTAAAAGAAACTTTTGCTTCTTGTTTTACAATATCATATTCTTTTTCTAATTCTTCCTTAGAATATGCTACTCTAATTCCTCTGCCTCCACCACCAGCTGATGCTTTTAGCATAACAGGATATTTAATTTCTTCTGCTAGATTTACTGCTTGTTCTTTGGAATAAATTAATCCATCTGATCCAGGTACAACTGGAACACCCGCTCTTTTCATAGTTTCTTTTGCTTTTGATTTATTACCCAACAATTCAATTAGTTTATAATCTGGTCCAATAAATTTTATGCTCATTTCTTGACATATTTTTGCAAAATTTGCATTTTCTGATAAGAAACCAAATCCTGGATGAATACTATCTGCTCCTGTTAAACATGCTGCTTCCAATATTGCTTTTATATTTAAATAACTTTTATTGGATGGTGCAGGTCCTATACAAATTGCTTCGTCTGCTAATTGTACATGTAAAGCATTTTTATCTGCTTCTGAGTAAATGGCAACTGTCCTAATTCCCATTTCTCTACATGCTCTTATAATTCTGACAGCAATCTCTCCTCTATTGGCAATTAATACTTTTTTTAACATCGTTCTTTCCTCCCACGAATGATCTTTACTTAATTTGTTCAAATATGTTAATTGTTATTTTTATTTCAGATATACATTTTGTTAATCATCTTGTTTCTCACATTTAAAAAGACAGTTTATGATACTGTCTTTTATATTTGTATTATTATATATTTATTTTTTATTTTTTTCAAGCTAGGATAGGTGGTCAGAATTTTTATGTCATTAAATGTCAATACAATTCAATTTCTTTTTATGTAATAATTACTTTAAACATTGATTTAGGGTGATGTTATGATAAAAGAAAAAAGGATGGCAAAAAAATACACACAAGAAAAAATGTCTGAACTTCTTGGGATTAGTTTAAGACAATATATTCGAATAGATAATGAAGAAGACTTACCCAGAAGAGATGTTCTAAGAAACTTAATTTTAGAATTAGAACTAACAGATGAAGAACTAGGAGAATATATAAGAATTATGACCAATAAAATTGCTTAAAGGCTAAGAAGTAAAATCTATTTTTTTATATTCTTAAGTAAATTTATTGGCCATGTATAATTCCGCTTAAAAATTTCTAAAAATATTTTTGACAACTTTTCATAGTATTTATCATTTTGTTGATATATGTATATTTTCTATTTCTGCCTTTAATTCTCTAGAAATAATATTTTGTATTTGTGCTACTTCCTCTTGTTTTAATTCTTCTGCACCAATAATTACACTAACACTATCACCATTAACAAAAATAATATTATTCGTAAAGCCTTTTGTACTGATTAAATTTTCACATATCATAATACTATTTTTCGTATCATTAATTTTTTTTATCTCTTCCGTTGCACTTTGTTTCTGTGTTTCAAGAGAATTACTACTATTTAATACGTTTTCGTAACTTTCAATCATTTGTGAATACATCGTGTCTCTTTCTAATTTTGATTTTGTAAAATATTCATCATTCGTAACTGTTGCATTTGTTTCAGTTGATGCATTATTTTCACTTGAAGTATTCATTGTTACATTTGCATCTGTTTTCAATGTTGCATTTTCTGAATTTGTAGTATTGTCTGTGCTATTTACATCTGTTGTATTTTCTACTACATCATTACTACTTACCAAGGTTGCATCACCAATATCTGCTATTTGCATATCATCATTTGCTTCCATCTCCATGGCTGTTTGGGCTGATACTTGTTCACTTGTATTGGTTGTGTAATTTAAATATCCCGCAGTCACTAGCATTAATGCAATTACATAAATAATAACTTGATTTTTCTTTAATAATCCTTTCATTATTTTCATAGCGTTTTACCTTCCTTCCATGATTTATCTCGTATAGGTCTGTCCCTTTTGTTACATTTTGAAACAATTTGACACGTCCCCAACGTTCAATTCATTTCAAATACTTGAATTTTATGCGTAGCTAATCCTGTAACGGCTTCAACTGCTTGGATAATACTACTTTTTACATCTGCATTTCCAGCTCCTTTTGCTGTAATAATAGCCCCCTCTATTTTGGGTTCTACTACTTTTTGCGTAATCGGCGTTTTTTCTCCATCATTTTCTTCATAAATAACTTCTTTTTGTGAATCAGATTCTTGTATTGTTCTTGTTCCTCCTGATGTATCTGTTTCTTCTGTATTACTTGTTTTTGTGTTTTCATTATACATAGGAATAATCTCACTTGATTCTGAATAACTAATTAATACATTTACCTCTCCTACACCTTGGATTTTTGATAAGATATCTTCTAACTTCAATTCTAATGCATTTGTAGTTTGACTAGCTACCGCTAAAGAATTTGTATCTTCTTTTGCTAATTGTTTTGAACTCACATTGTTTACATTTTCTTTACTACTACTATCTTTATCTCCATTCCATATTATATTCATAATCACAATTGTAATAATTAATATAACAACAAAAAATGCTAAATTTTCTATTTTCTTTTTATTATTTCTATTTCCTTCTTCCGGATGGATGAATCCTTTTAATTTATCTTTAAACATGTTTCCTCAACTCCATATTCTTCTATTAAGAATTTTTTTATCTTTTGTATATCACTATTCTGAATATTTTTTTGGCTATCTTCTTGTTTATTGTTTGTCTGGTCTTTAGATGCAATCGTTGTGTTGATTGGTTTTATTTTTTGAATTTCATTTACAAATTTATCCTCTATTGTCTCTTCTTTCTTTTCTTGTTCTTCATTTTTTTCTACAGTTAGTTCAATTTCTTCTATATAGCTTTCTTCATTTTGATTAGATAATGTTGCATATACATTACAAGTAATTACTTGATATCCTAACTTATTTACTTTTTGCGTAATATCTTTTTCTAATTCATCTATATATATTTCTTCTATTTTGCTATTCACAGATGATTCATTTAAATTACTTTCATTTATCCTATAGCCACTATATTCATTAAAATCATATGTACTTACATCTAATATATCCTTGTTTTTCACAAATGGTGATAAAATATTTAGTAAGACATATATACCAAATATCATTCTTACATATTTCTTGGTTTTATTATTGGGTAATATCATTTCCAATATTGATATGACAATAATTGCCAAACCTAAACGCTTTGCCCATGTACTTAAAAATTCTATCATAACTTCCCCTATCTATACATCATTCCCATATTAGATATTTTAACCACTAATGCTGTTCCAATAATCAACATGACAGATATAGAGCACAATACTGCTAAAAATATTTTATAAATATCTCCTATTTGATCTATTAAACTTGTAATATTCTTGTCTGCTAGTGGTTCACAAATTGCTGCCATAAGTTTATACGCCATTGTTAATATTCCTAATTTTATGATGGGTACAATACATATACCGATTCCAATCACAACACCTATAATTCCCACTGCATTTTTTAAGATAATTCCACAACCTAGAACTGTATCAACTGCATCTCCTAATATTTTTCCAACCACAGGAACTGCAGAACTAACCACTGCTTTTGTTGTTTTTGCGGTTATTCCATCTACACTACTAGATAAGGTTCCTTCTAATGAAACAATACCTACAAAAATAGTAAGTACAATCCCAAAGAACCACACCACTCCTGATTTTAAAAACTTTGCCAATTTATCGATTTGAACATTGTCTGATATTTTGGATATAACTATTAAACTTGTAAAGATTAAGACAATTGGAATAATAAGATTTTGTATAATATTCCCCATAAAATTTATCAAAAATAATATAATCGGTTCTAATACGCCACTTGTTGTAACACTTCCTGTATATATCATAAGTGTAATTAATAAAGGTACCAATATATTCATAAATCCTACCAGGTTATTACAAGTATCTTTTACCACTCGTACAATATCTGCAAAATTCATCATAATAATTGTTACAATTAATATATATTGAACATAATAAATTAATTTTGAAATATTATCATTTTCTAAACTTTCACTTATAGATTTTAATACACTATGTATGATTATAATTGCTAATACACTTCCTAATATGGTTAATCCCTCTACTAATTCTCCACCTAATAAACTAATTATTTTTTCAAATATACTCTGATTATCTACTTCTCCTTTTATCGCATCTTCAAGAATTTTATGTATATCCATTTCTTCAAAAAAATCACCTGTATATTGTTCAGCCTCTTCTATAAATTCACCTATTCCAAATTCTTCTTGTTGTTCTTCTAACGTTTCTTCTTCATTGGCAATTGAAATTGGAGTTATGATATTTAAAAAAATGATAATAAATGCAAAAATATATATTACCTTTTTCACGTTTACTCCTTGTCCTTTTTTCGTTTAGAACATTTTTTATCTATGTATTTTTATGGCAAAATTTCTAATATAATTTCTAATAGACTGGATATAATAGGGATTGACATAGATATAATAATAATTTTGCTCCCTAATTCTATTTTACTTGCAATAGCACCTTCTCCTGAATCTTTACATATACTAACAGCAAATTCTGAAAGAAAAGCAATCCCTGTTATTTTAATTAATAATGCTAAAAATTGACTATTAATATTTGCTTTTCCTGCAATCGATTGTATAAGATTTACAATTCCGGTTAATTGATCTATTAATAATAGTAATATAAGAGCACCTGTTAGCAAGCTTATGTAAATTGCAAATTCTGGTCTATATTGTTTTAATAAGATAATAATGATTAATGCAATCAATCCAATTCCTATGATTTTTATAATCTCCATCCACTATATTCCTTCTACTTATTCTTTAATTTTCATTTTTATTCATAATCCAAATATTGTCCTAACAGTATCAAATAATTCACTAATTTCTTTTATAACCATTGTTAATACAATTACCAAACCTGCTAAAGTTGTCATCATTGCTTGATCTTCTCTTCCTGCTCTAACTAACACTTGATGCAAAACAGCTACTAAGATTCCTATTGCTGCTATCTTAAATAATAAATTAATATCCATTTAGGTTTTCTCCTTTATATTAAAATGATTACAATTGCTAGTCCTATTGTTGTCCCAAGTCTACTATATAGTTTTTCATTTTTATCCTTTTCTGCTCCGTGCTTCTTTGATTTGTTTTTCTAAAAAATCACCGTGTAACTTCTATTTGACTAATTTGCCCTTCTACATCTGTTTGTCCAAGCATTTTTGAAAGCATTAATAATACATGTATATCTTCTTTTGTAAGGTTTGTCTCACTTGTTTTTACTGCTTGTTCCCAAGCTTCTCCTGCACTAAGAATGGTCATATTTTCTTTTGCATTTCTAAATATTTCTCCTATATTTGCTTTTGTTTTATTGGCGATTTCATTAAATATTTCAGGAATTGGTTCATATGTGAATTTAATTTTTGATTTAAAAACATTTAAAATATTTTTTATTTCTTCTAATTCTTCTAATCGATATGCATATTTTTTGGATATACATTTTCCAATAAATGTTGAAGATATAAATATCAATAATAGCATAAAATATTTTAATATTTGCATAAAAATACACCTTGTCCTTTATTTTCTTATATATTTATATATAATATATTCACCTTCTTTTCTTTTAGAACTAAATAAAAATTATTTTTTCAATAATTTTATCTTCTATTAATTTTTTTATATGTCTATTAGCATTTACATCTTCTATATGCTTTCCATGCATTGTAAATATTCCTTTTACACCAGATAACATAGCTTCTTCTATAGCCTGTATATCTTCGCTACTCCCAATCTCATCACAGGCTATAATCTCTGGTGCCATCGTCCTTATTAATATTTTTATTCCTTTTGGTTTTGAAACATTATCAATAATATCTGTTCTTATACCTATATCATTTTGTGGGATTCCTCTATACATAGCTGCAATTTCTCCTCTTTCATCTACTACTCCGCAAGTTTTCCCTTTAAAATTTATTTCACTCATTCCATTGCTTAACTTTCTAATCAAATCTCTTAAAATTGTCGTTTTCCCTTTTCCTGGCGGTGAAACAATTAATGTGTTAAATATTGTCTGATTTTTTGTATCTATTACTTGTCCAATAATTCTATTGCTACAATTTAATACTTGTCTTGCAATTCTAAAGTTTAAGCTCGTTATGTATTTTATATTTATAATCTCTCCATTTTCTATAACTGCCGTTCCTGCAATTCCCACTCTATGTCCACCTTTTATTGTAATATATCCTTCACATAATTGCTTTTTATATGCATAAATTGAATTTTCGCATAGTCTTTCCACAATTTGTAATATTTCATTTTGTGTGATTTTATATTCTACAATAATCTCGTTATCCTTTAATTTTAATATAAGTGGTCTATCTACACGAATTCTAATTTCTTGTAATTCTTCTTTTATTTTATTATTGGAAATAATTGTATTATATAAGATATTCGATAGGTTTATTGGAAAATATTTAACGATTTCTAAAAGTTTTTCCATTTTTCCTTTTTTCCTCCTTTTATAGAGCAATCCTTATTTTCTTTATATATATATTCTACTATAATTACTTTATGATAAATTTTTTATACTTTCTTTGCATAAAAAAATAAGATTTCAAGTTTTTAACTATGAAACCTTATTTTTTAAGTCTGGCCCTAACGTTTATTTATAACTGCTCTATAAATAAGTCCTGTATTACTATCTTTTTCGAATTCTACTCTATAAGCATCATCTACATTAATATTACTCTTTAGAAATGTAATGTTTTGTTCTGTAACTTCATATTCTTCGCCATCCATATTAATCTCTTCTATTTTGTTATTATCTTCTGCTTCATTATTATTTTGTATCGTTGTTAATAATCCTTTTACAGTTGCTCCTTTTGTATTAGTACTTTCATATAATTCAAATTTTGCATTAAAGGTATTTACTTCTTCCTCATTTATTTCTGCAGTTGTTTCTCCTAATATTAAATATGTTGGTATCACATATTGAATTGGATTTTCATTTTCAGAGACTCCTAATTCTTCCATTTGCACTTTATTTACTTGCTCTAGTCTTTCTTTTATAGCATTCATTAAATTTGTAACATATGCATCATCTTTATCATTTAATATAACTGCATTATCTTCTGTTAAATCTTCTATATCAATACGATCTTTAAATTGTACATTATTTGTAATTGTATATTTATAACGGATTGTATTATCTTGTGAATTGCTGTTTGAATTTTCCTGTATTGTAGTAGAACCCGGTTCTTCAATAATTTCTCCTGCATTACTAACAACAAATTTATCCCCTGTGCTAATATAGGTAATACTATATTCTGTATCACTTTCTTTTTCTAACTTCATGTCTGAATAGCTTTCTTCTTCTCCTGAAGACAATTTTTGTTCTATATCTGTATCACTAATTTGTGTATAGTCCTCTCCATTGGCAGCTTTGTCAGCTACTATGTTTGCTATTAATAATTTTATTGTATCTCTTTCGCTATTCACTTGTAATCCTTGTTGTGTATCCTGTGATTTAGCTAAAATACTATCTGTATTCTGTTTTCCTTCAAGAGTTATCTCATAATTTTCATTTATATTATCTGTATTTAATCCTGCATATTTCACAGTAACTGTTAAATTTCCATCTTCTTCTGCAGAATTTAAAGATATCGTATAAGATACTTCCTGTTCATTTCCTTCTTTATTAATTGTGGCAGTATTACCTTCTATTGTAATATCCACTCTAGTAAGATTTCTTCCAGTCTCATATACAGTAAATTCCACATTATTATTTATTGTTAAACCATCATTAATACTTTTTATCAAATTTTCTATTGTACTTGCATCTAGTTTATCAGAATCATTTAATACGCCTATTATATTATTTATCTTGTTTAATGTATTTTCATCTGTTTTTAAAGAATTTAATATTTGAATTAATGTATTTTTAAATTCTTCTCCCGTTAAAGTCAACTTATATCCTGTTAAATCTCCTTCTGTTAATTTAGAAAATTTACTATCATCTAAATTATTTAATATATTATCAAAATAAGTGGTTTTTAAATTCTGTATTTCTTCATTAGAAAATTGAATATTTTCTAAATCTGTAAATTTTGTTAAATCTTCATATCCAGAAAGTTCTTCATCATTTCTTACTGCTACAAAATTACTTCCAATATATTTTGTTTGAATTCCTGTCATCGTATTTGTTCTTCTATAGGTTAATGGAAAATTAACATCATCAGAATAATTTACACTAATTTCTTTTTCTGTTTTTGCATTATTAGCATCTGTTTTTCCCGAAAAATGAATATTTAAATGATTGGCTAATTCTAAGGATTCTTCTAAATTTGGTATCGTTACATTAAATGAAATATCGCCAGTATTTTCATAACTGGTATTCTTCTTTTTTTGCCAATATTGCAATACATTATCATCTACAAATCCTTTTTCAGTCTGAACCAATTGAGATGTATATTTAAAAAATAATTGTTTATTACTTTTAAACATATCTGTAAAGAAATATAAATATGCCATTACTCCTGCTAAAAGTATAATGACAATTAATAAAATAATTATCGTTATTAATAATCCTTTATTTTTCTTTTGTCCCATAAAATCCTCCATTCGAGCAAATGCTCCATACAATTTTCTTATTTTTTTTACTATACATTCTTTTTATAATATAAATAGATAAATAACTGTATCCCTACTGTCATTTATCTATTTACATTTATTCTTCCCAGTTATGATAAATATTTGCAACATCGTCCAAATCTTCTAGATTTTCAATTAATCTTTCCATTTTTTCTTTTCCTTTTTCATCTAGTTTTACGGTAGTTGTTGGAACCATTTGAACTTCTGCTTCTAAAAATTCTAATCCGGCTTCTTCTAATTTTTCGCGAACAGCTGTAAAATCCGCTGGATCTGTTGTTATTTCATATACTTCATCCTCTGATGCGAAGTCCTCTGCTCCAGCTTCTAATGCTAACATCATTAAATCATCTTCACTCATGGATGTACTTTCTTTTTCAATAACAATCACACCTTTTTTATTAAACATATATGATACGCAGCCTGTTGTTCCTAAGTTTCCTCCTGCTTTGTCAAATACATGTCTTACATCTGCTGCAGTTCTATTTTTATTATCTGTTGATGCTTCTACAATAACGGCTACTCCATTTGGTCCATATCCTTCATATGTAATTTCTTCATAATTTTCATTACTTGTTGATGCTTTTCTAATGGCATTATTAATTGTATCATTTGGCATATTGGCTGCCTTACATTTGGCTATAACATTTTTTAATTTTGAATTTCCTGCAGGATCTGGTCCGCCTTCTTTTACAGCGATTAATAATTCTCTTCCTAATTTTGTAAATATTTTTCCTCTTGCTGCATCTGCTTTTCCTTTTTTGGCTTGTATATTATGCCATTTACTGTGTCCGACTCATTTTTAATTCCTCCTTTTTATTCTTCAATATTTTATCATAGAATTTTGATTTTGTGTAGTATTTTTACAAATAAAAGTTGTTTTTAACATTTTATTATTATAAAAATCACAATACTAACAAGTATTGTGATAGTCTTTTATATATAATGTTTTGAATACAAATATAGATAATACAAACATACATTGTCATTTGTATGTTATTTCATGTCATAATTAAAGCTTGCTCTTATGATTTCTCTTTCTCCCTCTTTTATAAGAAATTCCATTACATTCTGTTCTTCCTTTTTATAAATTTTTAATATCTGTCCTTCTTTACTTTCATTTATATAATGAATTTCAAAATCCGTAATTTGATTATTATCTAAAAATTCACAAGATACTGTATTCATAATATATCTAACATATGACGCATTATTGGTGTGTCTACTAAAATCTATATCTGATGAAAAAACTTTTTGTTCATATACAAAATCATTTTCTGAAAACTTTTCATTTAATTTTAAGAATGGTTCTTGTATTATGTTTTTCTCTGTTTCCATATCAGATGGATAATTTACAGTATCTATCTTTCTAATTTTTCTTGTTACTAAATCTATGGGGCATGATTCTTGTTTTGTACAAAAAAGAAGCTCTCCTTCTGCATTTCTAAATATGGTTTCCATTTCTACTCTAATAGGCTTTACTTTTGTTGTATAACTTCTTCCATATATCTTATCTCCCCAAGTTGGATATTTATTAAAATGTACTTTTGTTTTGCTTACTACCCATGCAGCATTATTTTGTTCTTTTAAAACAACATTATCACTTTCAAAACTTTCAAAATATTCTGTTGCCATATTTTGATGGAAGATAATTGCCTCTATTAATCTTAATTTTAGGTTTTGATCAACTTCTGTATAATTTATTTGATATGTATTTTTATATTCTGCTTTCATTTTTATTTCACCACCTATATTATTATAACTTTAACAACATATTTTGTAAATATAGGGGTATCTCGATAAAACCATTCTGCCTCTAAGCAATTTCAAGTTACGTTGAGATTTACAATTCTATCTTGCTATGATATAATCTTATATAGAAAAATAACCTAATAGGAGAAATTGTTATGAAAATATTTGAAATTGTATTTAGTGCAACTGGAAGAACTCAAAAGGTAGTAGATATTATTAGTTCCGTATTTACTGAAGAAAAATACAAAATTGACCTTAGCAAATATAATCCAGAAAACAAAATTTATAATCTTTCTAAAAACGACTTTTGCATTGTTGCTGTCCCTGTATATGGTGGTAGAGTTCCAACACCTGCAGCAAATCGTTTGCGTAACATTAATGGTAATGGTGCTAAAGCTTTATTAATAGCAGTATATGGTAATAGAGCTATTGATGATTGTTTACTAGAACTAAAAAACATCTTAATTGAACAAGGTTTTCAATGTAGTGCTGCAATTTCTGCTGTTGCCGAACATTCTATGATGCCACAGTTTGCACATAATCGTCCTGATGATAAAGACGTAGAAATACTAAAAAAATTTGCTATGCAAATAAAAGAAAAATTAGAAAACAATACACTTTCTGAATCTATCGAAGTTCCAGGAAAAGAACCATATGTTAAAGCAAGTAGTATGCCACTAAAAATAAAAGTAAATAAAAATTGTATAAAATGTGGTAAATGTGCTAGAAGGTGTCCCGTAGGAGCAATTCCATTAGATAATCCCCATACCACTGATAGTAAAAAATGTATTACTTGCATGCGTTGTATAGATGAATGTCCACAAAATGCTAGATCTTTGCCTCCAGCAGTAATGTCAGCTGTAAGTATAGCTATGAAAAGTAAATTTGAAGGAAGAAAAGAAAATGTTCTTTATCTATAATTTGTTTCTACAATAATAACACAAAAGAGTGTAGTTCTTAGCATAACTACACTCTTTTATATGTAAGTAATCTTCCGGCTATGTCGGTAGTAAAGAAGGCTTTAGCTATGTAATAGACAAATATTCACAAAAGGTAAAAATAAAAAAAGAATAGCAGAATATGTAAGAAATCAGTTGCAAGAAGATATGATGTATGACCAAATATCGATAAAAGAATATAAATACCCGTTAAACGGGTAACGAGAAACGCATGTGTCGGGGTCAGCTATGAGCCCTTGAGGCTTTGCTTGTAATATAGCCTTTTAGGCGTTATGAGTAAAATCCCCGGCTAAGACGGGAGATTTTTATTTTAATGCTATATAAATTTATCCTTAAAATATCATAAAAAAAACTATTTTACACTATAATTGTATAAAATAGTTTTCTTATAGCCTAATTATTCTTCTCTAAGTTTTGCACCACATTTTTTATCTAAAACCTTTAATATACTATTCATCTTTTCATTAATTTGTTCAGATGTCATAGTCGTTCCTTCATTAAGTATTCTTACTTTTAATGTAATGGACTTTTTACCATCAGGTATTTGATTTCCTCTATATTCATCAACAAATTCAATTTCTTTAACTTTTGATTCTATACTTTCTTCAATTGCCTTCCAAGTAACTTCTTCATCCACTATAATTGATAAATCTTTTTCTACTAATGGTAATTCTGGTAATCTTTCATATGTATTTGTTCTTGAAGCATAAGGAATAAGTTTATCTGCATTGATTTCAAACATGGCTACATTTGTTCTTTTTATTTTTGAATCTGTCATTACTTTTACAGATACCAATCCTAAAGAACCTATTATTTCATTATTTTTCGTTATATTTAAATATGCATGAATATCTGCCCAATTAGGTCTTTCTATTTTTTCTAGTTTAATATCTTCCATATGGCAGTATCTAGCCATATTTTCAATTACACCTTTCGCCTCATAGAATATTTCTTTTGCTTCTTTTCCTACTATACATCCAGTTAAATAATTCTTTTGAATTGGTAAAATTTCATCTTCTGAA
This sequence comes from uncultured Clostridia bacterium, assembly GCA_944386365.1. Classification (GTDB taxonomy): domain Bacteria; phylum Bacillota; class Clostridia; order TANB77; family CAG-508; genus CAG-269. The sequence continues at coordinate 24,325 of CALXAT010000008.1, forward strand.
GATGGTCTATAATCACCTTTTTCAAAAACTTCTTCATAGTCAAACAATCTAAATGTATCATAATATCTTAAATTCTTAGAAATTGCTTCTAACATTCCTGGTATTAAAGAACTTCTTAAATACGCTAAATCTGGTGCTGGTGGAGTTGCTAATTTTAAAGATTTATCCATATTGATTCCTGCAGCATAAATGTATTTTTCCTCAATCCATGGATATGTGTAAATTTCGTAAAATCCACATCTTTCTGCTAAATATTCTTTTATTCTTCTTTCAAGTAAAACGTCATTTTGTTTTATAGAATGTTCAAAAGTTATCGTAATTGGTTTTGCTTCAAAACTATCAAAACTTAATATTCTTGCAATGTCTCCCATTACATCATCTTTAATTGTTACATCACCGGTTGATCTCCATGTTGGAACAACTACATCATACACACCATTATTAAGTGATATCTCATATCCAAGAGCAGTTAAAATTTGTTCGATTTTTTCTTGTGATATTTTCTTTCCTAATCTTGTATCTAAAAATTCTTCACTTACTTTTATTTTATTTTTTTTCGTTTCGTTTGGATATACATCTGTATATTTTATTATTTTACTATCTGGGAATATTTCTTTAATTAATCTTAATGCTAAATCTGCCCCCTCTTTTACTCTTTGTGTATCTATTCCCTTTTCATATCGAATAGCCGCATCTGTTTTCTCAGCAAATCTTTTCCCAGTTTTTCTTATTGCATCTGCTGAAAAGTTTGCAACTTCTAAAACAATACCTTTTGTATCTGGTAAAATAGAATCTTTTTTACCACCTCTAATACCAGCTAATCCCATTGCATCACTTTCATCACATATAACTAAATCATCAGGTGTAAGTTTAATGGAATTATTATCTAGTAACAAAAGTTCTTCATTTTCTTTTGCATTTCTTACGATTATTTTTTCTCCACTCACATGTGTTTTATCAAATGCATGAAGTGGCTGTCCAACTGCATACATTACATAATTTGTAATATCTACAATAGCATTTATTGGTCTTTGCCCTGTTTTAGATAATACGGATTGCATCCATATTGGTGATTTTCTTACATCAATTCCATCAATTTCAACTGCAATATATCTATTACATTTAGTTGTATCTTTTATTTCTACATTATACGCTGGCACTTTAGGTATATCATATTGAGGTAATTCTTTTAATGGTGCATCATATATTGCTGATAATTCTCTTGCAATTCCATAATGTCCCCATAAATCTGGTCTATTAGATAAAGATTTATTATCTATCTCTAATACTGTATCATTCATTCCAAATAAATCAGCAACACTGTCTCCTGGCTTGCAATCAAATCCTTTTAAATCCACTATTTCACTTTCGCCTTCATTTGGAAAGAAATCACTTAAATATACTTCTGATGAAGCACAAATCATTCCATAAGAAATTTCTCCCCTCATTTTTGTTTTTGCTATTTTTACTGGTTCTCCTTGACCATGCCAAACAACTTCTGCTCCTATTTTTGAAACAACTACATATTCACCAACATAAAGGTTTGATCCACCACATACAATTTGTATAGGTTCTGCTTCTCCAACATCTACCATGCATATTCTTAATTTATCAGCATTGGGATGTTCCTTTATCTCCAATATTTTTCCTACAACGATGTCATGAAATTTTTGTGCAGTATTTTCAACTTTCTCTACTTCTACTGTTCTTAATGTCATATCATAGGCAATTTGTTCATCCGTTAAATCTTCAGGTAAATCAACATATTTTCTAATTAAATTTAATGATACTTTCATATTAAAATTCCTTTCTATTTAAATTGTTTTAAAAATCTTAAATCTCCGCTATGGAATAATCGTACATCATCTACTCCATATCGCATCATGACTAATCTGTCTAATCCTATATTAATATAAAATCCTGTCCATTCTTCTGGATCCAATCCTGCAGATTTTAATACATTTGGATGAATAACACCTCCTGGCATAACTTCTATCCATCCATTATGATTACATACTTTACAACCTTTCCCACCACAGACTAAACATTCCATATCAATTTCATAACCTGGTTCAGTAAATGGGAAGAAGCCCTCTCTCATTCTTGTTTTTATTTTTCTCCCAAAAACTTTTTCTAAAATTGTTTGAATCATAACCATACCAGATGAAAAAGATATATCTTTATCCACTATTAATGCTTCATATTGGAAAAATGCTCTTTCATGTCTGGCATCAGTTGTTTCGTTTCTATATACTTCTCCTGGATATACAAATCTCGCTGGTGCTCCATGTTTTAACAAATATCTTACTGAACCACCTGTTAAGTGTGGTCTTAAGCATAGTCTTTCTGCACCTTCTTTGTCTTCTGTTCCTTCAAGCCAATACGTATCCATTGATTGACGTGCAGGATGATTTTTAGCAAAATTTAAATTATCAAATGCATATTTTTCACTACTTATATCATCTTCATTATATACTTCAAACCCTAATGATAAAAATGCATCATTTAAATCATATTTCATTTGTGTTATTGGATGAAGTGCTCCTCCATTTACTTTTTTCCCTGGCAAAGTTAGATCAATTGGTTCTTCTAATACACTCATAGAAGCAATAATCTCTTCTTCTTTAAGTTGTAATTTATTTTCAAAAGATTTTTTTATCTCTGTAGTTTGCATTCCAATTGTCTTTTTCTCTTCTGGTGAAAAACTTTTCATTGACTTTAAAATTCCAGATAATTCACTCTTTTTTCCTGTTAATTCCTTTCTAACTTCTTCAAGTTCAGCAATGGTTTTTGCATTTTCAATTTTTTTTAAACCTTTTACTTTAATTTCTTCTAATTTTTCTTTCATAAGCTTTTTCCTTTCTCATATTTTGATTATATTTTATTTAAAGTGATTAATCTAAAATCACTATTAAAACCATCTTGCAAATTAACCACTTCCTTTCATACACAAAAACACGAGCAAAAACAGCCCTAAAAGGACGAATTTACTCGTGGTACCACCTTTTTTCATAGTATCTCTTACTACCTCATTTAAGATTAACGCTCTTACACGATTTGACTCCATTATTGAAATTCATTAATTTGCCTTTCTATTGTGGCTCTCAGTCAATGACCACAATTTCCTGTATAGAGTTTCAAATTAACTACTTAAGATAACTTCTTCATCAAAAATTTCTATTCTATTATATTGCTTTTTTTTGCATTTGTCAAACCTTCCCCGTAAAATTTAGAAATACACCCATAAGTTTTAATGTTTATTTAAACTTAAATCTTAAAATTTGTTTAATTAGTTTGTCAAATAAATCGATTACTTCATTATGCTTTGAATTTTATAAATTTATAAAATTCAAATTTTCGATTACATCTTTTCCAATAATTTCATTTGCTAATTCTACTAATTCATTAAATAATAAAATTTGTCCTCTATGGTGAACATCAATACCATATATTACATTTATATTATATTTTGATGCAATTTTCCAAAATTCTTTACATGGATATACTACTTTTTTTAAGTTTTTTCTTTGTTCTTCTATTGGTTTATGATTTAACTTTCTATTTTCATAATAGGTTTTGTTAAATATATTATTTAAATTCATTTCTAAAGGCACTTTATATTTTTCAGCAGCCTTACAAATAAGATGTGCAACTTTTTCTTCAATTTCTCCAAATTCTTTTCTTTTTAACATATAAATATCTGGATGTGCAATAATATCTGGGATATTAAGTTTCATTGCTTGTTCAATATATTGGGCATATCTTAATAATTCCTTATCAGAAAAATCATGTTTTCCATGAATTTTTAATTCTTGATTATCATCATAAATAAAATGTTGCCCTAAAATAAGTTTATCTGTTTCTTGTTTTAATTCTTTTAAATTTTCTTCTTCTCCTGGCAAATATTCTACTTCATATCCACTTTGGATTTCAATTTGTCCAGCATATTTTTCTTTTAGCATTTGTATACTTTTTAAATATTCTTCTCTTTGTTCATATTTCATTCGCATATTATCTCTTTTATCTATTTCATTCTTTTCTGGACAATGATCTGTGAAAGCCATTTTTTTAAATCCCATTTTTATATACTCTTCAATATATTCTTCATCTTTCATATCTAAATCTGCATGTCCACATCTATATGTGTGTGAATGATAATTAAAATTTTGTATTACACTCATAATATCTCTCCTTTACATTTTATATTTTTTTATTTCACCATTTTTTTGTTGCCTATTTTTAACAACATTCCATCTAAAAATGAATGAACACTTTTATATTCTTCCTACTTTCCTTCTATTTCATATGTTTTAATCTCACAATTATGTAATCTTAGCCCCTCTATTATTCCATTTTCATCTACACCATTAAAATATCCATTAATTGCTCTTGTCACTCCACCATGTGTTACAAGTAAAATATTTTTGTCTTTATATTCTCTTTTTAATTCATCTATCAAATTCCATACTCTATTACATAAATTTTGTATTGTCTCTACGCCTTTATATTTTCTATTTAGACTATAATTATCTAATATTTCTGAATTCCATATTTCATCTTGAATTTCTTGTTGTGTTTTCCCTTCAAACTCTCCAAATCCTCTTTCTTCTAAAGCTTTATTAAAAATAATGGGTACATTTTTAGTTTCATTTATAATTTCTGCTGTTTTTCTTGCTCTTTTTAAGGGAGATGTCACAATTAAATCTATATCACAATTTTCTAATATTTTTCTTGCCTCTTTTGCTTGTTTAATGCCTTCTTCATTTAGTTCTATATCTGTTTTTCCTTGGATTTTTCCTTTTTTATTCCAATTAGTTTGTCCATGTCGAATAATATATAATTTCATTTAAATTCCCATCCCTATTTTCTTTTTTCTTTTGTAATAATATCATAAAAAATAATAAAAATAAATATTTTTAAAGGAAAAGAATGTCTTTGGCAAAATGCCTCTGACATTCTTTCTCCTTCTAAAAATTGTTAAATTAGAATCCCGGGAAAAGCAGTCCCATAATTGCAGAAGACATTAGCTCTTTTTGTATCTCTTCACTTATGATGTCATATGTCTTTTCCATCACTTCTTTTTTGTCTTCCTGTGTAAGTTCAACATTTAAAATAGCTTTATTAAGTGTAACATCTCCTTTTTCCACTACTTCTTTTATTGCCATGCTGACAATTGAAGTCGCTGCAATTTTAATCAAAAACTCCTCGATCAAACCGTTACCTTTCAGCTTTCCTATAAGTTCTTTTACCGCCGTATTTTCCGTCAATTCCATCAAAGGATTTATGAGTTCTTCTTGTATTGTCACTTCTGTAAAGCCCTCACAAATTTTCTCGGCTTTCGTTTTTACAATCGGATACCGGTCTATCAAGACTTCAAGATCCACTTCTCCTCCTGCCATAACGGTTGCCTTTCCATAACCATGTTTAACAATTTTCATTTTTTTACCTCCTAATGTTGTAAATTTTTACTTGACTCCATTTATATTATATCCTTTTTTAGATATTATGTCAATTTATCCCAATGCAACATCCAATATCATCATAACTACAAAACCAATTGCTACGCCAATTGTTCCAATATTAGAATGCTCCCCCTCTTGTGATTCGGGAATTAATTCTTCTACGACAACATATATCATAGCACCTGCTGCAAATGCTAACAAATATGGTAATATAGGTACAATTGCATTTGTTAATAATATGGTTATAATTGCTGCAATTGGTTCTACTATTCCAGATAATGTTCCATACATAAATGCTTTTGGCTTAGACATTCCTTGCCCTTTAAGTGGCATGGAAATAATAGCACCTTCTGGAAAATTTTGAATAGCTAGTCCAATTGCCAAACTAATTGTTCCCGCCATACTAATACCCGCATTTCCTATCATAGCACCTGCTATTGTTACTCCCATTGCCATACCTTCCGGAATATTATGAAGCGTTACAGCCAAAACTAACATAGTAGATTCTTTTATTTTTGCCTTGATACCTTCAGGTTTATCTGTGTGTAAATGCAAATGTGGTATTATACTATCTAGAATTAATAAAAAAGCAATTCCTAATAAAAATCCAATAGCTGCTGGTAACCATGAAATTTCATGTTGTTCAGTTGCCATATCCATTGATGGCATTAATAAAGACCAGATAGAAGCTGCCATCATAACACCTGCTGCAAATCCGATTAATAATTTTTCTACTGTTTTATGGATAGATTTTTTCATAAAAAATACCATCGCTGAACCTAATACTGTACCTAAAAATGGTATGACTAATATGGCTATCATATTTGTATTCATATTCTTTTCTCCCTTCTTCTATATTTTTTATTTCATTATATTTTATTTTTATAAATAAGTAAATCTACAAAAATGCATAAATTTTATGCACTGTTATTATTTCTTATTGCTTAGATCTATATTTCAAAATATTATTAGTTGCTTCTGGTCTTACTGGTGCCATTAATATTTTTCCTGTTCCTCTATAGACATTTACAAAACCTTCCCCTGCAACAGCTGAACCTAATAAACTTCTTGTAGATTTTTCTACTGTAAAATCTAATGCATCAGACCATGCAATTGCCATGTTTCCATCTATTTTTATTTGATCATTTTGTAATTCTACTTCAATTAATTCTTCTCTTGGAACTGGGCTCTCTAAAACAGCAATTCCTTGTCCTGATAATTTTAAATTAAATAATCCTTCTCCTCCTAATACTGCTGAAGATAAATTACTTCTCATAACGACATTTGTATTTAAACTTGCTTCACAAGCTAAAAATAAACCATCTTCTAATACAATACTACCATTCCAAGTACCAACATCTTCTAATAAAATGTAGTTATATGTTGGTTCTAATGCTAGTAATCCTGTACCATGATACTTTGGCTTTACTGTAGATTCACTGGTTACACTTCCTTTTATTGCTTTTCCTAAAAAATCTCCTACACCTTTTACATTTGTCTTTGATTCAATATTTCCTGCCATCCATTGCATTGCCCCTGCACTTGTAATATATTCATCCCCTTGTAATTGAATTACAACTTGTCTTCTTCTTACATTCATTTTCGCTGCATAATATTCAGACATAGCTGTTATTTTATTAACACTCACATCTCTTTGAAATTCAATTACAGCTATATTTCCTTTTCTTTCAATAATTTTCACATCATCATTGTCAAATAAATTTTTAACTGAAATCATAATAATACCTCCTTTTATTTCTAAATCCATTATATACAAAACTTTTATTTTTTTACAACATGTTGTAAAAAAATTTTACATTTTTCTAGCAATTTGTTTTATTTCTATTTTCTTGTGGTATAATAATTAAAGAAATTTTAACAAAAGAAAGGGAGATGATTATACTCATGGCATACACAAAAGAGGAAGTAAATGTTTCAAAACTATATGGTCAAGAGTGTTTACTATCCAAAGATGATTTTATGAAAAAATATAAGATTAAAGAAAATGGTCTTAGTTCAGAAGAAGCTGCATATAAACTAAAACAACTAGGACCTAATATTATCAGACAAGCTAAGCCTAAAAGATGGTATCATTACTTTTTGGAAAGTCTATTGACACCTTTTAATTTAATTTTATTAGGAATTACTTTGCTCCTATGTTATACAGATGTCATTTTACCAGCAACACCTAGTTATGCAAATATTATTGTTATCGCTATCTTGGTTACTGCTAGTACTTTATTAGACTTTTTCGAGGAATATCGTTCTAACAAAGCTGCAAATAAACTAAAAGAATTGGTTGCAACCACTTGTCATGTAATAAGAGATGGTAAAGATGTACAAATCCCAATAAAAGAAGTGACACTTGGTGATGTGGTTATTCTTTCTGCTGGTAGTATGATTCCAGCCGACTTAAGAATTATTGAAGCAACAGATTTATATGTTGGACAGTCTTCTTTAACTGGTGAATCAGATGCGGTAAAAAAATTAGTCGAAACAGAAACAAAACCAGAAGATTTAGATAGTATTGCTAGCTTAGACACCATTTGTTTTATGGGAACGAATGTCATTTCCGGTAGTGCAAAAGGTGTTGTCATAAAAACAGCAGACTCTACGTATTTTGGAAAAATAGCCCATACTTTGACTACTGGTAAACCTAAAACCGCTTTTCAAAAAGGTATTGAAAGTATTAGTCGATTATTAATTCGATTTATGCTAATTATCATACCAATTGTATTTATACTAAACTTCTCAAAACATAGCATTGTAACAGCTTTTACCTTTGCAGTAGCGATTTCCATTGCCATTACCCCACTACTTCTTCCTGTTATTTTGTCTTCTTGTTTATCAAAGGGTGCTGTTAAGATGTCTAAGAAAAAGACTATTGTAAAAAAACTAGATGCTATCCAAAATTTTGGTGCTATGAATATTTTATGTACTGATAAAACCGGAACATTAACAGAAGATAAAATCGTTCTAGAAAAATATTTAGATATAAAAGGTGATGAAGATCTTGGTGTTTTAAAATATGCATATTTAAATGCTAGCCTTCAAACTGGTTTAAGAAGTAATATTGATGAAGCGGTTATCAATCGTGGTAAAGAATACAATATGCCTGAATTAACACATAAATATATAAAACTGGATGAAATTCCTTTTGATTTTGCACGTAGACGTTTATCTATTGCTGTAAAAAATGAAGAAGGTAAAGATGAGTTAATCACCAAAGGAGCTGTAGAAGAAATTTTAAATATTTCTACTTCTGTAGAATATAGAGGTGAAGTTTCTCCATTAACACGTGACATTAAAGAAAATATACAAAGAATTAGTAAAAACTTAAATAAAGAAGGTTTAAGAGTTATTGCAGTTTGTAAAAAATATAGCAATCAACCTGGTTATGATTTTGAAGTAAAAGATGAAAAAAATATGATATTAATTGGCTTTATTGGCTTCTTAGATCCACCTAAAGAAAGTGCTAAAGAAGCTGTTGAAAAAATGAATAAAGCTGGTATTCGTGTTCTTGTATTAACAGGAGATAATGCTGAAGTTACAAAATGTATTTGTGATAAAGTAAACATTAAATCTAAACATATTATTTTAGGAAGTGAATTAGATAAACTATCTGATATAGCTGTTCTTAGATTAATTCGAAAAAATAATATTTTTGCCAAACTCTCTCCTATTCAGAAAGCTAGAATTGTAAGGCTTTTAAAAGAAGATGGAAATGTTGTTGGTTATATGGGTGATGGAATTAATGATAGCCCTTCTTTAACTAACTCAGATGTTGGCATTTCTGTCGATACGGCTGTTGATATCGCTAAAGAATCTGCAGATATTATTCTTTTAGAAAAAGATTTAAATGTTTTATTAGATGGTGTTACTGAAGGAAGAAAAACATTTGCTAATTTAATGAAATATATTAAAATGGCAACTAGTTTTAACTTTGGTGAAGTATTATCCGTTATTGTTGCAAGTGTTGCTTTACCATTTTTACCAGAAACACCTATTCAATTACTAGTAGAAGGCTTATTATATGATTTTGGTCAAATGACACTTCCTTTTGATGATGTAGATGCTGAAATTATACGAAAACCTAAAAAATTAGATATAAAAAGTTTAAAACACTTTATGCTATTTATGGGACCTGTTAGCTCTATTTTTGATTTAGTTGTATTTGCATCTTTATGGTTTATCTTTGGTGTTAGAGAAGCAGCTCTTTTCCAAACAATTTGGTTTTCTTATAGTATTGTTTCAAACTTGATAGGAATGCACATTATTAGGACTGCAAAAATACCTTTTGTACAAAGTAATGCCAATAAAATGGTATATTTCTCTTCTATCTTATTAATTTTAGTAGCTCTTATTGTACCATTTACACCTTTAGGAAGCTTCATTGGACTAGTTCCAATGGCTGTCGAGGATATTGTGTTAATATTTGTTGTAACCTTTCTATATTGTATTTTGGCTATGTTTGCAAAAAAGATTTATATCAAAAAATATGGTGAATGGATTTAAGTGGAACGATAGGGACGTGTCAAATCGTTCCACTTTTTATTTTTTCTATGTATTTAAGGCTTTAAAACTGAATAATGGAACGATTTGACACGTCCCTATCGTTCCATTATTCTTTATATCTATATTCTTCTATCACATTTCCATCCACATCTTTTATGACAATATCTTTTTCCTCGATCATTGCATAACTATGTGGCGTATTTTCCTTTGGTAATGAAATAGAACCTGGATTTACAAATAATTGATTATCATACTTTTTAATAAAACATGTATGGAAATGTCCATAAAACATAATATCAAAATCTTCTGGTGGTAGATTATCTATATTGTATTTATGTCCATGTGTAAAAAACATATTTTTTCCATTGATTTTTTCTAGTATATGTTCTTTTATATCAAATTCAGAAACCATTTGATCCACTTCAGCATCACAGTTTCCTCTTACAACTTCTAGTTTATCTTTTACACTATTTAATACTTTTGTTACTTTCATTGGATCATATCCATCTGTTAATGGATTTCTAGGTCCATGATAATATAAATCTCCTAATACAATTATTTTTTCTGGTTTTTCTTTTTTAATAATTTCTTTTAATTTGTCAGCATATACACCTGACCCATGAATATCTGATACAACCAATACTCTCATAAAACTCATTCCTTTCTTCCTTCGCTAAATTTTATATGTTTTAATTCTCATATATTCTAAGATATATTTATACGAATTTCAACCCCTATTTAGAAAAAAATAGTATCATTTTTTTGATACCACTTTTTCTATTCCATTAACTTTTTAATATCTTCATCTTGTTTTAATTTATTAGATATGAAATGATAAGCTTGTTTATTTTGTTTTACAGCAATTTCCGCTAACTCTTTATCATCAATTAATCGTTTACTAGCATATTTGATAATAATCCCCTTATTTTCTACTGCTGCTTTTACCACTTCTCTATCATCTCTTAATTCTTCTGATGCATAATATAGGGCTTGTCCATAATGTTTACAACATTCTAGCATAATTTCTTTATCTCCTGCTAATTCTTCAGATGCATAACAAATTGTCCAAGGTGCTGTTTTCGTTGCTAGTTGTAGCACTTCTTTATCTCCTTTTAATCTTGTACTTGCAAATTCTAAAGCCTCCCCATCTTGTTTTAAGGCTTCCATAACCACTTCTTTATCATCTTGTAGCGCTTCTGATGCGAATTCTAAATTTTTTCCATTTTCCTTTACAGCTTGTAACATAAATTCTTTATTGTTACAATTATTTTCTATTTCTTCTATGTTCATTTTATCAGGTCCTTTCTTGATTGTTTATATTATATCACAACGGCTTATTAAATTTCTATATTATTTAATACATTAATCTTATAACTCTTACTTTTTCAATTACGTTCTTGCAATTTTATGTAAAATTTGCAAACCATTAGAAAATATTATATAATATTGGATAACACAACGTTAGAAGGGAGAAAAAATTATGTTGTTCAAAAAGGAAAATACATTACGGTCTATAAGATCAGGAGTTGGCTATGGTGGAATGTTATTATACACTCCAGATGAGAAACAGGTATGTATCGCCTATGATGCAGGAACTTCTTATACAATTCGAAATGAACCTGCCACCTCGTGGCAAATCAAAGAAGATAATTATCATGACAGTTACCTTGATAACTATACTAAAAAGGAATTTAATTTCCTATTTGCTCGGTTAATATTGGAAATTTTTATTCCTATAATCTTCATTAGTATTTGTAACAAAATGAACATTTTATCTGTTCGTTCAAGAGCAGGAATTTATTTATTATTATTTTCTCTAGGATTCATTCTAGAATATTCCCTTATAAAGGGATTAAAGAGAAGAAAAACTGAAAAAGGACACAGGATAATGGAATGGCGTGGTGCTTTAAATATGGCACTAAATGCTTTTGATAAAAAAGAAAAACCTCCTACTTTAGAGGAAATTCAAAAATGTAGCATTTATCGCGTCAATACAGAATATCACTTATCACCTGGTGAGATAGCTGCAATCTTTTTTCTGTTTTTAGCCATATCATGTTTTATGCCAACTTTAACAATACAGTTGGTGTCAATTCCTATATTATTTGGAATTTTTATTTTTGCTTACAAAACAGCATTATTTGGAGTATTACGACTAACTTTCGTGACAACTCCAGATTTATATGAACTTAAAATAGCTAGAGATTTAATCCATTTCTGGTATGCAGTTTCATATAAAAATAATCTCCAATAACCTTCGAGCAACTTTTGCTCTAATGGGCTCTAGCGTGAATGCTAGAGCCCATTTAAATATTACATTCATATTTATAAAAATTTTTCGATATCATAAAAATTATTCTCTTTAGTTAAAACAATATCAAAGTTCTTGTTATATACCTCTAAATTTTCAGTAATATTTTTATTTAAAAATCCTATTTTCAATGATTTATCTTCTGGGTATTTTCCCATCATATAAATATCTTCTACTAAATCACCTATTACAATCCTATATTCTTTTGCTTCTATCTTTTCTTTTAATTGTAAATTTCCTAATTTATCAATATTTTTATTTAAACTATGAATCATATTATCACAAAATTTTATCATATTGCCATTATCGTCAAATTTTATAAAATTACTAATCATATGTATATTGTTATAATAACATTTTTCTTTTTTTAAAGACTGCTCTATCACATTTCCGATACCAGCTGATAGAATAATGACTGGTATATCATTTTTATATAACTTAAATAGAAATTCTTTTACACCATCTCTTAAGATTAAGTTACTATTGTCAATAGATTCCTTTAGCTTCTGCTCTGTTAAATGATATGTATAATATAGTTCCATACATTTGTCATACCACTCAATAATATATTTTTCTCTTTCCGTTATATCCATACTATAATCAAATTCTATTGGTCCATATTTTTCATAAAGCTTATCTAAATCATTAGATATTTCCTGCCCCATTACTTTTCTATTAGCAGTGGTTGCCCAAGAATCTTCACTTTCACTTGATGTAATTGTTTTATCATAATCTAAAAATATACATATGTTATTTTTATCCATCTTCTCTTTTAATTTATTTACTTTTTCTTCATTATTTATATATATCATAAGTTTTTCCTCTTTTTTATTTTTTTATATATCATACAATAAAAAATGTCTATTTATCTATTAAATTATATCTTTTAAATATAGTAATAATCATATTATATACTAATTTTTTACCTAATAATTCTCTAAATTTCGTTGTTTTCATTTTTCCATCATTTCTTAATTTTTCTAATTGATTTCCTAAATTGTCATATTCATTAAGTATATCCTGTAATGCTTTTTCAAAATTTTCTAATCTTTCCAATTTTTTCACCTGCTTTTATTCTATTTCATTTTCTATTCTATAGTATCACAAAATATCATGCTTATCAAATTACAAATAAAATTTTAACTTTATCTTTTTTCTTCATTGTGCTATAATGCAAATATAAATTTATAGAGATAGGAGCATGACAAATGAAAAACTTTTTTATTGTATGTGCAATGAAGATTTTAAATATTGCGCTAAAGCTATTGGGAAAGCACGGAGGTAACTTTTTAGGAAAAATTGCTTTTGATTGGAATCCTGAAATTTTTAAATATTTCAAAGTAAATTGTCCAGTTATTGCTGTTACTGCAACAAATGGAAAAACTATGACCAATAATGCAATTGGCTATGTTTTTCAAACTGCTGGAAAGAAAGTCATTAGTAATAAAGAAGGAAATAACATGGAAACGGGTATTCTTTCTACTTTATTAAAATCTTGTACCTTAACAGGAAAAATTAAGGCTGATTATTTAGTTTTTGAAGTAGATGAAGGCTATGTACCAGTTGTATTTAAAGATTTTCGATTAGATACTTTAGTTATCTTAGATTTCTTTAGAGACCAATTAGATAGAAATGGTGAAGTAGAATCCTTAATTTTGAAAATCAATGATTTTCTAAAAACATATACAGGCAATTTGGTCTTAAACAATGATGACCCAAATGTTGCAAGATTAGGAAAGGCAAATCCAGATAATCCAAATATCTATTATTTTCATGTAGACAGATACCCATATGCAACAGATGACATGAAAGAAGCAGGAGAAGGAAAATTCTGTCCATTTTGTAAGACACGTTTGGAATATGAATATTATCAATATTCTCATATTGGAAAATTTAAATGTCCAAATTGTGGATATGGTGATAATGAAATTTATAAAGAAACTAAAAACATTAATCTTAAAGAAATGACTTTTGAAGTTGATGATGTTTTATATAAAATCAAATCAAATAGTATTTATATTATTTATAATTTTACAGCCGTTATCGCTTGTTGTTCTTTATATAATATTGATACGAAATATATGCAAGAGGCATTATCAAAATTCGAATTAAACAATGGTCGATTAGAAAAATTAGTGATTAAAAATGCCCCTACAATTATAAACTTAGCTAAAAATCCAACTGGTGCTAATGTTAGTTTACGATTATTAAATGAAGATGATGATGAAAAAGAGCTATTATTTGTTTTAAATGATAATAAAGCAGATGGTTTTGATGTTTCTTGGATTTGGGATATTAATTTTGACAATTTAAACAATGTAAAAAGAGTAGTAACTGCTGGAACAAGGGGTTATGATATTGCCATTAGAATTAAGACAGCAGGATTTGATGAAAATAAAATAGAAGCTTATCTTGATTTAGAGCAAGCTGTAAAAGCTTTATATACGAATACAACCAAGAAATATGTCATTGCCAATTATACATCTTTACAACCTACTAGAACAGAAATTTTGAAATTAAAATAGGAGTGAAATAGTAATGAAAGAACTAAAAATATTATACTTATACCCTGATATGCTAGAGCTATATGGTGATTATGGAAATATACAAGTATTAACTTATCGTTTGAAAAAGCGTGGATTTGATTGTATTGTTGATAAATATTCTATTGGTGATGAAAAACCGGATTTTAAAAGTTATGATATCATCTTTGCAGGTGGTGGCGCCGATAATGAACAGAGTATCTTATCCAAAGATTTAGTGCAATATAAAGAAGAACTCAAAGAAGCTGAAAATGAAGGTGTATTCTTTTTACTTATTTGTGGTGCTTACCAATTATTTGGTAAATATTATAAAGGAGTTGAAGGAAATATTATCCCTGGATTAGAAGTATTTCCATATTATACAGAAGCAATTGCGGATAGAAAAAAGAGATGTATTGGAAATATCGTGCTTGATGTTTCTTTAAATGGAACGGAAACCAAAGTCATTGGATTTGAAAATCATGGTGGACAAACTTATGATATTCCTACACCTTTTGGAAAAGTTTTATTTGGAAATGGAAATAAATTTGGGGATACAGAAGAAGGCTTTTTTAAAGAAAATGTCATTGCAACTTACTTACATGGTCCTCTTCTTTCTAAAAACCCTGAACTTGCTGATTATATTATTAAACATTGTTTAGATAGAAAATATCAAGAAGATATTACTTTAGAACCTTTAAATGATGAATTTGAAAATTTATGCCGAAAACAATTATTAGATAGATTTTTAAACTAAAAAGGGGGATTTTAGGAACGGACTCATTTTTCCCTTTCTATTTATATATATAATAAGGATCTTGCTGTCTAAGACAATAAAATACCGGGCGAAATCATCTGATACTACCAAATGATTTGCCCGGTATTTTTGAGTGAATATTATGCTTTATCGAAAAAAATCTCGTAGACTTTTGATTCCTGTACTTCTCTACTTAATTTATAAAGCATTTGTTTTTCCGCATCCAAAACATATCTTGCTCCTGCTTTTGAATGGCAACATTCTTTCAATATTGCTTTTGTTAAGACAGCTACAGCTTCGTAAACTGTTAATACATTATCATTATGCATAATGATTTTTTCAATTTCTTCATATGAATTACAATCTTCTATGACTTTTTTCCACCGATTCAGAAAGCTTTGTATTTCCACGAGTTCACTAAGTCCCTCCTGCTGTCCTATTTTTTCCTCAAGTAGATTTGCCAATTTAGTATCTTCCTCAACTTTTTTTACTGCTTCTTCACTCATAAGTCTCTTCCTCCTATTTATACTTTATTTCTTGTTGCCCGAGTCTTTTCGTTTAAATAGGAAAATCCTAATAAATGACTCTATATTCCATTATACTCTACTTTTATTGATTTTTCAATGTCCAATTGGGGACGTTTCCTTTTGGACACTACAATTTAAATTCCACTGGTTTATGTTCTTTTAAACTTTCTTGAACATCTAATATTCTTTGATTTGAAGAGCCTCTAAATCTAAGGCTTAAATCTTTTTTATCTTCTTCAAATTTACCATCTACCATAACATCTATATATTTTAATAATTCTTTTGTGGTTTCATTATTAGGAGCCATTTTCCCCACAACATCTTTTTCAAAATCAAATCCTGTATAACACCATATATCTTTATCTGGAAATTTCTCTTTTACTTTTTTTACTAATGGTAATAATCCTTCTTGATTTTGTTTTTCTAATGGTTCTCCTCCTAAAAGAGATAATCCTGAAATATAGTCATGATCTAAATAGTTAAGCACTTGGTCTATTTGTTTATCTGTAAATTTATCACCATAATTAAAATCCCAAGCACATTCATTAAAGCATCCTTTGCAGTGATGATTACAGCCACTTACAAATACAGATACTCTAACTCCTTCTCCATTTGCTACATCTACTCTTTTTATATCTGCATAATTCATAGTTTCTCCCTCTTTTCTCCTTTAATGGTTTATTTGTTGGGAATAAAAAAGGGAATTAGACATTCCCTTTTTTATTATAAATGTAATACTCTTTGTTTTATTTCTTTTGTCTTTCCTGCATTCCAGAAGTTTTCTCCTAAATATCCACAAGTTCTTCTAACAACTGTCATTTTTGAGTGATCCTTGTTTCCACAATTTGGGCATTCCCATTCATTATTTTCATTAATAATAATCTCTCCATCAAATCCACAAACATGACAATAATCAGATTTTGTATTAAATTCAGCATATTGAATATTATCATAAATAAATTTAACCGCTGTTTCTAATGCATCTATATTCTTTTGCATATTTGGTATTTCTATATAAGATATAGCACCACCTGAAGATATTTTTTGGAATTCGCTTTCAAATGCAAGTTTTGCAAATGCATCAATTTTCTCTCTTACATCTACATGGTATGAGTTTGTATAATATCCTTTATCTGTAACATCCTTAATTGTACCAAATTTCTCTTTATCGATTCTAGCAAATTTATAGCATAAACTTTCTGCTGGTGTTCCATATAATGCAAATCCAATATTGGTTTCTTTTTTCCATCTATCTACTGTTTCTCTTAAATGTTTCATAACTTTAATTGCAAAATCATGTCCTTCTGGTGTTGTATGTGATACACCTTTCATTAATTTTGTCATTTCGTATACACCAATATATCCTAGAGAAATTGTTGAATATCCACCATATAATAATTTGTCTATTTTTTCGCCTTTCTTTAATCTTGCAATTGCTCCATATTGCCAGTGAATTGGGCTAATGTCTGAATGGGTTCCTAATAATGCATAATGTCTACACATTAAAGCTTCTTTACATAGTTCTAGTCTTTCATCTAATAATTTCCAGAATTTATCTTCATCACCATCTGCAATAATAGCAACTTGTGGTAAATTGATACTAACAACACCTTGGTTAAATCTTCCTTCAAATTTATAATTTCCATTTTCATCTTTCCAAGGTGATAAGAAACTTCTGCATCCCATTGGGCTAAATACATTACCTTCATAGTTTTCTCTCATTTTCTTAGCTGAAATGTAATCTGGATACATTCTCTTTGCTGAACATTTAACAGCCAATTTTGTTAAATAATCATATTCTCCACCTTTTAAGCAGTTAAATTCATCTAATACATAAACTAACTTTGGAAATGCTGGTGTAACATATACACCTGCTTCATTTTTAATACCTTGATATCTTTGTCTTAATACCTCTTCAATAATCATAGCATTTTCTTTTATATATGGATCTCCCTTTTCTAGGTGTAAGAATAAGGTTACAAATGGAGATTGACCATTCGTTGTCATTAATGTATTGATTTGATATTGAATTGTTTGTACACCAGCTTTTAATTCTGCTTTTAATCTATCTTGTACTAAATCTTCTATAACATCATCAGATAATTTACCCTTATATTTTTTCTCTATTTCTGCCTTAAATTTATTGTAACTCTTTCTTAAGTATTTTCCTAGATGTTTTAAATCAACTGATTGTCCACCATATTGATTACTTGCAACTGCTGCAATAATTTGTGTTGTAACTGTACATGCTACTTGGAAGCTCTTTGGACTTTCTATCATTTTTCCATTCATAACGGTTCCATTATCTAACATGTCTGCTATGTTAATTAAGCAACAGTTAAAGATTGGTTGTACAAAGTAGTCTGCGTCGTGGAAATGTAAAACTCCGTCAGCATCTGCTTTTGCAATTTTTTCTGGTAATAATAATCTTCTTGTTAAATCTCTTGATACTTCACCTGCAATATAATCTCTCTGTGTTGAAGCAAGTAACGTATTTTTATTTGAATTTTCTTCTGCTAGTTCTTTATTTTCATTTCTAATTAATCCTAATATGGTTTCGTCTGTTGTATTTTGTTTTCTGACTAATGCTCTTGTATATCTATAAACAATATACTTTTTAGCTAACTCATATTTTTCAATTTCCATTAATTTTTGCTCAATGATATCTTGGATATCTTCAACTAACATTCTCTTTTTATTTAAATCTTCTATATATTGAATAATTCCTTTTATATCTTCCTTATTCGCTCTTTCTTTTGGTTTTACCTCTTGATTTGCTTTTTCAATTGCTGTTTGAATTTTTGCTCTGTCATAATCTACAGCTCTTCCATCCCTCTTAATAACTTTCATTTCACATTTCCTCCTTCGATTAGTATGGTTACATTATACCGCTACAATTTTTATTTTCCGTTGCAAAAGCAACACATTATGAAAAAAAATTTTTTTCACTTTCTAAATGCTTTTCTCTCTAAGCTTTTTTCTTATGTTACAAATATATTACAAAAATATTACAAATTTGTTTCTTTGTTTTTGTTGCTTTTGCAACTTATTTATTGTATAATGCTTATGTAATTTTTAAGGAGGTAAACACGTGAACACCAATTTTGATATGCAAAACTTCATTCTTGATTTTTCTAATTCTTGTCAAAAACAGCAAAAAAAAATCTTTAGCAAAAATGAAGTTGTAACAACCTATATTAAAAACCGAAATCAATTATGTATATTATTAGATGGACATGCTGATTTGGTGCGTTATGATTTAAATGGTAATCGAACTATTGTAGAACATTTTTCAAAGAATGCACTTTTTGGTGAAGTATTTTATACTATTACAACCAATAATGAATTATTAGTTGAAGCCAAATCTAATTGTACGGTTCTTTTTTATATTTATGATGATATTTTTCATAAATGTAAAAACAATTGTAAGTTTCATCAGACTTTATCTGAAAATTTACCTCAACTCATTTTAAACAAAGTAACAGATTTAAATATGCGAATTGAATTATTAACCAAAAGATCTACAAGAGACAAATTATTAGGATATTTTTCTTTGCTTTCTACTAGAAATTTAAGTAAATCCTTTGAATTACCTTTTTCTCTCACCGATTTAGCAGATTATTTAAGTGTTGATAGAAGTGCTATGATGAGAGAATTAAAATTACTAAAAGAAGATGGTTTTATTCAAAAAATAGGAAATCGAATTATTTTACTTTATAAATAATGACTACTAAAATATAAAATAAAAAAGACCAAAAGTTACCTGTCTCTTTTGATCTTTTTTTGTCCATTTGGGCACGTCCCTAATGTTCACTTTTTTGAATATAATTCCAAGAATCTAAACACATATCTTCTAGTGTTTTTTCTGCTTTCCATCCTAATTCTTCCAATGCTTTTTTAGGATCTGCATAACAGGTTGCAATATCGCCTGCTCTTCTTGGTGCAATTTTATATGGTACTTTTCTTCCTGTAGCTTTTTCAAATGCTTTTACCATATCTAATACACTATATCCTTTTCCTGTTCCTAAATTATAGATATATAAACCTTCTTTTTCTTTGTCTAATTTTTCTAAAGCTTTCACATGTCCTTTTGCTAAATCTACAACATGGATATAATCTCTAACACCTGTTCCATCTGGTGTATCATAGTCATTTCCAAATACAGATAATTCTTTTAGTGTACCTGCTGCTACTCTGGCAACATATGGCATTAAGTTATTTGGTATTCCTTGTGGCTCTTCTCCAATTAATCCACTTTCATGTGCACCAACTGGATTGAAATATCTTAATATGCAAATATCCCATGTATTATCTGATATATATATATCTTTTAAAATTTGTTCAATAAATAATTTACTTGTACCATATGGGTTTGTAGTTCCACCTGTCTTACAATCTTCTGTTATTGGAATCGTTTCTGGATCTCCATAAACCGTAGCTGATGAACTAAAAATAAATTTTTTACAATTATATTTTCTCATCGTGTCTAATAATACCAATGCCCCTGAAATATTATTCGTATAATATTCGATTGGTTTTTGAACAGACTCTCCTACTGCTTTAAATCCTGCAAAATTGATTACTGCATCTATTTCATTTTCTTCAAAAACTTTTTCTAATTTTTCTCTGTCCATATAATTCATTTCATAAAACTTAAAATCTTTTCCCGTTATTTTCTTAATAGCATCTAATACACTTGGTTTACTATTAGAAAAATCGTCTATGATAATAATTTCTTTTCCCGCATTTAATAATTCTACTGCTGTATGACTTCCTATAAATCCAGCTCCCCCTGGTAATAATATTGCCATAAAAATCATTCCTTTCTTTTTTATTTGTTTATATTATATTACTAGTTATAAAAAAGTACAAGTTCTATTTATTAAAAATTTACAAATTTATGTAAATATGGTATAATGGTATAGAGATAGGTACGTTACCTAATGTAGCATTCTCATTGCCTTTTTTGGCAATTTTACATAGATGCAATACAATATAATAAGGGTGAAAGAGAGAGGGAAAAAAATGGAAAAAACACGGAAAATCAAAAAAACTGTAAAGGCAATTATAATTGTAGGATTACTCATTGCAGTAATATCGTTTGTTACCTCCCCACAGAAGGTAACTGATCAAGAGTTCATTGAAGAAACTCTGGAAACAGCAGATGACAGTACTTTTGCTACTGAAAAAGAAATGCTTGCTGAGCTTGTGCAGAAATATTATGACTGTAATCCTGAGAAAGTAGTCTTTTTTGTAACTGCCCCCCAAAGTGGGTGGGATTACCATGTCAATATCTACTATAAAACTGAGTCAAAAACTGACTCAGCAGAATGGTATAAAAAAAGTTTAGGATGGTTGTCTCCAAAAATCTCGCGAGAGTTAGACGACCTATTAATAAGGGTAGCTATGCACTCGCAACAATAATTGTTTTTTTTCACTAACCAAGCCCCACTGCAATGCGGTGGGGCTTGGTTCTTGCTATTTTATCTTTATGACTTCCATTCCATCTTTTGTGTCTTTTACTTCATAACCTTTTTCTTTTATTACATCTCTTAATCGATCTGATTCTGTCCAATTTTTTTCCTGTCTTGCTTGTTTTCTTTGTTCTACTAATTTTAATATTTCTTCTGGGATTTTTATCTCTTCTTCTTTATCCTCTTTATCAATCTTTAGTCCTAATACTGTATCAAATTTTAACAATAATTTTGCAATTTCTGAAGATTTTTTAGGATATTTTACAACTTCCCATACATAACTCATGGCAAGTGGCATATTCATATCATCATTAATTGCCTTATGAAATTCATTTTCTAATTTATCTAATTCTTTTCTATCATTTTCGTCTAAAATGTCCGTTCCATTTTTATGAGCTTGATATCCATTTCTTAATCTTTCTAGCGATTTTGAAGAAGCTTCTATCCCTTCCCATGTAAAGTTTAATTTATTTCTATAACTACATGAATAACATAACAACTTATATACTAATGGGTCATAGCCTTTTTCTTTAATGTCTCTTAATAAATACACATTTTCTAAGCTTTTAGACATTTTTCCACCATTAATTAATAAATATTCTCCATGAAGCCAGTAGTTAGCTGGTATTTTTCCACATATTCCTTTGCTTTGTGCAATTTCATTTTCGTGATGTGTTGGGATTAAATCAATACCGCCTGTATGAATATCAAATTGCTCACCCAAATGTTTTCTCGACATTGCTGAACATTCAATATGCCATCCTGGATAGCTTGGTCCCCAAGGGCTATCCCATTTCATTAAATGATTTTCAGGCGCTTTTATCCATAAAGCAAAATCATATGGATTTTTCTTTTCTGGATCCACATCTACTCTTGCTCCTGCTTTTTGTTCTTCTACATTTACATTAGATAGCACTGGATATTTATCTAATTTTGAAACATCAAAATAAATTGCAGTAGATGTTTCATAAGCATATCCTTTTTTCACAAGTTCTTTTACATATTCTAGCATCTCTGGAATATAATCTGTTGCTTTACAAATAATCTCTGGAATTTCAATATTTAAATCTTTTAAATCTTCAAAAAATAATTTTGTATAATGTTCTGCAATTTCTAATGGTGTTTTATGTTCTTCCCTTGCTGATTTAATCATTTTATCTTCTCCCTCATCACCATCAGAAACCAAATGCCCAACATCAGTTATATTCATAACATGTTTTACCTTATATCCGTTATATTTTAGCATTCTTCTTAATACATCTTGGAATATATTTGTTCTCATATTTCCTATAGTCGCATCTTTATAAACTGTTGGACCACATGAATATATTTTTACTTCCTTTTCATTAATTGGTTTAAATGTCTCTTTTTCTCTTGTTAGTGTATTGTATAAATATATATCCATATTTCCTCCTTTTTAAATTTGAGATGTGAAAAAATTTTATTTCACACCTCAATTTTCATTTATTACTGTTGTGTTGTATTTCCATCACCTGGTACAGTGTTTCCTCCTCCAGAAGTATTTCCATCACCTGTCAAAGTATTTCCTTCTCCAGAAGTATTTCCATTACCTGTCGAAGTATCTCCCCCTCCAGAAGTATTTCCGGTTGTCGTACTATTGCTTGTATTGGTAGATGGTGTATTATTGACAGGTTTTTCCTCTTCTTTTGGTTCTGTATGTAATGTACATACCTCATTTATTTTATTTCCTGTTGAACTTTTTCCATTTACTGGTTTCCATAATCCTAATTCTTCTTTTGGAAGTACTGCACCATAATAATTTTGTCTTACTGCACAATATTGTGAACAATATTCTGTCGCAACCTTATTAGATTCTGTACATATTGTTTGACTACCATGTCCTTCACATTTTTCTGGAATATTGTCTTGTGTGAATATTTCTTTATATGTATCTGTACAACCTGTTGAAGCTAGGCAACCTGTTGTTCTACATACAGTTTGTTCTACAATTCCACTTGGTCTTGTAAATGTAGCACTTGCTAGTCCTTGATGAATAGATGTCATGACATTATCCCATAAAACACCTGCTGGATTATTTCCTGAATAGTAAACTGTTTCTGGTTGATCATAACCAAACCAACATGCTGCTGCATAATATGGTGTAAATCCACAAAGCCATCTATCATAATCATCATCTGTTGTACCTGTTTTAGCAGCTACATCCATTCCACTGATTGCACAATATGTTGCTGTTCCACCTGATTTTACAGGTTCTTGTACAATCGTTTTGGCTATATAAGCATTCTGTTCTGATATAACTCTTGTTTGTTCTTGATTTGGTGTTAAAACTGTATTTTCACTAGAATCTACTACTTTTGTATAGAATGTTGGTGTTATATATACCCCATCATTTGCAATTGTACTATATGCAGCTGCCATTTCTAGTGGTGTTGCTCCATTTGTCGTACCACCTAATGCTAAAGATAGATCACTATCTTCATCTGCATTAATATGACTAAGTCCCATCTTGTTTAAATATTCGATAGATTTGCTTGGTGATAATTCTCTCATTATCTTTATGGCTGGTATATTTAAAGACTTTGAGATAAAATATCTTATATTTACTGATTGATTACTAAATTTACCATTTTGATTTTTTGGAATATAATTTCCACCAAAATTTGTTTCCTCATCCATATATGCTGTTGCTGCTGTTATGACTTTTTCTTGTAGTCCCGGTGCAATAACAGCTATTGGTTTTATAGAAGAGCCTGTTTGTCTAACACTTTGTGTTGCTCTGTTTAATCCTCTTGATTCTGTTTTTTCTCCTAAACCGCCTACTGTTCCCACTACATTTCCTGTTTTATAGTCGATGACAACCATTGCAGCTTGAGAATGATCATTTTTCTTTTCTCCCGTTTCACTATTTGTTGCTCTTCCGGAAACAATATATTTATCCTTTTTAAATTCTTCTTCCATTTGTGTTTGAATATTCGTATCTACTGTTGAATATATTGTAAGTCCACTACTATATACATAATTTTCAGCAAATTGTTCTGTCCATCCTTTTTCTGCTACAAGTTGATCAATTATTTGATCTAACAAAGCCTCTGTATGATATGAATAAGAAGATGTTGTTGCAATATCTCCTTTTTGGAATGGCAATCCATTATCTACTTCTGCTATTGCAGCATCATATTCTTCTTGGCTATTAATATAGCCTAATTCTTTCATTTTATTTAAAGCTACTTTTGTTTGATTCTTTATTAATTCTGTATTATCTTTACTCTCATCAAATGGATTATATCTGCTTGGAGAGCTGTTGATTCCGGCCATAAATGCACATTCTGCTAAAGTCAAGTCTTTTGCACTTTTATTAAAATAATATTCTGCTCCTAGCTCTACGCCATGTAGATTTCCTTCTCCTCCAACATATAGTATGTTTAAATATAACTCTAAGATTTGGTCTTTTGATATCATTCTTTCTACTTGATATGCTTTTGCCCATTCTCTTACTTTTCTCATAATACCAGCCATACCAGATCTTTCATCATCTTTTGTTATATTTTTTACTAACTGTTGTGTTATAGTACTTCCACCATAAGAACTATCTCCTAATAAAGTATGTAATATAGCGCCTGCTGTTCTTTTTAAATCTACTCCATTATGCTCATAAAATCTTTCATCTTCCATTGCCACATAAGCTTTTGGTAAGTAATCTGCCATATCTTCAAGTGTAATAACTTTTCTTTTTTCATCCCCACTTAAATTTGCAACGACACCTCCATTTTGATCTACAATCACAGAGTTAGCCGTACCTATTGTTAATTCTTCTTTTGTTATTTCAAAATCGTCTCCAAATAATCCAAAAAATACACCTGCTATAATTCCTGCTCCTATTACACAAAGTAATAAGAACATTAATATAAAAATTTTTAATGCCATCATAAATTTTGGATGTCTAGCAGAGAATTTTCCTTCTTTATTTTTCTTCCCTTTATTACCTTTTTGTGTTGCTATTCTTTTAGTTGCTCTTGCATCTTTTTTTGAATTGGTTGTTCTTCTTTTTCTTTTTGCATTTTTCATATTATATTTTTTTGTTTTATCATCACTATGACTTCTTCTGTTATTGCTTGGCATATCATTACCTCCTTGCCAACTAAAAAAATTAACATCTACATTATATTATATTTTATAAAAAAAGAAAAGCATTTAATAAAATTTTCATAAATCTATTAAATATGACCTATATAATTGTATTAACCGCTATTAGTTCTTTTATTTTTATCTTATCTCTTTTTATTTTCTTTAAAGTCTCTGCAATTGGTTGCCCTTTATGTTGCATTGCTTCATATACTTCTTTTTTATAAAATTTTTCTGAAAGTGTATCCTTTTTCCAATCAATTTCATAATCATTAATATTTAATCCATTAAATCTTTTATCTTTTATTTTGACATTTCCTTTGAAGTTAATAATATTTGCTTCACTATTTATATTATATCGATTAATTACTTCTGTAGGAAAATCTAAATTTAAAATAATATTTGTTTTAGAAAGTATTTTCCTTTTATTATTTCCCACATTAATAAAAATTCCATACTCTTCTGAAATTTTTTCTTCAATATTTTTTAACATATTTATATGATTTGTAACTATATTTACATTTTTATATTTTTTAACCAATTCTTTTATGGCATATAGTGCTAAATCTGAAATATCATTTACTAAAATCCCTATTTTTATATCCTCTTCTTTTATCTTCATTTTTTCTATTATATATTGCAAAACATCAAAAATTAGCATTTGAAATAACCATTTTCCATCCACGATTTCATAATGATAGCTATATAAATAATTGACATATTGTTTTTGTTTTTTTACAAATTTACTTAATACTAATTTTTTACTATTAGTTTTACTTAAAATTTGTTTTGTTTTAACGGCTAATTTATAGGCTTGTCTTTCATTTATTTCTTTTGAGGATTCCACTGGTAAAATAATGTAATTATTTTCTAATTTTACAATATTAAAAAATTCTTTTATTTTATTGAGCTTGTCACTTTCTTGGATATAATACATAAAAAAATCACCTCATATACTTTTCTATTTTAAGTATATTAAGGTAATTTCTTTTATATGACTATATAATAATATCTCTTTTTAAAAGTTTATTTTCTACGATCCCAATTCCTATAAAAGTATTTTTGCTATATATTTTATATATACCATCTTCATGATTTATTGTTAATTTTACCCCATTTAAAAATAATTGTAACTTTCTTTCATTTAAAGTAATTTCTTCTAAGTCTTTAAATATATTATCTATTGTGATAATCTTTTCTTGTATATTGTCCGCATTTAATTCATCTACTGAAATTGCTTGGTCTATTTTAAAATTGCCTACTTCTATTCTTTGTAATTCTTTCATATAACCAATTGTATGCATTTTTTTAGCAATATCTTCACATAAACTTCTAATATAGGTTCCTTTTGAGCATGCTACTTCAAATTTAATTTCACAATTATTTTTATCCACTCCTAATAACTTAATAGCATATATCTTTATATTCCTTGGCTGTATTTCTACATTTTGATGATTTCTCGCATATTCATATAATTTTTTTCCTTTTACTTTTATGGCAGAATAGATTGGTGGAATTTGTTTTTGTTCTCCTATAAAGCTTTCTAAAACATTTTCCACATTCTTTTCACTTAGGATTTGTCCATCCACTTGCCTTTTTTCTAAGACTTCTCCTTCTTCGTCTCCTGTACTCATTTTTATGCCTAACTTTAAAACAACTTTATATTTTTTGTCATGATTTATCAAATATTTTGAACATAGGGTTCCTTTTCCAATAAGTAATGGTAGAACTCCTGTCGCTAATGGGTCTAGCGTTCCTGTATGTCCTACTTTTTCACCTACTATTTTCTTCACTTTAGCAACAATATCATGTGATGTACAGCCCTTTGGCTTATTAACGACTAATATTCCATTCATCTTTTTACCTTTTCTTTAATTTGTTTTATAACTATATTTTAAATTTGATTATATAACTTTTTTTATTTCTTTTACTAATTTTTCTTTTACTTGCTCTACATTTC
Source organism: uncultured Clostridia bacterium (assembly GCA_944386365.1). Lineage (GTDB taxonomy): Bacteria > Bacillota > Clostridia > TANB77 > CAG-508 > CAG-269. The sequence goes on from CALXAT010000008.1 coordinate 51,957, forward strand.
CTGACACAACTGCTCCTGCTGCTCTTGGGTGTCCTCCACCACCAAAAATATAGCAAATATCGGAAACATTTATGTTAGAACTATTTCCAGCTCTCATAGAAACTTTGTATAGATTTTCTTCTTTTTCTCTGATAAATACAGATACTTTTACCCCTTCTATACTTCTTCCATTTTCAACAATTCCTTCATGGTCTCCAGGTTCTGCATGAACTTCTTCTTCATCTTTTTTATTAATATATGTAAATGCAATTTTTCCATCTTCTAAAAGTTCTAATCGATTGGTTGCTCTTCTTAACAATTCAAAATTTGATTTTGTCCTTGTTTCTAATACTCTTTGATAAATATCTGATATATTGACACCTTTTCTTAATAGTTCTGCTGTAAACTCAAATGTTTCAGCTGTTACACTAGAATATTTAAATCCTCCTGTATCGGTTATGATTCCTGTCATTATACAACTTCCAATATCTGAATCAATAGCTATATCGAAATATTCAAACATTCCTGCCAATATTTCACAACAAGCAGGTGAAACTGGATTAACAAAATTCAAATCTCCATACATCATATTGGTACTATGATGATCGATCACAATTGTTCTTTTGGCTTTTTCAAAATACTCTTTTCCTACTAACCTCTTTAAATCTGCACAATCTAAAGAAATTGCCAAATCATATTTCTCTATATCTGAATTCATTTTTACAGCATTTGCTCCTGGTAAGAAACGAAATGTTCTTGGAAACTCTCTAACAATAACGTCTACATCTTTTCCTAATTTTTTTAAGGCTAAATACATAGATAGCATACTACCTATTGCATCCCCATCAGGTGTTTCATGTGCCATGATAACTATTTTCTCGGCATTGTTAATTTCTACTAAAATATCATCTAATGTCATTTTTTCTACCTCTCTCTTTATGATTAAAGAAGAACCTTTTAGCTTTTGCTAAAATTTTCTTACTTTTCATTTTTTTCATCTTCCCCTTTTTTAGGTATAATCTCTTTTAAAATAGAATCTATTTTTGCACCATATTCAATAGAATCGTCCAATTCAAATATTAATTCTGGTGTGTTTCTCAAATTAACTCTTTTCGCTAATTCTGTTCTTAGATATCCTGATGATTTTTTCAATCCAGCCAATGTATCTTTTACATTTTTTGAATTTAAAATACTGACATATACTTTTGCATATTTTAAATCATTTGTTACTTTTACTTTTGTAACACTAATTAATCCTGTAACATTAGGATTTTTTAATTCATATCCTATAATTTGGCTAAGTTCCTTTTTATATTCTTCATCAATCCTACCTAATCTTGGATTATTTTTTCCTTGCATATACTTCTCCTCCTTTGTTTGGTTTGTTTTATTTAGAAAAAAGGGAATATATCCCTTTCTCCTTCTTTTCTCATTTATCTTTTTATTTCTTCCATAATATATACTTCGATAATGTCGCCTTCTTTAATGTCATTATAATCTTCAATTTGCATTCCACATTCAAATCCTTTTGTAACTTCTTTAACATCATCTTTAAATCTTTTTAATGTTGCTAAATGACCATCATGAATAACGATATTATCACGAATCACTCTTACGCCTGCATTTCTTTCAACTTTACCATTTAGTACATAAGCTCCTGCAATTGTTCCTACATTTGAAATCTTAAATATTTGTCTTACTTCTACATTTCCAATGACTTTTTCTTCATATTTAGGCGCTAACATTCCTTTCATAGCAGCTTCTACATCTTCGATAACTTGATAAATAACAGAATATTGTTTAATTTCAACTTCTTCTTTTTCTGCCATTTCTTTAGCTGTATGGTCAGGTCTTACATTAAATGCTATGATAATCGCATTAGATACTTTTGCAAGTGTAACATCTGATTGATTAACAGCACCAACTGCACTATGAATTACTTTTACTCTAACCTCTTCATTTTGTAATTTTTCTAATGATTGTTTTACAGCTTCAACAGAACCTTGTACATCTGCTTTTACAATTAAATTTAATACTTTTAATTTTCCTTCTTCCATTTGGCTAAATAAATTATCTAATGTTACTTTTGTAACAGAGTTGATTGCTTTTTCTCTCGCTTGACGTTTTCTTCTTTCTATTAAATGTTTTGCCATTTTTTCATTTTTAACTTCATAGAAAGTATCCCCTGCTTCTGGAACATCTGTTAATCCCATAATTTCAACTGGTGTTGAAGGTCCTGCTGATTTTACCTTTTTACCTTTATCATTGACCATTGCTCTAATTCTTCCTATAGATGAACCAACCACAATGGTGTCTCCTACATCTAATGTTCCTCTTTGTACTAACATAGTAGCAATTGCACCTTTTGATTTATCTAGTCTTGCCTCTATAACAGCACCTTTTGCTTGTTTATGTGGATTTGCTTTTAATTCTAATACATCTGCTTCTAACAATACCATTTCTAATAATTGGTCAATATTTTGATGTTTCTTAGCAGAAATTGGAACATATATTGTATCTCCACCCCATTCTTCTGGTACTAATTCATATGCCATTAATTCTTGTTTTACTTTTTCAATATTGGCGTCTGGTAAATCAATTTTATTAATAGCAACAATAATTGGAATTCCTGCTGATTTTGCATGATTAATTGCTTCAACCGTTTGTGGCATTACGCCATCATTTGCCGCTACTACTAAGATTGCAATATCTGTAATTTGTGCTCCTCTTGCACGCATTGCTGTAAATGCTTCATGACCTGGTGTATCTAAGAATGTAATTTCTCTATCATTGATTTTTACCATATAAGCACCAATGGCTTGTGTAATTCCACCTGCTTCTCCTTCAATAACATTTGTTTTTCTAATCGCATCCAATAATGAAGTTTTACCATGGTCTACATGTCCCATTACAACAACAACTGGTGGTCTTGGTACTAAATCTTCTTCTCTATCTTCAGATTCATCAAATAAGATATCTTCTTCTGTTACAGTTTCTTTTTTCGTTGCTGTAATTCCAAATTCTTGTGCAATTAAATATGCTGTATCAAAATCGATTTCTTGATTAATGGTTGCCATGACACCATATCCTAATAATTTCTTGATAACTTCCGCAGTTGTCTTTTTCATCTCTGCAGCTAAATCTTTAACCGTAATAGTTTCTGGAATTTCAATATTGGTTAATTTAAAGATTTTTTGTTTTGTTCTTTCTTCTTGATTTTGATTTTTCTTTTTCTTTCCACGTCTTCCTCTTTCTGTTGTTAAATCATAATAATCTAACATGCCACCATCTTGGTCATCAAACATATTGGATAATTGATTTGCTGTTTTTAATGATTTTAATTTACCTTCATCAAAATTAGCATTATTGGCATTTCTTCTATTTTTTGTCTTTTTGGTATTTTTATTCTCATCAAATCGGTTATTATTTTTTTGTTTATCAATATTTCTATTATATTCTCTTACATTTTCTTTTTCTATGGTTTCTGTTGCCATAATATTTTTAATATTTTTTTCAATACCCTTTTCATCTAATGGCCTTTTTCCATAGCAATCATTAGTGCCATTTCTATTATTAAATTTATTATTTCTATTAAAATTAGAATTATTATTGTTATTGAAATTATTATTTCTTTTTTGATTATTATAATTATTATTTCTATTTTGATAATGATTATTTGTATTATTATTCACTCTTACATTTTTCGTTTCTACTTTCATACCCTTATTTTCTTCAACCTTTTCTGCAACTTTTTTATTAGATTTTTCTTCTTGAACAGTATCGGCTTCTTTTTTTACAGTCTTTTCTGCCTTTACAACTGTTTCAGTTTTTGCTTCTGTTTTTTCTTCCTTTTTTATTTCTTCTTTCTTTGGTTCTTCTTTTTTTAATCCAAATAATTCGCTTACAGTCATTGGTTTATTTGGTTTATTTCTATATACTATGTTATAGTCTTTATTGGTTTTTCTCTCAACGAAACCTATATTATTATTTCTTTTTTCTTCTTTCTTTACCACTTCTTTTGCTTTTTCAGATTCATCTTGTGCAATAATCACTTCTCTTCTGATAATAACAGGTGTTTCTTTTTTTGTTGCTTTATTTTCAGTGGTTTTCTTTTGATTTGAAGATTTTTTTGCTGCTAACGCTTCTATTCTTTTAGCTTCCTCTTCATCTACCCCACTTAAATGACTTTTGGCTTCAATATTTAATTTCTTTGCTATATCTAACACTTCTTTACTTGTTAAATTTAATTTTTTGGCTATTTCATGTATTTTTATTTTACCCAAGAGCTTCACCCCCATTATTTATTTTTTGTATTTCTTTTGATAAATTTATATCATTTATACCAATAACTGCTTTATTACTTTTTCCGATTACCTTACTTAATGTTTCTATATCTGCTATTTGAATAATTGGTATATTCCATTCTTTACATATTCTTTTAAATTTATCTTTTGTTCTATTTGATGAATCTTCTGCTATAATAACCAATTTAACTATCTTTTTCTTTATACCATTTTCTACACTATCTGCACCAAAAGATATTTTTCCGTGCTTTTGTAGATAATCCAATTAATCCCAATATTTTTTTATTTATCAAGAATGACACCTCTTAAACTTTCATAAATTTCATCTGATATTTTTATATCTAACACTTTTTCTAATCTTTTTGACTTTATTACTTTTTCTAGGCAGTTTACATCATCACAGATATATGCCCCTCTGCCTTCCATTTTTCCCGTTTTATCGATACTTATCTCATTATCTTTATTTTTCACAATTCTAATTAGTCTATTTTTATCTTTTTTTTCATTACATCCCATACAGGTCCTTTGTGGTATCTTTTTCACTTAAAAACCTCCATCTCTGATACGTTATGTTTCATAGATCGTCCATTTTATTGTATGTGCTAAAACTTTAATTATTCTTCTTTTTCATCTTCTTGTTGGTGTTGTTCTTCTGTTTCTTGTTGTGCATTCATTAACATTTCTCTAAATTGTGACTCTGATTTTATATCAATTTTCCAATTTGTTAGTTTGGCAGCTAATCTTGCATTTTGTCCTGATTTTCCAATTGCTAATGATAGTTGATCATCTGGAACAATAACTTGTGCGAATCTCTCATTTTCCTTTATATCCACCGCTAATATTTTAGCAGGTAATAATGCAGAAGCTATATAAATGGATGGATCTTCATTCCATTCTATAACATCAATTTTTTCTCCATTTAATTCATTGATAACATTTTGAATTCTAACACCCTTTTGTCCAACACAAGAACCTACAGGATCTATATTAGGATCTGGAGAATACACCGCTACTTTACTTCTATATCCTGGATCTCTTGAAACACTTTTTATTTCAATAACCCCTTCATAAATTTCAGGTATTTCAAATTCTAATAATTTTCTAACAAAATCCGGATGACTTCTAGATACGATAACTTGTGGTGCTCCTTTTGCTCCTCTTTCTACATCTAAAACATATCCTTTTATTTTGTCATTAACTCTATATGTTTCTGTTGGAACTTGTTCTTTTGTTGGCATAATGCCTTCTAATTTTCCTAAATCCATTACCACAATGTTTTTATCTGCTTTTTGAACAATTCCTGAAACAATTTCACCTTTTCTATCATTAAATTCTGTATAAATAATTTCTCTTTCTGCTTCTCTTAATTTTTGAATAATAACTTGCTTTGCTGTTTGCGCTGCAATTCTTCCAAAGTTTCTTGGAACAATTTCTACTTCTACGGTATCCCCAACATTCACATCTTTATTTATTTTTCTAGCATCCTCTAAACTAATTTCTAATGCATTATCATTTGCATGTTCCATGACTTCTTTAATTGAATATACATGTGTTGCTCCAGTTTCAGGATCCATAACCACCTTTACATTATCTAATGCATCAAAATTTCTTTTATATGCTGTAAGTAATGCTGTTTCAATTGACTCTAATAAATATTCTTTTTTGATTCCTTTTTCTTTTTCTAAATCCTCTAATGCTAATATTAATTCTTTATTATCAATAGCTGGTTCTTTGCTTTTCATTTTCTTTTCCTTCCTTTCTATTCCCAATGATATACTGTTTTTATTTGTGCAATATTTTTTCTTTCAATCTTTATATTCTCTTCTAGAAAAATGTTTTCATCATTAAAGTCTTTTAATATGCCTTGATAATCTTTTTTTCCTAAATCATCTTTTTTAAATAACTTTATGGCAATTTCTTTTCCTTTATTTTTCTCTAAATGTTTATCTTTTCTTAAAATTCTTTCAATTCCTGGTGATGAAACCTCTAAAAAATATTGTTCCTTGATATAATTGGCTTCATCTAATACATCAGATATTTCATCATTTACTTTTTCACAATCTTGTAAATCAATTCCTTCTGGTTTATCAATATAGATTCTTAAGAAATAATTTTTTCCTTCTTTTGCATATTCTACATCATATAAGTCATAACCTAAATTTTCTATTCTTTCCTTTAATAGGTTCTCTACCTTTTCTTCTATATTTGCCAAGAAGTTTTCCTCCTTTATTCAAAATTTAAGAGTGGGATTTGTTCCCACTCTCTTGCTCATGTTGTTTATCATATATATTATACCCACTTTTTGCCAAAAATGCAAGTTTTTTTCAAAAAAAGTACTGTAATTTTTACTTATTTTAGTCATTTATATATAAATCTATATTTCCTTTTTGATATTCTTCCATAATGCGCATATTAATTTCATTTTGTACATCTCTTGCTTTCTTTGGATGCACTAAATATCTTAAATACATTTCTATATGTGATCTTTCTATTTTTATATAAATAATAGGATCCAAATTATTATAATAAATTCTATATTCTAGAATTGCTTCATCCACAGCATCTTCCATTTTCCTTGGAATTTCTTTTAATATTTCATTATCAAATAAGATTTCATATAATATCTCTTCTGTCTTTTTAATATCCACATCTAAAGAAATATCTACCTTTATTTCATCCCATATATATTTAAATACTTTTGTATAATTTTTTAATGTATATGTAAAGATATAGGAGTTTGGTATATGTACAATTCTTCCTGTACTTTGCTCACCATATACTCTTTCTCCAATTTCTAATACTTCAAAACTAAGTGGATTCATTCTAATAACATCACCTTTAATGCCATTTATCTCCACTCTATCTTCAATCTCAAATGGTTTCTTAATATTCATATACATACCAGCAAAAAAGTTAAATATAATTTCTCTTATAGCAATGGTTAAACCAGCTGATATAAAACTAATAAAAGTTATGATTCCTGATATTTTTTCTCCCCAAAGAAGGAAAACCAAAATAAAAGAAATCGCTGTTAATATAATTCTTATTTTTCGATTTCTAAAAAATTTCTTTTTGTCATTTACTGGCAAGTTTGAATATATTTTTTTGATAATAGATTTTATAACACCAAATACAAAAAATATTAGTATGGTTAGTATTGCTAATCTTATATATTCACTATCAATTCCTGTTATTTTTCCTAGATATTCTGCAAAATCTTTTATATATTCCATATGTTCCCTCTTTCTATATTTATGATTATATTCTTTCTATAGGTAAAATTATGCGTAATAACTATTATATATTATAATAATTAATATTAAATAAACTTTTTTCTCTCTAAAAATTATGAAAAGAGTTGTATACAATATACAACTCTTCTATATTTTAATATGTTATTCTTATAAAATCAATATTATTTCTTATTTTCTTCATCTGATTTTGTTTCTGCTAAATCTTTCATAGTTAAATTGATTCTACCTTGGTCATCAATGTCTGTAACCCTTACAGTTACTTTATCTCCAACATGTAAAACATCTTCTACATGTTTGATTCTATCTTTAGAAATTTGAGAAATGTGTAATAATCCTTCTTTTCCTCCACATCCTAAATCAACAAATGCACCAAAGTTCATAATTCTAACAACTTCTCCATAATAAATACCATCTACTTCTACATCTCTTACAATATCTTCTATCATATCTAATGCCTGTTCTGCTTTTTTCGTATCATTTGAATAGATAAATACTTGTCCATCTTCTTCTATATCAATTTTTACACCTGTCTCTTCAATAATTTTATTAATTGTTTTTCCACCAGATCCAATAACATCTTTAATTTTATCCACTTTGATTAGTGTACTAACAATTCTTGGTGCATATGGAGAAATATCAGCTCTTGGTTTATCTAATACTGGAAGCATAACATCTTCTAGAATATGTTTTCTGGCAATTCTTGTCTTCTCAAATGCTTCTTTGATAATATCATAAGATAATCCATCCACCTTAATATCTACTTGGATAGCTGTAATACCTTTTTCTGTTCCTCCAACTTTAAAGTCCATATCTCCAAAGAAATCTTCAATACCTTGGATATCTACTAACATTACATAGTCATTTTCATCATTTGGATTTGTAACTAATCCTGTTGAAATACCTGCAACTGGTCTTTTGATTGGTACACCTGCATCCATTAATGCTAATGTACTACCACAAATACTTGCTTGTGATGTTGAACCATTTGAAGATAATACCTCAGATACCACTCTTATAGCATATGGGAATTCTTCTTTTGATGGAATTACTGGAACCAATGCTTTTTCTGCTAAAGCTCCATGTCCGATTTCTCTTCTTCCTGGACCTCTTGAAGTTCTTGCCTCACCAACACTATATCCTGGGAAGTTATAATGATGCATATATCTTTTTGATTCTTCTGTATCAATTCCATCTAATACTTGTTCTTCACTAATCATTCCTAATGTTGCAACAGATAAAACTTGTGTTAAACCTCTTGTAAATAAAGCACTTCCATGTGTACGTGGCAATAATCCTACTTCACATGATAGAGGTCTTATTTCATCTAGTTTTCTTCCATCCACTCTCTTATGTTCATCAAAAATTAAATGTCTTACACATTTCTTTTCTAGATCATGAATGGCTTCTCCAATATCACCTTTATGCTCTTCAGCAGCATCTTTTCCGAATTTTTCTTCATAGCTATTTGCAATTTTTTCTGATAATTCTGAAACATTGTTATCTCTTGTTTCTTTATCTTTTTCTTGAACTGCTGTTAACATATCTTCTTTGAAATTACTTTCTACAAATTGATAAATATCTTCTGGTACTGCAAATGATTTATATGCAAATTTTGGCTTTCCAATTTCTTCTTTCATTTTAGAAATAAATTTACAAATTTTCTTGATTTCTTTATGACCTTCTTCAATTGCTTGTAACATAACATCATCTGGTACTTCATTTGCTCCTGCTTCAATCATGGCAATTTTCTTTTCTGTTCCTGCAACGGTTAATGTTAAATCACTTTTTTCTCTTTCTGCTTCTGTTGGATTTATGATAATCTTTCCATCAATTAATCCAACATTGACTGCTGCTGTTGGTCCACCAAATGGGATGTCTGATATAGATAAAGCTGCTGAAGCACCAATCATAGCTGCAATTTCTGGTGAATTATCTTGATCAACGCAAAGAACCGTTGCTACAACTACAACATCATTCCTAAAATCTTTTGGAAATAAAGGTCTTAAAGGTCTATCAATTGCTCTTGATGTTAAAATTGCTTTATCACTTGGTTTTCCTTCTCTTTTAATAAAACTTCCTGGTATTTTACCAACGGAATATAATTTTTCTTCATAATCTACTGAAAGTGGGAAAAAGTCAATTCCTTCTTTTGGTTCTTTAGAAGCTGTAGCGTTTACAAGTACGACTGTATCTCCATATCTAACCAATACACTTCCATTTGCTAATCCTGCCATTTTACCTGTTTCAAAAACAAGCTTTCTTCCTGCTAATTCTGTTTCATACGTTTTAAACATAAAAAATCCTCCTAAATCAAAAATTTACTTTAAAATATTGCACCATTTTTCTTCAAACTTTAGTAAACTTAATTTAGATGGTAACCTCTATGTTACATTGAACATTGGGGACGTGTCAAATTGTTTCAAAATGAAACAAAAGGGACAGACCTAATCCAAATTTCCAATGCATCATACAAGCTACTTACCTAATCTCAAGTTTACTAAAATTTTTTTTAAGCCCGATTATACACCGGGCTTATTTTTATTTCTTATTTTCTTATTCCTAATTTTTCAACGATTGTTCTATATCTGTTGATATCTTTCTTAGCAACATAGTTTAATAAGTTTCTTCTTTTTCCAACCATTTTTAGAAGTCCTCTTCTTGAATGGTTATCTTTTTTGTGAACTTTTAAGTGTTCTGTTAATTCATTAATTCTTTCTGTTAAAAGAGCGATTTGAACTTCTGGTGAACCAGTATCATTTTCATCTCTTTTATATGTGTTAATAATTTCTTGTTTTCTTTCCTTTGTCATCGTTTACACCTCCTATTTTCTATTTTCTCCTTTAACTGAGCTTAAGATTTGGTGCTTATCTATAAGCTAAGTAAAAGGTATGTTGTTTTTCAACATACCTATTTTACTATAGATTTCTAATTTTTTCAAGTGTTATTTTAAATTTCTTTTCAATATTTATGTTTACCTTTATTCTTTCGTGAATATTATCCTTATAAATAGGTCCTTTTTTATCCTATATAATATAAAACTTATTTATTTACTGTTGCATCATAGTTATATTCTACTTCTTGCTGTGTTAATGGCCTATTATATACCCTTGCTGCATATATTTCTCCATTAAACGGATACGTATACCCTTCTTTAAGTGTTTCATGTACATCTGATCCTATTTGTATATTAATATCATTTTGTATTTTTACTAGATTTTTTATATTTCCTAAATTGGTTGTTTCTCTTTTTTCTCCATTTACATATAATATACCTTTGTCATTTTCAGCATTTGGATTAAATGTATATGTTATATATATAGGTACATTTTCTTCTACAAGTATTCTTGTTCTAAGTCTATTTACGCCGTCCACCTCCTATATCAATATATAGTCTTTTATATTCAAAATCATCATTATTATTACCTATAAACATAAAAAATCCATCATCTACTGTTTTTCTTTTCATCATTAATATCTGTACTAATTGGTTTTCTGTCTCTCCTCTTAATTTAAAATACATCTCTAATGTTATTCCTTTACTATAATCTGATTTGTCTTCTACTTCTATTCCATCATCTACACCATCAAACATTAATGCATTTTCATTCCATCCACTATTTTCATCTCCTTCATTGAAGTTATGCAATATCGCATCTCCCCAACTATTTCCATCTGTCATATTTTGTGGATCTGCAGCATACACTAGTCCCTCTGTTATACATTTTAATTCATTTGTTACAATTCTGTGTTTATTTTCATCAAATTTCACAATTTCTCCTGTTTCATAATTTACAATATATGATTTATGTAATTGTAATTCTTCTGCATTTTCTGGGGTTAAATAATACCATCCATCCCCATAGGTAGTTCCTGTTTCAGAATCGTATATACTTTTGGTATTTTCTGTCTCATTAAATGCAACTTGTTTTAATTTTTCCCCTAATATATGTCCTTCTATATGTCCTTCTATTTGATTCTCATTTACTAATAATCCTATTTGTTCTATATCACTTGCTTCTTCTGTTTCTTCTTTTGCTTGTGTTGCCTTTGTTAAAATTCCATTATCTCCCATTAATGTTGAAATTGTTACACCTGATAGAATTAATAACACAATAATTGTGATAACCAATGCAATCAATGTAATTCCCTTATTTTTTCTATTTTTCTTCATTTGCCTTTCTCCCTTTCCTTTTGTTAAATTATATATATTTCTTAAAATTCTATAACTTATGAAACACAAAAAGATAGCAACATAAAACCTACTTTTATAGGTTTATATCACTATCTTTTTCTTCATATATATTTACGATTCTTTTATTAACTAAACATATTGTGTGTGTGTGTGTGTGTGTGTGTGTGTACAGCCTCAAGGCTTACAGCTACTTTTTTCATAGTTTTACAACTCCTCTTTTGTTTTCTTTTTTCTCTATATTATATATTTTATATCACTTTTAATTAGACTTTGTCAATACTTTTGTGTTTTCAAGAGATTACATTTAAACATTTTGAACTGCTCAGCTCTAAGCAGTGACCATTTTGACACATCCCTAACGTTCTAAAATTTCTTTTAGTCTTGTACTTTGCTTGGTTAAATATAAATATCCAATTAATGCTTCGAAAGCTGTTGCATACATATATTCTTGTACATTTGAATTTTTAGGTAAATGATGATTTTGTGTGTTTCTTCCTCTTCGTACAATATCTTTTTCTTCATCTGTTAATGTTTCATATATCTCATTTAATTTCTCTGCTTGACTTTTTGCTTTTACATATTTAATCGCTTCTATATGCAATTTATGTGGCTTTAAGTTTGTTTCATTAACTAATTTATTTCTTATATATAACTCATATACAGCATCTCCTATATATGCCCATGTCAATGGTGACATTAATTCTACTTCTTCTTTTGTTCTGTCTATTTTTAAAAATCCTTCCATTTCATTTTTCTTCCTTTTTTCCTTATGATTATCTCTTTTTATTTAACATTTTTTATTTTATTACCTAAGACTTTTTAGTTAACTCTTTCTAGAGTAACTTTTCCAACTTTTCCATTTTTAAATTCATCTAAAATAATTCTTGCTGTTTTTTCTTCATCAATATTGCCTCCTGAAATGATGCAACCCCTTTTTCTTCCAATTTCTAAAAAGATTTCATAAATATTTTCATTTTCTGGTCTTTCTTGATTTTCTAATTGTTCATTTATATATTCTTCTGTTAATTTATATCTTTCACATAATAACTTTGGATAATTTTCTATTAAAAATTTTACTAAGTAATAGGCAACTTCTGTTCTTTGTAAAATGTCTTCTTTGATCGTTCCTGTAAATGCAAGATGTAAAGCCACCTCTTCACTTTCAAATTTTGGCCATAATACGCCTGGTGTATCTAATAATTCTACTTTTTCATTGATACGGATCCATTGTTTTTGTTTTGTAACACCTGGTTTATTTCCCACTCCAGCAGATGATTTTTTAGAAATTCGATTAATAAATGAAGATTTTCCTACATTAGGTATTCCTAAAACCATTGCTTTTATTTTTCTTCCAATTCTTCCTTTTTCTGCTTGCGTTTTTAAGTCTTCCTGCATAATTTTTTCTACTTTTCTGATGCATTCTTCTATCCCTTTTCCAGAATTGGAATCTGTTAGAACTGCCGGAATATTCTTTTTATTAAAATATTCAACCCATTTTATATTTTGTCTTTCATCTGACAAATCACATTTATTTAAGACTATCATTTTTTTCTTATTTTTAGTTATTTGTGCTATATCTGGATTTTGGCTAGATATTGGTATACGGGCATCTAATAGTTCTATAACAATATCTACTAACCTTACATCTTCCATAATTTGTCTTTTGGTTTTTGCCATATGTCCTGGATACCAATTGATATTCATTTTATTTTCCACTTTTTCACTTCCTTACAATTAAAAAAGACATTTGAGGCGCTTTCTCAAATGTCCCCCTTTTCAATAATATCTACAAAGTTCTATAATTATTTTTATCTGCTCTATCATCTAATTTTCTATCATATGCTTCATTTTTATAAAACCAATCTGTCTTCTTATCTTTAGGGTGTGCTTTTCTATTTTTGTCTGCTAATAAATCTAATAATATAGCTATTGGAATAATAATACCAATTAATGATATTAATAATCCTGTATAATCAGATAATGTTAATTGTGATGCATCTTCTATTAACATTGAAACTTTTGTTGCTACATCTGTTCCAAAATACATTCCATATGCTAATAAATATATTAATGCGCCCACCATTTTTCTTTTTACAATTAATATCAGACATACTAATACTACAAATAGTAAAACGATTTCTAGTGTTTCATTAAATGGTACTATAAAAAAATCTTGGTGTAATTGTGCCATTAAGGCTACTATGATTCTAAATACCCAATACATGATCATAAAACAAGCTAATAGCCATGTAGAAAAATTTTTCATTTGTTTTCCTCCTTTTTATTTTCTTTATAATAAACAAAGGCGAATGATATCCGCCTTCCAAATTAGTCTACAAAATCAAAATCATCTTTAAATTTTTCTTTGAATATTTCGAAAACTCTTTTCAATACATCTTCATCTTCAACACTTACATAAGACTCTTCTTCAGAATCTTCATCTGTGTCTTCTACTTTTAGTATAACAACTTCTCCTTCTTCGTCTTCTTCTCCTTCTTCTGCTATAGGTAATAATACTACATATTCTTCATCATCCAAATCAATTAAATCTAAAAATTCAAATTTTACTTCATTTCCGTCTTCATCATTTAAGATGACTAAATTATCTAAATCTTCTCCTTCATAATTCTCGTTATCGTTCATAAATTTCTCCTTTCAAATTATTATTTTTTATTATATATTTAATATAATACATGATTAAATTTAATTTTTCAATGTATTTTTTAATTTATTTAAATAAGTTTCTAAAATATATACTGCAGATATAGTATCAACGATATCTCTTTTTTTATTCTTATTAACATCTAAAAAATTCATTGTTTTATGTGCTGCAACGGTTGTTAATCTTTCATCAATAACTTCAATTTTAATATGATTATATTTACATTTCAATTTATGTACAAATTTTTCTGTAACTTTTGCTCTTTCTGACATTGTCCCATTCATATTTAGAGGAAGTCCTACAACAATTGTATCTATCTCATATTTTTTTAAGATTTCATCTAATCTTCTTAATACAACTTTATCAGAATTGTTTCTTTGAATTGTTTCTAATCCCTGTACAGTTATATTCAATGCATCTGTTATTGCTATTCCAACCCTTGCTTCTCCATAATCTATTCCTAATATTCTCATATTAGTCCTCTTCTAATCCTATATATTTTTTTACCATCTTTTCTAGTAATTCATCTCTTTCAATTGTCCTTATTTTATTTCTTGCATCATTATGGCTTGTTATATATGTAGGATCTCCCGATAAAATATATCCTACAATTTGATTAATTGGATTATATCCTTTTTCCATTAAAGCTTCATAAACTTCCTTTAAGATTTCTTGGCATTTTGCATTTTGTTCTCTTTCTACCTTAAAGTTCATTGTTTTATCAAATTCCATAATACTGCCTCCTTTTCATTTTTATAACCTAACAAATTATATATTGGTTATATCACTTTCGTTTTTATCTGCATTATCTAAATATTCTTCTAGTTTCTTTAATACTTCTTCTAGTCCTGTTCCTTTATAATATGAAGATAATACAACATTTATAATTGGTGTAACCTCTTGTTTTGTCATGTCCATATTTTTATTTTCATTGGTTTCAGTCGTATAATGATCTTCTCCTTCTGGTAAAGATATCTTCATTTGTTCAATATGTTCCTTTATATCATTAATGAATGATGCCACTCCATCTGTATCTACTCCTGAAAATGCTATAACAAACTTAGGTCCCATATATCTAACAAAAACATAATCTTCTGAAATATTATCTTGAACATATCGACTAATTTCTTTTATAACTTGATTTCCTAATTCTCTGCAATAATTTTTATTAATTTCTTCTATATTAATAATTTTAAACATACAAATGGTTGATATTGTATATTGATCAATTATTTTCTTTCCTTCTCCATATAAATATTCTTCTGAATATAGACCTGTAAATAAATCTGTTCTTACAATTGATTCTAGTGTCTTTTGATGTACAACTGTTTTTAATACAGATACAATATTGTCCTTTATAACTTCTAAAACTGTTATATCAACATTATCAAAATCATGTGGCGTTCCACTTTCTAATATCCAATATCCAATATATACATTGTCTATATACAATGGGAAAAATATAGCTGATTTTGCTCTTCCAAATTCCATTTTTTGATATGGTAATCTTTCATTTTCATTATTTACAGTAACATATTTAGGAGTAGCTGTTTGAATGCTATCTTTAAACATATCAACATCTTGTAAAGATTTTAATGAATCCCAATGTCTCTTATCTACATTAGAAGCTTTTATCTCATATTCAGCACCATTGAAAACTACAATTGTGGAATATTTTATTTCATATTTTTCAATTAATATATTATTTATCTTCTTGATCTTTTCATCTACCGAAGATGTTTCACCTATTGCATTCATGAAATCTTGAACAACTTGTAGGTTAGTAATTTTTTGGTTAATATTTTTAAATTTTTGAATTTTTTGACTAATTTTTATATTGTAAATAACTAGTATGATTACTATTATTACTAATACTACAGCAACTCCTATTATCACTCTTGATTCCTCCTATTTAAAAATTTCTTTTCATTTGGTTCAATGTGTTATTCATGCTTGGAGAAAATGTTCCCATTTGATTACTGTTTCCCCCGACTGTTGGTGGTCTATATGTTCCTTGTCCTGAAACTAATGGATATATCATGTTTCCTAAAGCTTTTAAAACTTGCATAAATGTTTTTGAATAACCTTTTAAGTTTATATCACAATTAATGATTCCTTCTAAATATTTAATATATATTTCCTCTTCAAAAGGAATGGTTATATATTTTATTAGATTTCTATCAAATAACTCTGTCATGAATGACATTGCAGGATCATTATAAAATGCCATTCCTCCTATAATTGTTTTTTCATTAATTCCTCTAATTTTTACAAATTTATTTAATATAATTTTTAATTTTCCTTCATCTAGTATGTTTTTCGCTTTTAATTCCCTTAAAAAAGCTGTAAGTGGTTGTATTGTAAGTATATCTAGTGATTGTACTAAATATGTTTCTAATGATTGCTTAAAATATCCTATTGGTGTATTAAAATCACAATCTATTAATATTAGTGAATAATTTTTTACTAAAGTTTCTAATATCTCATCTACTCTACTAATAGAATCTCTTTCATCTGGCAAAGACGTAAATACGGTTAAATTTTTATTTACTTGAATACCATTTGCAACACCTTGTGAAAGTTGTTCAATACTATTAGAAGCAATATTTCTTAATGCTTCTTCATTTTTCGTATAGATATAATATGAATTTCTATTAACCGTTGTATCTAATATAGCTACATTAATTCCCATAGATGATAATAATTCTGCTACATTATTTACAATAAATGATGTTCCATTTTTACTTGTTCCAACAAATGTTACTATTTTTTTGTCAGAAGTTAAAAGTGATGAAATATCAATAGTTTGTACATAATTATCATTTCTTCTAGTAATATCTGTTGTATTAGAAGAAATATAGTCATTGTTATATGTATTATTATAATTCTGTTCATATTGATTATTATAAGAATTATACATATTTGTTCGAGAATCTTCATGTGTTTGTTCTCTAGTAACCGTTTCTTGTTGTGGCACTGAATTTACTTGTTCAAAACCTGGTAATATATTGTCATTATCATTGCTATTATTAGCATCATTATTATTATCTTGCTCAAATCCTGGCAATATGGTTTCTTCTTCAAATCCTGGTAATACAGTATTTTCCTCTGGTTCATTATTTGAATCATTTGAATCAAAATTATCAAATCCAGGTAATATTGTTTCTTCTTCTTTTTCTTCCTCTACATTATCAATACCCGGTAAAATTACATCTTCTTCTGGAATTGGATTTTTTCTTGGTCTTCCTCTTCTTCTTTTTACTGGTTGTTCAGTTGTTTGTGTCGGAACTGGATTTTTTCTTGGTCTTCCTCTTCCTCTTTTTACTGGTTGTTGTACTTGTAGTTCTATTTCATTATTTTCTGTCTTTTCTATCATTTCTGGTTGTGTACTTGACATATTTATAGATTGCTCTATTTCTTGAACAGGTTCTACCTTTGCTGTTTGTAAAGATTGTGATGGCATTGGTTGTGTTTGTGGCATTGATTGTGACTGTTGCATTTGTTGCATCTGTTGCAATGATTGTGTCTTTTTAGATTTTGACATTTTCTTTGCACCTGTCATATTTACTGAAGAAGGTATTACAACTGGTTTTGTCATTGTAATTGTTTTATTCTTTGGTTTTAATAGTTTTTCACTAGTTCCTTCATCTTCTTTTTTGCTTTTTCTTAAATTATCAGATACTTTACTATTAAATGACATAATTTTTTGATACTTAGGAGATCTTTCTTCTAGAACCGCTCTTACATTTAAAGGTAAAAATTTACTAATAATTCTTAATTGTGTATCATTATATTGAGCAGCAATATTATTAAAGCTATCAATATATCGATCTTCATCTTTACCTAAACTTTTATAATGTGCTAAAATGTTTTGTATTTCCATTTCACTTACATCATTTTCATTTTCAGCTTGATATGTTACCTCTTCAGAATCTATTTTATAATATGCTTTTGCTTCTTTTTTTAATCTTGGTCTATGAATTAGTCTGCAAACTTCATCAACTGTCCTATCATTTCCAATTATAGCATTATAGATACCTATACCAAATAATTTTACTAACATTTGTTCTGATTTTGTTCTTCTATCTGAACAAATTAAAATAATTGGTATATCATTTCCTCTCATATTAGATGCTTCATCACTAATACTATCTAATTTTTCAAATATAAATTTATCTATCTGATCATATTGTGTATGAGAGAAAGCTTCTAGATCCTCACTTATTACAATTCTATCATATGATTTATCCTTTTGTATTTCTTTTAATATTGCATTAAAGTAATATACATTTTTATGTGAAATAATTTCTTTATATTCTTTTTGGTATTTTTTTATTATAGCCTGTGAAATTTCCTCATTACTTACAGCAAATAAAACTTTCATTTGTTACCCCCTTCCAAATTTTACAAACACTGCAAATGCTAGTGGTAATACTTGGCATATTATTAATAATGTTACAAAAGTTACGATTAATCCCATACCTTTTTCTAAGGTATCCAATTTTCTCACACCTACTACATATCTATGAATCGCTCCAATAGCAATTCCTAAGAAACAAAATGGTATACTGTAAATTCTAACTGTATTCAATATATATGCTACAATACCATATATGTCTGAACCATACTTTTCCTTATAATCTTCTAAGGAATTTGCTGCATTATCTTTTATTTCTACTAATTTACTCTCTGTTTCTTCATCAATTGCTTGTTCTGCCGCATAGACTGTATTTGTACAAATGAATATTCCAAAAACAACTACTAATAATGTAACAATGATTATTGTTTTTTTCATCTATCTATTGCCCCTTTCTTATTTATTTTTGGCAAAATAATCCCTATTTTTCTTATACTTATATATAATACAATAACTTTCGAAAAATATCAAGAATTTTTTATAATTTATTATACAAATATTGCATACATTGATATACACTATTAGCCCAATTCTTATCTGTTGCATATTTTTTGTTAACGCCTGTTAACATTGCTCCATTATAATACTTTCCTGATGCAACTTCTCCATCATATATACTGGTTCCTTTTGGATTTAAATAATATTTAACAAAAACTCTTGCCAATAAATCTATACTTTCTGAATAATCAGAAAATTGATAAGCACTATTATATGGACTTGAATCATAAGCTCCATATCCAAATAAATTTTTCTTTTCCAACGAAATTTTTGATGTTCCCCAAGCACTTTCATGTGCAGCAACTGCCGCAACAAATATTCCATTAATATTATATTGTTTTTCTATGTAATAAAAGTACTCTGCGTTATTGACAAAAACATTATTTTTATCTTTACTATCTGTTAATACTTTTTTAAATTGTTCTAATGATAATCCGCTAGGTTTATTTAATGCCATATTAAAACTTAATGTACTTTTTAATTCAGATGCTGATTTACTTGTTGTATTTGTATTTCCTTGTTCTATTGCTACTTCATTATTGCTTTCCTGTTTATTGGGATTTAAATATGTTGTACATTCTGCTTTCACATATCCTCTTGTACTTCCACTTTCAATTCTATACCATACATCTTTTATTTCTTTTAATTGCAGTTCATCATTTTTAGATAAAATTGCAACTCTTTGAGAATTCTCATCTGGCTCTGCCATTACCGATAATCTATCAGAAGTAACATATAAAGTATCTCCTACCTTTACTTTATAATTACTAGTTCCTGCACCTCCACCGATTTCAACAATTTTATTAATAGAAGCCTTTGTTACCTTTTGGCTAATTTGTTCTTCATTAATTAGTTCTTCATTTTTATATGTTCTCTTAATGGTTATTTCTTGTGTTCCTTCTCTTCCTTCTTGAACAACTTGTACCATTCCTTTAGGAATTTGATTATTTGTCCTATATTTGGTAATATATTCTAATACTTCTTCTTTTACTTCATACTCTTCTCTTTGCCCGTCATTCGTATTTTTGGAAATAATTTCATCTAGATTTATAGCTTCTGCTTGGCTAATTTTTACTTCTTCCGTATCTTTTTTTACATTTTCTTCTGTTGCATATACTTCTTTTGAAAAATATAGATTATAAAAAAGAATTGCATATAATACAAACACAAAAAAAATTAAAGTATAGATTAAATTTTTTATTGTTATTTTTACTTTTTTCTTTCTTTTTTCTTTTGATTTCATATTATCACCTAACATAATTTTAACCTTTGTGTATATTTTTGTCAATTTAAATTTTTGGAAAAATTCTATCTAATTTTTAGTATTGATTTTCTTGCAATTTTATACTATTATATAATTGTTTACTAAGGAGGAATTTTATGAAAAAAACAAAAATTATTTTAACAGTTATAACGATTATATTACTGTTCATTGTCATTTTTTTAGCTTACTTAGTTTTTCATAAATATGTATTAAAGAAAAACTTCGAAGATGACATTTTAAGTTTTGCAGATAAAAATCAGTCTACTATTTTTACAATTGATAATATAACTTTATTTAGTAGTGCTGATGCTGGATACAAAACAAATACAGCCAATAACTTTACAATACAAAATTTATACCAATACACGGATATTGCTTTATTTATTAGAAATACGTCTGATGAAGACACTTTAGAAAATACGCTTAAAAAAGTTACTATAGAAAATATTCAATTTTCGAATCCACCAAAATTAGGAGAACCACAATTATATTTTAAGAGTATTAATGACTTTGCAAAAAGTGATATACCAGAAGATAATCTAATCGCTGATTCTTTTGAGTTTAATATTTCTTCTAGTGATGAAGCAGATTTAAACACGCCTACTTTATATAATAACTTAGCGAATCCTTTAACTTTTAGCTATGTAAATTGTAATATAAAAGCAGATTATACAATAACAGATGTTTCATCCCCTATTACTTATGATGGTTCTTTATTGAAAAAATGTAATATCAATTTAGAAGATATTCAATGTACACTTTCCTTTGATATTTATATAACCAATAATCTAGATCAAAATTTTAAAACGACTGTATCAATTGATATACCACTTTCTTCTGAAGATAAATCTATCTATGATGGAAATTTAACTATAAAAAATAACACAACATATCATTTTTACAGATATAACTAAAGGAGGATTAACATGAAAAATAATTTAAATATTGCTGAACAATTAAAATTGAAATATCATAAAACAAAAGAAGTTACTAATTTTAAAGATATGTTATATAACTCTAGCGAAAATTTTAAAACCAGAACTGCTTTTAAAGTAAAAGATGAAAATGGAAATATTGGTTCTATTACTTATGAAGAATTTAAAAATGATGTGGTTTATTTGGGTACAGACTTAATAAAACGAGGATTTTTAAATAAAAAAATTGCTGTTATTGGAAAAAATAGTTACAAATGGTGTGTATCTTATATGGCCGCATCTATTGTCGGCATTGTTGTACCTATTGACAAAGAATTACATTTTGAAGATGTTATTAATTTTATGAATGTATCAGAAGCTGTATGTATTTTAGGTGATTTAAAAAATATTTCTTCCATAATGGATAATATTACTAACCTAAATCATAAAGAAACTGTATTTATTTCTTTTGATAAAGTAGATACCAAACCTAATAATAATCTTTTATATTTTGATAATATTAAAATTATTGGAAAAGACACATATCTAAACGGATTTCATGATTTTGATAATATCCAGGTTAATCCTGACGAATTACGTATTTTGTTATTTACATCTGGTACAACAGGAAATGCCAAAGGCGTTTGCTTATCTCAAAGAAATATCTGTTCTAATATTCTTTCTACTTATGGAATTGTAAAAGTAAAAAGAAGCGACCTATTTTTCTCAGTCCTTCCTTTACATCATACATATGAATGTACATTAGGATTTTTATTACCAATTTATAGTGGTGCTAGTATCGCCCATTGTGAAGGTTTACGATATATTGCAAAAAATATGGCTGAATTTCACCCTTCTGTCATTTTATGTGTTCCTCTACTTTTAGAAAAAATGCATAAAACCATTGTTAGAAATATGAATAAAACATTACCTAAAAAATATAGAAAAGAAAATCAAGATGACAACCCTTTTGATAACTTACCTTTTTTTATGAAAAAAATTGTTAAAAATAAGGTTAAAAATACACTTGGTGGAAGATTAAGAGTATTTATTGTAGGTGCTGCTGCAGCAAATCCTGCTATTCTTTCTGATTTTAGAAAGTTACATTTAAATACATTACAAGGATATGGTTTAACAGAATGTTCCCCTTTAGTTGCTGGAAATACAGATTTCTTTCAAAAAGATGATGCTGCAGGACTTCCAATTCCAAATGTAGAATATAGGATTGATTCTCCAAATAGTGAAGGTATTGGTGAAATTATTGTGAAAGGTCCTAATGTCATGTTAGGTTACTATAATAGTCCAGAAGCAACTGCAAATGTGATGAAAGATGGTTGGTTTCATACAGGTGATTTAGGAAGAATTGATGAAAACGGATATTTATATATCACTGGTAGATGCAAAAGTGTAATTGTAACAAAAAATGGTAAGAATATTTATCCTGAAGAAGTAGAATATTATTTAAATGATAATCCTTTGATTTCTGAAGCTTTAGTACAAGGTATTCAAGAAGATGATGATGACGAAACTTATGTAAAAGCTCAAATATATCCAAATTTAGAAGCTATCTCAGAATATTTAAAAGGTAGTGTTCCTACAAAGGCAGAAATAAAAAAAGTTATATCAGATGTCGTTGCAAATGTTAATAGTAAACTCCCTAATTACAAACACATAAAAGGATTTATTATTCGAGATAAAGAATTTGAAAAAACCACCACACAAAAAGTAAAACGATATGGCGACAATATGAAATATAATGAAAATAAAAAATAATGTTTAATTAGCGGATAATATAGTTAAAAGAGAAGTGAAATCCACTTCTCTTTTTTATGCGTAACATTAAAGAATTAGCAGCATCCTCCTCTGTTACCTCCGCAACAACAGCATATTAATAATATAAGGATTATAATCCAGCAACAATCATCACCAAATCCGAATCCTCCACATCCTCTGTTCTCTGGCATAGTCTAGACCTCCTTCCGTTAAAAGAACTATGTTTTCTCTTTCCTTCTTCTGTATGATATATAATATGTTTTTATTTAATTTGTGTTACTGTTCTTTTTTTAATTTTTTAAATTTAAAATTTGCTGTTTTTTCAAAGATTTCAATCATTTCGAAGATTCACTTTGGATTTTTTTAAATTTTTTTATAAAAATCTATTGACAAGTTATTAAAAATTTTGTATACTAGATTTCGTCGAAAGGACATGGTCGCTTAGCTCAGCTGGGAGAGCATCTGCCTTACAAGCAGGGGGTCACAGGTTCGAGCCCTGTAGCGACCACCATGTTTTTACGGCCCGGTAGTTCAGTTGGTTAGAACGCTAGCCTGTCACGCTAGAGGTCGACGGTTCGAGCCCGTTCCGG
>CALXAT010000009.1 GCA_944386365.1 uncultured Clostridia bacterium
AATTCCATAGATATATGTAAGTCCTATTTCTACTCTTTTTTCTTTAGGTAAATCTACTCCTGCTATACGAGCCATATTTTTTTGCACCTCCAAAATATTTTTTGTTTTTCTTTATCATTTTTATCTTTATAGTTTTTGTCCTAATACCATTTAAAGGTGAAATGCTACTGGTGTTTACCCCAGTCTTTAAACTTTCTTAAGACATATATATAAACACAAATTTGATATGTAAATCATTTCTGATTTCACAGCCGCTATCTAATTTGTGTTATTAGCAATTTTAAGACTATCCTTGTCTTTGTTTGTGTTTAGGGTTTTCGCAAATAACTCTAATTTTCCCTTTTCTTTTTATTACTTTGCATTTATCGCATATTTTCTTTACTGATGGTCTTACTTTCATTTTTTGCACCTCCTAAAATATCTTATATATGTATTTGGGTTAATTTTTATCTATTTATTTTTTTATTTTGCTCTCCAAGTGATTCTACCTCTACTCAAATCATATGGCGAAAGTTCTACTTTTACTTTATCACCTGGTAAGATTTTTATATAGTTCATTCTTAACTTACCTGATATATGTGCTAAAATTTGATGTCCATTTTCTAATTCTACTTTAAACATAGTATTTGGTAGTGCTTCTACAACTACACCTTCAACTTCTATAACATCTTCTTTTGACAAAATCTTTCCCCCCTTAAAGAGCCGTTTTTACACAAAATTATTCCATTGTGCATAATAACTACTGTATTATACATCATAATTAAAGTATTGTCAATATTTCTGGCTCTTTTTCTGTAATTAAAATTGTATTTTCATAATGTGCAGCCAAACTTCCATCTTCAGTTATAATTGTCCATCCATCATCCAATTCTAAAATTCCCGGTTTTCCTTGTATTACCATAGGTTCAATTGCTAATGTCATCCCTGGTTCTAGCCTAATTCCTCTGCCTGCTCTTCCGTAATTTGGAATACCAGGATCTTCATGCATTTCTCTTCCAATTCCATGTCCTTGAAACTCTCTTACAACTG
The DNA here is from genome assembly GCA_944386365.1 of uncultured Clostridia bacterium. Lineage (GTDB taxonomy): Bacteria > Bacillota > Clostridia > TANB77 > CAG-508 > CAG-269. The sequence continues at coordinate 1,030 of CALXAT010000009.1, forward strand.
AATATCCTTGTGAATGAACATACTCTCCTATTGCATGACAAACATCACCAATTCTATTTCCTGGTTTAGCATATTTAATTCCTTCAAAAAAAGCTTGTTTGGTAACTTCTACTAATCTTCTTGCTTCTTTAGAAACATTTCCAACCATAAAGGTTCTTGCCGCATCTCCATTAAAACCATTTTTTAAAGCTACTGTATCAATACTGACAATATCGCCTTCTTTTATCACTTTATGTTTTGAAGGAATTCCATGAATGACTTCATCGTTAATAGACACACAAATAGATGCTGGAAATTTAGGTACGCCTCTAATTCCTATATCATATCCTTTTTCTGCTGGAATTGCTCCTAAACTTCTCATCGTTTTTTCTGCTATCTGATCTAGTTCCCATGTTGTCATTCCTGGTTTTATTTTTTCTTCTAATTCTTTATATGTTAAAGCAACAACTCTACATGCTTCTCGCATAAATTCTATTTCTCTTTTTGACTTTATTGTTACCATTTAACTTCCTTCTTTCTATATAGGATAAAGCAAACACAAAAGTTGATAATACTTCCTTACCAACTTTTGATTTTATCCTATCGTATTTTAACACTATTTTCTTAATAAACTTAATTATTTATTTTTTTCCTTTAATAAATTAATCACATCTTCTGCTACATCTTTTCCCATTCTATTAATTGATAAACTAACTGTTTCTGTTTTTAATACACCCTTCTTATCATAATAATCTACTAATGGACTTGTTTTTTCTTCATAAATCTCTAATCTTCTTTTTATTGCTTCTGGATCAGAGTCATCTGCTCTTTGTTTTAAAGGTGCTCCACATTTGTCACAAATTCCTTCTTGTTTTGGTGGATTTAATTTTGTATTATATGTTGCTTTACATTCTTGGTTTGTACATACTCTTCTTGTTAACATTCTATCAATCAATTCTTCTCTTGGTGTTACTAAGTTAACAACTAAGTCTACTTTTTCACCTTTTTTACTTAATATTTCATCTAATTTTTCTGCTTGTTCTATTGTTCTAGGAAATCCATCTAATATTGCTCCATTCTTAGCATCTTCCCATGTCAATCTATCTTCTACCATTGGTACGGTTACTTCGTCTGGAACTAAATCTCCTTTAGATATGTATTTATCTGCTTCAATACCTAATGGTGTTTTCTCACTAATATTCTTTCTAAAAATATCTCCTGTTGAAATTTGTGGTAATCCTGTTGCTGTACTTATCATACCAGCTACTGTACCTTTTCCTGTACCTTGTGCTCCTAACATAATGATTATCATAAAAACACTTCCTTTTCTTTAATTAATTTTAGGGGTTAGTAATAACCTTTTCAATATTTATTAAATATTCGCTTTAGATATCCTAATAAATATTGAAAAAATTATTAAAAAAAGTTGCCAAAGAATGTGTGCCTTTTGGCAACCTCTTCTAATTTCTATTTTTCTAAGAATCCTTTATAATGTCTCATTGCTAATAAAGATTCTAATTGTTGAACAGTTTCTAGAGCAACACCTACAACAATTAAGATTGAAGTACCTCCAAATGCAATGTTTAGGTTTGTAAATCTTAGTAACATAGGTAATACAGCTATAATTGCTAAGAATAATCCACCGAAAAATGTTAATTTAGAAATAACAGAAGATAAATATTCTGTTGTTGGTTTTCCTGCTCTTATTCCAGGGATAAATCCACCATTTTTCTTAATATTATTTGATACTTCTGCTGGATTAAATGTAGCATAAGTATAAAAATATGTGAACCCTAAAATTAATAATAAATATACAATTGCATTTGCTATTGAATACCCAATACCTACATTTGATGTTGATGTAGCAATTGAGAAATTATATAATCCCGCTAAAAATCCAGTTTGACTTGCTATATCTGGTACAAATATTTGAATAATCATTGCTGGAAATGTCATGAATGATGATGCAAATATGATAGGCATAACACCTGCCATTGCTAATTTCAATGGAATATGTGTATTTTGTGCTCCCACCATTTTTCTTCCCACTACTTTTTTTGAATATTGTACTGGTATTCTTCTTTCAGCTTGTTGTACAAATACAACACCTGTAACTAAAACAATTGCTCCAATTATAATACCTATTGCTGTTAATAATCCTGTTGTACTAAATGCTCCACTTGGTACAATAAGATTCCATAATGTTACAACTCCTCTTGGTAATCCTGAAACAATACCAATAAAGATTAATAGTGATATTCCATTTCCAACACCTTTATTCGTAATTTGATCTCCAAGCCACATTAATATTGATGTACCTGTTACTAATCCTGCGACTACTAAAGCACCTGTTAAAAATGTGTCATCAACGAATATTCCACTTGATTTATATGCAAAATAAATACCTATTGATTCTACTAAAGCAAGTACAATTGTTAAGATTTTTGTATATCGATTAATTTTCTGTCTGCCTGCTTCTCCACCTTCTTTAGTTAATCTTTCCAATGAAGGTATTATCATTGCTAATAATTGTATAACAATAGAAGCTGTAATATATGGACTGATTGACATTGCAAAAACAGAAAATCTAGAAAAAGCTCCTCCGGAAATCATATCAATTAGTCCTGCAATACCTTGTGTGCTATTCATAGCATCATTTAAAGCAATACTATCCACTCCAGGTACAGTTATATAGCATCCTAATCTGAATACGACTACTAGTAATAAAGTATATAATAATCTTTTTCTTACATCTGGTGTTTTTAATGCGTTTTTTAACGTTTTAAACAATTAAACCACCTCTGCCTTTCCGCCTAAAGCTTCAATTTCTTCTTTTGCTTTTGCTGTAAATCTTTTGGCTTTTACATTTAATTTTTTCTCTAATTTTCCTGTTGCTAATATAACGATTCCATCATTTATTTTTCCGATGATTCCTTCTTGTAAAAGTGTTTCAGCTGTAACATCTGTTGCTTTTGATAAATTAAGCATTTTTAATGTTACTTCTGTGTAAGTTTTAGCATGGATATTTGTGAATCCTCTTTTTGGTAATCTTCTATATAATGGTGTTTGACCACCTTCAAAACCTCTTCTTACGCCTCCACCAGATCTTGCTTTTTGTCCTTTATGACCTCTACCTGATGTTTTACCATTTCCTGATGCCATACCACGACCTACTCTATTTCTTTTTACTTTACTTACAGCTGGTTTTAATTCATCTAGTTTCATTGCGGTTCGCACCTCCTTCAATATTGTTAAGGGACTACACTATCTAAAGTCATCCCTATTTTATTTTTTATTATAAAATATCTTCTACCTTTTTTCCTCTTTTTTTAGCTACTTGCTCTACTGTTTGCATTGATTTCAATCCTTCTAATGTAGCATAAACAACGTTTCTTGGATTATTTGTTCCAATAACTTTTGTTCTTATATTCTTATAACCTGCAAGCTCTAATACTGGTCTAACACTACCTCCAGCTATAACTCCAGTACCAACAGCTGCTGGTTTTAACATAACTTTTGCACTACCAAATTTTCCTACATATTCATGAGGTACTGTTGTTTCTACAACAGGTACTTCTATTAAGTTTTTCTTAGCTTCTTGAATAGCTTTCTTAATAGCGTCTGGAACTTCTGCTGCTTTACCATTACCTACACCAACATGTCCGTTTTCATCACCAACAACTACAACTGCACTAAATCTAAAAGTTCTACCACCTTTAACAACTTTAGCAACTCTGTTGATAGCAACTACTTTTTCTTTTAATTCATTCTTTTCTTCCATCGGTTTTGTTTCCCTCCTTTTTATTTTAGAATTTTAATCCGCCTTCTCTTGCAGCTTCTGCTAATTCTTTAACAACACCATGGTATATGTATCCACCACGATCAAAAACAATATTTTCTATTTTCTTTTCAGCTGCTCTCTTAGCTATTAAAGTTCCAACTTCTTTAGCTGCTTCTTTATTTGCGTGTTTTGTTTTTATTTCTTTATCTAATGTTGATGCTTGGACTAATGTATTTCCAGCAACATCATCAATAATTTGTGCATAGATATTACTATTGCTTCTATAAACACATAATCTTGGTCTTTCAGCTGTTCCAGATATTTTTCTTCTTACACGGATATGTCTTCTTTGTCTTTCCATTTTTCTATCTGTTTTCTTTACCATTCTTATTACTCCTTTCTTAGAAATTGAGTTCTATTTACTTTTTTTATTATTTACCAGTTTTACCTTCCTTACGTCTAATAACCTCATCAGCATATTTGATACCTTTACCTCTATATACTTCTGGTGGTCTTTGTTTTCTAACTTCTGCTGCTGTTTGCCCAACTAATTCTTTATCAATTCCTTTTACGATAATTGTATTTGCGTTTGGAACATCAAAAGTAATTCCTTCTGGTGCTTCAAATATAACTGGATGTGAATATCCTAATGTTAAATTCAAGTTGTTTCCTTGTTTTACAACTCTGTATCCTACACCATTAATTTGTAATTCTTTGCTATACGTTTGTGTTACACCAATTATCATATTATTAATTAAAGTTCTTGTCAAACCATGTAAACTTCTATTTTGTTTTTCATCATTACTTCTTGTAACTTTAATTACATTTCCATCTAATTCTATAGAAATATTTTTATTAAATTCTTTTTCTAATGTACCTTTTGGTCCTGTTACTGTAACTTTTTGTCCTTCAACTTTTACGGTAACATCTGATGGTACTGTAATTGGTTTGTTTCCTATTCTTGACATTTTCGGTTTTCCCTCCTTCTTTATTTTTATTACCATACGTATGCTAATACTTCTCCACCGATTCCTAATTCTCTTGCTTCTTTATCTGTTTTTAGTCCTTGTGATGTAGAAATAATTGCAATTCCTAAACCATTTAATACTTTTGGTAATTCTTCTTTTGAAGCATATACTCTTAATCCTGGTTTACTAATTCTTTTTAATCCATCAATAACTCTTGTTCCTTTTTCATCATATTTTAAAGTTATTCTGATGATTCCTTGTGTATCATCTTTTATTTCTTCAAAAGATTTTATATATCCTTCTTTAAACAATATTTCAGCAATACCTAATTTCATCTTTGAAGCTGGTATATCTACTGTTTTATGTTTAGAACTATTTGCATTTCTAATTCTTGTTAACATATCTGCTATTGGATCTGTAATGTTCATTTATTACTTACCTCCTTTTCTTTTTTATCTTTCAATCGTTTTTTTACCAGCTAGCTTTCTTAACTCCTGGTATCTCTCCTTTATGAGCTAATTCTCTAAAACATACACGACATATTCCATATTTTCTAATATATGCATGTGGTCTACCACATATTTTGCATCTATTATATTCTCTTGTTTTATATTTTTGTGGTCTTGCTTGTTTTACTTTCATTGATTTTTTAGCCATAGTCTTACTCCTTTCCTTTGACTAATTTTTGAAAGGCATTCCCATTAATTTTAATAACTCTTTAGCTTCTTCGTCTGTTTCAGCTGTTGTTACAAAAATTATATCCATACCTCTTAATTTATCTACTTTATCATATTCGATTTCAGGGAATATTAATTGTTCTTTTACACCCATAGCGTAATTTCCTCTTCCATCGAAAGAATTTGCTGATACTCCTCTAAAATCTCTAACTCTTGGAAGTGCTACATTAAATAGTTTGTAAGCAAAATCATACATTTTATCTGCTCTTAAAGTTACTTTACAACCTACATTCACACCTTCTCTTAATTTAAATGCTGCAATTGATTTTTTTGCTTTTGTTACAACTGGTCTTTGACCTGTAATTTGCATTAAATCATTCATAGCATTTTCTAATGATTTAGGATTTTCTTTTACATCTCCTAATCCTATATTGATTACAATTTTATCAAGTTTTGGAACTTGCATAACTGATTTATATCCAAATTTATTCATTAATGCTGGGATTACTTCTTTCTCATATTGTTCTCTTAATTTTTCCATTTTGTATGAATCCTCCTTTCCTTATAATTAATTTAATTTTGCACCGCATTTTTTACAAACACGAACTTTTTCATCTTTTTCTACACTATATCCAACTTTTGTTACTTTTCCACATTTTGGACAAACAACATTTACTTTAGAAGCTGGTATAGCACACTCTACTGGTATAATTCCACTTTCGTCTCCTTGTTTTCTAGCTTTAACATGTTTTTTTCTTACATTAACGCCTTTAACAACGATTTTATCTTCTTTTGGTATTACTTCTAATACTTCTCCTGTTTTACCTTTATCATTTCCAGATAAAACTTGGACATTATCGCCTTTTCTTATTCTCATTAGAGATTGCCTCCTTTTCTATCTTATTTTGCTTATTATAAAACTTCTGGAGCTAAAGATAATATTTTCATATAATCTTTTTCTCTTAACTCTCTTGCAACTGGCCCAAAAATACGAGTTCCTCTTGGAGTTCCATCTTCTTTTATTATAACAGCTGCATTTTCATCAAATTTTATATATGAACCATCTGCTCTTCTTAGACCTTTTTTAGATCTAACAACAACAGCTTTTACAACATCACCTTTTTTAACAACGCCACCTGGTGTTGCTGATTTTACAGAAGCAACAATCACATCTCCGATATTACATGTTTTTCTATAAGAACCACCTAAACATCTAATACACATAATCTCTTTTGCACCTGTATTATCTGCTACTTTTAATCTTGTTTGTTGTTGTATCATTTTTGGTTCCTCCCTTCTTCATTTTTCTTAAATTATTTTATATCTGCTTTTTCCAAAACTTCAACGACTCTCCATCTCTTATCTTTAGAAAGTGGTCTTGTTTCCATTACTTTTACTTTATCACCAATTTGGCAAACATTTTCTTCATCATGTGCTTTTAATTTATATGTTCTTTTAACTGTTTTTCCATATACGCCATGGCTTACATTTGTTTGTACTGCTACAACAACTGTTTTATCCATTTTGTTTGATTTAACAGTTCCAACCATAACTTTACGAAGATTTCTTTCTTCCATTTAGATTTCTCCTTTCTGACTATATCTTAATAGCCTTTTATGATTTATTTCTTGCTCTCTGCAATTTTTCTTTCTGTTAATACTGTATTTATTTTAGCTATATCTCTTTTTACTTCTTTTATTTTCATTGGATTATCTAATCCATTTGTAGCTAAACTAAATTTTAATTTGAATAATTCTGTTTTTAGTTCACCTAATTCTTTCTCTAGTTCTGGTGAAGACATTTCTCTGATTTTATTTATCTTCATCATTATCACCTACCTTTTCAGTTTCTCTTGCTATAATTTTTGTTTTGTTAGGTAGTTTATTCATAGCAAGTCTTAACGCTTCTCTAGCAACATCTTCTGGCACTCCAGCAATTTCAAACATAACTCTTCCTGGTTTAACAACTGCTACCCAATATTCAGGAGCACCTTTACCTTTACCCATACGAGTTCCGATTGGTTTTGCTGTTATTGGTTTATCTGGGAATATTTTAATCCAAACCTTTCCACCTCTTTTTATATAACGTGTCATAGCAATACGAGCTGCTTCAATTTGGTTACCTGTAATTAATCCAGCTGTTACTGCTTGAATTCCATATTCACCATCTGTAACTTTATTTCCTCTTGTTGCTTTTCCTCTCATTCTACCTTTTTGCATTTTTCTAAATTTTGATCTTTTTGGCATTAATGGCATTATTTGTCTCCTCCTTCCTCTTGTTTAGTAGGAAGAACTTCACCTTTATATATCCATACTTTAACACCGATTTTTCCATATGTTGTATTTGCTTCTGCAAATCCATAATCAATATCAGCTCTTAAAGTTTGTAATGGAATGTTTCCTTCTTTATAAAATTCAGTTCTAGCCATATCAGCTCCACCTAATCTTCCAGATACTGAAGTTTTAATTCCTAAAGCACCTGCTTTCATAGATTTTTGCATACATTGTTTCATAGCTCTTCTGAATGAAATTCTTCTTTCTAATTGTCCGGCAATATTTTCTGCTACTAATTGTGCATCTGTATCAATATTTTTTACCTCTACAATATTTAAGTTAACATCTTTTCCAATTAATTTTGCAAGTTCTGCTTTTATACTTTCAGCTCCTGCTCCACCTTTTCCTATTACGATTCCTGGTTTAGCAGTATATAAATTTACTTTAACTGCTTTTGCTGTTCTTTCGATTTCTATCTTAGAAATTCCAGCAGTATATAATTTTTTCTTTAAAAATTTACGGATTTTTTGATCTTCTACTAAATAATCTGCAAAATTCTTTGAATCTGCATACCATTTAGAATTCCAATCTTTGATTATACCAACTCTCACACCTGTTGGATGTACTTTTTGTCCCATTTTTTATAAATCCTCCTTTCCTATTTGTCATCTCTTAATACGATTGTTATATGACTTGTTCTTTTTCTTATTCTCACTGCTGAACCTTTTGCAGCTGGTCTTATTCTTTTTAATGTAGGACCTTGATTTGCATAGATTTCAGCAACATATAAATTTTCATGTTTCATATCATGGTTATTTTCAGCATTTGCAATTGCTGATTTCAATAATTTTTCAATGATTTCTGATGATGCTTTTGGTGTAAATTTTACGATTGCTAAAGCTTCGTCTACATTTTTTCCTCTTATTAAGTCAGCAACAATTTTTACTTTTCTTGCTGAAATTCTTGTGTATTTAAGAGTTGCTCTAGCTTCGTTTCTTACTACTGTTTCTTGCTCTTGCACTTTATTCTACCTCCTTGTTTCGTATTCGTGATTCTATTCACTCTATACCATTGGTCTATTATTTACCAACTTTTGTTGTTTTTTCTCCTGCATGACCTTTATATGTTCTTGTAGGAGCAAATTCACCTAATTTATGACCGATCATTTCTTCTGTAATATAAATTGGAACATGTTTTCTTCCATCATGTACAGCGATTGTATGACCAACCATTTGTGGATATATTGTTGAAGCTCTTGACCATGTCTTTAAAACATCTTTAGCTCCTGTTTCATTCATAGCTTCAATTCTTTTTAATAATTTAGCTTCTACAAATGGTTTCTTCTTGCTTGATCTTGACATCAAATTTTCCTCCTTCTCTAGGGTATTGGGGAAATACATAAAATACCCCCACCCATAAAATTTTATTTTCTTCTCTTAACGATAAACTTATTTGATAATTTCTTTTTATTTCTTGTTTTATATCCAAGTGCTGGTTTACCCCAAGGAGTAAGTGGTCCTGCGTGTCCAACTGGTGCTCTACCTTCACCACCACCATGTGGGTGATCTACTGGGTTCATAACAGATCCTCTAACAGTTGGTCTGATTCCCATATGTCTTTTTCTACCAGCTTTTCCGATTTTTACATTTTCATGGTCACTGTTTCCAATAACACCAATTGTAGCTCTACATTTAGCTAAGATTAATCTCATTTCTCCTGAAGGTAATCTTACATGTGCATATTTACCTTCTTTAGCCATCAATTGTGCACTTTGTCCAGCAGCTTTAACTAATTTTCCACCTTGTCCTGGATTTAATTCTATATTATGAATTAAAGTACCTACTGGAATACTACTAATTGGCATACAGTTACCTGGTTTGATATCTGCTGTTTCTCCAGATACAACTTTATCTCCATCTTTTAATCCTTGTGGTGCTAAAATATATGCTTTTTCTCCATCTTCATATTGAACTAAAGCAATATTAGCACTTCTGTTTGGATCATATTCGATACCAATAACGGTTGCTTCCATATTATCTTTTCTTCTTTTAAAATCAATAATTCTATATTTTTGTCTATTTCCACCACCTTGGTGTCTTACTGTGATTCTACCATAAGAATTTCTACCTGCATTTTTCTTTTTCTTTGCAAGTAATGATTTTTCAGGAGTTTTCTTTGTAATTTCTGAAAAGTCTGAAACTGTCATATTTCTTCTTGATGGTGTATATGGTTTAAAATGTTTCATTCCCATTTTTAATTCTCTCCTTTATATTTTATTAATGGATCTTTTCCTGCTCCATTTACAGATATTCTTTATTATCTGGGTATTTTCCCAATATTTTTCTTTTTAATTAAGCTCCCATAAATTCATCAATTGAATCTTTATATTTCTTAGAAGCTTTTACCTCTTTTCCACCTTTTGTTAGATATGTTTCTTCTGATGGATTTGTATCAATTGTAACAATTGCTTTTTTCCAGTCAGATGTTTTTCCAACATGGTATCCTACTCTTTTTTGTTTTCCTCTTACAGTAATTGTATTTACATTTAATACTTTTACTTCAAAAAGTTTTTCAACAGCTTTTGCTATTTCAACTTTTGTAGCTTTTTTATTTACTTTGAAAGTGTATTTACCTTCTTGTAATTGGTCATTACTTTTTTCAGTAACAACTGGTGCGATTATAATTTCTTCTGGTAACATTATGCGTACACCTCCTCTAATTTTTTAACAGTGTCAACTGGTAAAATTAGATTTGTATATTTTAATAAATCAAATATATTTATGTTATTAGCAACAATTGTTTTAACACCTTCTATATTTCTTGATGACATTAAAACATTTTTATTGTTTTCTGGAAGAATGATTAATGTTTTTCCTTCAACCTTCATATCTGCTAATGCTTTTACCATTGTCTTTGTTTTGATTTCTTTTACTTCTAATTTATCAACAACAGTTAACTCTTTTTCTAAAACTTTAGAACTTAATACTGACTTAATTGCAAGTCTCTTTTCTTTTTTATTAACAGAATATTTATATGAACGAGGTTTTGGTCCTAAAGCAATACCACCCTTTATCCATTGTGGAGCTCTGATTGAACCTTGTCTTGCTCTACCTGTTCCTTTTTGTCTCCATGGTTTTTTACCACCACCTGAAACTTCTGCTCTTGTTTTTGTACTTTGTGTACCTTGTCTTTGATTAGCTAAATAGTTTACTAAAACGCTATGTACAATAGCTTCATTTGGTTCAATTCCAAATACACTATCTGCTAATTCTATATCACTTACTTTTTTACCTTTCATATCTAAAACGTCTACTTTTGGCATTTTGTTCTTCCTCCTTCCTTCTATTTAGTAGCCTTTACAGCTGATTTTACTTTTAAGATAGCTCCTTTTGCTCCTGGAACACTACCTTTTACTAATATTACATTTTTATCCATATCTACTCTTACAACATCTAAGTTTTGTATTGTAACTGTAACTCTTCCCATATGTCCTGGTAGTTTTTTACCTTTAAATACTCTACCTGGTGTTGATGTAGATCCCATTGAACCTGGTCTTCTATGATACATAGAACCATGTCCCATTGGTCCTCTGTGTTGTCCATGTCTTTTGATAACACCTTGGAATCCTTTTCCTTTTGATGTTCCTTGAACATCAATTTTTTCTCCTGCTTCAAAAACATCTGCTTTTACTTCGTCTCCAACTTTGATTCCTTCTATTGAATCTAGTCTGAATTCTCTTAAATGTTTTTTATTAGCTAATTTTGCTTTTGCAAAATGTCCTGCTTCTGGTTTATTGATATGTTTATCTTTTACATCTCCAAACCCTAATTGAACTGCATTGTAACCATCTGTTTCTACTGTTTTTACTTGTGCTACAACACATGGTCCAACTTCTATAACTGTTACTGGAATTACATTTCCTCTTTCATCAAAGATTTGTGTCATTCCAATTTTTCTTCCGATTATTCCTTTTTTCATTTTATTTCCTCCTAACTATTGGCTGATATTTAGATTGCATTTTTTAAATGTATACCAGCTTGGTTTTGATGCTACATAATATATTGTAGTCTTAAAAAATTATAATTTTATTTCTATATCTACACCAGCTGGTAATTCTAATTTCATTAGACTGTCAACTGTTTTTTGTGTTGGATATAAAATATCAATAACTCTTTTATGTGTTCTCATTTCAAATTGTTCTCTTGAATCTTTGTATTTGTGTGGAGAACGTAAAATTGTTACGATTTCCTTTTGTGTTGGTAATGGAATAGGACCTGATACCTTTGCTCCTGTTTTTTTAGCTGTTTCTACTATCTTTTCAGCAGACTGATCTAAAACTACATGGTCATAAGCTTTTAGTCTTATTCTTATTTTTTCACTTGTTGCTACCGTATTTGCCATTGTAATTTTCCCTCCTTCTTTAAAATAATTTTTTGATTGTGATAGCAATATTTTGCTATCGAAATTACCGTGGCAAGTTAAAACGCACTCAGGTGTTTTGAATATTACCTATAAAAAAACCCAAAACATGCATGATAATTCTGGGATAAGTGCTTAATATTTAAAAACTTACCGCCTGGTCTTTGCCATGACATACTCCACCGAAGTTCCCTCCATCCTAGTTTTCCGTAAGGATGTAGCCACATTCAGCTTCATCGCTCAATTCATGCTCATATATTATACAATGATTGCTAATAGTTGTCAACATTTTTTTGATAATTTTTCTTATTTTTTAGGTATTTTTATCCAGATTTATTGCATTCTTAAAATTCTCTTGCTATACTATATATAGTATAAATCAAGGAAGGTGTTATATATGAATAAATTTTTAGATGATTTAAAATATAATGTAAATTCTGTAGCACATAAAGCAAAAAAAGGATTATTAGTTGGTGGACTATCTTTAATGGCTGCATCTTCTTTTATTGGGTGCTCAAAAGCCACTTCTGATAAACCTACCACAATAGAACAAACTCAAGAACAAGATACAAGTGAACTTGAAAAAAGATTTGATTATTTATCTAAAAATGCTGATGAATTAATTTCAGAATTAGAAGCATATCCTTCTTCTACACTTTCTGATGAAGAAACCTTAAAAGTATCCAACTTTTTATTAGATTATGTATTTACCAAAACTTCTCAAAATTTTGGCGGAGAAATTCCAGCAACTGTTATGATACCTAATAAAAATAATAATCTTCTTGATGGTACATTTAAGATTCCAGAAGATGAAAGAGAAAAATATTTTCAAGTATTGCAAGAAAATGATGTCCTTTATTTTAATGATGAAGCTGTTGACTTATATAATTCCTATACACTTGATGAAACTAGCTTAAGAAAAGCTTTATCTTCTGTATATACTGTAAAAGCAGATTTAATAGAAAAAAATCCAGAACTTTTAGATGATTTATCTTACGAAGATATGCTAAATTTAATTAAATCTTCTTATGTATCTGCATATAATAACCAAAATGACAATGAAAAGGATGTAAGAGCAGTAGATACCACTATACATATTAATAAGTTAAATGATTTATTATTTTCTATCAGTACTTCTTTAGAACCAACTATCAAAGTTACATCAAAACAAGCATCTCATGATACCTATAGTGAATATATAGATGAACATACGAACGATTCTACTGTTATTAATGATTATAAAGATGCATGTATTGCATATTATCTTAACGACTCTAATTCCTCTATGTTGGATAGTTTACAAGAAGCTAATGAAAAATATGAGGTTACAACCGAAGAAGTTATTGATCAATTAATGGATATTAATAGACAAAAGGCTCAAGAAAATCAAACAACACAATCTACACCATCTCAAACTGAAACTGATGAAATTAGTAGATAATGCTTAAAAATACCCAATTTTAATATACAAATATTTTAATTGGGTATTTTCTATTTATTCTCTCTATTTTTTATTTTTTTATTGAATTCATTTTTAAGTACCTATATATAATGTGCTCCACGTGTGCTAAACTTTCATAGTTCGTTATAAATTTTCCATCATGTCTATGTTGCATATGACTTCTTATAATTCGTATTTGTTGGTTATATTCTCTTCGATAAATTTCTGCCAACTTATTTTTACTTAAACCAGCTTTCCATTTTTGTATAATTTCATCTTCTTTCACACTAACACCTCTAGTGTTAGTGTTTGCAATATATTGTACGGATATTCAGATATATATATTGTATTTACTTATAAATTTTTATATGTTATACTTCTTTTGTCGCTTAAACATTTTGCATTCATATAAAAGGAGATTCGCTATGAAATATCTTTTTTATTCAGTATTAGCTATTTGCATTACTGCTATTACTATCACCATTATCATCCAGGTAGGAATAAAGGCCGTAATCGAATTTCTAATCTGGGTCATCATAATTATCTGGATGTTATACGGCCTTTTTGGTGATTGATTTTTGGCTCTTTGGAGCCTTTTTTATTTTTATAAACCTCTTTCTTAACAAAAAACGCCAAACAAAAAGTTTGGCATTTCAATATTTTTACTATATCTCCATAATAATTGGTATAATCATTGGATTTCTTTTTGTTTTCATAAAAATGTAATCTCTTAAGTTTTCTCTTGTTGCTGACTTAATTGTTCCCCAATCTCTAATACCTCTTTCTTCACATTTTTTAATTTCATGTCTTACAACAGATTTTACATCATCCATTAGGTTTTCAGATTCTCTAACATATACAAATCCTCTTGAAATAACATCTGGTCCTGCTACGACTTCTCCTGTTGAAGAGTCCATTGTTAAAACAATAACTATCAATCCATCTTGTGATAAATGTTGTCTATCTCTTAAAACAATATTTCCTACATCTCCTACACCAAGTCCATCTACTAATACTCTTCCACAAGGGACTGTTGATGTAAATTCTGCTTTATCTTCGTTAATTTCTAATACACGTCCATTTGCCATCATAATAATATGGTCTTTATCAATTCCCATACTTTGTGCTGTTTCACTATGTGCGATTAATTGTCTATATTCTCCATGTACAGGAAGAAAATATTTTGGTTTTGCTAAAGCAATGATTAATTTCTGTTCCTCTTGGCAAGCATGTCCTGAAACATGTACTGCTTCTAATGAACTATATACAACTTCTGCTCCTATTTGCATTAAATCATCAATTACCTTAGATACAAATTTTTCATTTCCTGGAATTGGTGTTGCTGATATAATAACTAAATCATTTGGTGTAATTTTTACCTTTCTATGGTCTCCCGCTGCCATTCTTGTTAATGCTGACATTGGTTCACCTTGACTTCCAGTCGTGATAATAACTAAATTCTCATCTGCATAATTACTTATCATATCAATATCAATAAATATATTTTCTGGACATTTGATATATCCTAATTCTCTTGCAGTTTCAATCATATTTATCATACTTCTACCACATACTGCAATTTTTCTATTATATTTTACAGCTGCATTTACAATTTGTTGTACTCTGTGTACATTAGATGCAAATGTTGCAACCACAATTCTCTTTGTACAATGTAAAAATAACTTATCAAAAACTTCTCCTACAGAACTTTCTGACATCGTAAAACCTTTTCTTTCTGCATTTGTACTATCAGACATCAATGCTAATATTCCTTGATTTCCTAATTCTGCAATTCTTCCTAAATCCATTATTTTTCCATCAATCGGTGTGTAATCCACTTTAAAGTCACCTGTGTGTAAGACTGTTCCAACTGGTGTTGTTATTGCAAGCATAACAGAATCTGGAATACTATGAGAACTTCTAATAAATTCAATTTTAAAATTCTTTCCCAAAGTTATTGTTTGTCCTTGTACAACTTCATGTAATTCTGTACTTCTAAGTAATTTATGTTCTTCTAGTTTGTTTCTAATTAATCCTGCAGTTAATTTTGTTGCATAAATAGGAACATTAATTTTCTTTAATAAATATGGTACGGCACCTATATGATCTTCGTGACCATGTGTAATCACTAATCCTTTTATTTTATCTACATTTTTCTCCAAGTAAGATATATCTGGTATAACTAAATCAATGCCCAACATATCATCTTCTGGGAAAGATAATCCACAATCTACTACTACAATCTCATTTTCATATTCAAAAACCGTAATATTTTTTCCGATTTCATGTAATCCACCTAATGGAATGATTTTTAAATTTGATTTTTTAAAGATTGTTTCCCCTTCTTTCTTTCTCTTTCTTCTTGCTTTAATAGGTTTTACTTCTTTACTTTCATCTTTTTTCATTTCCATATTGTTTTTTTCATTTTCATTCTTTGTTTCTTTTCCTTCATTATTAAATTCTTTTTTTCTTCTATTATATGGTTTTCTTCCTCTTCCTCCTTCTTTTTTTGTGTTTTCTTTTTTTACAAATTTCTCATTGTTTTTTAAAATTTCTTCTGTCATAAAAACTCCTTTCTTCCTTTCTTTTATATTTTCTCAATTTTACTAAACTTATACATTTTGTTTTCTTTTTTATTTACTATTTTTTTACAATTATGGATTTTATCGAACAAATTTATTGATACAACGTTAAAGACAATATTAATTAAAATATATAATTAATATTATCATATACATACTATATGAATTTAAATATCTCTTATACAATATTTTTTTAAAGTTTACCGCACACAGATTCAATATATATTTTTCTCTTAAATATATATTCCTTTAAATTTCATAAATTTGTTTTTAAAATCTCATTTTAATTTTTCTTTTTAATTATCTCATTTCCTAGTTTTACTTTTAACAAAGTACTTATTTAATAAAATCTCATCTTTTAGCTCTACAGCTAACCACTTGTTATATTTTACTATAAAATAGGAAAAAAGTCAAATTTTACAAAAATTGAAAATTTGACTTTTATTTAATTTTTTTATTTTATTAATTTTTTCTTATACCATCTTCTACTTCTTTATGATTAATTTATTGTTTTCACAATCAACTGAACATTTTTCGTTCTATTGAGCACATCTTTAAAAGTTCGTTGTTGCATCATAGTTATATTCTACTTCTTGCTGTGTTAATGGTCTATTATATACCCTTGCAGCATATATTTCTCCATTAAATGGGTAACGATTATCTTCTCCATTTGATATATATATATCTGATCCTATTTGTATATTAATATTATTTTGTACTTTTACTAGATTTTCTATATCTCCTAAATTGTAGTTTCTCTTTTTTCTCCATTTACATATAATATGCCTTTATCATTTTCTACATTTGGATTGAATGTATATGTTATATAGGTTGGTACATTTTCTTCGATATAAATTTGGCTTCTTAATCTAGCGTCACTTCCTCCTATATCTATATATAACCTTCTATATTCACTATCATGTTTTGGATCTTCTTCTTTCTTATTCCCTATAAACATAAAAAATCCATCTCCTGGAGTTTTCCTTTTCATCATCAAGATTTGTGCCAATTGATTTTCTGTTTGTCCTCTGAATTTAAAATACATTTCTAATGTTATTCCATTACTATAATCTGATTTGTCTTCTACTTCTATTCCTTCATCCACACCATCAAACATTAAGGCATTCTCACTCCATCCACTATTTTCATCTCCTTCATTGAAGTTATGCAATATGGCATCTCCCCAACTATTTCCATCTGTCATATTTTGTGGATCTGCGGCATATACTAATCCATCTGTTATACATTTCAATTCATTTGTTACAATTCTATGCTTATTTTCATCAAATTTCACAATTTCTCCTGTTTCATAATTTACAATATATGATTTATGTAATTGTAATTCTTCTGCATTTTCTGGGGTTAAATAATACCATCCATCACCATAGGTAGTTCCTGTTTCAGAATCATATATACTTTTGGTATTTTCTGTCTCATTAAATGCAACTTGTTTTAATTTTTCCCCTAATATATGTTCTTCTATTTGATTTTCATTTACTAATAATCCTATTTGTTCTATATCACTTGCCTCTTCTGTTTCTTCTTTTGCCTGTGTTGCTTTTGTTAATATTCCATTATCGCCTGTTAATGTGGCAATCGTTACCCCTGCTAAAATTAATAAAACAATAATAGTAATGACTAATGCTATTAATGTTATTCCTTTATTTTTTAGTCTTAATTTCATAAAATGCTCCCTTCTTTTGTATCACTTCATTATGTAATACATAATATATTATGTATCTAATTAATAATATACCATACTCATAATTTGTTTTCAATATTTATATTTTTTTGTAACATAAATGTAATAATTACTTTATATATTTTTTAGCTGTTATACATAATTTTTAATGTATATTGTTTTGCATTTTTATTTTTTTGTTAAGATATACATATATTTAGCATATAAGGAGGCTATTTTGAAATTTAAAAGAATTAAAGATTTAAGAGAAGATAATGATAAACTCCAAAAAGATATTGCAAATTTATTAGGTATATCTCAACAATATTATTCTGAATACGAAAATGGAAAAAGAACCATTCCTATTCAGCATTTAATTACTCTTGCAAATTATTACAATACCTCTATTGATTACATTGTCGGTTTGACTGATTTAAAAGAAAAGAAAACAAGTTAAAAAATCAAAGAATTATAATTTTAACTTGTTTTTTATTTTTCTTTTTTAATATCTACTATCTTGTTATCTCAATATCTATTAGATCTGTCCCTTTTGTTTCATTTTGAAACATTTTGACACGTCCCTAAATTTCCATTTGGGTTCCTAAGAATGTGGCTGCTGATTGTGCTACCTTTTTTTCAACATCATTCATTTTTTGATTGGCTTCTTTAGACATTAATATAACTGTTCCTATTGTATCTCCATTTGAAATAATGGGATATACTACTTGTGCATTATATTTTCTCTCTTGATTATCATTTTTAGTAATTGGCATTGCTATATCACTATTTTCTCTACTAGTATAAACTTCTTTATCTTCCATTAATTGTTCTAATTCAGGGCTTACATCTTGCTCTAAAAATTCTTTTTTAGAACCTCCTGATACGGCAATAATTGTATCTTTATCTGTAATACAAGCAATATGTCCTGTTGTTTTGGATAATGTTTCTGCATACCCTGCAGCAAATTCTGATAATTCTCCAATAGGAGAATATTTTTTTAATATCACTTGTCCTTCTCTATCTGTAAATACCTCTAAAGGATCTCCTTCTTTTATTCTTAAAACCTTTCTAATTTCTTTTGGTATAACAATTCTACCTAAATCATCTATTCTTCTTACGACACCTGTTGCTTTCATAATTTTCCTCCCTTTTGTTTTATAATTTTGTTATACTTTTATTATTTCTTATTGTTTCTTTTTTATTCATTTTTTGTCAAAAAAAGATTAGTTTTCATAAAACTAATCTTTTCATTTTTTTATCTATTTTATTTCAGCTTCTTCTGTTTTTTCCTCTTTTCTAGGAAATAGTGTTGGTTTATATTTGTCAATAATATATCCTAAGTCCTTTGAAAATTCTTTTAACATAACAATCTTTATTGAAGGATCTTTTCCATTTAAATAATCATCAATAATTTGTTTTAATTGTTTGATATTTTTAATTTCTGGCTCAATTTGTTTTGTATATTTATCAGCTCTATTAACTAATTTTTCTTTTATTAAAACAATATCTTCATTGCTTGCACAAGAAATTCTTTGGAACATTTGATATGGATCATAATATTTAAATATTGGTATATCCATACATTCTTTATCAAATTTTTCATAAAATAATTCCATTTTCATTGGTATACATTTAAAGATTTCTTCTGCCTTTTCTTTATACATTTTATCATGTAATTGTCCATTTAGCATATTGAAATGTTTTAATATATCATCCATATCTTCTGCTACTTCATCAATAGCTATTTTTCCTAACTCCTCATCTACATTTGCACAATATTCTGATTTCAAAGAAGATAAATTCATACCATTAAAGAAAACACTCTTAATTGTTTTTATATCATATTTAATTAAATTTTTCTTAGAAAAATAACTAAAATATGCATATATCTTAACATTATCAATTAGTTTTAAGTTTCCTTGTTTTACATCTTCTATAATATCAGATATAACTTTGTCAAATTCATCATCAGATATCTTCCAATATTCCTCTGTAAGAAGTCTTTTATATGCCGGTAAATTTTCTGTATCTACTGTATTTCTGATTGTCTCCATATTGTCTTTAAATATTTTCATATCAAAAATTCTAGTTCTTACATAATATTCTATAAATTTGAAGAATCTATATTCTGCTTTGAAATTATAGTAGTAATTACTATCAAATTCTTTAATATAAAATTGTCTATTATCCATTAATATTCTAGAAGATACTAGTATTGATTTATACTCTTCATTATCTTTTATATTTTCAAATTTATCTTTTGTAATTTTTCCTGCTTTAATTTCAAAAGATACGGCTATTGTAAATATTAACATTGTTTGGATAACTCTATGGCTTGTATTAGGATAGGATTTATTAACCATTTCATAAATCTTTTTAAAATCATTTAAAGCATGTTTTAAGATTCTCAAGTTTCTAGTTCCGCTTCTTTCAAATGTAGAAATAATTAATCTTGTATTTTCTCTTAGAAATCTAATTAAGTCTGGGTTATTCTCATAGCGCATTAAGATTCCATTAATAATATAGTCAAACTTTGGTGCATATTCAAAGGTTTCTCCTATTAATTTTTCTTTTATTCTTTCATAATCATTTGCTTTATCAAATACATTTTCTATTTTTTGTTGAATCTTTTCTACAATTGGTTTATCAGATTTATTTAATTCATCTTGCTTGTCTAATAAATAGGTTGCAATAAATGTTTTCATCTCTAGATTAGAACTCTTTAATTTTGTAGACAACTCTTTTTCATTACAAATAATAATCGTTTTTATATGGTCATGTTCAACAAAATTATTAATATATCCTAATATATCTATAACATCTACATTTGCCCTCTCTAAATCGTCAAAACAAAGTACTTTATCATCTGTGGAAAAGAATTCTGCATAATCTACCTTATCTCCACTTTGAGTAACTCCAAAAAAGTTTGCCATATCAATACCTGTTTTGGCATATTCTGGTATTGTTGTTTGATCATGTGCATCCATATATTTTCTTAGGTTCTTATCCATTAATTGTGTTGTTTCAATAAATATCTTTTTACTAATATCCTCTAAATTTGAAATTCCATACAAAGACATATAGATGGTTGTATATCTTTTTCCATTTAATTGCATAGATTCTATCTTTTTTCTTATTTTATGATTCCAGAAATGTGTTTTTCCGTGACCCCCATTCTCCATTGATCATGATGGCATAATCTGTATAATCTGATCTGATATAATCTAAAATGCTTTCAATTAAATCTTCCATTTTTTCCTCCTTTGTTTTAATCTTTTGCTAATACCAATACATCTATCTTTTTGGGATTTGCTTGTCTTAATACCTTTGAACATTCATTTACTGTACTTCCAGTTGTATATATATCATCAATTAATAAAACTTGTTTATTCGTTAGTATTTGTTCATTTTTCAATTCATATACATTTTGTATATTTTGCATTCTTTGTTCTTTATTTAATTTACTTTGCTCAATTATATTTTTCGTTTTAAATATACAATTTTCTTGTAAATCTATTCCTAAATCTTTACTTAAATTTCTTGCTATTAAAAGGCTTTGGTTATATCCTCTTTCTCTCATCCTTTTCTTACTAATCGGAACTGGAATTATTGTATCATAACTTTTTAATTTTTCAAATATTTTTTTATGTTTTAAAATAAATTTCACAAAACTTACATATATATATGATTTTTCATTAAATTTATAATCTATGATTAATTTTCTAATGAATCCTTCATAATTAAAAATATAAATTAATTCTTGAAAATTTTTATTCTCCCCATTTTCTTTTATAATTTCAAATTTTGCAAATTCTTCCAACCTTTTTATACATTTTGTACAAAGCCCCTCTTGATTTATTTTTCCACAAATCCCACAAACTTGTGGAAAAACTATATCTATTATATTAAAAAATCTTTTAATCACCTCTTCTAAAATTTTGAATTTTTCCTATAAATTTTTCAATTTATATTCCAATCCTGTATTTCTTTTTTTACTATCTACATTTTGAATCATAAATTTTATAATCTTTTCACTTCCTAATATAATTAATAGTTTTTTTGCTCTTGTAATACCTGTATATAAAAGATTTCTCGTTAATAATACTGGTGCTGATGGTGGTATTACCATAATAACCACATCAAATTCACTTCCGTTGTGCCTTATGTATCGTAATGGCATAACTATGTTCTATTTGCTCCAGCTCTGAATAATCGTAATAGGCTGTTTTCTCATCATCAAATTGAATTTCTATGATTTTATTCTTTTCACTAATTTCCGTTATTGTACCAATCTCACCATTGAACACACCTTTTCCTACCTCTATATTTCCAGAAATTGTTTCTTTTTCCCAATCGATATCATAATTGTTTTTCACTTGCATGATTCTATCTCCTACTCTATATACAGCTCCCATACTTGCTTTTTCTGGTAAATCATATATATTCGGATTTAGTTTTTCTTGTAAAGCTCTATTTAATTCTCTTGTTCCAAGCATTCCTTTTTTGGTTGGTGTTAATACCTGTATACTTTGAAAGAAATCATAATCTCCATAATCTTTTAATCTTCCCGTACATAAAGATAATACTTGTTCTAAAATTTTTTCTTGTGAAGCTTCATTTATATAAAAAAAGTCATCCATTGTTTCTTCAGTATAATCTTCATCTTCTTTTGAAATAAATGGCTGTCCATTATTGACTCTATGCGCATTCAAAATAATTTTTGACTTAGCAGCTTGTCTAAAAATTTTATCCAAATGAACCGTTACAATCTTTTCAGAAGCAATTAAATCTTTTAATACACTTCCAGGTCCTACTGATGATAATTGGTCACAGTCTCCTACTAATATTAGTTTTGTACCTCTATAAATACATTTTAATAAATAACTCATAACAAACATATCTACCATAGATAACTCGTCTACGATGATTAAATCTGCATCAATTGGTGCACCTTCATATTCTGTACTTGTTTGATAAAAGTTATTTTCATCTATTTTTCCAATTTCTAATAATCTATGTAATGTAGAAGCTTCTTTTCCCGTTGTTTCTGTCATTTTCTTAGCAGCTCTTCCTGTGGGTGCACACAATACAACTTTATTTCCTTTTTGTTCATAAATATCTATAATACTTTTTATAATGGTGGTCTTTCCTGTACCTGGTCCACCAGTAATGATAGTCACATTATTTTCATTTACCAGTTCGATAGCTTCTTTTTGTTTTTCTGATAATTCTATATTAGAAATTGCTTCTAATTTTTTTAAGTAGGTTCTTATATTCTTTATCCTTTTTACATTAGAAGCTTCTTGTAATCTTTTGATTCTAAGAGCTATTTCTTGTTCTGTATAATAGAAGTTTGATAAATAAATCCATGTTCCTGTTCCATCTTTTCTTTCTTCTATAACAATTTCATCATTTGCTCTTAACTCTATCAATCCATCTTCTATGTTCTCTGTCATCACATCTAATAGAGAAATAACAAATTGAATCAAATTTTCCTTTACAACACAGGCATGTCCATTATAGGTCGCTCTAATTAGTGCATATTTAATTCCACTTCTAATTCTTTTTTCATTATCATAACGAATACCTAAATCCAAGGCCATTTTATCAATCTGTTTAAAATCTACACCTCTTGCAATGTCTATTAATATATATGGGTCTTTTTCTATTTGTTCAATCGCATTAATTCCTAATAATTCATATACTTTTTTGGCAAATTCCGCACCAATTCCAAATCGTTCTAAAAATCCAACAATTTGCCATACTTCCCAGTTTTCTAAAAAACTTTCTGCAATATCAATTGCTTTTTCTTTTGATATTCCTTTCACTTCTGCCAATCTTTCAGGTGCTGTTTTAAAAATTTGAATTGTATCTTCTCCAAAATGATTTACAATTCTTTTTGCCAAAGCTTCTCCTACACCTTTTATATTTCCATTTGCTAAATATTTTTCTAATGCACCTACTGTTTGCGGCATCAACTTTTCAAATGTTTCTACTTTAAATTGCCTTCCATATTTTTTATGTTCTACAAAATTTCCAATGACTTTTAAATTATCGCCACTTCCTATAAATGGTAAATATCCAACAATTGTTGTTTGTTCTTCTTCTGTATCAAATTCAGCTATCATATAGCTATTCGTTTCATTATAATATATGATGTCTTGCACTTCTCCTATTAATTCCATTTATAACTCCTAATCTTTTTCTTATTTTAAAACTAATTCTTCCATAGCTATCTTATATTGTTCCTCATTAGGTGCTTTACCATGCCATCCCACTTGATTTTCCATATAAGATACACCTTTTCCTTTTATGGTTTTTGCAATAATACATACTGGTTTATTTTTTACATGTTTTGCTACGTCAAAAGCATCCATAATTTCTTGCATATTATGTCCATCAATTTTTATAATTTCAAATCCAAAACTTTTAAATTTTTCATCAATCGGATATGGACTCATAACTTCTTCAATCGTTCCATCTATTTGTAAATTATTATTATCCACAATTACACAAAGATTATCCAATTTATATTTATGCGCAGCCATTGCCGCTTCCCAAACTTGTCCTTCTTCAATTTCTCCATCACCTAATATGCAATATACTCGATAATCTTTTTTATCCATTTTTCCTGCCATTGCCATTCCAACAGCACTTGACAATCCTTGTCCTAATGAGCCGGTTGTCATATCCACACCTGGTATTTTCTTCATATCTGGATGACCTTGTAAATAACTATCTATTTTTCTAAATGTTTTTAAGTCTTCTACTGGAAAAAATCCTCTATTTGCCAAACAACTATATAAAGCAGGTGAACAATGTCCTTTTGATAAAACAAGCCTATCTCTTTCTTCCCATTTTGGATTTTTTTCATCTATATTTAATTCATTAAAATATAGTACTGTCAAAATATCTGCCACAGACAATGAACCTCCCGGATGTCCAGATTGACCACTATATACTGCTTCAATAATTCCCTTTCTTACTTCGTTAGCCATTTTTTCCAAATCTTCTATCTTTTCTAATTTCATAACACACACCTCTTCAAAAATATTTCTATTTATTCATACTATATCATTATCTCTTCTATTTTTCCAGACTTTTATATAATTATTCCATTATATTTTTTACATTTATATATTTTTATCTTTTATTTCAATTGACAGTTCTTAAAAAGAATGTTAAATAATAAGTATTAAATAAGATTTTTTAATTTTCTATCTAGAAAGGAGTTTTGTTATGTTAGATGAATATATAAAAAAGCATAAAGATGAAATGATTCAAAACCTTCAAGAACTAATTCAAATTCCTAGTGTATATACTGAATCTAAGAATCCTTTAATGCCTTTCGGAGAAAATGCTAATAAAGCTTTAGAATATATGCTAAATTTAGGAAAAAAATTAGGTTTTCGAACCAAAAATATAGATGGATATTGTGGATATATAGAATTTGGTGAAGGCGAAGAAATGCTAGGTATTATTGGACATCTAGATGTTGTTCCGAGTGGTGACAACTGGACATATCCACCTTTTTTAGCTACTATTTTTGATAATAAAATATATGGTAGAGGTGCCATTGATGATAAAGGTCCTGTTATGGCTTCCCTTTATGCTATGAAATATGTATTAGATAATTGTAAAGTTAATAAACGTGTTCGATTAATTTTAGGATTAAACGAAGAAAATGATTGGAAATGCATTCATTATTATAAAGCACATGAGGAATCTCCTACAATTGGCTTTAGTCCTGATGCAGATTTTCCTTGTATTTATGCCGAAAAATCTATTTTAACCCCCTATTTTTCAATAGATTATTCTAAATATGCAAATGCACCAATTTCTATTGAAGAAATCGATTGCAATCATAATGCTATTAATGTCGTTCCTAAAATTTGTAGTACGATATTAAAAATCGATTCTACTATTTTTATGGAAGATCTTATAGAAATTCTTAAAAAAATCATTGATGAATATGAATTCGAAATCGATATTTATAAATTAAATGATGAAGAAATTAAATTAACTTCCCATGGTGTTGGTGCTCATGCTGCACATCCTGATTTAGGAGTTAATGCTATTTCCAGATTAATTGTTGTTTTAAATGCTTTATTTAAGAAATATGATATTTCTATTCCATTATTTGATTTTTTTGCAAAATATATTAACACAGAATATGATGGTAAAAGTTTAGGAATCCATTATAAAGATGAATCTGGTAATTTGACTTTAAATGTTGGAAAAATTCTTTTTGAAAATAACATTTTAAAAATAGGATTGAATTTAAGAATTCCAATACACACATCTATTGAAGAAGTTGAAAACAAATTTTTAACTTGTTTATCTGATTATTCAGAAATTTCCTATAAAAAAGTAGGCTCTAAACCAGCACTATATATTCCAAAGGATAATTACTTAGTAAAAACACTTTGTGATATTTATAATGAAGAAGCGAATGCTTACCTAGAACCGATTGCGATTGGTGGTGCTACTTATGCCAGAGCTTTTGAGAATTGTGTTTCTTTTGGTGCCAATCTTCCTGGTCAAAAAGATATGTGTCATCAAACAGACGAATTTATTTCAATTGACAATTTATTATTTGCTTGCAAAGTGTATGCAAAAGCAATTTGTGAATTAGGTAAATAATTTTTCAGATATGTTTTTGATTTTTACAAACACAACTTTTAACATAGTTTATAAATCAACAATTATTCTATGATTGTTGATTTATTTATGATTTCGTGTTAAAATATTGACTGGTAAACATAAAAACTTATTTGCAACAAAAAGGAGGACGAGAGTATGAATAATGAATTTTCTCTCAAAATCAGTAGTAAGGACGGTGCTTGCATCTTATTTGAGCGTAGCTCTTTTATTTGCAATTACCGGCAAGGTATTTTAGACAGGGTGAATCATATGGGAGGAACGATTATCAGTAACTTTGAGGTTGAACTTCCCAATAAAGAAAAGTTCGATTCATTACTGCTTTTCATTGGACTTTTGCAGGCAGATGCTTTTGCTGTGACAATAGGTCATGGAAAAAAATATGTGGCATGGATTTCCAAGAATTCTCTAATGAAAGAACATTGGGATATTGTGAAAGGTTATGCCCAAAACTTCAACGGAGTTTCCACTCCAGAAGGATTTGATTTTGAAAAATCATCTGATGCCAAAGATTTCATGACTTGCTTAACAACAATTATCATCTCTTAAAATCCTTAAGCACCCCTCAGGCGTTCTGCCTTGAGGGGTGCTATCTTTTTATTCTATCATTTTATACCTTATTCTTCCTCAAATATTTGATTAAATTCTTGTTCATTAATCTTTTCTTTTTGTAATAGCGTCTCAGCAATTTTATCTAATTTATCTCTATGTTTATTTAATAATATGATAGCATCATTATATGCTGTATCAATTAATGTTTTTACCTCTTCGCCAATTTCATCTCCAATATTTTCTCCAAACATTTGCATTTCATATGGTTCTTTACCTTGGAAATCAATTGGTCCTAATTTATCACTCATACCATATTTGGTTACCATATCTCTTGCAATTTTCGTTGCCACTTCAATATCGTTGCTTGCCCCAGTAGATATATCATCTAATACTAATTTTTCAGCAGCTCTACCACCTAAAAGTGCAATTAATTTTTCTTGCATTTCCGTTTTAGAAATATAATATTTATCTTCATTTGATTTGTACATTGTGTATCCACCAGCAACACCTCTAGGAATGATAGATACTTCTTTTACATTCGTTTGTGTTGGTAAATATCTACTAACCACTGCATGTCCAGCTTCATGATATGCTGTTAATCTTTTATCCTTATCAGATATCACTCTTTCTCTCTTTTCTAGTCCCACGGTTACTTTCTTAACAGCTTCTTCAATATCATCATTTTCAATTTCGTCATGTTTATTTTTGGTTGCTACAATCGCTGCTTCATTTAATATATTTTCAAGTTCTGCACCAGTAAATCCGGCTGTATCTTCTGCTATGCTTTCTAAGTTCACATCATCTGATAATTTTTTATCTTTACTATGAATTTTTAAAATTTCTAATCTTCCTTTTAAATCTGGATTTGGTATTGTAATTTGTCTATCAAATCTTCCTGGTCTTAATAATGCTTTATCTAACATTTCTGGTCTGTTGGTAGCTGCTAAAACAATGATGGTTTCCTCTGATCCAAATCCATCCATCTCTACTAATAATTGATTTAATGTTTGGTTGTTTTCTGTTTCTGCTCCGCTATTAGATGTTCTTCTTGAACCAATTGCATCAATTTCATCAATAAACACAATGCAAGGTGCTAATTTTCTGGCTTTTTCAAATAGTTTTCTAACACGAGATGCACCTAATCCCGCAAACATTTCAATAAATTCTGAACCACTCATTGATATAAATGGTACATCTGCTTCACCTGCTATTGCTTTTGCAATTAATGTTTTACCCGTTCCAGGTTTACCATATAAAAGGACACCTTTTGGAACTCTTGCTCCCATTCTTGTATATTTTTCAGGTCTTTTTAGAAAATCTACAATTTCTATTAATTCTCCTTTTTCTTCTTCTAGTCCTGCCACATCATCAAATCTTACTTTTGTTTTTCTTTCTGTTTCATCATATACTTTTCCTTTTTCCCCAAGTCCTTGCATTTTAAATATCATAACAAATAATGCTACCATAATTAGTGTTGGGAGTATTGAAAATACTGTACTTGGTAATTGAGCCCAAAAACTTTGTGGTTTTTGGATTAACTCAATTTCATTTCCTTCTGCAACTTTTGTTTGAATTAATGTTATAAATGCTTCTGTATCTGGAATAATAGCTTTTTTTTCTTCATCTTCATCTCTAAATTTTATTTTAGCATTTCTACTTCCTGTTGTAAGTTCTACTTTTTCTACATTCCCATAAGATATCTCTTTAATTAAATCTGTATATGCCAATGTATTTTCTTCTTCTTTATTATTATTTTGGTTATATATAACAATTCCTACAATTAATACAATCAGCAATACAATTAATCCAATTAATGATAAAAGTAATTTTTTATTTTGTTCTTTTTCGTTATTTTTATTTTTCTCTCTACTCATCTTTCTTCCTTTCTTCCCCTTTATGCATTAGACCCTTGTGGTTCATCATCATTTAAATTACCTTTATTTTCTTTTTTCTTCTTTTTTGTTTTTTCTTTTGGTTCTTGATTTTTTTCTTCTGGTTTTTCTTCTTTTTCTTTTTCCTTTTCTTTTTCTCTTTCTTTATCTTCTAATTCTTTTTTCACAACTTGTTGTGCCTCAACAATTTTCATTACTTCTGCTTGTTTTTTTATCAAATCAGATTTTAATATAAAAATTGCTGCCAACAAATAAATAGTTGCCACTGTTACATACATAATACTAAAATATTCTATCGTAAAATTAAACAATATATTTACAATTAAATATATGATATTCAAAATGGTTGAAAGTGTAAGAGAATATACTGCCATATTAAATACAGCAACATATCTCATCCTCATTTTTAATATCCACATCGTAAAATATCCAATAATACTTATAATTACAGCATACCATAATGTATTTATAAAATACATTGAAAAACTATAAATAAATAATGTTACAAATATGCTAAAATATAATGTATTAATTTGTCCATCTTCTACATAGTTTACAACATCTTGTTTATTAAATTCTGTTAAATTCATACTGTCCAAAGATTCTTTATAGTTATATGAAACTTCACCAATCATTGTGATATTTTTTAGTACAACTCTATTTTTTAATACTAATACACCCGTTCCAGATTCATTAATTGAATTTAAGTATTGATTAATAGTTTCTTCTGAATCTGTATTCGTATCAACTATAATTTTTCCAAATTGTTTATTTTCTATATTAATTGCTTCCTCTGAATTAACTGTTAATACGCCATCTTTATATGAAAAGTCTGGAAATTCACTTTCCAAATAATTCGTTCCTTCTCTTATCATTTGATTGGTTTGAAATAAAGTCCATATACTTAAAATAATTGCTAATATGACAACTAATTTTGCAATATAAGATAATGCTTTTCCAATTCCTTCTGTTGCCATTTCAGGATATCTCTCTATATTAAAAATAGAATATTTTAATTTTCTAAAAAATCCCATTCCTTTAAGTTCTTTATATTCTTCTTTCTTTTCTTCTATGTTATTGTTTTTATTATCTTCTGAAGCCATTATCTGTACTCCCTTCTAATACTAGAATCTACATACTTAGGATTTATATGAAATATTGCTTTATCTCCTACTTTTATATCTTTTCCAGTTATATCACAAACTACATGATATGTTCCTATTCTTCCTAATATTCTACAATTATTATCACCAATTTTTACATACATATTTTGATTTTTAAAGAAATCTTTTATATCTCTTACGATATATCTTAGCTTGTCCACCCATCTAAACATATCTCTTCCTGTTTCCAGGTTAATACCATCCATATATCCAACGGGTATTAGTGCTATTTTAGTATCTTTTTTGGTTATATATGTATTAGAATACCCAATATTAAATCCTTTTGGTAACTCTTTTACCTCTGAAACTTCTGCTTCTAAATGTGCAATACTTTTTAGTCCTAGCGTATTCTTAAAGGCAATTCTTCCCAAGAAGGCCGATCCAACTCTTACTGCATTTAAATGCATATTTGGAAATTTGATAAATGCTGATGAATTACATATATGTAACATTCCTGTTTTTATATCATTCATTTTTAATACTTCAATTACATTCATAAATCTATCAAATTGCAATTTTGTATATTTATCATCAAAAAAGCTAACAGAAAAATGTGAAAAAGTACCTTCTATATCTATATTCTTTATTTCTTTTAATGCTTCTACCATAGAATCTCTATCTGAATAAATAAATCCATATCTTCCAAAACCTGTATCAATTTTTAAATGTGCTCTTATTGTTTTATTCTCTTCTTTAGCAATTTCTTCCGCTACCTTTATATCTTCTTTTGAGCCAATGGTGATAATGATATGATTATCTACTAATTTTTTTACATCTTCTTTTATGGCTGTTGTAGATAACATTAAAATGTCTTGCTTTATACCTGCTTCTCTCAATTTCATGGCTTCTTCCATTGTTGACACTGCAAAAAATGAAATACCATTATCTATTAATAATTTCGTAAATTCTACAATTCCTAATCCATAGGCATTTCCTT
Source organism: uncultured Clostridia bacterium (assembly GCA_944386365.1). Taxonomy (GTDB): domain Bacteria; phylum Bacillota; class Clostridia; order TANB77; family CAG-508; genus CAG-269. The sequence goes on from CALXAT010000009.1 coordinate 32,036, forward strand.
TTACAACTGCAATTATCTTTACTTTTTTTCCATTATCATCTGGTCCATTTGTTTCAGCATATTTTTTTATTTGTTCTATATTATGTACTAAATCCTTTTTTTCTATAACTAAAGCTTTCATTTTTATCCTTTCATCGAACAATTAGGGACTTGTCAAATTGTTTCATTTTGGAACGATTTGACCTGTCCCTAACGTTCCAATTATTTTTTATTTAAGCTCTTTCTTTTTAATTGTCTTAATGTTCTAAATGTTTTTTCTGAAAATTTATACAATTTATATTTTAATGGTTTAAAAGGATAATATACTTCTCCTATAAATTCTGTAAATGTCGCACCAAATCCTTTTTTAAATCTATATAATCCATATTGAGGATGACTTTCATCTACAACACCTGATACACCTCTAAAATCATAGATGTCATCATGTCTTGCAATGGCCATTTTTATCATTTCCCATTGTAGTAAATAGTTTGGCATTAAATTTCTATGTTTATTACTACTTGCGCCATATAAATACCATGTTTTATTTCCATAAAAGATTGGAATAACCCCTGCTATTGGTTCTCCATCATAATATGCCATTAACACTTTCATATGTTCTGGCGCTAAACAATCATACATTTTTTCAAAATAGGCTAATGGTCTAATAATAAAGCCGTCTCTTTCCCCAGTTTCCACCATAATTCTGTGGAAATCTTTTAAATCTTCTTTAGTTCCATCTTTTACTGTAACACCTTTTCTTCCTGCTAAACGAATATTATATCTCCATTTTTGATGAAATCCTGCCATAATTTCTTCTTCTGTTTTATCTTTAATATCTAATCGAAATACATATCTTGGTTGTATTTCATCTTTAAAATCTTTAGCATCATCTTTTATTTTATATCCTAAATTAGTAACCACTTTTCTAAACTCTTGGTCACTACTTAAAATATCTGGTTCTATTCTTAAAACAAATGCATTATATTTTTTAGCCAATTCTTTTGCTCCATCTGTTAATTGTTTCATAACATTTTCATCATGTATATCACAAACTGGTCCTCTTGATGAATACATCATATTTCCAAATATAGGCATCTTTCTTACCCATACACATAAAGAACCAATGATATTTCTATTTTCATCTTCAGCCAATATAACTTCTGGTTTCCAGTTTGGCTTTTTTACTTCTGCCCATTCTAATGATTGTTGAAAATTACATCTTTCATGTCTTTCTAAAAATTTTTTATATTCTTCTTTTGATTTTTCATCTGTTACGAATCTCATGTTTTTCTTCCTCCTAGCTATTTTGCAATACATGAGTATTTTACACCAATATATGGTTTTTTACAAGTAATTTATGTTATTTTTTGGTGAATTCTTAACGAATATGATTATACACTTATTTTATTTAAGAAACAATTTTATTTATGATACTATAAATTCAGAAAGCAAAAGAAAAAAGTTGAAAACTTTATGAAAAAAATTAAATTTTAAGTCTAAAAATTATTAAAATGGTATTATGCTAATTACATTTGTTATCTTGATGTGTCTCTCTCACTATTTCAAGCAACTATATTTTCTTTATATAAATAATAATGCTAAACATAAAAATAAAGGCTTGAGAATGTAAATAGTTGAGTATATAGAATAAATTGTGTAAATTTTAAAAAATTGAAATATCCACAAACTTTCTTATATACTCAACTCTTCTTAAATCTCCTATATCTTACATATGTACAAAATAATCTGCTTTGTAATTTTTTATTTATTATCATGTATCAAGAAATTGTATTTACTTGCATGTCTTAATTCATCTGTCATAATAGCCATCATTAATGTATAACTATTTCCACTTGGCATAGCACCTAAAATTTTTCTATATTTAACAACTGCTTGTAATTCGCCAAATAATGCTTTTTCTAAATTTTCCTTATAATCAATATTAGTATCAATACTTGGTATCGATATATCTTTAGGTACTACTTGCCCTGTGAAATTATAGTATAATTCTCTTAAAATATTATTATGTTTCCTTTCATCATTTCTAATACTAGTTATAATTTCTTTTTGTTTTTCTGTTGGTGCTTGTTCTATTAACCTATCATAAAATAACTCATCTTCTTTTTCATCTCCGATAGATTGTCTTATTAATTCTATTGCTTGATTTAGTGTGATAATTTCGTCATTTTGTATATTTAGTTGATTAACATTTCGATAATTATATTCATTCATATAGCGATGATCATTAAATCCATAATATAAGTTGTTCATATTATAATCTGAATACATGTTTATCCCTCCTTACGATCATATTATGAACTACTCTTATATTTTGACACTATTTTGCTTTTGTATTGTTTGTTAAATATACAGATAAATCGCCATCAATGTTATATGTTGCTAAAAATATATTATCCGTTTTTATAATCCCTTGTTTTTGCAACATTTTATTTAGCCATACATTATCAAATCCAAGTTCTTTTAAGTTTTCCTCCATTACTTTTCCATCTAATATGATATTAGTAGCAATTCCATCTTCTTTTGGTTTAATATTAAAATCACTAGGATTTGCTGGTCTTCTATCACTATATGGTAAAAAACTTATCTTTCCATTTTCTTCTAATAATGCTGTTTTTATATCGCTTAAATTAAAAAATCCATTTGTTCTACATTGTACTAAAAATTCATTTAAATCAATTTTTGCTTTTTTAAAATTTTCTTTAAATAGGGTTCCATTATCATATAAAATTAATGTTTTACCAGAAAGTATAGGTCTTAACTTTACAAATTTAGTATTTAAAATAGATACTATAAAAGTTATCAGTGCATATACAATCATGGCAACTACTGGTTGCATAAAATTATTTTCTAATGAAGTCGACATTTCTGCTGCTATAGAACCAATCGTTATTGTAATAAAATAGTCAAAAACACTAAGCTGTGACATTTCTCTTTGTCCCATTATTTTAGTTAAAATAAATAATATGAAAATTGAACCAATTGATAATCCTATAATTTTTATTATTTCCATACATACCTCCTAAGTTATTCTTTTATTTATATTTTTAGCCTTTATATTTTTATTATTCAAATAATAAAAAGAAAACATAGAATGTATTTAGATGGAAATGGCTATTCTCTATTCACTAATATAAAAAAGACACAAAACGGTTAATTTTGTGCCCTAATTGGTGGAGATGAGGAGAGTCGAACTCCTGTCCATAATACCTTCCAAATAAATTTCTACAAGTTTAGTTTATTTTTTATATTCATCTAATTCACACCAATAAACAGGTTTAAATTAGATATAGCTTTTGAAATACCCACTACTTCCAAAGCAAAAGTAGCTTTGTTTCCTACTAATATAACACTTTATCTAAATGCGTAGGAACATTTAGGAAAGCGTAGCTGCAATTAGGCAGCTAAAGCATACTCATTATTATTTTCTGCGTTTATATTTAGTTTCCCGTTTTTTTAAGTGGCCAACGAGAATCCACTACTTGCCATCTATCCTTCTAGTATTATGTCGAAACCAAGTACATCCCCATGTACATATCTATTATACAATATCTAGACTATTTTATCAATAAGCAATTTTTGTAACCCATTTACTTTCAAGTTTCTTTATTCCAAAGCTTAATGATATAGTGTTCATCATGATGGATAATTGGTTTACTTACAATCTCATATTCTATATTTGATTCTGTAAAATCTTCTATTGGTTGAAAATCCATCATAAATTTTGCATATGTCATTAAAATATATCCATTTTTATTTAACAATTTATTTGCATTTTTGAATAATGTTTTTTTCATTTCTCCATTTTTATCAAATAAAGCCATTTCAATATAATTATCAGGTATATCATTATCCCAAGGCATTCCTGCCAATATAATATCAAATTTTTCATCATCAATAGCACTTAAACAATCACTTAATCTAAATTCTACCTTGACATGATTTCTTTCAGCATTCTTTCTAGCACATTCTATTGCATAAGGATTTTTATCTAGTGCAATAACTTCTGCTCCTCTTTTAGCCGATTGAATTGCTAAGAATCCACACCCTGTACCATAATCTAATATTTTTTTATTTGTTATATTTTCTTTTTCTAATATATCCATTGATTTTATAACATATTCAGCAATTTCACTTGTTGGATAGACATTTTCCTCTATAACCAATTTTGTTCCCATTTGCTCTATCTCATAAGGATATATTGCTTTTTTTAATTCTTCAGCTCTTTTTAGAGCATGCTTATTTTTCATATCTTCATTTTCCTCTTTCAAATAAAATTATCAAAATTTCTTCTTGAATATAAAATCCTTCTTACTTCCATAACGTCATCTTTTACTGTATAAAAAACTGTATAATTTTTTACATAAATTCTATACTAGATATCTTCTCTTTTTATAATTGATGTATATTTCCCATAAGACTTTGGATTATATGCTCTTTGCTTTATTTCGTTTTCTAGTTCATTAACAAAATTCTCAGCAGCTATGTCATTTTCTAATTGATATTTGATATAATCCGTAATTTTATCTAAATCATTATAAAATAAAGGCAAATATGTTATTTTATATTTTTTCTCCATTAAATTTTCTCTTTATCTTTCCAAAAACTTCTTCATGACTAAGATATTTTGTATTTGGATCTTCAGCTTCTTTATCAGCTTCATTTAATGCATTTTCAATATAATCATCATATTCTCTATCACCAATTAATTTAGAATATTTTTCTAAACTCATCACAACCATTGAGCCATATCCATTTTTTGTTAAATATACTGCTTCATCTTCTTTTAAAACTAATTCCTCAATTTCAGGATATTTATTTCTTAAATCTGATACTGGTCTTATATTAATCATATCAATTCACCTCTTCAAAAATATTATCATGATTTTATTATTATTTTATCTTTCTTTCAATGCTTTATATAAATTTTTTATATATTCAATAAAAAAGTTATAGAATTTAATTGTTATATATCTATAACTTTTTTACTTTATTATTAATTATTGATTTTTATTACTCTCCTGATATGTAAAATTAATCTAGTAATTGACATTGTTCTTTATACCAAGCCGGACTACAAACCATGATAATTTGACAGTTTCCTTCCCAGAAATAGACTTCTTCCTTGTCAATTAAAATAACATCTCCTTGTTTAAAGTCTATTTGTTCATCTCTTTTATATATTGTTCCTTTTCCTTCTAGAATATAAGCCATTTCTTTACATTTTAAATTTGAACAATATCCTTTTTCAGGATATCTTCCTTGTATGGTATTAATACAAAAATCCATATCCTTATCATTTAATTTTTTAGAATACTCTAGCAAATAGCTTGTGTCACTATTTATAACCTTTTGTGCTTCTTCCTTTTTTACAAATTTCATATTCATTCTCCTTTTTGATATATACTTATTTTAATTTTAACATGTATAACTTTCTTAAAAATCCATTAGATAATCTAGTTTCTTTTACAAACTTTAATCCGACTCTTTCTAATGTTTTGCAGCTTCCTATATTGTTTGGATGTGCCATTGAGATAATATAATCAAATCCTAATTCTTTTGCTAGATTTAATTCTAATGTTTGAAGTTTGGTCGTTATACCATTTCCTCTGTATTCTGGTAGAACCAAATTTCCTCCCAGCTCACAAACTGTATATTCTTCAAGTCCAAATTCCTTTTTAAAGTCTGCAAGCATCTCTTGTGAAACATATAATTGTGCCATTCCAGCAAGTTTATCTCCATCATAAGCTCCATATAATGGTGCATAATTTTTCTCATCAAACATACTATCATATTCCCATTGTTCATAAGGAATAAAATATTCTTTATCTTCTAATCCTCCTAATACAGTTTCTATTAGCTTGAATAGTTGTTCCTTATCTTTATCTTCAATTTTCTTATACACGAAATTCATCGCAAAACCTCCTTTAAATTTTTAGAATATGTTTTTAATTTTTGATAGCAATTATATGCTTCCATGACTTCTCTTGGATTTTTAGAAATATACCCTCTTTCTTTCATTCCTTCTGGCAAATCTGCAATCAATATTTCTTTATCAATTCCATCCCAACCTGCACCAACTATTTCTAATAGGTTTGGTTCTTTTTCTTTTATCTCATCATAATCTACAAATAATGTTTTGATATTACTTTGCATATAAATTTTTAATGTTTTGTTTTGTTTAAACTCTTTAATCTTATCTTTACTAAAAATAAAAATTCTTTCTACATCTACCCCTCTATTGGCTATTTCTAGGTTAATTTGTCTAAACTTCATTTCTTGTGGAGCTTCTGTCCATTCATCTTCTAGCATGGTTGATGCACACCATAAATAAGATTCTTTATTTAACCTTCTAAAACAATGATTTAATGCTCTATAAAATTTTCCGATTTCTAAATTTTTTGTTCTTCCATTCTCTTCAAATTCAATTTTTCCACCATCCGTTTGAATAACCATACCTGTTGTATTTTTTAGTCTAAGTAATAACTCAACAATATCTTCTACAATTTCATACGCATTTACAATACATTGTTTATCTCTTGGTATGTCCAAAAGAAGTGTATTAATTCGTAATCCTATCTCATTTCTAAAGATTTTTGCTAATTTCTTTTCTATCGGATTTCTTTTTGAACAATTCTCATCAATAATCACAATACTTGACTCTGCATGTAATTTTTCTGCAAAATGTATAATAAGATTTTCCTCTGATTTATCCATATGATTTTTTGCAAAATAGATAAGCCCTTCATAATATTTGGACAGACTTTCTAATTTATCTTGTATTTCCTCAATTTCTCCATATTCTACAATATATCCCTCTTTTTCTATACATTCTTCTAAATATACATTCCAATCTTTATTGCTGTTTACTATCATAATTTTTTTAGGAATGTGGATATATTTATAAATATTACTTCTTCTGTCTGAAGGTTTTAAAGTATCTTCTGGTATTTCCCAGACCATTCCATTCTTGATAGCTCCATGAATTCTATTTTCCTTACATAACTTAATAATTCTTCTTTCTGTTATTCCCCATATTTCAGAAAATTGTTTTGCAGTTAAATATCCCATTTTTCCTCCTTTTTATATTGTTCTGATTTAAGAATAATATAAATTGTATTTTTATATTATACTATTTTCAGAACAATGTCAATATTTTTTATATTTATTTAAAAAAATCTTGTAGCTCTATCACTACAAGACTTTATCGTATATTCATATTTTAAAATAAATTTGGAAATTGTCTTACAATGCCATTAACAAAGAATTGCGACATTTTCAAAATTTCTTTTTGCACCATATCATAACTATTAATATCTTCTACATACTTTCTCTGTAATCTATTGTTTACTTGATTTGTTGTCAAACGTAAATGCTCATATAACATGTTTCGAATTTCTTCTCTTGGATAATAAAATGGATTTATACTACTAAATGCTTCCGCCATTTCATCTGCATTTTGATACCATTTTGTATTTAATTTTGTTGCTTCCTCTTGATTTTTATTTTTTAATGCAACAATCAAATCTTTACCAATTACTAAATGTTCTGTCAGTAATTGCTGAATTCTATTGGCTACAGCAATTCCATAAAATCTTCTAAAAACATCTGCTATATCTTTAGGATTTCGTAATAAACGTGCTTGTGTTGCTTCTAAATCTTTTAAATTTTCTGCAATACTGATTAAGAGCATTCGTGTCCACATGATATGTTGTTCCCAAACTAAATTCATTTGTTTTAACAATTGAACTTGATTCATGCTCACCCAATAACTCGAATTTTGTGCATCATTTGGATAAATATAAATTTGTTGACCAACTCTTAAATTATATGGATTTAATGCCACATTGGTATCGATTATGTTTTGTACTGTTGTTCCATATTGCATTGCTAAATTGTATAATGTATCTCCTGGTCGTATGGTATGCAAAATTGGATTCATTTCATTCATAATTTACCTCCTCCTATATAAGATATTAGGAAGAACCTACTTTGTTTACTATTCATACATTTTTATATGTTATGTTTTTTAACAAATTTTCAAGAAACTTCATATTATATTTCTAGGTGATGAAAATGAATATTGTTCCTACAAATGTTTTATACAATTCTTATCTATTAAGACAAAATCTGATTTTATTAAATCATACATATCCTTTTCTAAATATTCAAATCGTTGGAAATAGTGTATTAAGAAAGCCTATTTATGTTGTAAAATTAGGTAAAGGACCTAATAAAGTCTTTTATTCGGGTTCTATTCATGCCAATGAATGGATTACTTCTGTTTTATTAATGAAATTTATAGAAGATTATTGTAATGCCTACATTACAAATGGCTCACTTTATGGATATTCTATAAGAAATCTTTTTAATAGTACATCTATCTATATCATGCCTATGGTAAATCCTGATGGTGTTGATTTAGTCAATGGCTACATAAGTCAAAATTCTATCGCTTATCGAAATGTCGTTTCTATTAGTAATCGTTTCCCTGATATTCCTTTTCCTTCTGGTTGGAAAGCCAATATCAATGGTGTAGACTTAAACCTACAATTTCCTGCTGGATGGGAACAGGCTAAAGAAATCAAATATGCACAGGGGTTTAATCAGCCAGCACCTCGTGATTTTGTAGGCTTTGGCCCTTTGACAGAACCAGAAGCTTTGACAATTTATAATTTTACTTTAATGCATGATTTTAAATTAGTGCTCGCTTATCACACTCAAGGTCAAGAAATTTATTGGCAATTTCAAAACTTTAATCCACCTAACAGTTTAGAAATTGGTGAAAAATTAGCTGAGGCTAGTGGATATAGACTTGCCGAAACGCCATATAATTCTAGCTTTGCAGGATACAAAGATTGGTTTATTCAAAATTATAATAGACCGGGATATACCATTGAAGCAGGTATTGGAGAAAATCCTCTTCCTATTTCACAGTTTGATGAAATTTATAAGGATAATATAGGAATATTAATATTAAGTGCTGTTTTATAAACAAAAATACTAAGTTTTAATTACTTAGTATTTTTAATTTCCTTCATTTAATATTCTTTCAATTTATATTTCAATAATTTTTCACCTTCGTATTCAAATTTTATAGAAAAAAATCCGTCATCTTTTAATAGTTTTTCTACAAATAGATGATCTCCTTCCCAAGTATGTAATGTATTTATTTTTTCTTTATCTATCCACACTACATCCCCTTCATCACATTCTATTAATTTTCCTTCAAACTCATTTGCAGTAAATACATACATATATTCTGTTTCCCATTTATTAGATACATAAGTGACAATTCCTCTTAATTGATAGCTTTTTAGAATCAATCCTGTCTCTTCCTTTACTTCTCTTACAATACATTCTTCTGGGCTTTCTCCTTCTTCAAATTTGCCACCAACACCTAACCATTTATCTTTATTAATATCATTTTTCTTTTTGGTTCTATGTAACATTAAATATTTGCCATCTTTTTCTATATAGCATAGGGTTGAAAGAATCATATTATTTTTCCTCCATATCTGCAATTACTTTTTCTATTCTCCTGATAAACATATCTTTATCTTCTAAAGCTTCCACAAATTTCTTTTTAGCAATTTCAAATTCTTCATCATATAAATACGTTTTTGCATATCCATTTTTGCCATACTTCTCATTTAAATGTTCATATATTCTATTAACCTGCTCTTCTTTTGTCGTTAATTCTGGATAATTTTTTTTAGTGTATGAGTAAGTTCTTTTTATACAATTGTCTATACTTTTTATCGTTCTATCAGCAGTACTTACAATTTTTCCATATATGCTTCTAGGCTCATGGTCACTTGATGCTCTATGGTCTTCTATTGCTTCTTTTATAATTTGGATTTCTTCTTCTGTAAACCATTTCTTTATTTTGCTATCTTTCATAAAGATTTCTGCTGATAATTTTTCATGTATTTTTGGATTCATATAATGTCCTAAATCATGATAAGCAGCTACTGTATATACAATATTTTTATCCACTTCATATTTTTTTGCGATATTTAAACTTCGATTGATAACTGTGTAAATATGTCCGGATTCCATGTGCTTTCTCATTTCTTTCATATAAAGGAAAGATTTCTGTTTCAATATATCTTTTTAATTCTGAATTTATTTCATTATTTTTTGTTTCAAAGTTCATCTTTTTTCTCCTTCCTTCAAATATATCATATATTTTCTTTTTTTTCTATATAAAAAAGAAGTTCTAATGAACTTCTTTTAAAAAATACCTACCACTTCTCCATTTTCATCTATATCAATACTTTCTGCAGCTGGTACTCTTGGTAATCCTGGCATTGTCATAATTTTTCCTGCAAGTGCTACAATAAAGCCTGCTCCAGTTTTTAATTCCAAATCTCTAATGGTAATATTGTATTCATCTTTACATTCTAGATTTTTAGGATCATCTGAGAAAGAATATTGTGTTTTAGCAATACAAACTGGAAGATTTGCATATCCTAATTTTTCAATTCTTTCCATTTCTTTTAATGCTGCTTCTTCAAATACAACACCTTTTGCTCCATAAATCTTTGTTGCAACTTTTTCTATTTTTTCCTTAATTCCTTCATCTAGTTCATACATATATTGGAAATGTTCTTCCTTTTCTGTTAAGTTTACTAATTTTTGTGCAATATCGATAGCACCTTCTCCACCTTTTGCCCATCCTTCTACTAAGCTTAATTCTACGCCTTTTTCTTCTAGGTGTTTTCTTAAAGTTTCAATTTCTGCTTCTGTATCAGAATTAAATCTATTAATTGCTACAATGACATTTAATCCAAATTTATCTTTAATATTAGAGATATGTCTATATAGATTGTCTAATCCTTTTTCAAGACCTTCTACATTTTCTTCTTGAATTTTATCTTTTTCAATTCCACCATGATATTTAAGGGCTTTTATGGTTGCAACAATAACCACAGCATCTGGTTTTATTCCTGCTTTTCTACATTTAATATCTAAGAATTTTTCTGCTCCTAAATCTGCTCCAAATCCTGCTTCAGTAACTGTATAATCTGCTAATTTTAATGCAAGCTTTGTTGCTACAATACTATTACATCCATGTGCTATATTGGCAAATGGTCCTCCATGAATAATTGCTGGTGTATGTTCTAGCGTCTGTACTAAATTTGGTTTAATCGCATCTTTCAATAGCACCGCCATAGCACCTTGTGCATTTAAATCTTTTGCATAAATTGGTTTATCTTCTTCATTATATCCAATTAAAATATTTCCTAATTTTTCTTTTAAATCTTGTATATTCTCTGATAAGCATAATACAGCCATAATTTCAGAAGCAACGGTTATATCAAATTTATCTTTTCTTGGAACAATTTTCTTTTCTCCTGAAAGACCTGTCTCTACAACTCTTAATTGTCTATCATTTAGGTCTACACATCTTTTCCAAACCACTTCTTTAAACTTTAATTCATTTCCAAAATAAATATGGTTGTCAATTAAACTTGCTAATAAATTATTTGCTGCAGTTATTGCATGAATATCTCCTGTAAAATGTAAATTAATGTCCTCCATTGGAGCGACTTGTACTCTTCCACCTCCTGTTGCTCCACCTTTTATTCCAAATACAGGACCTAAAGATGGTTCTCTTAATGCTAATATAGAAGTTTTATTAATTTTTCTTAATCCATCAGCAATTGCAATAGACATAGTTGTTTTTCCTTCTCCTAATGGTGTTGGGCTAATTGCTGTTACCAATATTAATTTTCCATTTTTTCTATCTTTTACCTTATCATATAATTTAGAAGAAAATTTTGCTTTGTACTTTCCATATAATTCTAAATCCTCTTCTTCCACATTTAATTTTTTTGCGACATCTACAATATTATCTAACTTTGTATTTCTAGCAATTTCAATATCTGTCATTTTTTTCACTCCTTTTAATTCTTAATTTTTCTTTTCTTCTAGACATTTTTCTATTGTTTCATTACATTTTACAAAAATATTCTTCACATTCCCCCTTTTTCATTTTAATCCACAATAACTTGTTTATCTTTTAAATAGCTTTCTAAATGTTTCATAACCGCAACATCTAAATCTATTAGATTATTGGGTAAATGCTGTATATCAAACCATTTGCATTCTGTTACTTCATGATCATTAAAATTTATACTGCCTTCATATTCCTCACAGCAAAATACATGATTCATGATATATACTTCATCTTCATTTGGATAAATATGATGCATCTTTTTACCTGAAAATATACCATATAGTTTAGGATCTATGGGCGTTATATTCATTTCTTCTTTTAGTTCCCTATTTAAAGCCTCTAGATATGTTTCTCCTAATTCCATTCCGCCACCATGTATTCCCCAATTACCATCATCTGCTCTTTTTTGTAATAATACTTTATTATCTTTACATATAATTAAACCCACTCCAGACATAATAATCGGTTTATGTCCAATTTTTTCTCTGATATTTTTTATATAATTTTTCATTTTTTCTCCTTACTTTATGCAACTAATCCTGCTACAACCCCTATTAAAGCTCCTACAATTACTTGTACAGGTGTATGTCCTAACACTTCCACTAATTTTTCGGATACTTGTACTCCTGTAAGTCCTGGTGTTTCGACTAATTTATTTAATAAAGCAGCTTGTTTTCCTGCAGCTCTTCTTACACCACAAGCATCATACATAACCACAAATGCCACTATGAATGATAAAGCAAATATAGGCGTATCCACACCTTCATATTTTCCAATTAATGTTGCTAAACTTGTTACAACTGCAGAGTGAGAACTTGGCATCCCACCTGCTCCTAAGATTCTTTTAAAATTAAATTTCTTTGTTTTTACTAAATCATACAATAATTTAAATAATTGTATTCCAAACCATAATAAAAATGGTACATATATATATTTATTTTGAATAAATTCTATAAGTCCATTCATTCCTTCTTTTATCCCCCTATCCTTATTATTCTGTTTTAAAATCTTCTTCTTTCATTTCTCCATTTTCATCATTTAACAATATACTTATTTTCTTTTCTGCATTTTCTAACATTTTATTACATTCTTTTGAGATTTTCATTCCTTCTTCAAATTTTACAACAGAATCATCTAAATTTAAATTTCCATTTTCTAATTCATTAATTATTTTTTCTAATTGTTCTATTTGTTCTTCAAAACTTTTTTTCATTTTCAATTCCTCTTTATTTTATTTACAATACTTTTATCGATATCTCTTGTATTAACAAAGTCATTGTATAAGAAAATTAATACAAGTTTATTTTAATTGTTTCTAAGCCTCTATATTTACTGCTTCTAATTTATCAAAATCCATTTCATTTTTTATATCGTTATCTTTTTCACTTGTATCTTCTTGTTTCGTATATACATTATAACAAGCCATTCCTACCATGATAATCAATAATACGATCATAATTATCATTAGTACTTTTTCTTTTACTTCCATTGTCTTCTCCTTCTTCTATCCTATATTATTTTTGCTTGTTTTTCACCGTCTTTTAATCTTATTGAAATCTGATCATCTATTTGTAATTCTGATACACTTTTTACAATAGTTCCATTTTTTTCAATAATAGAATATCCTCTCGTCAATGTTTTTAATGGACTTAATGTATCTAGTTTAGACACTAATTCTATATATTTATTTTTATTTTTTTCTTTTATCTTATTCATTACATTTTCCAATTGTTTTATATAGGTATCTATCTTTATATAATTTTCATTAATTCTTCTAGTTGGTTCTTTAAATACAGCACTAGACATACATTTTTCATATCTTAGTTTCATAATCTCTAATTTTTTTGTTAATGCCATTTTCAGTCTATTTTGATAGGTATTTATTTTTTGTTTTACTTCATAAATATCCGGCACTGCAAGTTCGGCAGCCGCAGATGGTGTCGGTGCTCTTAAATCTGCTACAAAATCAGATATTGAAAAATCCGTTTCATGTCCTACTGCTGATATAATTGGAATTTTAGATTGATAAATGCTATTGGCAACAATTTCTTCATTAAAAGGCCATAAGTCTTCTAGTGAGCCTCCTCCTCTTGCTAGTATCAATACATCAGCTAATTGATGTTCATTCATATATGCAATTCCATCAGCAATCTTTTCTGCTGCCCCTTCTCCTTGAACAGGAACTGGTAATAGCCTGATATATACATTTGGATTTCGTCTTGTAGATACATTTATAATATCTCTTATAACAGAACCGGTTTGAGATGTTAATACACCTATAACTTTTGGCATCATTGGGATTTTTTGTTTATGACTTTCATCAAATAAACCTTTTTCTTCTAACTCTTTTTTTAATTTTTGATATTTTGTATATAAATCTCCTAGTCCATCTTCTTCCATTACTTTTGCATAAATTTGATAAACACCGTCTCTTTCAAATACAGAAACTGTACCTAATATATATACTTTCATACCATCTTTAGGTTCAAAATTTAGTTTTTGTGCATATGATTTAAACATAATACATTTGATTAATGATTTTTCATCTTTTAATGTAAAATACATATGTCCTGTATAATGATGTTTAAAATTTGATATCTCTCCTTTTACTAGAATATTATTTAAATATTCATCATCTGCAATTTTATCTTTTATATATTTATTTAAATCTGTTACACTTACTGCGAACTCTGCATATTTCATATACTACTTCCTCTATTTAAACTAGGGATATTTTTATTGAAGTTTTCCCTCTATAAAATATCCCTGCCATATTATTTATTTACAATACTTGCTAATATTCCATTGACAAAGTTTTTGGATGAATCTTCTCCATATTTTTTTGCTAATTCTACTGCTTCATTTATTACAACTTTAAATGGTATATCTTTATATTTAATTTCATAAATTGCAAGTTTTAATATTGCTAAATCAATTTTGGAAATTCTATCTATTTTCCAATCTGATTTTAAGTTTTTTTCTATTAATCCTACAATTTCTTGTTTATTTTTTTCTATTCCTAAAACTGCATCTTCTATGTATTCTTTTGCTTCTATATTTTCTATATTTTCACTTTCGAAATACAAGTCAATTTGTTCTTTTAAATTTTCTTGTTTTTGTATTTCTAAACTATAGATTAATTTAAAAGCTTTTTCTCTTATTGCTGTTCTATTCATCTTTTTCCCCTTCTAAATTACATTTTATCAATAAATTTCTTTAATTTACTTTTTACATCTTCTTTATTTCTTTGTACATAATTTCCTATAAAAGCGCCTAAGAATAATACAACAATTGCTAAGATTAATTTATCTAATCCTGTTATCAAAATTAATATAGCGATTACAACACCTATTATTGCTCCTTTATATTGATTCCAAAAATCCTTAAAATTGTTCATATTTTCACAACCTTTCCTACTTCAAACTAAGAATTGTTATTTGGTATTTCTGGTGCCTTTTCCGCAACTTTTTTTACTGTTATATTTACTTCATTTACATCTAAATCTGTTGCTTTTTTAATTTTCTCTTTAATACTTGTTTGAAGCTTAGCAGATAAATCTTTAATAACTGCTTCTGAACTTACAACTAAATTTGCATATACTTTTACATTATTTTCTTTGTCTAATTCTACTCTAGTTGTAACATCTTCTGTACTTTCAAAGCCTTTTGCTACTGAGTTTACTAAGTTTTCAATCGTTTCTTTAGAAATCATTAATTTTCCGCTTTCATTTTCCAATAAAACACCTTGTCTTTCATTTTCTTGTCCCTTTGATGTTGAACCAAAAAATATACATTTTATGGAAAGTAATATAAATACAACACTAACACCTAAGATTACTTTTCCCCATACATCACTTACAAGCGCACCTCTTACAATTTCTCCTACCAATTCTGGATCTAACCATCTAAAAACTAATAAACACGCTAAAATAGATACTATTAACATTACATAAGAATATATGATTAATGTGATTTTTTCTAAGATTTTCATTTTTTCTCTTCTCCTTTATTTCTTATTTTCTTTTTTATAAAAACACTTCTTCAACTTATTGTTTTCTTTTCAAATATTCTTTATTGGATATTTTAAAACTTCTTCATTTTTTAGTTTTCATCACTATTATCTTCTTCTGTTTCTTCTGTGTTTGTCTCATTTGTTTTTTCACTCATAACAGCATCAGTATTTACACCTTGTACATGCACATTTACTTCTTCTACCTTTAATCCTGTCATACTTTCTACTGATTTTTTTACTCTGTTTTGTATTTCAAAAGCAACATCTGGTATTCTTGAACCATATTCTACGATAATATTTACATCTATTTTAGCAGTATCATCATTTATTTCTACCTTAATACCTTTTGCTAAATTCTTCTTTCCACTTAATACTTCTGTAATACCTCCAGCAAATCCTCCAGACATTCCAGATACACCTTGAACTTCAGACACAGCTACACCTGCTATAACAGCCACAACATCGCTTGATATCTGTATGCCTTCATTTTCTGTTTTTATTTCTTCATTTAATTCTACAACTTCCCCATTTTCTACCTTTTTATTTTCTTCTTCCATAATCTTTCCTCCTTTAAATATAAAAAAAGATATACTTAAAATTCTATATAAGTATATCAATTTTTTATGAATTTTACAACCATTTTCACAATATTTACACTTTTTTAAGAAATTGAACGTTGGGGACGTGCCAAAATGGACAAAAAATATCCAAAAGGGACAGATCTTTTAAGTTGAATCTCCCCCTAAAAATCTGTCTCTTTTTTTATTCAAAAACATCAAATTCTTGAATTGGATTTCCTCTTAAATAGTCTTGTATTGGCATTCTTTTTGCATTTTCTCCCTGAATCTCTAAGACTTTTAAAATCCCTTCTTTACATTTAATATATATACCATCTTTAGGATCCGATATAATAACTGTACCATTGGTTAAAAATCCTAAGTTTTCTGCATGTATTTCATCTTCTCCTGCCACTTTTACCTTCCAAAACTTTATCTTTTTTCCATTTAAAAATGTGTAAGCCCCCATAATTGGATTTAAACCTCTTACCAAGTTCTTGATTTCTTCCGCTGTTTTACGGTTCCATTCAATTTTTGCTATATCTTTTGATAACATTGGTGCAACTGTAAAATCTTCTCCTTGCTTTTCTCTTGGCGCGGTTCCTTTTTCAATTTGTTTTAGGGTTTCAACTAATATTTTTCCACCAATTACTTTTAATCTGTCCCATAATTCTCCAGTTGTTTCATCTTCACCAATTTCTACTTCTTGTTTTAATATGATATCACCTGTATCCATTCCAATATCCATATACATAGTTGTAACACCAGTTACTTTATCTCCATTTAATATTGCCCTTTGAATTGGAGCAGCTCCTCTATATTTAGGTAATAAAGATGCATGTACATTAATACAACCAAATGGTGGAATATCTAAAATTTCTTTTGGTAATATCTTTCCATATGCTACCACACAAATAACATCTGGTTTTATTGCTTTTAGTTCATTTATAAACTCTTCATTATCTTTTACTTTCTCTGGTTGAAAAATCTTTAAGTTCTTTTGGATTGCAAATTCTTTTACAGGACTTGGAATCATTTTCATTCCTCTCCCCTTTGGTCTATCTGGATTTGTTACAACTCCTATAATTTCATGTCCTGCTTCATAGATAGCTTTTAAGCTTTCTTCTGCAAAATCTGGTGTTCCCATAAATACAACTTTCATAAAAATCTCCTTTTTTTATATTCACTATTTCTTTATTTTTCTGGCTCAATATATTCTAGTGTTCCTGGGATGATTTTATCAATAAATAATTCTCCATCTAAATGGTCTAGTTCATGAGCAATCGCTTGTGCTAACAACTCTTTTGCTTTTACACGCATTCTTTTTCCATCTCTATCTGTATATTCTGCTACCACTTCTGCTGGTCTAATTACTTTTGCAAATTCATTTGGAAAACTTAAACATCCTTCTTCTACTTCTTGTTCTCCCTTTGTTTTTATAATCACTGGATTAATTAATACAATTGGTCCATGGTCATCATATAAGTCTATTACAACAATTCTTTTTAATACACCAACTTGAACAGCAGCTAGTCCTACTCCATTATATTTATGCATAGTTTCTATCATATCATCAATTAAAGTTTGTATTTTTTCTGTTAAAATTTCTTCTTCCGGAACTTCTCTTGATTTTTTCTTTAATATTTCGTCTCCTTGATATCTCAAATTTCTAATTGCCATCTATATTCCTTCCTTTCATTAACTCATATTGTTTGGATTTATATCAATCGCAATTCTTGTGTCTTTTATATTTTCTTGATATATATCTTTCAAAGAAGTATTCAAAATCTCATTTGCTTCTTCTGTCATTTTTCCTTTTATAATAATTCTCCACCTGTATCGATTTTGAATTTTATCAATCGGACAAGGCATTGGTCTTAAAACTTTAAATTCTTCTTTATTTAGTTTCTGCTTTAAATATTGATACATCTTATCTGATACTTTTTTTATCTCTAGCTCATGATAACTATTAAATCCAATCAATATTATATCGCAAAAAGGTGGATATTTCAACTGTCTTCTTAGTGCAATCTCTGTTTCATAGAATAGGTTATAATTTTGTTTTTGTGCACAAATAATACTAAAATTATCTGGATTGTATGTTTGAATAATGACTTTTCCTGGTAAATTTTCTCTTCCTGCTCTTCCTGCTACTTGTGTTAAGATTTGAAAAGTTCTTTCGTTTGCTCGATAATCATCAATGTTTAAGGAACTATCTGCTGCAATAACACCTACCAACGTTACATTTGGAAAATGATGTCCTTTTACTACCATTTGTGTTCCTATTAAGATATCAATATTCTCATTTTTAAAGGTATTTAAAATCACTTCATGCGAATTTTTTTTGGTTACGGTATCAATATCCATTCGGATGGTTGATGCTTCTGGAAATTGTTTATGAATTTCTTGTTCTAATTTTTGTGTTCCTGTTCCAAAATATCGAATCTTATCGCTATGACATTCTGGACAAATGGTAACTAAATTTTCTTCATGTCCACAATAATGACACTTTAGTTTTCTTTTATAACTATGGTATGTCATACTAATATTGCAATTCGGACATTTTACCGTATATCCACAATTTCTACACATGATAAAGGTTGAATATCCTCTTCTATTTAAAAATAAAATCGTCTGCCTTTTTTGTTTTAAATTTTCTTCTATGCTATTATACAATTCCATACTAAGCATTGAACGATTTCCATTTGCCAATTCTTGTTTTAAATCAATAATTTCTACCTTTGGAAGTGAAGATTGATTCGCTCTTTTCGTTAAAGTTAATAATTGTATTTTTGTATTTCCATTTTCATCTTCATTGGTTGCATTATAGAAAGTTGTCATATCTGGTGTCGCACTTCCTAATACCAAAGGTGCCTTATTTTCCTTTGCTAAAATTTTCGCTATTTCTTTGGCATTGTATCTTGGATTGGTTTCTGATTTATAGGAACTATCATGTTCTTCATCAATTATAATGATTCCAATGTTTTCAATAGGTGCAAATATGGCAGACCTTGCACCTATTACAATCCTTGCTTTCTTTTCTCGAATTCTTTCCCATTCATCATGTCTTTCTCCAATAGATAATTTACTATGTAATATAGCAATATCTTCTTTTCCAAATCGAGAAATAAATCGATCTAACATCTGTGGCGTTAAAGATATTTCAGGAACTAAGACAATCGCATTTTTTCCAATATTTAATACTTTCTCAATTAATTGTAAATAGACTTCTGTTTTTCCTGAACCGGTTACACCATATAACAAAAATTGTTTGTATTCTTCTTTATCTATTGTTTCTACAACACTTTTAAAAGCATTTTCTTGTTCTTCTGTTAAGCTTAGTTTATCTGTTTTTTCACAAACTCTCCCCAATAGTGGATTTCTTTCTACCTTTTTTTCTACAATTTCTAAATATCCATTTTTAACTAAAGTATTCACAATTGCTCTTGAACAATCTGTAAACATTTCTATCTCTGGTACAGTTGCCCCTTCATTATCTTTTATAAAATTTAATAGTCTTTTTTGCTTTTCTGACTTTATTTTTCCTGTCTCTATTTCAAATTCAATTTCTTCTATTTCTTTTTTTAAATATACACAATGAATCGTTTTATCTTGAATTCTTTTTTCTTTATTTTTATTTCTTGTACCTGGTGTTAACATTAACTTAATACAATCTGATACATTGCAAAAATATCTCTTTGCCATCCATTTTGCTAACGCAATTTGTTTATTGCTCAAATTTTCTTCCAGCTTTGCTATATCTTTTACTTCAAAAGTAGATTTTTCTTTGATTCCTACGACAAATGCTTCTGTTAATTTTCCGCCATTGCCAAAAGGAACTAACACTTTACTTCCTACAAGTATTAGTTCTTCTAATTGCTTTGGTATGTTATAGTCAAAGGTTCTATTTAGTTTTTTTGCTCCTCTATTGATAATGACTTCTGCTACCATTTTTCTCTCCTTTTACTAGGACAAGTATATCAGAATTTTTTAGTTTTAACAAGAAAAAAACAAACATTTTTAAATTCAAATGTTTGTTCCTCTTTACATTATTTATCTACTATTTTTGATATTCCCAAGACATCCAAGCAAAAATTCCTGGTTTCAATTCATCAACCATCAATGATATATGATATTTTTCATCTGCAGGTGCTTCTATCACTGTAACTCCTTGCCATCCCCTTTCTATCTGTCCTAATTCTGGAGTATTGCAATCATTCGTACTATATATTGCTTTTGCACTCTCCAAGATTTTCCCATCGTATCCAGCTATTAAAGCATATCCCGTTAATCCTGTTTCTTGAATAGTATCATTAACCAGTGCTCTACTCACATCTACTGCTACAATATACCCTATATCTCCTTCAATAGAATCAGTTTGTGTGTTTACTAAATACTTGCAAAAATATCCTCCTTTTACACCACCTATATCTAAAGTCTCATTATATTCTAAACCTGCCAACCATTCATCCATTTCCTGTTCCGTAAAACCATTATCATTGACATATAAATCAAGTACCTCATCTCCTTGATATATATCATAATCTCTTTCTACTGTACCTGTTTCTCTAATTTTATAAAAATAATAATCTCCTGACTTTTCTATTACAATCCTACCTATATTTTTATCTGGAACATAATAATAAGCAGCTATATTTTCCGTAAAATTTTCTTTTTCTAATTCTGATTTAACATTTTCCATAGAATTATTTATAGAAAATTCTTCCTCTGACATATATCTCCCTAATACCGCTATTGATAATTGTTCATATATAGTTGCTTCTTCGGTTCTTTCTTTTGCTGTATTGGCTTTTGTTAAAATTCCATTATTTCCTATTAAAGTTGCAATCGTTACACCTGCTAGAATTAATAAAACGATTATTGTAATCACCAATGCAATTAATGTAATACCTTTACTATTTTTTAAAATTCCTTTCATTTTTCTCTTTTCTCCTCCTCATTTGTTATTATTTATTTTTAACATTATTAATATATCAATAAAATTTTCAAAAAAATACCTTACTTTTGTCTGGTATTTTTTAATATTTTTTTGTGGGATAATTAATTATATTGATTATTAATTGGAGGAATATATATGTTTGAAATTACGAAATATAAAAAAAGCAATGTAAAAATTTCTATTAGACTACCTGAAAATATGAATGAAATGTTAAAAAAAATTGCTAAAAAAGAAAATATGAGTTTCAATAATGTTGTTGTTAGTTGTATTCAAAATTCCTTAGATGAAATGGAATTAGATAAATATAAAAATGTAGATATCTATAATGATAAGGAGCTAAAAGTTTAATACATATAAAAAAATTATTATAAAATTAATTAAATTCGATTTCTAAATTGTAAGAAAAAAGTAAATCTCAGTTATTAAGCAAAGCATACAGGTGTAAAATGAGATTTACTTTTACTTTTACTTTTTCTTTTTATTTTTCCTTTATTTTATTCTTTTTCTCAATAATAAATAAATTTCTAATACATATTAATATTCCACATAAGAATATCAACATATGTCTATACACAAATATATGATGTAAAATCGTATGGTTGGCAAGAGCTGTATACCATACAAATGGCATTAAGGATATAATGAAAAATGGTATATTTTCTTTTATGTATTCTGTTCTATTCTTTAATTTGATTTTTATTTTATTTATTTTTATTATCCTTACTTCTAACAGTATGATATAAAAGATAAATACATTTTGTATATTGGTAACTAAAAAGATACCTAATTCTGTTAACAATTGCAAATCACTACTTGGATTATATCTTTCTGTTCTATAAAGTATCTGCTGTATTGCCGTCTTTATTAAATCTCCATGATATAGTAAATCATATATAATCCATTTACTTACCCAGGTTAGTGCATATCCCATAAACCATATGATTGTCGCTTTTAATATAATTTTTACATATTTTTTGCAATCCTGCTCTTTTTTTTGTTTATCTAATATGTAAATAAATAATGGCATTGCTAACGTGATTAATGGGACGGTTAAATAATCCACAAAATTCGTTATTGCTGCGATTATAAAAAAATACATATATATATTCTTAATTTTATCTATTCTTTTTAAAAGAATAATGCAAGATATCATCATAACCAAAAACACTGGACTACTTTCTAGTGAATATGCTACAAAGAAATAACCTTGCATAATGAGTGCATATCCAAATATAATGGCTATCATAATTCCTAGTTTCTTTTTTAATAAATACATCAAATATATAAATAATAGGATAAAAATGATTAATAACAGTATCCTGATGCCCATGATATTAAAAAATATCAAAAGCACTCTATATACTGGCATATATCCATGCCAATATCTAGCATAAATAATGGATGTATCTATCTTTCCATTCATAAATTCATTTAACTCTCCGACTGGATCATAATTATCTGCACTATTTAATTGTGCCTCTCCATTTTCATCTGCATTTACTGAGGCTAATTCTCCTAATGTATCTGGTAAGGTTTTTTTAGTTATTTCAGGATTATAGTTTTTTCTCATCGTCATATAGGAATATATTGGGTTTGTATTATCTATTGAATATGCTTCATTTATAATGATCGCATCTGTATAATTGTTATTACGTATTGATAAAAATTTTGATAATTCATACGAATTTCCTTCTCGTAAAAGAATTTTTGCAGAACTCGCTACATTTTTCTCTATTATACTAGATGGAAATAAAGAAGTTATATATAAAACGAAATTAAAAACAATTAATAATATAATAAACGCCATTATATATTTCGTAACTTTTTTCAAAAATTTTTTCATAATTATTTTATTCCTTTATTCTATATTTATTTTTATGTATTGCAAGGTTACTAATTAATATTACATGTCTAAATCCATCTCTTATTGTTCTCATATGTGATTTTTTTCCTCTTAAATCTTTTCTTAATCTTGTTGGAACTTCTAATATTTTTAAATCATTAATTTTGGCTTTTATAATCATTTCAGAAGCATATTCCATACCACCTTGCATTAAATTTAAGTTTTGAATACTTTCCTTATTATATGCTCTTAAACCACAATGATAATCTTTAACTGGTGTATGAAAAAAGAAATTAGCAAATATGGATAAAAATCTTCCACCTATTTTATGAGATATTGTCATTGCCCCTTTTTCTATTCCACCTTTAAATCGATTTCCTACTACTAAACTATATCCATCTCTTAATCCTTTTATAAATTCATCTAAATGACTAAAATCATAACTTCCATCAGAATCCCCCATAATGCAATACGTTCCATTTGCATGATTCGTTCCATTGATCAACGTATTTCCATACCCTTTCTTTTCACATACAACTACTCTAATTTGATTATTTTCTGCTATTTTCCTACTATTATCTATACTATTATTGTCTGCTAATAATATTTCTGCATCCAAATTATTTTTTTCTATATATTTCTTTATTTCATTGATACAATACTGCAATGTTTTTTCTTCATTTAAACATGGAAGTATAAAAGTAAATTCTTTTTTCATTTATTTCCCCCTATATTTTTTCATTTTATTTATATCATACTACTTTTTTTAAATCAACTTTTATTTTCCAATATACTTATAATAAAAACTTTAATTAAAAAAAACGAATACTGATATTTACATCAATATTCGCCTTCTATGTTATGCTGTTTCTTTTTCTTCACTTTCTGGCACTTGTCTTTTTTTCTTACCATTTTGTTGTTTTTGTTTATTGTTATTTACCACAATATCTGGTGCCTCATTATCTAATATGGTTCTTTTGGTAATAATACATTTTTCAATATTCGGATTTGAAGGAATATCAAACATGATATCTCTCATTCTTTCTTCAATAATTGAACGTAATCCTCTCGCACCTGTTTTTCTTTCTATTGCTTTATCTACAATAGCACCTAAAGCATCTTCTTCAAATATTAATTCTACACCATCAATTTCAAATAATTTTTGATATTGTTTAATTAATGAATTTTTAGGTTCTTTTAGTATTTTTATTAAAGCATCTCTATCCAATTCTTGTAATGTTGCCACAATTGGTAATCTTCCTATAAATTCTGGAATCAATCCATATTTTAATAAATCTTGTGGTAACAATTCTTTAAACACTTCATATTGACTAACGTCTTTGGTACTTTCTATTTTAGAACCAAAACCAATAGATTTCTTTCCTGTTCTGTCTTTTATAATGTTTTCTAATCCTTCAAAAGCACCTCCGCAGATAATCAATATATTTTCTGTATTGATTTGGATTAATTCTTGATTTGGATGTTTTCTTCCTCCTTGTGGTGGAACAGATGCTATTGTTCCTTCGATGATTTTTAGTAATGCTTGCTGTACACCTTCACCACTAACATCTCTTGTAATAGATGGATTTTCTGATTTTCTAGTAATCTTATCAATTTCATCAATATATATAATTCCTTTTTCTGCCTTTTGCACATCTCCATCTGCTGCTTGAATTAATTTTAATAAGATATTTTCAACATCTTCTCCAACATATCCAGCTTCTGTAAGGGTAGTGGCATCTGCAATTGCAAATGGTACATCTAGGATTCTTGCAAGTGTTCTTGCCAATAATGTTTTTCCACAACCTGTTGGTCCTAGTAATAGAATATTACTTTTTTGGATTTCTACATCATCATTTTTACTTGCATATTCTTCATGAGCAATTCTTTTATAATGATTATATACCGCAACAGATAATGTTTTTTTAGCATCTTCTTGCCCAATAACATAATCATCTAATACTTTTTTTATCTCTCTTGGACTTGGGATATCATTTAATTCATTTAAAGTATATCCCGCTTTATCATCATCATATAATTCAGCTTCTATAATGCTATTGCAAAGATCCACACATTCATCACAGATGTAAACGCCAGGACCTGCTACAATTTTTCTAACATTTTCTTGTGCCTTACCACAAAATGAACATCTTACACTTTTTGGTACATCATTTTTTGCCATTTTATTCTCTCCTTAATTTTAAAATCTCTTATATTATATTAAATTTAATAATTATTATACACTAATTATTTTATATTACAATAAAAAGATTTTATATTTATTTTCTTTTGTCCATAATTCCATCAATTAATCCATATTTTAAAGCTTCTTCTGCTGTCATATAATTATCTCTTTCTGTATCTTTTTCTATTTGTTCAACTGTTTGTCCTGTTCTGTCACTTAAGAATTTTGTTAATTTTTCTCTTGTTTTTACTAAGTGATCTGCATGGATTTTAATTTCTGTTGCTTGACCTGAAAGTCCGCCACCACCAATTAATGGTTGGTGAATTAAGATTTCTGCATTTGGTGTTGCAAAACGTTTTCCTTTTTCTCCTGCTGCTAATAATGCTGCTCCCATACTAGCTGCCATTCCAATACAAATGGTTGATACTGGACATTTTATATAATTCATTGTATCAATAATTCCCATTCCATCTGTAATAGATCCTCCTGGTGAATTAATGTATAAGTTAATATCTTTATCTGGATCTTCTGATTCCAAGAATAATAATTGTGCAATAACTAAACTTGCTGTTGTTGGATTTACATCTTCTCCTAAGAATATAATTCTATCTTTTAATAATCTTGAGAAAATATCATATGATCTTTCTCCTTTACTTGTTTGTTCTATAACATAAGGTACTAAACTTGCTTTTTCTAACATATTAAATTCCTCCTTTAAATCCTTGTTTTTGACAATTATATTTACTATATGCTACCTAAATCTAATTGTCAAAAAAGCTGGGGTTAAAATTTAACTATTACATTTAACACCCCAACCTTTCTTTATTTGTTGTTTTATTTTATTTTTGCATTTTTTACTAAAAATTCAATTGCTTTTTCTGATTCTAATCCTTGTTTAATATAGTTTCTTACATTTTCATTGTTTAAGAATTCTTCATCATTTTCTTTTCCATAATTTTTAGCCATTTCTTTCATTTTTTCATCTATATCGATGTCTGCTACCTCTATTTTTTCAGCTTTTATAACTGCTTCTAATGCTAAACGAGATTTGATTGCTTCAATTGCTTGAGGCTCATATTCTTTTTGCATTTCTTCTCTTGTTTTTCCCATCATTTGAAGATATTGATCCAATTTTAATCCTTGATATGCCAATCTTTGTTCCATATCTTTTAGCATATTTTCTGTTTCTGTCTCAACCATTCCTGATGGAATATCCACTTTTATATTTTCGCATACAGCTTTGATAACAGCATCTTGTGTTTCATATTTTGCTCTTTCATCATTTTGTTCTTGTTGTTTCTTTTTGATACTTTCTTTTAATTCTTTTAATGTATCAAATTCGCTAACATCTTTTGCAAATTCATCATCTAATTTTGGTAATTCTTTTTTCTTGATTTCATTTACTTTTACTTTAAATGTAGCATCTTTTCCAGCTAAATCTTTTGAAAAATATTCTTCTGGGAATTTTACCTTTATATCTTTTTCTTCATCAATTTTCATTCCAATGATTTGATCTTCAAATCCTGGTATGAATGTGTTACTTCCTATTTCTAAATCATGATTTTCTGCTTTTCCACCTTCAAAAGCAACACCATCTACAAATCCTTCAAAATTAATATTCGCAATATCTCCCTTTTCTACTGGTCTATCTTCTACAGATATTAATCTTGAATTATGTTCTTGCATATGTGCTAATTCATGTTCTACATCTTCATCTGTTACTTTATATTCAATTTTTTTGATTTCTACCCCTTTATATTTTCCAAGTTCAGCTTCTGGTTTTGTCTGAAATACAGCTGTAAAAATCAAGTCTTGTCCTTGTCCTATTTGTTTTACTTCTATATCTGGTCTACTAACAACTTCTAATTTATTTTCTTCTACTACTTTTTCTAATTCTTCTGGAACGACTTCATTAAAAGCATCTTCGTAAAATATTTCTTTACCATAATATTTTTCAACAATATTCATTGGTGCTTTACCTTTTCTGAAACCTGGTATATTAAAATATTTTGCACTTTTAAAATATACTTTTTTAATAGCCTCATCAAATTTTTCAGCTTCTATTGTTACATTTAATTTTACTTCATTTGCATTTTTTGTTTTTTCTACTTTACATTCCATCTTTATTCAATCCTTTCTTTAATCATATAGCTTAATTATTATACCACATTTTTCCTAATTTGCAAGGATTTTTAAATATTTTTTGAAAAATACTTGTTTTTTTCATACTTTTGTGTTAAACTTGTTAATAGTCAGTTTATTTTAAAAATTAGGAGGTGCAATTCAGAATGGCTAAATGTGCAATATGTGAAAAATCAGTTAATCACGGAAATAAACTTAGCATTACACGTTCTCACATCAGTAAAAGATCACCACGTACATGGAAACCAAATTTAAGAAGTGTTAAAGTTACAGAAAATGGTGAAACAAAAAGAATTTATGTATGTGCTAAATGTTTAAGAGATGGAAAAGTAAAGAGAGCATAAGCTCTTTTTTTGATATAAGAAAAAAGACCGCAATTTCTGCGGTCTTTTTCATGTTACTTAATATGTTGGATATCTTTCTCCGAGCGAATCGCCCCTTGCGGTGTCTTGCTAGCCGGCACATACCGGTCTGGCAATATAATCGCAAAATGCCGAGATACATACTTTTCACCTGTTTTCTCATCTATTGGCGTAATTGTTTTTAAATACCTTACGGTTGTCAACTGATTTTTATGTTGTGTCTCGAAATATATGCAATCTGTCTTTTCATCATATCCCGCCTTTTTCAAGACTTCATAAGCCAATTGTGTATTTTGCGGGAATGCCGCATCAATTTCTACTCCTTCTTTAATCTGCTCTGAAATTTTTTCATCACACATAGTAACTCCTCCTATATACTCTTTTGTATAACAGATTTTTCTGTTATCTTATTTATTATATCACTTTTTATATGTGTTCTCAAATTTTATGTCAATTTTTTTTACTTTCTTGCCTATTTATTATACAACCTATTCATTTTTATCTTTAATTCCAAATATTAGTTTTACAAAACCTCTTAAAAATTTTGGAACTTTTTTAACTACAATTGTCATATATGTATCCCTCCTTTTATATTAGCATGCTAGCCACATAAATCCAACGCACACTACTATTAGACCTATTATAAATAACCACCCAGTCATAGGAAGTAATAAAACTAATAATATACCTAATCCCAAACCTATAAGACAAATAGCTAATGTCTTTCTGAATAATTTTATCATCTTATTACCTCCATTCTCTTTTGTATATTATATTCATGCTTCTCTTTTATGTTACATTTATGGTAACTATTCCTAAAAATTGCTATAAAATTAATTTCTCTTTAACTAAATTCTGATTTAAAATTTTATTCTTTTCAGACACCTTTTTTCTTTATTCATTGACTTTTCCCTACTTTTTCTTTAAAATATATAGTAAATTTGAGAAAAACAATTATATCTATTAATTAAGAAGGGATTATATATGAACAAAAAAGATGCTATAAAAATGATAGAAATTTTAAAACAAACTTATCCAGATGCTACTTGTAGCTTAGATTTTGAGACTCCTTTTCAAGCAGTCGTTGCCGTTATTCTCTCTGCACAATGTACAGATGAAAGAGTCAATAAAACAACACCTGCACTCTTTAAAAAATGTAAAACTGTAGAAGATTTTGCAAATATAGATATAAAAGAACTTGAGAATTTTATACATCCTTGTGGTTTCTTTAAAAATAAAGCGAAAAATATTAAATTATGTGCTAAACAAGTATTAGAAAAATTCAATGGTCAAGTTCCTAATAATATGCAAGATTTAATGAGTTTAGCAGGTGTGGGTAGAAAAACTGCCAACGTTGTATTATTAGAAGTTTTCGGAATTGCTGAAGGCATTGCCGTTGATACACATGCAAAAAGAATTTCTAATTTAATTGGTTTATCTAATAAAAAAGAACCTGAAAAAATAGAACAAGATTTACTTAAAATTTTTCCAAAAGAATATTTAAAGGATATTAACCATTTATTTGTTTGGCATGGTAGAAATACCTGTATTGCTAGAAATCCAAAATGTGATACTTGTACAATTAACCAGTATTGTAAACATTATAAAGAAAATATACGGTAAAAAAACCAAACTTTAGACAACATAATGGCAAAAATTTCATCTATTTTGTATATTTATTCATCTTTTTTACATACTAATATTTAGAGGTGATTTTTTGACAAATATTAATTGTTCACTGAATTGTATTTATCAAAAAGATGGTAAATGTTCTTATTCCAGTATAAAACAAACCACTTTTTCCACAACAAGTGAATGTGCTTACTTTGTTGATAAATCCGAAAAAGAAACTAATTCATCGTAATTAGTTTCTTTTTTATCTCCTTGTTAATCATTGACAAAATCTTTTTTCCGTTATATATTGCTATTGATAATAAATTTAAGAGGAGGTTACTATGATAAAAAATAAGCTAAAATTTATTTCTTTAATCGCTTTACTTATTATAACTTTGTTAGTACCTATTGTAAATGCTGATAACGAAACAAGTACTGAACAAGCTACTACGGTTAATGAAAATCAAGAAACAATTACAATAAAAGAAGGAGACGAATACTTATTTCAAGATACTGTAACGGTTGACACTCCAGTTGATGGTAATTTATTTATCATGGCAAATACAGTTACTATTAATTCTCAAATTGGTGGAGATGCTTTTATATGTGCCAATACAATTAATATTGAAGAAAATGGCTATATTTTAAGCAATCTTTTTGCCTGTGCCAACACCATTAATGTAAAAGGTATTGCATATAATATCTATTCTGTTGGTGATACATTAACAATTGATGGATTTGTTTATAGAGATGTTAGAAGCATCTGTAATACACTTAATATTAATAGTATGATAGGAAGAAATGTATATGTTGATTGTTCTAATATAGATTTCAAAGAAAAACCAGAAGGAGAAGAAAACCCTAGCATTACATCTTATGGAACTATTCAAGGAGATTTAAATTATTTTTCTGATGAAGAAAAAACAATCCCAGAAAGCGCTGTTTCTGGAGAAACGCATTTTACTTCTTTAGAAGATAACACTATAGCTGCATCAGATTATATATATTCTTTAGGGGCTATGTTAGTATCTGCTGTAATCTTATGGTTAATTAGTTTATGGATTTCTCCAAAATTAATACATAATACATTAACACCTATGAATTTGAAGAAAGTTTTACAAATTATAGGATTAGGAATAATCGTTCCTATTATCATTGTCCTTTTATCTATAATCATTTTACTTATTCCTATAACTAGTCAACTTACAATATTGTTACTTTGTGTATTAGCTATATTATTCTTTATTAGCACTTCTGTTACAATTATCAATATCAATGATTGTATTTGTAATAAACTAAAAATTACACAAAACCTATATAAATTAGGATTCTTAATTATTTCAGCATTAGTATTTTGGCTACTAACCTTAATTCCTTATGTAGGTACGGTAATTTCATTAGTTGCAATCATTTGGGGAATTGGTAGTGTTTCTTATAGTATTTTAATAAAAGAAAAATTTGATGAAAAAAATTCAGATTCTGAAGAAAAGAAAGAAAAAATTGAAACTAAAACTGAAGAAAATACATCTGATAAAACAAAAAAAGCAAAGGAAGATAAAAAGAATAAAACTACAAAAGCAAAAAAAGAAAATAAAAAAATGGATAAAAACAATGATAAAAAATCCGAAAATAAGAAAAAGTAATAGCTAAAGAAGGAATCTATTGATATAGATTCCTTCTTTGTTAAACAATTGATTATACTTCCATTTTTAGTTCATCTATAATCACTTTATAATCAACAGCATTTAAAATAGCTGTTCCTGCAACTAAAATATTAGCACCTGCTTTTTTTACTTCTGGCGCAGTTCTTAAATTAATGCCTCCATCTACTTCTATATCCATTTCTAAATGATTTTCATCCATATATGTCTTTAGTGTTTTTACCTTTTCTGTCATATCACTTAAATAGGTTTGTCCACCTTTTCCTGGTTCTACTGTCATTACCAAGCACAT
Source organism: uncultured Clostridia bacterium (assembly GCA_944386365.1). Lineage (GTDB taxonomy): Bacteria > Bacillota > Clostridia > TANB77 > CAG-508 > CAG-269. The sequence continues at coordinate 63,628 of CALXAT010000009.1, forward strand.
ATGAATATATGGTAAATATTTATATACTTCTTTTATATCTGTTTCAGGTTTTACAGCTATCCCCACCTTACAATGATTTTCTTTTATATAATGAATTATTTCTAGCACTTCTTGCTCATCTTTGCATGCTTCTAAATGAAATGTGATAATATTAGGTTCTACCGCACTATAATCGTCTATTGCCTTTTTGATATCCTTTACCATTAAATGGACATCTAATGGTGCATTAGATATTCTTCTTATATATGATGCATATTCCAGCATTTTTTGATAGGTATCTTTTTCTACGAATTTGCCATCCATAACATCTATATGAAAATAATCTGTTTTAGATGCTTCTAATGCAAAAAATGTTTTTGACTCCTCTCCTTTTTTTACTGAAAGAATGGATGTTGAAACTTCTACCATTTTCTTTCCTCCTTTTCTTTTAATTCATAATATATTTTACAAAATCTTTCATATCTCGATTTATCTATTTTTCCAATATTTACTGCGTTTTTTATTCCACAATTTTTTTCTTTTATATGGGTACAACCTATAAATTCACAGTTTTCTTCAAATTGTCCAAATTCTTTAAAGTAGTGATATAAGTCTTTACTTTCTATTTCCGATATATCAAATGTTGAAAATCCTGGTGTATCTGCTATATAGGTATTATCATCAATTTCATATAGTTTAATTGCTGTTGTTGTATTTTTTCCTCTTCTATTTTTCTTACTGATTTCACCTTCTTGTGTAACATCTCTATTAAATATGCCATTAATTAACGTAGATTTTCCAACACCAGAATTTCCTGAGAATGCATTTATATTATTTTTTAATACTTTTTTTAGCTCTTCTATTCCTTTTTTTTGTTTTGCATCTGTTAAGATCACTTTATATCCTATTTTACTATATATTTGTTTTATCTCTTTAAATTCTTCTCTTTGATCTAAATCAGTTTTATTTAATACAATAATTGCATTTACACCTACATATTCTGCAAATGCTAGTTGTTTATCTAACATTAATAAATCTGGCTTTGGATCTTTACTAGAAACTACAAATACAATTTGGGTTATATTGGCAAGTTTCGGTCTTTTTATATATACTTTTCTGTCATAAATTTTCTCAATAACCGCTTTCTTTTCTTTTTCATCTGTAATGGTGATTTCTACATTATCACCAACCACTGGTGTAATTTCATCTTTTTTGAATTTTCCTCTTGCAGTTGTTTCATATATCCCATTATCTGTTTTTACTTGATATAAATTTGATATATTCTCTATGATTAATCCTTGCATATTTCCTCCATTTTGTCCATTGGGGACGTGTCAAATTGGACATTTTTCTCTTCTATTATATATGAAAAAAGCTCAATTAGCAATTACTAATTGAACTTTTTATTATTAACTAAAGTTTACTGATGATGTATTATCCAAATTAATTGTTTGTGTTCTAGTCCAGTTACCGCCATTTGTATCTGTAATAATTAATGTTAATTTTACGGAACCTTTTCCACTAATTTCTGTTGATTTATTGGTTATATTTTTGTCAACTCCTGAATCTGTATAAACTGTACTATCATCAACTTTTAATTCAATTCTGACATTTTTTACAATATTAGATTCGCTTTCTCCTTCTGTACTTTCTTCATATCCTCCTGTAATTGATTTTACATTAATTGTTACAGTTGCTTTCTTGTCTTCTGTTACTTTATTTACAGTTAGTGTAATTGTTGTTCCTTCATCTACTGTTGTTCCGCCTGTAACACTTTGTCTTGTAACTTTTCCATCATCTGTTGTTGCATCTACATAGTTAACTGTCACTTTTAGACCTTGACCTTCTAGTGTTGATTTTGCATTTGCTTCTGTTTGCCCTACTACATTTTGCACGGTTACTTGTTTAATTCCTGTTCCTGTACTTACATGGATTTTTATGGTATCTCCTGCATATGCTTCTGAATCTGCATCTACTTCTTGTGAAATAACATATCCTTCCTCTACTGTTCTACTTGTTTCTTCAACAATTTCTGCTTTCAAATTTGCCTCTTCCAAAGCTTCTTCTGCTTCTTCTCTCGTCATTCCTACTACTTTAGGTACTGTTGTTTTTTCTTGTCCTTTACTAATGACCACTTTTAACGTACTGCCTTCTTTTACATTATAATCTTCAATGTATGTAGGGTCTTGTGAAATAACATATCCTTCTGGAACATCTTTATTAAATTCTTCGCTAGATACTTCAAAGACTAATTTCAGATCTTCAACGGTTTTTTGTGCCTCTTCTTTAGACATTCCTACAACATTTGGAAGTTCTACTTCTGCTGGATTTGTTATTTTTAAATAGGCTAGTGTTCCTCCTAAACTGATAGCAAATAATAATATTAATCCTATAAATGTACTTAATACTTTATGTTTTTTAATAAAAGCTACAAATTTGTTGTCTTTTTTTCCTTTTTTATTCTTATTATTATCATTATTATTATCTATGTTTCCATATAAATCTGTATTAATTTTTTGTGTTTTTGCTGTTGCATCATATTCTTTATCTTCTACAAAATCACCATTTGGATTCTTTAACGCTTGCCTTAAATCTGCTAACATATCTGTTGCAGACTGATATCTTAATGTTGTATCTTTCTTTAAAGCTTTCATAATAATTCTATTTACCGCTGATGGTAAATTCGGATTTAATTCTATTGGTTCTTCAGGCTCTTCTTGCATGTGTTTTAATGCTACAGAAACTGGTGTATCAGCATCAAATGGAACTCTTCCTGTTACCATTTCATACATAACAACACCTAAAGAATATAAATCTGATTTTGCGTCTGTAAATCCACCTCTTGCATGTTCTGGTGAAAAATAATGTACAGACCCAATTGTTGTCCCAAATGCTGTAATTGTAGAATTAGAAACTGCTTTTGCAATTCCAAAATCTGTAACTTTTGCAATTCCATCTTCAGTTATAATAATATTATGTGGTTTAATATCTCTATGTATAATATTATTTTTGTGAGCCATTTCCAATGCTGAAGCAATTTGGATAGCTACATTTACAGACCATTTCCAAGGTAGTGGTCCTCTTTCTTCTACAATAATTTCTTTAAGGGTCTTTCCTCTTATCAATTCCATTACAATATAATATAAATTATCTTCTGAACCAACATCATAAATAGATACGATATTAGGATGAGTAAGTCTTGCAGCAGATTGTGCTTCAATTTCAAATCTTTTAATAAACTCTTCATCTGTTGTAAATTCATCTTTTAAAACTTTTACAGCTACATTTCTTTTTAAGACCTTATCTTCTGCTCTATATACTGTAGCCATACCCCCATTACCAATTTTTTCGATAATTTCATATCTATTTCCTAATATTTTCCCTTCTAAAATCATATTTATCTCTCCTTAATATGTTTAAATATGTAGATTGCTTTTATCCTTATATATTTTTAATGACAATTACGGTAATATTATCGTAACCTCCATTATCATTCGCTAATTTCACTAATTCTTTTGGTGCTTGTTCTATATCTTTTTTTGCCCATTTAAAGATATCTTCTTGTGAAACTAGGTTTGTTAAGCCATCTGAATTTATAATGATAATATCATCTTTTAAAAATCCTTTTACCATTACATCTGGCTCTACAAAAGCATTACAACCTAAAGCTTTCATTAACATATTTTTTTGTGGATGATGTATTGCTTGTTCTTGTGTTATCGTTCCATCTTTCACCAATTTTTGTACATAGCTATGATCTTGTGTTAATTTTCTCATAAAATCTTTTCTGATCCTATATATTCTACTATCTCCAACATGACCAATAAAGGCTCTATTATTATATATTAAACAAATTTCTAAAGTAGTACCCATTCCTTCTAATTCCGGATCTTCTTTTGATTTTTCATACACTATCATATTTGCATATTCCATGCTACTTCCTACTAATTGAATAATACTATCTTTATCTTTTGGGATATCTTTAAAATTATTTTCTATATAACTCTTAGCTGATTGAATAGCTAATTTACTTGCTATTTCTCCACCTTTATATCCTCCCATACCATCTGCTAGCATATATAACTGAACTTCGTCTAACGAATTAGATATATAATAATAATCTTGATTTATATCTCTTACTCTACCTATATCCGATTTAGCATAAGCCTTTATCATGTTTTCACCTCGTTTTCCTTTTGTTTAAGTTAAAATTTTATACAAATATACTTGTAACATTTATATCACAAGTTTATGCTTTTTGCAATTACTTTATTAAAATTTGTTCATTAGGGACTTGCCAAATTAAACATTTTTTCACTCAAAAGGGACAAACCAAAAGAAAATTTTATATATACATTTAAATTTTCTTTTTAGGTTCGTCCCTTTTTGCTATTTTTTGTCTATTTTAGCACGTCCCTATTGTTTCAATTCTTCTAAGAACATTTCATTTAACATTTTAGGATTTGCTTTTCCTCTTGTTTCTTTCATGGCTTGTCCAACTAAAAATCCTAATGCTTTATCTTTTCCACCTTTATAATCTGCAACAGATTGTGGGTTTGCTTCTAGGACTTTTAATACCACTTCTCTAATTGCACCTTCATCTGATATTTGAACCCATCCTTTTTCATCTATGATATCTTCTGGGTCTCTTGGGTGTTCAAACATCTCTACTAATACTTTTTTAGCTATACTTGTACTGATAGTTCCCTTATCAATTAGAATAATTAATTTTCCTAATTGTTGACTATCAAATGGAATTTCTATTGGTTCCATTTCTGTTTCATTTAAGATTCTTGATATATCAGATATAATCCAGTTATTTACTGCTTTTGGATTATTGCATACCTTAATAGCACCTTCAAACAAATCTGATAGATATTTTGAAGAAGTAATAATATGAGCATCTTTTTCTGATAATCCATATTCTTTTAGATATCTTTCTTTTCTACTTTCTGGTAACTCTGGTAGTGATTTTCTAATATTTTCTATATATTCGTCTGAAAGTTTTATAGCAACTAAGTCTGGGTCTGGGAAGTATCTATAATCTTGTGCGTCCTCTTTATCTCTCATTGGGAATGTTTTTCCAGATACATCATCCCATCTTAATGTCTCTTGTTCTACTTCCCCACCATCTTCAATCACATCAATTTGTCTATCTATTTCATATTCAATCGCTCTTGTGATACTTCTAAAAGAGTTCATGTTTTTCATTTCTGTACGTGTTCCTAACTTTGAATCTCCTTTTTTTCTAACAGATACATTGACATCTGCTCTTAAAGAACCTTCTTGCATTTTACAGTCAGAAACTTCAATATATTCTAATATTGATTTTAGTTTCTTTAAATATTCATCTGTTTCTTCACTGCTTCTTAAATCTGGCTCTGAAACAATTTCAATTAGAGGTACTCCTGCTCTATTTAAATCTACTAAACTTCCACCTGCAAATTCATCATGATTTAATTTTCCAGCATCCTCTTCTATATGAATTCTAGTTAATCTAATTTTTTTCTTTCCTTCTTTTGTATCAATTTCTACATATCCATGCTCACATAATGGTTTATCATATTGTGATATTTGATATGCTTTTGGTAAATCTGGATAGAAATAATTTTTTCTGTCATTCTTACTATTTCTAGATATCTCACAATTTGTTGCTAGTCCTGCTTTTACAGCATATTCTACTACTTTTTCATTTAATACTGGTAATGTTCCTGGCATTCCCATACAAATTGGACAAGTTTGTGTATTAGGCGCTGCTCCAAATTTTGTTGGACATGAACAAAATATTTTTGTTTTTGTGGAAAGCTCAGCATGCACTTCTAGTCCTATAATTACTTCATAATCTTCTCTAGACATCTATTTTCCTCCTATCTTTTTATTTTCTCTATTTTTTAAATTCTGGTTTATGATTCTCTCTAAATTTCAAATCCTGCTCAAATGTATATGCTGCATTTAAAATGGTTTCTTCACAGAATTTATTTCCAATTAATTGCATTCCTATTGGCATGCCTTCTTTATCCACACCACATGGAATAGAAATTCCTGGAAGTCCTGCTATATTTACTGAAACTGTACAAATATCTGCTAAATACATTTCCAATGGATTATTTGATTTAGAACCAATATCAAATGCTACTGTTGGTGATGTTGGTACTAAAATCACATCGTATTTTTCAAATGCTTTATTAAATTCATTCATAACTAATGTACGTACTTGTTGTGCCTTTTTGTAATATGCATCATAATATCCTGATGATAATACATAGGTTCCAAGAATAATTCTTCTTTTTACCTCTGGTCCAAATCCTTCGCTTCTTGATTTTTTATATAATTCTTTTAAGTTTTTAAATTCTCCCGTTCTATAGGTATATCTGATTCCATCAAATCTTCCTAAGTTTGAACTAGCTTCGGCACAAGCAATGATGTAATAAGAAGCTAAAGAATATTTAGCTATATCTAATGAAAATTCTTCAATTTCTGCTCCTAATTTTTTATATCTATCTATAGATTCATATAATTTTGCTTTTACTTCTTCATTAATTCCCTCTGCATAAAATTCTTTTGGTACACCAATTTTTAGCCCTTTTACATCTCCTTTTAAGCAAACTGTATAGTCTTTTTCTTCTCTATCTACTGATGTTGTATCTTTTTTATCATGACCTGCAATAATATTTAATAACATAGCAGCATCTCTAACATCTTTTGTAATCGGACCGATTTGATCTAATGATGAAGCAAAGGCAACCAATCCATATCTAGATACCAATCCATATGTTGGCTTTAGTCCTACAACACCACAAAAACTTGCTGGTTCTCTGATAGAACCTCCTGTATCACTACCTAATGCCCATGGTACCATATTAGCAGCTACTGCTGCCGCACTTCCTCCTGAAGAGCCTCCTGGTACTTTATTTAAATTCCATGGATTTTTTGTTGGATAAAAATATGAATATTCTGTTGAACCTCCCATTGCAAATTCATCCATATTTAACTTTCCAAGATTAATCATATTTTCTTGGTTTACTTTTTCCATGACCGTTGCATCATATGGTGACACAAAGTTTTCTAACATTTTAGAACTGCAAGTTGTTTTTATCCCTTTTGTACAAATATTATCTTTAATTCCTATTGGAATCCCTGCAAAGTCTCCCTTTACTTCACCTTTATCCATTTTTTCTTGCATTTCTTCTGCCTTTTTTGTAGCATCTTCTGATAAATCAGTTACAAAAGCCTGTACATCTTTTTCTTTTTCATGGATTCTATCCACATATGCTTTAGTAATATCTTTAATTGTTAATTCTTTACTTTTTAATTTTTCTTGTAATTCATGAACCGTTAATTCTGTAATTTCCATGCAATAATCCTCCTTCTCTAATTTTTTCTATTTCTTACTTTGCCTATAACCTTCTATTTTTTGATATAGATGTGGCCAAGAATATACTCTTTCTATTTGCTCACCCTCAAAATCTTTGTTAACAATGGTATCCATCATATATGTTTTAATTCCCGCATTTGCCATTTCTGTACAATTCTTTATACTATCATCTACAAATACGTCTATGTTATTTTCCTTTGCAGCCAAAACTTTATTTTGAGAATTCAAAATTAATTTATCATAATCAATGTCATACTTATTTAACCATGCTTTTGTTGTTTCCTCTATATCAAAGTTGTCTGATGGAAATCTTGCTGTTATTAAATAAATCTGATTTCCTTCTTCTTTTAATTTTTTAATACTTTCTACTGCATACATTTTAGGTTCTACTTTTTTCATTGTTTTTTCATAATATTTATCTAAAAAGTTTTTATCTTCTTTATCATTCCAATTATGAAATGTTCTTGTATATTGATGGGTTAAAATATTTCTATTTACATTTTTTATTTCTTTTCCCATATCATAAATTGTATAATGTTGTGCGTAATTAAATAATACATCATAAGTATTCGTTATGGTATCGTCTATATCAATTCCTATATTCATTAAAATTCTCCTATTATCCATTTTTTATTATGGTTAATTGATCACTTTTGGTATTTTAAACATATTTTGTTCCTCACTTGGTGCATTCATAAATAAAGCTCTATTATCTTCAAATACTTCTACCTCATCTTTTCTAAATACATTTTTAGCTTCATTAGCACCTATCGTAATATCTAAATTATCTACATTTGCATTATTTACAATATTCGCAAAATCTAATATCTCTTGTAAATTATCCAAATATTGTTGGACTTCATTTTCTTCCAATGTTAAATTGGCTAAATTTGCAATGTGCAAAATTTCTTCTTTACTTACTTGCATAT
>CALXAT010000010.1 GCA_944386365.1 uncultured Clostridia bacterium
TTTAGAATTTGTTCTTGTTTCATATTATTACTCCCTTCTTTGTATACTACTATACCGTACTAGTATATTAGTATACTCTTTGTTTTAGAATTTGTCAACAACAAATAAAAAAAATGAGAGTAATTAACTACTCTCTATGTTAACTCCTATTTACTTGCATCTGCTGAAAGTTCTTCAATTGACTTATTATTTGCTTGTAACAATGCTCCACTTGTCCAAGAAGAAGTTAAACCATAATCTATATAAATTAATTGTCCTGACATATAAGAACAAATATCACTACCTATTACAACCATTTGGTATCCCATGTCTTTTGGCTCTGCTGGATATCCATTCCAACTCTTTAAGAAAATGTTTGAAATCATCTCTTCACCTTCTTTTGCATCTCCATTTGGACTTGTTGACTTATTGAAATCTTCTGTTAATCCTGTTGTTGTATCTCCTGGATTAATTGCATTTATTCTTATTCTCCTATTTATAAATTCAGATGACATACATTAAATTAATAATAATGATAACTAACTAAACAAAATTAAAATAAATGGCTAAAAATGAACCTTTTATTTTGATATTTCCTATGTTTAGAGAATCCATTATTTAAATTATGTAGATTTATTTTCAATAAAAGTCTAAACTATAGTAGTATCAATACTTTTGAGATATTGTTATAAGTTTTAATTTAATGCTTAAACGTTTGTTTTTAAACAAAACATACTTTGAAACACTTGATATATAAGCAATTAGAAGGCATTTACTAAACACTAACTAAACAGAGCCATACAAAAAATAATTTTGTTTAGTTAGTTGTTTAGTAAATAAAAAAATTAAATAAAATTAAAAACCGTGAAATACTTGATATTTCTAGTGAAAATAAATTTTTAGAAATTATTAATAAAAAAACTAAATTACAAAAAGTAAAATAGCCTGTATCCTCAGATACAAGCTATTTACATCAGTTTTAATGTTGGTAGCGAAGATGTGATTCGAACACATGACCCTTCGGGTATGAACCGAATGCTCTAGCCAACTGAGCTACTTCGCCATTTTTTCTAGCAAGTAATATTATACTGGTAGTTTTTCCTTTTGTCAAGTAAAAAATACAAGAATTTTAAAATTCTTGTATTTATTCTCCAATTTCATAACCTTTTGATTTATCCTTATTAACTTTACTATTTGTTAATTCTCTATCTGCTTCTTTTGTTTGAACTTGTGCTTTTACTCCATAACTCTTTCTTTTTTTAGCTTCCTTCGTTTTTCCAGTTGTACTTTCTTTTTCAGGAATGGTTTCTCTTGCTTCAAATCTTTCTATAGCTTTTGCACTTTCCGGATTATTTTTCCAGATTTGTGCTGCTTCTAATTCTGCACCTGTCAATTTTGAAGCACTTGGTGCACCACCAATTATATCTCCTAAAGTTGCAAAAGTTTCTAAGAATGCTTTTAATTTAGATTTTATATATTCATTTACATTTATTTTTTCGGCACTTACATTTTTCATATTTTTTACTTAGAAAACTTCTAAGCTTTTTTCACCTCTTTTATAAAAATATACTCTTACATTTAATATTATAACACAAAAAGCCTTGATTAGCAAGGCTTTTTATGTAATTTACATTTATTTCAGATGTAACTTTTATAATATCTTTTGTCTTTTATATCTCTATTTATGTTATCCTATAATTTTCTCACCTAATCTTTTTCCTGCAAGTACATGAAAATGCAAATGTTTTACTTCCTGTCCACCATCTTCTCCACAGTTGATGATTACTCTATATCCTTTTTCCTTAAAGCCTTTTTCTTCTGCTATTTGATTAATTACCATATGCATTTTTGCAATCAACTCACAATCTTCTTTAGCTATATCATTATGTGTTGTTATATGTTTTTTGGGTATCACTAATATATGAATTGGTGCTGCTGGATTTATATCATTAAAAGCTAATATATCTTTATCTTCATATACCTTATTAGATGGAACCTCTCCTTTTACAATTTTACAAAATAAACAATCTTCCATATTATTTACTTCCTTTCAATCTTTTATTAAAACTGCTTTGATTCTTCTAACGCCTGATGAACTAGATTCTTCCTTTTTGATTTTAAACCTTCCCATATCTCCTGTATGGGTTACATGAGGTCCTCCACAAATCTCTTTACTAAAATCTCCTATTGTATATACTTTTACTTTATCCCCATATTTATCTGTAAATAAGCCAATTGCCCCCGACTTTTTAGCATCTTCATAACTCATTTCCTCACAAGTAACTGGTAAATCTCTCTGTATTTGCTCATTTACTAGATCTTCTACTTTTTGAATTTCCTCTTTTGTCATTTTTTGCGGATGTGTAAAGTCAAATCTTAGTCGTTCTTCTGTTATGTTAGATCCACTTTGCTTTACATGTTCTCCCAAAACAGTTCTTAATGCTTGATGTAATAAATGGGTTGCTGTATGATATGCAATTGTTTTTTCGTTTTGGTCAGCTAATCCACCCTTAAATTTTTGTGTACTTCCTTGTCTTGATTTTTCTTGATGGGCTTTAAATAATTCTTCAAAACCTTTTAAATCTACTGTCATATCATTTTCTTCTGCTAATTCTTTTGTTACTTCTGGTGGGAAACCATAGGTATCATATAATTTAAATACAACATTTGCATTAATTTCTGTTTTACCATTTTCTTTTGCTTTTTGCATTTCTTTATGAAATTCTTTTTCTCCATGTGTTAATGTTTTTACAAATTTATCCTTTTCTTCATTAATTACAGATTTTATGGTTTCTCTATTGGTTTCTAATTCTGGATACATTTCTTTTAGGTTATCAATATTTATTTCAATTAAATTTGATAATTCTGATAAATCAATTTGTAACTTATTCATATGTCGAATCATTCTACGAATTAATCTTCTTAATACATATCCTCTGTCAATATTACTTGGTCTACCACCATCTGCTATAATCATCATACTAGAACGTAAATGTTCCGCAATAATTCTTCTACTTTCTATATTATCTATTTTTTGAAGTTCTTGTATTTTTTCCATAACTGGTAAAAATAATTCTGTATCAAATGGTGTTTCTTTTCCCTGTAGTAACATGGTCATTCTTTCTAATCCTAATCCTGTATCTACATTTCTTTGTTTTAATTTGGAATATCCATTTTTATCTTTGTAATATTCCATAAACACATTATTCCAAATTTCTACATATTTACCACAATCACAACTAGGTTGACAATCTGGTCCACATGCTGGTTTTCCTGTATCATAAAACATTTCTGTATCTGGGCCACATGGTCCTTCTTCTCCAGCTATCCACCAGTTATCATCTTTTCCATAAAAATAAATATGTCCATCTAATATACCAACATCTTTCCATACTTTTGCTGAAACATCATCTCTTGGACAATCATCATCTCCTGCAAAACAAGTGACTGATAATTTTTCTACTGGTATTTGTAATTCTTTTGTTAAGAATTCAAAACTCATTTTAATAGATTCTTCTTTGAAATAATCTCCTAAAGACCAATTTCCAAGCATTTCAAAATAAGTTAAATGTCTATTGTCTCCCACTTCATCTATATCATTGGTTCTAAGACACTTTTGATAATCTGTAAGCCTTGTTCCTTCTGGATGTTTTTCCCCTAATAAGTAAGGTACCAATGGTTGCATACCTGCTGTTGTAAATAATACAGATGGATCATTTTCAGGTATCAATGATGCTGATGGTATAATGACATGTCCATGTCTCTTAAAAAAATCTAAATACTTATTTCTAATCTCTATTGCTTTCATCAAAATTCTTCCCTTCTTTACTTGATAAATACGATATTAGCATTATACTGTAAATATGAAAAAAAATCAAGTAAAATCCTTAATAGATGGCTATTTATCTTGAAAAATCCAACTTATTGCAATGATTTTAATTATTTCTGTTTTCTTTTTATATTTCTACCAAAATTAAATCCTCTCCTATACATTTGACATTTTTCCATGGAATAGAAATTTCATTATTGGTTTTAAAAATATTCATTAATTTATTTCCAGAACCTGGAACAATAATATGGGTTATATTTCCTGTTTCTAAATCTGCACATACATCTTGTACATATCCTAATCTTTTGCCATCACAGATATTTATAACTTCTTTATGTTTAAAATCCAATCCTTTTTCTTGCATTGCAGATTCCTCCTATTTACTAAAATTTCATTATTTATAGTATATTCATAAAATCATAAAAATTGCTAAGAAATTTCATTTTCCTTTAAATTCATGTATTTTACAGTAATAAACAAAAAGGAACACACTTTTTAGTCTGTCCCTTTTGTTTCATTTTGAAACGATTTGACACGTCCCTAATGGTATAATCTTTTTATATGTTGTATTGCTGTTTTTTCTAATCTGGATACTTGTGCTTGTGAGATACCAATTTCTTCTGCTACTTCCATTTGTGTTCTCCCATCAAAAAATCTTTTATTAATAATCATTCTTTCTTTTTCACTTAGCTTTTCCATAGCACCTTTAATCGTTATTTTTTCTGCCCATAACTCATCTGTATTTTTCCTATCTTTTACCTGGTCCATAATATAGATACTTTCAGAACCATCATTATATATTGGTTCTTGAAGTGATACGGGGTCTTGAATAGCATCTAAGCTAAAAGCAATATCTTCTTTTGTAACATCTAATTCTTTTGCTATTTCGTCTATGTTTGGTTCTTTACCATTTTCCTTTGTATACCTTTCCTTAAATTGTATAACCTTATATGCTAAATCTCTTATAGATCTACTTACCCTTATACTATTATTATCTCTCAAATATCTTTTTACTTCTCCTATTATCATTGGTACAGCATATGTGCTAAACTGTACATTTTGACTTAAATCGAAATTATCAATGGCTTTGATTAAACCTACACAGCCAACTTGAAATAGATCATCTGCATTTTCTCCTCTTCCGTAAAATCTTTGTATAACACTTAATACTAATCTTAGATTTCCATTAATAAATGTGTTTCTTGCTTCTTCATCTCCTGCTTTTATTTTTATAAAAAGTGCTTCCTTTTCTTCTTTACTTAATAATGGTAAATTTGATGTATTTACTCCACAGATTTCAACTTTATTTAGCAAAAAGAAAACCTCCTTTTATTATACTTAGTATAAGTATTTCCTAAAAAGAGATTTCTATTCGTTTCATAACTTTAGATTACAAAAAATATCTATTATATCTATATATTAATTATCTTTTTCATCTGACGGATACCTTTGATTTTCTGCATTTTGTATCCATTCATTTTTTTGTTGTATTTTATCTGAGATTTCATATTCAAAATTATATATAAATCTTCTAAAATCATCTTCTTTTCCTTCTGACATCAAATAAACTTTATTTTTTCCATTCTTTTCAATTGCTATATAATATCTAACAAGTTTTCTTGATGTCGTATATGTATGTACTTCTCCATATTCTGCTCGTGTTTGGTTGATTGGACTATATCCTTTATAAATATGTAGATAACATTCATCATTTTTTAAATCATACATTGTATGATTTATTTTCATCTGATATTCATTAAAATAGGTAACTTTAAATTTTACTGCCCTTTTTTCATATATGGTTACACAAATTAAAATAATGGAGAATAAGCTCATTCCTCCTAAAATAATAATTTTATTTACTAAATCATAATTTTCCAATAAAATATGATTCTTGGCAATATAATATATTGTTCCTATTACACATATTATACTCATCACTAACAGAAAATAATACCCTAAACCATTTCCTATATTTACATCTTTATAAGGATTTTTTATTTTTAAAATTTTTCCTTTATCCATTAGATAGTCTATATATTGTTCTATCTTTTCATTTTTTATTATTTTCATTACTTGTCATTTGATATATTAACTTATATATATCTTTCCCCTTTCATTTTATTATCCTTATTATATTATAAAAAAAATATACTTTCAACTATCCAATTTTACTAACAATATCTTTTTTCATTTTATTAATAATTTTCTTTTCTAATCTAGATATATAACTTTGTGAGATACCGTAATTCATCTGCAACTTCTTTTTGTGTCTTCTCCTTTCCTGTTTTAAATCCAAAACGCATTTCCATAATATTTTTTTCTCTATCATTCAATTTCAAAACAGCTGCACGAAGTAATGTTTTATCTACTTCATCTTCTAAATTTCTTGATGTTACATCTGGTTCTGTTCCTAAAATATCAGAGAGTAATAATTCATTTCCCTCTCCATCTTTGTTTAATGGCTCATCAATTGAAATTTCTCCTTTAATTTTATTACTTTTTCTTAAATACATTAATATCTCATTTTCAATACATCTAGAGGCATAAGTTGCTAGTTTTATTTTCTTTTCATTATTAAAAGTATTTACACCTTTCATTAAACCAATGGTTCCTATGGATATTAAATCCTCTATCCCAATGCCTGTGTTTTCAAATTTTTTGGCAATATATACAACTAATCTTAAATTTCTCTCCACTAGAATTTGTCTTGCTTCTAAATTATTTTCTTCTGATAATTTTTTTATATAAAATTCTTCTTCTTCTGGTGGTAATGGTGGTGGGAGTGTTTGGCTACCAGCTATATAAAATATAGGTAAATATTCTATCTCATTATTATCATTTAAATATTTTGCACAGATTGTATGTATACTATTTTTTACAAAATCTATAATCTTCAAATTCATCAACTCCTTTTAAATCAATTCGATTCCTAATAAAGCTCTATATTCCCCTTTTTTCGTTAATGATTTGTTATATATACCAATAATAACATTCTGTTTTTCTTTTTCTTCCTCTTCATTTTTTATGATAACTTTATCAGCCTTTATTCCTAATAACATCCCATTTTGTTTTCCTAATGATGAAAATGGAATGACTTTTAATCTTGATATATATTCTTCTCTAACTTTATCAGATATTTCACTAAAATCACCTCCTAAAATACTTTCTATATGATTTAATATTTCTTTTGGGATACATTCATATAAAAGTGTATGTTCTATAACAATAACAGGTGTATTCGTAATTGGTTCTTTTAAAAAATTTCCTGTATCAATCATTGCTTTTGTCTCTATTTTTTTCATATTTATTATTACCTCTATATTGCAAAACATATCTTTTGCAGATATTTTATTTTTTACTACTTTAAATCCAATGATAATTATCACAAATGCAATAATAGCAGATACAAATATAATTTTTAATGAATTTGAGTTTAGTATTAATCCATTATTTTTCAATAATTCTTGTGGTTTTACTACATATATTAATGCAAATGCAGCCCCTCCAAAAACAAATGACGTTAAATAAAAAATCAATGTAAATTTCAATAATTTTTTTAGACTTTTAGGATTAAATGCAATATATATAATGACAAAAGATAATATCAATTTTAAGAAAAAATTAGAATATATTTTTAATCCGGATATATAGGAAATGATTGTATAAATAGCACCTACTAAACTTGCTAATATTACTCTTATCTGCTTTATTTTTAATTTTAAAACCACTGCTGTTGCAAACAGTATAATATAATTCATTAACAAATTTTCTATTAATACCACATCTACATAAATTGTCATTTATTGATCACCTGCTTATCTATTCTACTACCTATCCATCAAAAAAACTGTCCTTTCTTATTGTAAAAAAAAAGAAATAATCGGTAAAATTCGATTATTTCTTTTTGTTTATAGAGTTCTTTCTATCTTATTTGATAGTCATTTACATATTTTTATTTTTATTTTTTCTTAAGAAAGATGGTATATCTAAATCATTTTGTGAAGTGTTTACTTCTGAACTTGCTGGAATTGAATTAATTTTCTTTTCCCAAGTTTTTGATACTAAATTATCTACTCCAATACTTGATATTGGTTCTGTTTTTTCAAATCCTGTTGCAATAACTGTAATTTGAATTTCGTCTTCCATTGTAGGATCTGTTACTGTACCAAAGATAATATTCGCTTCTGGATCAACACTGCGTTGAACTAATTCTGCTGCTGTATTTACTTCATGTAATCCTAAATCTTCTCCACCTGTAATATTAATAATAACACCTTTTGCACCTTCAATTGATGTTTCTAGCAATGGACTTTGAATAGCTTCTTTTGCAGCATCTTCTGCTCTATTTTCTCCTGATGCTCTACCTACACCCATATGTGCCATACCTTGATTTAGCATGATTGTTTTTACATCTGCAAAGTCTAAGTTAACAAGTCCTGGTATAGCAATTAAGTCTGATATACCTTGTACACCTTGTCTTAATACATCATCAGCCATTTTAAAAGCTTCTATAATTGATGTTTTTCTATCAATTATTTGTAATAATTTATCATTTGGTATAACGACTAATGTATCTACCTTTCCTTTTAAACTTTCTATTCCTCTTTCTGCTTGAGAAAGTCTTTTCTTTCCTTCAAAAGTAAATGGTTTTGTAACAACACCAATTGTTAATATTCCCATTTCTTTAGCAGCTTGTGCAACAACAGGTGCAGCACCTGTACCTGTTCCTCCACCCATTCCGGCTGTAACAAATACCATATCTGCTCCTCTTAATACTTCTGCTAATTCTCCTTTACTTTCTTCTGCTGATTGTGCTCCAATATCAGGATTAGCTCCTGCACCTAATCCTCTTGTAATTTTTTCTCCTATTTGAATTTTCGTGTTTGCTTTTGATGTTTGTAGGGCTTGTCTATCTGTATTGACCGCAATAAAATCTACTCCTTTAATTCCTGCATCAATCATTCTATTGACAGCATTATTTCCTGCCCCTCCAACACCTATAACTTTTATTGTTGCTGTTCCATCCATCATTGTAATATTATTATCATCATTGTAATCCATCATTTAGTTTTTCCTCCCTTATCTTTTATATATTTTAAAATTAATATCTTATGTATAGAAAAACTCTTTTATTTTTTCTATAATTGTCTTTAAAAAGTTTTCGTTATTCTGTGTATCAATACTACTTGAAACTGTCTTTGCAAATGGTCTTGCAGCTATATATCTAACTAAGGCATAGCTTGTTCTATATGTTGGCTTTACAGTACTTATCGCCCTTCCTGTTGAAATTTTTACTGGAATATTTAAGTTTATTTTTCCGGCTACATCACTTTTATTAATATTGACAATTCCCTGTCCTGTTAAAACGACATTGTTAATTTTATGCTTTAATCCATTATTGGTTATATCTTTATTAATAATGGAAAACATTTCCTCTATTCTTGCTTCAATAATTTCTATTAACTCAGAACTTTTAATGATTCTATTTTTATTTTCATCTTTTGAAGTGTTTAGTATGATATCATTATCATTATCAATAAAAGATTTTAATGCTAGTCCATATTGTCTTTTTAGCTTGTCAGCTTCTTCTTCTGATATATTTAACACAACAGCAATATCATTGGTTATATTATCTCCTCCCAAAGGAATTGAATTGGTATAAATAAAACTATTGCCTTCAAAAACACCTATATCAATATTTCCTGCTCCTATATCTAAAAGCATAATATTATCATGTAATTCATTACTATCTAATATTAAATTTCTTTCAGCCAATGTTGTTGGTACAATTCCATCAATTTCTAAGTCTGCTTTTTTAAATATTGCATGTAATTGTCTTACATAATCTTTATCTGCTAATATGATTTGTGCACTAATTGTAAAACTTGAACTTAAGTTTCCAACTGGATCTGCCACGATTGTTCCATTATCTAATATTATCTTATCTGGAACAATATCAATTAATGTCTTTCCATCTGGTATTTCTATATCTTTTACTTGCATAATAGCATTTTGTACATCTCTAACAGATATTCCAGAATATTTATCTTTTACTTCTTTTGTAATGGTATTTTGCACAATGGTTACATACTTTCCCGGAATTGTTACATATGCTGAATTAATTTTTAAATTGGTTTCTTCTTCAGCATCTTTTATTGTTTTGGCTATACTTAAACTTATTTCATCTTCATTTATTATTTTACATTTTTTTAGTCCACTACATTTATATGAGGTATTGCTTATAATTTCAATCTGACCAAAGTTATTTACTTCTCCTACAACGGTGCAAACCTTACTTGTGCCTATGTCAATACCTACTATGATATCACCTATTGCCAAGTTAATTCCTCCATTTATTAGTATATTTTTTCTAAGTGTATATATATTACATTTTAAAAAAAAAGTCAATAGCATTTGTAACATTTTTGTAATATTTTTGAAACAATGCTGTAATACTATTTTTGTTCTTTTTACACTCTTTTTTATTATCTATATTTATTCTTCTATATTTTTTCCATTTAAATAAGAGTTGATCTTAAAATATTTTTTATTTTAGCTCTTTTCTGTTGTTTTTAAGATAAACTCCTATTTTAGATATCTTTTCTTCATTTTTCTTCTTGCTCTTCTTGTTTATTTCTTTTAGATGCCTTTTCTTTTATGATATCTGACCATTTTTCTACATAATATCTTCTAATTGTTCCTAAATTCATAAACATTCTCCATACAAAAACGATAATGGCTGCTAAATATATATCTACATTTAATTTTTGTCCCAAAATTGTTAATAATATGGCTAAAATGGCATTTCCAAAAAAACCTGATATAAAAATTTTTAAATCAAAATTCTTTTTTATGACTGAAGCAATTCCCCCAAATACAGAATCAAGTGCTGCTATAATAGCAATAGCCAAATAACTTGAATATGTATATGAAATCATTGGTGCATTTAATCCTAAGATTGCCCCTAGTATACATCCTATTAAGATTGCAATAAATATCATTTTAAATTCCTCCTATTCTATATATTTGGTCTCAATCTCTCCATTGTATTTTCCTATTGTTATATCATTATCTTTTTCTATTGTTGCTGTATGTCCTAAGGTTTGTAACTCATCTACTTTACCACCATTTCCTGTTACTGCACTTTCCATATGTGATTGATTTCCTATTACTTTTATAACATAAGGTTCTAATATTCTTTGTCCATTTACTTTAATAAAAGCTCCTTCGCCTATATCAACAATATCTGTTGTGTTTATAATTCTTTGATCATTTATTGAAATTGCTTCTGCTCCTGCAAATTTTAATGCATTTACAATAATTAATAAATCATCTGCACTAATTGCAGCTATATCTTTTCCACTTTTTAATGTAATAACAATCCCTTCTCCATGAACATCTGTTAATCCTAGTAAAGTATTTGTTTGTTCCAATTCTTCTTGAACCAACTTACTTGCTTCATTATCAGATTCTTCATCATTTTTGTACTCTTCTATTTTTTGTGTGGTCTCCTCATATTGTGCATTTATTTCATCGTATTTTGTTTTCCAATTGGCTAACTCCGTTTTTAATTCTGTTTCTTGCATATTTTCTATTGCCGTAATATCTGTTTCATTTACAACTTTAAATTGCATCATCATAACCGTAACTAATGCAAAACATGCAATTCCTATGGTTATTGTCATTGTTATTTTGCCTTTTTTCATAGTTGTCCTCCTACTCTTCTACATTTTTTAAGTATTCAAAATTAATAACACCTGAATATTTAGGTATTGTAATGTTATTTGACTTTTCTAATTTCACACCTACACCATCTTGTTTCATATATTCTAAATATCCGCCAACTCTTTCTAATCCAGCTAAATATTCTGGTAATCCAATTGCTTTTATAACAAATGGTGCACCAATTCTTTGTCCATTTATATCAATTGTATTTCCTCTACATGAAATAGCAGTTGTTAATACCCACCTTTGATCATTGATAGATATTGCTTCTGCTCCTGCATTAATTAATTCATTAATTACACTCAAAACATCTAAATCATGAACAATTAAATCACTTGGATTTAATGTTGATGTTGCTATTCCTTTACCATCTGTTAATGTAATGGTAACACCTGGTCCAGTTACTTCTGTCATTCCTGTTATTTTATTTCCTTCTGTAATTTTTTGTTGTGCTTGTTCTAGTTCTGTATCATTTTGTGTTGCTTTTTCTCTTTCTTGCTCTAATTGTTCCTCTGCTTGCTCCAATTCTTTAAATTTGTTATCATATCTTTCTTTATATTTTAATATTTCATCTCTTAACTCGTTTGCCTCTTGATTCTGGCTAATTGTAGAATCTGTATTTCTTATTGTTCTAACTTGTACAAAAATTCCTAAAGTTAATGCAAAACACATAACTCCTAGTATAATACTGATTGCCTTTTTATTTGTCATTATTTCACCTCTTTTTATACTTTTTCTCTAAAATAGGCTTTAAAATTATCATTAAAGTCACCGTTTACAAAGATATCACCTTCAACTCCTTTTTCTTGTTCTATAATTGCTACTACATATAGCATTTTATTACTTAAATTAGAAGTATCTCCTAAATGAATTGTTTTTTGTTCTTCTTGCATATATATACTATAATCATTTTTATCACTAATGTCAATATTTGTAACTTCATCATACAAGGCATTATCTTTCAATGCACTAACAATTTTTAATATGCTTTCAAGAGATACTAAATCCTCTTCATTTAATCTATTTCCTGCCGTTATATTTTCTTCACTCGTTTTTATACCATATATGATTGGTAAATTTAATTCATTTTGTGCAATTTCTAATATGTATCCTTGTGTGGTTATATAAGCAAATTCACCTAATACTGGTATGCTAAATACAGGCTCTCGTTCTGTTACCTCAATTTGTATTTTATTTGGTATAACTCTTTTTATTTTTACATCTTCTATGTAAGCATTTTGTTTTATATTATTCATGGCTTTAGTTGCAATAAATCTAAATATATTTTCATCTTTACTAATGCCAGATAAACTAATAATTGTATCACTTGACACTCTATTATTATTTAATACTTCTATGTCCTTTATATTAAATATTGGTGAACAAGTTGCAAATACAATAGCTCCTATAATAATTCCTAGTAACACAACAAATTTTATAATTTGTTTAATTCTTTTTATTGTTCTGTTTCTTTTTCTTTGTTGCTTTGTGAATTCTTTCTTTTTTTGTTCTTCCTGTTTTATTTTATTTTTATTTGTCATTCCTATAACTGTTTCTGTATCAAAGTCAAATTCGTCATCAAATTCTTGCTTTTTTCTCTGCTCAATTCTTTTTTCTCTTTCTTTTGCTTTTTTTCTTTTCATAATGTCATCAATTGTTTCTTCTTGTTCTTGTCCATTATCAAAATAATATAAGTTTACCTCTTGCTCTTTTTGTTTTTTTGACAATTTGATACCTCCTTTTCTTATGTTTTGCTTATCTTAAGAGAAGTACTAATTTACTTCTCTTAAGATATTTCCACGGATACTTTGAATTTTATTTTCAAAATGATCATATCCTCTTAATATATATTCTATATTTTCCACTTTTGATTCTCCTTTTGTGGACAATGCTGCCATAACCAAAGCTGCTCCTCCTCTTAAATCTGTGGCTTTCACATTTGCATTATATAATCTTCTAACGCCTTTTATGATTGCGGTTCTTCCTTCTACTGTTATTTTTGCTCCCATTCTAATTAATTCCTGTGTATATTTATATCGATTTTCAAAAATATTTTCAACAATAACAGAAGTCCCTCTTGCAACCGTTAATGCCGTTGCAAATATAGATTGCATATCTGTTGGAAATCCTGGATATGGCATTGTTTTTATATCTGTTGCTTTTAATCTTTTAGGTGCATTAATTTCTATATTGTTTGCTTTTATATCTATTTTACATCCACATTCTTCTAATTTATTTACTATTGGTACAATATGTGTACTATTTATATTCTCTAACAATATATTTCCATTTGTCATTGCCGCCATACATAAAAATGTTCCTGTTTCTATTCTATCTGGCATAATCGTATAACTGACATCTTTTAATTTTTTAACGCCTATTACCTCAATTTTATTAGATCCTGCTCCTTTTACCTTGGCTCCCATTTTATTTAAAAAATTTTGTAAGTCAATAATCTCCGGCTCTCTTGCCGCATTAGTAATAATTGTTGTTCCTTCTCCTAAACAGCTTGCAAGTATAGCATTTTCAGTTGCTCCGACGCTTGGAAATTCAAAGTCAATTTTTTCCCCATTTATTTTATCACAACTACATGCTATTTTTCCATAGTTTTTATCAATATTTATTCCTAATTTTTCAAAAGCTTTTAAATGTAAATCAATTGGTCTTGTTCCAATATCACATCCTCCAGGATAAGATAGCGTACATTTTCTATATTTTCCTAATAAACTACCTGCAAAAATTACAGAAGAACGCATTTGCCTCATCAATTCTTCAGGTATCTCATATTTCTGAACATCTTTTGTATTAATAATTACCTTATTTTTCTTTTTGGTTACTTTTCCTCCTATTTTTCTTAAAATTTCAAACATCATCTGTGTATCATGAATATTGGGAACATTATATAAGGTTGTTTCTCCACCATTTAATATGGTTGCTGCAATAATTGGTAAACTAGAATTTTTAGACCCAGATATTCTTACAATTCCTTCTAGTTTATTGCCTCCTCTTATTATGTAGCTAGACATCTTCTCTCCTCCTTTTATGTTTTTGTTATATTTTATGTTTTCTTTACATAAAAGGTGTATATGTAAGATAAAAAATGAGTTATCCTAACTTTTCGAATAACTCATTTTAGATTTATAATTATCTTTATTTTTTATATCCTGTTTTTATATTTTACATTTTTTTCGCAACTTCTTTTTTATTTAATATCCTCTAAATACATAATCTCTTTATTTTGTGATTTTGCAAATTCAATTTCTCTACTTGTACTAAATCCAATATATTGATTAACATTAACAACAAAAATCGCATCAGCCAATTTAATCTTTGACATCTGCAATTCATCTAATAAATCCTCTTCTTCTTTTGTATAATTTCTTTTCATTACATGTGGTGTAATTCCAATCACTGCATATCCTTGCATTTCTAGCTTTTCATGCATTTCTTGTATTTTATCCCAAAATTTTAGTGAGCCAACTAAAACTACGATTTTGTTCTTTTTGTTCATAATTCTCCCTTTCTTCTTTGCATCATATTATTCCCTCTGGCTTAACTGATACCTATATTATTTTTCCTTAAAACTTTTAATATATATTTTTCAATTGCATTGGAAACGCCGTCATTATTATTCGAAGTGGTGATATCATTGGCAATCTTTTTTACTTCATCTTTTGCGTTTTCCATCGCAATGCCTAATCCCGCAAACTTTAACATCTCCACATCATTTTCTCCATCACCAATTGCCATCACTTCTTCTTGTTTTATATGGTATTTTTGCATAACAAATTTAATAGCTTCTGACTTTTTTATTCCTTTTTTTACGATTTCTAAATATTCTGGAACACTACTGGTTATTTCATATTTTTCTAGGATTTCTTTAGGAATTTCTTTTCTTTTTTCTATAATTTTCTCAGGTTTATCAATAAAACAAACTTTATAAATATAATTCTGTTTTTCACTAAAATTAATTTCATTAAAATCAACAATTTTCAAATTCATTCCCTTTAAATTTTTCATATTTCTTTGTACTACATCTGGTATTTTTTCCACACAATGTGCATCTTTTTCATATATCATAATTGGTAACTCTAATATTTTTCCCAATTGAATTAATTCTTTCACTTCGTTAGCTTCTAAGTTTTTGGAATACAAAATTTCTTTTGATGCATTTTCTACAATCATTCCGCCATTAAAACAAATTGTGCATTGGTTTTCTTTTCTCAAATCTAGTTTATCTATAAATTTTTCTAGTCTATAAAAAGACCTTCCACTAGAAATCATAATTTTTACATTTTTCCTTGATGCTTCTTTTATAACCTTTATCGTTCTCGGCGTTAGTTCTTTATCATCTGTTACTAATGTACCATCTAAATCTATCGCTACTAATTTATACATTCTTTTTCTCCTCTTCTATTTTTTTCATAAAATACAAACATTCTTTTAAGCAATCATAATGTGATTTTGAAAATTCACCTTTTTGTTTCATCTTTTTTATTTCTTCTAAACTTGCCCATTTTACTTTTTCTACTTCTTCTTTTTGTATCTTTAGTTCTGACAAATTCACCTCTTTTTTTGCATAATAGATATCTACAAAAGAATCCTGTGTTTTTTTTGTAAATACCATTTCTATTTCATTTTCTTGCATGGGTAATCCTATTTCTTCCGATACTTCTCTTAAAATAGCATGTAAACTATTTTCCTTCGAAATAATATGTCCTCCTGTAGATGCCCACTTTCCATTCTTTTTTATTGCTCTTTTTTGAATTAAAAATTGATTTTTATCGTTTTGAATAAATATGATAACAATTTGTATATATCTTCCTTCTGGTAGATTCGCATCATTTGTTGTAATTATTCCCGTTATTTTTCTATTTTTGTCTACTAAATCTCTTTTTTCCATATCTAATCCTCTTTTTCATCTACAAGTATTTTATTCGTTATTTCTGCAAAATTTTCTAAAGTTAATTTTTCTGCTCTTACATTTTCATCTAACTGTAATTCTTTCAAAATTTTTAAACCTTCTTCTTTAGACATGAAAACTTTTGTATTGGTAAGTGCATTTAATAAGGTTTTCCTTCTTTGCATAAAAGCACTTTTTATAATTTTAAACATGACACCTCTACTTTTTACTTCTACTGGTGGTTTTTTTCTTAATGTTAATTTAATTACCTTAGATGTAACTTCTGGTTCTGGTATAAATGCATCATTTGGCACTTCCATTACGCCTTCAGATGTTGCATAATAATATACGGAATATGTAATAGCTCCCGTTTCCTTTTCTCCTGGAATAGCAATTAGTCTATCTGCTACTTCTTTTTGTACCATAACCGTTATGCTTTCTAAATCCAATCTATCTTCTAATAATTTCATGATAATTGGTGTAGTTATATAATATGGTAAATTTGCAACTATTTTTGCACTTTTAAATTCATTCTTTTCTTTTTCTTCTTTTATTATTTTATTTAATTTTACTTTTAATACATCTGCATGCATTAATTCAAAATTTTGATATAAAGAAAATCTATCTTTTAATATTTTAATCATTTTTCTATCTAATTCAATACAAATAACTTTTCCTGCTTTTTCTAATAGCTCTTTTGTTAATGTTCCTAAGCCTGGTCCTATTTCAATTACTAAATCGTCTTTTGTAATATCACTACTTTCCACAATTTTGTCTACTACATTTTGACTAATCAAAAAATTTTGTCCTAATGCTTTATTGGCTTTTATTTTGTATTTTTTCATAATAAATCGGGTATCTTCTAAAATATTACTCATATTCCTATTTTCCTTTCTCTTTTATACACATATATTATATTGTATCACAATATATTTTTCAATAATTTATGTAAATTATTTTTTATTAACCTCTCTATTATTAATTGTAAAATTTCTGTGTCTTTATTGCTTTTTATATATTTTTAATATACAATATAATTGCAAATTTTTAACAAAAGAGGCGAATCCATGAGTACAAATAAAAAAGATATAAAAAATAATAAGCATATACATAATTCTAATAAAAAAGATTCTAAAAAGCCGCATAATGATAAAGTAAATTTAAAAAACAAAAAGTCAAAAGAATCTGACATAAAACACATAAAAGCTTTAACAAATAAAGATTCCAATGTTATAAGTTTAAATCGTAATTTTAATTCTAAAAATTTAATATACACTTCAAAATTACGAAATACTTTTGTTGTTATCGTTTTGGTTTTTGTGTTACTTTTGGGAAGAATTGCCTATTTACAATTTATAGATGGCAATCATTTAAAAGAACTTGCCTATCAACAACAAACAATTAATCAAATTCTTAGTCCTAAAAGAGGAAATATATATGATTCTACTGGAAAGGCTTTAGCGATTAGTGCTCAAGTAGATACCATTACAATAAATCCTACAAAAATAAAGGGTAACTCTGATGAAGAAACAAAAACATTAAAAGAAACAGTTGCCAAAGGGCTTTCTGATATTTTTGGTTTAGATTATAATGAAACTTTAGAAAAAGTAAATAGTAATTCTCAAGTAGAAACAATCATAAAGAAAGTTGAACAAGAAAAAGTTGATGAATTAAAAAAGTGGATGGATGAAAATAAAATTTCCGTGGGAATTAATATAGATGAAGATACCAAAAGATATTATCCTTATGGGGAACTTGCTTCCAATGTAATTGGCTTTTGTGGAGATGATAATCAAGGATTAAGTGGAATTGAATCTAAATGGGATTCTGTTTTAACTGGTACTCCTGGAAAGATTGTTAGTTCTCAAGATAGTAGTCAAAAAGAAATACCAAATGCTGAAGAAACTTATATATCTGCTGAAAATGGTAGTGATATTGCACTTACAATTGATTTAAATATACAATCTATCATTGAAAAATATTTGGAGCAAGCTGTTGAAAAATATGAATGTGAAGATGGTGGTAATGTCATTGTTATGAATCCTCAAACTGGTGATATTTTGGGAATGGCCTGTTACCCAGATTATGATCTAAATTCACCTTATACACCAAATTCAACATTAGCTAAAACTTATGATTCCTTATCTTCTGAAGAAAAAAATGAAGCTTTATATAAAATGTGGTCCAATAAATCTGTTTCAGACAGTTATGAACCAGGTTCTACATTTAAAATCATTACTGCTAGTGTTGCACTAGAAGAAGGTATTACAACAACAGATAAAGCTGGAGACTTCTATTGTAAAGGATATGAAGAAGTAGAGGATAGAATTATTAATTGTTGGCGAAATTATAATCCTCATGGTTCTCAAACATTACGACAAGCACTATGCAATTCTTGTAACCCTGCATTTATTCAATTAGCACAAAGAATCGGTGCTCCTACTTTATATAAATATTATCAAGCATTTGGATTATTCGAAACAACAAATTCTGGATTATATGGAGAACAAAATAGTATTTTCCATGATTTAGATGAAATTGGACCTGTTGAACTTGCAACATATGCTTTTGGTCAAAGATTCCAAATAACACCTCTTCAAATGGTTACTGCTATTTCTGCTGTAGCAAATGATGGTGTACTTATGAAACCCAATATTATAAAATCTATTACAAATACAGATACTGGTGCTGTTACTGAAACAGAACCAACTGAAGTAAGACAAGTTATTTCTAAGTCGACCGCAGAACAAGTAAAATCCATGATGGAATCTGTTGTCTTAGAAGGGACTGGTAAAAATGTAGCGGTTTCTGGATATTCTATTGGTGGCAAATCTGGAACTTCTGAACCAACAGAAGCTAATAAAGATAAAGGTTATGTATCTTCATTTGTAGCCATATCTCCTATTGAAGATACACAAGTTGTTATATTGCTTACATTGTATGATCCACAAAATGAGAAATATGGATATCAAGGAGGTTCTGTTGCAGCTCCAGTTGTTTCACAAATGTTATCTGAAATTTTACCATATCTAGGAATTCCTTCTGATTCTATAGAAGAAGATAATAGTTCTGACAATTTAATTACAGTTCCTGATATTAGAAATAAAACAATAACAGAAGCTAAAAAGATACTTTCTGATGCCGGATTTACCTGTAAAGTTTCTACTTCTGGAGATGAAAATTCTACTCTAGTAGCTAATCAAAATCCAAAACCGGGTTCAAAATTGTCTACAAATTCTATTATTATGCTATATGGAGAAGACAATAATGTAGAAACTTCTGTAAGTGTTCCTGATTTATCTGGAATGAACCTTTCACAAGCCACAAGTGCCTTAAGAGCTAAAAACTTAAATATTAGTATTTCTGGTTCTGGTATTGTTACTACACAGGATTATGCAAAAGATGAATTAGTCCCTGAGGGTACCATTATTAATGTTACATTAAAACCTACTTTAACAGATGCGCATTAAAAAAAGAAGAATGAACAAATGTTAAAAGATTGTTCATTCTTCTTTTCTTATTCCATTACCTCCTCTTTCCAATATTTTTTTAATAAATTATCTAATTTAGCAATTTTTTCACTTTTTTTAATTGCCTTTTCTATATTTTCTCCTTTTAAATAACTTATCCATGCTTCTTTTAATGTCATTTCTGTATTCATTTCTATCTTGAATTTTGGTAACTCTATAATATGTATTTCAAAATAATCCTGTAAAACATCTGTCATGCTTTCTTCTTTTAATGTCATTCGACTATGATAATTGGTTTCTTTTGTAAAAATAAAATCTAATATGTTTATCGTTATTGTTTTAGCTATTTCTCTATTATCGTCATATTCTAATTGATTAGAATGTATTTGTGCAAAATATATAAACATTTTTGTTAAGATATGTTCTCCATCAATCATTTGTATTCCGATATTTAATTCTTCATTTTCTATTGTTTGTATTCTTAAATCTGCAATTCCAAAGTTTTCCTCTGCCGGTAAATTTTTTTCTTTTTTGAACAAATAGGGATTTATTTTAGCTTTTTGTATTTTAATGTTTAATATAGCTTCTATAAATTCTTTTAAAATATCTATACTTTCTTTTGTATTTAAAACTCTTCTTAATACGAAATTACTTTTTGCAACAAATTTTCTGTTCATAAAAATATTTTAGTGCACTAAATTACCCTCCTTTTTTGGATTCTTTTATTTTATAAATGATGGAATTTATGACTTGAATAAATTTTATATAAAAAGTCATACTAGATAGAAATTTCTATTGATTAAAAATTATATAATTTCTTAAAGTATACTGTCAAAAAAAGAACTTGTCAACAAGTTCTTTTTATATTTTTATATTTTTCATCGCAAAATTCGACAAAATCAATATATTACCGTTAAATTAAATTCGGAAGGAAATCCCCTTTAGGATGCTTTTATTTTTTCAATCACTTTTTTTATACTTTCGTTTGGTGTAGAAGCCCCTGCCATGATTCCTATCTTCTCAATTCCTTTTAAATCTTCTATATGTAAATCATCTACGTTTTCTATTGCTATCGTTACCTTACAATTCTGTTTAGCAATTTCATATAATTTTCTTGTATTAGAACTATTCTTTCCTCCTATGATTATCATGCAGTCGACTTTTTGGGACATTTCTTTTGTTTCTTTTTGTCTAATTTCTGTTGCTTGACAAATTGTATTCTTTACAACCAATTCTATATCTCTTGGTAATTCATTTTTTATAATTTCTTCGATAATATAAAATTTTTCTAAACTATATGTGGTTTGTGCTATTAGTAACAATTTTTTTATTTTCGACTTTTCTAACATTTCTAATGCTTTAAAAGTATCATCCTCTTTTTCTATAACCCATTTATTTTCTCCACAAAAACTTAATGTACCTATATTTTCTGGATGCTTTTTATTTCCTAACAAGAATATATAATATCCTTTATTAGCATATTCTTCTACTATTTCATGAATTTTTAAAACTTTTGGGCATGTATAATCTATTAATTCTATATTTTTTTCTTTTGCTTTTTCATACGTTTCTTTAGGAATACCATGTGCACGAACAATCGTCTTTCCTTTTGCATCTTTTATATTCTCTATAAAGTGCATTCCTTTGTTTTCTAATTCTTTTACAACATCTTGATTATGTACAATCTCTCCTAATCCAAATATTACTTCTTCTTTTTTTAATTCTTCCTTTGCACCATCAACCGCTCTTTTCACGCCATAACAAAAACCTGCTGTTTTTCCTACTGTTAGTTTCATATTTTTCTCTCCATTCATAACATTTTTTATTTTATCATTTCCAATATTTCTTTTTTTAACACTTCTACAATTTTTTCTTGTGGTACTTTTTTTATAATCTTACCTTTTTTAAATAAAAGTCCTTCTTTCACACCTCCTGCAATCCCAATATCTGCTTCTCTTGCTTCTCCTGGTCCATTTACTGCACATCCCATGACAGCAACCGTTATATCTGATTCTATCGTATTTAAAAATTCTTCTACTTCTTTTGCTATTGGAATTAAGTTAATTTGTGTTCTTCCACAAGTAGGACAAGCCACTAAAGTTGGCATTTTCTGATACAAATTACAATCTTTTAAGATTTCTTTTGCTACTTTAATTTCTTTTACTGGATCATCTGAAAGAGAAACCCTTATCGTATCTCCTATTCCATTTCTTAGCATATACCCTAATCCAATACTTGATTTTATTGTTCCACTAAATTCTGTTCCACTTTCTGTTATTCCTAAATGTAATGGACAATCAAATTCTTTTGCTGCCTCTTCATAACTTTCTATACATAAATCTAAGTTAGATGCTTTTAGTGAAATTACATAATCTCTAAAATCTAATTTTTCTAATATTTCTATATGCCTTCTTGCACTTTCTACCATTGCCTTTGCCGTTGGTTTTCCATATTGTTCTAATAAATCTTTTTCTAAAGAACCTGCATTTACACCAATTCTAATTGGTATATGGTGTTCTTTACATTGATCAACCACTGCTTTTACTTTGTCTTCACTTCCTATATTTCCTGGATTAATCCTAACTTTATCCACTCCTGCATTTATTGCTTCTAATGCTATTCTATAATCAAAATGTATGTCTGCAACAATTGGAATATGAATTTGCTTTTTTATCTCCTTTATTGCTTTTGCATCTTCCATATCTAGTGCTGCCACTCGAATAATTTCGCATCCTGCCTTTTCTAAATCTAATATTTGTTTTACAGTTGCTTTAACATCTTTTGTTTTGGTGTTACACATAGATTGTATTACCACTTTGTTTTGTCCACCAATTTGTACATTTCCTACCATTATTTTTCTTGTTTTTGTTCTGTTCATCTTTTCTTCCTTTCTTTTCTACTTCAAAGTTTCATTTTTTTATTCTTCTAATATTTATAAATGTTGGATTAACCCTGAATTGCTATACAAATAATTATAAAAAAGGAAAACATGGATATTCCCAGGTTTTCCTTGAATTTCTTTATTTAGAAGCTATATAATATCCAACGCCTCTTTTGGTTATTAATATTTTTGGTGATGAAGTATCTTTTTCTATTTTTTCTCTAATTCTTCTTACTGTAACATCTACCGTTCTAATATCTCCATAATATTCATATCCCCATACTTTTTCCAATAAGGTTTCTCTTGTTACAACTTGTCCTGGTTGTGATGCTAAAAATTTGATAACTTCAAACTCTCTTACTGTTAAATCTATAATTTCTCCTCTGATTTTAACTTCAAATTTATCTAAATCTAATTCTAAATCATTTACAATTATTTTATTTTCTTTCTTTTTGGACTGATCATTTTCTCCTTTTGGCATAGAAAGATTTTCTACCTTTCTTAGATTTGCCTTTACCCTTGCAATTAGTTCTCTAACACTAAATGGTTTTGTAATATAATCATCAGCACCTAATTCTAATCCCAATATTTTATCGATTTCTGTATCTTTAGCTGTTAACATTAAAATTGGTACATTATAAGAATTCTTTATTCTTTTACATACAGATAATCCATCCATTTTTGGAAGCATAATATCTAATAGAATTAAATCTGGATATTTTTCTAATGCTATATTTAATGCTGTTACCCCATCACTTGCTTCTATTGTATTATATCCTTCTTTTTTTAAGTTATATACCAATATTTCTCTTATTGGTTGTTCATCATCAACAATTAAAATTGTTTTTTGGTCTTGATTTATTTCTTCTTCCACAAAAATTCCGCCTTTCTATTATAGCTTTATTTTTATACTTATATTTATATCATAATTAAATGCATTATACAAGTAATTTTCTTAAAATTTTTTCATCTGTCCTTTTAGTCAAATGTATTGACATTAAAAGTATTTAGGCATATACTAAAGTCGTAAATTTTTTGTAAAAGGAGGCAATTAAGATGAATAACATGATAGAAATTAGATGGCATGGTAGAGGTGGTCAAGGTGCCAAAACAGCATCTTTATTATTAGCTGATGCAGCCTTTAATACCGGTAAATATATTCAAGGATTTCCTGAATATGGACCTGAAAGAATGGGTGCTCCTATCACGGCATATAACAGAATAAGTGAAACACCTATTACAATTCATAGTAATATTTATGAACCTGACTATGTTGTAGTGGTAGATGATACACTTTTGGAATCTGTTGATGTAACTTCTGGTTTAAAAGAAACTGGTGCCATTGTCATTAACACAACAAAATCTGCTGAATATTTGAAAAAAGCGTTAAAAGGATATTCTGGAGAAATTTATACAATTGATGCCAGAAAGATTTCAGAAGAAGCTTTAGGAAGATATTTTCCAAATACACCTATGCTTGCTGCCATTGTTAAAGTAAGCAAAATTATGACAGATGAAGAATTATTAGAAGATATGAAAGGTTCTTTTAAACACAAATTTGCCAAAAAACCTGAAGTAATAGATGGAAACATGAAAGCTTTGGAAATTGCGTTAAAAGAAGTTAAGAAAATTCAATAAGGAGGATAAAATTATGACAGATATAAATGCAAACACACCTATGGAGAAATTAACTCCTGGTGGTGATATTTATACTGCTGGAAACGCTAGAGATTTTAAAACAGGTGACTGGAGAAGTTCTTATCCTGTATTTTTATCAGATAAATGTAAACAATGTGGTTTATGCTTCCCTGTTTGTCCTGAAGATGCTATTCCAGTAGGAAAAGAAGATTTAAAAAGACAAGATTTCAATTATGATTACTGTAAAGGTTGTGGTGTATGTGCTAAAGTATGCCCTTTCGGTGCAATTGAAATGAGAGAGGTAGGTGTTGAATAAGATGAGTATAAGAGAAAGATTAAGTGGTAATGAAGCAGCAGCAACTGCTATGAAACAAATTAATCCAGATGTTGTTGCAGCCTTCCCGATTACACCTTCAACAGAAATTCCACAATATTTTTCAACTTTTGTAGATAATGGTCTTGTAGATACAGAATTTGTTGCTGTTGAAAGTGAACACAGTGCTATGAGTGCTTGTATTGGTGCAGAAGCTGCAGGAGCAAGAGCTATGACAGCTACATCTGCAAATGGATTATCTTTAATGTGGGAAATGATATATATTGCCTCTAGTTTACGTTTACCTATCGTAATGTCTTTAGTAAACAGAGCTGTATCAGGACCTTTAAATATTCATAATGACCATTCAGATGCTATGGGTGTTAGAGATGCCGGATGGATTATGCTATTTTCTGAAAGTAACCAAGAAGCTTATGATAATCTTTTAATGGCACATAGAATTGCAGAAAACAAAAATGTAATGCTTCCATTAATGGTTTGTCAAGATGGATTTATTACTTCTCATTCTATTGAAAATATAGAACTTCTTGAAGATGATAAAGTAAAAGAATTTGTAGGAACATATAAACCAGAACATTATTTATTAAATAGAAATGAACCAATTGCTGTTGGTCCATTAGATTTACAAAGCTATTTATTTGAACATAAAGCACAACAAGCAGAAGCTATGAAAAATGCAAAACAGGTTATCTTAGATGTTGCAAAAGACTTTGAAAAACTAACTGGTAGAAAATATGGTCTTTTTGAGGAATATAAATTGGATGATGCAGAAATTGCCATTGTTTGTATGAACTCAACAGCTGGTACTACAAAATTTGTTGTTGATAAATTAAGAGAACAAGGTGTAAAAGCAGGATTATTAAAACTTCGTGTATTTAGACCATTCCCAGTAGATGAAGTTGCAAAAGCATTATCTCACTTAAAAGCGATTGCTGTTTTAGATAAAGCAGATTCTTTAAATGCTGCTGGAGGTGCTTTGTTTGAAGATGTTACATCTGCTATGTATGTAAATGCTATACATGTACCTGCCGTAAATTATGTTTATGGTATTGGTGGTAGAGATACCAAAGCTGATGATATCGAAAGTGTTTATACAGATTTATCAGAAATCGCAAAAACTGGAAAAATAGATAATCCTTATCGTTATTTAGGATTAAGAAAGGAGGCGCAAAAATAATGCCTTATAATGTAAAAGAAATCGTTGCCAATAAACCTTCTAGATTTACTTCTGGACATAGAATGTGTGCTGGTTGTGGTGCACCACCTGTTGCAAGAATGATTATGAGAGCTTTAAAACCAGAAGATCATGCAGTTGTTGCTAATGCTACTGGTTGTATGGAAGTTTCTACTTTTATATATCCATATACAGCTTGGACAGATTCATTTATTCATACAGCATTTGAATGTGCAGGAGCTACTCTTGCTGGAGCAGAAGCAGCTTATGTTTCTATGAAAAAACAAGGAAAATTACCAGCTGATGGTGATACAAAATTCATCGCCTTTGGTGGAGATGGTGGAACATATGATATCGGTTTACAATCTTTATCAGGTGCATTTGAAAGAGGACATGATATGGTTTATGTATGTTATGATAATGGTGCATACATGAATACAGGTATTCAACGTTCATCTGCAACTCCTAAATATGCAGACACAACTACCTCACCTGCTGGAACCGTTATTCCTGGAAAAACACAATGTCGAAAAGATTTAAGTAAAATAATGGTTGGACATCATATTCCTTATGTTGCTCAAACCATTGCCTATATGAATTTCAAAGATTTATATGAAAAAGCTGAAAAAGCTATCTACACAGAAGGACCAGCATTTTTAAATGTTATGTCTCCATGTCCTAGAGGATGGGGATATCCAACAGAAGATTTAATGAAAATTAATAAACTTGCTGTTGAAACTTGCTATTGGCCATTATATGAAGTTGTTAATGGTGTATATCATATTACATATAAACCAGCTAAAAAATTACCAATTGAAGAATTCTTAAAACCACAAAAAAGATTTAGACATATGTTTAAACCTGGAAATGAGTGGATGATAGAAGACTTCCAAAGAATTGTTGATGAAAGATGGCAAGAATTATTAGATTTAGAAGAAATGACAAATAAAAATCAATAAATAAAAAACTCCAACTTTAATGAAGTTGGAGTTTTTTAATCTTTACTTTCTATTACTATTAAAATTCCTTTTTTTATTTCAATATGGGCCATCTCATCTATGATTTCATTACTAATTCCTAAACTTGTTCCAACTGGCAAATTATAATTTTTTAAAGGATATTTAAATCCACTTAAAGTTAACCCTTCTACCACACTTGTTAATGCAATTAGGGATATATATTTTCCATAAACTCTATTCTTTTCTAAAGTCATTTCTTTATTTATTAGATATATTCTATTATGCTCATCCATAATTTTGCAAGGAATATTGGCATCTAATGCATCTTTTAAAATATGAATATTGGCTAGTGCATGATCCATCCTTTTCCCTAGTGCTCCCATAATTGTAATCTTAGAACTTTTTAACTGAATTGCTAATTTTAAAGCAATATCTGTATCTGTATTATCTTTTTCAGCATTATATTCATGAAAAATAACTTGGGATTGATTTTTATAAAATGCCAATATCTCCGGAAAAACAGAATCAAAATCTCCTACTACATGATCTGGTACAATTTGTAATTTATACAAAACCTCTAATCCTTTATCCACAGCAATTATATTTTGATCAATATGCTTTTTACAATATCTTTTTATTTCTTCTATATTTATATCTCCACCTGACACAATTAAGGTTCTCATTTTTTCTTTTTCTCCTTATATAAAAGTTTATTAAATTTTATCAATTTTTTTATTTTTTGTTAAACAAAAAAACCATGATAAAAATTCTATTTTGAAATACATCATGGTTTTTCCTTTCTATATGTAAATTTTGTGGATTTTATTCTTCTTCTGGTGCTCCTACTGGACAAACACCTGCACATGTACCACAGCTTATGCAAGCAGATTGATCAATTACAAATTTATCATCTCCTTGTGATATACATCCAACTGGACATTCATTTGCGCAAGCTCCACATGATATACATTTATCTGTTATTTTATATGCCATCTATTTCACCTCCTTCAATATGCAAGCTATCTATTTTATCTTATTCTTCTCTCATTTCTTCTTCTTCTTTTTCTAAATTTTCTAATTCTTCTAATTCTTTTTGATGTTCAATTTCTTCTTGGTCTAGTCTTTCTTTTTCTTCATCTTTTATAACTTGTATATCTTTTACATTATATCTTCTATAAATATAGGTATCTCCATCTTTTATTTTCACTCTTACTCTTTCTTTCAGTGTCTCTATTGAATCTACCTCTCCTTCTCCTTCTTCTGTTTTTACAATTGCTCCTATATGTGGTAAATTTTTTAATTTTTCTTCATAAACCTCATTCTCAAATTTCAGGCAACACATTAATCTTCCACAGTTTCCGGATATCTTTGAAGGATTTAAAGATATATTTTGCTCTTTTGCCATTTTTATAGACACTGCTTCAAAATCATTTAAAAATGTACAACAGCATAATTCTCTTCCGCAAACACCATTTCCACCTATTTTTTTCACTTCATCTCTTACACCAATTTGTCTTAATTCTATTCTTGTTTTATAAATTGCAGCTAGGTCTTTAACCAACTCCCTAAAATCAATTCTTCCATCTGCAGTAAAGTAAAATAAAATTTTACTATTATCGAATTTTACTTCTACATCTGTTAATGTCATATCCAATTTATGTTCTTTAATTTTCTTTTTACATACTTCAAATGCTTTTTTCTCTAATGTCCTACATTCTTCAAAATGTTTATAATCTTTTTTATTTGCGACTCTTATAACTAGTTTTAGGGGTTCAACAATTTTATCCTCTGGAACGACTCTATTGGGAATCATG
Source organism: uncultured Clostridia bacterium (assembly GCA_944386365.1). Taxonomy (GTDB): domain Bacteria; phylum Bacillota; class Clostridia; order TANB77; family CAG-508; genus CAG-269. Next base: position 28,710 of record CALXAT010000010.1, read on the forward strand.
ACTTCTCCAAATTCTTCTCCTTGTGCTGTTTCTACAATCACTTTATCTCCTTTTTTTAATCTCAACCTTTTGGGATTAAAAAAATATATTTTTCCTAGTTTTTTAAATCTAACGCCAACAATATTTTTCAATTTACTTCCTCCCACATATTAAATAACATATTATCTATACACATATCATAATTTGCATTTTGGTTTAATCTTTTTTTGGTTTCTTCTACTATCTGAATGCAATTTACATATTTTATATTCTCTTTGGTTAATTTTATCAAAATTATATTGATATATTCAAGTATATTCATAATTTCCTCTTTATCTTTGTATATTTCTTCACTTAATTGCAATATATCTATCATATTTTTTCTGTCTAAATTTTGTATAACTTCTTCCACTTTATCATATTGCTCTTTTTTATCTTTTAGTATAATTGCTTTGCCTATACTTCCTTGAAATGCTTCTACCATATTTTCACTTATATTTTCCATTCCATAGTTTGTCTTCATATATGTTTTTATTGTTTCTGAAGAAATTGATCTAAATGAAAGTATCATGCAACGTGATTTTATCGTATTTAAAAAAGCATTTTCATTACTTCCTATTAAAATAATTGTACTATATTCTGGAGGTTCTTCTAAGGTTTTTAATAAACTATTTTGTGCTTCTTTCGTCATCTTGTCAGCATCATTTATAATATATACTTTTTGATCTGAAATTATTGGTTTTTCTTGTATTTTTCTTTGTAAATATCTTATTTGTTCGATTTTTATACTATTTCCATCTGGTTCTATGTATAAGAAATCTGGATGATTATGAGATTGAAATTCTATACAAGATTTACATTGATTACATCCTTTATTTTCTTCATTCATGCATAATATCATTTGAGCAAAATCTTTAGCTATTCTTTGTTTTCCAATCCCTTCTATTCCAACAAACATATAACTATGTGATACTGTATTTTCTTTTACTGCTTTTATTAGCGTTTCTTTTATTTGTTGATTTCCGATAATTTCATCAAACATATCTTATTATATACTCCTTCTAATGTTTCGCTTTTACTATTATATATTAAAATTGCGTATTTTACAAGAAAAAAAAGAAAATAGAGAAGTTTTCTATCTCTATTTCTATTCTACTTTTCCCCATTTATTCAATGGCCATATTCTTATAGCAACTGTACTTTCTATTTTTTCTAATGGTATACATCCAAACACTCTACAATCTGTACTATGTGTTCTATTATCTCCCATTGCAAAAACAGTATTTTCTGGAACGATAAAATCTGAAAATCCAGTACCTACAACATCTGTCACAACGCCAGATTGTAAATATGGTTCATCTAATTCTTCACCATTTATAAATACTTTTCCTTCTTTTATTTCTACATGTTCTCCTGGAAGTGCAATAACTCTTTTTATATAACTTTCTTTTCCAATTTCTAATACATATTTTACAAACTTTCCAAATATATTGGTTGGCTCATTTTCATATTTTGCAACAGGATGATCATTGTCAATTTCTGAACTTGTAAATGATTTTTCTGTTGGTGCTTCAAATGTTATAATTTGTCCTCGTTTAGGTAAGGTCTTCGTTGTTCTAGTCCATCTATTTAACCATAATCTTTGGTTTTGTTCTAATGTTGGATACATAGATACTTGTTTTACAATTGTTGGCGTTCCAATAAAATATCTAAATAGCAAAGCTAACACTACAGCTATAATGATACAATACACCCATTCTAATGCTTCTTTTATCTTTGGATTCAATTTTCTCTCTCCTTTAACTTTTAAAATCTAATCTATTATACATTATGTTTTTTCAAAATTCAATCTAATCCCATATATTTTTTGAATTGGTAATAAAGCGATAACCATCTATTTATTTTTTGTTGGTATTCTGATAACTACCTCTGTACCTTGTCCTACTGTACTTTTTATATCTATGCTTCCTCCATTCTTATCTAATATCTCTTTTGCTATTGAAAGACCTAGACCAGTCCCCCCCATTTCTCTCGTACGTGCCTTATCTACTCGATAGAACCTTTCGAAAATTCTTGATAAATCTTCTTCAGGAATTCCAATTCCATTATCAAAAATCTTTATATAAGCATCATTATATACAAATCCAACATATATTTTAATTTCTCCACCATCTGGTGTATATTTTATACTATTTGTTAATATATTTAAAATAACTCTTTCTATATCATCTTTATCTGCATAAACCGGAGGCACATCTGCCGTGACAAAAGAATTTACCGTATGATTTTTCTTCTTTATTTCTATTGCTAATTTATCTTGACATTTTTTTACGAGTTCTCCCAAATCAAAAGATTCTTTTTTCACTTTATTTTTGTTGTTATCATATCTTGATAATGTTAGTAAATCTGTAACAAGTCTTGCCATTCTTCTAGCTTCTGATGCAATTACATTTAAGAATTTTTCTTGTGTTTCTTTATCATATTCTCCTTCTAGTAAAGTATCTGCGTATCCCATAATAGATGTGATTGGTGTCTTTAATTCATGTGACACATCTGCCACAAATTCTTTTTGCATATTATCTAATCTTACATGTTCTGTTATATCTTGAACAACCGCTATGACACCATTTGGCCTTTCCGATTCATTTTTAAATGGTGCGAAAAATACATTCATATAATTATCTTCCACTTGTATTCTTTGTTCTGTAGATGTCCAATTTTCTAAATATATGATTTTTTCCATATTAATTCCTAAATTAAATTTAGCAAAAATATCATCAAAAGTTAGATCTTCTGGTCGAATACTTAAAAACTTCTTAGCTGCAGGATTAATTAAAATAATTTCTCCTTCCATGTTAAAAGCAATGATTCCATCTGTCATATGCAAAAGAATCGTTTCTATTTGATTTTTTTGTGTAGAAACTTCACTTAATTTTTCTTTCAATTCTTTTGTCATCGTTCCTAATACATCTTCAATATTTATGGAATCTTTTTTACTTTTTATTTTCTTTAAGCTTTCTTTGGATTCCGTTGCTTTTTCTTTCCTTTTTTCCTCTTCTGTTATTTTTTCAGCACTTTTTATTAATTTATTAATCGGATATATAACAAATCTAGATAAAACAATTGCAATTAAAATTCCTCCTATTAAAAATATAACCCCTGCCACAATCAATGCTGTAACATTTGTATCTCTCATTTGTTGTATATATTGTGTAAGTTCTGCAATATTTTCTATTTCCCTATTTTGAAGATTCATCTCCAAATTATTTATGGAATGAATATATACCACACCTAAACCTGTGATAATAATAATTCCTATTAAAAAAAATACAACTATTATTTTAAATTGAATACTTTTAATCATTTATTTTTCCTCTCATCATGATTTCTTTCCATTTATTGTTTCTACTATTTGTGTATATATTTTATTTTCTACATCATCTGTAGAAACTTTTAATGCATTCTCTCCCATTGTTTTACATCTATTTTTATCTAATATGATTTTTTCTATATTTGTATTTAATTTTTCCCCATCTAATTCATTGTCTAATATAATATCTGCTGCTTCTACGTTTTGTAAAACCTTTGCATTATATAACTGATGATTGTGACTTACATTTGGTAATGGTATCAAAATAGATGGTTTTCCTACTTTTGATATTTCTGTAATTGTCATCGCTCCACTTCTTGCAACAATAACATCAACAACATTCATGATTTCTTCCATATTGTATATATATGGAAGAAGTTTCATATTTTTTATATGATGGATACTAATATTGTTATTTTCTAATTCTTCTTTTATAATATCATATTGTTTTGGACCAGTTGCCCAAATGATTTGATAATTTTTATTACTTTGCTTTTTTATAATTTCAATAATGGCATTATTAATTCTTCTTGCACCTTGGCTTCCACCGAAAACTAACGCTATTGGTTTATCTTCTTTTAATCCCATATTCTTGATAATATTCGTTTTTTGTTCTATTGTATAATCTTGCTTTTTTATTTTTACAGGTGTCCCAGTATAAACAATCCTTTTAGCATTTTTTATTCTTCCAATCGCATCTTCAAATGAAACTAAAATGGTGTCTGTTTTTCTGGCTAACATTTTAACTGCTTTTCCAGGAAAAGCGTTACTTTCATGTAATAATGTTGGTATTTTCAAACTATGTGCTGCCGATATGGTTGCTCCACAAATATATCCTCCTGTTCCTATTACAATATCCGGTTTTATTTGCTTTAATATTTTTTTAGCTTCACCAAAACCTTTTAGTGTTTTTATCATTTTCTTTATATTTTCAATAGAAATTTTTTTACTTAATCCATAGGCATCTATTGTCTTTAATTCATATCCTGCTCTTGGAACTAAATCATTTTCTAATCCTCTTGTTGTCCCTATGAAAACAATCTTTGAATCTTTTTCTTCTTCTTGTATTTTTTTTGCTATCGCTAATCCTGGATTTATATGTCCTGCCGTTCCTGCTGCAGCTATAACTACCTTCATTTAATCTTCTCTCCTTTATATGAATTTTAAAAATTACATTCCTAATATAATATAAAATAGGATTACTGTGGATTTTTCTATACTATAAAATAGGGATTAAAGAGAAATACACCCTTAATCCCTTTTGGCCCCTGCTTTTGAAATATTTAAGAGTATGCCCATTTCGCAGAGTAATATAAATAGTGATGTACCTCCATAACTAAAGAATGGTAATGGCATTCCTGTTGCTGGCATTGATGAGGTTACAACTGCAATATTAATAATTACTTGTATAGCTATCTGTGCTGTTATACCAATTGCAATTAAACTACCAAACATATCTGGTGATCTCATTGCAATTAAGATTCCTCTCCATATAAAAATACCAAATAATATAATAACAATAGCACATCCAATAAATCCTAATTCTTCTCCTAATATAGAAAATATAAAGTCATTGTGTGGCTCGGGAATATATAAATATTTTTGTTTGCTTTCACCTAATCCTGCCCCAAACAAACCACCAGAACCAATAGCATATAAGCTTTGTATAACTTGCCATCCATCTCCTGTTGGATCACTCCATGGATTTAAGAAAGTTGTAACTCTTTGCAATCTATATGGTTCTAACAAAATTAGCGCTATTATTCCAGGTACTCCTACAACAGCTCCTGTTACTAAAAAATGCCAAAATTTACATCCTGCAATAATCATCATAATTGCTACAATTCCTATGATAACAATAGAAGCACTAAAATGTGGCTGGATTAATAACAATATAATAATCGGTGCTAATATTAGTATATGTTTTATAAAACCTTTTCCATATTTATTTAATTCATCTCTATTTTTTACCAATATAGCTGCATAAAATATAATCATTAATAACTTTACAATCTCTGATGGTTGAAAAGAAAATGAATCTGTTATGTATATCCATCTTTTTGCTCCATTAACTTCTCTTCCTATAAGCGGTACAGCTAATAGTAATAAAAATGCTACAACATAGGCTAATTTATAATATTTTTGGTAAAATCGATAATCAATATTGGATATTACCCACATCATAAATAATCCAGCTAGTGCAAAAATTGCTTGTCTAAAAAAATATGTGTAACTATTTCCGCTTTCAGAAAGCGCTGATGGTGAACTTGCTGAAAGTACCATAATCAATCCTATTGATAGTAGTAACAAAATTGTTATTAATAACGTAAAATCTATTGGATTTTTTAGAAAGCTTGAAAAACTCTTTCCTTTCTTTTTTGTCATTCCTTTCTTCCTTCCTTTATATTATATTATCTTTAGTCCAATGATACATAACAATAAGGTTGCTATACTAAATACAATAACAACTTTATTTTCCTTCCATCCCGATAATTCAAAATGATGATGTAATGGTGCCATTTTGAAGAATCGCTTTCCTGTCTTTTTAAAATATGCTACTTGTATAATAACTGATAATGTTTCTAACACTGGTACTAATGCAATAACAATTAATAGCAGTGGCATTTCTAAATATAATGCTAACCCTGATATAACGCCACCTAACATTAGAGATCCTGTATCACCCATAAAAACTTTAGCTGGATGAATATTAAACATTAAAAAGCCTAAAATTGCTCCTATTACAATACTTGCAAATATAGATACTTCATATATTTGTAAAGTAATTCCTATAACAGCTAAACAGGTTATAATAATAGCACATACACTAGAAGATAAGCCATCTATTCCATCTGTTAGATTGATTGCATTTGTTGTTCCCAATATAACAATAATCGCAAATGGTATATATAAATATATTGGCATATCGATATATGTTTTTATAATAGGGATATATGTTTGTGTTTCAATTTTTAATCCATAAACCAAGTATATAACATAGGCTACAGAAATAATTAATAAACCTATCATTTTATAGCTTGGTTTTAATCCTTCTGTGTTTTTTAATACTAATTTTTTAAAATCATCTATAAATCCTATTAACCCAAATCCAATTGTCAATACTAATATCGGTAATAATTTATTTGCTAACTCCTTTTCGCCATTTATGGATAAATATATATATGTTCCTGTTACGACTAATATCATTGTAATAATGATAATAATTCCTCCCATTGTTGGCGTTCCTTGTTTTTTTAAATGCGATTGTGGTCCATCATCCCTTTCAATTTGCCCTACTTTTAATTTTTTTAATATTGGTATAATGATTAATCCTAAAATGATAGATATTATAAATGAGATTAGTAACACTTTTGCCTCAAATATCAATTTAATCCAACCTTTCTTCTGTTTTATTTCTTTTTCGTTTTTGTTTCTTTATCTAATTCATCAATAATTTCTTTAACGATAATTCTTTCATCAAATGGATGTTTCTCTCCGTTAATTTCTTGATATGGCTCATGTCCTTTTCCTGCCAAAATGACAATATCCCTTTTTGTTGCCATTTTTATTGCTTCTTTAATCGCTTCTACTCTGTCAACAATTACTATATATTTTCCATTTGTTTTTTTCATTCCTTCTTCAATTTGTCTTACTATCTTTTCTGGGTCTTCTGTTCTTGGATTATCAGAAGTAATGATTGTGAAATCTGCTATTCTTCCTGATATTTCTCCCATGATTGGTCTCTTTCCTGCGTCTCTGTCTCCACCACAACCAAACACAGATATAACTTTTCCTCTTGTATAACTCTTTGCTGCTTGTAATATGTTTTCTAAACTTTCTGGAGAATGTGCATAATCTATCATAATTGGTATTTCTCTCTTATTATCCACTAACTCAGATCTTCCTGGTACTCTTACTTCTAATAAAGCTTCCTTTACTTTTTCTGGTTCAATTCCAAATTTTTGTGCAACACAAATTGCTGCTAATGAATTATATACACTAAACCTTCCAGGTATTCCTGTTTTTACTCTTTCATTTTTATCTTTTATTTTTACTTTAAAGTCTACATATGAATTTGTAATTGTTATGTCTTTTGCTAAAACATTTGCATAATTATCAATTCCATATGTTGTTATATTACTATCAGGAAATAGTCTTGGTATTTTTGCCCCATGCAAATCATCTGTATTTACAATTCCTGTTTTACACATCTTAAATAATTTTAATTTTGAATTAAAATAATCTTGCATATCTGGATGCTCTTTTGGACTAATATGATCTTCTGAGAAATTTGTGAATAATACAATATCAAAGTCACATCCTTCGACTCTATTTAATTTTAAGCTTTGTGAAGAAACTTCCATTACAACTACTTCTACACCTTCTTTTACCATTTCTGCAAAAGTTTGCTGCAATTCTAAACTTTCTGGTGTTGTTCTATCACTATCCTTTATTTTCTTTCCATTAATATATGTTGCTATTGTTCCGATTAAACCAACCTTCTTTCCTGCTTTTTCTAGAATAGCTTTTATCATAAATGTGGTTGTTGTTTTTCCTTTCGTTCCAGTTACACCAATTAATTTAAATTTTCTTGAAGGATGATCATAAAAATTGTCTGATACAATTGCTAATCCTTCTCTTGTGTCTTTCGCCATCACTACAGTTACATTGTCTGGTATATGGATACCTTTTAGATTACATCCTTCTTGTATCATAATGGCTATTGCACCATTTTCAATTGCATTTTCCACATATTGGTGTCCATCTGTTGAAAAACCTTGTATTGCCACAAATAAATATCCTTTTTTTACATTTTTTGAATTATTTTCAATTCCAGATATCTCAATATCTAGATCTCCTTTAACTTTTAAATTTTCTAATCCTACTAACATTTTTCTTAGTTCCATTTTTTTCAATCCTTTCGATTATGAATACTTAATTATATGCAAATTATTGCATTTAATCCTTCATATTATATAACTAAATTTATTTTTTGTATAGCCTTTTTATGCTTTTTTCTTTCAAAAAATCGTACTACACTTATGAAATACATATAGTATAATTTGCTAATATTCTATAATCACTTTACTATTTTCATTTACTGTTATTCCTGCACTTGGAATTTGGTTTTTAACATATGTATTTTCTTTGTCTACTTCCTCATTTTCTATATAAATCTCCAAATGGTTTTCTTTTAAGATCTGTTCTGCTTCTTTTAAAGATTTACCCATAACATCTGGCACCTGAAGCTGATTAATTGCTTCTTCTTCATTTTCTTCTAGTAATTGCTTATTCACTTCTAGGTATGGTAATATTTCACTAAATATTTGACCACCTACAGGTGCCGCTACCCCTCCTCCTTGATGTCCTCCTTCTCCAGTAGGATTGTATAAGGTAACTAGTACAACTACTTGAGGATCATCAATTGGTGCTACTCCACAAAAAGAAGTAACATATTTATTGGTATTAACACCATCTTCTGATGTTCCTGTTTTTCCTCCTATCCTATAACCTGACACTTTTGCATTTTTTCCCGTTCCTTCTGACACAACACTTTCCATCATACTCAAAACCTTCTCCGATGTCTCTTTCGAAATAACCCTATCTCCTTTTTCAACTGGAATATCTGTAACTTCTTTCGTTTCACTATGAATAATTTGTTTTACCACTCTAGGTTTTATGCTCGTTCCACCATTTGCAATACTAGATATAGCTGTTACTAACTGAATTGGTGTTATTTCAAATCTTTGCCCAAAACTAATCGTTGCCAATTCAACTGGTCCCGCTTTTTCTTTTGCCAAAAAAATACTTCCAGCCTCTCCTGGTAAATCAATTCCTGTTGTTTTTAACAATTTAAACTTTTCCAAATATTCATAATATTTGGTTACACCTAATTTTTGTCCTAATCCAATAAAAACCGGATTACAAGAGTTCATTAACGCTTGCCTTAAACTTTCTCGTCCATGTGGCCTATAATATCTCCAGCATTTTATTCTAACACCCGCAACCTCTATTCCTCCTGTACAAGTAAATTCTCCTTCATTATCTGTATCTGTTATGCCTTCTTCTAAAGCTGCTGATGCCGTAATTAATTTGAATACAGAGCCTGGTTCATATGTATCTGCTATTGCTTTATTCCTCCAAACGGCTTGCAAATATATTGTCTTTTCCTGTTGTTCTAATGAATCCCAAGTTTCCTTCAGTTCATCTGTATATGGTTCATACGGATTATTTAAATTGTAACTTGGATAATTTGCCATAGCTAAAATGTCTCCATTTTGCGGATTCATAACAATAATACTACCACCATCTGTACAAACATTATCAATACAGGCTTCTTCTAGATATTTTTCTACAATAGATTGTATTGTTAAATCAATAGTCAATACCAAATCATTTCCATCTACTGCAGATATATAATTTTCTCCTTCCTCGCCAATCTCTCCGCCTTTTGCATCTGTATGTTTTTGTATGGCACCTTGTTTTCCTTTTAATTCTTCATCATATTTAGCTTCTATTCCATCTAAGCCTTGATTGTCACTTCCACAAAATCCAATTACTTGGGAAGCTAGATGATTATATGGATAATATCTTTTCGTATCTTCGTCTATATTAATACCACTTGTTATTTCATTTTCTTCCATCCACTTTCTCAATTCATCTGTTTTATCTTTATCTACTTTTTTTACAATCGTCTCTATCGAACTTCTCTTTTTAACTTTTTTTAGCACAGTTTCATAATCTAATGAAAATATATCGGATAAAGCTTTTGCTACTTTTTCTTTATTCTCCGTACGGATATTTGTTGGATTCACTGTAACTGTCTCAACCGTACTACTAACTGCCAAAATATTTGCTCCTGTTGCATCATAGATAGTTCCTCTTTTGGGATTTATTTTTCTATCTAATGTTTGCTGTTGATATGCTAATTCCGCTAATTCTTTTCCTTGTATTAATTGTATATACCCAACTCTACCAATTAAACATATCATAATTAAAAAAGCTATGAATAATGTATTTCTCATTTTTTTCTTGCTTGTTAGCTTTATTTCATTCATAAAAACACCTCTAATAATATGTATTAGAAGTGTTTATTTTTATTCCTTACAAATAAAAATAGATAACTGTTTTTTACAATTATCTATTAAATATTTTATCTACAAATTTTTCAAACCAATTTTTTGTATCTTTACTAAGTTCTACTTTTTCTGTTGTTGATTCTATATAATCCTTCTTAGGTAAACTTACATATACTGTTTGTTTATTTGTTAATTTTTGCATTCCTAATTTTTCTTTTGCTTGTTTTTCTATATTACTTAAGTTTAAGCTATTTTCTATGGTTACTTGTAGCTGCTCATTTTCTTTTTGTAAAGATGATAACTCTGTTTTTAAATTCTGCATTTCGTTAAATTTTTCATTAATTTGGGTGTTTCTATAACTTATGGTAAACAATACAGCAAATATAGCAATAACTAATAAAGTTGCTTTTCTATGTCTAATTTTTTGTGCTTTTGATATCTTAACTTCTTGCTTTGGTAAGTCTTTTACAACTCTGATATTTTGTTGCTTCTTTTCTCTTCTGTAATCTGGTTCTAATTTTCTAGGACTTGTTTCATATTGATATCTTGTTGCCATAAGTTATTTCACCTCCTCTTTACTTTTGTTTACATCTTTTCAAAAATTCTTAATTTTGCACTTTTACTTCTAGAATTTTTTTCTTGTTCTTCTTTTGTTGCTGTGATTGGTTTTTTATTAATAATTCTTCCTAATGATTTTGCACCACATACACAATATGGTAAATCACTTGGACATGTACATTTTCCTTTTGCTTCTATATAGGCATTTTTTACTGCCCTATCTTCTAATGAATGAAATGTAATAATACATAATCTTCCTTGTGGTTTTAAACATTCTATACAATCCTTAACTGTATTATATAATGGTTTTATTTCATTATTTACTTCTATTCGAATTGCTTGAAAAGTTCTTTTTGCTGGATGTCCATCATTTTGTTTAGATTTTGGTATTGATTTTTCAATAATTTGTACCAATTCTTTTGTTGTATTAATTGTTTTTTCTTTTCTGTAATTACAAATATTTTTAGCAATTTGTCTTGAAAAACGTTCTTCTCCATATTCATAAATGATATTTGCTAATTCTTTTTCCGTATAACGATTAACCACTGTTTTAGCTGTTAATTCTTGTGTCTTATCCATTCTCATATCTAATTCATTTTCACCTAAGTAACTAAAACCTCGATTTCTTTCATCTAATTGATATGATGAAACACCTAAGTCTAGTAAAATGCCATTTACTTTATCAATTTCCAGTTCTTTTAATATTTTTTTTATATGATCATGGTTATCATGTATATATTTTACATTTTTATATGCAACTAATCGTTCTTTAGCAGCTTGCAATGCTTCTTCATCTCTATCTATTCCTACTAGTAGTCCTTTATTGGATAGTCTTTTTAAGATTTCTATACTATGTCCTGCTCCTCCCATTGTTCCATCCACATAAATTCCATCTGGAGTTATTTGTAAGCCTTCTATACATTCTTCAAGCAAGACTGGTTTATGTTCAAATTTCAATTTTACACCTCTTATTATTTTATTATGCTTAAACAACTGGTAATTAGAAAACTACCAGTTGCTTTTATCTTTTTATATCGTATCATTTTCTTTTGGGTTTCAAATTGTTTTACAAATTCTTTTGTTAAATTTTCTTTTGTCAATTTAACTTTTGTATCTTCCTATCTTTCTATGTGCATTTTAAAAATGCTTTTGTACTTTAAAAAATTTATCTTTTGTATTTTTTAAAGCTTTTGTACTTTTATCTTTTGTTTTCTTTATTATATTTATCTTTTGTAATTGTTGTATTTTATCTTTTGTATCTTTATCTTTTGTGATTATATAAACTTTTTCAAGTTATATACCAAGGTTTGCCATGTTTTCTGCTATTTCATCTGCTGATATATTTTCATCACATTTTTCCCAAGTATTTTTATTCCATATTTCTAATCGAGTTCCTACTCCGATTATAATAACTTCTTTTTCTAAAGTTGCTGCATTTCTTAAATTATTTGGTATTAAAAATCTACCTTGCTTGTCTAATTCACACTCTGTTGCACCTGATAAGAAAAATCTTACAAAATTTCTGGCATTTTTATCAGAAAGAGGCAATGCTTTTAATTTTGATTCAAAGTTTAACCATTCTTCTTGTGAAAAAGCAAATAAACATCCATCTAACCCTTTTGTTACGATGAATTTTTCTCCCATATCTTGTCTCAATTTTGCTGGCATAATTAATCTGCCTTTAGCGTCTAGAGAATGCTCATATTCACCTATTAGCAATGATCTTCCACCTCATTTCCTTTTCTCACCACTTTGTACCACTTCTCTCCACTTCATCTAAATTTTAATATAACTTTTCTTATTTTGCAATACTTTTTTTAAATTTTTTTATATTTTTTTATATTTTTTATTTAAAAACATTATTTATTTTTTCATAACTTTTAGATTTTTAAAAAATATGAACATTTCATATTCTTTTATTTTGTTTGTCTAATTATTAGTTCATTTTATTTTAAAATTCTAATTGATATACTTTTGTACAAATTAGTATGGAGGAAAGTTTATGGATAGTAATGAAAGATATTTAAGAAAAAATATTGGAAGAAAAATTAAATTGGCTAGATCAAGAACAAATTATACACAAGAAAAGCTAGCTGAAAAACTTTCTTTATCGACAAGATATATAAGTCAATTAGAAAGAGGTATTGCTTTTGGAAGTGCTACAACCATTATTAATCTTTGTAAAGCTCTTAATATTAGTGCTAATTTTCTTTTTGATGACTTAATTGGAAATGATTCTTCCTCTTTTAATGATTTAGTAGATGATAAATTTCTAGAAGCTTATATGAAATTAAATAATTATAATAAAGAGATTGTTTACCTGCTTACAACACAGCTAGTAAAGATGCAAGAAAATAGAAGTAATAGTTATAAAAATGCCTAAAAAAAGTGTTCACTTTATTTTGAACACTTTTTTCTTTTTTGAATTTCATAAAAATCATCTATTATTTTATGTATAAAATTAATTAATTGTTGTACTTGTCGCTCCTGTGCCTACTACTTCTTCTTGAAGAGAACGCCATGTGTTACAGCCAACTATACCATCTACAGCCAATCCTCTCGTCCTTTGATATTCTCTTACAGCGTTTTGCGTCGCTACTCCAAATATACCATCTAATCCATTTGTACGATATCCTAATGTATTTAAATCATCTTGTGCAATTAAAACATAGTTGCTTAAACTTCCTCTTTTTAATTGTGGAAATCCACCTGTGCTACAAGCAGGGGTTCCAAATCGTTTATCAAAATGTACCCATGTTGGTGTTAACGAAATTGGTTCTACATATGTCCACACACCTGAATTATTCGCACTATTCCATAATACTCTTCTTCTTTCTGCCGACAAGGTTTGCCCTACATCAAAAGCAACACCTGCATAATGTTGACTTTGGTTTCCATGTCCACCTTCATAAGGTCTTTTAAAAGCAAATCCTACTGGTATTGGTCCCCCAAAAATATATCTTTGACTATTCCAACTTTGCATACATCTTTTTGTGGTCCATAAGATATTACTTTTGCTTGAACCTCTAAATTCTCTTACACGTAATGTTCCATTCGTATTATATGGCATTGGGTCAGCTTCATTCCTATAGTATGTCTCCATTCTATCTGTATCATTATTAAAAACTAATATTTTTGCCATAAAAAATAATCCTCCCTTTATAGCTTTTTATTATTATATATATGAAAGAATTATTTTTTTGTTACTTAGAAAAATTAGCAGTTATTTATATTAAATAACTGCTTTATACAATTCAACTTTTCAATTTTATTCTTTTATCTTAGCTATTTCGTTTTTTATCTCTTTATGATTTATATAATTAATTTTCTCCAACGATTTTATCTTTTTCTCTTACTTTTAGCATATTTTTATACTTTACTATTTTACTAGATAAATCAACTATCATTTTCTCTTCTTCTTCTGTAACTCCATTTTCTGCTAATATACTTTTTCTTTCTTCTTGTCCTAAATAATACCATTTTCTAGTTATTTCATTTAAAACATGTCTTCTTTTCATTTTTGTTTCTTCTTCTCCAAGCATTATTCCTTTTTCAAATTCACTGTATAAATCCAAGAAAATGTTTTCTATTTCTTCTGGCTTTATTTCATAAATTTGTAATAATTCTGATAATTCTTCACTTGAAAAAGTATTTTCTTTAATTATTTCTGCAAATTCAAATAGTAATAGTTTTCTATCTAAATCCTGTATTTCATCAAAGCTTTTTATGATGCACTCCTCTTCGGTTTCATCTATATAAAATGTCTTTTTGAATTCATCATATTCTTCTGCCATATTCTCGTCAGTCAAAACCCCATATATTTCTTGCATCCAATCTGCATCTAACTTTTCATTTCTTGCATTCTTTCTTATGATATATTTTTCTATAGCTTCACTCATTGATATTTGTTCTTTTCTCATATAATCTACCACTCGCTGTATATCTACGCTATTATTTGTCATGAGATGTCTTAATAATATGCCATATTTTTCAAATATCCATTTACTCGGTATATTAGATCCTTTATTTTTATATTCTTTTACTGCTTCTTCTATTGATTTCCCATATGTATTGATAGCTCTATAAATAAAAGCATAATTTAGTTTATTTTCCATACAATATTCTAATAATGTTTGCCCATTTGGTAATATATTATATTTTTGATTTAATTTTTTTCTTTTACTAGTATTTTGATTTTGTGTTTTAATTTCTTCAATAGACATACCACTATTTAAAGAATTTATTAATTCTGAATATTTTATTCCTAAAATAATAGCTAAATCATATAGATTTACATTTCCATTTTTTATTTTTACATGTTTACTTTTCTGTCTTTGAATTTTCGCCATAAATACTGCTTTATCTATATTACCATACTTTTGAAAATATCTTCTTAACGTTGTTTCTGCAACCTCTTCATCTTTAGCAATTGTTTTTAAGAATTTGTGCTCTCCCTTATACTCTATCTTAGAATCTTCACTTTCCTGTTTATTTTTATTATATAGCTCTATTGCTTGTTTAATATCTTTAGTCTTTTGATAATATTTCTTTAATACAGATTTATCGATTTCCAGTTCTTTCGCAATAGACGTTATGGTCCTTTTTTGTCCATTATATATTACCTTTGCATTTTCTGCTTTTTTCTTCTTATCTAAACATGTCTTTACGGCATCATATATGTTTCCCATATTATTGTAATGTCTTTCTAGGGTATCTCTTTTTAACCCTTCTCTTTTAGCAATAGCATCTAATGTTAGTTGTTCTCCATAATATTCAATTTTAGACGCATTACATTTTTCAATAGCTTTGTATATATCTCCTGTTTGTTCATAATATTTTTTTAAGGTTTTAGCATCTTTTATTCCTTCTTTTTTTGCAATTGTTTGTATTGCTAATTTTTCACCATTATATTCAATTAATGATGCTTGCTTATCTTCTATTATTTTTTTGCATATCTTTTCAGCTTCATATATACTACCTGTGCTCTTATAGTATTTATTTAATGTTTCCCTTGATATTCCTATTCTTTTCGATATGGCAAGTATTGATAATTGCTCACCATAGAATTCCACTTTTTCTCCTAACATTATTCTCACTTCCAAACTTTTTTTACTTTTGCATCTACTTCTATTTTAACATATTTTGCAAAAATAATAAAGTTGCAATTATTTTATAAAAATAAAGCACTATTTCTAGCACTTTTATTTACAATTTTTTCTTTTTTATATAATATCTTACATTATCTTTTTTGGAAATTATGACTTGATCTTCCCAAAAACTATATAGATAGTGTAAAAGTTGATTATAAAGTCAATTCTGTAAAGCAAATATGGTCCTGGAAAATGGTATCATAGTGAAGTGTACTGAACCTAAAAAATGTTCAATTTTTGGGTTCAGTACACAATAACTTTTTGCTAGAGTATTTTATCAAATTTTTATCTTATTACATAATAACTTCTATATTATAAATTTTATTGTTTCCATCTAATTTGATTTTATTTTCTACTATTTCTCCATTTAATAATACCTTTTCCACACCTGTATTTTTTTGATTATAATTTACTACTTTTATATTATATACGCTTTCTTTCCATTTATATCTCATAATATATTCTTTCCAATCTTTTGGAATACAAGGATCAATTTTTAAATATCCTTTTTCAATTTTTAATCCTAATATATGCTCTATTCCTGCATCATAATACCAACTACTTGATCCAGTATACCATGTCCATCCACCTCTTCCCGCTAAATTTCCAGCGCCATAAATATCTGCTGCAATGACATATGGTTCTACTTTATACTTATTGCAAGCATCTTCTGTTCTAGAATGTTCAATTGGATTAATCATTCTATATAGTTCTAAAGCCTTATCTCCAAACTTTAATAACGCTTCTGCTATAATCGCCCAGCAACTTGCATGGGTATATTGTCCTCCGTTTTCTCTAACACCTGGCAAATAGGCTTTGATATACCCAGGCTCTAATTTACCTTTTTCAAATGGAGGATCTAATAATTTTATGATTCCATTTTGTTTATCCACTAAATGGTTTTCTAAACTTTCCATAGAAATATATTTTTTATCATTATCACCTGCATTAGATATAACACTCCAACTTTGTGCAATACTATCAATTCTACATTCATCATTTTCCATACTACCTAATACATTGCCATCATCCATAAATGCTCTTTTATACCATCTACCATCCCATCCATTTGTGTTTAACGCTTTCTTTAATTGTATTTTTATAGTTTCAAATTTTTCTATTTTCCTTTCTTCAATTAATTCATTTTCACATATCTTCATAAATTCATCTAAAATTTTGTATAGGAAAAATCCTAGCCAAACACTTTCACCTTTTCCTTTATTTCCAACTGTACTAAATCCATCATTCCAATCACCACTTCCAATTTTAGGTAATCCATTTTCTCCGAATTGGAAACTCTTTTCAATTGCTCTAATACAGTGTAAATATATACTTTCTTTTTTTTCTCCTTCTAAATACTTATCATATTTTTCATCTACTCCCTCGTCTAAGACTGCGCCTTTTAAATATGGTGTTTTTATTTCTAAAATGCTGTAATCTCCTGTAAAACGGATATATTCTATTACCATATATGGCAACCATAATAAATCATCTGAAAACCTTGTTCTAATTCCTCTATGGGTTTCTTCATGCCACCAATGTTCTACATCTCCTTCTTCAAATTGATGTTTACTATGCTTTATAATTTGCTGTTTTAAAAATTCTGGTGAAATATATTTCAAGGCTAAAGTATCTTGTAACTGATCTCTAAATCCAAAAGCCCCACCTGATTGATAATATCCACTCCTTCCCAAAAGTCTACTTTCCAATGTTTGATAAATACACCAACCATTTAATAGAATATTCATTGATTCTAACGGTGTATATACTTGTAATTTTCCCAATAATTCTTTCCAATAGTTTTTTACATTTTCTAATTCTTGTCTACAATTTTGTAATTTACTATATTTATAAGAAATATTTTTACAATCCATTATATTTTCTTCTGCACCTAAAATAAAAGATATTTCTTTATTAGAAAAACTTTCTATTTCCACTTCTATTTCCAATGCAATACAAGCATTTCTACCTAGTGCATTACTATTATTTAGTGTAACTTTTTTTATACCATCTGGATTAGATAATCCATTTTTTCCTAAGAAAAACTTCTTATCACCTGTATAACTTCTAATTTTTTCACTAGATGATACATATATATTGGTATTATCTATTTCATTAACATATAAATTTTTCGCAATAATCATGTTACTATTTCTTTCATATTTTAAATTGATATTTTTCCCTGTCTTTATTTCATCTTCTCCTATAACTGGTTTTATATAATAATATAATTTTACATGTTTTTTGTTCGGTGTTTTATTTTTCAAATTTAATATGCTTATCTTACAACTATCTTCTCTAGGCACAAATATTTCTAATTCTTGTTCTATTCCCAAATTATTATGAATATATTTGCAGTAGCCAAAACCATAAATCACATTATAATTTCTATTATCTGGCATTGGATTTAGTCCTAAAGACCATGTCTTTTTACTTTCCATATCTTTTATATAAATAATCTCTGATGGAATATCATAACTTGGATTATTATTCCAACTGGTAATTCTATTTAATCTACTATTTTTATACCAACTATAACCACCCATATTTTCTGTTACAATTGTACCAAATTTTTTATTAGCCATAATATGTGACCATACAGTTGGTAAGCGTTTTTCTTTATTCATCTTTATAAAATATTCTTTTCCATCTGCAGAAAATCCGCCATATTCGTTATAATATTTCAAACTTTCTTTATCTTTTACAATATCTACATCTTCCATCGTTTCTTCAATAAAGGTATTACCACTTTCTTCTTCACTAATTTCTTTATATTTTTCTATATATTCCTCTTCTATCTCTTTTATATTATTTTCAAGGTTTCCTTTTGCACAATTAATATTTATAACCGATATAAATTCTAAAAGTTCAAAATCTTTTTTATCCATTTCTTCTTCGTTTAATACAAATATTCCTCCATTTATATTTTTTAGATATCCCATATGCTGATTTAAAATCGTTGCATCTATTTCTTCTCTGACATAATTCTCATAACTATATTTTTCTTCATCTATAATAACGACTTCTGTTTCTACATTTTTTGTTCTAAAATACTCATAAGCTTTCAAAACAGCTTTTAAACATTCTGAATCATTTGCACTTTTCATTTCTACTAAAACAATTGGTAAATCACCTGATATTCCATATTTCCATAAATCACTTTGTCTATAAACTTGATTATTTAACTTTTCTTTTTCTATGCTTTTTATAGAATCATCAAATAGAATATATGACAACATTTTTTGATAATTTTCTATATCTTTTCCCTTGATGTTTAGATATCGACTTTCCGCCTCCACTCTTGCTTTTGACACATCAAATTCATTTTTTACGTTTTCAAATAATTGATATTTTTTTAAATTTTCCATGGCTTTATCTTTATCCTCTTCTACAGATAATAGAAAATCTATAACAACTTTTTCTTGTTTCTTTATTTTTATATTTCTTTTCATTGCTATGATTGGTTCTGTCACTAATCCTATTTTTTTAGAAAACGGTAAAGACTCTTTTACCATTTTAGGAATTCTTAAATTTCCTCTTCCTATAAATTTTTCTTCTTCAATTTCATATTCTAATTCTCCGATGATATCTTCTTTACTTGCATTTAATGTTGTCACCAAATATACTTCTTTTTCATTAATATCTCTTTTCTTTCTTTTAACCATTAAACATTCATTCTTTTCATCATATGCATAAACTAGAAATAAATTATTAAAAGCTGGATGTGCATAATATTGCTCTTTTCTTGTCAAAATCGGTTCAAAATACCCTGTTAATTCTAAAATTTCTTCTTCATTTCCTAAATTTTCTAATGTAATTCTCCTGATTTCTACTGGTTCATTTGATGCAACTGTGATATCAATCCTTGCCTTTATATTTCCATTGATAACTTCTTGCACATTTTTATCTGGCATAAAACAAATTTGATATTGATTTTCGTTTTTTAAATTTTGAGAATAACTCGAACTAATTATGTTTTTATTTTTTATACTCTTAATATTAAATATAATTCCTTGAACATAATCCTCTGTATTTTTAAATTTATTGATATAAATATTTTTATATTTGCTAATCCCTTCCCCTTTTTGATTTAATGCTATCATATAATTTTCATTGGATATTACATTTCCTCTAATTAGTTTTTCATCTATTTTCGTATATTTTCTCTCAATATAATTTTCATAATCCTTATATTTTAATTTTTCTACTTTTTCCTTATCCTCTTTTGTTATAATTGATTTTTCTGGCATTGTTTCCTGTAATAATATGGTAACTGCTTGAATTTCCGGATTTTGTGTAAATCTTTTTTGTAATATATTCTGATGAAATAGATTATTAATAGATAACAATATTAAACCTTGATGATGTGCCATATACGTTTTTACAACTTCTGCCGTTCTTCCTTTTCTAACCCTTTCTGGTGTAAAATCTAAAGACTCATAAAATCCATACTGATTATACATTCCATATGTTTCTAATTTTTTTAAATTTTCTACAACTTCTTTAGGTTTATCATTTATTGCTAAAACACTACCATAAGAGGATACTACCATTTCATCTGCCAAACCTCTTTTTAATCCTAACCATGGAATTCCAAAAGCTTTATATTGATAATTAGATTGTAAATCTTTTAAATTAAATGCTGCTTCTGATACGCCAAATGGTAAATTTAAGTGTTTTGCATATTTTATCTGACTCATAATCATAAACTCACAAGATTCATCTAATAAACTCCCTTTATATTTAGGAATATTTATATTTGGCATTAAATATTCAAATGCTGTTCCTGACCAAGAAATTAATCCTTTGTATTTATCCAAAACGGTTAATGTTCTGCTTAAGTTATTCCAATGTTTAGGAGGTACATCTTTTTTTGCTATTGCAATAATACTTGCCTGTCTTGCTTCTGATGCTAAAAGATCATAATAAGAATCTGTTAATTTATTTTCTTCTATATTATATCCTATGGAAAATATTTGATGTTCTTCACTATATAAGTAACGAAAATCTGTTGCATGGATAATTCTATTTATTATTTCTAACATTTCTTCTATTTTATTTTTTATTTTTACCCTATCTATTCCATTTTCATTTTCTATTTCTATTCCTCCATCTAACTCTTCTTTTTTATTTTTTAAGAATGTTTTTGCTACATATAGATAGCCTATAAAATTACCACTATCCACAGTTGAAATATATCTAGGTCTTAATGGTTCTTTTGTTTTTGTATTATACCAATTATATAAATGTCCATTCCATTTTTGAAGACTATCTACTGATAAGAAAACATGATATAATAAATCAATTGTTTCCTCAAAATTTGCATATTTTAGATCATAACTTGAAATGATAGCCAATATAGATAATCCAATATTGGTTGAAGAGGTTCTATTTACAATTTTTTCTTTTCTATCTTCTTGATAATTGTCTGTAATTAAATAATTATTTTCTTTGTTGATATATTTTTTAAAGAACTTCCATGTTTTTTCACCAATTTCTAATAAATATTCTTTTTCTGTTTTATCTAATTTTTCTACTGGCTTAATTTCCTTTTTTTCTTTACTAATATACCACATCATGACTGGTGCCAAAGTCCATATAATTCCCAATATAATTCCGTGTTATCAATCCTAAAATATGGTTACTATATAATCCTATTCCTATTGTTAAAATACCAAATGTGATATTTATCCACATTTGTTTTATATAGGATAACATATCATTTTTAGCTTGTTTTTCTGCTTCTTCTGATGTCATCCATTCTAATAAATTTTTATGAGATATATATTTTCTATATATTGTTTTAATAATAGCTATCAATGCACAATAGGCTTTATATGGTAGCACACCTATTGTTATTAACATCCTTAAGCCTATTCCTTTATATCCTGATATTCTTGGAGAAAATTTCTTTTGTTTATGCTCTCCTTCTTTTTTTAATAATAAATTATTTAAAATTTCCAGTATGCTTGATATAATAAGAGCTCCTATACTTATCATCATAAAAGGATATATTTTTATCTCATATATTTTCCTTAATATTAATAACCATATGAAAGATATCATTACAGAAATTTCTATTAAACTTCTTCGTAAATTATCAAATATTTTATATTTTGAAATACTATTTAGGGGATTCTTTTTTCTTCCATCCTTAGTTACTACTGTATTTTTCAACCATCCTGATATCTGCCAATCTCCTCTTATCCATCTTGACAATCTGTTCATAAAACTATTATATTTTGTCGGATATCCATCCATAAGTAGAATGTCTGTTGCCAAACCACATCTTAAATAGCAACCTTCTAATAAATCATGACTTAATACTGTATTTTCTGGTATTGCATTTTTCAAAACTTTTGAAAATACTTCTAAATTATATATACCTTTTCCAGTAAAAATACCTTCTCCAAAATTATCTTGATATAAATCTGAAATGGCATTTGTATAAGAATCTGTTCCTGCCACTCCAGCAAAAATCTGTGTAAATTTTGTTTTATAGGAAATGTCTAAATTTATTCCAATTCTTGGTTGAATAATTCCATACCCTTCTATTACAATATTTTTTTCTTCATCAATAACTGGTTTATTTAGAATATGTGCCATTGCTCCTACCAATTCAAAAGCTGAATTTAGTATCAAATCTGTATCCGCATCTAATGTTATCACATATTTTATTTGAGGAATACAATCTTTATATGCTTCCATTGTATTTATACGAAATTGATTTTCTTCATTTTCTAAAATATATTCATTAAATTGTGTAATCATCCCCCTTTTTCTTTCCCATCCTAAATAACAATTTTCTTTTTCATTCCATTCTCTTTCTCGATATAAAAAATGAAAAATCGGAAATTGATTCTCTTTTGAATATTTTTTATTCAGTTGTTCTGCTAAGTACATTCCTGTTTCAATTACTTCACTGTCACTTTTTTCTTCTTTTACACTACTTTCTGAACAATCCCCAAGTAATGCGAAATATATATTGGGAGATTCATTTGCAATATAATATACTTCTAATTTATGCATTAATTCTTTCACTTTTTCTTTATTTTTTAGAATCGTTGGTACAATTACCATACATACATTTTCTTTATCAATTCCTTTTGAAAAATCTATTTTGGGAATGGGTTTTGATTTTACAAATTTACTCAAAATATATTGAATTAGTTGTACAATGATTTCTGATGCTGGTATAAAAAATATCAACATATTCAAAATATATATACCTATGTTTTGAATATATATATTTAATACCGTACTAATACCAAAAGATAACAACAATGCCAATAGTAAATTTGTAGTAATATATATGTTCTGTTTTGTTTTACTACTTAATTTTTTCGGTATTTTGCATTGCAATTCTTGATAAGTTTTTTCTATTCCTTTATCTATTATATAATATCCTATATGCGATTTTTTTCCATGATTACTATTTTCTCTTGCTAACTCTAATATCTTTTTAGCAATATATATTTCTGAAATTTTTGTTTTTTTTGATATTTCTTTTATTGTATTTCTATAATTATCTTTTGTACTACTATCCATCTTTCTGTACACATTTGCTGGATCTTGTTTTAATATTTCCTCTACCCCATTTATTTTTTCAAATATTTCTAAAAAATTAATTCTTTGTATTGTCTTTATACTAGTAATACTATTTCCAATAGAAACTTTTTTTACAGCTATGTCAAAATGTTCTTTTTTTATAACTTCTTGTACAGTTGTTCCTGTCATCTCTACAATTTCATCTAATATTTTTAAATAGCTATATCCTTTTTTTCCATATCTTTTTAAAATATATGACATATATTCTATAAAAGGATATTTCACATCATTTAAAATATCCTTTTTTACATTTTTAATATTATACAAAGTATTTTCTTTACTATCTGTATTTTCTAATAATTTTCGTACAATATTTTCTGCTTTTACCTTTTGTATTTGACTACTATATATTTTTTCACAAATTTCTCTGATATTTTCTATAATTGCAATTTGAAGAAATAATCCTATATTCCAAATTTCTTCCATACTTAATGTCTTTTTTGTTTGATAACTTAAAAGATAATCTTCCAAATCCTCTTTTTCAATTTTGTTGTCTGTATATGCTACAATTTCTGCCGCTAATACATAAATTCTTGCAAATCCTTTATATTTTCCATTTGCAATTCCTAAAAAATTTATATATTTTTTTAGTGTCAATTCTTTTTGTATTTGTTTTACAGTTTTTTCTATAATATAAAAGTTGTCTAATAACCATTCTCCTGCTGGATGTGTATTAATTCCCAATTTCACATGTTCATTTAATACATCATACACAATTTTTATTGTTTCATAATTATCCAATAATTGCGGAATCGGATATGTTTCTTTGGATGACTTACTTGCTAAATTATGGTTTGATGCAATTTTTTGTAAATGATTTTCTAATTGTTTCTTATCTAACAAAGTTCCATCAATTTTTAATATTCTATTTATCTTCAAAAAAATTCCACTCCTTGCAAATATGTTTTACACATATTGTTTGCAAAGAGTGGATATTTTATACAATTTTCATTATCTTTTATTAAAGTTCCATTCCATCATTTTCTTGTGCTTTTTTGATTGCCGCTGTTCTTTCCTGATAATAATTTGCAAAATTCTTATAAACTTCTTCACTATCTTTTTCCTCTGGTAATCCCACGTAAGTTTTATCATTTTTCATGTACTCAATACCATTACTTCTGTTTCTTACACTTTCTACATCAATCTCATAATATCCGCCATCCATAGCACCAATCCCTGCTATTGTATTATTGTTTTCTGTATCTACTAAAACATAGATTGTATCAATATCATCTGCCTTTACCCATTCTTGTCCTTCTTGTAAATTTCCATACTCTTCCTTTGAACCATATTCCACAAAAGATATGTCTCCATCTTCTGAAAAATCTTTTAGAAGATGTGCATCTTTTTGTGAAATAATGCCTAAATCATCTTTATCAATTTTAGCTTGTTCTAATAGATTTTCATTATAGTTTTCTAAGATTTGGTCTATTATTTGTGTATCTTTTTCTTGTGAAGTTTCATCTTTATGATATTGATCTGTATCTACATTCAATTCCTTTAAATATGCCTCTCTTTTATTATTGGTTACGTTTTTTTGATTATCCATTTCTATATTGGTTTTATTTTCTGGCTGATTGGCTTGATTTCCATCTGTTAATAGTGCTTGTGCTCCACCAACAGTTATTCCCAATGCTGCTAAAGTTGCAATCAATCGATTTCTCATTTTTGTTCTTCTAATAACTTTTTGTGCTACTTTTCTTCTTCCTTTTTCTGATAACTTTCTACCTGTACTTTTTTCTTTTTTAGCAATTTCTTTTTTTATCTTTTTTATAGGGTATTTCATATTTATTTCCTCCTAAGTATCATTCTTTTATATTATATCATAAAAAAATAGATTGTAAACTTTTATTAAAATTTTTTCACTTTCGACAAAATTCTTCATATTATATATAAAACAACTTAAGTTGTTTTAGAAAGGGTGATTCTTGAATGGAAAATAATAAAAAGCCATGTCAAATATTAGATATTGATGGTGTTATATCTGGAGGTAAACAATTTGACCTTGACATTACTTTACCAGAAGATAATAGAGATGTTATTTATGGTGTTGTTAAAAATTGTTTTAAAGAACCAGTTTCTGATGCAGTTGTCAAATTAGTTGAAATTGTTTATGATTGCGATAAAGAAGAACGTAGACCAATTGGTCACACATTTACAGATTGTGAAGGTGAATTTGTTTTTGGTCCTTTATGTCCTGGAAAACAATATGCTATTCAAATTTGGGTAAATGATACCAAAAAAATTAAAATCTGTGCAAAATGCCATCATGAAGGAAAATGTTTAAAAGGTGAAAAACATGAAAAATGTGACTGCTTTTTAGCATGTGATAAGTGTGATGATAAAAACGATAAAAAAGAAGATAAAAAGCCAGATTATCCAGATAAACCAAATTGCTAATATTGAAGCATACTAAAAAATCCAGCTCAATATGAGTTGGATTTTTGTTTATCCTTCTGTAGATTTCTTTTATTATACAATTCCCATTTTTCTAATCATTTGTCTTCCTTTTTTCATCATTTTCTTTTTACTTGTTTTTCCCATCTCTGTATACATCATAGCAGCCCCTGTAACTAATAATCCTCCAAGAACTATACCTTTTATAAATTTCATATTCATCATCCTCTCTATTATATTTTTTCAATTTATTTTTATTAGTATCTCATATTTTTTCTTTTTTATACCATTTTATAATGGTATATATTTCATGAATAGCAATTATTAACAAAAATATACCAAAACATTTTCTCAATATATTTACTCCTATTTTTATTGATATATTGGCGCCTATAATAGCCCCTAATATTCCAAATACAGAAACCAATATTGCCGTTTTTAATGCTATATTTTTATTTTTTAAGTTTATGATAATGGCAATGATAGATGTTGGAATAAAAAAAATCAAATTGGTAGCTTGTGCTATATGCTGTTCTACTCCCAATACATATACAAGAAGAAAGATTAATATCGTTCCTCCTCCCATTCCTGTTCCACTAATAATTCCTGATAATATGCCTATTAAAATTTCTATCATTTTTTAACTCCCAATCATTTTATAGGATGCATATATTAAAAAAATTGTAAATATTATTTTTAAATATTGAACTGGAATCTTTTTTAATACTTTTGCACCAATATATCCTCCTATTGTCCCACCTATAGCACATAAAATTGATATATTCCAATCTATATAATTACTTTTATAATAGAAAAATCCACTTGTAATAACCATTGGTAATATACAAAATATAGATGTTCCTCTTGATTTTTTGTCATCCATATTTAATAAATACATAAATGCTGGAACAATAATCATTCCACCCCCTGTTGAAAAAAGTCCACTAACGATTCCAGCTAACAATCCTATTATCATCTTTTTTGTTATATTTTTCATATATCTATTTTTTACATTTTTTATCATATTATTCATCTTTTTGCTTTCAAATATTTCAGCAAAAAAATAAAGATAACACTTTTATAAAATGTTATCTTTAAATAATTTCATTATTATCCATCAATATTTTCATCTTTTATAAAATATTTCGTTCCTACCATTTTATCTGGCAAATATTGTTGTTCCACATAATGCCCTGGAAAATCATGTGGATATAAATAGCCTTCATGATATCCTAATTTTTTCATATCTTCTATGGGTGCATTTCTTATATGCATAGGCACTTCTCCTGTTTCTTTTGTTTTTACATCTTCTAGTGCTTTATTAATTGCCAAATAGCTTGCATTTGATTTCTTAGATAGTGCCACATATATCGCTGCTTCTGATAATATGATTCTAGCCTCTGGCATGCCGACCATATGGACTGCTTGCATAGCAGAATTAGCAATTACTAAAGCTTGTGGATCTGCTAATCCTACATCCTCTGATGCACATATTACAATTCTCCTTGCTAAAAACATAGGATCTTCTCCACCATTTAAAGCCCTTGCCAAATAAAATACAGCTGCATCTGGATCAGAACCTCTCATAGATTTTATAAATGCACTAATATTATCATAATGGGATTCCCCATTTTTATCAAATATAGCTTTTCTATCTTGTACACTATTTTTTATAATTTCATCTGTTATATGAATGTATCCATCTGCATCCATATTGGTTGTCAATACGGCAACTTCTAAACCATTTAGAGCTGTTCTAACATCTCCGTTGGCAATAATTGCTAATTTTTTTAATGTCTCATCTTCTATTTTTATATTATATTCTCCTAATCCATCTTCTCTAGTCAGTGCATTTTTTAATATTGTATATACATTCTCTGTTGTTAATGGTTCTAATTTGATAACCATTGATCTTGAAATCAAAGCTTTATTTACTTCAAAATATGGATTTTCTGTTGTTGCACCAATCAATATAATGGTTCCATTTTCTACATAAGGAAGTAATGCATCTTGTTGTAACTTATTAAACCTATGAATCTCATCAATAAATAAAATACTTTTTCCTGCAGGATTTAGCATAAAGTTTTTTGTTTCTTCTATGACCCTTTTAATATCTGCAACTCCAGAAGTTACTGCATTAATTTTATAAAATTTATATTTGGTTGTTTCACTAATGACTCTGGCTAATGATGTTTTTCCACATCCTGGTGGTCCAAATAATATAATGCTAGATAATCTGTCTGCTTTTATGGTTCTATACAAAATCTTATCTTTTCCTAAAACATGTTCTTGTCCAACATATTCCTCTAAAGTTCTTGGTCTCATTCTAAATGCCAATGGTTCATTACTATTCATTTCTACCTCCTAGAAATAATATACTAATTTGCTAAAATGCTTAAACCTTTCTTAATTAAATCTTCTGTACTTAAACTTGTTTTATCTATTTTTATAAATGCTTTTTCTATTTCCTTTTTATTATATCCTAAAACTTGTAAAGCGGCTATCGCTTCTTGTACCTTATTATCATCTTCAATCAATTGTTTTACTTTTATGTTTGTTTCACTAATTGCTTTATTATTTTTTGAAGCATTAGTCAATTCTTGAATTTGTTGTTCCTTTTTGATTTTATCTTTTAATTCTAAGATAATTCTTTTGGCTGATTTAGGACCAATTCCTGGAATAGATGTTAATACATTGATATCTTCTGATACAATTGCTAATACAAATTCAGATGGTGTACATACGGCAAGCATTGCTAATGCTGTTTTTGCCCCTACTCCACTAACAGATAACAATAATTCAAACATTCGTAGTTCTTCATTTGTATTAAATCCATATATACTAACATCATCTTCTCTTACTCTATAATATGTATATACTTTTACTTGACTTCCAATATCACCTAACCTTTCCATCCCAATTCCTGACATAAATACTTTATATCCTAAACCACCTACATCAATAACAACATATTCTGTCATTTTCATTTCTAATGTTCCTTTTATATATGCTAACATACTGTTTCCTTCTTTCTATCGTTTTCTTTTATCTATTGGAATCTGTCTTTAACTGCCCCATTTTATGTATCATAAAAATAAGTAGCTTCTAAATCAGCTTCATGTGTTAACAAGGCAATTGGATATTTTGTATATGCTGCTCCTATTGCATTATACGATTCCTTAGGCTCTGTATATCCCATATGCCAACGAATTGCATATTTTTCTTCTGGTGTTAATTTCATATATTCTGTAATCATCATTACTGACTTCTCACCATGTCCATAAGGTATGGTATCTTCAATGGTATAATATGGTACTTTTTCCCATACACCTAACGCGTTTTTTGCATTTCTATAGTCTACCTTATAAAAATTTGTTTTGCAAATGTCATGTAGTAATCCAATAATAATAATGGATTCTTCTGGTATGGTTACACCTTTTATATTATGTTCTACTTTATGTTTTAAAATTTCATATACTTTTAAACTATGTTCTACTAATCCCCCTTCATGATTTCCATGAAATCTTGTACTTGCAGGTGCTTTAAAAAAATCTGATTTTTCTAAAAAGTTAATCAAATCCTCTATTCCTTCTCTATTTACTTGTTTTAATAATTTTAAAAATTCTTCTTTCATTTTTTGCTCCTTCTCCTATTTTAAATATCCTTCAGATTATATACATTTTGTTATAAAAAGTCAATAGTTTTACGAACTTTTGTTTATATTGCTTTTGTTGACTTTTTATATGCATATATATATAATTACAAAAAAAGGAGGAGATGTTCATATGAAGAAAAAAATACTAATTATCATTGTTATCATTATCGTTATTCTTATTGCTTTATTTTTAATTAATTTAGGTAGAAACTATTTTATTTTAAGAAAAATTTGTGACAGTAATACAGACTTTAAAACAACACTAAATAATTATTATTATGAAGAAAACACAGAGTATGCAAGTGCACTTTCACCTACACAAGATATACTTTATGCTTATAATGGTATATATCTTTTAAAAACATATGATGATGGTAATCCTTATGTAACTAGTTGGTATGATTCTAGCACAAATGAATCTGTATCTTTTGATGAAACCGGTCTTATAGATAACAATCTTACAAACTTTGCAGAATATTATAAAAATGTATTATTAAATGGTTTTGAAGATGATGGTACTGTTATTGGTTCTATCTTGTCTCAAAATTTATTTACACCTTTTTCTGTAAAAGATGGTTGTTATGTTATCAACTTTAATGATTCCACAGTATCTATTAATACCAAAACCTATTTAATTGAAAAAAAGGTTTCTGGTGATACAACAAAAACTTACAAAATTGAAAAAGATTCTGTAACTAGTGAAGATGTACCAAAACCAGATAGTTTATAATTATTAAGAGGAACTTATTTTGAATGTCACATATCATTCAAATAAGTTCCTTTTATATATTACCTTTCTAACGCTTGTCTTGATTTTTCAATATCTTTCATGCATGCATTGATATCATTTATTTCTTCTTCTGAATATATGGTTTCTGCTTTTTGGTTACATACTTTTTCCAATAACCTTTTTCCCCAACTTGTTTTTTCTTTTCCTTCTTCATCTAATACTGGTGGATGATGTGTTATTTTTGAAATTTTTTCTGGATTTTCTTTCGATTTTTTCCTTAAATCTGCAATTTTAAATCTTTTGTCTTGTATTAGTTCATTTTCCATTTTTTCATATTCATCTGTATCTAATACAAATGTTGCTGTTCCATATGCTGGTATTACTTTTCCAACTCTTTTCTGATACATTTTTTCAACAATTGTTTTTTGTGTATTATTCAAATGAACAACCAAATATCCATCTACATATCTTTTTGTATAGTCTTCATCTAATAATGTAAATAGCCTCCATCTCTCATAGGGATCTGTTACTGTCTTTTTTTCTCCTTCTGAACCATTTCCGTCTCTTCTTTCTTTTTGTGTTGTTGCATCTCCTTTTACATCAGTTGCATGTGTTTGTAAATATTTAACTAAGTAATCTCGCTTTTCTTTGTCATCATCATAAGTACTATAAATTAATATCATTTTTTCTGTATCATCCATATCGGGATTTCGTAAAATCTCTTCTATATCTATATTTTCTTTTTCAGATTGAAAATATAATTTTGCATCACTTGGTTTTAAAATTCCCTTTACTGCTAAATCATTTACTAATTCATTTCCTCCATATTCTATAATGGTTTCTATTGTTAGTAAATTATCTTTGTATAATTCTATGAAATCTACCTGTGTCATATTTGGCATATTCTCTAATATTTTTTTATCTAATTCTTGCTTTTCTTTGTTTTCTAATTTTTCTCTTAAGAATGTTTGATATAGTAATCTATACCTCTTATATTTCATAGTTGCATTTTCATTTGTATCTTTATTCCTACTATTTTTTTCCTTTTTAGATTTTTGATATAGATCAACCAATTCTTCTTCTTTTAATTCTGTATTTACTTTTTCTTTTTCTGGTAAATCTTCATTTATTTCTTTTATCATATCTAGATTTATTCTATCCTTTAGATATAAATCTAATATGTCTCTTACAGAAAGTACACCTTTTTCATAAAACTCATAAATTTGTTGTTTTTCTAATGGTATAGGAAATCTTATCATAGCTTCTCTTAAATCTTTTTCATGCAATTTTCCTTGGTTAAATACTTCTATAACCAATTCTTTTTCTCCATAACTTTCTAAGACATCCATATTGATAAGATTATCAGCATATAAATTTATTAGCATTTCATTACTTAAATCATCTTCTAATATATTTACAATGTTATCTTTATTCTCTAATCCTAATGCATTATGAAGTTTTATCAAATTTTCGTATCTTTTTCTTTTTTCTTGAACTTCCTGACTTGGCTCTTTTTCATGTTTTTCAGCATTATATAATTCTTTATATAAATTGGCAATTTCCTGAACATCATATAATTCTTCTATTCTTCCTCGTATTAAATCTCCTTTTCCCTTATCTATGTATTTTACAGCCATTTCTAATCTTTCTTTTGGTGTTAATAAATTCCATGTTTCTTCATCATTTAAATCAATATTATCCTCTTCTTTCAATTTTTGTTGTTTTACTTTTTCTTTTATCTCTTCAAAATTCATTTCTCTTTTCTTTGCACAATTTTCTAATTGATTTAAATTTATAACCCCATAAGTATATAAACTTATCAATGCATCCATGGATATTGGATTATTTAATGCAATACTATATATATTTGAATGACTTAGTTTTTTGTTTTGTGCTAAATATAATAAATTTTCTTCTATTTTGGCAAACTCTCTTAATTCTTCTTTAGAGCAATAATTTTCATATCCATTGGTTTCTTCTAGTAAAATCTCTCCTGATTTTAATTGTTCTTCTGTATAGTATTCTTGTTTTTCTCTATTAAATTTAGAAAGAAATTTTTCTATATCCTGTTTTTCGTAAAATTTTTTCTCTCCTAATTTTATTTTTTCTTTCTTGTCCACATTTTCAGAAAGCTCTTGTAATGCATTTAAAAACGTCAGTTCATCCTCTGCTAACCTTTCTCCTTTTTCTAATTTTTGATTTAATCTATGGGCATGATATAATAAATATTTATCTGCATTTATGTAAGATTTATAGTTTTCTAAGAATGTTTCTAATTCTGTTTTAAACTTTTCATTATCTATTAAACTTAGCGTTTTATCTGGAACATGAAATAATACATTATCTGTCCTGTTTCTATACAAGTTTTGTATTTCTTTAAATGAATACCCTTGCTTATTTAAAGTAAAATTTGTTAATTCTTCATATATCCACCCTGCTGAATATTCATCTTCTAATGCATTACTTAAAGCTTCCAATTGTTGTTTTGGTTCTATAACTGGTAATACATTTTTTATTCTATCATATCTCTCATTTTTGTTTTCTATCTTTTGTCCATATATAATTTCCTTAGAATTAATCATCTTATTTTGTCCAGCTATATACACTTTAATCATTTCTTCTGGTTTTATATATCTTTTAGCTAATGTGCTTGCCTTTTCTATTTCCTTTTTATTTTCTTCTTCTAATTTTTTAGATATACCTATATATCTTTTGGCTAAATCTTGTAAATCCTCAACAACTACTAATAGCAATTTTTTATAATCAATATATTGTGCATTTTTTAAAAGACTCTCATCTACTTTTGGTGTTCTTACAAGTTTCTCTTTAACATCTTTTTCATTTAGTGTGTATAATATTTTCTCTATGTCTATTGTTATATTTACATTTTTCAATAAATTTTCTATTTCTCTTCTTGTTGCCATAAATTCACCTCTATCCTATTTTTGTTTTGATAACTCTTTCTTCTAATTCACTAATAACATTTTTATTGATATATATATCTATATTTTCTTTTTCTTTTAATTCTTTTATTTTATTCATATCAACTTTTTCTCTTGTAAGAATTAATGCATATTCTCCTTCATTGTCAGCTTCCATCTGTTCTATTGCATCTTCTATATTATCTGCATCATATATTTCTATTTCTATAAAATTTTCATCACAGTATTTGATAATATCTTGCTTGATTTCTTCAAATTCTTCATCATCTATATATAATGCTATATTATATATCGGCTTATAACATACATTTGGCATTTTTAGTTTTAATAATCTAGAATACTCTGCTTTATCTTGTAGAACAATAATTTTTACATCCTTTCTATTTTTTAATATTTCTGTATCCAAATTTCTTAGGACTGTAACTTGTATATTTATTTTCAATTCTTTTAATACTTCCTCTATAATTTTTACAATGATACTATTTGTTCCTAACATAGTTTCATTAACACATATTTCTAAATTTGTATCACTGAAAATAGCTTTTATAGCTAAAATATATGTCATATATGGATTTCCATTATGTATGATTATGATATTTTTATCTGTAAACGCTCCCATTTCTTTAGTCTTTAAGTTTTCCGCTATTTGTATCAATTTATTTACATTTACTTTCATTTTAAAATGTTTTCTATCTATTTGATTTGCTTTATTAATATTTTTTTCTGTTTCTTTTATTCTTTTTATTAACTTATTCAATAGGTTGTCTTTTTTACTTTTCTCCATTTTTTTCACCCTTTTTATTATATCTTTTATATAAATTTTTTTCAATTCTATTTATAAAGTTATATTTATTCCTTTACAATAAATATAAGCTGTAAATAGAATTATTCTATCTACAGCTCAAATATTTATATATTCCAGTTTTTTATTCTTTCTATAGCTTTTATGGTATTTTCTTTTGTTCCAAAAGCAGTTAATCTAAAATATCCTTCCCCATGAGGTCCAAATCCACTTCCCGGTGTTCCAACAATATTTACTTCTTCTAATAACTTATCAAAGAATTCCCAAGAGGTCATTCCTTCAGGTACTTTTAACCAAATATATGGTGAATTTACTGCACCATATACTGTAAATCCTGCTTTTTCAAGACCTTCTTTTATAATTTTTGCATTTTCTTTATAGTACTGTATGTTTTCTTGTATTTGTTTTCTTCCTTCTTTTGTATAAGTTGCTTCTGCTGCTCTTTGTACAATATAGGATACACCATTAAATTTTGTACAGGTTCTTCTATTCCAAAGGGTATTTAATGGAACTTCTTTTCCATTTTTGGTATAGCCTTTTACTGCTTTAGGAATAACCACATAAGCACATCTAACACCTGTAAATCCTGCTGTTTTTGAATAGCTTTTAAATTCAATGGCAACATCTTTTGCACCTTCTACTTCATAAATACTATGTGGTATATTTTCTTCTTCTATAAATGCTTCATATGCTGCATCATATAAAATGATACTATTATTTTCTTTTGCATAATCTACCCAAACTTTTAAATCTTCTTTGGTTAATACAGTTCCTGTTGGATTATTTGGGAAACATAAATATATCATATCTACTTTTTCTTTTGGTAAAGCTGGTTTAAAATTATTTTCAGCTGTTACTGGTAAATAAATAATATTTTCATAGATTCCCTTTTCTTCATTATAAATTCCACTTCTACCTGACATAACATTTGTGTCTAGATATACTGGATATACTGGATCTGTAATGGCAACTTTATTGTCTACTGCAAATATGTCTACAATATTGCCACAGTCACATTTTGCTCCATCTGATACAAACACTTCATCTGGTTCGATATCAACACCTCTTGCCTTATAGTCATTTTCTACAATGGCATTTCTTAAAAATGCATATCCTTGTTCTGGGCCATATCCTTTAAATCCTTCGGCTGTTCCTATTTCATCAACAGCTTTATGCATAGCCTCTAAACATGCTGGAACGATTGGTTTTGTAACATCTCCAATTCCTAATTTAATAACCTCTTTATCTAGATTCTTTTTTGTATATTCTGCTACCTTTTTCGCTATGCTAGAAAATAAATAGCTATCTTGTAAATTTAAAAAATTCTCATTTATATAACTCATATCTTTCATTCCTTTCCTTTATACTTTAGGCATGTCGATTAATTCACCTTCAAAAACAGTAACTGCAGGTCCTGTCATGTATACATGATTATCTTCTTTGTTCCACTCTATTTCTAAAGTTCCACCTAATAATTTAACATTTACTTTATTTTCTGTTAAATGATTTAACGAACATGCTACTGCAGAAGCACAAGCACCTGTACCACAAGCTAATGTTTCACCGGCTCCTCTTTCCCAAACTCTCATTTTTATATGGTTTTTATCTACAATTTCGATAAATTCTACATTTGTTTTATTAGGAAATACTTTATCTACTTCTAACACTTTTCCATATGTTTCAACATCAAATTCTTTTGTATTATCTACAATTGTAATAGCATGTGGATTTCCCATAGACACACAAGTAAATTTAAATTCTCTATCCTTTGCTTTTAATATTAAATTTTTGACTGGATTTTCATTTGAAATTACTGGAATTTCTTTAGGTTCTAATATTGGTTCTCCCATATCTACCCTTACCGTTTTTACTTTTCCATCTTCTACATTTAATTGTAAAGTTTTTACTCCAGCTAAGGTTTCTATGGTAACTTCTGTTTTATTAGTAAGTCCTTTATCATATACAAATTTTCCTACACAACGAATGCCATTACCACACATTTCTGCCTCACTACCATCTGCATTAAACATTCTCATCTTAAAATCTGCTATATCACTTTTACAGATTAAAATTAGTCCATCAGAACCTATTCCAAAGTGCCTATTACTAACAAATTGAGCTAGCGATGATTCATTTTCTATATTTTGGTGGATAGCATCCATATAGACATAATCATTCCCTAGCCCATGCATTTTTGTAAATTTTATCATTTTCTTTCACCTCTTTTAGGT
>CALXAT010000011.1 GCA_944386365.1 uncultured Clostridia bacterium
ATGGGGTGGAAGATGGGACTCGAACCCACGGTCTCCAGTGCCACAAACTGGCGCGTTAACCAACTACGCTACATCCACCATAGTTTACGTGCACCTTTTGATTAGCACATTAACTATTTTAACCTATTTCCACCCTATTTGTCAACTATTTTACAAATTTTATTTTATTTTTTATAAAAATTTTCTATTATAGTATTCCACTTCATTATTGTCTTTTATGCATAGTATTTACAAAATAGTAATTCCTTATTCAGTTGTTGTGAATGAACTTGGATCTATTCCATATTGTTGATATAGCCATGATGTGTAGTCAAATGGTGTCAATGTTTCTGGTAATCCATAATCTACTCCATTTGTTTCAACTCTTATAGAAGTTATTTTTGGAGGATTAACCGGTGTACTTTCTTCCGTATTTCCTGTTTCTTCTGCATTATCTGCTGCTTTTACTTCCACTTGTTCTATTTGATGTACAACATCCATTCCCTCTATTACTTTTCCAAAAGATGCATATTGTCCATTTAGACTTGTATTTTTAGCAGTCATAATAAAGAATTGAGAACTTGCTGAATTATAAGATTCTTCTGTCAAAGATGATGAATAACTCGTGTAATCTGATCTTGCCATTGCAACAACACCCTCTTCAAATTGTAACTTATTATCTACACCATTTGCAATAAATTCACCTTTTATTGTATATTCTGTGTCATCTCCATCATCTTTTAAATCACTAGTAGTTGCTAGTCCTGTTCCATCTCCATTTTTATCTCCACCTTGAATCATAAAATCTTTTACAATTCTATGAAATGTTAATCCATCATAAAATCCCCTATTAGCTAATGTAATAAAGTTTGCTACTGTTTCTGGTGCATATTCCGGATATAATTCCATTTTTACTGTTCCAAAATTTTCTACTTCCATGGTTGCAACAGGTCTTTTCACTTCCATGGTTGCATTTTTGTAATATCCATAACCTATAACACCTATTAAAACAATTAATACAATTAAAGCCACTATCCATATAATATTTTTAAATTTCTTCATACCATTTCTTCCTTTCAATTTTTTTATAGTATATTATCAAAAACGAATTGTTCTTGCATTCTTTTTAATGATTGTTTTATTGTTTTTGCTCTTACCTCTCCTATTCCATCTACTTCATCTAAACTTTCTATATCTGCTGCTAGTATATGTTGAAATGATTTAAATGCATCTACTAAATTTTCTACAATATTTGTTGGCATTCTTGGAACCTTGCTTAATATTCTGTATCCTTTTGGATATACTGCTACTTCATCGTAATTATCAAAATATTCATAACCTAATATTTTAGCAATTGAAGATTCTTTTAACAAATCTTCATATTCTAATTCTCTTAATTCCTCCATAATTTGACTTGGCTTTTTTTTCTTTTTTACAACATAATCTTTTATAATCAAACTTTCTTCTTTTTCAAGTCCACCAATTAATTCATCTAGTTGCATTTTTACTAATCTTCCATCATCACCGAAGTTCATAAATTTGTCTTTGTATTTCTTCTACAATTCTCATAACCATTTCTGCTCTTTGAATAGCAAGTACAACATTTTGTAAGGTTACTATATCATTAAATTCATATTCATTCAATATATTTAATTTATTATCAAACACTTTTTTATATTTTTCCAATGTTTGAATTGCTTGATTTGCTTTATTTAATACAACATCTGTATCTTCTAAAACATATCTATCATTTCCTTTAAATACGGTAATAATATTTCTTCTTTGCGAAATACTAATAACTAACTCTCCCGTCTGTTTTGCTGTTCTTTCAGCTGTTCTATGTCTAGTTCCCGTTTCTGATGTTTGAATTTCATGTTCTGGAATTAATTGTGCATTTGCATATAATATTCTCTTCATATCACCACTTAGCACAATGGCTCCATCCATTTTTGCTAATTCATATAATTTTGATGAAGTATATTCTTCATTTATAACAAATCCACCATCAACAATTTCTTTTATTACTTCATTATTATCAGTTATTAATAATAAAGCTCCTGTTTTTGCCCTTAATATGTTTTCAAGTCCATCTCTTATAGGTGTTCCTGGAGCTATTAATTTTAAAACGGATGTTATATTCTCTTCTTTAATCTTTTTCAAAATTAATCTCCCTTCTTCCCCTCTATGTCTTCTAACTATTTCAATCCAATTTTCTTCATCGCTTCATTGATATTGCTGACACCTATTATATCTAATTTATATTTTTCTTTCAAGTCTTTTTTATTATATTCTGGTATCATGCAACTCTTAAATCCCAATTTTTCGGCTTCTTTCAACCTTTTATCTATCAAATTGATTCTTCTAACTTCTCCTGTTAATCCTACTTCTCCAATAATTACCATATCTTTAGGAATTGGTATATTTTTAAAACTAGATGCTACTGCCAATATAATTCCTAAATCCAGTGAAGGCTCATTTACCCTTATACCACCTACTAAATTCAAATAAATATCTTGACTTCCTAACATCATGCCTGCTCTTTTTTCCAAAACAGCAATCAATAATGCTAATCTATTGTAATCTGTGCCGTTAGCAGTTCTTCTTGGAAATCCAAAAATACTTTGTGTTGTTAGCGCTTGTAACTCAATTAGAATTGCTCTTGTTCCTTCTATACTAGATACAATACAAGACCCTGACGGATTATCTTCTCTTTCTGAAATTAATATATCTGAAGGATTGGTTATCTCACACATACCTTCTTCATTCATTTCAAACATTCCAATTTCATTGGTTGAGCCAAACCTATTTTTCACACCTCTTAATACTCTATATGAAAAATATCTTTCTCCTTCTAAATATAGTACTGTATCCACCATATGTTCTAGAACTCTTGGTCCTGCAATATTTCCTTCTTTTGTTACATGACCAATAATAATTGTTGTGATGCTTCTCGATTTACACACACGCATTACTTGTGAAGTAATCTCTCTTACTTGACTAACACTTCCAGCAGCAGCTGAAATTTCTTCCGAATACATGGTTTGAATAGAATCTATAATGACTAATTTGGGATTGATTTCTATGATAGCTTGATTTACAACATCTATATCTGTCTCTCCTAAAAATAGAATATCATCATTATGAATTCCTAATCTATCTGCTCGCATTTTGATTTGTTCTGCTGATTCTTCTCCTGAAACATATAAAACTTTTCCTTCTCCTTTAACTTTATCACAAATTTGTAAAATCAAAGTTGATTTTCCGATTCCCGGTTCTCCTCCAAGTAGTACAAGTGAACCTTTTACCAATCCACCTCCTAGAACTCTATCTAATTCTCCAAAACCTGTTGAAGTTCTTAACGTTTCTTTTGCTTCATAAGAATTTAGTTTTTGTGGTTTATTTTCACTTTTAGCTAATTCTTTGTGTCCTCCCGTTTTCGTTTCTACTACTTTTTGTTCATAAAATGTATTCCAGCTATTACAAGCAGGACATTTTCCTAACCATTTACTTGATTCATTTCCACATTCGCTACATACAAAAATTGTTTTACTTTTTGCCATTTTTCTCTCCTTTTCAAACAAAAAAAGTATAACACATTTTTTATAAATGCGCCATACTTTTTGATAACATTATATACTAAAACTAATTTATTGATTTTTATACTTCTGTTTTCTTTTTTCCAAATTTTATCTCTTGAAATAAGAAATCATGTACTTTTTCCCATGTAACTTCTTGATGTAAAAAATCATTTATTTCATTTTCTACTTTTTGTTGATATGGAGTTAATTCTACTCTTATTTCTTTATTCCAATCAATTTCTTGGAACCAGAAAGATTTGAATTTTGTCCAGAATCCTTGTTTTACTGGTAAATTCTTTCCATTTGATGCTTGTACTTGTCCATTATTACCATTTTCAAATTCTACTCCACCAAATACATTATTTTCTTCTCTTATATCTGCCATCTATTTTTCCTCCTTTGTAGCTTTATATACCTTACTATATTATTTATACTATAGATTCTTTAATTTATCAATACCTTTTTTCTTCTTTTTTGTTAAATATTGATTACAATTTTATTACAATTTTGTTACGTTTATCCAACAATGATATATTCTTCCTCTGCACTTATACATTTTAATTTTAGTATTTTGTTTTCTATATTTTCCCCTGTTTTATAATGTCCTAATATGTAATTTTTCGTATGTCCTTGCCAAATACCATTTTTTTCTTCTTCAAAAAGAATTTCTACTTCTTTCCCTACATATTGTTCATTATATGCTTTTTCATTTTTATTAGATAATGCAATTAATCTTCTGCTTCTTTCTTCTTTTTTATTACCATCTATTTGTTCTGGCATTATAGCTGCTTTCGTTCCTTTTCTAGGTGAATATTTAAATACATGCATTTTATAAAAATTAATTTCTTCTAAAAATTTGTATGTATTTTCAAATTCTTTTTCACTTTCTCCTGGAAATCCTACAATAACATCTGTTGTTAATATAGCATCTTTAAATTTTTCTCTTAATAGATTAACAATCTGTTTAAACTGCTCTGTTGTATATCTCCTATTCATTCTTTTTAAGGTTTCATCACATCCACTTTGTAATGATAAATGAAACTGATGGCACACTTTTTCCAGTTTCTCTAATCTATCCACAAATGTTTCTGTTATTAATAATGGCTCTATAGAGCCTAATCGAATTCTTTGTATTCCTTTTATGGTATTAATTTCTTCCAATAAATCAATTAATCTATATGTATTTTCAAAATCTTTACCATAGGAAGCAATATGAATTCCAGTGATAACCACTTCTTTTATTCCTTCTTCCGCAATTTTACGAATTTCAGATAAAATATGTTCCGGTTTTCTACTTCTAACTCTACCTCTTGCATAAGGAATAATGCAATAAGAGCAAAAACGATCACATCCATCTTGAATCTTTATGACTGCTCTTGTTTTCTCTGTAAAAGTAATATCCCCAAATTCTACAAATTCTTTTTGCCCGCATAACATCTTCTATTTGTGTTTCTGGTATTTTACTTTTCAAATATTTTTCAACATGATTTACAATATCTTTTTTTTCATTATTTCCTAATACTAAATTAATTTCTTCTATTTTCTCTAACTCTTCTTTTGCTACTTGTGCATAACATCCACAGGCTACAACAATTGCATCTTTATTTAATTCTTTTAC
Source organism: uncultured Clostridia bacterium (assembly GCA_944386365.1). Lineage (GTDB taxonomy): Bacteria > Bacillota > Clostridia > TANB77 > CAG-508 > CAG-269. The sequence continues at coordinate 5,176 of CALXAT010000011.1, forward strand.
TCTTCTTAACATTTGTCTAGATTTTCTATCTGACATATTGGTTACTGTACATGTATTGACAATATAAATGTCTGCTTTCTTAGTATGATCTACTACTTCATAACCTTTTTCTATAAATTGTTGTATCATGGCATTTGTTTCATATTGATTTACTTTACATCCAAGTGTAATAAATGCTACTGTTTTCATTTTTCTCTCCTTTTTACAATCCTTTTTTTATTATGGCATATTTCTATGGCTTTTTCAAGATACTTATTTTATCTTACATTCTATAATGAACAATTAAAAAATGAACTTTAAGGACGTTCCCCAAAGTTCATAAATCTATCTCGTTGTTTTACCTTCTAAAACATCTAAATTTTCTAATGCCTTTCCTGTACCTAATGCCACACATGATACAGTATCTTGTGCTATCATCACATTAATTCCTGTTTTTTCTTGTAATAACTTATCTAATCCGTCAACCAAACAACCTCCACCTGTCATATAGATACCTTTATCACTAATATCTGCTGACAATTCTGGTGGTGTTCTTTCTAATACAGAATGTACGGCATCTACTATCATCATTGCCGGTTCTAATAATGCTTCTAACATCTCACTTGAATGAACTGTTAATGTTTTTGGAAGTCCTGTAACTAAATCTCTTCCTCGTATATCCATTTCTGTATCTTGTATTTTAGGGTAAACACATCCTATATTTACTTTTAAATCCTCTGCTGTTCTTTCACCTATCATAATATTATGTTTTTTCTTAATATATTTTACAATATATTCATCAAATTTATCTCCAGCTACTTTTAGTGAAGTATTTACAACAGATCCCCCTAATGATATAACAGCAATATCTGTTGTTCCTCCTCCAATATCTACGACCATGTTTCCACATGGTTTAGATATATCAATCCCAGCACCAATTGCTGCTGCTATTGGTTCTTCTATTAAGTAAACTTTTCTTGCACCTGCTTGTGTAGCTGCATCTATAACGGCTTTTTTCTCTACTTCTGTTACTTGTGAAGGTATACAAATCATAATTCTAGGTGCAAAAATAAATTTACCACAAACTTTATTAATAAAATGTTTTAACATCTTTTCTGTTACCGTATAATCAGATATAACACCATCTCTTAAAGGTCTTGTTGCAACAATATTTCCGTGGAGTTCTTCCTAACATTCTTCTTGCTTCTTGTCCAACAGCCAAAACTTCCCCTGTAATATTATCAACGGCAACAACAGAAGGTTCTCTTAAAACAATCCCTTTTCCTTTTACATATACAATAACTGTTGCAGTTCCTAAATCTATTCCAACATCTTGACCAAATTTAAACATTTGCATATCTTCCCTTCTTCATTTTATTACAATTTCGTTACAATTATATTACAAGATTGTTATTTTTTCAACCATTTTTAAAAAAAGATTCCTATTTTTTATGATTTTACTAACATCAACACATATTTATCTATTTTGATATATATTCTTTTATAATATCATACACGATATGTGTTGGTAAACCAAGAGCCGTTGTATAATTTCCTTCTATTTTTTCTACATGTACGCAAAACTCATTTTGGATTCCATAAGCTGCGGCCTTGTCCATCGCATTTCCTGTATCTAACCATTTTTCAATTTCTTCATCTGTTATATCTTTTAAGTATACTTTTACTTTATCATAGGTTTTATATTCCTTTGTTATTCCTTTTTGCTCTATAAAAATACTTAATCCTGTTATAATTTCATGAACCTTATTACCGTTCAATTAATTCTTTTATCATCTTTTTTGCATGACTTCTATCTTTTGCTTTTCCATATATTTTACCATTTTTCGTAACAATTGTGTCTGAGCCAATAACAATTCTATCTCCTGCTGTCCTATCATATACATTTTTAGCTTTTGTATGTGCAATTTGCACAACTTGTTCTTCTATCGATAATTTATCATTTAATTTTTCTTCTTCATTACTAACCATAATTTGAAATTTTGGAACAATTAATTGTAATAATTCTTTTCTTCTTGGTGATTGTGACGCTAGTATTACTTTCATCTATTTTCCCCTTTCTGGTTTCTGTTTTTTATATAAAATTATTTTTACCATAATAAATAGTACAATAAATACTACAAATACAATGCCTATTACTTTTTTCCACATATGTATATTAGAGATAACATAAATGACTTTTCCTATAACCATATCTCCTGTTATTGGTTCATCTTGCACATTATTAGCATCTCCCTTTGCTATTAACTGTCCTTCGTCTTTTTCTATTAATCTATGTGTTACCAAGATATTATCTTTTTTATATACAATAATATCCTGTTCTTTAATATCGTTTGTTAATTTAACAATTACACCATCTCCAATTTCTATTGTATCTGCCATACTTCCTGTTAATACTTCTAAAAATGTATATCCAAATATATTGGTGTAATTTTCTTTTGAAACTCTTTTTTGTATCATACTATAAATAAGTATAATGATTATGATAATCATACTAACATTTAAAGCAAAATTTAAAAGTTTTTTTATCATCTATTCTCCTTGTGTCTTTATAAATTTTAACTGTATAAGTAATTATAAATATTATAATCTCTTAATATTTTTCTTACATAATTATTGGTTTCTTTATATGGAATATTTTCTATATCAGAACCATCTGCTTTTATAATCTGTTTTTCTATCCAATTATCTACAGTTCCTATTCCTGCATTATATGCAGCCAATGCTACTTCTTTATTTCCATATTGCGATAATAATGTTGATAAATATTTTGTACCTATATTGATATTATTATCAATATTTAACAATTCCTCTTGTACATTTTCTGTGTTAATTTCTATATTATTTTTTCTAGCTACATCTATTGCTGTGTCTTCCACGATTTGCATTAAACCAATTGCTGATTTATTAGAAACCGCCTCACTTTTAAAATTACTTTCAGCCTTAATAACAGCATATATTAAATTTTCTTCAACATCATACTCTTTTGCATATATGGATATAATTTCACTATAAGTTTTAGGGTATATTATTTTTAATATCTTATCTTTACTTAGTACAACCACTAAGATGATTATAAAAATAACAATTATAACACTTATTATTTTTCTCCATCTGTTATTTTTCAAGATTCACGCTCCTTTATAAGATACTATCATTATTTACAATCATACCAATTTTTTGCCTCTGATATTTCTGCTACAAGTGGAATCTTTAATTTTATTGCAGATTCCATCTCTTTTTTCATGATGTCTTTTACCTCTTCTTTTTCATTTTCAGGTGCTTCTATCATCATTTCATCATGTACTTGTAAAATAATTTTTGATTCTAATCCCCTTTTTTTCAATTCTTTATTTACATTAATCATTGCAATTTTCATAATATCTGCCGCAGTTCCCTGTATTGGTGTGTTCATTGCTACTCTATTGCCAAATTGTCTTACCATATAATTTTTAGATTTCAATTCTGGAACATATCTTCTCCTATGAAATAAGGTTTCAACATAACCTTTTTCTTTTGCCTTTTCAATAATATTCTCCATGAATTCTTTTATTCCTGCATACTCTGTTAAATATTCATCTATATATTGTTTTGCTTTTTTTCTAGAAATTCCTAGTTGTTCTGCTAATCCAAAATCACTAATTCCATATACGATTCCAAAATTAACTGCTTTTGCATTACTTCTTTGTTCCTTTGTGACTTCATTTATTGGTGTTTTAAATACTTTTGAAGCTGCTTGTTTATGAATATCTTCATTATTTTTGAAAGCTTCTATCATATGTTTATCCTCAGAAATATGGGCTAGTACTCTAAGCTCTATTTGTGAATAATCAGCATCTATATACACCTTTCCCGCTTCTGGTTTAAATACTTTTCTCACTCTTTTTCCCAATTCAAATCTTGTAGGAATATTTTGTAAATTTGGTTCTGTAGAACTAATTCTTCCTGTTGCCGTTATGGTCTGATGGAAGAAAGAATGAATTCTTTTGGTTTTAGGATTAATAAATGGTTTTAATCCTTCTACATATGTAGAATTCAATTTCATTAATTGTCTATATTCTAATATTTTTCCAATAATTGGATCTTCTCTTTTCAATTTTTCTAATACATCTACATCTGTAGAATATCCATTTTTTGTCTTTTTAATGACTGGTAATTGCATCTTTTCAAAAAGAATTTCTCCTAATTGTTTTGTTGAATTAATATTAAATTCCTCTCCTGCCATTTCATGAATCACTTTTGTTAGTACTTCTATTTGTGAAGTTAATTCCTTACCAAATTGATTTAACTCTTCTTCGTCTACATACATCCCATTCCATTGCATACTAGATAATACTTCAACTGTTGGCATATCAATATTGGTATATAAATCAAAACTATTTGTTTCTTTTAGTTTTTCTAAAATATATTTATTGACCTTTTCTATTATATATACATATAGTGTATACTTTTCTGTTGCTTTTTTATTATCTTGTACACTATTTTCTTCAAATAAAGTCATTTGTTTTTGACTATCTTCTTCTACTCCTATATATTCATCCATATCAAATTCCAAATATTGCATTGCCAAACTTTTTAAATCTAATTTATTATTTGTAGGATTTAAAATATAGGCCCCGATTGATATGTCGTTTTCAATTCCATCTAATGTGATACCCACCTGTTTTAGTAATATATATACTTTTGTTAAATTAATACTTGTCTTTTTTATTTCTGCATTTTCAAATATATCTTTTAACTTTACAATTTCATTTTCATGGAAGTTTATATAATATGCTTCTTTTTTCTCTTTATGATATATACTCATTCCTGTTATTTTTTCTTTTATGATATTTTCTGGATTATTTTCTGTTTGTAAATAAAATATCATGTATTTTTCATTGTTTATAAATTCCATGATATCTTCTATGGATTTTTCAACTGTTTTATATTCTATTGTATATTTTGCTTCTTCTTGACTATTTTTTTCACCTGTTAATCCAAATCGCTCAATATATCGATTAAAATTTAATTCTTTAAATAATTTTAATACCTTTTCCTTGTCCCATTCTTCTACTTTAAATTGTTCTAAAGTATCTTCTATTGGCACTTCTAAGTTAATGGTTCCTAATGTTTTTGATAGCTCTGCTAATTCTTTATTATCTTTAATCTTTTCTCTTTGCTTTCCTTTTAAATCATCCTCATTTTTTTCTATTTTTTCATATAAATTTTCAATAGAACCATATTTTTGAATCAAAGATAATGCTGTTTTTTCCCCAATTCCTGGAACACCTGGTATATTATCTGAGCTATCTCCTTGCAAACCTTTTACTTCTATTAATTGTTTTGGCTCTATACCATATGTTTCTATAATTTTATTTCTGTCAAATAACTCTGTTTCTGTTTTTCCACCTTTTGTTCTGGGAATTCTAATCGTTACATTATCTGTTGCTAATTGGAAGGTATCTCGATCTCCTGATAAAATTGTCACTTTTAATCCTTGCTTTTCCCCATATCTAGAAAGTGTTCCTAAAATATCATCAGCTTCATATCCTTCTTTTTCTACAATATCAATATTCATTGCCTTTAATATTTCCTTTATTAAAGGCATTTGCTCTGCCAATTCATCTGGCATTCCTTTTCTATTCGCTTTATATCCTTCATATAATTTGTGTCTTGCTGTTGGTGCTTTTAGATCAAAAGCAACCGCCATATATTTTGGATTTGTATCTTCTATTAATTTAAACAAAATTGCTAAGAAACCGTATACTGCATTTGTATATTTTCCATCTTTTGTTGTGAGCATTTTACTTCCCATTATTCCATAAAAGGCTCTATTCATAATACTGTTTCCATCTATTAAAACAAAATTATCCATTTATTACCTCCTAGTTATGTCCTATTAGGGACATTTCTGTTTAGGATATTTTTATGTTGACTTATTGTAAGTAAATCCACTCTTTTTTCTATCCTTTACTGACACCAATCTTCTTGTGGAGATACTGCTATTTTTTTACTATTCTCATTTGCTAATTTTTGAGAATCTTGTATATGTTTTTTCATCCTTACAATATCTACTTCATTCATTCCCGTTTGCATCATAATTTCTGGTATCGAACGATTTAATTTTATTAATTCGATTGCTTCATTTCTTTTGATAGCTTCTCTAATCATCGTTCTTAGTTCTTGTAAATCTTTCTTTTCTTGTACTGTCAAGTCTGGTTTTTGCATGCAAAATGTAATAAATCCATTTGCACTTTTATAATTCTTTTGACTGATACAAGCTTTAATAAAAAATTTATTATAGGTCATATTGGTCAAATCTAAATATTCTAAAACACTTTGAAATGTTTCCATCGTTTTTGGAGACATCTTTTCAAAATGCTCTGCATATCTTTCTTGACATAATTGAATATATTCCATAATTTGTTCTCTACTTCTTTTTGTTTCTTTAAAATCATCTACAATATCAATACATCTATCTTCTAATTCCTCAAATTGTTTATCTTGCTCTATTTTATCTTTTATTTGCAATATATATGTTTTGTCTTCTTCATCAATTCGATTTTCATCTATACTTTGTCCATTCTTTAATTGATGATATATATAGTTTTGTATTGCTACTTGTCTATCTACAATTTCTTTATCATAGAAGTTGTTAGCTTTTTGTCCCACTTGTTTTTCTGTCAAATTTGTATCTTTTGCAATACTCTTATAATCATATCCTTTTTCTAATAATGTTTTCAATACTTCTGTCTGCATTTCTAAAAATCTTTTTTTATTATGATTATCTCCAGATATTCCTAAAATAACAAATGTTTCACTTGCTCTTGCAATATACATTTTATAATAAGATTGTTGACTAACTTCTAAAATCTTTTTAGCAAAATCTGCCTTTGACAAAATCGTATTTGCTTCCTGATATATTTTATCAAAAAATTCCGGTGTTATGTTTTGTCTAAAATACAGTGCATACTTTTTTATAATTTTCGCCTTTAATTTTGCCATATAAGCATCTGATAATCTTAAATTTCCAAATATAGCTGTTTCTCTTCCTGTTTTCGCATTTTGTCTGATTGCTTTTAAATTTTCATTTGTAATAAAAAGTATCTTTTCTGCAAATTGTACTTTTGAAAGCTTTTCTCCATATTGTTGATACAGTCTATTAAATTCTTGATAGTTAATCATGTCTCCTATACAATGTTCTCTACTTTTAAAAAATTTAGTTCTTATGCGTTTAAATTCATCTTTACTAACCTTTTCGTTTAATAAAATAATTGTATTTTCGGTACTATCTGCTAAAATAATTGGAATTCTATATGCTTTCATATCTAAGATTTTTTCTCCAAAAAATTCTTTACTCATTCCAAATCCATATGTGTCATATAGTCGTTGAAACTTTTGTCCTGATATAGAATCTCCTATATGTAATCGATTTTCTCTTATTACAATATCTCTTAATTGTTTCACTTCTAGTTCATTATACACTTCGAAGTCATCTATATTAAAAATTCTTGTTGTTTTGCATTTTCCCTTTTTTAACTCTCGAAATTGTGTTACATTCATCTTTAAAATTTTTTCTGCAAAATCTACTTCTTTAATAACAAATGCATATTTTCTATATAGATATAAAAATTCTTCATACGTTATTCTTTTTCCTTTGTAAATATGTTCATTTTTCTTTATTTCTTGACATACTGTATCTTCTATTTCTTGTGAAATTTCTATATCACTAAGAATAATTGAATTTGGTGATTTTCCTTTTTTCAAGTTTTTAAATCCTACTCTTGATATATCTAAAATTTCTTCTGCAAACATTTCTTCTGATAATTTTCCTGCATATTTTTCATACAAATTTTGAAATTGTTCATATGTAATTTCGTCTTTTATGTGTAGTCCTTCACTTTTTATCGTATTTTCTCTTATTTCTAACAAACTATCTAAATCCAGCGTTTCATTTTTCCAAATTTCTACTTCTTCTATTTTTTTATGAATAAAATTTTTTGCTTTTGCTTCTGATATTCCCAAAATCGTTTTAGCAAAATCATACTCCGTAAACATTTCTTTTCCGTAAATCTCATAGATTTCTTGGAATTGAGAATAGAGAATTTTATCCCCAATATGTAATTTTCTATCTTCTGCTATGGTATTTTTTATTTCTTTTATTGCATTATTTGCTTCTCTAGTCTTTTTTCTTATTTCTTTTCTTATAAATTTTTCAGACATTTCTTTGCGAAAGTATATAGCATCTGTTTTTGAAAAAATGGTTGCCTTATCTGTTTTATCATATTTTATACAAGATAATGAATGACTCGAAATATCTAATATTTTCTCTGCAAATAATGTTTCTGACAATTTTGTAGATATTGATTGATACATTTGTTGTATTTCTTCATAAGATACCGTTTTTCCTTTTGACAATCCAAAATTCTTTATGACATATTGTTTGATAAAACATATATATTCATCATCTATTTCTTCATTTTTTAAAATTCTACATCTGTTTTTCTTAAGACTATAATAATCACCTCTAGATAAATCTAAATAAATCTCTCCAAACGCTTCTTTAGATAACCCTTGACCATATTGATTATATAATTTTAGAAACTGTTGATAATCAATGATATCATGAATGTGAAGTTTTTCTTTTTTTATCATTTCTTGCCTTAATACTTTGGCTTGTCTTTTTTTAGTATTTATACTTCTCTCTACTGAAAATTCCATACATTCTCCTATTTTTCTACATATTTACCTGTTATTCCTAGTAAAATCATTTAAAACTCCTATTCTATATAATTTCATAAATTTGTAATTTTTTTAGTTTTTGTGAAACCTTGAAAGCTAATTCTAAAACTCAAACATATGCAAATACCTAATAACATAAAAAATGTAAAAGGTGTTCCATTTCTCCATCCTTCACCATTTATCAGAAAAACGCTATTAGCAAATTGACTGATTAATGAAATTTGTATAATGAATTTTATTGTATCTTTTTTTTGCCACATCATTAGTGGAAATAACCATATAATATACCATGTTTGAAAATTCGTTATTAATAAAAACAAAAATGCTATTAGAAAATACTCTGCCTTTCTCATTTCTTCTCTAAATTTTATATGTTTCTTATATAACAATGTTAAACATGTAAAGAAATATATAATGATAAAAGAAATCAAAAATACTCTATTTACATTGGAAACGAAATTTGGTATATCAAAATATTCCATTAATATAATATAAAAATTCTTTGCAAATTTTTCTTGTTGTATCATGATTCCACTTAGTACTTGTATATCTTGTACATAAACCAAATAGGTAACAGCTACTATAAATATAAATAGCATACCATATAAAAAACATTTCTTCAATCTTTCTAAAGGCTTTTTATCTCTAAAATAATAGATGATAATAAATGGCAATAACAATATCGCAAAATATTTTATTGCTGTTGCTAATGCTAAAAATAGGATACTAATCATTATATTTTTCTTTTTTAATAAGAAATATAAAGCAGCTAATATAAATGTAACTACATAGATATCATTATGTACATTTGCTATTGAATCTATAAAGATATATGGGTTCAATCCATATAGTAATACAAACAGTTTTCTTCCTGTTATTTTATAAATTATATAACAATTTAATACATGAATACATACATTGATTAATTTTAAAACCAACAATGCTATATCTATATTTCCAAATGTAATTCCAGATACAATTTTGCAAATCATTGTCCACACAGGCCCATAAACCACGGTTGTATCTGCCCAATAATTTTCATAACCTGCAGCTAATACGGTATCTTCTTTTAAATACTTTGCATTATCTCCACTTTCCACAAAGTCTTTTATTGTTACATAATATGGATTTTGTCCATATTGACTATCTATTCTTCCTATACCTAAATAATAAAATACATCTGAACTAATAAATGGTACAACTATAACAAATATCAAAGAAATAATAATTATATATATGTATATTTCTTTCATATTTTTAAATATAGTATTTCTATTTTTTATAATGAAAACATAAAATATAGTAAGTATTGCTAATATTGCAATATATATAATTGTCTGGCCAACCCTATCCGAATTATTTAAACAAAATTGATAATATGCGTCAAAATGTAACACTGTTTTATTTTCTAATAAATAATGGATGGATGGTATAGCAAATATAATTGAAAATACTAAAAATAGTAATATTATTTGTTTTTTTGAATCTACAAATTGCTTTATTGTTTCTTTCATTATACTCTCCTATATCACTAAAAATAATTTTAACCATTGATATATTTCTGGAAAACTCCATTCCAAATAATTATATTCTGAGTTTAAAAACGTTCCAAAAAAATTTATTATAATACTTATATTAACAAGTATATATATGATTATAAAAATAATCATTTTGTTTCTTTCCTTTTTTGTATTTTCATAAATTAAAAACCAACAAATCATTGCTAAAATTGAAAACATCCAAAAGAAATCTACTACATATCTTTGTACCGTTGCTCCCATCCATACTGTAAGGATACACATTATGATTCCAACAATTGGTAAATTCATCATCATACCTTTTAATATTGGATCTTTTATATTTTTATAGTATGCATATCCAAAAAAGCAACCTATCATTGATAAATTTAAAAATAAAATACCAGATACCATTCCTCCATTGTAATAGTTTGCAGTATATCCATCATGACTATAATCAATGGTTATATATGGAAATTCCGCCTGTAACCTAGGTGGCTGTATTAAATACTGATATAAGCCTTTAGGAATATCTTGATATCTATCAGATAAATTTGTGACATCTACTAATGTCAATTGATATTTAGCTCCAAACTCAAAGATACTTCCAAATCTTGCATAATTATATCCCATTAATGGAATTGCGACAATTATATAGGGAAGGATTATTGCTAATAAAGTTTTGGTTAAATTTTTGTTTTTCTTTTCTTCTTTTATAATCGTATACAAAAATGGCAATAGTATAATAGATGCCAAAACTAATGTTGGTCTACACCCCACCGCCAATGCCATGGATAAGCAAGATAAACATAAATATTTTAAATTGACTTTGTTATTATCTTTTGTCGCCATCAATATGCATACCATTCCTAGTTGTACAAAAAAGTAACCAGATATTAGGGCTAATTCATATGCCCACATTCTCCATGTATTCCAGACATACATTCCTGAAATAAATCCTGTTATAATAAATAATAGTAATAATTGAAATGGTATTTTTTTAAACCATCGCTTGTATATTTGTATGATTAAAATTGTACTTGTTATAATCGATAATATTACAAAAAGAAATGTTCCTACATTTGTTGGTAAATATTGTCCTGTTATAATTTTATAAGGTACAAATAATATAATTGCTGGTACCACTCCGAAATACACATAATATTTTCCATTATAATATGCTGTATCAAAAGAATATTCTATTCCTTGCCTTTCCTCTGGATTATATGGATTTTCTAAATTTTTTAATTCTTCAGATGGTTCTAAACTAATATTGCATTTTCCAGCTAATATGGCATCTACTAAGTATTTATTATAAATGTCATTATCTTCTCCTAAATAGTCTGAAATAAAATTAGGCTTCATTGCTAAAAATAATATAAATAATACTATCATACTCATGATTATAATTTTTTGAGATATTTGACCTGTATATGGTTCTTTAAAAATTTTTAGCTTATATAACAAATAACCTATAACAACTATTAAAATTAATATGAATAACATTGCATTATCCTTTCTATTTTTTTATCTCATGATATTCTTTTTCTGTATTTACATTCCAAATATTAGACCTATCTTTTATATTATTTTTTATATTATTGGCTGCTTCAATAGCTGTCAACATAGAATGATCCATATTGTTATATCTATGTTGTCCATTTCTACCTATACAATATAAATTTTCTATGTCATTCAAATAGTTTATTAATTCATTTATTCTTGCATATGTGTCAAAATAAGCGGGATATGCTTTTTTTATTTTTTCCATATGTGCATCTTTAATCTCCTGTTTGTCATCTAATATTTTCATCTTTTTTAATTCAGTGATTGCCATATCTTTAAAATCTTTTTCTGTCATATTCCACAATGCATCATTTTCATTACAGAAATATTCCAAACCAATCCATACATTTTTTTCTGGTTCTTCTACTAAATAGGGAGACCAATTATTGAAAATTTGTATTCTTCCAACTTTTACCTCTGGTTCTTGAACATATATCCAACAATCTGGAACAATATTTCCCAATGTTTTTATTGTCGTTTCATTTTTTATATTTAGTTTGTCTACCAATATTCCTATTGTAATAAAATCTCTGTATGGTAAATTGCTAGCTATATCTAATATATTTTTCGGAACTTTCTCTCCTTCTATATTTTCTACCAAATCTTTTAAAGGCATGGAAGATATAAAAATATCCCCTGCAATTTCTTCTTTTTTTCCATTAGCCATACATTTAACCGATTTTATTTTTCCGTTTTCTTTTACTAATTTTTCTACTTTATATCCCTTTTTTATCGTTACTCCCTTTTGTACAATTATATCTGCTAGTCTTTCCCATAATTGTCCTGGTCCATATTTAGGATACCAAAATTGTTCTATAAGAGAGGTTTCCGCATTTTTATTGTTTTTTATTTTAAATATTTTATATATCATATCTTTTATAATGGCTGCTATAGAAAGCCCCTTGGCACGTTGCTTTCCCCAATCTGGTGAAATTTTACTAGGATGTCTTCCCCATACTTTTTCTGTATATTTTTCAAAAAACATACTATATAAGACTTTTCCAAATCGATTAATATAAAAATCTTCTAAAGATTCTTCTTTTCTTTTGAAAAATATACTTTTTAGATAGCTAAACCCTGCTTGTATTGTTTTTTTCATTCCCATATTTTTTAAAGTTTCTGCTTTAATCGTAATAGGATAATCAAAAAACTTTCTTCCATAATATATTCTAGAAATTCTATTTCTTATTAGCATAACATTATCTTCTTTTTCTGGATCTGGTCCACCTTTCTCTAGTTTAGCTTCTCTTCCTAGCATTCTGTCATCTAATGCTTTTTCTCCTTGTAATGGCATAATTTCTTTCCAAAAATGCATAATTCTATCATCTTTTGAAAAAAATCTATGTCCGCCAATATCCATTCGATTTTGTTTATATTTGATCGTTTTCGATATTCCACCTACATCTTCGCATTCTTCTAATATAACGATTTGATTATTTTTGTCTTTTGACAATTCATAAGCAGCCGTTAATCCTGCTGGTCCTGCACCTACTATAATTATATTACGCATAAATATCCTCTCTCATCTTTCAATTTTATATATTTTCATTATAAGTATTTAAAGTTGTATTCCCTTTGTTCTGCTTGCATATTTTTCTAACTGCTCACATTCATTTATTTTCCTACTATATATGGATTCAAACTCACTCTCAGAACATCCCATAGACTGATAATATCTTTTTTGCATGTTTTTTTGTAAACAAAACCTAAATGCATTGATTAGTCTTTCCCTATATGTTTCAACATTTTTTAATGATTCTTGACTGATTCTAAATGCTGGTTGTGACATACTAATAAATTTAGGCATAGAAACATAATCCATTTGATATTCCAATGAATCCCAAAAGTCTTCTCTTCCTGTAAGTTTAGTAAACAAGCTTCTTAATTTATTTCTTCCATAGTCATTTTCACTATCCCAAGACAATATACTATCTTCCTTTACACCTAAAACTGTTGCTATTTTCTTTAAGTTAATAATTTCTTCATCATAAGACTTTCTTGTAGCCGTATATGCATGTGCTTGTGGGGTATTTCCACATAAATCCCAATAAACTTTACTTGCATATAGTTCTGCTTCCGCTTCTCCCATTGCAAGACCTTTTATTCCTCTATTGATACGTACAATATTATTCTTTACATCTTCATAAGACATCTGTGCAGTATAATCATTTTCATTTTCCCAATTTGTATGCCAATTACCTGAAGCATCTTGCCATGCTTTTCTTAGATGTCCACATTCATGAAAAAAAGTAATAATGGATTGATCTTCTCTCATATTAATTTGATTTGTTTCCGCATTTGAATTGGCTAATGCTCTACTTCCATTTGGTAATCCATTTGGATATGTTTTTACTTTACAATTTCTAAATCTTTGTGAAACTTTGCCTCCATGACTTAGTGTATAATTTATATACAATTGTTTTGCTTCATTGATTGTATAGCTTCTACCATTTATTGTTTCTACAAAATCGCTCATTGCATTTCTCCTTATATTTTTACTATCTTCTTCTATTGTTTAGTAGAACATGATGCAAGTTTATCTTTTTCAATTTTCTTTTGATATCTATCTTCCTCAGAAAAAATACATCCACAATATTTTTGCATATATAATCCTAATTCTCTAGCTTTTGCTTGCCCCTCTCTAAATCCTACTCTAAAATCTCGATATAAAAATTCTACATCATATTTCTTTGCCATTTGTTCTGCAACCTCTATTAAAGCTTCATGATTTTGATAAGGACTTACTAATAATGTAGTAGAAAAATGTGTATATCCATTCTCTTTAGCATATTTTGCTGTTTGCTCTAATCTAACAGGATAACAATAATTTTTACATCGATTTTGCAAATCTCCAATTACATGTTTACAGAATTCTTGTAAACCATAGTTTTCTTCAAATATAGCATCTACATGAATACTTTTTGTATATTCTTTTAAGCAATCCCTTCTTGCCTTATATTCCATATAGGGATGTATATTAGGATTAAACCAATATACCGTTGGTTCAATTCCTTCCTTTCTTAAACTGTCTATACAATATACACTACATGGTGCACAACAAGTATGTAATAATAGTTTCATTTTTACTTCCTTTCTTTCGATCTATTCTTACTTTCTAATATTTCAAAAACTTATAATTCTAAATCTGTTTCTTCTTTTTCTTGTATTTCTTTTTTTACTTGTGTATCTTCTTTTTCTTTTTGGTAATTCCATTTATATTCTGTTTCAATCTCATCTTCACTTACTTTTTGAAATCCTTGTTTTAAGAAAAATGTATTATCTTTTTCATAACACTCTAATGAAATACTTCTTTTACATCTTTTTGCCATTTCTTTAATTCTTTCCATAAAATACTTTCCAAGACCTTGCCTTCTATGCATAGAATCAATTGCAATCTGTCCTATGTGCCAATTATCAGATGTTTCTTGAATTGTCACATATCCTACCACTCCATCAGAATTTTCTATAACCAAAATTTTTTCGTCTAGTGATTCTCCTCTTAATACCTCTCTCATCATCATCATTTGTTCTTGTCTTCCTGGCTTATAAAATTCTTTGATTCCTACACATCCAAAATCAGTTTCGTCAAATATTTTCATAATTGTTTCAAAATCTTCTGCTTTCATTTTTCGTATGGTTTCATTCATATTCGTTTTTTCTTTTTCCTTTCACTTTTTATTGAAAATATTTTTTATGAATTTTTGTATCTTTTGAAAAATATTTTCTTTATATTCTACCATAGCTGTTTCCGTATTAACATTCTCTATTTTTATTTCATGATGATTTCTTTTATTATGAAATAAATCATTAGGATTGTATTGTTCTCTTAAATTTTCTTGGTTTACTTGTTCATCATATCTTTCTTTTGCTTTAATTTTCCTTTTTTGTTCTTCTGTTGCCCAATAATCTCTAAAAAACATGGCTAATATAAGTTGGGTTTCATACAACATCTCCTGGTTTTGAAAATTATCAAAATCTATATAATATTCATATTCTTTATCCATCTCAGCATGTATTTTTTCAAGGATTTCTTTTGGGATTTTATTAAAATCTTCTTCTGGAACATGTTTTACAATTTCATAAACTTCTTTATAAACTTTCGGCATTATCTTTTGATTAACCATTCTATTTTCCCCTTCCTTTTTCCATTTTTTCGATAAGTGCCTTAAAATATTCTCCTAATTCATTTTTTCCCTTAGTATCTTTTTGTGCTTCATATGTTCGTTTTCCAATATCGGTTGTAGAAATACTTTTTTCTTTTCTTGCACATTCTGCATCATAGGCAAAATCTACGCTTCTTCGA
Organism: uncultured Clostridia bacterium; assembly: GCA_944386365.1. GTDB lineage: Bacteria > Bacillota > Clostridia > TANB77 > CAG-508 > CAG-269. The sequence goes on from CALXAT010000011.1 coordinate 21,283, forward strand.
AATCTTTCTGTTTGTCTTTCATCTAAAGTAATGCCATAATATACATCTCTTTTAACTGGTGTACACTCATGAACGATTCCTTCTTTATCCTTACACCAGGCATGATACACCCACATACCATGATCATTATTAAGTGCAAATCCTGTACATATTTTTATCCCTTCATCTTTATGTTTTAGATAAAAATTTAAAGAATTCTCTTCACAAAGCATAGGTGCTCCTTCTTCAATAACAGCATTGTTGCCATCATATACTTCTCCGTTATCTAACCATTCTTCTACATATTCTTCAGGGTGTGTAATATGAACCACCTTTCCGCCTATACTTAATATTTTTTCTTGTAATTGTTTTCTTTTATCTTCCATAGCTACTCCTTTAATTTTTCTTTTGCTCATCTTTTTTACTTAAAAGTATCCTTTATGATTTTTCTGGATATCCTAAATGTTTATATGCTGGTGGTAAAACCACTCTTCCTCTTAATGTTCTTGCAATAAATCCAATTTGGATCAAATATGGTTCATAGACATCTTCAATGGTATCTACTTCTTCTCCTACTGTTGCTGCTAATGCTTCTATTCCTACTGGTCTTCCTGAATACTGAACAATCATGGTATCCAAGATTTTTCTATCAATTTCATCTAATCCTAATTCATCTATTTCTAATTTATTTAAAGCATGTTTTGTTATTTTTAATGTGATATCTCCATCCCCTAATACTGCCGCATAATCTCTTACTCTTTTTAATAAACGATTGGCTATTCTAGGCGTTCCTCTTGACCTTCTTGCAATCTCTACTGCTGCATCTTCTTCTATTTTTACATTCAAAATACCAGCAGATCTTTTTACAATTTTCGTCAAATCTTCTACAGAATATAATTCTAATCTATGTACAATTCCAAATCTATCTCTTAGTGGTGTGGTCAAAGAACCTGCTTTTGTCGTTGCTCCAATTAATGTAAACTTTGGTAAATCTAATCTGATAGATCTTGCACTTGGTCCTTTTCCAATAATAATATCTAATGTATAATCTTCTAAAGCAGGATATAAAATTTCTTCCACACTTTTACTAAGTCTATGAATTTCATCTATAAATAACACATCAAATTCAGATAAATTTGTTAATAATGCTGCCAAATCTCCTGGCTTTTCAATTGCTGGTCCAGAAGTAATTTTGATATTCGAATTCATTTCATTAGATATAATATTGGATAAAGTTGTTTTTCCTAAACCTGGAGGTCCATATAAAAGCACATGGTCTAATGGTTCCCCTCTTTTTTTAGCTGCTTCTATATAAATTTTCATATTTTCTTTTATTTTATCTTGTCCTATATATTCATCTAATGTTTTTGGTCTTAGTGAATTTTCTAAACGTTCTTCTCCACTATTTTCTAATTCAGGATTAATAATTCTGTCTTCCTCCATTTATTTTTTCCTTCCTTCTTTTTTATACTTAAAATCTCATAGGTCTGTCCCTTTTGTTTCATTTTGAAACGATTTGACACGTCCCTAACGTAGCAAATTGTTAATACTAATTGAAATGGATATATCTAATTCCCTTCTCATATTTTTATAATAATCCTCTAATAATTCTCTTTCATCTTGTGAAATTTCTTCCAGGTTTATTTCTGTTCCATCTTTTATTTGATACCATTTTTCATCATAATAATATCGGCTAGTAACAATTCTTTCATTATTTAAACATATAAAATCTTTTCTACCAAATATATTGGTTCCTAGGCTGACACCTGCATCTCCATTTATTAAATAGGCAAATGTAGGTTTTATATCTAATTTACTAACTGGTTTTTCTATGTTTATATTTTTTATTCCTGGTATCTTCATTCCACAAGCGACTCTTATATAATTTAATTTAATATCTGTATCTGTTAAATCTGGATTTTTTTCTTGTAAAAAATCTAACATTTCTTCATTATACATATCAATACCATTATGATCACCAAATAAAAGAATAACTGTATCATCATATAAATTAGCTTCTTTTAATTCATCTATAAATACACCAAAAGCATAATCAGCATAATTCACAGCTTCTAAGTAGTTACCAAAAAACGTATTTTTATATTTTCCTACATCAATACTTACTTTACTTCTATCTTGCAACCCTTCTAAGCTAAATGATGTATGTGAAGATGCTGAAACAATATAGGAAACAAATGGCATATTATAATTTTTTAATTTTTCTACCGCTTGTGTATACAATAATTCATCTGATAAGTATCCCATGATATTTTCTGAAGTATCTGCAAAAGAATCTTTTAATTCGATATTTTCTACATCAAACCTTTTATATACATTTTCTCTATTCCAGAAAAATCCATAGTTTCCATGCATATAAGAAGTTGTATATCCTTCATTTTTAAACATTGTAAATATATCATCATATGTATCTGTATAATATCGACTATAGGACATACCATTTTCCATAGGATATAGAGATGTTACTGTAGAAAATTCTGAATCCGCGGTTGAAGAATAACTCTGCATAAACATATTTGATATATTTATATTCTCATTTATAAACTTATTTAAATTTGGCGTAATTTCTTTTCCATTAATTTCTGTGTTAATGACAAAATTCTGAATAGATTCTAATTGCAATATGATAACATTTTTTCCTTTTGCAAATCCTTGTAAATCATAATTTGTTTTTCCATATTTTTCATCATAATTTTCTTTTAAGTCTTCATATTCAGCTAAAAGTTCCTCTTTTGTTGTATATTTAGCTTGCTTTTTGATATTAATTGCACTTTCTATGTCGGATATGTGATATCCATAAATTGTACTCTTTTTTACTTGCATATCTTTATTAAATGGATCTTCCTTTGTTTTATCAATAAAATCTACATCTATTTTTAAAAATAACACAATGGCAATTATTCCTACTGTTACTTTTGCTACTTTCTTTTTCCAATTTATTTTTGCTTTTTTTTGAATCTTTAAAAATTTAGTACATAATAATACAATGATTAATAATATATCTATAAAGTATATCATTTCTTTTGCTTGTATTAGCATTGGTAATGTATCCATAATTTCTTCTCCATATTGGAGATTCATAATTTGAGCAATTGACAATACAGAACTTGAATATGTATGATATACATTATCTGCAAATAATAAAACACTTAGTAATATATCTACAATAATTGTAATTATCGTTCTTCCTCTGTTGGGTAATGCACATATCATGCAAATAACTGTTGCTAAAAATGCAATTGTACCTAAGACGGTATCTTTATCCATAGCTTCTCTAATAGAAATTGTATTTTGATAAAAAAAGATGGTTTTTAAAAATAATAAAACGCCTATTATGATTGGAAATCCTATAGAGTTAAAAAATTTATTTGCCATATCTTTTATTTTTTCTTTCGTTATTGTCTTTTTATCTACAATTGCTTTGCTGCTTTCACTTTCTTCTTTAATATCTTTTTTCTTATTATTTTTTATTATATTTTCCTTCTTCAATTTTTTCTCTTCCTTGTCTTTTATTTTATATTCTCAATAAAATTTTCTATGATTTCTAACATTTTATGATTATTTTCCACATATGGTTTTGGTTCAAAATTCTGTATCTTTTTTATTGCCTCTTCTAGTTCTTTTACAGACTGTATTCCAATTATATTTCCACTTTTATTAAATTTTTCCACAATTTCTGTTTGATGATTATTTACATGTTCACCATATTCGTGTAATCTCGGTACAGCAATTACCTTTTTTCCTTTTTCAAGTGAAGTAATAATTGATCCTACGCCTCCATGTGTAATAATATAACTGGCTTCTTGTTCCAATTTATCCAATTCTTCTCTTGATGTAAAATTAATTATTGTCATACTTTCATTTTTAGGTTGATATTTGGTATAACCTGCTTGTACAATAACTTTTTCATTTATAATCCCTTTATTTATTAATATATCTATTTCTTCTAATAACCTATGAAAGCTATTATTTTGTGTTCCTAACATAACTAAAATCATTAATAAATCGAACCTCCATAAACCGCTTTGGGATATATTTTTAACATTTCTTCCCATTGCACAATAAATAAATCTGCAATTGGATATAATAATCTTCCTGTTGCTGTTTTCTTATTGGTATTCGCAAAAGTCTCTATATAAATAATCTTACTTCCAAATATCTTTCCTAATATACACATAGGACCTGCTGTATGTGTTCCAGTTGTTATAATCACTTTTGGTTTTAATTTAAAATAGAAATATATTGTTTTCATACATAAATATAAATATTTAAATATGTATGTAAACAATTTTGCTCTTGTTCCATATGGTAAAAAATATAGTCTATCTCCGTATTTTTCTTTTAAATTTTCATTTGCTTTATCTTTTTCTGTTATGATATGATAATCATATTTTTCAAATAAAGGAGAAAGCTGTAATAATTCATTTAAATGTCCTCCTGTACTTGATATAAATAATACTTTTTTCTTCATTTATTGACACCTTTTTACTCTTTATATTTCTTGTATATTATATCTTTTTTTTAGTTATCTGTCTAGTAAAATAAAGAATAAAACGAATTCTTTAGCCTATTTAGAGTACAAAAAAGAAAAGGGAGGTGTGCTGCTTTAGCACTACCTCTCCTTTCTTTTTGCTAACCCAAATGGCAGTTTGAATCTATATGATATCTCTCTATGCTATACAATATTATATTTTTTACATCTTCTGAAATAATTTCTATCATTATTTCTCTTTTTATCCAAATATTCCTCTCTTTTTTATTGGTGGTTGTTCATTCATCGTTCTTGCTAATTGTACTAGCAAATCTCTTTGCTCTTTTGAAAGCCTTTTTGGTGTTTGTACATTAACTGTAAATACAAAATCACCAACTGAATTTGAATTTACAGATTTAAATCCTTTACCTCTTATAATAAATTTTGTTCCTGTTTGCGTTCCTTCTGGTATCTTATATCTCTCTTTGCTACCATCTACCATTGGTATTTCTAAATCTGCGCCTAAAGTTGCTTGTGTAATTGTTATTGGTACATCACAATACACATTGTTTCCTTTTCTTGAATAAATACTATGTTTCTTTAATCTAACAGTTATATATAAATCTCCTTTAGGCCCACCTTTTTCTCCTGGCTCTCCTTCGCCTCTTAAGACAACTGTTTGACCATCATCAATACCTGCTGGTATCTTTACTTTTATTTTTGGCTGTCTTCTTACAGTTCCTTTTCCTCTACAATTTTCACATGGTTCTTTTATCACTTCACCTGTTCCATGACAATTTGTACAAGTTCTAGTTGTTTGCATTTGTCCTAAAATTGTATTTTGTACTTGCCTAATTTGTCCTGTACCATTACATGTTGGACATTTTGTAACAGATGTTCCAGGTTTTGCACCAGTTCCGTGACATACACTACATTCTTCATTTCTTGTAATCGTTATTTCTTTTTCTACTCCTGAAAAAGCTTGTTCAAATGTAATATCTATATGAAGGTTTAAGTCAGCACCTTTTCTTGGTCCATTTTGTTTTCTACCGCTACTTCTGCCACCAAAACCTCCTCCAAAGAATGAAGAAAAAATATCACCTAAGTCTCCAAAATCTCCAAAACCATCAAATCCTGAAGATGTATAAGAATAATAACCATTTCCTCCACCAAAAGGTCCTCCTGCTCCATTAAATCCTTGTGGTCCATCTGGTCCAAATTGGTCATACATTTTTCTCTTTTGTGGATCAGATAATGTTTCATATGCTTCATTAACTTCTTTAAATTTTGCTTCAGCTTCTTCCTTATTATCTGGATTAGCATCTGGATGATATTTTTTTGCTAGTTTCCTATATGCTTTTTTTAATTCATCATCTGTCGCATTTTTATTGACACCTAAAACTTCATAATAATCTCTTTTTCCTGCCATTCTTTTTCCTCCTTAGAGATTAACCAAGGGATTAAGGAATATTCCCTCAATCCCTCTTTTTTTATTTATTATTGTTGTCATCTTCTACTTTATAATCTGCATCATATACATTTCCGTCATTTCCTTGTTGTGTATTTTCATTATTTTCTGCTCCTGCTTGTGTAGCATTTGGACCTGCTCCTGCTGCTCCATTTGAATTTGCATTTTTATATAATTGTTCTGACATATCATAAAATACTTTTGTTAATTTTTCTGTTGCTTCTTTAATTTTTTCTGTATCATTTGATTCTAATGCTTTCTTTGTATTATCAATTTCTGTTTCAACTTTTGCTTTTTCTTCTCCGCTAATTTTATCTCCTAAATCTTTTAATGTTTTTTCACTATTATATACTAAACTTTCAGCATTATTTCTAACTTCAATTTCTTCTTTCTTTTTCTTATCTTCTGCAGCATGTGCTTCTGCATCTTTTACTGCTTTATCGATATCTTCATCTGTTAGATTTGTTGAAGCTGTAATAGATACATTTTGTTCATTTCCTGTTGCCATATCTTTTGCAGATACATGAACAATACCGTTAGCATCAATATCAAATGTTACTTCAATTTGTGGTACACCTCTTGGTGCTGCTGGAATTCCTGTTAATTGGAATCTTCCTAATGTTTTATTATATGCAGCCATTTCTCTTTCACCTTGTAATACGTGAATCTCAACTGATGTTTGACCATCTGCTGCTGTTGAGAATATTTGTGATTTCTTTGTTGGTATTGTTGTATTTCTTTCAATTAATTTTGTAAATACTCCACCATATGTTTCAATACCTAATGATAATGGTGTTACATCTAGTAATACTAAGTCTTTTACATCTCCTGATAAAACACCACCTTGAATAGCTGCACCAATTGCAACACATTCATCAGGGTTAATACCTTTATCTGGTTCTTTTCCTGTTATTCTTTTAACAACTTCTTGTACAGCTGGTACCCTTGTAGAACCACCAACTAATAATACTTTGTGAATATCATTTGAAGTTAATCCTGCATCTTTTAATGCTTGATTTACAGGTCCTGCAGTTGCTTCTACTAAGTCATGTATTAATTCTTCAAATTTTGCTCTTGTCAATGTAACATCTAAGTGTTTTGGTCCTGTACTATCTGCTGTAATAAACGGTAAGTTAATTTGTGTTTGTTGAACACCAGACAATTCTATTTTTGCTTTTTCTGCTGCTTCTTTTAATCTTTGCATTGCCATTTTATCTTGTTTTAAGTCAATTCCATTTGTCTTTTTGAATTCATCAACTAAGTAATCAATAATAGCATTATCAAAGTCATCTCCACCTAAGTGTGTATTACCACTTGTAGATAAAACTTCAAATACACCATCACCAATATCTAGGATAGATACATCAAATGTTCCTCCACCTAAATCATAGATTAGTATTTTTTGATCTTGTTCTTTATCCATTCCATAAGCAAGTGCTGCTGCTGTTGGCTCATTGATAATTCTTAATACATCTAATCCTGCAATTTTACCTGCATCTTTTGTTGCTTGTCTTTGACTATCATTAAAATACGCTGGTACTGTGATAACTGCTTGTGTTACTTTTTGTCCTAAATAATTTTCTGCATCTGCTTTTAATTTTTGTAAAATCATTGCAGATATTTCTTGTGGCGTAAATTCTTCTCCATCTACTTTTACTTTTTCTGCTGTTCCCATTTTTCTTTTGATTGAAATAACAGTATTTTCTGGATTTGTAACAGCTTGACGTTTTGCAATTTGTCCAACTAGTCTTTCACCATTTTTAGAGAAAGCTACAACAGATGGTGTTGTTCTATTTCCTTCTGCATTTGGTATAACGACTGGTTCTCCTCCTTCCATAACTGCTACACATGAATTTGTTGTTCCTAAGTCAATTCCTATAATTTTTCCCATTTTCAATTCCTCCCATAATAAATTTATATTTTAAAATTAATAACGTTTATATATTTTCATTCTTTTTTAAAATTTGAATGATTTTTCGATTGTTTTTCAAACTTTCTTTGGTTACTTTTTTTATCCATTCTTCTTTTGTCATGTTCGATAATTTCCAGTTAGATAATTCTTGATAGTTCATTTCTTCTCCTAACCATTCTGGCTTTTTAAAATTATTGGCTATATCTTTGTCAGGAAATTCTATTTCTGCCGTTATTAATCCTTCCAAATAATTATCATATATATCCATTTCTACCTTTAAGTTGCTTTCAATTGGTATAACGATTCTTGTCTTTTCTATTATGTTACTTATTTTATTTTTTATCAGTTCATTAAATTTTTCTTCTGATATATGGCTTTCTATTTCATATGCTTGTGCTATATTTTCTTGTAAATGATATTCCATATCTCCCTTTGTTTTAACTGTATAGATATATTCTGTAGTATTTAATTTTTTATTCTGTATTTTTCGAATTCTAATGACTGTTTTTAAATCTTTATATATAAATGCCTGTTTTATTTCTAATATATCTATTATTTTCAAATCTTCTGGAAGATAATTTACTGCATATTTTTTTTCTATTTCTTGTTTCAAATATTTCACACTCTTTTCCATTTAACTGTGTACCTTACATAACATATGTAAAATACATTGGTAAACTACAAAGTAATATAACTGAAAATATTAATACAAATTTTACAAATGTAAATTCTTTATTTGTTTTTTCACAATACAGATAATTAATAAAACCTGTTATTACTAATGCAATCATTGTAAAAATAATTCGTAATATAATGCCTGAAATAATTTTTCCCATAACTACCATAATAAATTCCTCTCTATACTATTAATTCTACTTGTCCTGATACAACATTTCCTGCTTGCATTGCTAAAAATCCATAGATTACTAATACTGCAAATATAGTTAAATATGAAGAAATGTTGCATTTTTTATGATTAATTTTTGCATATACATAATTAATAATAAAGGAAAATATTAATGATAAAATTATCCAAACGACTTCTACTATCATTTTTATATTTATTTTTTAATTGGCTACCACTACCATAGAGTGTCTAATGACTTTTGTACCAATTTTATATCCTTTCCTATATTCTTGAACAATTTCTTTTTCACCTTTTGTATCATCTTGTACACTACTTACTGCTTCATGTAGCTCGGGATCAAATGTCTCTCCTACCGTTTCAATTTCTTCTACACCTTTTGCCTTTAATGTATCTTGAAATTGTTTTAATACTAATTCAATTCCTTTTTTGTATTCCTCATCCTTTGTCTCTACTTTAGCAGCATTTTCTAAGTTATCTAATATTGGAAGCATAACTGCTACTACATCCGCCAAAATAGAATTATATAAACTTTCTCTTTCTTTTGCACTTCTCTTTTTAAAGTTTTCAAATTCTGCTAAAATTCTTTTATATCTATCATCTAGTTCATCATATTCTGATTTTGGTACAATTTCTTGCTCTTTCTTTTCTTTTTTATTCTCTACTTTTTCTTCCTTTTTTTCTGCTTCTTTTTTTAATTCTTCTTTCTTTTCTTTTTCTGCCATTATTTAACCTACCTTTCTATTCTATTTCTTTCAATTTTTTATTAATATATTTCATAACTGAAATTACCTTTGAATAATCCATTCTCTTAGGTCCTATAATTCCAATTGTTCCTAAATCTTTTCCATTGACTTTATGTTTAAATGTGACAACACTAAAATCTTTTAATTCTTCTTTCTGATTTTCTTCTCCTATATATACATGAATATCATCTGCAATTCCTGAATCTAACATATCTGTTACTAATTCTTTTGTGTCCAAAATATTAACAAAATTTTTAGCAACTTCTAAGCTATTAAATTCTGGTAAATCGAATGACTTGTTAGCACCTTCTAAATATATATTTTCTTCTTCTAATACTTTTTTGATTTGTTCTATAATGGGTTTGATGACATTCACACTATATGTCATTTCATCATATAAATAATCTTCTAAAGGTCTATTAATAGTTTCAATTGGCTGTCCTTTTAGTTTTTTATTAAACATATAATTAATGGTTTCTACTTGTTTTTCAGTAATATCCTCATCAAATTTAATGATGGTTTCTTTTACCAATCCACTATCTGTTAAGATAACTGCCATCATCATTCTAGAACCTAATAATACAAATTTAATTTCCTCTATAATCTGACTATCTGCTTTTGGTCCTATAGATACAGTTGTATAATGTGTCACTTCTGATATAGTATTTGCTGCAATCTTCGTTAAGTCTTCAATTTCATTTACTTTTGTTTCTAATTTATCACTAATATATTTAATTTCCTCTAAGCTAATATCGTCGTCTTTTAATAATTCATCTACATAATACCTATATCCTTTTTCAGAAGGTATTCTTCCACTTGATGTATGTGTTTTATCTAAATACCCTGCTTTTTCCAAATCCGCCATTTCATTTCGAATAGTTGCACTACTATAATCTAGTCCATGATTGGTTGTTAATGCGTTTGAACTAACTGGTTCTGCTGTATTAATATATTCTTCTACAATTGCTTGTAATACTTTCTTTTTTCTGTCATCTAACAATTTTCTTCACCTCTTTTAGATTAAATTGTTAGTTTTCCTTTTAGTTTGTTACTATTTTTTCATGTATTTTACTTTTTATTGTTTTAGCACTCTTGTTGTTTGTTTGCTAACTTCATATATATTATACCCGTTTTTAGCACTTGTCAATACCTTTTGCTAAAATATTTTGTGAATTTTGTGTGAACAACTTTTTACCTTATGTTTTTACTTGTTTTTATTGCCTTTTATTAGAAAATAGTATATAATGACCTCGTAATTGTAAAGGAGCGTGTGTTTATGGAAGAAGTAAAAATTGGACAAGTTTATCGTCACTTTAAAGGTAATTATTATTTTGTAGAAAATGTGGCATATAACTCGGAGACAAAGGAAAGAATGGTAATCTATAAGAATTTATACCCAAGAGATGATGGACGTTCCTTATGGGTTAGACCTGAAAAAATGTTTTTAGAAGAGATTCCTGAAAGACCTGATAATATAACTGGACAAAAAACAAGATTTGCTTTAGTAAAAGATTTAGAAATAAACTATACTAAAAAATAAAAGGAGGATTTTTATGATAGATATTAAATTTTTAAGAGAACACCCTGATATTGTTAAAGATAATATTAAGAAAAAATTTCAAGACCATAAATTGGTTATGGTAGATGAAGTCATTGAATTAGATAAAAAAAATAGAGAAGCCCAACTTACTGGTGATACTTTAAGATCTGAAAGAAAAACATTAAGTTCTCAAATTGGAGAATTAATGAAAGCTGGAAAAAAAGATGAGGCTGAAAACATAAAAAAGCAAGTTCAAGAGATTAATGCTAAATTAGAAGAAAATGAAAAACTAGAAAATGAATATGCAGAAGAAATTAAAACCAGAATGATGAAAATACCAAATATTATGCATGAATCTGTTCCAATCGGAAAAGATGATTCCGAAAATGTAGAAGTTGAAAGATTTGGAGAACCAATTGTTCCAGATTATGAAATTCCTTTTCATGGAGAAATATTAGAAAACTTAGGTGGTCTAGATCTAGATAGTGCCAGACGTGTTTCTGGTAACGGATTTTATTATTTACTAGGTGATGTTGCAAGACTTCATTCTGCTGTTTTAACTTATGCGAGAGATTTTATGATTAATAAAGGATTTACATATTGTATTCCACCATTTATGATAAGAAGTGATGTTGTAACCGGCGTTATGAGTTTTGAAGAAATGGATGCAATGATGTATAAAATTGAAGGAGAAGACTTATATCTAATTGGTACTTCTGAACATTCTATGATTGGTAAATTTAAAGACCAAATCTTAAGAAAAGAAGATATGCCATATACCATGACTTCTTACTCTCCTTGCTTTAGAAAAGAAAAAGGTGCTCATGGAATTGAAGAACGTGGCGTTTATAGAATTCATCAATTTGAAAAACAAGAAATGATTGTTGTTTGTGAACCTGAAGATAGTTGGAAATGGTATGATAAAATGTGGTCATATACAGTTGAATTCTTTAGAAGTATGAACATTCCAGTAAGAACGTTAGAATGTTGTAGTGGAGATTTAGCAGATTTAAAAGCAAAATCTTGTGATGTGGAAGCATGGTCTCCTAGACAACAAAAATATTTTGAAGTTGGAAGCTGTTCAAATTTAACAGATGCACAAGCAAGACGTTTAGGTATTCGAATAAAAGGTGAAAAAGGAAATTACTTTGCACATACATTAAACAATACAGTTGTTGCTCCACCTCGTATGTTAATTGCAATCGTAGAAAATAATTATCAACCTGATGGTAGTGTGATTGTTCCAGAAGTATTGAGACCATATATGGGTGGACTTGAAAAAATTGAGCCTAAAAAATAATTTTCATAATTATATTATGTTTTTAATTTGTATGATAAATATATATGAAATGTATTCGTTATTCTTTTATATATATTTACAAAATTTTATATAAATATATGTTCTAAAAGGAGAAAAAAATATGAATAAAACTATAACAGTGATTGTTGGCGCTAAATGGGGCGACGAAGGCAAAGGAAAAATAGCTGCAAGAGAAGCACAAAATGCAAAATTAGTTATTAGAGCAACTGGTGGAAGTAATGCAGGACATACGGTAATTTATAAAGGACAAAAATTACCATTACATTTAATTCCAGGAGGAATTTCTTATCCTCAAACTACCTGTATTATCGGTCCTGGTGTTGTTCTAGATTTAGAAGTACTTTTTGAAGAACTTGCTTTTTTAAAGAAATGTGGTATTCCAGATATTGAATCTAGATTAAAAATTAGTGGACGTACACATGTCACACTTCCTTATCATAAAGATTTAGATGCTTTATATGAATCTTTAAAAAATAAACCTGTTGGAACAACCAAAAGAGGAATTGGTCCAACTTATGCAGATAAAAGTAACCGTATTGGTATTAGAATGTATGATTTACTTCTTCCTGAAGATGAATTAATTCATAAAATTGAGGAAGCTACCAAAGTTCATAATCAAGTTTTCGAAGCAAATCATATGGAAAAATGTATCGTAGATAGCAAAAAATTAGGTAAACAATATCATCAATATGGAGAAGCTTTAAAAAATTATATTACAGATATTGAACCACTAATTTTCAATAGTATTAGAAATAATGAAAAAATTGTTGTAGAAGGCGCTCAGGCTTTCCGTTTAGACTTAGATCATGGTGATTACCCTATGGTTACAAGTTCACATCCTGTTGTTTCAGGAACACTTTGCGGAGCAGCTTTACCACCACAAGCTTTAAATGTTGTAATTGGTGTTGATAAAGCATATAATAGTAGAGTTGGTAATGGTCCTTTCCCTACAGAATTACCTGCTTCACTTGATGAAAATGGAAATGTAATAAAAGATGCTACTCCTTTAGAGGGTGATGTGGTTCGTGATTTAGGTCATGAATATGGTACAACAACTGGTCGTCCTCGTAGATGTGGTTGGATGGATTGTCCTATTCTTTGCTCTGCGAAATTCACTTCAGGTATTGATTATTTATGTTTGAATCATTTAGATACTTTAGGAGAAATTGGTAAAAAATTAGGATATGTTAAGGTTTGTACAAGTTATCTATATAAAGGTAAAAAAATCCATCATTATCCTGATGATATCATGGTAACAGGCGAAATTCCTGAACCAATTTACGAAACTTTAGAAGGTGGTTGGACAATCGATAGTTCTTGTAAAACATATGAAGACCTTCCAGAACTTGCAAAAAAATTTGTTGAAATTGTTGAAAAGGCTTCTGGTATTCCTGTTAAATATTTAGGAACTGGTCCTGCTAGTGATGATTTAATCGTAAGAACAGATATATAAATATAAATTTGAGAGCTCATGCTCTCTTTTTTCTTGTTTGAAAAAATTAAATAAATATGTTACTATATATATACAATATTATGAAAGGAGTATAGATATATTAAATATATCTATAAATATATTATGAATGTAAAAAATCCAAAATTTGAAATTTCAGCAGTTGGTTCCAAACAATACCCTAAAAATCATTTACCAGAAATTGTTTTAGTTGGTAAATCTAATGTAGGAAAATCTAGTTTTATTAATACCATGATAAATAGAAAAAAATTAGCTAGAACAAGTAGTGAACCTGGAAAAACACGTCAAATCAATTTTTATAATATAGATGATATTTTTTATTTCGTAGATTTACCTGGATATGGATATAGCAAAATGTCTAAAAAAGAACAAGAACAAGTAGGAAAATTTATAGAACAATACTTATTTCACAGAAAAGAAATTACCTTAATTATTTTTCTAATCGATATTAGACATTCTCCTACTAGTAATGACAAACTTATGTATAACTATATCATTTCCTCTGGATTGCCTTGTTTAATACTTGCCAATAAGGCTGATAAAGTTGCCATTACCAAAGTAGATGATGTCGTTAAAACTTTACAAAAAGAATTAAATCCTATCGGAGATATTCCAACTCTACCATTTTCATCTGAAAGAAAAATATATAAAGAAGAAGTCTGGAATTTTATAGAACAATATATAGAAAAATAAGTATCTAAATTTTAGATACTTATTTTATCTTAGCAACAAGATTTTTATTTACATTTCTTTTCTCTTTTCTAGCTTCGTTATTATTTTTAATGCTTTTTCCCTTGGTATCATAACCACATGGCCACATCCTTGGCATTTCATTTTAAAATCTACTCCCACTCTTGTTATTTCCCATAATTTACTGCCGCAAGGATGTACTTTTTTTGTTCTTACAATATCTCCAATCTGATAATTCATTTTAATCTCCTTATCTAATTATCATTGAAAAAGGGAAATTTGAGTCTGTCCCCAAAATCCCTTTTTAATTCTTCTTAGCTTTTTCAAATCTTTTTTCAATGCTTTCTTTTCCTAATACTTGCATAATTTCATACATATCTGGCGTATTGGTTCTTCCCGTTAAGGCTACTCTTAATACAGTACTTACATCTCCTACATGTGCTTTGTAGCTATCAGGATTTGCTTTATATTCTTTTACTTCTCTTGCATACCCAAGTTCTCCCGCTAGTTCTTTGATTCTATCAAACCATTGTTGTTTATCATCATTTTCATCATAATATTTTTCCATATATAAGTCCAAAATTTTATTAACATCTTCTTTCTCATTAATCACTTGATATGGATAGTCTTGTTTTATAGCCAAAAATTTATCATCATACATATATTCTATATTTTCTTTTACATCTGACCATTTTGCAATATCTTTTCTAGGTTTTTTATTGCCTCTTTCTATTCCAAATATTTTTAAAGCATATTCCTTATCTTGTAACATTTCTTCCAATTCTTTGTCATAGCTCTTTGCCCATTTTAATGCATTTTCATATACCTCTTCTGCTGTAAATTTAGATATAACTGTTTTTCCCACATCTAATAGTTTTACCATATCAAATAAGGCACCACTAACACTCATTTTATTTAATTGTAATTCAAATTCATCTATAGATTTATCTTTATTTGCTCTTCTCCAATTTTCAAAGTTCGAATTCGCAATATTTAATAAATATTCCTTAACGGCTTCTTTAGGAATTCCCATTTCGTCATAGTATGACACAGCGGCTTCTGGATCTTTTCTTTTACTTAATTTTCTCTTGTTTCCATTATCATTTTTCATAATTGGTGCAATATGGGCATATTTCGGTGGTTTGAATCCTAGTTCGTGGAATAATTGTAAATGTAATGGCACTGATGATAGCCACTCATCTCCTCTTATTACATGTGTTGTTCTCATCAAATGATCATCTACCGCATGTGCAAAATGATAAGTTGGTAATCCGTCTGCTTTTATAATGACAATATCTTGATCATTTTCTGGAAAATCTACATTTCCTTTTATCACATCATGATGTTTAATCTTTCTATCTTCACGTCCTGGTGATTTAAAACGAATAATATATTTTTCTCCATTGTTTATTTTTTGGATGGCTTCCTCTACGGTTATATTTCTACATTTTGCCCAAACACCATAATATCCTGGTCTGATTTTAGCTGCTTCTTGCTTTGTTCTCATTTCTTCTAATTCTTCTGGTGTACAAAAACATGGATATGCTTTTCCTTGTTCAATTAAGTATTTTGCATAACTTTGATAAATCTCTTTTCTCATAGATTGTCTATATGGTCCATAATTTCCTTTTCCTTCTGTTTCTGAAATCATTCCTTCATCAGGTTCAATTCCAAAATTATCTAAAGATTGCACAATATCTGTTATTCCATTTTCTACTTCTCTTTTTTGATCTGTATCTTCAATTCTTAATAAAAACACACCTTCTGTTTGACTAGCTAATTTTTTAGCAATTAAGGACTGATATAATCCTCCTATATGAACAAATCCTGTTGGACTTGGTGCAAATCTTGTTACAATAGCTCCTTCTTTCAAATTTCTTTCTGGATACTTTTCTTCATAATATACTATATCTTTTGCTTTTGGAAATATCAAATTTGCTAAATCTTTATAATCCATTTCTATCTTTCCTCTCCTTCTATTTCTTTTCTACTTCTTGCTCCTTTTTTCTTTACGGATGCTTTTTCCTTTTGATCCAATTGATTCATTTCTGTTATCAGTTGGAATAAATGTTCACTTGTAAATTTTGTTCTTTGTTCTATAGGCATTTTCCTTTTTATGATTCTTTTTATTTCATTTATTGGTTTATACTTGTTTTTTTGAATAATGGCAATTGCTTCTTTCTTTGTCATTTTCTTTTCTACTTTTTTTTCAGCCAAGCTTATTCATCCCCTTATAACTTCCTTTATGTCAAACATTATACTATAAATTCAGACATTTCACAAGTCTTTTTCTTGAGTTTGTGAAGAATGAGAACGTAGTTTTTTTAAAACTTTCGCAGTTTTAAATAGTGTAGAATTTTTTAAGTTTTTTATGGTATTGGGTATATGGGATACATATATACCTAAAGCCACACATAACACACATAAAATTGTTTCTAATAATGTCATTCCTTGTGGCAAAAGAACAAATATAGAACCTATAGTAAATCCAATAATACTATAAAATGTTTGCGCATAATATTTTTCTAATAATTTCTTTGTGATTTTCATAACTATAATACTTCCTAATAATAATCCAATTCCTATAGGAATTAATACTGGTAAATATACATTGGCTATTGATTGTAAATAAACAGAATATACTCCTAATAACATTAAAATAATAGTACTGCTTACACCTGGTACAATGATTCCTATTGACATGATTGCCCCACATAAAATTAAATATATAAAATTTGTACTTTCTACATGAATAAATGTCATTTTATTTTCTAAAATAACCATTGCAATACCAATAATTAATGCTATCAACAAATAGATAATATTTTGCAGACGAAATTTTTCTTTTGTATTTACTTCTTTGATTAATGATGGAATGGTTCCCAAAATTAAACCAATAAATATGGATTTGGTTTGTATAGGAAATTCATACAAGAAATAATTTAATATGTTGCTAAATAGCAATACCCCTATTCCAACTCCTAAGGCTATAGGAAATAAAAATTTTATATTACGTTTTATATCTTTAAAAAAATGTAAAACAGCATCTAGTAATTTTTCATAAATACCAAATATAACACATAAAACACCACTACTAACTCCTGGTACAATTGCTCCTGCTCCAATAAAAATTCCTTTTATTATATTTAAAAATCCATTCATAAATATACTCCTTTTTTGCTTTTAAAATATAGTATAAAAAACGCATTCTCTTTTCTTATTTTATGAATTTCTTTTTTATTCATTCATTTAAATGATATTTTTTATATTTTTCTAATGGTCAGGCACTTTTATTGTTCTCAAACATATAATTTGTTATGCGAATTTTAAATATACATTGAAATCTGTTTTACTGTTTATATACTTAAAATTTCTTATTTTTATATATTTGGAGGTGCATATATGTTTTCAGCACTTTGTATTTCTGGTATTTTAGGATTCATTGAATTTTTGAAATCCTCTGTTTTTTTAGTTGGATATATTTCTAGTAGTAATATATTCCCAGAACCTTTAACGTCTGAAGAAGAAAAACTCTATCTAGAACAAATGAAAAATGGTGATGAAGAAGCTCGAAATATTTTAATTGAGCGAAACTTAAGATTAGTTGCACATATTTCTAAAAAATATTCCACGACAAATGTTGAACAAGATGATTTAATTTCTATTGGTACAATTGGTCTCATTAAAGGAATCAATAGTTTTAATATAGATAAAGGTTCTAAGCTTTCTACATATGTTTCTAGATGTATTGATAATGAGATTTTAATGCATTTAAGAGCCACAAAAAAATTAGGTGCTGAAGTCTATCTAAATGAACCAATTGGAAAAGATAAAGATGATAATGTCATTACCTTACAAGAAATTTTAGAAAATGACGAAAGAAATATTGAGGATACAGTCGATATCAAAATGAAAATTAAATTATTATATGAAAAAATGAAATGTGTATTAAAAGATAGAGAAAAAACAATTTTAGAACTTCGATTTGGTCTTGGTGGTCATAAACCTAAAACACAACATGAAATTGCAAAAATGATGGGAATTTCTCGTTCCTATGTTTCTAGAATCGAAACTAAAGCAATTGGAAAATTATCTAAAGAATTAAAAGATTAATTTAATTATGATTGCTTTTTATAATTAATATAAAATAAAAAGAATAAGTATTTAGTATTTATCTAATTCTTATCCTTTTTTATTTTATAAATTTCTTTATCTTAGTGACTATCTATTTTTCAAATTATATATTGGTATAATCTAATAGTTCTATTTTTGAACTTATAAACTCACTTCTTTCTTTCATATCTTTTGTTAATTCTGTAGATAAATATTTCTTATTATCATCAGCAAAAACGGTAACAACATCTTGTTTTAGTTTGTCTTGTAATAATATTGCTCCTATAAGATTTGCTCCTGATGAAATTCCAACACCTAACCCTAATTTTCTTGCTAATTTTCTTGCCATATTGATTGCATCATTATCATTAATCAGTATAATGTCTTTTTCCACAATCTCTTTATTTCTACTAAATATATCTGGAACAAAATCATCTCCTATTCCTTCTATTTTATGTTGTCCTATGATTTTTCCATTTGATAACATTGGCATTTTTTGAGGTTCTAGAGCCACTACTTTTATCTCATTATTTTTTTCTTTTAATCGTTTTCCTATTCCAATTAATGTTCCTCCTGTTCCTACTCCTGAAACAAATCCTCCCAAATCTTTTCCTTCCAGTTGTTCTAAAATTTCTTTTCCCGTTGTTTTATAATGTGCTACTATATTATCTTCATTCTCAAATTGATTTGCTAAAAATCCATTTAACTTTTTTGCTAATTTTTTTGCCTCTTCCACACATTTTATAAATCCACCTTCTTCTTTTGATACTAATGTTATATTGGCACCATATAATTTCATTAGTTCAATTCTTTCTTTACTTGCCCAGTTAGGCATAAAAATATATACAGGATGCTTATAATATGCTCCTAATGCTGATAAGGAAATTCCTGTATTACCACTTGTTGCCTCTATAATTGGCATATTTTGTTTTAATATGCCTTTTTCTTTAGCATTTTTTATTATATAATAGGCTACTCTATCTTTTATACTACCTGTTACATTAAACATTTCTAATTTTGTATATACAGAGGCTTCTTTTTCTTTATATCTGTATTTTATTTTTATCATCGGTGTATTTCCAATTAAAGTATTACTTTCCATAGGCATTCTCCCTTTCTTTGCTTT
The DNA here is from genome assembly GCA_944386365.1 of uncultured Clostridia bacterium. Taxonomy (GTDB): domain Bacteria; phylum Bacillota; class Clostridia; order TANB77; family CAG-508; genus CAG-269. Next base: position 41,003 of record CALXAT010000011.1, read on the forward strand.
TTTATACTAGTATCTATTACTTTTATGTATTATATTCAAAAAAGTAATCCTAGGATACCATTCTTGAAAAAGGATAGAAAAAGAACCATACTTTACCTTTTATTGAGTATGGTTCACTTTTTTATTTTTCTCTTCGAATTATCCAATCTTTTTCACATTTTATTGGTAATTTCATAAATACCTTTTGTCCTTTTACTCCTGGACTTACTGCTTCTATTTCTTCTTTTGTATCATAATCCCATAAGTTATCAATTGTAAATTTCACAGGTTCTAAGTGATATGGAATCAAAATTTCCATTTTATCTCCCACTTGTAATTTGTTCTTTATTTCAATCAAAGATTTTTCTTCATCATATTCTACGACTTTGCCTCCAAATTCATATTTTTCGTTATATTGTCTTCCACCATATTCTTGTATATCTTTGTTATTTCTGTCATTAAAATAAAAGGTCGTTAATCCTCTAGTTTTCACTTTTTCTAATTCTTTTAAATATTTTGTATAATCATAATGTTCTGGATCCTTTTCATAATCATCAATTGCATTTCTATATGTGCCAATAACACTTGCTAAATAATATTCTGTTTTTAGTCTTCCTTCTATTTTTAAACTATCAACACCCATATCGATAATTTCCGGGATTTCTTTTATTAAGCATAAGTCTTTTGAAGAAAAAATACTGGTTCCATATTCACTGGTTTCAATTGGCATGAGTTCCCCTGGATTATTTTTTTCTTCAGCATATAAATTATATGACCATCTACAACTTTGTGCACAATCTCCTAAATTAGCACTTCTACATGCCATAAAATCACTTAAGAAACATCTTCCTGAAAACGCAAAACAAATAGCTCCATGAATAAATATCTCAATTTCCATTCCTTCTGGCTTATTTTCCATAATATATTTTAATTGTTCTTTATTCATTTCCCTTGCCATGATCATTCTTTTAGCACCATTATGATACCAAAAATTTGCTGCATGTAAGCTTACAATATTAGCTTGTGTACTAACATTTATTTTCACACTTGGTGCATATTGTTTTAATATATCGATAACACCACCATCTGCCGCAATAATGCCATCTGGTTTTAGTATTTCTAATTTTTTTGCCATTTCTATGATTTCATCATATTTTTCATCCCAAGCAAAAATATTCAAAGTTACATACACTTTTTTTCCTAAACTATGTGCATATTTTATTGTTTTTTCTAAATCATCATCTTTCATATCTGCTCTTGTTCTTAAAGATAGTGATGATGTTCCACAATATACTGCATCTGCTCCATACAAGAATGCAATTTTTGCTTTTTCATAAGAACCTGCTGGTGCTAATAATTCTACTTTTTTCATTATTCTATTTCCTTTCATAAATACTTTTATATTTTCTTATTTAAAATTTTATTATCCTTACCTAATTTATATAAGATTACTATATCTTACAACATAACTATTATATAATCTAAATATTCTTATGTCAATCTCTCAAATAGAGATTATGTTTACTTTTTGTCCATTTTTTGGTATAATAAATATATGTAATTATGTGTTTTTGTCAAATAAAAGAAAGGAGTATAAATATGACAGACAAATTATTACTGGAGGGAAAAATTGTCTCATCTGCAAAAGATTTGACATTCCCAAACCTCACAGAGTACATTGAATCCTTGCACTCCTTAAAGGAGATCGAGGATAAATATGTATCGGCACTCAGAAAAGAGGGAACGATTTATCATCGGTTGTATGCCAATAAGCTGATTGAATATCAGCAGGCGGTACGCAATTTTGATAATCTGTTTCTGCTTGAAAGTGATTTTCTGAAGCTCAAACGGCATTTATTTGAGTTAAAGGAAACAGAAGAAATTGCATTGCCCATATCTTTGACAAAAAGGAGAAAGAATTTCATTGGATTAAATGAAAAAATCCGACTTACCTTATTAAAGGCGTTGGATAATCCATATGATAAAACTGCATCCCTGTCTCAGATATTGGACACTTTAGGATTTCGAATCATCATTGGGAATCGGAATAATGGTTCTCAAGATGAACAAAATTCTGTAGATACATGTTATCTGATCCTGAATGCGGTTATCATGTTCTTTATTGACTTAGGCTACACACCTGTGGAGTTGAATTTTAATAAAGAAGATTTTAACCATGCAGATCATCCTGATGTCGTGCTTCCTAGCAATACAGCAACTGTTTTGCCAGGGTTTAAACTATATGTGAAAGACTATGTCAAATATCCCAAAAAGAATGGATATCAGTCACTCCATGTAGTTTTCAAGACAGACACCGGCTTGTCCTTTGAAATTCAGATTCGCACACATGCTATGCATTACCGTGCTGAGTTTGAAAAGGCCAACCATGATGGTTATAATTATGAAAAGTACAAGAGCGTAAAAATCATCTTTGATCCTCTTAAGACTAATATCATGGGCTATAAGGCAATCCTTGATTCGAACAAAAAACTGATTATCATGGATCAAATTGGTCTTACTTCATCAGACATTGCCGATCCTTTCAATGTGATCTTTTAGTGTGACTCATCTGTCACCAAAGTTCATATGTTTGACAAAAGCTCCTGGGTCATTTCTCAGGAGCTTTTCATTTATATTTTTTTCTATTTTATTCTGCTAACAGCTAATCCATCTCCAACCTCTAGAATTTCTGTTTCTAGATCTGGATTTTCACTAACTTCTTTTATATACTCTCTTAGATTTCTTACAGCCGTTCTTTGTTTATGTTTATTATAATCGCTCATAACATATCCCTTATATAAAATATTATCTGCAAATATAATACCATCTTTATTGATCATTCTTAAGGCTTCCTTTAGAAAAAATGGATATTTTCCCTTAGCAGCATCTATAAATACCACATCATAATGCTCTTTTAAAGTTGGTAAAATTTCAACAGCATCGCCTTCATAAATGTTTATCTTATTTTCTACTTCTGCTAATTGGATATTTATTCTTGCTTCCTTTACTCTTTCTTCTTCTCTTTCAATGGTATCAATGACACCATTTTCTGATAAAAATTCTGTAAAACATATTGCAGAATAACCAACCGCTGTACCAATTTCCAATATTCGGTTAGGTTTATTTTTACTTAAATACTTTTCAATTACTGCTAATGTTTCATCCATAATAATCGGAATATGTTCTTCTAATGCCTTTTGCTTTATTTTCTCTAGTACTACTTTATTCATTTTCAACTTCCTTTCCTCTACAATGCTTCAACTTTTTTATCCTATCTTCTAACGATCTATCTCTGCTTCTTTTTTTCTTAATTCTCTAGCCATATTTTTTAAAGTAGATATTGGCACATCATATTCTACAATCTCATATACCTCATCTGGTGTATACCCTCCTTTTAATAATGCTTGTGCATCTTCTTGTATTTTCAACTGTTCCTTTTCCAAGTTTTCATTTCCTTTTATATATTTTGCTTTTACAAGGGTTATAGTTTTTAATGTAACACCACTTTTTTTCATACTATTAAATATTTGCTTTACAGTTTTTCCTTCTCCTAATAATTCTTTTATTTCTTTCCTTTGAATTTTCTTTTGATATTTTTGTTCTTTTTCCTCTTTTTTCTTATATACACCTTTTATTCTTTTAACCGTTTTGGTTACCTCATGTCCATCTGTTAATGTTTTTTGCATTTCTACAATTCTTTTTCTTTCGTCTGGTGATAAATCTGATATATTACTATATTTTATTAATTCTTCATATGCTTTTTCTCTATTGTATAAAATTTCGTATAATTTTGTAATTAAAAATACGGACCTTGCTCTATCTATAAATGTTTCTAAATTTTTTATAATATCTGGTAGTTCTTCTTTACTAATTTCTCCTTTATTCAATCTTGAAATAATTTCTTTGCTATATTCTCTTTGTTTTATACTAGATTGTTGTTTTTCTTCTCTTTCTTTTTCTTCTCTCTCATCAAAAAATGCTTCCATTTTTTGATCAGCTTCTATATCTTGCCTTGTTTTAGATATCTCATCTAAAACCTGCCCATAGCCTTCAGCTGTTAGTGAAGGTTCTGTATCAATATATCTTTCTAAAGTATGTATTTTTTGAGATTTATCTCCTGTCATCAAAGATTTCATATCTGTTAATTCTATTAAACTTTTTTCAAAATTCGGATATTTTCTTGCTTCTGCTATTTTTCCTTTTATACTTTTTTTTGTTAAAGTCCCATATACAAAATCTTTTTGTAATTGCTCTATAAATTCTTTTCTTTTTTCTTCTGTATAATTTCCCTGCTTTGCCTTTTTCAGTTGCTTTTTTTGTTGTTTTCGCTTAATAATATTTTTTACTGCTTCTAGTCTTTTTTGTACTTCTATGTTTGTTCCTACATCTGAATTTTCTATAATTTTTTCTAATGTTTTCTTTTCTCCCTCTAGGTCTCCATTATCTTTTTGAATTTTTGCCAAATACCACAATCCTATTTCATTTTTATCATCCAAATTCAAAAGATCTTCCACTTCTTCTTTTGCGCTTTTTTCTTCTCCTATGATGTATAAAGATTTTACTAGTTTTTCTCTTGCAATAATTTCTTCTGGATAACTTACAATAATAGACTCAGCTATTCCTTTTATTTTTGTATATGTTTCTCTAGATACTTCTTCTAAAATCTTTTCTTTACTAGAGTTTATTCCTTTTTTCTCTAAAGCCCCTTGTTTCTTTTCTGCAGTTTTTAAAATATTTCTTTCTAAAAAAGCTATTTCTTTGTATGCTTTTTGCTTTTTTATCATTTCTTGAGAAATGGGTATATTTTGTTGCTTATGCTCTAATATCTCTAATCTTGCTTTTAATGCTTGATTATTGGGTTCTTGTTCTAATATTTTTTTTACATATTCAATTGCCTTCTCGTAGTTGCCTGACTTTTCCTCAATTAATGCTAATCCATTTAAAAAGCCTTTTTCTTCTGTTTTTCCTACTAATTCTTTTCCTATTTTTCTTGCATTTTCTATTTCTTTTAAATTTATATATACATACATTAAATCAATACGCAAGGTAATATCATTTGGTGTTATTGCTAATGCTTTTTCTAAATTTTCTTTTAATTGCATATTGATTTTTCTTCTTTTATTCCAATTCTTTTCCGTCTTTTGTTTTTTATTAAGTTTAAATATAATTGAACGATATATTCTAATTTGCTTTTTTTCATTTACATCCATTTGTTTCATATTTTTATCCTCATTATATAAATTTTATTTATCTATTTTTCCTTAGTATATACTATTCTTTTTAATTAAGCAAGTTATTATAGAAAATGCCTTATAACTAGCATATTCTCATCTTATCTGTCAACAATTTTTATTATATAAAAAGAGCCAAGTTGTATAAAACTGGCTCTTTCTACTTCAACTCTTCTCCTGAAATATCTTGCACATTGCATGATACTCACATTTGGTACACTTCCCATTGCACATAGGACACATCATCCTAGATGTACAATTTAAACAATCTAACTTTTGACAATAAATATAGGGACAAGTATCTACATTACAGTCTTCGCAGTTGTTATCTGGGTTTAATGAACACCTCCGTTGAATTTCGGAGGTAGTTTCTATGTTCTTTGTCATAGCCATCCCTCCTTGTGCATATTTTTTTCTATTATATATGCAATTTTAATTTATGTCAATCTTTTTTTGTTGAAACAATTTATCATTTAATTTTTGATAAATGGGTACCATTTTGGGTTCATTCGTTACCTCTATTGCCTTATCAATATCTATCCATTTTACGCCACTGTTTTCATCCTCTTTGATTTTAAGTGGTTCATTTTCATCAGCTTCTAATAAATAAGAACAATCTAAATGTAGATGAGATGGTACAAATTTTCCTCTTTTGATATGACAATCTACTGTCACAATTTCTAAACTATAAATTCCATCACTTAATACTTTTAAATTTTTTAACCCTGATTCTTCTTGGGCTTCTTTTAATGCAACATGTAATAAATTATCATCTCCATCGCTATGACCACCTGTCCAAGCCCAAGATTGATAAATATTATGATAAATCATTAATACTTTTGTTCTTTCTTTGTTGACAATCCAACTAGAAGCTGTAAAATGACACATTTTATTTTCCCTTGTTAAAACATTTTCAAATGTATTCATATATTCTAACATCATTTCTTTATCTACTCGTTCTTGCTCATTAAATGGTATAAAATTTTCTATTTGTTCTTTTAATCCCATTTCAAAATCCTCTTTCTTATTGTTGCTTATTTCTATTCGCTCTTTCTCTTTCCTTTGTATCCAATATTTTCTTTCTTAATCTGATTGATTTTGGTGTTACCTCTACCAATTCATCATCTTGAATAAATTCGATCGCTTTTTCTAATGTCATTTGAATTGGTGGTACTAAACGTAATGCATCATCTGAACCAGAAGCTCTTGTATTGGTTAAATGTTTTTCTTTACATACATTAATAGCTAAATCTTCTCCTCTTGAATTCAATCCAACAATCATACCTTCATAAACTTCTACACCAGGTCCGATGAATAAATCACCTTTGTCTTGTGCATTGTATAATCCATATGTTACGGATTTTCCGTTTTCAAAAGCAACAATCGTTCCTCTTACACGCGCTTGAATATCTCCCTTGTAAGGTTCATAAGAATCAAAAATATGATTCATCGTACCTTCACCTTTTGTATCTGTTAAAAATTCTGTTCTATATCCTATTAATCCTCTTGCTGGAATTTTAAATTCAATTTTTGTATGTCCATCTTCTGCAGGTTCCATATTAACCATTTCTGCTTTTCTTCTTCCTAGTTTTTCAATAACATTTCCTACACAATCATCTGGAACATTAACTATTAAATCTTCAATTGGTTCACATTTTACACCATCAATTTCTTTAAAAATAACTTTTGGTCGTGATACTAATAATTCAAATCCTTCTCTTCTCATGGTTTCAATTAATACAGATAAGTGTAATTCTCCTCTTCCTGATACTTCAAAAGAATCTGGTGAATCTGTTTCTTTTACTCTCAAAGATACATTTCTTTCTAGCTCTTTAAACAATCTATCTCTGATATGACGAGATGTAATAAATTGTCCTTCTCTTCCTGCAAATGGTCCATTATTTACACTAAATGTCATTGAAACTGTTGGTTCATCAATATCAACAAATGGTATTTTTTCTGGATGATTAAAATCACAAATGGTGTCCCCAATATTAATATCTGGTAAACCTGCAACTTCTATGATGTCTCCTGCTTTTCCTTCTTCTACCTCTACTTTATTTAATCCAACATGTGTATATACTTTTGCAATTCTACCTTGTGAAATTTTATCTTCTTTTCCACAGATGGCTACTGGCATTCCATCTTTAATAATGCCTCTTTCAACTCTTCCTATTGCAATTCTTCCAACATAATCATCATAATCAATATTAGATACTAGCATTTGTGCTGGTCCTTCTTCATCACAAGCTGGTGGTTGAATGGTATTTACGATTGTTTCAAATAGGCAATGTAAATCTGTTGCATCATCTTCTAAATTCATTTTTGCAATTCCATTTTTAGCTGAAGCATAAACAACTGGAAACTCTAATTGTTCATCACTAGCATCTAATTCAATAAACAATTCAATAACTTGGTCTACCACTTTTTCTGGATTTGCACCTGGTCTATCAATCTTATTGATAACCACAATTGGTTTTAATCCTAAAGCTAATGACTTCTTTAATACTTCTCTTGTTTGTGGCATTGCACCTTCAAAAGCATCTACTAATAGTAAAACTCCATCTACTGTTTTTAAAACTCTTTCTACTTCTCCTCCAAAATCTGCATGTCCTGGTGTATCTACAATATTGATTTTAATATCATGATACATAACAGATGTATTTTTAGAAAGTATTGTGATTCCTCTTTCCTTCTCTAAGTCATTAGAATCCATAATTCTTTCTGCTACTTGTTCATTTTCTCTAAATACATGGCTTTGTTTTAACATGGCATCAACTAATGTTGTTTTTCCATGGTCTACATGTGCGATAATTGCAATATTTCTAATGTTTTTGTTGTTCATTTTACTACTCCCTTTCATTTATCTTTATCATAACTTAAGACGTTTTCCAAAGTCTTCTTGAAAAACGCCTACATCTCTAAAAATAAGCTTATAAGATTATATACCAAATAACCTATTTTGTCAACTCAATGATGTTATCCATAATTTCCTCTGTTATTTTATCTAATACTTCTTTATCTTTGCTGCCTTTATACTGACTATAATCTAATGGTTTTCCATATGTAATGGTAATTTTATGATGATCTTTTGTTCCACCCTTTATACCACAGGGTACAACCTTTGCACCACTTCTTACTGCAAAAAACGCTACGCCATCTTTTACTTTTTCTCCCTTTTCTAAGCCATTTCTTGTTCCTTCTGGAAATAAAGCAATACATTTTCCTTCTTTTAAATCTTTTAAGGATGTTTTTATAGCATATATATCTTTTTCATCTCTTTTAACTGGTATTGCTTCAAAAGCCCATCCTAAAAATGCTAAAAATTTATTTTTATATAACTCTTCTTTTGCTAAAAACTTCATATCTCTTTTAGCAGTTGCTACCATCAAAGGTGGATCTAAATAACTTCTATGATTTCCACAAAATATTAATGCCCCTTCTTTAGGAACATTTTCTATGCCTTTTATTTCTGCTTGATAAAAAATTTTAAACCATATATATATAGCACCTCTTACTATCCATTTTATAATTCCTTTTAAAACTTTTTTCATCTTTTATCTCCTAACTTTTCTTTTTTGTTACTTCTTTTATAATTTCTATAATTTTTTCTACCACTTGTTCAACACTTAAATTTGTAGAATCTACATATATAGCATCCTCTGCTTTTTTTAATGGTGCAATTTTTCTAGTAGAATCTCTTTTGTCTCTATCTTTTATTCCTGCTAATACTTCTTCATAAGAACATTCTATTCCTTTTTCTTGATTTTGTATTACTCTTCTTCTTGCTCTTTCTTCTGGAGTAGCATCTAAATAAATTTTTACATCTGCATTTGGAAATACAACTGTTCCGATATCTCTACCTTCCATAATCACATTTTTTCCTTCTGCTATTTTTCTTTGTACCTCTAACAATTTATTTCTTACAATTGACAATACAGAAATTGGTGATACAAATTTATTTACATCATTTTCTCTAATTCTTTTGGTTACCTCTTCACCATTTAAAAAAATCTTTCCATCAGGATGCATCTCAATATTCATTTTATTTAACATCTCTCTTATTTTTTCTTCTTCTGTTATATCAATATGTTCCTGAATCATATTTAATGCAACACATCTGAAAGTTGCACCTGTATCTATATTTACTAAACCTAATTTTTGACCAACTAATTTTGTTATTGTTCCTTTTCCTGCTCCTGCAGGTCCATCAATTGCTACTATAAATGACATTTTTTCTCTCCTTTTAACCTCTCCTATATTCCATAGGACTGTCCCTTTTGTTTCATTTTGAAACAATTTGACACGTCCCTAATGTTTTTCTGGTACATAAATATTTTTAGCGACAACATCTAATTCTACCACATTCATAGCTGTTAATTTTTCTATTTCTTTTCTTGCTCTTTCCTTAAAATCTTTAATTCCATTAATCACATTATATCCATACATAACGGTGACTTCTACATAGATCTTAACACCTTCACCATAGTTTTCTACTCTTGTCCTTGCTATTTTATATATTGCTGGTGTTTGAACTGCTATGTATTCTAATATTTGTCTAAATACTAAGTCTGATATAGTAAATTTTCCAAGATAACTAAAGGTCGGTCTTATAATTGATTTTTCTGATATATATGGTTTTTGTCCTTTTCCTTTTGATTTAAATATCTGTAATGGGTCTAACAAATATCCTGAAAAATCTTTTTTTATTTGAAATGTTGGCACTGGTATAACATGTTTTCCTTCTGTCACTCTAATTCTTCTTGCTGTTTCCATTTCTTGTTTTGTTGCCACATCTGTTATATATATATATTCACTAATTTCCGGTAATCCTAAATTAGCAGCAATTTTTTGTACCATTCCATCAGACGTCCCTAATATCAAAATACTTTGTGGTTTTTCTTTTTTTAATGCTTTTATAATGTTATCTCTTTCTTCTTTTTCATAAAATAATGCATGCTTTACAGTTCCTACTTTGGTTGGTGCTTTTTTAGCAGATTCACCTGCTATTACTTCATTTTCTTTAATTAATAGTCCATCGTCGATAATATAACTTATATTTCTCTCACTTGCTACCATTTGTGCTCGATAGCTTTTTCCAGTTCCCGATGGTCCCACAAATGCATACACTTTTATTTTATTTCCAAATATTTCATCTAATATCATATTTTATTGTTGTTTATATAACAACTTACTCCTTCCTCTTTTAGTTTGAATAATTTGTTGGATTTAAAGTTGGATAACTAAATGTTTTTCCACCCTCTGTAAATTGTCCACTTGCTACATGATCTTGATTGATTACATCTGATCCCACTAAAAAATATTTATATTTTGATTCTTCTCCTATCGTACCGCCACCAATGACAACAGGATCGTCCCAAGTTGTATCTACTGCATACCAAATTCCGTTTAATTGTACATAATTCCATGCATGATTTTCTGTCTCTCCTTGTGAATTGGTTCCCGTTCCTATAACTAATACACAAGGTATATTTAATTGATCTAACAAATATTTAAAAGCTCTTGCATATCCTTCACATACACATTCTCTATTGATTAAAGCTCCATAAATATTATATATATTTTCTTTTGATAGGCTACTATCATATGTAATAGTATCTACTAAATAATCATGTACCATTTTTATATCTTGATAAGCATTTCCTGTTTTATTTTGTAATATTTGATTTTTTACTTGTTCTATTTGCGCTATTGCTTGATCTATTTTTTCTTTAGAATTAAATTCATCTGTTAAATAATTGGCTTCATTTCCTGAATTAATATATACATTATATGTTGTATTTCCACCTTTAGTTGTTGTTTCTATATTTAAATACATTTTTTTGGGGCTTAAATAAAAAACTTCCGCATTATCATATGTATAAGCTTCTATTGCTGATTGATAATAATCTCCTAATTTTTCTTGTCCATCACTTTGTGACAATATATCTGAAAAACTAGTTCCTAATTCTATTTGATATGTCCCTGTTTTCATTTGTTCTTTATTACTTTCAAAAGCTCTATATATAATTCTTGATTTTTCATCTAATTGATTATAAAAATATTTATCAACTTTTATATTTGCATAATCATTGGTAGAGCTTGTACTTGTACTTTGTATTTTATTAATCGGATTTTCTACAATTTCTGGTGTTTCAATGTCATCTTCTACTGTTTTTTCTCCACTTGACACCGTGTCTACACTTCCTGAACTTTCTGCAAAAGTTAATTTCTTATTATCTCCCATAAATTCTTGAATTGCAATAATAGAAAAAACAATTAAAACTGAAAAAATTCCTATTATTATTAAAAATAATATAATTGAAGTTATTTTATCTGCCACATCTTTTTTCATAGATTGTCTTCCTTTCATTTATAAAAATATGATAAATGAACATAATTAATTTCTACATTATAAATTCATTATAACATTTTTATACTGTAAAAACTAGTATAATTTTAAAAAAATTACTAATACTATAATAAACATTTCAATAAAAAGATAATTATGTATAATAGGAGTCATTTATATGAATATAAAAAAATTACTGTCTTCTATGTTTACTTATACACCTAATAATAAGCAAACATATCAGTTTAACTTAATAGAAGATGTGCATACAAAAGCTTATCCAGATAGCAATTTAGGAAAAGAAGAAAATCATAAAACCAAAATTTTTCCAAGTGTCACCGTCAATTCTGACTTTTTAAAAAGCAAATATAACCTTTTAATCAATTCTGACATTATTTTTCGTGATTTTGTTTTAAATGCAAGAGGAAAACAATATAATGCACTTCTAATCTTTATTGATGGAATGATTGATACAGAAATTATGAATAAATTTATTTTAGAACCTTTGATGATGAGAAATAAAAATAATTTATATGAAGGTTCGCAAAATAAGATAATATCTGAAGCTGTTGCAAACAATATCACTGTTCGAAAAGTAAAAAAATTTAATTTACCGAATTATATTTCTAGTTGTTTAGTTCCACAAAATGCTATTAAACAAGTTTCTACTTTTGAGGATATCATATCTGGAATTAATTCTGGAAATTGTGCTCTATTTATTGATACATTAGATATTGCTTTTGACATAGAAGTCAAAGGTTTTAAACAAAGAGGTATTGAAAAACCGAGTAATGAAATCGTCATTAAAGGTCCTCATGAGGCCTTTGTTGAAAACATAAGAACCAATACTTCTTTAATCAGAAGATTTGTCAACAATGAAAACCTAGTCATTGAAAATGTAAGTATTGGAAATATAACCAAAACAAAATGTGGTGTTTGTTATATTTCTGGTCTTGCAAATGAAGATTTAATTGCAGAAGTAAAATTTAGAATGAATAATTTAGACATTGATTCTTTACTTTCTGCAGGGCAACTTGAACAATTAATAACAGATTCTAGTAATTTAAACATACCTCAACTAATATCTTCAGAAAGACCTGATAAAGCTGCAAGTTACTTACTAGATGGCAGGGTTATCATTTTAGTTAATGGTTCTCCTTATGCCATTATTACACCTGGCATCCTTTCTGATTTTTTAAGCTCTCCTGATGATAAAAATCAAAAAGCACTATTTTCAAATTTTACTAAATTTATAAGGCTCCTTGCAGCTTTTATTACTTTACTTTTACCTGGTTTATATATTGCTGTTACTAGTTTTCATCAAGAAATTTTGCCGACAGAATTACTTTTTTCTATTTTAGCTTCACGTGCCAATGTTCCTTTTCCAATTATTTTTGAATTACTGGTTCTTGAAATTTCTTTTGAACTTATTCGTGAAGCAGGTTTAAGAGTTCCTTCCCCTATTGGTCCTACAATAGGAATCGTTGGTGCTTTGGTAATGGGACAAGCTGCAGTTAGTGCTGGTATTGTAAGTCCTATTTTAATTATTGTTGTTGCCATTACAGGAACTGCTTCTTTTGCCATTCCTGATTATGCATTTGGTTTTCATTTACGTATTTACAGATTTGTATTTATATTTTTAGGTTATCTTTGTGGTTTTTTAGGAATTGCACTTGGTTTTTTTGTTTATATGATTGCTATGTGTGATTCAAAATCTTTTGGTGTTCCTTATACAATTGGAATTTCTCCTCTTGAGCATATTAAAGGTACTTCTTATTACTTACCTCCTATATGGAAAAGAGAATATCGTTCAGGATTTTTAAATTCTAAAAAAGAAACCAAGCAAGGCCACATATCTATGAAATGGAAAAATAGCTAAATACAATTAAAGAAAGGAGTCTATATGGAAAACTCTAAAATAACTGCTGCCGAAGCCATTAGTATCATATTAGGAATATTTGTTGCCTATACATTAGTTGCCCTTCCAAGAAGTATGCTAGAATCTACTAAAACATCTACGCTTATTAACATTTTATATGTTGGAATCATTGCTCTTTTTATAACCTTTTTAATTTATAAATTATTAATAAAATTTCCACGGAAATGATATTGTTGATATTGCTGAATATTTAGGTGGAAAAGCCTTAAAAACATGTATAGGTATTATATTTATTTTCTATTTTTTATTTAGCAGTAGTATTCTTCTTAGGAATTTTTGTGAATGCTTAAAAATTGTATATTATCCTATGACAAGCTTAATATTTATTATTTTAACATTTATTATTGTCATTTGTATTACACTACATCACCATTTTTCATCTATTGCAAAAGTAAACCTGTTCATTATTCCTTTAGTGATTATTAGTATTATCTTCTTATTCATAGCCAATATAAAAAACTTTTCTTTAGATAATATTTTTCCTATTTTTGGTGATGGTTTATTTAACACTTTCATAACTGGAATTGGAAACTTAGGTGCATTTGGTGGCATTACGTTATTATATTTTCTTCCGCCTTATTTAAAAGAACCACAAAAAATGAAAAAAATCTACTTGGCATCTATTATACTAGGAACAATTTATTTTTTCTTATGTGTTTCTATTATATTATTCTTATTTATCTCTTTAATGTATACCAATCAAATCATGCCCCTATATACAGCTGCAAGATATATTGAATTTGGAAACTTTTTTCAAAGATTAGAATCTATCTTTCTTCTTATATGGATTCTACAAATGGTTTGTTATTTAAGTATTATTGCGAAAATATCCGTTTCTATATTTAAAAAAATCACCAATATCCAAGATGAAAAACCAATTATTTTGGTATTTGGATTATTAATATTTGCTATAGCTCTACTCCCAAAAAATTATGCTATTTCAAAATTTATTGAAGATTATATTTATCATTACATGGTGATTATTGTTTCCATCGTCTTAGGTTTATCTCTTCTAATACTTGCTTATTTTAAAAAAAGAAAGAAAAAGGAGTTGAACGCAAACAATGAAAAAAATAGTTAAAAAAATCTTTATTATTATATTAATCATTATGCTTCTTCTTGCCTTTTCCAAATCCTATTCTACTTTAAATGTTGATAATCTAAGTGTTGTAGTCGCAATGGGTATAGATGTTTCTGATAAAAATAATTTACAAATTAGTTTTCAATTTACAAATCCTTCTTCTGTATCAGAATCAGGAACTTCTGAGCAATCTCCTTCTATTATATATTCTGTAGATGCTTCTTCTATTAGTTCTGGCATCAATCTTATTAATACGTATATTGGAAAAGAAGTGAATCTTTCCCATTGCAAAGTAATTACATTTTCAGAAGAAATTGCAAGTACTGGAATTTCTGATGAAATTTACACATTAATTAATGACACACAAATACGACCTTCTACCAATATTGTTATTTCTAAAACCTCCGCAAGATATTACTTAGAACATTCTAAACCTTTATTTGAAAATTTAATTACAAAATATTATGAAGTATTTGCTGCATCAAGTAGTTATACTGGCTTTACCTCTAATGCAACCATCGGTGATTTTTTTAATAGTCTAATTTGTCATTCTTGTGAACCATATGCCATTTTAGGTGGCGTAACAAATGACTCTACTGAATATAGTGGTACTACAAATTCTGAAAACGATACTAGTACTAAATCTAATGCTTCTTCATTATCTGGACAATCAACCGCTGAAAACACCGGTCTTGCTGTTTTTAAAGATGATGTTTTAGTAGGAGAATTAAATTCTATAGAAACTTTATGTTTTTCCATTATTAAAAATCAAGTTGATGGATTTTTAATATCTGTTCCAAATCCTAATAAAACAAATTCTTATATTGACTTACATGTAACACCTTTAAGCGCTCCTGATATTCAGGTAAAAATTTTAAATGGAACACCTTATATTTCTTTAAATTGTCGATTTACTGGTAGAATTTATTCTATGGAAGATAATGCTGATTATCTAAATGCTAATCTATTAACTGAGATTTCTAATTCTTGTAATAGTTACTTAGAAAGCATTCTTACAGAATATTTATATAAAACCTCTAAATCCTTACAATCTGATATAAATGGTTTTGGTAAAACAGCAAGAAAAAATTTTTTTACTTTAAATCAATTTTATAATTATAATTGGAACGAAAAATATAAAGATAGCTTTTTTAAGGTAAGCATAAATTCTTCTATTCGATCTTCTTCATTACTAACAGAAAGCTAGTATTATGGATCCAGTTTTATATGCTTATTTTTTACGAAATTATTTACATGGAGGGTTTTATGATTAACTTTTTGGAATTTCTTGTTTTTATATTATTTTGTTTATATGTTCTAAAAGATGCTATCAGTTATGGAATATATGAATATAAAAATCAAAATCGATTTGGTGGTATTGCTGTCATTATTTTTTCTATATTTTCTATTATTTTAAGTATTATTGCTTTATGTATTGCTTAAAAAGTTTAACGCAAGGAAATATAACACCTTGCGTTAAACTTTTTATAATTTATTTTAAAATGTATATGACGATCATTTTTCAAATTCTTCTACTTTTTCAAAATCAATTGTTCTTAATAATTTACTTGCATCTTTTACCCTAATTTTTATTTTATCACCTATTTTATAAGTTGTTTTTGTATGTTCTCCAATAAGTATTTTTCTTTCCTCATCATAAATAAAATATTCATCTCCTAAATCATCAAATCGAATTAATCCTTCTACTGTATTTTCTAATGCCACAAATATCCCAAAAGAAGTTACAGAAGATATGATTCCTTCATATTCTTTTCCTATTCTATTTTCCATATATTCTGCTTTTTTAATATCTTCACTTTCTCTTTCTACTTTTGTAGCTATATTTTCTCTTTCTGAAGATTGTTTGGCCCTTTCCTCTGCTTGTTGTTTATATTCTTCAACAAATTTACTATCTACATCATAATTTTCTTCTAAATATTTTGAAATGACTCTATGAATAAATAAGTCTGGATATCTTCTAATTGGTGATGTAAAATGACAATAATATTTGCTAGCAATTCCAAAATGTCCTTTATTTTCTGCTTCATATCTAGCTACTTTTAATGTTCTTAATATTAAATTTGAAACAATTTTTTCCTCTTCTTTTCCCTTGGTTTCTTCTAATATTTTTGCAAATTCTTTTGGATAAATATTATCTTTATTAGCCTTTATTTTTAATCCAAAATTAAATAAAAATTTATTTAATTCTTGCACTTTCTCATAATCTGGTTTTTCATGAACTCTATAAATAAATGGCGCATCTAACCAAAAGAACTTTTCTGCAATTGTTTCATTGGCTATTAGCATAAATTGTTCAATAATTTCATTTGCAAAACTAGTTTCATATTTTTCTATATTGGTTACTCTTCCATCTATATCTAATTCTATTTTACTTTCTGGAATATCTAAATTTAAATATCCTTGTTCCAATCGTTTATGTTTCAAAATAAGTGCTAATTCTTCCATTAACTGAAATTCAGAAATATATGCTTTATATTGATTTACTACTTCTTCATCCGTATTATCTAAGATTTTTTGTACGTTTTGATATGTCATTCTTTCTGTAACATTAATGACTGCTTTATATACATCTGAAGAAATAACCTCTCCTTTTTCATTGATTTCCATACTACATGATAGCGTATATCTGTCTTCTCCTGCATTCAAACTACATATTCCATTTGATAATTCTCTAGGTAGCATCGGTATTACTCTTCCAAGCATATAAATACTAGTTCCTCTCAACAAAGCTTCCTGATCTAATAAACTATTTGGTTTTACATAGTAACTTACATCTGCAATATGGACATCCAATTTATAATTTCCATTTTCTAATTTTGTCACTTTTACAGCATCATCTAAATCTTTAGCATCTTCTCCATCAATTGTAAATATTGTTTTTCCTCTTAAATCTCTTCTTTTTATGATATCTTTTTCATCAATTTTGTTTCCACATTTTTTTGCTTCTTCTACAACTGCTTCTGGAAATGTTGATGGTAAATTATGCTCTTTTATCAAAGATAACATATCTACACCTGCTTCATTAACATTTCCTAATACCTCTAGAATTTTTCCTTCTGCTTTTTTTCCTTTTTGTGGATATTTTATAATTTTTACTAGAACTTTATGATTGTTTCTTGCTTTTCCAAAGTTCTTCTTAGAAATAAAAATATCCGTGCCAAAATTTTTGTCATCTGGAACTACAAATCCAAAATTTTTATTACTCTCAAATCTTCCAACAATTGTATCTTTTTCATGTTTTAAGATTTTTACTACTTTTCCCTCTGCTTTTTTTACCTTATTTTTTTCTTCAATAATTTTAATTAAAACCCTATCTCCATTTAAGGCATTTAATGAATTTTCTTTTGATATATAGATTTCATCTTCTTGGTCTTCTATTTTCACAAATCCAAATCCTTTTTGATTTTTTCTATAAATGCCATCATAATATATTTCTTCTACTGGTCTATATTGATTTTTTCTATTCTTCTGAATTTTTAATTCCATTTCTAATTTTCCTAATATTCTTAAAAGTTCATTATATTCACTTTTAGGTACATGCATAATCATCGCAATTTCTTTTGCCTTCATAGGGGCATAATCTTTATCTTTAATTAAATTTAAAACTTTCAGTTCTTGTTCTTCCATTGATATTCCTTTCTTTTTGATTTTTATCGCAAAAAAGAGCAAGTTTATTTTAAACTGCTCTTTTCATTTTATGCCATATATAATATTCCTAATACAATTGTCAATACTGCAAATATGATTGATAATATCACTGTCCATCTTTTTTGCTTTCCTTCTTTGGTTCTACCTTTATTCTTTTCAAAGAAATTATTGGTTGATGAACCTGTAATCGTTGAAGATAATCCTGAATCTTCTTTTGATTGTAATAGGGCTAATATAATAACTGCTATTGCGATTATAAAATAGATTACAACCAATATCCATTTTGCTATTTCCATGTCTATTTCTTCCTCCTAACGGTTTTATATCTCAAATATATGTTGCTATTTTAACATATATTTTTTTAAAATGCAAATATTTTTCATATAAATGGCAAATATCCTATTTTTCATTTATAATTTTATCAATTGATTTTTCTCTCATTTCTTTTATGATTTTACAGCTATTGTCTAATTTTGCTTGTTCATTTTCATTTAACTCTAATTCTAACAATTCTCTAACACCATTTTTATTGATAATTGCTGGAACACCTATATAGATATCATCTTCTCCATATTGATGATCTAAATATGTAGAAACGGTTAATATAGAATTTTCATCATCTATGATTGCTCTTACCAATCTATTTAATGCCATTCCAATTCCATAATAAGTTGCTTTTTTCTTTTCAATAATTTCATAGGCTGCATTTACAACATCTTCATGAATTTTATTTAGCTTTTCCATTGGATGATGATTGTCTTTCATCACATCTGTAATTCTCTTACAACCAACATAGCAATGAGCCCATGGAACAAATGAAGAATCTCCATGTTCTCCCATAATATAGGCATGTACATTTTTACTTGATATTTTCAAATATTGTCCTACCATATATCTTAATCTTGCTGTATCTAAAACGGTTCCTGAACCAATAACTTGGTTTTTTGGTAATCCAGATACTTTTGCAACAACATAAGTCATTAAATCTACAGGATTAGTTGCAACCACAATAATACCATTAAATCCACTTGCCATAATACTTTGTGTTACACTTTTCATAATTTTTGCATTTACTTCTGCCAATTCTAATCTTGTTTGTCCTGGCTTTTGTGCAACACCTGCTGTAATAACAACAACTTGTGCATCTTTACATTCATCATAATCTCCTGCTCTTATAATCATTTTTTGAGGTGCATATGGTAATCCATGTGATAAATCCATTTCTTCTCCTATTGTTTTATCTTTATCTATATCTATTAAAATAAGTTCTTGTATACCTCCTCTATTTAACATTGAATAGGCCATACTCATTCCTACAAATCCTGTACCTACTAAGACAACTTTTCCTTTTTTCATAAATATCATTTCCTTTCTCTTAAATTTCCTTCAATATTATACTACGATTATCTCTAAATTTAAAGTTTTTTTACATAATTTATTTTACTTTTTTTCACAACTATGATATAATCTAACAAATAATCAAAGTAAGGAGTGCTATTTATGAGTTCAAATTCAAATAATACTACTACTTTGGCTGAAAATAAGGTATTGATTTTATATATCTTAAATCTAATTGATGGAGACATCATACAAGATGGATTGTTTAAGATAATTTCTTCTATTAATAATCTAAATTATTTTTATTTTAAACAAATCTTAACCGATTTAATAGATTCAAAGCTAGTAGGTGTTTATACAAAAGAAGATGAACAAGTATTAAGAATCACTAGTGAAGGAAAAAATGCATACATTTTAACTAAGGATGTCATGCCTGGAATATTAAAATTAAAAGCAGATAGTGTTTTTAAAAAAGAATTTTCTAATATTGAAGAAGCTTCTTCTGTTATTGCTGAATTCACACCAAAAGATGAAAATAACTATACTGTAACTTTGAAAATTGTTGAAAATAATGAAACCATTTTTGAGGTAAAAACATATGCTGGTTCAAGAGAAAGAGCTAAAAAAATCGTAGAGAATTGGAAAAATCATGCCAATACCATATATCCAAATATTTTGAATACTTTATTTGAAGGAAAATAAAGGAATTCATTCTATAAATAAAAAAACTCGTAAATGTAATAAACATTACGAGTCTTTTTATTTGGTAGCGAAGACCAGATAATTTCTTTATATATATGCCAGATAACAGATTTTGTTTAGTTAGTAGTTTAAAGAATAAAAATTAAAATAAATTATAAAAAAATAGAAAAAATGAATATAAATAAAATACTTCTTTAGGTAATGCCAGATAATAGATTTTGCAATCGCAAAATCTAATTATAAAAATATGAGCATATAAGCGAATATTTTTATAACATGATTAGAATATTAAATAAAATAATTAATTATTATTTTATGGTATTTATTAAATGATTTTAATAAATATAATATTCAATCATGCAATAAAAGGATTATTAAGGAAAACAAAGTTGTCCTTAATCACACAGAACTTCCGTGAAGTTCTAGTGTGTTAGAACTTCAATAAAAGTTTTCTAGTAAGAAATTCAAAGGAGGTATTTATTTTTGTAAGCCTTCGAAGGCTAGCTTGTAAGAAAAGGAATTAAAAAAATGAGTTATGCAATAATTAGAAATGCTAATTATAAAAGAGATAATTTAGCAGGACTATATAAACATAACGAAAGAAAAAATACTAATTATTCTAATAAAGATATTGATAAAAATAAATCTATAAATAACTATTCAATAAAAAAATGTAATACAACCTATTTAAATGCTATTAAACAATTAATAAAAGAAAATGATTTAAAATGTAGGATAACAAGTTATACAAACCTTGTATGCGAATTTATTATTACTTCAGATAAAGAATTTTTTGAAACAATTGGAGAAGAAGAAACTAAAAGATATTTTCAAACTGCTTATAATTTTGTTGCCAATTATAAAGGGCTTGGAGAAAAGTATATATTATCTGCAAAAGTTCACATGGACGAAAGCACTCCACATTTACATTTAGTTTTTGTTCCTGTTGTCCAAAAATTAGACAAGAAAAGTGGAAATAAAATTAATAAAATTGCTTGTAGTGAATATTGGAAAGGTAAAGACAGTTATAAAAAATTACAAGATAATTTTTATCAATATATTACAAATAACGGATTCAATTTAGAAAGAGGAAAAGCAAGTAATGTAGAGCATTTAAGTACAGAAAAATTAAAACAAATAACAAATTATGATAATATTAAGTATGAATTAATACAAGAACAAATTAAACCAATTGAAACTCAAAACACTTCTTTAATTATTCAGCAAAACAAAGAATTAATTAAATATACAAATAAATTAAAAGTACAATTAAGTAAATTATATACTACTATTAATAAATAGATAATCTACAAAAAGAAAATACTGCTTTAAAGTATGAAAATGAAAAATTAAGGCAAGAAAATAACAAATTGAGAAATTATATTGATAAAACTTTTGAAGTTGTTAAACATCTTTTTGACTTCCCTATGGATACCTTTAGAAAATTAGTTAGTAACTTTGTAAAACATTTTGAAAGATAGTTTATAAGCAAATAATTTATATATTTATTATATAAGTTATTTGCTTTTTATATTATTAAAACTTTACATTATCATATTTATATTTGATAATTATTCCTTGTTCTTTTGTTAATCTATTTTGAAGTACAGCTAAATTTACTAAAGCACATAGATTATCATAATTATTATTATTTATAATTTCATCAATAATATAATTGGGAATATTAAAACCATATTGATATTCTATTTTCTCTTTTGAAATTTTAAATCTTTCTATTTCTTCTGTTAATAACATATTTTCTACCTCTACTTTACTCATTTTATTTGTTTTTAAATAACTGCTTTTATTTCTTATAATTTTTTTATATTGATTTTTCATTTTTTACCTTCTTAATTGATTAATGATAAATATCCTTATTGATAATATTGTTCGTACATACGTCCTAATGTTATGTATAAAAATTTGCTATCCTGTAAATATATTAAATGAAAGGATAACATATTATGACATTGTCACAAGCTATAATAAAAAGAATTAATAATTTAATGATTGAAAAACATATTGAAAATCCATATCAGCTTGCTTTAAAATGTGGATTAGATGAATCCGTAATTCGTAGTGTTTTAAGTGGAAGAACACTTTATCCAAGTACTCATACAATGTTTTTTATAGCTTATGGCTTTGGAATGACTTTATCTGAATTTTATGATGATGATTTATTTAAAATAGAAAACATAGACGAAAATTAATAAATAATTTTTGATTATAATATATTTTATTCTTATATGCAATATAATACTAAATATAAAATAGATTAGTTATAACTAATCTATTTTTTTGCAATTATTTAAATTACAAATTGTAATTTGTTATTTACTTAAAATTTTGAATTTTTTTATATTCTGCTTTAACATTTTCTTTAACTATTCCAAGAAGTGCAGTTACTGTAGTTTCTATCATTTTTTTATTCTCAGGGGTTATTTGCTTATATGAAGATAAAATTATTCTTGCATTTTTTACTAATGAAA
>CALXAT010000012.1 GCA_944386365.1 uncultured Clostridia bacterium
ATTTTTTACATCTTCTTCACTATATCCTGCAATTTCAAATGCTTTTACCATGATTTCTGGATCATGATTTCTAACAGCTCCTGATGCCATTTCATATCCATTACATACTAAATCATATTGGTATGCTAATATATCTAGTGGATTTTGACTTTCTAATGCTTCTAAACCACCTTGTGGCATTGAAAATGGATTATGACTAAAATCGATTGTTCCTTCATCAGATAATTCATACATTGGGAAATCTACAATAAAGCAGAATTTGTATACACCTTTTTCAATTAAATCTAATCTTTTTCCTAATTCGATTCTAACTAATCCTGCAATTTTTTGTGCTTTTTCAAATTCATCTGCAATAAAGAAAATACTTGCATTTTTTTCTAATCCAAAGTCTTTTTCTAATCTTTCTTTGATTTCATCTGTTATGAATTTTGCAATACCACCTTGTACATTTCCTTCATTATCCAATTTTGTCCAAGCTAATCCTTTTGCTCCCACCTCTTCTGTCGTTGCAAATTCACCCATTTTATCAAAGAATTTTCTTCCTTGTTCTGCCCCATTTGGCACAATAATCGCTTTTATGGTTTTATCCTTAAAGGCATTAAAATCAGAACCTTTAAATACATCTGTTACATCTTGAATAATTAATGGATTTCTTAAATCTGGTTTATCGATTCCGTATTTTTCCATTGCTTCTTTATATGGAATTCTAACAAATGGTCCTTTGTCTACTTTCCAATCTGTAAATTTTTCAAATGTATATGGTACCACTTCTTCAATTACTTTAAAAACATCTTCTTGTGTGGCAAAGCTCATTTCAAAATCTAATTGATAAAATTCCCCTGGTGCTCTATCTGCTCTTGGATCTTCATCTCTAAAACATGGTGCAATTTGATAATATTTATTAAATCCACTAACCATTAATAATTGTTTAAATTGTTGTGGTGCTTGTGGAAGGGCATAAAACTCTCCTGGATTTAATCTACTTGGTACTAAATAGTCTCTTGCACCTTCTGGTGAAGAATTCGCTAAAATTGGTGTTTGTATTTCTGTAAATCCAAGTTCATCCATTTTATCTCTTAATGTTTTTAATATTTTTGAACGTAATAAGATATTATTATGTAATTTTTCATTTCTTAAATCTAAAAATCGATATTCTAATCTTAAATCTTCTCTTACTTCTTGGTCTGTATTAATTTCAAAAGGAAGGACATTTTTACATTTTCCTAATACTTCTATTTTTTGAGCCACAACCTCAATATCTCCTGTTTTCATATGCGGATTTTTGCTTGTTCTTTCCACAACTTCTCCTTCGATGTGGATACAACTTTCTGTATGTAATTCTTTTACAAATTTCTTTAACTCTTCATCATTTACAACAATTTGTGTAATTCCAAATTCATCTCTTAGATCAATAAAAGTCATTCCTCCCAAATCTCTTATTTTTTGAATCCATCCTGCAAGTTCAACATGTTCTTTTACATTTTCTATATTTAATTCTCCACAAGTTTTTGTTCTATACATATATATTCCCCCTGTTTGTATTAGTCCTACTTATATTACCATAATTTTCCCTATTTTTCAATGGTTAGGCAAAAAAAATGGAAGCTAACAGATTGTCAGCTTCCTTGTGAGGTTAACCGGTTTTGTCTTGTTACAACTTCTACAATATTACTGATTGATAGAATATGATATTTCATAATTTCTATCTGATTCGTGTATTGTGGTAAATGCTTTTTCGCATACTCACACATGGGAACCATATACTCTTCGTTTTCTCTTGTGTAAGCCTCCATTTCTTCATAGCTTGCCTTTGCCAAGAAGGTGCAGGTGTGCGCCCTGTTAGAAAGCTTCTCCAAAATCGCTCTTGGCTCTTCCTGAATTCTTGCATAATATTCGGAAAGTGGTCTGTCCTTATCAGAAACGACATCTACAATCCTTATTACTTCTGGATTAATTTTACTATTTCTAACATACCTGTATCCCCATTTAGGCCAATGTGCTTTTTCATGCAGTAATGCTGCTGCATTGGTAATATCATCCATAATTCCTAAAGTCATTAGATATGAACTGACTCTTAGTGGATGAATGATAAATGGATCTCCACTTGTTCTAAAACTTCCTTCATAAAGTGTTTGTGCCATGAATAGTGCCTGGTATGTATTGGGCATTTTTTCATTTTTGGCATTCAACTTTATAAATTCAATCATCTCTTCATAATTTTGTGTTTGCTTTGTAATTGACTCTTGCATACCTAAAATGGATGCCAAAGACTCACAAATCGAGACAATTAAATTTTCCAATATCTTTATAATATTAGAAAACTGTGGATACCTTTTTCTTCCATTTGCACACAGTGGATATACATAGTTATTCGTTTTACGGATATATTTTCTTCTCCGGTCTTCATCGAATACCTGCATCGTACTGCAATTGTTTGCACGATCTGAAAGTTTAATTAAAATTGCCTTCCAATCCTGAAGTATCTTCCCAAAGTATTCTTCGGGTTCATATAGTTGTCCCTTAGGTGGCTTAGAAAGTATGTTTACAATAAACCACACTTCTTCATCTAAATGATATACATCCACCATTTCTCTTCCTTTGTTGGGAAGACCACAATCCTCAATGACATCATGCAATACTGCTGCTGCATAGAGAATATCACATTCATGCTTTATCCAATCATTGCTTTTTTGTGGCTGCCATTCATGCAAGGCTTTGTCTACCCTTAAGAGTATCAAAGTCTTACATGTCATCAAAGGATGTATTACATATGGTTCTCCACCATCTCTATACTGTCCTTCGTGATATTTTACTGCCAACGTTAAGGCAATAATAAAATTCCGCATATTGTTTGTTATTGCATAGTTTTTTAGTTGATTATACTCTATCCGCCATCTTCCCATTTTTGAACCGGTCTTTTCTTTCATTGTGTTAACCTCCCTTTCTTCTGAATCTAGGGTTTCCAGTTTTCGACAATATTATATATCGTTTTCTGATTTATGTCAATCAATTGTTTTTTTCTTCTATTTTCCACTGATTTTTGTTTTTTTATATACTTTATTATTGGTTTTTTTAT
The DNA here is from genome assembly GCA_944386365.1 of uncultured Clostridia bacterium. Lineage (GTDB taxonomy): Bacteria > Bacillota > Clostridia > TANB77 > CAG-508 > CAG-269. The sequence goes on from CALXAT010000012.1 coordinate 3,077, forward strand.
CCATATATAATAATTCATTTTTTTATTGCAGTTTTTTTTATTTAATGGTATGATATTTTTGATAGGAGTGAATAAATTATGAAACAACCAGAATTTGATTTTTATGATAAAACTAGTTTGAAATCATATAACCTAGATAAAACAATGCGATATCAATTAAATATGTTAGATACATTAGATGTTTTTACTAGAAAGCATTGCGAAAATGTAGCTGCTTTAACTTGTAGACTTTGTGAATACTTACGCTGTAATAAAGGATTTACAGAATATTGTACAATCTGTGCATATCTTCACGACATTGGAAAATTATTTATACCGCCAGCAATCTTACAAAAGCCTTCTAAATTAACCAATGAGGAATTTGAAGTTATGAAAACACATACAACTTTAGGATATGAAATGTGTATGAAAGATTTAAAGTTAAGACCTTATGCTGCTGGTCCTTTATATCATCACGAAGCCTTAAATGGTACGGGATATCCTCAAGGATTAACCAAAAAAGATATTCCTTATGAAGGTCAAATTATTAGAGTTGCTGACGAGTATGATGCCATTGTAAGTAAAAGACAATACAAATCTCATGTTGGCATATCTGATACTTTAAAAATTTTAGTAGAAGAAACAAAACCTTCTGTTACACCAGATTATTCTGGAACTTTAAATCATCTTGCCAAAGAAGCGAAACTTGGAAAAAGTAATCCAATTATTGTTCGTACATTATTTAAAGTTGTTATTGATGATATTGGTTATGAAATTACTTGCACACAAAGCTATGTGGATTCTTTATTAGAAGATATTAAACGTTTCAAACAAATAAAAAAATATAAAGAAAAAATGGAAAAAGCTAAAAAAGATAAAGATAAAAATTATTATTTAGAAGGAATTAAACTTTTATTGAAACCTGAAGAAACTATTGAAAATATTGATCAAATTGATCAACTTTATCAAGAATATGTGGAAGCTTATAATACAAGAAAAGCAATTATTGATAATTTATACAAGGAAATCAAAAATATTAAAAAATTAAGAGTTTAGAATACATTATAAAGAGGATTTAATTTGAATTAAATCCTCTTCTATTCTTCTAGCCCAAAGCTTACGCCTAATGCATTATTTACTTTGTTAATAATTTTTTCATCATCAATGTGTCCTATTTTTTCTTTCAATCTACTTTTATCTATTGTTCTGATTTGTTCTGTTAAAACAACTGAATTGTTCTTTAATCCACAACTTTCTGAATCTATTTCTATATGTGTTGGTAATTTATTTTTTCCTGTTTGTGAAGTTATCGCTGCTGCTATTACTGTAGGACTATATTTATTTCCTAAATCATTTTGTATAATTAATACTGGTCTTATTCCTCCTTGTTCAGAACCTACTACTGGGCTTAAATCTGCATAAAACATATCTCCTCTTTTTATTACCATTTGTTTCACTCCCAATATTGTTATATTATCAAGTATGTGTTTTATTTTAAATATTAGCTAAAGTAAAGTTCTTACTTATTAAACTTTACTTCCTTATATAATATGTAAATTATCCTTCTTTTGCTATTATCTTTTATTTCCATTTTAGTCGGTTTTCCTGTTTCTTTACTTATATATAGTGTTTTATATCTCGTATATTTATTTTCTTCATTTTCTGTAAATAATAGAATTTCATTATCTTTTTCTTCCCAGTGTTTTTTGTTATCTGCTTTATAATTATCTATAAATGTGTTCAAATCCATACAGTTGTCTGTCATGTATTCATAATGATTATATATCTTGGAAATATTTAGTTTACTGTTTTCAACTTTTAATTCATTTTCCTTTTTAGTGATTTTTATTCCTTGTATATTTTCTGGTTCTAATACTTCTTGTTCTGATATATTAGGTGCTATGTATTTTTGTTTTATAATATATTTATTGGTATTTTTATTACTATTTATTTCAACTTCTATTATCGTTTCATATGCACTAATATTTAAAATGTTATCCATAATTTCTTGACTACTCATAGTATTTCCAATTTTCATTTTTTTACTCTTATTGATACAAAAAAATATAAAAAGAAATATGATAATAAAAAATATAATTACTATAATTCTTTTTAACAATTTATTTTTATTCAAAAAAGCCTCCTCATCTCCTAAAATTTTTCACACCATACAAAAAAATAGCAAGAGAATTGTTTCCTTATAAACAAATTCTTGCTAAATTTTATTCTAAAGGCTTTTAAAATATGCATCTATTTTTGTTACTAGTTCATCTTTTGTTTCTATTTTATTAATAGAATTTCTAAATTCACTTGAGTTCTTAAGATTTTTGGTGTACCATGCTATATGTTTTCTTAATTCCTTAACTGCTATTTCTCCTTTTTCTTCAACAGCTAAATCTATATGCTTTTTAATTACTTGTAATTTTTCTTCATTGGTTGGTTCTTCCATCTTTTTGCCAGTTTCTAAATATTCTATAATTTCTTTAAATATCCATGGTCTCCCAAAAGTTCCTCTTCCTATCATAATTCCGTCCACACCAGTATATTCAAACATTCTTTTGGCAGATTCTCCGTCTATAATATCGCCATTTCCAATTACGGGAATATGGACACTCTCTTTTACTTTCTTAATGATATCTAAATCCGCTTTGCCTGTATAAAACTCACTTCTCGTTCTTCCATGTACAGTTATAGCAGATATGCCTACTTCTTCTGCTATTTTTGCAATTTCAACAGCTACTATATTCTCTTTATCCCAACCTTTTCTTATTTTTAATGTTACAGGAACTTTTGAATTTTTTATAACAGCTTGTAGTATTTTTTTTGCTTTTTCTAAATCTAATAATAATTTGCTACCATCACCATTTTTTACAACTTTAGGTGCTGGGCATCCCATATTAATATCTACAATATCTGCTAGTTCACTTACATATTTTGCTGCATATGCCATTGATTCTTCATCACTGCCAAATATTTGCATACTAATTGGTCTTTTTTCTCCATCTGTATTTAATAACCTTTTTGTTTTTAAATCATTATGAAGCATTGCTCTAGAGCTTGCCATTTCTGTACATACCATGCCTGCACCATATTGCTTACATATCATTCTAAATGGTCTATTTGTTACCCCTGCCATTGGTGCTAATATTAAATTATTTTCTAATTTTACATTTCCTATTTTTAGTTCTTTTATATATTTCATTTTTTCTCCTCATATTGAATAAGATAAAAATTGGACATTATAGAAATCTATGATTTCAATGTCCACTTTTTTTATTGTACAAATATTGTTTTTTGTCTTTTTCCACTAATATTTAATAAAATTCCTATGCATATGAAATTCGTAATCAAAGAGCTTCCTCCATAACTTATAAAAGGTAATGGTACTCCTGTTATTGGTAATAGTCCCATAACCATACCTATATTTTCTAACACATGGAATAAGAACACACCAGTTATTCCTATTGCTATTAGCGAACCAGATCTATCCTTTGCAGTCTTAGCAATATATATACATTTAGTTATTAAATATACATATAGCAATATGATACCACCTGCTACAATAAATCCCATTTCTTCTCCAATAACAGAATATATAAAGTCTGTTGTTTTAGGATATAAAAATCCTAATTGTGTTTGGTTTCCTTTTAATAGTCCCATTCCTGTTAATCCACCTGCCCCTATAGCAAGTTTTGATTGAATAATATTATATCCTGCTCCTCTAGGATCTGATTCCGGATTTAAAAATACATCTATTCTTTGTTTTGCATGCTCTGGTAATACAAAGTTATACAATAATGGTACAGCAATTACAATTAGTAATATGGTTCCTATAATATATTTCTTGTCTAGTCCTGCTGAAAATAGCATTAATGCTGTTGCTACTATAAACGCTAAAGCTGTTCCATAATCTGGTTGCATAACAATTAATAAAACAGGTAATCCTACTACAGCTAATACAATTAATAATCTTGTTACTCGATTAATTTCTTCTTGTCCTTTATGTTGTATTTTTACAATTACATATGTTAAAAATAAAATTACAAAGGCTTTTGCAAATTCACCTGGTTGGAATGAAAATGCACCAATATTAAACCAACTTGTTGCTCCATTAATTGGTTTCGTAAATAAGACACCTATCAATAATACAATAAATATGCCATATAATACTGGTGATGCCTTTAATAATAAATTATAATCTACAAACATAAATATTGCCATAACAATTAAACTAATAACAAACCATATTATTTGCTTTGTAAATTCATCATATTCAGTTTCTTGTGTGGCAGAAAATAATGCAACTATTCCTATTATACATAGAATAATTGCAGTAATTAAAATTCCCCACTCCATATTTTTTAATTCTCTTTTTCTCATTAAATCACTCTTTTTCTATTATTTATTTTGATTTAACTTTTCTTTTGTTTCTTTTTCTTCTGCAATTTTTTCTTTATCTTTTAAATCTTTATTTTCTTCAACTTTTTCTTCTTTTTTCTCTACATTTTTATTTTCATTTTCGTTGTTATCTTTATCTTTTTCTTTAGATGTTTCAGCAGTGTTTTCTTCTGTTTTCTCACTTTGTTCTTCTTTTTCTTGTGTATTCTCTTTTTTGTCTTCCTTACTTTCTACCTCTTTATTTTTCTCTTCTTTCTCTTCTTTTTTATTTTCCTTTTTTTCCATTTTCCTTGCTTCATTTTTTATATTTAAAATAGGAATATTCGCATATAAAGCTGGAGCTCCATTTGTACCATCTTCATTTTCCTTATTAGTTAGTCTTACATCTATCGCTCCTTCATCTATATCTATGTATTTTTTTATTACTTCTATAATTTCTTGTTTCATTAATTCTAAGAAATCTGCTGAAACATTAGCCCTATCTTGCATGAGAACTAAATGCAATCTTTCCTTAGCAGCTTCTTTTGAATTTGGTGCTACTTTTTCTTCTTTTTTCATTAACTTATTAAAGAATTTCATTATGTTTTCAAACATTCTTAAATTTCCCTCCAACTTTTTGTTTTATTATGATTTTTTAAACAATCTTTTTAGTTTTGCGAAAAACCCTTTTTCTCTACCTGGTATTGTTACCTCTATTTTTTCTCCTAAAACTCTTTTAGCAATTTCTATATATGCTTTTCCTGATGGTGCTCTTCTATTCTGTATTACAGGTTCTCCTTTATTTGTTTGTGTAATGATATATTCATCGTCTGGCACTACTCCAATTAAATCAATTGATAATAAGTCTACTATATCATCTACATCCATCATTTCACCTTTTCTTACCATATTAGGTCTTATTCTATTGATAACCAATTCTGGATTTTTTATGTCAGATGATTCTAAAAGTCCTATAATTCTATCTGCGTCTCTTATTGCTGATATTTCAGCTGTTGTGACAACAATTGCTCTATCTGCCCCAGCGATTGCATTTTTAAAACCTTGTTCAATTCCTGCAGGGCAATCTATTAATATATAATCAAATTCTTCTTTTAATTTACCTACTAAGTCTCTCATTTGTTCTTCATTTACTGCGCTTTTATCTCTTGTTTGGGCTGCTGGTAATAGGTATAATTCTTTAAATCTTTTATCTTTTATTAAAGCTTGTCTTAATTTACATTTTCCTTCTACAACATCCACGATGTCATATACGATTCTATTTTCCAATCCCATAACAACGTCTAAATTACGTAGTCCTATATCAGTATCAATTAGTACTACTTTTTTTCCTTCTAATGCTAAACTAGAACCTAAATTTGCTGTTGTTGTTGTTTTTCCTACTCCACCTTTACCTGATGTTATAACAATTACTTCTCCCATAATTTTCCTCCTTAGGATTTAAAAACACATATTTTTTGATGTGTATATCATATAACGAAATCCATTAAATGTCAATGATATTTCTTCCTAAAATTACAAAAATATTGCTAAAATGTTACAATTATATTACAATTCTTATTTTTCTTTTAAAAAACTTATAGCCGTATATTTTTATTTTATTTTTACCTATCAATTTTTTAACTATAAATACAGAGAAATATCCTAATTTACATAGGTTATTCCTCTGTATTTATTTTCTTTAATATTTTATTTTTATAGATACAAGATTGAACAAAATGAACAAATAATATAATCTTATGTGGATATTAATTTGTATTATAAACTTCTGAATTATAATAACACTTAGTCCATTAGTAATGATAGAACTTTCTGATTTACTATTTTCTCCTAATATTTCCTCTACTGGTATCTATACGTATTCATTTCCATACTTTTATGATCTTCACCTATTGTACTTGACATTTCTACTGCAAATTCTTTTGATATTCATGCTGTTAATCCATTTTTTGTATATTGTTCTGTTTCTGTATATAAATCTGAGAATTTTTCAACATATTTTCCATTTATTGCTTTTCTTCCTTTATTAATTTGTGTTTTCGAATTAATTATATGTGTTACCATTGTCCTAATATCATTTATTCTATATTTCCAATCTTATCTATAAAATATTTTTCTATTCATAAAGTATTACTCTAAATCCATATCTTACATCTTTATAGCTTAAACTATTTCCTCCTCTATTACTTGTGTAATTAGATGGGAACTGATAATCTCCACCTCTTCCTTCACATGGTCCAAGATTGTCTAAAGATGTTTCTGTACAATATTCTCCAACATTACTTGCCATATCATATATATTCAATTGCTTGTCCCCTGAAATTCCAGTATTTTGTTTTGAGCTATTTAAACTTGTTTGTCTTGAATAATTACTTTGTCCATATTTTTGTATGAATAATATTGCTGTATCCCATGCATAACTATTTATTAGATCACTATTCATTTCTGTATATAAATCTTGACATTCCTCTGCAGAATCTTGTTGTGTTATTTCGGTCCACACAGCTTTATTATATTTACTTTCTGCTTTATTATTAGTTCCTTTGCTTGCTTCATATCTTGCTATATAATATCCTCCATTTTTTCTTACACTGTTTATAAAACTTTCTATATCTTTTGCTATTATATTTCCCTTTCCTGTTAACCCCTCTATATAACTTCCACCATTTATTATTATCTCTTCTCCTTGCGTTGTTGGTGTTAAATCTGTATCTATATCTCCATTACTATCGAACACATATCTTCCTAATATAATTTCTCCATCTATGGCATTTTGTATTGTCTTGCCATCTTCTCCTAATATTCCATCTACTGGTATCCACACGTATTGATTTCCTTGTACATCTGTTCCTACTACTTCTTGATTTTCATATTTATCTTCATCATTTTTATTATCTGATATAACTATGCCTGAATCTTTCTTTCCTCCTACATAATAAAACCCTTCTGGAATGAGTACACCATCTATAACCTTTCTTAATGCAATTTCTTCTTTATCTCCTTCAGTATAATCTGTATAATACATTTTTGTCCCATCATTTTCTTTTACACTTACACCTTGTACATAGAATATATTATGGCTATTCTCATTAATAATATAAATATCTGTTAAATCAGTTAAATTTGTATAATCATTTGCTTTATATTTTTCATAATCTTTACCATAATTTAAGGTTAATCCATCTAAATTTTCTAATTCTATAATTAGAAATTTTCCAGTATCATTTGCACCAATAACACCTGCTGATTGTAAATTACTTATATTTGGATATTCTGTTTCTGCTGGTATTTCTCCATATTCTGAATAATATAATGACACTTTATCCTTTAAATTGGATATATCATTTCTCATATTCGTCAAATTTTTTACATATACACTATCCTTTGCTGAATAAACAATCATTCCTGTAATGATTAAAATGATGATTACTGCTATTGTTAACGCAACAAGCGTCACACCTTTATCTTTTTTTATCATTTGCATTTACCTCCAACACTCTTTAGTATAGTTTACTATTAATTTATTTTATTTTCAATAGAAATTTTTATATTTTTATCTTCATAAGATTCCATTTCTTTTCTTATAGTTTTATATAATTTCTTTTTATTTTCATATATTTTAGTTTCTTTAAATTGTAATCCCCATAAAAACATAATGATTAAAAATATCGCTATGTTTTTAAAGTAAAGTAGCATCACACTACTGATAGCTGTTAATATAATTAATGTTATGTAGGATATATTATATATGTATTCTTCTGCTTTATATTTTCCTTTAAATAGATAAAGAATTCCTTTTACAATTCTACCGCCATCTAATGGATAAATTGGTAATATGTTAAATAAAATTAATGTGATATTTGAAAAAATAATTAACATTTTATCGTTATTATTCATATTAAAAGGATGACATACTGATAGTATAAGAATGATAATTCCATTTATAAACGGTCCTGCAAAGGCCACCCCTATTTTTTTTATTTCTAACAAATTTCCTTTTTTTATTTTTATATTATAGTCTTTCTTCTTTATATTGAAATCAATTGAAACACCAAATGGCTTTATTTCCATCTTGTCTGGTTGCATTCCTAGTAAAATTCCAGCTATTAAATGACCACATTCATGTATGATAGCAAATACCATTATCATAGCATATATTTTTATTTGATTTGTTATAAAAAACAATATAATCAATATAAATATTTTCAAATCTATTCTAAATTTCATTATTTCTCCTCTATAATTCTAAAATCTTTTGTGGGTCAACCGTCCTTTCTGATATTCTAATTTCAAAATGCAAGTGTGGACCTGTTGAATTTCCTGTAGAACCTACCTCTGCTATTTCTTGTCCTTGTGTGACCATGTCACCTTCTTGAACATATAAAGCGTTACAATGTGCATAAATAACACTCACTTCTCCTATTTGTATCTTTATATGTTTTCCATAATCTCCCTCTTCTGACACTAAAACCACTTGCCCATCAGTTGCTGATTTTATCTTGGTTCCCATTGTCGCCGCTATATCTGTTCCTGTATGATTTTTAGGAACAGATCCTGTTGCTGTTTCTCTATATCCATAAGGAGAACTAATTGTCCCTTCTATTGGTTTTATAAAACTTGTTGCATTTTTTACATTTACAATATCTTGTTCTTCTTGTGATAAATTTTGATTTTCTCCTACCTCTTCTGTTATTTCTATGTTTTCTTCTACCGCTCCACCAATTCCATTATTTGTTTCATTATCTTCTATTGAATTTTCTACATTGTTTTGTTCTTCATTTTTTTCACTAAAAATATTCATTACATAATTTTTAATCTCTCCATATAACTTTCCAAAATCCATATCATAAGAAATAATTTCATTTACTTTATTAATAAAATCTTCTGAAAAAATATATTGATTATTTTGTATTGTATAAATCACTAAATAAATACATATACAAACCATTAATTGAATTATCATTTTCTTCAATAATTTTATATCTTTTTTCTCATTTTTCTTTTTGTCCTCTTTTTCTTCATGAACAACTGTTAATCCTTCATTTCTTTTTCGCCTTTCATATATCTCTTCTGCTCGTCTAATTCTTTCTTCTACCGTCATTGTCCTTTCCATAAAAAAACACCTCTTCCTTCGTTTCTTGTTAAACTATATGTTTGGAAAAGGTGTTTTATGCCTATTTAATAATTAATAATATAAATTGTATGAAGATAATTATACTAGCAATATAGGTATATTTTTTTAACTTTTTATTTATTCTTGAATTTAAAATAACTTCTTTTTCTGATTTTTCTACTTTTTCTACATAATCTAATACTAACATTTCTGCTTCCTTTATTGCATATTGATTATCCTTTTTTTCAATATTTTGTTGTTTTTTTTCATCATCTTTATTTATTCTCTGAAATTTTTTTACTACTTTATTAGATTTAAAAACAACATATGCTTCTTTAACTATATTAGATGGTAAATCTTTTAAAACAACCATATTTTTTAAATTTATATCTTCCATCGGTACCTCCTTAGTTTCTTATGTATTTGTTTTCAGTATTTCCACAATTTTTCATTTTATACAATTAATTACAGAAAAAGGCACATCCTATTTATGATGTGCCTCTTCTTTGAAAACTTATAATTGTTGGTCTATTTCACCCAATCCATATTCGTCTATGGCAATATACTCACTTAACATCTCAAAAACTTTGTCCATTACTTTTTTTTGTTCTTCAATTGATAATTCTTGAGACATCGCTTGATGTATTAATTTCTGAACTTCTGCTGACTCTTCTGGTGGCATAACTATTACAGCCAAAGCCTCTACCAGCCCAAGTTCATATGCATTTTTAGCATATTCCTGTCTGTCTGCTTGCGTTTCTGTCAAGTTCTTATTTGAACTTTTACATCCCCACAAAAACATACTACTTGTTACCAATACAATCATCCCTATTACCAACCGTTTTTTCATTTTTAAACCTCCTAATATTCTTATCGTTTTATTATATCAAATTTCTATTTCTTTTGCAAATTTTTACAGTCTAGTCAATTTTTTCAATGTCTATTCTTGCTTTTTTATATATACTATCTTCAATAGATATGCCTGCTAATTTTAAGGTATCTCCGGCATTCAACCCTAAAATGACTATACTTGTTAAAGTTATACGATTATTTACTAAATCTTCTAAAACTGGTCCAGCATTAAAAGTACTATCTATTTTAGTTTCATTCACTAATAATACGGCATTAAAATTAAATGAACCCGCTCCATCTTTTATTCCAAATAATTAAATTTGATAAATTCCTGTTTCATTAATTAAGATTACATCACTATTCTCTTCGTGTGTTAATGCATTTCCTACAACATATTATTTTGACTAAATTTTATGGTAGTTGTTCCTAGTTGTGTATTATTTTCTTCGACCGCAATAGCTGTTAATATATCTTTCTCTTGATTTTCATTACACACAATAACAATGGATAATATTAAAATAACAACAACTATTAGACTAACCACCATATAACAATACATTTTTCAACATCATTTTTTTCATAATTACACTTCATAACACGTTTCATTTATATCTTATGCCAAATGAAGTATTCATGTTCTCTCATAATTCATGTTTCTATAGCATTTCTCCAAAATTCAATTTTTTCCGAAAGAGTATATCTGGTATTTGCACTACTAGAAGACGGAACATATTTATACTTATAATGTAGTTGCTGATTTTTCATATATTGCTTAAATGCTGTTTCTGCCGCTTTTCCATTCACTAATATTGTTTGTATATTTGTATATGTATTTAATAATTCTTTTATATTATTAAAATTACCATTCTTAATATTTGTATCAAGTGATCCTATTCTTTCAGCTGAGCAATAGACATCCCATAATGCGATATCCTGTTTATTTAGAAAATTTATTTTTTCATTATAATTCTCAAATTTTATTTTTTGCTTTTCGAAAACAGAACTGATTATATCCCAAAACTGATTTGATGTATTGCCATAATATTCATTCATAAAAATTGATTTGTCACTTGGCAAACTACCTAAAATCAATATTTTTGAATTATCGTTAATTATTGGATTCAATGACTTTTTAATATTTTCATTTTTCATATTTTATAAATACCTCTCATATCTTTTATTTAATGTTTGTATTTCTGTCATAAGTTCCGGCAGTAAGGCACATCTACTTGTTCTTATCTTCTATTTCTTAGTATAGTATATATTTACTTATTTGTCTACAAAGTAAAAAAATTTTGCAAAAAAATAAGATTTACTGATTAATAAAACAATAAATCTTAATTTTTATTTCTTATTAAGCACTCTTTAATTCAAGGCGTAATTTATCAGCTATCATTGCAATAAATTCTGAGTTTGTTGGCTTTCCTTTAGCAGCTGATATGGTATATCCAAATATATTTTCAACTACTTCTTGTTGACCTCTTCCCCATGCGACCTCTATAGCATGGCGAATTGCTCTTTCTACGCGGCTTGGTGTTGTATTGAATTTATGAGCAATTTGTGGATATAAACTTTTTGTTATTTGATTAATTACATCAATATCATTTACTACCATCATGATAGCTTCTCTTAAATATTGATATCCTTTAATATGGGCAGGAACACCAACTTCGTGAATGATATTTGTTACTAAAGCCTCTAAATTTTCCTCTGTTTTTGTATTATCTGAAGAAATTTCTATGTATTGTGGTTTTGACTCTCTTGTTATAAAATTGTTATTTGTATTTTGTGTTGTTGGTTTATAAAATTTAAATTCTCTGATTCTTTTTATTAGTACTTCAATATCAAAAGGTTTTACAACATAATATTGTGCACCTAATTCTATCGCTCTTTGTGTTATTTTATCTTGTCCAACGGCTGATAACATAATACAAATTGGTTTTTTCGCTATTTTTATTTTATTAATATTTTCTAAAACGCCTAATCCATCTAGATGTGGCATGATAACATCTAATAAAATCACATCTGGCACTGTATTTGCTATAATATCTATTACCTCTGTTCCATCTTTTGCTTTCGCAATAACCTCCATATCTTCTTGTGCATCAATATATGATGCTAATGTTTGACTAAATTCTTGATTGTCGTCTGCTATTAAGACTGTAATCTTTTCTTTCATAATTTTTCCTCCAAAAAACAAATTGTAAAAATTTTACAGTCCAATTATATTCCTACAGATGATAATTTGCAATATAAATTGGTAATTTTTTCCATTTATTTTATAAAACAACTATTTTTGTATACTTTTCTCTATATATTTTTTAGATAACATCCTCATATTCAATAAATTAATGTTTTTTAATTCATAATCTTTTAAGAATTTATCTTTTTTATCCTCTTCCATCTCTATTCTGCAAGCAATTTCTTGTGTATAGCTTGTATCTTTTATATTTATAGCATTATTTCTACAATAATATTTAAATTTTTCGAATTGATTATATTCTAATTTTACTTCATATTCCAAACCTATTGTAAGTTCTAAACACTCACTTTCTTCTATTGCTTTTAATAAACTATCTGAATATGCTCTAACTAAACCGCCTGTACCTAGTAAGATTCCCCCAAAATATCTTGTTACGACGATTAATACATTTACTAAATTATTTTTTTGTAAGATATTTAACATAGGTCCTCCTGCTGTTCCAGAAGGTTCTCCATCATCACTAAATCTTTCTACTATCTTATCATCTTCTAATACTCTATAGGAAATACAATTATGTCTTGCGTCAAAATATTTCTTTTTAATCTTTTTAATTTCTTCTTCTGCTTGTTCTTTTGATGTTACTTTTATAAAATTGGCAATAAATTTTGATTTTTTTACAATAATTTCTGTTTCTACACAATGATTAATTGTTAAAAATTTATTCATAAATTACTTCCTTTTATTTATTTTTATTTAAACCTGCTACATACCCTGTAGAATATGCAATTTGTAAATTAAATCCTCCTGTATAACTATCTACATCTATAATTTCCCCAGCAAAATATAGTCCCTTTACCTTTTTAGATTCCATTGTTTTGGGATTAATTTCCTTTATATTAACGCCTCCACTTGTAATAATCGCCTCTTCTATTGGTCTAAAACTTTTTATAAGGACTTCAAAATCTTTTACTACTTTTATAAGTTGTTCCCTTTCTTTTTTTGTAATTTCGTTAACTTTTTTATCAGAAGTTATTTTACTTCTTTTTATAATTACTGGAATTAATTTTTGTGGTAACAATTTATCTAAGCTATTTTTAAATTGCTTATTTTTTTCTTTTTCAAAATCCCTTAAGATTCTATCATTTAATTTTTTATCATTTAATGCTGGTTTTAAATCTATTTTTAAAGCAATTTTTTTCTCATTCAATAACCTTTCTATATTTTTATATCTAACTAAATGCGCTGATGAACTTAAGATAGTTGGTCCTGAAACACCAAAATGCGTAAATAGCATTTCTCCAAAATCTTCATATATTACTTTATTTTTTTCCCTATCGATTAGCTTTATTTCAACATTTCTTAAACTTAATCCTTGTAATTCCTTACATTCATTTTTGTCATATACTTCTAATGGCACTAATGATGGTTTTATTGCTGTAATCGTATGTCCTAATTTTTCTACTAATTTATATCCATCCCCTGTTGAACCTGTTAATGGATAACTTTTTCCTCCAGTTGCTAGTATAATCTTATCTGCTTTAAAAATTTCTTTATCTGTTTTTACACCAAATACTTTACTTTCTCCGTCTACTGTCTCTGTTAAAATTTCTATTACTTTTGTATTATATTTTATCTCTATATTTAATTCTTTAATTTTTTTAGTAAAACATTTTAATACATCAATCGATTTATCTGTGACTGGAAAAATTCTATTGCCTCTTTCCTCTTTTACATTTAATCCTTGTACCTTTAAAAAGTGTATAATATCTTTATTAGTATATTTTTGATAGGCACTGTATAAGAACATACCATTTCCTGGTGTATTTTTGATAAAATCCTCCATTTCTAATGAAGAAGTTATATTACATCTTCCTTTTCCTGTGATTAATAACTTTTTCCCTAATTGATTATTTTTTTCTATTAGGATAACATCATTTTTATTTTCTTTAGCAGTAATGGCTGCCATCATTCCGGCTGGACCACCACCGATTACAATTACTTTACTCACAAAAATTTCCTTTCTCTATTTTTTCATTTCTTCTATTGCTTTTAATATTCCATACTTTCCATAGTCATAGGTTAATCCCCCTTGCATATAGGCAATATATGGTTCTCTAATTGGTCCATCACAACTAAGTTCAATGGTTGAACCTTCTGTAAAGGTTCCTGCTGCCATAATGACTTCATCTTCATATCCTCCCATTGGGCTTGGCTCTGGTACAACTGAGGAATCAATTGGTGAACCTTTTTGAATTCCTTGACAGAATTTTATTAATTTTTCAGCTGTTCCTAAATGAATAGTTTGCACAATATCTGCTCTTTCTTCATTATATTTAGGCTCTACTGTATATCCTAATTCTTCTAAAATACAACTTGCAAATACAGCTGTTTTTACACTACTTGCTACAACTTGTGGTGCAAAGAATAATCCTTTTAATAAATTTGTATTTTGATTTAATGAAGGTCCTATTTCTTTTCCAATACCTGGTGCTGTTAATCTTTCCGCACATAATTTAATTAAATGTTCTTTACCTACTACATAGGCTCCACTTGTCGCAATACCGGCTCCTAGATTTTTCATTAATGATCCTACCGCTATATCTGCTCCTATCTCTATTGGCTCTCTATCTTGAACAAATTCTCCATAACAATTATCTACCATAATAATAACATCTTTATTGACTTCCCTTATGGCTTTTATTGCTTTTTCAATTTTTTCTATTGTTAAACTTTCTCTTGTTGAATACCCTCTTGATCTTTGAATTTCTACTAACTTAATATCTTGTTTTGATAATCTTTCTTTTATCTTTTGGATATCAAAATCGTTATTTACTAATCCAATTTGTTCATAATGTATTCCAAATGCCTTTAGGGAACTTTCACTTACTTCTTTTCCAATTCCTATAACCGTTTGTAAGGTATCATATGGCTCCCCCGTTATACTAATCATGGTTTCATTTGGTCGTAATAAAGCAGATAATGTAATTGCTAAAGCATGTGTTCCTGAAATAAATTGTGCTCTTACTAAACTATCTTCTGCCTTAAATATTTTAGCATAAATTTCTTCTATTTTATTTCTTCCGGCTTCATCAATTCCATATCCTGTTGATGTTGTTAAATGCATTTCTTGTAAATTACATTCTTGAAAAGCTTCAATTACTTTCACACTATTTTTGCTACAAATTTCTTCTATTTTTTTAAATTGTGGTTCTATCTTTTTTTCTATCTTATTTGCTAATTCTAATAATTCTTTATTCATTTTATACTCATATCCCTTCAATTTTATTCAATATGTTAGTTCAGACCCATATATTGTACTATATTTTACATAATTTAGCAATACCACTTCATTTTATTTACTTTATGTAACTTTTGTGGTATAATGTATTGGTCACAATCAACTCAGCATCGACCATAGATATATGATATGGTCTAACAAAAAAAGGAGGTTTGTTATGAATAACAAACAAAGATTAGCATTTATTGAAAAAAATCATCCAGAGCTATATCGGCTCTTAGAAATGACAGCACAGTATGCAATTGATAACACCGATTTCATGAATTCTGCAGACGCAGAAACATGTAATGAAGCAGTTGATTATTATTGCAAAACACGTAACATAACTGATCCTGAACTGATTAAATTTTTGAAGTTTAAAGTCGACTAATCTTTTAACTCTATCGAAACACCTCATATTGCAAAATATGGGGTGTTCGTTTCATTATCCAATAAAAAAATAGCTATAATTATTAAATATTCATAATCATAGCTATTTATTATTTCAATTATTTTTGTGCATATGGTAATAAAGCAATGTGTCTTGCTCTTTTTATAGCAATTGTGATATCTCTTTGGTGTTTTGCACACATTCCAGTATTTCTTCTTGGTAAAATTTTTCCTTTATCACTAATAAATTTTCTTAATTGTTCTGGATTCTTGTAATCTAAAACAAAGTTTTTATCGCTGCATAATACACATACTTTTTTTCTTTGTTTTCTGAATCTTGGATTGTAATCCTCATCATAATTTCTATTATTTCTTTTATTTTGTTTTTTATCTGCCATTTTTTATTTTCCCCCCTAACACTTTAGAATGGTAGGTCATCACTTGAAGACATTTCAAAATCTGCTCCCATATTTCCAGGCGCTGTATTTCCAAAGGTATTTTCAAAAGATGTATTATTTGTTTCCCCATCTCTTTTACTGTCTGCAAAATATGCTTCTTCTGCTACAACCTCTGTCACATAGTGTTTTTGTCCTTGGTCATCATCCCAAGTTCTTGTTTGAATTCTTCCAACAATGCCTACTTGTTGACCTTTCTTAAAGTACTTACTACAAAATTCTCCTAATTTACTCCATGCAACAATGTTAATAAAATCTGCTTGTCTTTCTTCTCCTTGTCTTACAAATCTTCTATTAACTGCTAGACTAAATGAAGATACTAATGTATTACTTGTTTGTGTATATCTTGTTTCTGGATCTCTTGTTAATCTTCCCATTAAAATTACTTTATTCATTTTTATCACCTTTCTTTACTTTAAATAAAGGCCCCTTCTCTTTATTTAGTTTTTCTTATTTTTCAATTTTTACTGTAATGAATTTTATAATATCATCTGTAATTCTATAAACTCTTTCAAGTTCAGCTATTAATTCTGGTTTTGCTTCAAAGTTGAATAAAACATATGTAGCTTCTTTAAATTTCTTAATATCATAAGCTAATTTTCTTTTTCCCATGTTTTCAACTGATTCTACTTTACCATTTTCATTGATTAATCCTGTAAATTTTTCTTCTAAAGCTTTTAAACCTGCTTCATCAACATTTGGATTAACAATGATAATACTTTCGTATTTATTCATTATCTTTCACCTCCCTATGGATTTATAACCTGTGTTTTTCACAAGTAGAGATTTAAAAATAGCTATGCTATCTTTAAAGCACAGCTATTTTATCATATTTTTTTACATATTGCAAGTGTATTTTTCACTTTTTTATATAATCAATGTTGCTATATTGCCTCTAATTTTTCATAATTTTCCATACATAATCTTTTGGCCTCTGGCTTCATAAAAGTCAATCTTTCAATTAATCTTTGATAATGTTCTTTAGAATTCTCTAACACATCTTCTAATTGACTAATTTTTTTATCAGCATGTGTATTATAATATTGAATTCCTTCTTCTATTTGCTCCTTTGAAACTGTATAATGCCCAAAATATATCAAATTAAACAAATCTTTCCATTCATTTTCGTTAAACACTCTTTTTTCCATATATTGCTTAATAATTGAATAGGAACTACTTTCATATATTTTTTTTAGAATACCTTTTTTTGTATTTATCATAGTTAATAATTCTTTTGATAATCCTGATAATTCTTCTAAAGTTATTACATTTTCTTTCAAATAATCTTGTATTACTCTAATTGCATAATACAAAATTGTATGATTTTCTTCTAAAATTGAGGCTCCTGCATAGTCTCTGATATGGATTGCTTTAGACCTAAGAACAGCTAATGGATTTACTTCGTTAATAATTTGTGTTCGATAAAAATAACCTTTATCCAACAAAGAGTAAGAAATGATATTATGATATATATTTGAAATGATATTTTCATAAGAGTCTGTATATAAATTGTTCAAACTATATAATTGTTCATTTCCCCAAGTTGCAATATTTCCATTATAGCTAATTAAAAAGTCTAATCCCCATTCATTGTTTTTATTTTTTACTAAAGATGGATTACTATATGAATTATATTTCATGTCATCATCAAAAAGTGTAATTAATTGTTCTAATTGATTCGTATTAGAATTTCTTAAGTTTACTTTTAAATTAGAATGAAATATTTGTGCAATTCCTACACTTATTTTATATCCATCAGGAAAATGCAATCCATATCGATATAATCCAATTTTAAAAATCTCTTCATTATCTGACACATATTTTTTTCCATCTGTTTTGGTACAACTATAATGTTCTATTACTTTTTCAATAGAGTTATCACCTGTTAAAGTATGTAACTGTAATTCGAAATTTTCTTTATCTGCAAAGAAATTTTTAAATACATCAATAATATTAAAAATACAATCAATGCCAATTTTAGCTATATGCCATTTATCCATACTGATTCTAAGAACAACTTTTGTTGGTGTTTTTCTTTGGCATAATGCTTCATACATTTCACCAATCATATTTTTACAAACTTTATCATCTGCTCCCCACATTCCACTTGTAACAATGACAATTCTATCTGTTTTTGCTCTTCTGATGGTTTCTTTTATATATTCAAATTTTTTAAATGGCTCTCCTCCACCTAAAATAGATAAATATCCATTATTAGATTTATTGATAAATTTGATGAAATTTTCAAAACCTTCTCTTGAAAATTCATATTGTTCTCTTGGTAAATCAAATCCTTCATTATCTGATCTAAAAAAGCAATGTGAACATTGCACATCACAAAATTTTGTAAAAAATACAAAAGCCATTGTTTTTCCTTTAAATTTTTTTAACTTATCCTCTCGAATTCTAACCTTTGAAACAATTTCTTGCACATATTTGCTTGGCTCATCAAAAATGTTCATCTGTAAAAAATCCCTCCATAACTAAAATTTAATAATTTCACAAGTTTTATAGTGATAGCAAAATAAATTGTTATTTTTAGGAATTCCTCTAAAATAGCAACAAATTGCTGGAATGACACCAGCATGTGTTACTACTAATACATCCTTTTTTTCATATATTTCTTTATATTCATCTAAAAAACTGTAGACACGATTTAATAATTGCTGTACATTTTCAGCTTTATCATAATGACAATTAAGAGAATAATTCCAAAATGAAGAACAATCAAATTCTTCTTTATTTAATCCTTCAAATTCTCCAAAATCTCTTTCCATAATTCTTGCATCAGTAACAATTGGGATTTGATGATTGCTAATAATTTCTGCTGTTTTCTTAGCGCGAATTAGTGGAGATGAAATGATTTCATAAAATTGAGTTTGGTTTAATAATTCTTTTGTTAAAATTGCCTCTTGAATTCCCAAATCATTTAATGGAATATCTGCTCTTCCTTGAATTTTATTCTTTAAATTCCAATCTGTTTTACCATGTCTAATTACATATAACATAAAAAAACCTCATCTTAATAAATTACTTTTCTCTTTTGTAGGAAATACACTATCTATTACTTTTTTATCATTACTGGTATCCCAATCAATAAAGGAAAATCCTTTTTGTGACAACATATATTCTAAACAAAGTTCTTGTATTCCTATACCTTTTAAATAGTTTTCAAATTCCTCTATCTTTTCTTTGTTTGCTTCTATATTTTTGGCTGTTTGTCTAAAACCCTCTATTACCTTATCTTTATCTTCTATGGATGGTACTCTTACATCATCTATATGATAACGTCTAGCCCACCCTTCTCGAGAAGCACGTAAGTAGATAACATTAGAATCTTTGTTAAACTTTTCAATTTCTCTATGACTACAATTCCATACTTGTTCTACACTTTGACTATATTGAATAGAATTTATCCAATCTCTATTGTCAAAAGAAATTCTTCCTGTTATAACATCATGTCCATTTTCAAAAGGTTTCTTACAATACCAAACTTCTGAAAATCTGTCTAAAAAGTGATCATCTAAACTTGATTTAAATTTCTCTAAATCTTCCATGGAACTTACACAAAAATTTGGTAGCTTATAATAATCATAAGAAGGGATAGAAGACACAATATACATTCCACTATTCGGATTACTTTTTAATTCCTTTTCTATATCTTGTATTAGTGTACTTACATGAAGAGATGGATATCTATGAATTTCTTTCTCCAAATCTTCTTGCTTTTTTAGACCAAATTCCACTAATACAAGATGTTTTTTCCATTTATTAGGTATTTGTCGTGTCACTTAAAACTTCTCCTCTCTATTTGTAATCATTTTATTTTACCATCTTTTCCATATTTTGCCAATAGTTTTTTAGAATTTTTTTATTTTTTCTTATATGAATTGTATTTACTCTTTTTTGTAATTCCATAATTGGTATCGGTAATAGTGAAATTCCTAATGTTATTCCCCATTGTATCCTCGTTAAATTCGTTACATTAAATATATTTGCTAAGGCAGGAATACATACCACAATCGTTTGTACAAAAATCCCAAGTATAAAACTTCCTATCAAAAACTTATTTTCTAATATACCCACTTTAAAAATAGATTTTTCACTTTTTATGTTAAAACTGTGGACAAGTTCTAGCACCCCCATACTAATAAACGCCATTGTTCTTCCAACTTCTATTCCATAATATTTATTTCCAATACTAAATGCAATTAAGGTAAGCATACCTATCATAATACCTTCTAATATGATTTTGCTCCATAATCCATCTGCAAAAATTCCCTTTTTCGAATCAATTGGTTTTCTTTCCATAATATCTTTTTCCGGAGGTTCTAATCCAATAGCAATTGCAGGTAATGAATCTGTTACTAAATTAATCCATAGTAATTGAATAGCCAATAATGGAGATTGAAGACCTAGCACTAATCCCATAAAAATAGTTACGATTTCTCCTATATTGGTTGCAATTAAAAAGTGAATGGCTTTTCTAATATTATCATAAATATTTCTTCCTTGTTTTACAGCCTCTACAATCGTTACGAAATTGTCATCTACTAAAATCATATCTGCTGCATTTTTTGCAACATCTGTCCCACCTTTTCCCATGGCAATTCCAATATCTGCACTTTTTAGTGCGGGACTATCATTCACACCATCTCCTGTCATTGCTACAACCGCACCATTTTTTTGCCATGCTTTTACAATTCTTACTTTATGTTCAGGCGTCACTCTTGCAAAAACCGTATAATTTCGTATTTCTTTTTCAAATGTTTCTTGATTTAGCTTATCTAATTCTTCTCCTGTAATGGCTCTATCATTTTTTGAATATATCCCTATTTTTTCTGCAATTGCTTTTGCTGTTGCAATATGATCTCCTGTTATCATGACTGTTTTTATACCCGCTTTTTTACAAGTTTCTACTGCTTCTTTAACTCCTTCTCTTGGTGGATCTATCATGCCAATTAATCCAACAAAATTTAAATTATTTTCAATTATAGAAGTTTCTATTTTACTTGGTAAACTATCTATATCTTTATATGCTACTGCAATCACTCTTAGAGCATTATTGGCCATTTTTTCGTTTTCTCTTAGAACTTTTTCCTTTTGTATACCAATACATTTATTTAATAATACATCTGGTGCCCCTTTGGTTATTACTCTGTATTTTCCATTTTCTAATTTATGAATAGTTGTCATTAATTTTCTAGTTGAATCAAATGGAATTTCATTTACTCTTGGCATAGATTGATATAACTGCATTTTATCTAATTTATTTTTATATGCAATTTCTACTAATGCATTTTCTGTTGGTTCTCCAACCACCTCTATTTTTCCATTATTATTTTCTATTTTACTATTTGTACACATGGTGGCTAATTCCATTGCAAAATTTGGATTTTGTGCTTTCATTTCTACTACTTTCATTTTATTTTGTGTCAAGGTTCCTGTTTTATCTGAACAAATAACATTGCTACTTCCTAATGTTTCAACTGCAGGTAATTTACGAATAATACTCTTTCGCTTTGCCATTTTGGTTACTCCAATTGATAACATAATGGTAACAATTGCTGGTAACCCTTCTGGTATTGCTGCCACAGCTAATCCAACAGAAGTCATAAACATTTCCATTGGTGGTATTTTTTTGATAATTCCTATTACAAAAATGACTAAACAAATCATTAAGCAAATAACGCCCAATATTTTTCCTACTTGATTTAGTTTCTTTTGAATCGGTGTCTCTGGTGATTCATTTTCCATAATCATATTCGCAATTTTTCCAACCTTTGTTTGCATCCCAATATCTGTAACAACCACTTTTGCATGTCCATTTACAACTGTGCTCCCCATAAATACCATATTGACAATATCTCCTAATGCAATACCTTTTTTACAAATAACATTTCCATTTTTTTCAACAGCTTCCGTTTCTCCTGTCAGACTAGATTCTTCTACTTTTAAATTAAAATTTTCTATAATTCTACAATCTGCTGGCACACGGTTCCCTGCTTCTAAAATAACAACATCTCCCACAGTTAAAGTTTCTGCTGGCACTTCTATTTCTTTTCCATTTCGAATTACTTTTGACATTTGTGGTGTCATTTTTTTCAAACTTTCAATAGATTTTTCTGCCTTTGCTTCTTGTAGCACACCCATTATAGCATTTAATACAACGATTGCTATGATAATAATGGAATCAATATAGTCATTTTCTCCTTGATACCAAGATACACCTGCCGATACAATAGATGCCATAATTAAGATAATAATCATAAAATCATTAAACTGTTTAAAAAACTTAATGATAATTCCTTCTTTTTTGCTATTTTCTAATTCATTTTTCCCATACTGTGTTTGCCTTTTTAAAACTTCATTATCATTAAGTCCCCTATTAAAATCCGTGTTAAGTGTTTTTTCAACCTCTTCTTTTCTAAGTGTTTCCCACATATTCTTCCTCTCCTTTGTATAGACAATTACCTTGTCCTTCGTTTACCTAATTGTATTCATATAAATCATTTTTATGACTTATTTGGCAAAAAAATAGACACCCTAAGGTATCTAATCTAATTTCTGTTTTATTTCATTTTTACTGTATATTCCTGGATTCACCCATTTTTACATAGCATCCATTACATTCCATAACAAAGCTTACTTGTTACTGTTGTATGTCACTATGTTACATAATTATTTACATTTGCCCCTTTTTATTTTACTACTTTTTCGTTATCTCTTCTTGCTTCATATCTTCCTATGCTAAAATTAATAGTACAATAATAAAGAAGGAACATATATTATTTGTTTCTGATAAACTGTTTATCACAGATTTATTTTATGCATATTATCTATACGATTCTCTCCGATACATGGAGTAATTTCAATATACGATTCTATATGGACAATTGGTCTTAAATGACCTTTTGTTCTTCCTTCGCCAGTATCTGAAAAAAACAATCCATTGCCATGTATTCCACTATTAGCATATCGTATTCCAAAATATGCTCTAGTAGAATCGCAACGAATACAACGTGATGCAATCCAATACCATTCGTCGCTAAATAATACTTTAGCCCCATCATCATAATTTTCACTATTTATTTCTATTTCATAATATGTTTGTTGTGTAGTTAGTATGTCATCAGGATTTGCTTTTTTAGGTTCATATGTTTCTTCGGTTGGAGCTATATAATATGCGTCATTTTCATTTTCAACTTTTTCATAAATATCTGGTCTGTAAGTAGCATTTCCTATATATTGCTTACTTTCACTATATTTAGTATTAGTATCTGCAAATATATACGAATTTCTTGCATTTATCCCATTTATAGATTGTGTCATCCAATATTCCATATCTGCTAAATCTACACTTCTTGCTATTATATCTCCTTTGCTATATAAATTTTTGCAAATATCATCTAACAAATATACACCGTTATTATATCCTAATGCACCACATAGCCCTACTGTCGAAGCTGAATTCTCAGCAGTACCAATTAAATCAATGCTATTATCTTCATATATTCTTAAAACTTGCCATTTCATATTTTTATCTTGATTTATTAGCTGTTCATCTTCATATCCACTATATTTGGTTAATAATAAGTATCCTTCTTCTTTTTCATCTGGAGAATAATCAACATAATCTCCAATTTTTATTCCTTTTCTATCATATGTTGTCACTTCATTTAAACTACCATTGCTATCTATTAAATATGTTCTATTGCTATCTTTATATGTTACATATATTCCATTTGAAGATTCTTTTGATAAATAATTTTCTTTACCGTATTATTTTATCTAATTCATTATCTAAGTATTGTTTACTAACTTTTCTTTGCTCACTATTAATGATAGCATTTGTATAAGCCAGTTGTAAATTTTCTTTCTCTTTTCCAATTTCTGTTTGCGTTTTACTATCATTTGCTCTTGCTAATATTCCATTTTCTCCAGTTAGTGTTGCAATTGTTACTCCTGCTAAAATTAATAACACGATAATTGTAATAACTAAAGCAATTAAAGTAATTCCTTTTTGTCTCATATCTTTGCTCTTTCCCGTTTTCTTCATAAAACTTTATCCTCCTTCTTTTGTTCCTTCTCATTTTCGCATTAGTTGCTTTAATTTCATTTTAATTGTTTCTTTCATTATTTCCATTATTACTGTAAATATGCACATTTCATACTTTTTCTCTTTTAGAAGTTATATTTTTGGGGCCAAATATCTCATTTTCAATACATATATCCTGTATGTATTAACGCTAATAACTTATATTTAAATTATACCCTAAGCATATCATTTTTGCAATAACTTTTTTTATTTATATTACAAATTCATTTTCTCTGACACACAATTTTTTAATATTAATACAATATCATTAGAGGTGTTTTTATGTTACTTAACTATTTATTTTTAGCAATCTCTAGTAGTATAGATTCTTTAGGAATTGGTATTACTTATGGAATAAAAAATACAAAAATAACCATCTTTGCAAAATGTATTCTATTCTTAGTTGCTTTTACTATTTCAACAATTTCCATCTATTTTGGAAACTTCTTAAAGTATCTTTTTCCTGATATTATAATTGATTATTTGGGATGTTTTATTTTAATATGCATGGGGATTTTCATGTGTTTTCAAGCTTTAAAAAACAATAAAAAAGATTTAAAAATTCATACAGATACTAATTTAAATGATACAGAAAAAATATATTCTTTTTTTATTAAATGCTTAGGAATTACGATAAAAATTATTAAAAACCCTAGTTCTTCTGATTTTGATAAATCCAATACAATTGATTCTAAAGAAGCTCTATTTTTAGGCTTGGCACTTTCTTTAGATAGTTTTTGTATTGGTGTTGGATTTAGTATGATAAATACATTTTCTTTTATATTTCCATTACTTATTAGCTGTTTTCAGTTATTCTTCTTAAGTTTAGGAAACTATTGTGGAAAAAAACTTTATACTTTTAGTAAACTACCTGACAATATTTGGTCAATTATCTCTGGTATTTTATTAATTATCATTGGATTTTGTAAAATTATATGATACCTTGTCTATCAAATATTTTTCTATTTTCCTTTTTTCATTGCTTTACAATATAAAGCATGATAGAATAACCATAAATAAACCGTTAGGGTCACGGATTGAAGACCTAACTATTATGCTAGTTTGAATATAGCATAATTAGTTGCCTTAGTGGCAGAAAGGAGCCAATATGAAGCAAAGTCGGTTTAAAAATCTCACTTATCAAAGAAAGAAGAAAAAATTATTAACCGAAATTCAAAAGAAATGTGGTGGCGCATTGTCTGAAAAAGAACTCGAAACCATTGTGAGAAATCTTGCCATAAACACACAATGTACTTTAGAATTGGTTCATTCTTCTGAACAAATGCAGAAAGAATTAACTCTAATTTGGATGACACCACCACAAAATCCAGGGCCTGCTTATGTTTATATCAGAGAATTTGGACATGTACTCATTGGAGATGCAGGATTTATTTTAATTTTTGAAAACTGGAATCGGCGGCTTGCATATCCCAAAGAATTTACTCAACGTCCAAGTTTTTCACCAACCCAGAAACTTGTTATTAAAATTGAAAAACACACAATTTCAACATCTCCACCTTATTTACAAAAGCAACACCGGATAGTTATCTATCTCCCCGAATAATCGCTGCATGGCAACTAAAATCATAAAAGCAGAGGCTAAAACCTCTGCTTTTATGATTTGTTATTTTTTTAATTTCATAGATAATAATTTTGATATACCGTTTTCTTCCATCGTAATTCCATAAACCGTATCTGCTGCTTCCATTGTTCCTTTCCTATGGGTAATAACTAAAAATTGCGTATCTTTAGAAAATTTCTTTAAATATTCTGCATATCTATATACATTTACATCATCTAATGCAGCTTCTATCTCATCTAGTACACAGAAAGGTGCTGGATTGATTTTAAGAATAGCAAATAGTAAGGCAATCGCTGTAAATGCTTTTTCTCCTCCAGATAATAACATCATATTTTGTAGTTTCTTTCCTGGTGGTTGTACAGTTATTTCTATTCCACATTCTAAGATGTTATCTTTATCCTCTAATGTCAAACTAGCATTTCCTCCACCAAACAACTCTTTAAATACCTCTGCAAAATTTTTATTAATCATTTCAAACTTTTCTTTAAATTGTTCTTTCATAATATTTGTCATGTCTGTTATAATTTTTCTTAATTTTGTCATTGTACTTTCTAGATCCACTCTTTGTTCACACATAAAGTCATATCTTTCTTTTAAGTTTTTGTACTCTTCTATAGAGTCTACATTAACACTTCCTAATTCTCTAATTTCATTTCGTAAATCTTTAACTTTTTTTTGTGTTAATTGTACATTTTCTGGCTTTCTATACTCTACCACATTATTTGGTGTTAATTCATACTCTTCCCACATCTTATTAATAATTCCATTAATATCTTCTTCTAGCTTTGTTTTCTTTACATCTATCTTTACAATTTGTGCTTTTAAATCTTCAATTACTTTAAACTTGCTATTGATTTCTTCTTCTTGTTCTGCTAACTTTTCATTCTTTTGCGTTCTCTTTTCTTTTAATTCTTCAATTTTAGAGCCACTATTTTTTACCTCTTCTTGAATCTTATGAATCTTTTCTTTTATTTCTTCAATTGATTTTTCTAAATTGAAATTATCTTGTGTAATTTGCTCAATTTGTACCTTTTTGTTTTCAATACTCTTATTCGTGCTTTCTATTTCAGAATCTATTCGTTCTTGAAGTTCTTTTATAGAACTTTCACTTTCATCAAATGAAGAAACTGAAATTTTTAAATTGGTAATATCAAAATTTAAATCATCTACATATTTTTGATTATCTTTATTTAATTCTGCAAATTCTGTAATGATTTTTTTTAATTTTTCATTTTCCTCATTAATTGTTTCTATTTCTTCTTGTAAATCTGTTTTAGCTTTAATACTTTCTTCTTTTTGTTCATCTAATTTTTTACTTTCCTCTTTTAGTTTATTTAATCTTATTTCTATTCTATTGATATTTTCTTCTATGCCATTAATCTTTTCTTTTCCTGTGGCATAATTGATTTCTATTTCTTGCAATTCTTTTTCAAATGAAGAAGCTGTTTCTAAAACATTTTCAATAGACTCCTGATAATTTTCTTTTTCTTTCTCTAGTTTTTGTATTTGTTCTTCCAACTTTTTTATTTCTTTTTGTAGTTTTTCGATTTCTCTTCCTCTACCTAAAATGTTCACTGTTTTTTTAGTAACAGAACCACCCGTGATGGCACCTGATGGATTAATCACATCTCCTTCTATTGTGATAATCCTAAAAGTATATCCATTGTCTTTGGCAACTCTAATAGCAGTATTCATATCTTGTACAATAACAGTTCTTCCTAATAAATTTAGAATAATATTTTCATATTTTTTACTATATTTAATTAAGTCTGAAGCAATTCCAATTATACCTGTATTTTTTCCTTTTATTCTATCTAATTTTTTTCCTTTTACAGATGTTATTGGTAAAAATGATGCTCTTCCTAAATTATTCTTTCTTAAATGTTCAATTAATCTTTTTGCATCTTCTTCATTTTCTGTTACAATATTTTGCAAGCTACTTCCTAAGCACATTTCAATCGCTGTTTGATATTCTTCTGGTACTTCTATAATATTTGCTAAAACGCCATGCATACCTTTTCCTAATTCTTTTGTCGTTTCACAATCTTTTAGCAATGCTTTAACGCTTTTGATATAGCCTTCTTTTTCTTTTTCTGTTTCGATTAAAAATTTCAATTTCGATTCTTTAATTCTTTTTTCTCCAGAAAGCATATTCATTTTACTATCAAAATCTTTTATCTTTCTATCTGCTTCTTGTTTTTCAATATTTACTTCTTCTAAATCTGTTAAAATTTTGTTTCGTTTACTTTCAATTTCATAGAATTCCTTGGAAATTTCTTCTTTTTTCATTCTTGTATTATCTAATTCAGAAATATTTCCTGTAATTTCATTTTTGATTTGTGCTTGTCTTTTTTCATAATTTTGATAGTTAATTTCTTGTTCACTAATATTTGCTTGTAGCTCATACTTTTTGTCTGTATTGTCTTCTACCGTTTTTTTATGGGCTTCTATTTCTAATTCTTTACTAGATAATGTTTTCGTAATTTCTGCCAATTCATTCTCTTTTTCTTCTAACTCCTTTGCAAATTTTTCCCTATTTTGTTTTAAATTTTCTTTCTTTTCTTCTTTTTGTTTTTTCTCCTCTTCTAAGTCATGTATTCTTGATGATAATTCTTCAATTTCTTTTTCAAATCTTTCTTTATTTTGTTTGTTATTTTCAATTCTTGTATTAGACACATTGATGTCAGAATTTAACATTTCAATTTCCTTTTTACTTTCAAACCCTAAATTAGACATTTCTTCAATCGATTCTGTAATATGATCAATTTCCGATTTTAATTCTTCTTTTAGTGCCTTTATTCTTTCCAATCTGCCTTCTTCATCATTGCATTGGTTTTTATAAATTTCCTCATCCTTTACAATATTTTCTAGCTCTTTTTTATATTTTTCTATATTATATAAAAACAATCCAATTTCAATATTTTTTAATTCTTCTCTTAAATTTAAATATTTTTTTGCCTTTTCTGCTTGTATTTTTAATGGTTCTATACTGGTTTCAATTTCAGCTAATATATCATTAATTCTAAGAAGATTTAATTTTGTATGTTCCAATTTCTTTTCACTTTCAGCTTTTCTCACCCTATATTTTACAATTCCTGCTGCTTCTTCAAAAATATGCCTTCTATCTTCTGACTTATTACTTAAAATTTCATCTATTTTTCCTTGCCCAATAATAGAATAGCCATCTTTTCCAATGCCTGTATCCATGAATAATTCTAATACATCTTTTAACCTACAAGGTACTTTATTGATATAATATCCAGTTTCTCCACTTCTATATAACTTTCTTGTAATGGTTACTTCTGTATATTCAATAGGTAAAGTTCCATCTGTATTATCAAATACTAATGATGCTTCTGCAAAACCTAATGATTTTCTGTTTTGAGTTCCTGCAAATATGATATCTTGTGATTTAGAACCTCTTAAAGATTTCATACTTTGTTCACCTAATACCCATCTAATGGCATCTGATATATTACTTTTTCCAGAACCATTTGGCCCTATGACACTCGTAATTCCTGGCATAAATTCTAATATTGTTTTATCTGCAAATGACTTAAATCCTTGTAATTCTAATCTTTTTAAATACATGTATATCTCCTCTTTTATGATATTTATTACTTTGCTTATGTTTATTTTTATATTCTAATTTTTGTTTTACAAACACTTTTGCTTTTATTACTATATACTATTTTTCACGAAAACACAAGCAAGAAATTGATTTTTCCTATCGTATAAAAATGGAGATTCTGACAAATTATCAAAATCTCCGTTTTCTCTGATACGAATTTTTATTTACATATTTTTATCTATATTAGGTAATAGTTGTTTTTTTCTTGAAACAACACCTGGTAAAAACGCTCTATTATTTTCTAATTTTACATCAAATGCTTTTTCTACTGCATCTATTCTATCTCCTAAAGCAATAATTTCTGAATTACTATTTAATATATCTGTTATTGCTAGTACAAAAAGTTTTAAACCTTTTTTCTCTATTTCGCTATTCATTGCACTTTCTAAATCTTTTTGTCTTTTTAATACATCTTCAATATCGACAGTATTTACTTGTGCAATCACAAATTTATTTCCATCTTTATCAAGATTTTTAGCATCTAAGTTTACTAATTCTGCCTCTGAAAAATCTCCTAAATCTGTTCCTGCTTTTAACATATCTAAACCATATTCTTGAACATTGATTCCTGCTATCTTTTCTAACTCTGCTAATGCTTTTTTATCATGTTCTGTTGTTGTTGGTGATTTTAATAATAACGTATCTGATATGATAGCGCTTGCCATTAAAATAGCCTCTTCCTTACTAATCTCATGTCCTAATGCTTTATATTCTTCAAATAAAATTGTACAAGTACATCCATATGGTTTTGCTGTGTAATATAAAGGTTCTGCTGTTTCAAAGTTTGCTATTCTATGATGGTCTGTTACTGACCAAATTTTAGCTTTTTCAATTCCTTCTACACTTTGATTAAATTCGTTATGGTCTACTAAACATACTTCTTGTCCTTCTTCTACCTTATCTATCATTTCTGGTGCTTCTAGATTTAAATAATTTAATACATATTGTGTTTCTTTGTTTACTTTTCCTAATCTTTTTGCGACCGTGCATTTCCATCCATTCTTTTTGTCTAATCTCTCACTTACTAAACTTGCACATATTGAGTCTGTGTCTGGGTTTTTATGTCCAAATATAAATACTTCTTCTTTTTCCATTTTCATTTCTCCTTTATTTCGATTTTTTCTTTATTTCTCACTTATTATATTTTCATTTACCAAATTTGTCAATTGAAAACATTCGAAAAATATAGAATTATTGGAGATTATACTTAAAGTTTCATTTTTTTACCAAGTTTCAAAATGTTGATGTTTTATGTAAAATATAGTATAATAATTATAGTTTCCATTGATTTAAAGTAAGGAAATCTTTCTTACTTTTCACTAAAGAAAAGGAGAAAAACAACATGACAAGAGAAGAAATTTTAAACAAAATCGAGGAATGCGAAAACTTTGACATCTCAGAGATTAAACAGTTGGGTGACCAGCCTGATCGTGAAATTGTGGAGGCTCTGTTCTCCTATTTCCGGATGGGTGATGCCATGGAACTGGCTGATTTTGCCCTGCAGAAAGAGCTGATTGCTCCATATTTGTTTCTTCTTCCAGAAGAGACAGATGCGGAATTTTGGGAAGAGGTTTGTCCTCACTTCAAGCCTGAAGTTTGGGCAGATGTGGATATAACACATTACGTGCTGTCCTCATTACTCTTTAGTGACCTAAAAGATCCTCTGCTCGAGCGTTTCAAAAAATTTCGGCAGAACATGGACACAAAAGGGGTCTATGAAAAAGCAATGAGCATTATCACAGGCGAAAAAGCATCGCTTCAGCCAGACTACTTTAAAATTGGGAAAAACATCGAAGTTCTGAGATTTCTGTCTTATTAAATTCTTCGACAAAAATGAGTCGGAGGGCTTAGCTTTAAGCCCTCCGACTCATTTTATTTTATATCTTTTAATATACTTTTTAATTCTTCTTTATTAAATTGATATTTTTTATTACAGAAATGACAAATCAATTCTGCTTTTCCTTCATTTTCAATAATATCTTGTAATTCTTCTTTTCCTATTGTCATTAATGCGTCTTGCATATGTTCTTTTGAACAATCACATTTAAATTCTGGCACTATACTATCTTCTATAATTTCTACGTTCTCATCACCAGTTATTCTTTTCGCAATTTCCTCTAATGTTAGATTTTGGTCTAACATTTTTGACATTGCTCCAGCTTTAAAAATAGATTGTTCTACTGTTGATATATCTTCTTCTGTTGCATCTGGCATTGGCGTAATTAAATAACCACCACTTGCTCTTACTCCGTTTTTATCTACTAAAACGCCTAATGCAACCGCAGAATTTCTTTGCTCTGAATTCACAAAATAATTTGCAAAATCTTCTGCTATTTCTCCTGATACTAATGGTGATATACCAATATATGGATCTTTTAATCCAATATCCTTTACAACATTAATAAATCCTTCATGTCCAACAGCCCCACTAACATCTAATTTTCCATCTTCATTTAATGGTAATTCTACAACTGGATTTGTTGCATACCCTTTTACAAATGGTTTATTATTTGCTGTTGCAATCATCACGCCTATCGGTCCATTTCCTTTTAATTGAACCGTTAATTTATCTTTACTTCCTTTCATCTCTGTTGCCATAATAGCTGTTATTGTTAATAATCTACCAAAAGCCGCAGTTACAACTGGGCTCATGTCATGTATTTTTCTTGCTTCCTCTACCATTTTTGTTGTATCTGCACATATTACTGAAACTCTTCCGTTATGTGCTAAAAATTTTATTATTTTATCTGACATTATTTCTCCTACTTTCCTATTTATTTTAAAAATTTATCCAACATCTTAAATTGCTCTAAAGCTTTTTTTCTTATTTTATCCAATTGATGCTCTTCTATATTGAAAAAATTTTCTAGTTTAATCATTCTATCTGCTGTAATATCCTCCATTTTGATATATTCATCACACAATTGTAATTCTTTAATAATATTACATATTTTTTTACTATAGGATATAACATAAAATTTTTGCTTACAAATATAGGATAATACTAAGGAATGAAATCTTTGACAAACCATATATTCCATTTTTTTATAAATATCTAAAAACGCTTCTATGTTTTCATTATATCTTACTACGGTTATACGATTTTGATCTTCAATATCTTTAATATTAGCTAATATTTTTTGAATTGCTTTTTCATCACCTTCATCATTACAAAATGAAAATAGATAGATATTCTTTCCTTCTTTTAAATATAAATTAATATTATTTAGCAAAAATTGAATATATTCATCTTCTTTATCTCTTAAATTATCTCTTATTTCTAAATCAATAATGGAAATGCCAACTGAATCTTTTTCCGTTTCACAATTTCCTATGTCATATGCAAATAGTACATCTGGTGCATATCTGACAGTCGGAATATCTTTAAATAATTCATAAGAATATTGATCTCTAAAACATAAATCTGTACAATACTTAAATGTTTCTCTAGATAAGTTAAAATATCTTTCTGTTTGATATGGTCCGTAGTTTGAACTTATATAATAAAATGGTTTATTCAATAGTTTGCATTTCTTTATAAAATCTAAACAACCTTCATCTAAATTGTATACTTTTCCACCTTCCATAAATATAGAACCACCTATATATACATATCCATCATATAGATTTATATCTATTTTATCAAAATTTTCATTTTCATTTACAATTACTTTTACATTCTTCTTTTTTTCAAATGCCTTTGCATATTTAAAGTTCACAACTTCCACATAAAATTCAACATCAGGATATCTGTTTAATAATTCCATTACAAACAGATCATCCCCTAAATTGTTTCTTAAATATGCCATAACAAATATTTTTTTCACGATTCATCCCCTTCTATAGATTCACTATATTTGATTTTATTTTATTCCAAATTCTGTTGGTTTCTTGAAATTCTTTATAGTGTTTTTGTACATTCTGATCATATGTATCTAAAATCTCTAGTAAGCTATCAAATGATTGATCTTTAAATATTTCATTCATTACAGGTATACTTACTTGCAAATTCTTTCGAATTTTGTTTATTTCATTTTTATATTCTTTTCTATTTCTAATATAAAGTAATAATGGCTTATATTTTAACCAACCTGCAGAAGCTTTATAAAATCTTGATGCCACATTTTCATCCTTAGGTTCAATCTTTCTTAATTTTTTAGGAAATTTTCCAGACATGATACTTGTAAATTTCAAGAATCCATCATGAAAATGATAAACTGGCGTTTTTATTACCTTGGAATTATCTAACATCATCGAAAAGAATGTATCTTCTCCTCTAGCCTCAGGCGGATTATAAAATGCTGGAATATTTTCTATTCTTTTCAAATTAACACATAATGTTGAACCCGCTACCCATTTACTTCCTTTTTCTAAACCAATTTCATATTTTCCTTTTCCCCTTGCTATTTCAGGATTTGCATATGTAACACCATTATCTTTTTGCATAATTCTCTTTATATTATCCCATTCAACTAGTTCATTACTAATCGCTTCTATATAACTTTTAAATATTTTTTCTTCGATTTCCTCATCTAATTTCATATATGGTATTGGTGAAATATATCCACAATGGTAACCTACTGATACATCTGCATTTTTTATATTTTCTAAATGTTTAATAATATTATCTTGTGGAATCCATTCTATCTCGCCATCATCTTTTTTTACACATGCTACCGGATATTCATCATCATCCCAAAACAATAAATAATCTATTTTTCTTTTTAACGCATAATACATTAATGTATTTCTTCCCTTAGCATGTCCATGTCCTAATATAAATTCTGCTTCTTTATTGGTAAAACCATATCTCCCTTTTAATATTTTCTTATCTTCTTCAATATTTTCTGGTGTTATATATTTAATATGTATATCCTTATATACTTCCGGATTTATTTTGTAAAAATCTTCTTTTGTCGATTGCTGATATCCTACATCATATAATATGAAAATTGTAATATTAACATTTTCATTATATCTTTTCGCTTGTTCTATGATCGTTTTATAATATTTATTTATGATATTACAGGCATTTGGTCTTCCAGTAACAAATCCTATTCCTAATTCTATTTTTTTAGCAGTTTTCATTTTTTGTATTTCCTCCTATTAATATTTAAGTCTATATTTACATATCTTAAATATTTTTTCTCTTATTTTATCATATCTCCCAAAATTATACCATTCCCTCGTTTCAAAGTCAATTACCACTTATTTCCCTTTTATATCTTAAAATAACTGTTTTTTTCTCTTTTTAACTCTAAAATAGTCTCTTTTATATTAAAATCTTCGTTTTTGATTATTTTACATAATCTTTTATATAGTTTTTCTATTCTAAAATAATAAGAAAGTCATATTTAACCTCTATGACTTTCTCTTTTTTTATTATTTATTTATTTATTGATGGATTTCAAACATATCTTTTCCTTCACCACAAACTGGGCAAACCCAATCATCTGGTAAATCTTCAAATGGTGTTCCTGGTGGGATTCCTGCTTTTTCATTTCCAAATTTTGGATTGTATATATATTTACATTCTATACATTCATATCGCTGTTGGCTATCTGCTTTTTCTGTTTTAAAATTTCTATATCCTAAGCTAATAGCTACAATAACCATTAATAAAAATGATAAAGCTTTCCATATTCCACTTTCTAACATAATTACTGCAAATATTCCAAAGGTTGCACTAATTCCATATAATATTAAAACAGCTTGTTTTTGACTAAATCCTTTTGCAACAATTCTATGATGCAAATGCCCTTTGTCTGCTCTAAATATTGCTTTGATAGATTTTCCTTTTATCAATCTTCTAATAATTGCCCAAAAAGTATCAAATAATGGTAATCCTAAAACAATTAATGGTAATACAATAACTGCAGCTGTATAAGTTTTAGCTACTCCCAAAATAGAGATAATAGACAATGAAAATCCTAAAAAGTTTGACCCAGTATCTCCAATAAATGTTTTCGCTGGTGCAAAATTAAATGGTAAAAATCCAACTAATGCACCTGCAAGTGCTGTTATTAATAATATTGCGATCATCGGTGAATCATTTAATACAAATATAATTAATAGTGAAATTGCAGATATAACTGAAATTCCTGAAGATAATCCATCTAATCCATCTATCAAATTAATAGCATTTGTTACACCTACAATCCATATTATTGTTATGATAATTGAAAACATTTCTTGCATTTGAATTGTATCTAAAAATGGTAAAGTAATATCTTCTATTCTTACACCAAATGCCACCGCTATAATAGCAGCTAATACTTGTCCTATTAATTTTGTTATTGGTTTTATCGTTTTTATATCATCTACTACACATGTAATTGAAATAACAACGATTCCCAAAAACATCCCTAAAAGTTTCTTTCCATATTGTTCAATTCCGAAATAAATTAATGGAATTTTCTATACTCATTACTATTAATAAATATATTACAGAAACTAAGAAACCTAATATAACTGCCGGACCACCAAATTTGGGCATTGCCTTTTTATGCATTCTTCTCTGATCTTTCGGAACATCTACAGCACCTACTTTATGTGCTATTTTTATAGTATATGGTGTTGCCATAAATGTCACGATAAATGCAAGCAAAAATGCAATTGCAATATCTCCCCACATAATCACATTCCTCCATATTTATTTCATATTCTCATTTTCGATTTCTTCTATAATTTTTATTCTTTCTAAATGTCTTCCACCTTCAAATTCTGTTGCCAACCACATTCTTAATATACAAATCGCTTCATTAACACTTACATAATCTGCTCCTAATGTCAAAACATTGCTATCATTATGCAATCTTGCAAATTTAGCTGTTTCTTCATTATAACATGGTGTACTTCGAATTCCTTTAAATTTATTTGCTACAATACTCATACCTAATCCAGAACGACAAATTAATATTCCTTTATCTGCTTTTCCTTTTTGAACTGAAAGGGCAACTTCTTTTGCTATATTAGGATAGTCTACTCTTTCCTCATTCATACATCCACAATCTATATATTCTATTTCTTTTTCCTCTAAGTATTTTTTTATTTCTTCTTTTAGCTTATATCCTCCATGGTCACAACCAATTGCTATCATGATTATCACTCCTTTAACTTTCTCTATATAAAAATATACCATAAGTTTTTTTATAATACAATAATAAATTAGAAAATTCACTTGCATTTCATAAAAAAATATGTTAGAATATCAAATGTTATAATGAATAATTGACTAAGAGGAGGTGCTTATAAATGCCAAATATTAAATCAGCTAAAAAGAGAGTTAAAGTAATTGAGAAAAAAACTTTAAGAAATAATATGATAAAATCTGGATATAAATCAGCTGTTAGAAAATTTGAAGAAGCTATTAAAGCTGGAAATATAGACGAAGCTAAAGTTCTATTTTCTGAAGCAACTAAAAAAATAGATCAAGCTTGTACAAAAGGTGTTATTGTAAAAAACACTGCAGCTAGAAAAAAATCTAATTTATCAAAAAAATTAAATGCAGCTATGGCTTAAGGCTAAATAAAGATTATGCATAGTTTTTATTTAAAACAACTTTTTTAGAAATAGAAAGGTTGTTTTTTTATTATATTTTCATTTACTTTCTAAAATAAAGACAAAAAACAATGGCTAAAATTCCCATTGTTTTTATTTTTTCTTCATGTTACTATTTATATAGTAATGAATTTATTAGGAGGACAATTATGATTAAATTTTTCATTAATAACTATAAACAACTAGATAAAAAAATATTACATATTTTAAAAATGGGACTTAATTTTTCATTTATTACTTGCATCATTTCTTCATTAATTCTTCTTATATATATACTATTTTTTACATACCCTATTTTGTATTACATAGGTTTGTTATGCTTTTTATTTGGTTTAAATTCTGCTATTAGCTTTATTATTTCAGCTACAATTATTGACAATTTTAAGAAACAATTTACTTAATTGTTTCTTGTTTTTTTTGCATATTTCTTGACAAAGCTGCATAAACTGTGTAAAATAGTATTTGACAATTTAAAATATATTTGCGTTTGTACAATGAAAGCATTTAGAAGTTACTT
The DNA here is from genome assembly GCA_944386365.1 of uncultured Clostridia bacterium. Taxonomy (GTDB): domain Bacteria; phylum Bacillota; class Clostridia; order TANB77; family CAG-508; genus CAG-269. Next base: position 41,129 of record CALXAT010000012.1, read on the forward strand.
TTAGAGAATAAGGGTCTATGGCTGAAAGCCCTTTAAGGTCAACCTAAATTTGTGAAACACATTGGAGCAATTTTTAATAAAGTGGAAAATTAAAATACATTTATCTTTTTGTTTAATTTTCAAGCTGGGTGGTACCGCGGATTAATTTCGTCCCTGCAATTTTGCAAAGGGCGTTTTTTTGTGCCCTAAAAATAGGAGGTAAAATATGAATGCGTACAGAACACATAACTGTAATGAAATTACATTAGAAGATGTTGGAAAACAAGTTAGAATTAGCGGATGGGTTCAAACCATCAGAGATTTAGGAGGTCTCGTTTTCTTAGATATTCGTGATATGTATGGAATCACTCAAGTTGTAACTTCTGGAAAAGCTGAAGACGTTGATTTTGCTTCACATATTCCAATTGAATCTACTGTTACTGTATTTGGTACAGTAAAGAAACGTGATGAAGAAACCATTAACCCTAAACTAAAAACTGGTTTAGTTGAAATTCGTATTGAAGAAATTAAGATTTTAGGAAAAAGAACACAAAATCTTCCTTTTGAAGTTAATACAAATCAAGAAATTCGAGAAGATTTAAGACTACAATATCGATTTCTTGATTTAAGAAATGACAGGTTAAAAAACAATTTAATTTTAAGAGCCAAAGTTATTCAATTTCTAAGAACACAAATGATTGAACAAGGATTTTTAGAAGTCCAAACGCCAATCCTTACAAGTTCTTCTCCAGAAGGTGCTAGAGATTACTTGGTTCCTAGTAGATTACATCCAGGAAAATTTTATGCCCTACCACAAGCTCCTCAACAATTTAAACAATTATTGATGGTCTCTGGTATTGATAAATATTTTCAAATTGCACCTTGTTTTAGAGATGAAGATGCAAGAGCAGATAGAGCTCCTGGTGAATTTTATCAATTAGATATGGAAATGAGTTTTGCAACACAAGAAGATGTTTTTAATAGTATTGAACCTGTGATATATAATACATTTAAAAAGTTTTCTAATAAAAAAATTGCAGAATATCCATTTCCAAGAATTCCATATAAGGAAGCTATGTTAAAATATGGAACAGATAAACCGGATTTAAGAAATCCTTTGGAAATTGTTGATGTTACAGATGTTTTTGAACATGTAGATTTGCGTGCCTTTCAAGGCAAACTTGTCAGAATCATTGCAACACATGATGTAGCTGATCAACCAAGAAGCTTTTTCGAAGGTATGACAGATTATGCAATAAAAGACTTAAAAGCCAAAGGATTAGCATGGCTTAGAATTTTAGATGATGGAAGTTTTCAAGGACCTATTGCAAAATTTATACCTGATGACGCTAGAATAGAAATGTGTAACAGAACCAATTCAAAACCTGGAGATTGCTTATTCTTTATTGCTGAAATTCCTGGTGTTGTTGATACTTTATCTGGACAAATCAGAGATGAACTTGGTAAAAGACTTGGATTAATTGATAACAATGTATTTAAGTTTTGCTGGATTGTTGATTTTCCAATGTTTGAACTTGACGAACATGGTAAAATCGGTTTTAGCCATAATCCATTTTCAATGCCACAAGGTGGATTACAAGCTTTAGAAAATGAAAATCCTTTAGATATATTAGCTTATCAATATGATATTGTTTGTAATGGTATTGAACTTTCTTCTGGTGCTGTTAGAAATCATGATATTGATATTATGCTAAAAGCTTTTACAATGGCTGGTTATACAGAAGAAGAAGTTAAAAATAAATTTGGTGCTTTATATAAGGCATTCCAATATGGTGCTCCTCCACATGCTGGTATTGCACCTGGAATCGATAGAATGCTTATGCTATTGACAGATTCTGATACAATAAGAGAAGTTATTGCATTTCCATTAAATAGTAAAGCACAAGATTTAATGATGGGTGCCCCAAGTAATGTAAGACGTGACCAATTAAGAGATGTACACATTATAATTGATAAAAAATAAATTTTAATACAAACGTAAACGAGACTTCAAGATGAAGTCTCGTTTTCATATATTCATATATTTATATATATTTATCAATTCATTATTTTTTGTTTACTAAATCTTTTAATGCTTTTCCAGCTTTGAATACTGGAGCTTTTGATGCAGGTATTTTGATTTCTTCTTTAGTTTGTGGGTTTCTACCTTTTCTAGCTGCTCTTTTTCTTACTTCGAAAGATCCAAATCCAACTAATTGAACTTTATCTCCTTCTTTTAATGCATCTGTTACAACTTCTACAAAAGCGTTTACTGAAGCTTCAGCTGCTTTTTTTGTGTCTCCTGTTTTTGCAGCTACTGCTGCGATTAATTCAGCTTTGTTCATTTAAATTACCTCCTATAAGTATAATGTTATGTACTTTTATTGCTATATTAAACAATAAATGTACTACTATATAAATAAATTCGCCAAAAACATATAAAATCCTTCTTTTTTTCCGAAAATTTAATATATTTTTAACTTTTCTAATATCATACAAATCTTATCTCCTGCAGGTAGCATTTTAATTTCTTGTTTTGAGAATATTCTTAAAACTACAACTGCTAACACATAAATAATGATTGCTGATATGATTGCTATTATTGTAGCCAATTTTTCTGCAATTATTCCTAAAAGTACGGAATATATAAAATATGAGCAAATTGCCATAATGATTGTTGCAAGTATTGGCTTTATCATAAATCTTTTTACACCTAATTTAATTTTTATTGTTCTCTTTAAAGCCATAATTGAAATTCCAAATGCTACTACGTGGCATGCTACAGATGCAATTGCAGCCCCATTTACGCCTATCGCAGGTATTGGAACTAAAATTAAATTTAAAATTAATTTGACAATAACACCGACATCCTAAAGCTATTGCTGGCACTCTCAATTTTCCATAGCCTTGTAATATTGAATTTATTGTCTGATCTAATATCGTAAAAATAATGGTAAGTGCACTAATTTGTAATACCAATTCTCCAGAACTAGCATTAGGATATAATAAATTTAATATTGGTCCTGCAAATATACACATTCCTACTGTACATGGAAGTCCAATTAACATAGACATCAATAATGTAAAAGTTGATTTTTGCTTTATAGATTTATAATCTTTTACTGCTTTTGCTGCTGATATTGCTGGAACTAATGCTGTAGCAAAAGCAACATTAAAAGATAATGGCAAACTTGTCAAAGTATCTACCTTTCCACCTAAAATTCCATATTGGGTAACCGCCATATCTTCACTCATGAATTGTTTTAAACTTCTTACAACTGTAAATGAATCTATATTTTTATTTAATGATGACATAATTGCCGTTAAAGCAATTGGAATGGAAACTAATAAAATCTTTTTAACAATATTTCTAACTCTTTCATATTTATAATTTACGGTTTCTCTTATTTCTGCAGCAATCTCTTTTCTTCTGCTTTTATAAAATAGGTATAAATATCCAAATCCAACAAAAGTTGCTAGTGTTGTAGCAAGTGTTGCTCCTCCTGCCATCCAAACTGTTGATGTATTAGAAATAATAGCAACAATTTCTACTAATATAATGGTAAGTGTTGTTTTAAAAATTTGTTCTAATGTTTGTGATCTTGCCGTTACTTTTAGGTTTTGTCTTCCATTAAAATATCCCCTCATAACTGATGAAATTGCTACAAAAAATACTGCTGGTGATAGTGCTACCATTGTCATTTCTGCATCTGGTATTTGTAACCATTGATTAGCAATCAAACCTGCTCCAAAAAATAGCATTAAACTTCCGATTAAACCAATAACTGCAAAAGTTGCAAATGCAATTTTAAATATTCGATAAGCCCCTTTATGATCTCCTACTGCCACTCTTTCTGATACCAACTTTGATATAGCATTTGGTACACCTGTAGAAGAAATCGTTAGTAATACAGCATAAATCTGATAACTCGCTGAAACAATTCCATTTCCTTGGTCTCCAAATCCTTCTCTATTTGTTAAATACAAATTATATACCAGTCCAAGCAGTTTTATTAGCAATTGCGAAAATATTAGTGTTATAATCCCTTGCATAAAAGTTTCTTTTTTTCCTCTAGATCTAGAAACTTTTTTTTCTGCTTTATCTGTCATTCAATACCTCCTGTTTCTATATACCGTCTTTGTTTATATATCATTTATATATGTCCATTATGTGATAATATTTTTTATATTTTTACATTTGAAAACTTGGTTTTATATATGTTTCTTTTTAATTGTACGAATTAATTATAAATTTAATTACTAAATTATTCAATACTTTTGAAATTTTTTGTTAAAATTCTTGACAAATACGCATTTTTGTATTAAAATTATTTAGCATTATATTAGAATATGATTTAAATATTAAAATCTCTCCCCGGTGGTTTTAAATTTAAATTTCATATAAATAAATTATAGTAATAGGAGGGTATTATCATCATGAATAATACGACATATAGCGCAAAAGCAAATGAAGTTGAAAGTAAATGGTATATTATTGATGCAGCAAACAAACCACTTGGTAGAGTTGCTACAGAAGCTGCAAAATTATTAAGAGGTAAACACAAACCAACATATACACCTAACATTGATATGGGTGATCATGTTATCATACTTAATTGTAAAGATGTTATCTTAACAGGTAACAAATTAAATCAAAAAATTTATAGACATCATTCAGGATATATTGGAGGAATGAAAGAAGTTCCTGCAAAAGTTATGCTTGAAAAAAATCCAGAAAAAGCTATGACATTAGCTATAAAAGGAATGTTACCACACAACTCTTTAGGTAGAAAAATGGCTAAAAAATTAAGAGTTTATGCAGGTAGTGAACATGAAAACCAAGCACAAAAACCAGAAGTATGGGAGGTAAAATAATATGGCTAAAAAAGAAAATGTAGTTTTTTATGGTACAGGTAGAAGAAAATCTTCAATTGCAAGAGTTAGACTTGTTGAAGGTAATGGAAAAATAACAATCAATGGTAAAGATATTGATGAATTCTTCGGATTAGAAACTTTAAAAGTTATCGTTAGACAACCATTAACAGTTACAAATACAACTTCTAAATATGATGTTATTTGTACAGTTAAAGGTGGAGGATTCACAGGTCAAGCTGGAGCCATTAGACATGGTATTGCTAGAGCTTTAAATGAAGCAAATTCAGAATACAGACCAGCTTTAAAAGCAAATGGATTCTTAACAAGAGATCCACGTATGAAAGAAAGAAAGAAATATGGTCTTAAGAAAGCTCGTAAAGCTCCACAATTTAGTAAAAGATAAAAAGAGCTTTTCACAAAATATATCAAACCTCAGAAGTTTCAAGACTTCCGAGGTTTTTTATTGTTGTTCGCTCCTTTTATTTCAAAAATCTATGTAAGTATTGAAATTAATATATTTTTAATTTTAATTTTGTTCGCTTTTTCAAATTATAATATGCATACAATATACACACAATATACAAATCTTTGTTTCTCTATAAAAAAGGTTACAAATTTATTTATTTACTTATTTATTTTTTTCTATTAATTTTTTCATTATCATTATTAGTT
>CALXAT010000013.1 GCA_944386365.1 uncultured Clostridia bacterium
ACAGGGGTTGCGCTCGTTGCGGGACTTAACCCAACATCTCACGACACGAGCTGACGACAACCATGCACCACCTGTATAGAGACTCCGAAGAGCTATATAATCTCTTATATATTCCTCTATATGTCAAGCCCTGGTAAGGTTCTTCGCGTTGCGTCGAATTAAACCACATACTCCACTGCTTGTGCGGGCCCCCGTCAATTCCTTTGAGTTTCAACCTTGCGGCCGTACTCCCCAGGTGGGATACTTATTGCGTTTGCGACGGCACAGAAGATTATTCATCCCCTACACCTAGTATCCATCGTTTACGGTGTGGACTACCAGGGTATCTAATCCTGTTTGCTCCCCACACTTTCGTGCCTCAACGTCAGTTACTGTCCAGAAAGTCGCCTTCGCCACTGGTGTTCCTCCTAATATCTACGCATTTCACCGCTACACTAGGAATTCCACTTTCCTCTCCAGCACTCAAGAAAGTTAGTTTTAGTTGCAGTTCCTCAGTTAAGCCGAGGGATTTCACAACTAACTTGACTTCCCGTCTACGCACCCTTTACACCCAATAAATCCGGATAACGCTTGCTCCCTACGTATTACCGCGGCTGCTGGCACGTAGTTAGCCGGAGCTTATTCTACAGGTACTGTCCTTTTTCTTCCCTGTCTAAAGCAGTTTACAATCCGAAAACCTTCTTCCTGCACGCGGCGTCACTGCGTCAGAGTTTCCTCCATTGCGCAATATTCCCGACTGCTGCCTCCCGTAGGAGTCTGGGCCGTATCTCAGTCCCAATGTGGCCGTTCAACCTCTCAGTCCGGCTACTGATCGTCGACTTGGTAGGCCTTTACCCCACCAACTATCTAATCAGACGCAAGCCCATCTGTTAGCGGATTGCTCCTTTCCCACTGTGAGGATGCCCTCACTATGGCATATGCGGTATTAGCAGTCATTTCTAACTGTTGTTCCCCTCTAACAGGCAGGTTGCTTACGTGTTACTCACCAGTCCGCCACTAACCGCTCCAATAGTAAACTAATGGTTAAGTCCGTTCGACTTGCATGTCTTATGTGCGCCGCCAGCGTTTATCCTGAGCCAGGATCAAACTCTCTTGTTTTTGGTATCTATATCTTAGACCTTTCGGTCTTCATATAAATCTAACTAAAGTGTTTTTTCAAGCTCTTTAAACTTCTTTCTTTTTTGGCTAAAAAACTTTTAAAAAATTTACTTGTTCGGTACAATATTTCTTTTGAAATATTCTCCGCTTCGGTTTATTCTCTAAAGGATTTTATTGTTTACTTTTCAATGTACTTTTTTCCGTTCTTGCTCAGAACGAATTTTATTATACACCACCCATTTATCTTTGTCAACACTTTTTTAAAACTTTTTTTATTTTTTTTTGAAATGTATTTTTTCTTTGTTCTATCACTTTATTTTTTCCAAAAATTTTACATTTTATTCTTCTTACTTTTTGACTTTATTCACTTCTCGATAACTTTATATTTAACATATTTAAATAGTTATTATTCCTGTACCACTTTTATTAATTCATATATAAAGAAACAAACTTCATTATTAAATCTATTTATTTAATAACAAAGTTCGCTTTTTATACATTATTTTACTGATATGTTACAGCTGTAATATATACATTACTTACTAAGCCTGTTGTCTCATCATATTCTAATTCTATTGAATATTCTTGTTTATCACTTTCTTCTATATAATTAACAAATTCTTCAGCTAATGCCGAATTATCTGTATCTTTCTTTATCACCAATCTATATGCTAATGGTATTTTGCTTTCAGAAAACTCATCTTGTTCTTCATATTGTGTTATTCGAATGTCTTCCAAATTCCCTTTTACAAAATTCATTAATTCTTTTATTCTTTCTTTACTAATGTTTTCTCCTTCAAAAAGTTCAAACTCAGAATTAAATCTATTTTTCTCTGTTTCTGTCATTTCTCCACCATTAGATATATCTTCTGCTTCTTTCTTTTTTAGTCCTATATTGACTAATAAATCATCTATATTATCTAAAGATACAATTTGTAACACATTATTTAACTGATTTGTTGCATTTCTTTCCAAATTATTTCTTACATTCGCTTTTTGATCATCATTAAGGTTTTCTAAAATTATATTGTTTTCATTCTCTACTAACTCTTCTTTTTCATCAAAATCATTAACAATATCTATAACTTTATCTATTGATATCTTTAAATTGTTTTGATCAACGCTTCTCGTAAAACCAATATTATAATTTACTTGTGCATTTTCCATTTTTCTACTTATTATGCATTCATTCGTTGTTTGTTTTCCTTCTTCTACTACATTGTAATCTATTGTAATTTCTTCATTATTCGTTGCTGGCTTTTTTTGAATTTTAAAATCAAAACTATTTTCTTTTTCGTCTTCTTCTATTTTTTCATTTCCTAAAAAATTGATAAAATTACTTTCATTTGTATTCACTACATCTAGTCCTATAAAATATTCTTCTGTATCAATAGATATACTAATTGCAATACCATCTGTTTCAAAAACACTAATTGTTCTTTCATTATTTCCTATATTAGAATTTTGTATTTCTTCTATTTTATTTGATATTTTATCTATAAAGTCCTGTTTAAGATTTGAAGTTTTTCCATTTTGTATTAAACTATAATACGCATTCAGTTTATTATCTATTTTTTCTATTTTGGATAAAATAATATCATCTTTTTGGATTTCTTCTAATATTTTTATATATATGTTATTAAATTGTTCTTTGGTAATTGTAACTGTATATACATTTGTACTATATTGTACTCCATTAATTTCTATAACTACATTTGCTTGTTTTGAATAATTGGCATTTACTAAATTATCCATTACAATTCTTATATATTTATCCTTCAAGTTAGCAGATTCATCCGCACTAAAGGTTATAAGTTCTTTCATATCTGTATTCATTAAATCATAAATGGTATATATTCCATTGTCATTTTGACTGTCTATATTGGTAGATAAATATTGTCTAATTCCATTTAATCTAATACCAGAAATATTATCTTCTTCAATATATTCTACCCCTGCTAATGTTTGTTCATTTTGTACTAAAGTTATATCTTTATAATTATATCCTGTTGCTTTTTCTGTCTGTCCTAATACATTCATTTTAAGTGTATTTACAGGATTATCCATATTCCCATTTTCTGTATATTCAGCTTTAGCCATTAAATTTGAAGATAATTTATTATTATTTAATATATCTTCCATTTCTGACATATATTCTTCATTAAATATTTCATCTATATTATTAAATATTTGACTTGCATATTTGCTAAATAACACATCATTAGATTTAAACATATCTGTAGTATTATATAATACTATTAAGATTGTTAATATAATAATAATTACAACTAATATTACTGATATTAATATGGCCCTTCTTTTTTTTCTTGGCATCATCATTCTTTTTTTCCTCCTTAATACTTTATTTTATCCTTTGTTTTACAGCCTCATATACAATTATACCTGTTGAAACAGATGCATTCAAAGATGTTACTTTCCCTTGCATTGGTATTTTCACTAAGAAATCACAGTTTTTCTTCACCTTTTCACTCATTCCTGCTCCTTCGTTCCCTATAACAATCCCCAATGGACCCGTTAAATCTTGATTATAATAATACTGATTTGTATTTATATCTGTTCCACATATCCATAATCCTGCATCTTTCAATTTTTTTATAGCCTCTGTTATATTAGTTACTCTAGCAATTTTCATGTATTGAACTGCTCCCGCAGATACTTTGTTAACTGTACTATTCACTGATGCTGCTCTTCTTTTCGGAATAATGATTCCATGTATACCTGCCGTCTCAGCTGTCCTAATAATTGACCCTAAATTATGTGGATCTTCTATTCCATCTAATATTAATACAAAAGGATCTTGTTTTAACGCTTTAGCTTTATCCAATATATCTTCAATCTCACAATATTCAAATGGAGGCACAATAGCAATAACGCCCTGATAGTTTTGGTTTTGTGCTATTTGTTCCATTTGTCTTTTATCTTTTTCGACTATAACGATTTTTCTTTCTTTTGCCATGGCAATAATTTTATTAATTGAACCATGCTTTTCACCTTTTGTTATAAATATCTTGTTAACGTCTTTCCCACTTTCTAATAGCTCTAGAACAGAATTTCTTCCTTCTACTTGATCATCATATGTTTTTCCTTCTTTGTATTCCTTATTTGCTTTTGGAATTGTACTATACTTTTTCTTAGTTTCTTCCATTTTTCATTCCCTTTCTATATTTTCATTAAAAATACTTTTCTTATAATCTATTCATCATCCAATTTTAATACGGACAAGAATGCTTCTTGTGGAATTTCTACATTTCCAATTTCACGCATTTTCTTCTTTCCTCTTTTTTGTTTTTCTAATAACTTTTTCTTTCTTGTAATATCTCCACCATAACATTTTGCCAAAACATCTTTTCTCATGGCTGAGATAGTTTCTCTTGCAATTATTTTTCCTCCAACTGCTGCTTGAATTGGAATTTTGAATAATTTTCTTGGGATAACCGTTTTTAATTTTTCAACCATTTTCTTTCCTCTATTATAAGCACTATCCTTATGAACAATAAAACTTAAAGCGTCCACTGGTTCTCCATTAATATAAATGTCTAACTTTACTAAATCTGATCTTCTATATTCTTTAAATTCATAATCTAGTGATGCATAGCCTTTTGTTTTTGATTTCAAGTTATCAAAAAAATCATAAATAATTTCATTTAATGGCATTTCATAAGTCAAGGTAACTCGATTTTCATCTAAATATTTCATATCGATATAAATACCTCTTCTTCTTTGACACAATTCCATGATATTTCCTACATATTCTTTTGGTGTCAAAATATTTGCTGTTACATAAGGTTCTTCTATATAAGATATTTCCTGAGGTGTTGGTAAATCTTCCGGATTATATAACTCAATTACTTCTCCTGTTGTCTTATGCACCTTATAAATAACAGATGGTGCTGTTGTAATTAATCCCAAATCAAATTCTCTATCAATTCTTTCCTCTATAATTTCTAAATGTAATAATCCTAAAAAGCCACAACGAAAACCAAAACCTAATGCAGCAGATGTTTCTTGCTCAAATTCTAAAGCTGCATCATTTAATTTTAATTTTTCTAACGCCTCTTTTAAATCTTCATATTGACTGCCATCTACTGGATAAAGTCCACAATATACCATAGGTGTTACTTTTTTATATCCCTTTAATGGTTCATCCGCTGGATTATCTTTTAATGTAATTGTATCCCCCACATGAATATCGGATAAGCTTTTTATACTAGCTGCAATATATCCGAACTTCTCCTGCTTTAATTTCTGACGTAGGCATATAAGAACCAGGAATAAAATAACCAACTTCTGTAACCGTAAACGTTTTTTTAGTTGCCATCAATTCTATTTCATCACCAACTTTTACCGTTCCATCCATTACTCTAACATATGCCACTGCTCCTTTATAATTATCATAATAAGAGTCAAAGATTAAACATTTTGTTTTTGCATGTTCATCACCTTTTGGAGCTGGCAAATCTGTTACAATTCTCTCTAATACTTCATCTACATTTAAACCTGTTTTTGCTGAAATGCATGGTGCATCTTCTGCTGGTATTCCAATAATATCTTCTATTTCTTTTTTTACTTCATCTACTCTTGCGTTTGGTAAATCAATTTTATTTAATACTGGTAATATCTCTAAATTATTATCAATCGCTAAATAGACATTTGCTAATGTTTGTGCTTCCACTCCCTGGCTACTATCCACCACTAAAATAGCACCATCACAGGCTGCTAAACTTCTAGAAACTTCATAATTAAAATCAACATGTCCTGGTGTATCAATTAAATTAAAGGTATATTCTTGTCCATCTTTTGCTTTATAAATCATTCTAACTGCTTGTGACTTTATCGTAATACCTCTTTCTTTCTCAATTTCCATATTATCTAATACTTGACTTTCCATTTCTCTTTTAGATAATACACCTGTCATTTCAATTAATCTATCTGCTAGTGTTGATTTTCCATGATCTATATGTGCAATAATACTAAAATTTCTGATATGTGCTTGTCTGTTATCCATTTTTCCTCCAATTATTCTTTGATACTTGTCATTTTAACATAATTTAGTAAAAATCTCAATAGTTTATATTTTCTTCGTAAATTTATTTCATAAAAAGCGTAAGAAACTCTTATGCTTTCAATTATTTATGTTTAAATAAAAATCTTTTTATGTTATTAATTAATTTCATATACCATTTTTCTTTTGTAACTTGCATTAAATACCCCATATTTTTGTATCGAAGTTAATAGCATATTTTTTCTCATTTTAATTGCAAAACCCTTCATATAAATTGTACACATTTTGATATCCTAATTTTTTTAATATTTTTTGTACTTTTTTGCTTCTTCCTCCCGAACTGCAGTATACAACTATATTTTGGTTTTTATCTGGCACACTATTTTCTATTTTTTTCTTAATCTCATATTCCGGAATGGAAATAGCTCCCTCTATATGACCTTCACGATATTCTTGCGGACTTCTCACATCCACAATCATTGCTCCCTCCTTTTGAAGTTCTCTTAGTTCTTCTAAAGTAATATCTTTTTGTTCCATCTCTCTACATAATTTATTTTTTATTATATTTTTTATTTGATTTATCATTCTTTTCATCTCCATACATATACACTTATATATACATCATATTCTAACAAAAGATATTTGTTCTCCTATTATACAAAATTATCCACATGTTTTATCTTTATCCACAGTGCTTTTATTCTATTATTCTACAAATTCTATATTTCTTTTACTTTTTTCTAATGACATTTTGATTACGTATTTATTTCAAATATATTTGTTACATACCTTAAATTTAACTATTTTTCCATATTTTTATTTAAAATTCTCACATATTCATCATTTTTCGCAACATTTTATTACATTCTTTTTTCATATATATTACAAATATATGATTTTTTAAACATTATGTCTATTTGTTAAACTATTTTTTTGTCATATTTATCCACTTTTATTATCTGTGGATATTGTGGATAACTTTGTGAATAACTGAAAATACTATTTTCCCGTTCACGAGTTGTTCACATTCTTTTTTTACTTTATTCATTTTTTTATTTTTGATTAATTTATTTTTTTCATTATGTGCACCATTTTTTGTTTGATTTTTTATATTATAAAAAAACACAAATAATTAAACTTTTTTCGTCTAATTATTTGTGTTTTCCTTATTATCATCCTACTAACTAAAAGAATATCCAATAAATAGCTAATATAATCTCCAAAATGGTTATAAATGGTAAACCTATTACAAATTGTAGTTTTTGTGTTTTATGCCTGAACGCATACATTCCTGCGGTTGTTCCAATTCCACCGCCTAATGCAGTTATAATAAATAATGTTTTTTCTGGAATTCTCCATGCACCTCTTTTTGCTTTTTGTTTATCAATAAACATGATTAAAAAACCAATTATATTTATTACAACAAAATAAATAATGATATTTCTTGTTGAAAAGATATCTTGTATGGTTATTGTATTTTCAAACATTTTGCTTTCCCTTCTTTTCTATCTTCTTTGCTCTCTTTATTAGATTTATTTTAGAAATTGAAATCTAAATATGCATATTTCTTTGGTTTATAATTTAAGAAACGATTTATATCTTCCTTTGCATTTTCAGAAACTGTATCAATTCTAATAAATTGATTATTTTCTTCTACAAGTGGAACAATATATCTTTGTTTTACTTTTATATCCACAGCATACTTATCTTTTGGTTGTTCATCACTTTCTTGAATTTCGGTTGCATCTTCCCATTTCTTAAAACAATTTGAAAGATTTCCAATTGGACAATTCTCTATTTTTTGAATAATCTCTTTTTCACTTAATGTATATAAATCTTTTTTGCTAACTAAATGTTGTTCATACATCTTTTTAACAATATCTGCAATCAATTGCATAGAATATTTCGTTTCATTTCCAACATATATACAAGATAACTTACTCATTGTATGAACAAATTTTTCTGCAATTTCTTTATGCTTGAATCCTAGTTCTGGTATACCTTCCTCATTTTTTTGAACTTCTATATCTTGATAGATTTGTTTTACAGTTTCTAAATCCCATAATTTTTCTCTTACACCTAATCCATTGGATAAAGTATATTCTAATCTATCTGAAGAAAGTTTTGGTGTATCATTATCTGCTATTGGATATATATGATAATCACATACTTCTTCTAGCTTAATTCCATCTCTATTTAGTAATGTCATAATTTCTTTTGAATTTTCTATAATTTGTGTTGTTAACTCCTCTGTTGATTCTTGTTTTTCATGGTCACCATTCATAAAATCAATACAATGTTTGAATACTGGTGTTGCAATATCATGAAACAATCCTGATAGTGTTTGTTTTTTATCTTTTGTAAAATTCCATATAATTAAAGCAACTGCTACACTATGATCTAAACTTGAATACCATATTTCATCAAACATTTTAGAGTAAATTGTTCCTGATGTTACACTTATTTTTGCTTGTTTTTGCATAGCTGGTGTATCTATATATTCTTCTAAAAATTCTGGAAACGCTGGTGACAAAACATTAAAATATTCTCTTAAATTTTCTGGTAATTCTTCTATATATTTACTCATTTTGTTTTCCTCCTTATTTTCTATTTTATATAATCTTTTATATATTGTCAATTTTTCCTATAAAACTCTTTATTTTTTTGTCAAATTGTGATACAATGTGTTCGATTTTAATCATCAAAAGAAAAAGTTTTAGGAGGATTCAGTTATGGAATTTAATAGATGTAGTAGATGTGGAAGCTTTTATGTATCAGAAGGTAATGTTTGTCCAAAATGTAGTGCTAAAGATGGTATAGAATTTTCTAATTTTATAAATTATATACAAGAAAATGGGTTAAACGCTTCTTTAGATACAATTTCTGGTCAAATCGGTGTTTCAGTAAAAAATTTAAATAGATTTTTAGAATATGAAGATTTCAAACCATATAAATCAGAAATTAACAATATTGGTAAAAATGGTAATTTAGGAAATAATGGTATTACTTTAAATTAGTTTTTTAAAACGGAATCTTTCTTCCGTTTTTTTATTTAATAATATAAATTTTATAGATATTTTTTGAAAGGAATGAATTTGATGAAAAATGTTTTTGATATTTTAGACGAAAGAGGTTATATTGAACAATTAACACACCCAACAGAAATTAAAGAATTATTTGCCAAAGAATCTGTTCCATTTTATATTGGAATTGACCCTACTGCAGATAGCCTTCATGTAGGACATTTTGTTTCTTTAATGGTTGCCAGTCACATGCAAAAATGTGGTCATAAGCCAATTATTTTAGTTGGTGGTGGTACAGCAACAATTGGAGATCCTTCTCGGAAAAACAGATATGAGAAGAATGATGTCTAGAGAAGAAATTAATCATAATGTAGAATGTATCAAAAAACAGGTAGAAAAGTTTGTAAGTTTTGAAGGAGAGAATGCAGCTATCATTGTCAATAATGCAGATTGGTTATTAGATTTAAAATTTGTTGACTTTGTTCGTGAAATTGGTAGCTTATTTTCTGTTAATAGAATGCTTGCTGCAGAATGTTATAAACAAAGATTAGAAACAGGATTAACTTTTTTTGAAATGAGCTATATGTTAATGCAATCTTATGACTTTTTGTACTTATATAATAAGTATGGCTGTAAGCTTGAAATGGGTGGAAATGATCAATGGTCTAATATCATTGGTGGTGTTGAATTAATCAGAAAAATTGGTAAAGAAGATTCTTATGGTTTAACCTTTAAACTTCTTACAACTAAAGAAGGTAAAAAAATGGGAAAAACAGAAAAAGGTGCTTTATGGTTAGACCCTAACAAAACATCTCCTTATGAATTTTACCAATATTGGAGAAATATTGAAGATGGTAGTGTAGAAACCGTGCTAAAAATGTTAACATTTCTTCCTATCGAACAAATTAATGAATTAGCAAATCTAAAAGATGAAAAAATAAATGAAGCTAAAAAGATAGCAGCTTATGAAATTACTAAATTAATTCATGGTGAAGAAGAAGCCAAAAAGGCCGAAGAAGCTTCTAATGCTTTATTTAGTGGAACTGGAAGTTTAGATAATATGCCTACTGTAAAAATAGACAATGTCAATATTTCTATAGTAGATGCTATCATCCAAACAGGAATTGCACCTTCTAAGGGCCAAGCAAGAACTTTAATTACACAAGGTGGTATTTCTCTAAATGATGAAAAAGTTTCTGATACAAACTATATGCTTTCTGATAAAGATTTTTCTCAAGGATATGCTATTTTGAAAAAAGGTAAAAAAGTATTTTATAAACTAGAAAAATAACTAATAAGAATTTAAGTAGACCAAGAAATTTTCTTGGTCTACACTTTTTTAAAATATTTCTACATTAAAATTACCAAAAATTTTCTATAAAGCCTGTCCCTTTTGTTTCATTTTGAAACAATTTGGCACGTCCCTAATGGGTCATCTGCTTTTTTGGACAATTTCTACAATATCTGCTATATATTCCCCTATAATTGGTATATTTAATGCTACAATTCTTTGTAATAAAATAATTAAAATTGCAGTTATAATGGTTACTCCTATTCCTATTCCAACTCCTCTAAATATTCCAGCAATTAAATTTCTTTTTATAATCTCTTTTTTATTTCCAAAAATATATGTCCACTCCTCAATATTTGATTTTTGAAAAGTTTCTATTAACTGATTTATAGAATCGTTTAGTAAATCCATTTTTTTACTTTTTATTTTATTTATTATCTTAAACATAAAAAATCCACCTTATTTATAGGGTGGATTTTTTTACATTTTTTATTCAACATTTTCATTTACTGTTTTATTTGTCACATTTATTTCATTATTTATATCTTCATTTATACGATTATCCGTTACATTAGTATTATCTGTACCATCTGAATTATTTGTATTAGAAGCATCTTCCTCTTTTTTTAATTCTTCTAAAGAATCAATTAATGTTTGTAATCTTTCAATATCGCTTCCAATCATGTTCCAGTCACTATTATTCGTAGAATCTTTTAAGTTTTGATTTGCTTTAATAATTGAATCAATTAATCCATCTATATCTTCTGTATTCTCTACTTCAATATCTACCGCTGAATTAGAAAGAAGATTTTGCAATGCTTCTTGTAATGTATCTCCGATTGCCACTTTATTTCCTGATGCAACGACTATCTTCTTTAATAACGGAATTTCTGATTCATTTATCATTGTTTGATAAATTGGCTCAACATATAACAAGGTATTTTCTATTGGCACAATTATCATTTTTTTCGTTATTCTGGTTCCTGTTGTTTCTAATGTCTCTAATTCTGCAGATATTGCTTCATCCTCTTCTATTTGATTATCTAATTGTGTAGGACTTACAATATTGCTATCTGCTGAAAATTTACACAATTTCAATTTATTCGTTCCGCCTTCTGTTGTTCCTACTAAATAAGAAATAATATTTTGCCTATCATTTGGTGTATACATTTGAATCAATCCTAATGTATCTCCATTATCTGTTCTTACCATTATATAATATGGTTCTAAATAGGTTCCTGATGATTTTGTTGTATTTAAATTATTGTATTTTACAAAATCCCATAAGTCATCTGATCTATATAATACATCTGGTTTTACATTATGATATATTTTTAAGATTTCAGATTGTACATTATATAAAAATTCTGGATATACAAAATGCTCTGCTATATCTTCCGGAATTTCCTCATCTAAGTCTACAAATAATGTTGCATAAATATTTCTATATGCCATAGCAATTGGATCTGTTCTATCTGTAATATAGAATTTCATTGTTCCATCATATGCATCAATAATTACTTTTACAGAATTTCTTATATAATTAATATCTCTAGTTCCACCTTCATGCTCTATTTCTGTATATTGTGAATATGGATAACTACTTGATATTGTGTAAGCATCTAACACCCAATATATTTTTCCTTCATCACTAATAACTGTATATGGATTTTCATCATACATTAAATATGGTAATGCTTTTTTTGCTCTTTCTATAATATTTCTGTTAATCAAAATTTTACTTTCACTTGTTATCTCACTAGAAAAAGCTAAATTAATATTTCCCTTATAAATGCCTAAAACCAATCTATCTAAAAAACCTAATTGCAATCCAGCTTCTCCATTATAGGATGATGTTACATCATTTCCATTTTCATCTGTATAATCATATTCTTGTTTATTTTTTGTATTTGTTGCAATAATTGCATTTTCATCTGTACTAAAATAAATTCTTGGTTCTGTTACACCAATCACTTCATCTTTTCCTGTTACATCCTTTTGAATATATTCTATATTTCCGGTTTCTGAACTTTCTGTTGCAGAAGTGATAATTTCTCCTATTCCATGGGTATATTCATATGTTTTATTGCTATAGGTTCTATCTGAACTAGTTATTTCTCTTGGTGATAAATATACAACTTTTTCTTCATTACCAATTTTATATTTTGCTAAATTTGCACTTCTATATGTATAATAACCTGTATTCGTTTGGTTGTTTTTTAAAGTGGTTAATACAGCTTCTTCACTTATAATAGGTATATTATCAACAAGATTTGTATTTGCATTTAATTCTTCTTCTGTTACTGTTCCCGAATATTCTATATTTTCTTCATCAATATTTAATCCATAAGCATTTTTTGTATTTTCAATATTTTGTGCAATATATCCTCTTTCTTTATCTAGTTCATTTGATTTTACAAAGATTAAATCAAATCCAACCATAACAACAAATAGCAACACTAAATAAATTGGTATTACTGCTAAATTCTTTAACACTTTTGCTGTATCACCTTTCTTAAAATACCTTAATGCCCTATATGCAAATATAATAATTACAAATGCAAATATAATATATCCCCATAATTTTATAGTAGCTTCTGTCATTCCTGCACCATTAATTTCTATATTATCATCAATTGTTAAAATTTTTCCAAACATTAAATTTTGTGTACTTAATATAGTTATAACAGCAAGCCCTATAATAATTAATAAAATATTTCTTGTTAATTTTTTCATTAATAAACTTTCTTTTAACATTTTGCTGTCAACGCCATCAAAATATCGATTAAACACGATAATATAATATGCTGCCATATATACTGTTAGTCCTATAACAATTCCTAAGAAGTAATATGCAAACATTTCCATAACGGGTTTTTGGAACACATAATAAGAAATATCTAATCCAAATATAGGATCTGTAATTCCAAATGATGTATTTCCCATAACCAACATTATTTTTTGCATCATCATATTAGATACCATTACACTTACAATGATTGAAATAACCAAGGCAATAGATTTATTCAACAATTTAGGCATTTCTTTCTTCTCTTTGTCAAAAAATACTTTTAGACCTTTTTTTATTCCTCTATTTGTCATATAAATTACAAAGAATAAAAATATAAAATTGATTGCCATGATTGCATATTTATATATTAAATTTGTATAAAATATATCTAAATAATTTTCTCCTAATTCTAAATACTCTAAATAACTTCCTCTTGTTTGTATATAGGATACAATCGCAAATATGAATATAAATAGAATAACTAAAATCATTCTAACTTTGCTTTTCTTCTTTGGCTTCACTTCTGCTTTTTCATTGTTAGTTTGTGTTACATTTTCTTTCTTTTCTTCTTCCAAAGCTAATTCCTCCTTTTTATTATATTGATACCTGCCTTTTCTTATATAATGGCTTTTACAAATTCTTCTGAATTAAAGATTTCCATATCATCTATTTGTTCTCCTACACCAATAAATTTTACTGGAATTTTATTTTCTTCTACTATACCAATAACTACGCCACCTTTTGCTGTACCATCTAATTTTGTAAGAACTAAACCTGTTATATCTGCTTCTTCTTTAAATGCTTTTACTTGTGAAATTGCATTTTGTCCTGTTGTTCCATCAATGACTAATAATACTTCTTTATCGGCATCTGCCATTTCTTTATTAATTACTTTTTGAATCTTATTTAATTCATCCATTAAATATTTTTTATTATGCAATCTTCCTGCAGTATCTACAATCAATACATCTGCATTTTTTTCTTTAGTTATTTTAATGGCATCATAAACTACAGATGCTGGATCTACGCCTTCTTCTCTTTTTACAATATCTGCTCCAGATCGTTTTGCCCAAATCTCCAACTGTTCTACTGCTGCTGCTCTAAAGGTATCTGCTGCAGCAACCACTACTTTTTTACCATCCTTTGCTAATCTGTTTGCAATTTTTCCTATAGAAGTGGTTTTTCCCACGCCATTTACGCCAACGACTAATATAACAGATGGCTTTGTATTTAATTTTAAACCAACATCCGTAACATCTAATATTTTTTTCATTTCTTCTCTTAGTGCTTTTTTGACATCTTCTTCATCCTCTATTTTCTCTTTTTTTACTCTTTCTCTTAATCGATTAATAATTTTTACAGATGTTTCTATTCCAATATCTGACATAATTAAAACTTCTTCTAATTCTTCTAGAAAATCTTCATCCACTTTTCTAAAGCTACTAAATACATTATTTATCTTTTCATCAAATGACTTTTTTGTTTTATTTAATCCATTTTTTAATTTATCAAAAAATCCCATGGCTATTTTCCTTTCTCTTTTTATTGCTTTTGTTTATAAATTTCTTTGACATTATTTATTTTAACATATTTTTTCGAATATTTCCATTAAATTCAAGATTTTGTTATTTTATCTATACTTTAAAAAAAACCAGCATTACGCTGGTATATTTTTCGGCCATGTTTTGTTAATCGTTTCTATTTACAATAAACGTCTATATACTTTTCTCTAAATTCTCTGATGCTCTTTGGTATTTCATACTCCATCTGCATGTCTTTCAAATGGTACGTAGCTTGTGTTGTTTGCCTAAAGAAGAGTCTTGACACACCTTTCATTTCTTTTCCCATTATAACCATAACAATTACTATTATGGATTTATGTGTCATGGATAACTCATCTACAGTACTCTGTGTCAGCTCCTTTTCCTCTCCTTTACAATAACATACCTTTGTTGATTTTTTTCCTAATACACGTACTCTAAAGCAGAGCCGTGTAACTTCTTTCAGCAGTTCGAATTCATCTATTTCTTTTGAATCATCTGTAAAATCATAGAGATTTTGAATTTTTATATATTCATTCTCATTCATAAAAATTTTCCTTTCATTTTACTTTTGAATCACATGGCTAGTTGCATTTTACAACATGTTTTTATTATATATGATTTTATGTAAATTTGCAAGTCCATATTCTCTTTTTATATACTATGTATTTATATAAAAAGAGAATTTCCAAATACTCTTGAAAATTCTCTTTTCTTATTTTATACTCTATCCCTTTTGTCCATTTTTAGTTCCGTTTGGCACATCTCTATTCTAGCACAAACAATTCTCCTAAAGGTCTTGCTTCATTTAACCTCTTAATTGCCTCTGCAAATAATGGTGCAATAGTTAATACTTTTATTTTACTACTTTGTTTTTGTTTTTCTTCTGGTAATGGTATTGTATTTGTCATTACTAACTCTTTTATTGGAGATGCTTCAATTCTCTTTACCGCATCTGCTGATAATACACCATGTGTACATCCTGCGTAAATTTCTTTTGCATGAAATCTTTCCAATATTTTTGCTGTTTCAATCAAAGATCCTGCTGTATCTACCTCATCATCAAAAATAATTGCTTCTTTGTTTTCAACATCACCAATTACTGTTGTTGCAATAGCCTTATCATCATTGCCTGCTCTTCTTTTATCAATTAATGCGATTGGACATTCAAAATATTCAGAATATTTATATGCTTTTTTTGAACTTCCCGCATCTGTAGCAACGATTACCATATCTTTTAAATTCTTTTCCTTAAAATATTTTTGTAAAATATTTTGTGCTGATAATCTATCACAATTGATATTAAAATATGCTTGAATTGCTGGATTATGTAAGTCACATGTAATAACTCTTGTTGCACCTGCTGCTTCTAATAATTGTTGCATTAATTTGGCTGTTACTGGTATTCTTGGTTGATCTTTCTTGTCTGATCTTGAATAAATATAATATGGTAAAACCACATTGATATTTTTTGCTGATGCTCTTTTAAAAGCATCAATTGCAATTAATAATTCCATAACTCTTTCATTAACTGGAGGTGTTGTTGTTTGAACAATATATACATCTTGTTCTCTTACAGTTTCTTTAATTTGTACAAATGTATTGTCATTTTTAAATTTCATTATGTCCATTTTTCCCATTGGTAATTTTAAATAGTCACAGATTTCTTTTGTAAAATTTTCTGCACTTTTACAGGCAAAGATTTTAATATTTTCCATTTTCTTTCTCCTTTTATATTTTTTACATAAATAGTATATCACCTTTCTCTCTTTTTTCCAAGTATTATTTAAAAATCGACATATTTTTTTCTTTTTTATCTGTACTACCAAAAAGCCGAGCAAGTGCTCGGCTTTCTCCTTTATTCATCCCATATAATTGCTCTATCTCCATATACACATCCCCATGGTGAACCTGTTAGTGTTCCATCGTTTTTCTTGTGTATTCTTATTTCTGTTAAACTATTAGCATCCAAAAATGCATCACTACCTATTGCACTTATTTTTGATTGTATTTCTAATTTTTTTACACTTGAACCATATAATACATTTCCTTGTATTTTAGTTACTTCTTTTGGTAATGTTATTGTTTCTACCTTTAAATTCATTAAAGCATATGGTCTTATTGTTTTTACATTTTCCGGTATATTTACATCTACTAAATCAGTTTTTACCCAATATAACTCTGTTCCGTCTTTACTTAATATATATTCATTATTTACTGATTGTAAATATGGATTTTCACTACTTACTTCTATCTCTTTTACTTTTTGATATGTTGGCTTATTAAATGTATTAACATTTTTAGGTAATAATAAATAATCTATAGATGGAAATATACTAAATGTATTAGTGGTATCTCCCACAAAACTTTCTGGTAGTGTTATAGATTTTATAGTCTTATTATCTAATATTGCTCCACCCTGTATATTCTTTACCCCTTCTTTTATGGTTACATTTCCTGTATCAAATAATCTATATAATACTGTTCCATCTATATTATACAAATTGTTATTTTCATCTGTTTTTAAATATTTATTATTAGCATCTACTGTTATTTTTTTTAGATTTGAATTATAAAATGACCATAATTTTATATTTTTTACATTTTCTGTTAGATTAATATCAGATAACCTATTACAATTATAAAAAGCATATCCTTGTATTGTTTCTACTGAATTTTCCATATTTATATTTGTTATATTAGAAAGTGCCATCACTAATGTTTTTAAATCTTTTGAGTACAATACTCCATTTTTAAATTCAAAATAATTATTCTCAGATGTATCTATTTCTTGTAATGTCGATATATTTATTGCTCCAGTATCTATGCTATTTAAGTTTGCTGGAAATTTTAATGTTGTTAATGATGTATTTTGTAACGCTTGACTTCCCAGATTTTCTAAATTTTGTGATAATTCTAAATTTTTTAAATTAGTACAACCGTTAAATGTTTGCCAATTTAATATTGTTAAACTATTTGGTAATTTTACATTATCTAATGCTCTACAATTTCTAAAACAAACACCTTCAATTGTTGTTATCGTATCTGGTAAATTGATTGTTTGTAAATTTCTACATCCTTCAAAGGCACTTGTTCCTATATATTCTACACCTTGCCCATCTTTTTCTTGTATTATTACATTTTCTAATGTTGTATTATTTTTAAATGCATTTTGTTCTATCCTTTTTACTGTACTTGGTATGATAATTGTTCGTAATCCTTCTAAGTTTGAAAAGGCGCCTTCTCCTATTGCTGTTACTGAATCTGGTATTGTTAAACTTCCTGTGTTTTCATCCATTAATACTAAGTTTCCATTGGATGACCATAATACTCCATCTCTTATATCATATGGATTTACTTCTATTCCTAAACTTTGTGCTACTCTTATTTCATTTTTATCTTGTGTATTGATTAATAATTCACCTTTTATTACTTCTAATTTTTCAAAATATTCATCACTTATATCTGGTATTACTGTTTTTATATTCCCTGTTTCTTCACTTTCTTTTGTATTATAATTTAATTCTACTTTCCCTGCTGTTAATGTCTCCTCTTCAAAATTACTATTTTCACTATATTTTTCTACTTTATATAATTCTAATGCTTCTTTATATCCTGACAATTCTGTTGATAACTTTGCTTCCTCTGCTTTTGTTAATATTCCATTATCTCCTCGTAATGTTGCAATCGTTACTCCTGCTAAAATTAATAAAACAATGATTGTGATTACTAAAGCTATCAAAGTTATTCCTTTATTTTTTCTAATCTTTTTCATAAAATATTCTCTCCTTTTCTTTTGTTATATATATTGTTATTACTATCCTTAAATAGATTATAATTGTTTCTTATTATTTAAAAATATATTATATTAAAAAAACTTATTTGTCAATGGTTGCACACTAACTTTTGATAATCGACTTTGCTATACTTTATGTGGAGGTAGATGTGCTATGACTTTGTCTCAAGCTATTATTGAGAGAATATTACAATTACAACAAGATAGAAAAATAACTACTAATAAATTAGCTACTCTTTCTGGTCTAGCTCAACCTACAGTAAGAGATGTTTTATATGGAGTTAGTAAATCTCCGAAAATTAATACCCTTTTGCATATATGTGAAGGATTAAATATAAATTTAAGAGAATTTTTTGATGATCCAATTTTTGATAATGTTGTGGATGAAGAAAATGATGAAGATATATAAATAGCATAATTACTAAAATTATTAGTAATTATGCTATTTTTTGATTCATTCCAAGATTCGCCTCTAATTTTTAAAATTAAATATTTAGAGGCACATTTTCTAATTCTTTACCGGAGATTTAAAAGAACATTCCAAAATCTACTAGAATCCTTTATTCATCCCATATAATTGCTCTATCTCCGTACGGACATCCCCATGGTGATCCTGTTAAAGTTTCATCATTTTTCTTGTGGATTACTACTTCTGTTAAATTGTTTGCATTTTCAAATGCTTTTGTAGAAATTTCCCTTATTTTTGATTGTATTTCTAATTTTTTTATATTTGAAGCAGCTAATATAGTAGCTTCTATTTTAGTTACTTCTTTCGGTAATATTATCTCACTTGCCTCTGAATAATACAAAGCAGATTCTTTTATTGTTTGTACAGTTTCGGGTATTTCTACATCTGTTAAGTCACTTTTTACCCAATATAATGCTGTCCCATCTTTACTTAATATATATTTATTATCTACTGATTGCAAATATGAATTCTCACTACTTACTTCTATACTTTTTACTCTAAAATATGCTGGTTTCCTAAAATTCTTAACATTTTTAGGTAAATATAAATAATTTAAATTTGGAAAAGTAGCCCATCCTGTAGTTGTATCTCCTACAAAACTCTCTGGTAACGTGATTCCAGTTATTGTTCCATTATCTATTAATGCTCCTCTTACTATATTTTTTACTCCATCTTTTATTGTTACATTTCCTGTATCAAATAATCTATATAATATTGTTCCATCTATATTATATAAATTATTATCTCCTTCTGTTTTAAAATATTTATTATTACTATCTACAGTTATTCTTTTTAAATATGCATTAGTAAAAGCTTGTTCTTCTATATTTTTTACATTTTTTGTTATATTAATATTGGATAATTTATTACAAGTAGCAAAAGCATTTCCTTTTATTGTTTCTACTGAATTTTCCATATTTATACTTGTCACATTAGGAAGTGCTATTACTAATGTTTTTAAATCTTTAGAATACAATACTCCATTTTTAAATTCAAAATAGTTATTCTCGGATGTATCTATTTCTTGTAATGTTGATACTATTAATGCTCCACTTTGTATACTATTTAAATTTTGTGGTAATTTTAATATGGAAATAGATGTCCCTTGCATACTTTCTACCCCTAAACTCTCTAATTTTTGTGATAATTCTAAGCTTTTTAAATTATAACAATTTTGAAATGTTTGATCAGATAATTTTGTTAAATTATTAGGTAATTTCACATTATCTAATTTGGTACAATTTCTAAAACAACTACCTTCAATTGTTGTTATCGTATCTGGTAAATTGATTGTTTGTAAATTACTACATCCATCAAATGCATATCCTCCTATATATTCTACTCCTTCTCCATCTTTTTCTTGTATTATTACTCTTTCTAAAGTTGTGTTATTTTTAAAAGCATTTTTCTCTATCCTTTTTACTGTACTTGGTATGATGATTGTTCGTAATCCTTCTAAGTTTGAAAAGGCTCCTTCTCCTATTGCTGTTACTGAATCTGGTATTGTTAAACTTCCTGTGTTTTCATCCATTAATACTAAGTTTCCATTGGATGACCATAATACTCCATCTCTTATATCATATGGATTTACTTCTATTCCTAAACTTTGTGCTACTCTTATTTCATTTTTATCTTGTGTATTGATTAATAATTCACCTTTTATTACTTCTAATTTTTCAAAATATTCATCACTTATATCTGGTATTACTGTTTTTATATTCCCTGTTTCTTCACTTTCTTTTGTATTATAATTTAATTCTACTTTCCCTGCTGTTAATGTCTCCTCTTCAAAATTACTATTTTCACTATATTTTTCTACTTTATATAATTCTAATGCTTCTTTATATCCTGATAATTCTGTTGATAACTTTGCTTCCTCTGCTTTTGTTAGTATCCCATTATCTCCTCGTAATGTGGCTATTGTTACTCCTGCTAAAATTAATAAAACAATAATGGTAATGACTAATGCTATTAATGTTATTCCTCGACTTTTTCTAAAATACTTCATATTTGCTTTTCTCCTTTTCTTTCGTTATATTCTTAACCTTCTTTATAATTTGTAACATATATACTAATCTCATAAAATCATTTTAGCATTCGTTTGAATGCCTGTCAAGAGCATTCAATTAAATTCATGATAAAGTTTTATAGGGTGCTGCGTTATGTATTTAAAAAGATTAAAAGATATTAGAGAAGATCATGATTTGTTACAAAAGCAAGTCGCTTTAGCTTTAGGTATTACTAGACAACAATATGGTTTATATGAAACAGGAGAAAGAAAATTACCAATAGATAAATTATATATGTTAGCTGAATTTTATAATACGTCAGCTGATTATCTTTTAGGTTTAACTGATGAAATAAAGCCATATCCACATGCTAAAAAAGTGAAATAAAATTACTATTAAAGCATTGGATTTGCATAATTCTTTAGATGATTAATATATTTAAAACGTAAAAAATCGTCGTACTATTTTAATACGACGACTTTCTTGATTCCTTAGAAAGGCTTTTAGAAAATTTTTTATAATTAATATTCCTCTTCTCATCTTACTTAAAATATTTGAGAGGTATATATTTATAACAATATAAATTTTTATAATATTTATTGCCAACTTAAAATTGGATAACCATTATTTATATTATTACTATCTTCTTTAAAAGATTCTCCTAAAAGAGTAAAGGATTGCTTAAGATTTTCAGAAGACATAGCTGATATCCCTTCATTTAAAATAGTATCATTACTATTATTTACACAATTTTCTAAATATATTCCTTTCATTACAATAGCATCTTCCCAGCAATGTGCTATTCCAGAAAAAACACTTGCTGCAGTTACCTTTCCACAATTATAAACATTTTCAATGATAGTTTTATTACTTCCTAATGCTTCTCCACATATTCCACCTACACGAGTATTTCCAGTTACATTGGAAATATTATAACAATTTTGTACTTTAGCATCTGTTAAAATTCTTCCTATTATTCCACCAATATAATTATTTCCTGTAATTATATTTGCATTGTAACATTCCTGAATAATACTATTATGGTCTGCATTTCCAGATATTCCGCCTGCTAAATCATCATTCACAATAATGGTTCCAGTATTATAACATTTACTTATCAATCCATTCTGAGTAAGTTGTCCAGCTATTCCTGCTGTACAGAAATCTCCTTCTATATTGCTTTTGTTATAGCAATTTATAATTCTAGAGTTGTTATATGCAGTTCCAACGATTCCGGCAGTAAATCTCCCACCTATAATATTACAATTTTGACCAATTCCTAATTTTTTTATAGTTGCATCATTTATATAACCAAATAATCCTTGGTCCCTTTCTGAAGAATTTATATATATTCCATTTATCTCAAATTTATTTCCATCAAAAATTCCTTGAAATGTACATTCTCTATTTCCAATTGGCTCCCACTCTTCATTTATATCTAAAGTTATATCATTTGCTAAATATACATACCAACCTTCATAAGTATTTCCACTATTTACATCATCTCTAAATAATTTTAATTCTTCTGCTGTACTTATTTTTAACATATTTTCTTCTGTTATTACTTGTCCTATATTATCTACATAGTACATCCTTTTAGTATCATTCATATTTACTAAAAAACTTCCATCTTCATTATCTGTAACTGAAAAGTCTTTATTATTTCCAAACTGTTCTTTTATAGCATCTTCTAAATTTTTCTTTGTTATTTCTCGTGCATTTATATCTTTCATTTGACTAGATGTAACAGCTAGTTCAAGCTCCTCTTTCTCTTGCGCTTCTTCTGTTTTTTCTTTACTTTCACTTGCCTTAGTTAAAATTCCATTATCTCCAGTTAATGTTGCTATTGTTACTCCTGCTAAAATTAATAAAACAATGATTGTAATTACTAAAGCAATTAATGTTATTCCTTTATTTTTTCCAATGTTTTTCATATTCTTTTCTCCTTTTTCTCTTGTTATAAATTGATTGTATAACAATATGTTTTAAAACGCAATATAACATTTTGTTTTATTTTGCATTTTTTAGTTTTTCTTATAGTTTGTACAACTTTTATAAGAAATAAACTTAAAAATAAGGAAATATTCTTTAATAAAAACCAAAAAAATCAACCTTTTACAGTTGATTTATCAATACTTTCGTCTGGTAAGACGATTTTACTTAATGGAGCCAATAAGCAGAATCGAACTGCTGACCTACGGGTTACGAATCCGTTGCTCTACCAACTGAGCTATATTGGCATATCTATTATATTGTATAGGAAAGCCTCTTTTATGTCAAGCATAACCCTAATTTTCCTATACAATATTTATATTAAAATTTAATTTTTATCGCTCAGATACTTCTTCTGGCATATTTTCATATAATGGAATAATAAAATTCAAAGCTGCATCTACTGTATCAGAAGTTTCATAAATTTCTTTCATATTACTAGCTTCAGATTGCGGTGCTAATAGATTTTGCATATATTGGTTAGTATATAAGCTTCCGTCTTGCTTTACAATATCAAATTTTTGTAAATATAAAGTATTTTGTCCTTTATTAATATATCCTTCCTTTACAAATTCTACACCACCAATTAATGCTTTTTCTAAAGTATCCCAACCTTGTTCATATGCATACGCAGCTGCATTTTGTAAAATTTCTTCTGAGGAGTTTCCTTTTGCATTAATATTAAATGGGTTATACACAATTGTGTCATTATATGTATATCCTTTAGATAATACAGTTCCTTTTCTTCCTTGTTCTTGAATTAGCCTTGAAGCTATAAAATAAGGATCTAAATTAGCATTTTGTCCAGCTTGTATTAAGGCTTCTGAAATACTATCTCCTTCTAAGAAAGAACCTTCTGTTATTTCATAAATACCTTCTTTTGTTTGTGCCCCTTCTACATATTTTAATTCTGCAAATTGAAATATATTATCTTCATTTAATATATTTCTAGGATCCATTTGATATGCAATTGCTTTATCTGATGCACATAACCATGTTCCATTATCAAATGTTTTATCTTTGTCGATTTCACATTTCCAATCTTCTGGATATTCTGAAGAATCTGGAATTAAATTTAAGGGATATGCTGTATTGTCTTGATGTCCTTCATTATCTATTACTTCTTCCCAATCTAGTTTTGTATAAAATAATGTGAAAGTCCAATTGGGATGATTTTCTTTTAGTTTATCTATTAATTCTTTATATCCTGGATATTTACTTTCATTTAAATTTTTCCCATCATATTCTACATATTTTTGTTTTTGACTTTCTTCAATCAGCGCAAAAATTAACCAACAAATGCATGCTAATAATATGATAACTATAATGATAATCTTTAGTTTCTGTGGAATATTTTTAACTATTCTTTTAATATACCTGATAAAATTATTTATTATCTTTTTATAATTATTTCTGTTCATGTTTTTTATTATAGCACAAATTAGATATTTTTTTCAACCAAAAAAATAGAAAATATACTTATATATGATAAGCTATTTTCTATCTTTTATAAAATACTGTTATTTCTATTTAAATCTTTTTCCTTTTCTTTTTCCTCTTCTTGGTCTATCTTCTTCATCATCTTCAGAATTATAACTGTTTAAGAATTCTTTTTTAGCTCTTTCTTTCTCAGCTAACTCTGGATCCATATTGCTTGTATTGGATTCTGATTTTTCTGTCTGTTCTTGTGATTGTACTGTATCTTCTTTATTTTCTTCTCCTTTTGCATAATTTGTATCCTCTTGTTTTTGAGAATCATCATTTGCTTGCAAATCTTCATTATGATAATTATTATCCAAGTGATTATCGTAATCGTCATAATAATCATCGTCATCATTTAATCCTGCAAATGGAACACCTGAAAATTCTTCTGCATATGCTCTATTTCTTCTACGTTTTATGATAATAGCTATTATAATTATTAAGATAACTACAATAATTCCTCCTGCTATCATAAGCATTTTTCTTTGCTCTTGTTTTTCTTTTTCCTCTTCTTGTTTTGCAATTGCTTCTTCATCTACTAATGATTTATTAATCGTTACCTGATAGGTTGCAACATTATTTCCTTGTTCATCTGCAACCAATATTGTAACTATATTATCGCCTTCTTTTAAATCTTCATTTCCTAATATTTCTACTGTATAGCTAGGATCTGTTGCTACTGTCTGTATATCTAATGCTGTATCTTGACCAATATACTTAACTGTGTATTGATATACATCTGTTGCAAATGAAGGATTTAATTGTAAATCTGCTATTCTAATATTGGACAATCCTTTTTTTACCTCTGTATTTTCTTCTGTTTGTCCATTGTCTCCTTCTTTTGTTACATTTATTGTATAAGTCTTCGTTGTTCCATTTTCTGCTGTAACTACGACTTCTAATGTATTTAAGCCTGTTTGAAGTGTTTTCGTTCCTACTCCAGATATGGTTGCTTTTGAATCTGCTGCTGTTGCATATACTTCTACACTTTCTACATCTTCTGGTACTGTAACATTATATGTTGTTGTACTAGGTGTAAATCCTGTAAAATCATTTGGTCTTATTCCTAAGTTATTTAAGTTAGCATTACTACTTTGTTTTGTAGTTGTTGAAGTAGAAGTCGCAGTAGTACTTGCAACTGTAATTGTTCCTCCTGTTGAACCTGTATATGCTTCCTGTGTTGTAGAATTTGTCATCTCTGCTGCTGTTGCTGTAATTCTAATAGGACCTTCCCCATTAATTGTAGCAGTTACACTTGCTGACCCATTATTTACTGAGACGCTATTTTGTGATAATGTTGCATTTCCAGATACACTTAAATTTACGCTTCCTGTTACATTATTTCCTGTAACAGTAACCGTCACTGTATCTCCTACACTCGCTGTTGATTCTGAAAAGGCAATAATTAATCCATCTGCCGCATGTACTTTTGGCGATATAACCATTAATATAACTAATGCTATTATAATACATATTATACTTTTTAATTTAACCTTCATATGATTCCTCCTAATCATAATAATTAAATTTTTACATTTTCATATCCATTTTTTGATAGTGTCATTATATCATTAGCATTTTTTTTAGTCAAGAAATTCATTTTTTATTTTTATTATCTCAAAAAAGTTGCCTAAAAGATATTTTTCCTATTTAGTGCAACTTTTCTAGTTTTAAATATATTTAAAATAGTCTTAATATGTCATTATATGACACATATATAGATAGTGCAATTAAAATTGAAAATCCTAATAATTGTATATTGATTTCATTTTCTGGTTTCATTGGCTTTCTTCTTATAGCTTCTATGATTAATATTAAAATCTTTCCTCCATCTAATGCTGGAATTGGTAATAGATTTGTTACACCTAAAGATATAGATATTAAAGCCATTAAATAAATAAATTCTTTAAATCCATTTGTTTTTGAAACCATTTCACCAATGCCTATAGGTCCTGTCATTTGGTCTATTCCTACATTTCCTGTAAATAGTTGTTTTACATTATCTACGATTGAAAATGTAAAATCTTTTGTTTCCATTAAACCATAGAAGCATCTATTTAAAAAAGTATTTGGTGCCATTTTCATATTTACACCTAAATAATATGATGAAACATAATCTGGCGTAAATTCTATATTTATTTCTGCATTTCCTCTTTCGATTGTTAATCGTATTGTATCTATCCCTTCTTGTTGTATAGCTTCTACTAGTTTATTAGGATCTCCATTTATCTCTTCATTATTTACTTTTGTTATGACATCATTTGCTTGTATTCCTTGTTTTTCGCTACAACTTCCTTTTTCTACCATAATTACTTTACAATTCTCATCTAAATACATTCCTGTCACTTTAGATTTTACTTCTGTTGGTTTTATAGTAAATTCTAAAATTTTCTCATTTCTATTAACCTTTACAAGAATCTCTTCTCCGTTTGCTTTAGACATAATATCATCTAAATCATATTTATTATTTACTTTTTTTCCGTTTAACTCTATAATTTTGTCTCCACTTTGAATACCTGCCTGTTCTGCTGCATAGTCAGGAATTGTTGAATCTACTTCATTAGAAATATATACACCTGATGTTGCCATTACAATAAAATATACAACTACTGCAAATACAATATTGACAATTGCACCTGCTGCACAAATGGCTATCCTTTTGGGTATACTTGCTTTAGAAAAAGACCTATCATCATCTGATGCTTCATCTTCTCCTTCCATACTTACATATCCACCGTAAAGGAATGGCTCTTAAGGAATATTTGGTTTCTTTTCCTTGTTTTTTCCAAATTCCTGGACCAAATCCTATAGAGAATTCATTTACTTTTACTTTACAAAGTTTGGCCACTAAAAAGTGACCAAGTTCATGTATAATAATTAAAAATCCTAATAATACAATTATTTTTATTGCCGATATGATAAATGTTATCAAACTTTTTCCTCCTATATAGATTATATGCTTAAATATGGCTTAAAATGTCCCACCGACATCTTATAAAAACATAAATAATACATATGCAAAAGGTGCTAAAAATATCAAACTATCAATTCTATCTAACATTCCGCCATGTCCTGGAATCAGATTGCTATAATCTTTAATATCTACATATCTCTTTATACTAGAAGCCGCAAAATCTCCTATTTGGCTAATAATACTTAATACAAGTCCTATAATTCCTATGAATACATAAGAATAGTTCATTCCCCAAAATGTATTTGCTACATAAGTATATATTAACATTAATATAATTGCTCCTACTGTTCCTGCTATACAACCTTCTATTGATTTTTTCGGACTAATTTTACTAAATTTATGTTTTCCAAAATGTTTTCCAATAAAATAGGCAAATATATCTGTTCCCCATGCTGCAAATATTGCATACCAAATTAAAATATTGCCATTTTCCATACCATTTATTTTAGCAAAAAACATTAACAACATCACAACATACATAATTCCAAAAAAAGTATATGCAATATCTTTAAAATTTGTTTTCATTTCTGTAACAATAACTTGTGTAAATAAAATTAATAATAATATTGGTATAGCTAAAATAGAAGTCATTACCAAATATGATTCTGGTATTAAGTGTATAAGTGCTATACTAAAACAGCTAAGATATCCTACCCATCTTACAGGTTTTGCAATTTTGGAAATTGCATTAAAATATTCATCCATTGCTAAGATTGCAATAATCGTTAAAGCAATATCGACAACATATACATTTCCAATAATTAATACAATTAATACCAATGGAAATCCTAGTAAACCTGATGTTATTCTTTTTATATCCATAATTACTCCTCTTCTTTTTTTAATTTGCTCCAAATTTTCTGGTTCTTTTTTGATATTCTATAATTGCATTATCTAAGTCTTCTTCTGTAAAATCTGGCCAATTTTTATTTATAAATAGAAATTCACTATATACTAATTGCCATGGTAAAAAATTACTTAATCTTAACTCTCCACTAGTTCGTATTAACAAATCTGGATCTGGTTCACCTTTTGTATACAAGTTATTTGAAACCATTTCTTCAGATATGTCATCAATTTCTATTTTTCCATCTTTTACTTCTTTGGCTATATTCTTTATTGCTTTTACTATCTCGTCTCTTCCACCATAATTTAATGCAATATTAAATGTCACCCCTGTATTATCCTTGGTTCTTTCCATACATCTATTTATACTTTTTTGCATTCCTAATGATAGTGCTGATATATCTCCTAATACCTTTACCCTTATGTTTTCTGTATCTGCTCTTTTAGAATAATCATCTAAATATGCTTGTAAAAGCATCATCAATGATTTTACTTCATCTTCTGCTCTTTTCCAATTTTCTGTAGAAAAAGCATATACAGTTATATATTGTAATCCTATCTTATTTGCATATCTTACAATTTTCTCTAATGTTTTTGCGCCTTCTTTATGTCCATAACTAGCAGATTTTCCTTGTGCCTTTGCCCATCTTCTATTTCCATCCATGATAATGGCTATGTGTTTAGGCATATATTCTTTATCAAACATGGTAGTTCTCCCTCTTATTTATTACGTTCTTTTATATATTTTGCTAATTCTATTAAGAATTCTGCTTTTTTATCATATATATTTAATTCCTCTATTGCTTCTTTTGTGATTTTTTCTAATATTTCTTTAGCGCCAGATAATCCATATTTTGAAACATATGTACATTTCTCTAATATTTTATCATTTCCTACTGGTTTTCCTAAAATTTGTTCATTTCCCTCTTCTGATAAAATATCATCTTTTATTTGAAATGCCAATCCTATTTTTTCTGCATATGCAGTTAGTCTATTTAAATCTTCTTGTGGAGCATCTGCAAGTATTGCACCCATTCTAACACATAATTTTAGTAATGCTCCTGTTTTATTTTTATGAATATATTCTAAATAGGCTTCTGAAATTTTCTTACCTTCAAATTCTGTATCCACAAATTCTCCCGCAATCATCCTATCAACTGCTTCTGAAAATTCTTTAAATACCTTTATTTGTTTTTCTAAATCTTTTCCTGTTGCATTTGCTATAGAGTTACTAATTACCATATAGGCATTATTTAGCAATCCATCTCCTGCTAATATAGCTGTTGCTTCATTAAATTTCTTATGATTTGTTGGTTTTCCATGTCGGAAATCATCATTATCAATCCCAGGTAAATCATCATGTATCAAAGAAAAATTATGTACCATTTCAATTGCTACTGCAAACGGTATACATATTTCTATATCTTCTCTAAACAACTGATAGGTTGCAAGAACTAAAATGGGTCTTAATCTTTTTCCTCCTGCCATCAGACTATATTCCATGGAATGATTTAATATTTCTTCTGGACATTTTTCTTTTCTTACATAGTTTAATAATCGTTCATTTATTAATTCTTGATAAGTCTTTAATTTTTCTTTAAAATCCATTTTGATTTCGACCTTTCCTAAGCACTTGAAGCAAATCTTATTGCTTATTTACATTTTGTATATTAGTTTACTATACACTCATAATTTCTTTTTCTTTTTTCGCTAATATTTCATCAATTTCTTCTACACTTTTATCTGTCATTTTTTGTATTTCATTTTCTGCATTCTTTAATTCATCTTCTGTTAGCGTTCCTTCTTTTTGCTCTGCTTTTGCTTCCTCAATTCCGTCTCTTCTTACTGCTCTTATTGCAACCTTTGCTTCTTCTGCCATTTTCTTTACATCTTTTACTAATTCTTTTCTTCTCTCTTCATTTAATTCAGGAAAAGCTAGTCTTATGACTTTTCCATCATTATTTGGATTAATTCCAATATCTGAAGCAAGTATTGCTTTTTCAATTTCTTTTAATACACTCATATCCCATGGTTGTATAACAATCAATCTAGCTTCTGGAACAGATATTCCTGCTACTTGATTAATTGGTGTTGGTGTTCCATAATAATCTATTTTTACTTTATTTAGTATAGCCGGATTTGCTCTTCCCGCTCTTACTTCTGCCAACTTTTCAGCAAAATTATTTATTGTTTTTTCCATTCTTTCTTTTAAATTTTCATAATCCATATTTATCTCTCCTCTTCTATATTCGTCTTATCCTTTAATAGGATTTTATCATTTTTTTCTAATATTTCTCTTCCTTTTATTCCTTTATCAATTTTAGAAATCATATAGGTATTTGCCATCATAGTAACAACATATAATATAAATATTAGATATACTCTGATTTTAAAATATGTAAATTGTGACATATTTTCTTCTATAAATATTTCCCTCTCTGTCTTTGTTTTTATTTCTTGTTCCAATAAAGTTTTCCACACATCTACATATTCCGTATCTGTTTTATTTTCAACTTTTGTATCATAAATCTTTCCAAACATGTCTTCATTATTGTATGTATTATCTAAACTCGCTTCTATGTAAAAAAAGATAATTAAAAATATTATATTAAAAAATAGTAGTATTTTTAATAAATTACTTAATATTTTTTTCTCTTTTACAAAACAATTAAATGCTATAATCAGTGTTGCTATAATTCCTAAGATGATTATCATTCCATAAGTATATGTATGTTTTATATCTTCTAAAAAATCCATTGCATTTGGTTTATAATAAAATAC
Organism: uncultured Clostridia bacterium; assembly: GCA_944386365.1. Lineage (GTDB taxonomy): Bacteria > Bacillota > Clostridia > TANB77 > CAG-508 > CAG-269. The sequence continues at coordinate 31,117 of CALXAT010000013.1, forward strand.
AACAAATACTAAAATGACTAATACGATTGCTATAATCACTGACATATTAATAATTTGACCTGTTATATAATCTTTTTTCTTTTGTTCCTTTTTCTTTTGTTTTTTGTATTCTTTTTCACCACTTTTCATGTCTAAAAAATGGCTTTTTTCATACAAATCTTTATCCTCTTTCATTTTTCCTCTCAAAATTTCATTTTTATGAAACGATAGTTCCTATTTTTTCACCTTTTACGGCTTTTACAATATTTTCTGGATCTGCTATTCCAAATACCAATAATGGTATATTGTTATCTCGGCACATAGCTGTCGCTGTTGAATCCATTACTTTTAAATCTTTATTTAGTACATCTAAGTATGATATCTCTTCAAACTTAATTGCATCTGGTTGTACCTTTGGATCTGCAGAATATACAGCATCAATCGCTTTTCCCAATAAGATAATATCTGCTTTGATTTCTGTTGCTCTAAGTACAGCTGCTGTATCTGTTGTAAAATAAGGATGACCTGTACCACAAGCAAATATGACAACTCTTCCCTTTTCTAAATGTTTTTCTGCTTTTCTTTGTATAAATGGTTCTGCAATTTCTCTCATTTCTATTGCTGTTTGAAGTCTTGAATGAATTCCTCTAGCTTCTAATGCATCTTGTAAAGCCAATCCATTCATAGCTGTTGCTAACATTCCCATATAGTCTGCTGTTGTTCTTTCCATTTGATGTCCATTTCTTCCTCTCCAGAAGTTTCCTCCTCCAACAACAATAGCTACTTGTACGCCCATCTCTACAACTTCTTTAATTTTATCACATATTTCTCCAACTGTTTTTGCATCTACACCTGTCTTTTGTTCTCCTGCTAATGCTTCTCCACTTAGTTTTAATAACACTCTTTTATATTTTGCCTTTGACAATATTTCCACTCTCCTTAATATATTTTATCAGAGATATTCTATCATATATTTTAAAAAAATACAGTATTTTTACTATTTTTTCTTAATTTTTTCTTAAATTTTCTAAGAAAAGGAAAAAGGATGACAAGTGTCACCCAACTTCCTAGAATCTTTTAAAAGAATATTATGCCAATAATGTAGATTAACACTACAATGGCAATGAGAAATATTAATATAGCTGCCTTAGGTTTTATTCTGATTTGCAATTTGTTTTTCGGACATTCTTGCGAAATATCCACAACAACTTTCCCATCAGAAACCCTTGTTACTTTAGCACTCCTTTTCCTTGCGTTTTCTGTGATTTGCACATCATAGTCTGGATTTGTTCCATAAGTCCGTAATATTTCATCAAAATATCCCATTTTTTCTCCTCCTAATTAGCTTATCATTTTTGACAGATTCTTTCTTTATTATACCATAAAATACTTTATTTGTCATTTTTGTTGTTGGTTGCTATTTAATGATTGTTCTTGCAAATGCTTTGTTGATAAAGCTATAGCATTTATTTCTTCTAATCCAATATTTCTTGTATCTCTTTCTATCGTTGCTGGTGTGATTTCTGATATATTATTGTTCTTTTTAAAAAAATTCATAATTTTTCCTATGATTCTCTGTAATATATTTTTATTATATAACAAAAAAGACCACAAATATTTGTGATCTTTCTATTTTTCTTTATTTTAATTGATTCATAACTTCTTCAGCAAAGTTCTCTTCTTTTTTCTCGATTCCTTCACCTTTTTCAAATCTTGCAAATTCTACAACTTCTGCATCTTTTTGTTTTAATAATTCAGATACCTTCATATTAGAATCTTTAACAAATACTTGATCTACTAAACAAATTTCTTCAAAGAATTTTCTAATTCTTCCTTGTACAATTTTTTCTGCAATTTGTTCTGGTTTTCCTTCATTCATAGTTTGTATTTTTAAAATTTCTTTTTCTTTTTCTACTCTTTCTGCTGGAACTGCTTGTTCATTTAAATATTCTGGTCTAGCTGCCGCAATTTGCATACATAAATCTTTAGCAACTTCCTTATCACCTTTTGACATATTAATTAAAACAGCAATTTTTCCATCTCCATGAATATATGATTCTAATAATCCTTTTGATTCAAATCTTGCAAATCTTCTAATGGTTAAGTTTTCACCAATAGTTGCAATTTTTCCTACTAATGCTTCATTTACTGTTTTTCCAGGCTCAAATACAGCTTCTTGATTTAATAAATCTTCTACATCTTTTGGATTCTTTTCAACTATTTGTTTTGCTACATTTTTTACAAATGTTTTAAATTCTTCATTTTTACCAACAAAGTCTGTTTCTGAATTTACTTCTACAATTGCGCCCACTTTTCCATCTTCTGAAATATATGCTTCTACTAATCCTTCAGCTGCAACTCTTCCAGATTTTTTAGCTGCTTTTGCAATTCCTCTTTCTCTTAATAGTTCAATTGCTTTTTCCATATCTCCATCTGTTTCTGTCAAAACTTTCTTGCAGTCCATCATTCCTGCACCTGTTTTTTCTCTTAACTCTTTAACTAAGCTAGCTGTTACCATTATAAATTCCTCCTTTTATATATTAAAAAGAATAGAGCAGAAAAGCCCTACTCTTCTTTTATGAATATGATTATTCTTCAACTTTGTTATTTTCTTCTTTATTTTCTTCTTCGTTTGCTACAACTTGTTCCATACTTGTAGCTTCTTCAGCTGCTGCTTCCTCTTGTTGCTCTTCTTCTGCTGTTTCAAAGCTTTCTCCTTGTTTACCTTCAATAACTGCATTTGCCATAACATCAGCAATTAATTTTACTGCTCTTATAGCATCATCATTACCTGGAATTGGGTAATCTAATTCTTCTGGATTACAGTTTGTATCTACTAATCCGATTACAGGTATATTTAATTTTTTAGCTTCTAATATAGCAATTCTTTCTTTTTTAGGATCTACTAAGAAAATAACTCCTGGTAGTTTGTCCATTTCTTTAATTCCACCTAAGTTTCTTTCTAGTTTTTCCATTTCTTTCTTTAATAGAATTACTTCTTTTTTTGGTAATACTTCAAATGTACCATCTTGTTCCATCGCTTCTAAGTCTTTTAATCTTTGAATTCTTTTTTGAATTGTATCAAAGTTTGTTAACATTCCGCCTAACCATCTTTGATCAACATAGTACATTCCGCATTTTAATGCTGCTTCTTTTACACATTCTTGTGCTTGTTTTTTAGTTCCTACAAATAGAACTGTTTTTCCTTCTTCAACTTGTTCTTTTAAGAAAGCATATGCTTCATCAAGTTTTTTAGAAGTTTTTTGTAAATCGATGATGTGAATTCCATTTCTAGCTTGGAATATATATTCTGCCATTTTAGGATCCCATCTTCTTGTTTGATGTCCAAAGTGAACACCTGCTTCAAGTAATTGTTTCATTGCAACTACTGCCATTTTAAATTCCTCCCTTTTTGTTATTTCTTCCATAAAGTTCTTTGCCTTTTAGGACCAATTTTATTATTGGCACACCCTTCAAAACTCACTTTATGTGTTTAATACGGTAAATATTATACCAAGTTTTGGCAGAAAAATCAAGTGTTTTTCCATAAAAACTTAAAGTTTAAAACGTCCTTCTGGGACGTTTTTTATTTAAGGATATTTCTATCTGGAAAAATCATCCTTCATCTATGTTATCCATTAAGTCTCTGGCTTCTTTCCAGTTCATCACTTTTAAACATTCATATTCTTTCGATAATTTTTTGGATATCTCTTTTGTTTTATCTGTAGATTCTAAATCTGCCACTATAATATTTTTAAAATATTCCTCTCTACCATATAATATTTTAAATAAAATTGATCTTAAGAAACCTTCTATTATTTCTTCTTGATTTTTTACACCAATAATTAAATAGATACCTTTACTTTTAAATTTCGTATATGTATTTATGTATATAATGTTTTTTATAATTTCGTATAAACCATATAAGGCTAATGTCCAAAAGATTATATTTAATATAAATTCCATATGATTGCCTCCTATGGTTTATTATATGTTATCGTTATTTTTTTGTGTATATTTTATTTATCATGTGTAAGTGAATCCTGTCTTTTTGCTAATTGATAATCCCCTATAAAGTTTATCTTTTCTGGATCTCCTCCAATGGCTTGATATTGTTTTTTTAAAGTATTTGTAAATTCTTCTCCCATCATTACAACTATATTTCCATCATTGTACTGTTCATTTATATCTCTTAGTGTTTTTGTTGTTTGTATTGGCTCAACAATATATCTAGCTAACGCTTCTGAAAGATCCTCTTTTTCTAAGTCTGAGCTATAGAATTCTCCTGTTCTAGTAGAATAAACTTGGTGAATTTTAGAAGTATTTATGTCTGTAATGGTTTTTCTAAATATTTCTTTTTGTATAGGTACTAAACCATCTAATGCAATGCTATGAAATGGACATTGCATCTTAGCCATTTTCTGATTAGGTTCTCCTCCAAACACTTCTAGATTATCTTTCAACATTTCATATTCACCTGTAATCGTTACATCTTCTTGAATTTGATTATCACATGGTACTGTACCAGCTCTAGGTAAATAATTGGTTATATCCACTCTTTGCCCTTTTAAGTGTTTATTATTCCATTCTTCAATACAATTTTGTAATGCAGTAGTATATGGTAATTTTACTACCCCATAAGCTGTTTGTTGTACTCCTTCTTTTCCTGGTATTTGTGTGATTTTTTTGCTTTCTTCTCCTCTCCTCATTGCAAATTTAATTCCTTCTTCCACACTAATCGTATTAGCAGCAATTAATGCTGTAATTTCTCCTAAACTAAATCCTAAAAAGATTGTATCTTTTTCTTCTCCCATTGACCTTTTATATCTTTCGTATTCTGCTAGTTGTGTCGCAACAATTAATGGCTGTGCATATTGTGTATCAAATAACTTACTATTATCTCTTAATACTTCATCTACAACTGTATACAATCCATTTTGATTACAAAATTGTTGTACTTCACTAGTTAGCATTCCCATATTTTGATATCCTTGTCCTGGAAATATGATAATATTTTTCATCTTGCTTCCCCTCTCCTTTAAAATAAAAAAAGACTTCGAAATGAAGTCCTTTTATACTAATTGTAATATTGCAACTTCCGCTCCATCTCCTCTTCTAGGACCTACTCTTAATATTCTAGTATATCCACCTACATTTTTACCTGCATATTTTGGAGCGATTTCATTAAATAACTTTGCTGGTAAATCTACATTTTTACCTTCGCTGTCTGTTACTTTATTTATTTTTCTCATAATTTTTCTTCTAGCATTTAATCTTGATGGCATATCTTTTTGTCTTTTTTCCGTTGTTTCTTCTTTAACAACTTTTAGATATTCTTTACCATTTTTGCTTTTTACTAATTCTGTTACTTTATTACCTTTAGCATCTAATTTTGCTTTTACAACTTTAACATCTACTTCTTCAAAATTATCTTTTTCTTTTATAGCAAGTGCTATAATACTATCAGCAATAGCTTTTACTTCTTTTGCTCTTGCTAATGTTGTTTCTACTTTACCATACATAATTAAATCAGTTGTTAAAGTTTTTAACATTGCCATTCTGATATCTGTTGTTCTACCTAATTTTCTATTTGTAGCCAATTTTTTCACCTTCCTTTTGCTTATTCTTCTATATTATTCATCTTCTTTTTTAAAATCTAATCCTAATGAATGTAATTTTGCTGTTACTTCATCAAAAGATTTTTTACCTAAATTTCTTACCTTCATCATATCTGTTTCTGAACGATTAATTAAATCTTCTACTGTAGCAATTCCAGCTCTTTTTAAGCAATTAAATGATCTTACAGATAATTCTAATTCTTCAATTGACATTTCTAATACTTTTTCTTTCTTAGATTCTTCTTTTTCAATCATAACTTGTGTATTTTTAGCAGCTTCTGATAAATCAATAAATAATTCTAAATGTCCTGTCATTACTTTTGCTGCTAAACTTAATGCTTCATGCGCTTTTAAGCTACCATCTGTCCATACTTCTATCACTAATTTATCATAATCTACCATTTGTCCTACTCTTGTATTTTCAACTTGGTAGTTTACTTTCTTTACAGGTGTATAGATAGAATCTATTGGAAGTACAGATATATCTTGATTTGGTTTTTTATTCTTTTCAGATGAATTATATCCTCTTCCTCTATCAGCAGTCATTTCCATTTTTAAATGTCCACCTTCTGAAACAGTTGCAATATGTAAATCTGGATTTAATATTTCTACTGTTCCATCTGTAATAATATCTCCTGCTAATACTTCACCTTCGCCTTTATGATCGATTCTTAGTATTTTTTCTTCATTTTCAGAAAATTTTAGTCTTACGCTTTTTAAGTTTACTATAATTTCTGGTACATCTTCTACAACATTTGGTACTGTTGAAAATTCATGTAATACACCATCAATTTTAGCACTTGTTATTGCACATCCTGGAAGTGATGAAAGTAGTATTCTTCTTAAGGAATTTCCTATTGTTACCCCATAACCTCTCTCTAATGGTTCACATACAAATTTTGCATAATTATTTGTATCATCTACCTCTAGACATTCAATATTTGGCTTTTCAAATTCTATCATTTTTACCTCCTAATATTCGAGATTATATCTCAAACTTTTTACAAACTTCATAGGTTTCTTTAGTAAAATCATTACAGTTTCTATTAAACCTTTATAATTAATTTTTACTATTATTTTGAGTAAAGCTCTACTATTAAATGTTCTTCGATTGGAATATCAATGTCTTCTCTAGCAGCTAATCTTAATACTTTACCACTCATTTTTTCATTGTCTTTTTCTAACCAAGCTGGAACTGGTCTCTTAGCTGATTCCTCAATATTTGCTTTTATTGTTGAATTGTCTTTCTTAATTTCTCTTACTGTAATCACATCTCCTGGTTTTACCAAGTAAGATGGAATATCTACTTTTTGACCATTAACTTCAAATTGTGCATGATTTACAAATTGTCTTGCTTGTGCTCTTGATGTTCCAAATCCTAATCTATATACAACATTATCTAATCTGCTTTCTAATATTTGTAATAAGTTTTCACCTGTTACGCCTTTTTTGTTTGAAGCCATTTCGAAATATTTTCTAAATTGTTTTTCTCCAACTCCATAATATGCTTTTGTTTTTTGTTTTTCTCTTAATTGAGTTCCGTACTCAGAAAGTTTTGCTCTTTTTTGTCCATGTTGTCCTGGTGCATAATTTCTTCTTGATATACTACATTTATCAGAATAACATCTATCACCTTTTAAGAACAATTTTTGTCCTTCTCTACGGCATCTACGACATTGTTCGTCTTTATATCTTGCCATTTTATTTCTCCTTTCTCTATAGCTTAATGGATTTTATTCCATATTTTTTATTCTTCTTAAATTATACTCTTCTTCTTTTTGGTGGTCTACATCCATTGTGTGGTATTGGTGTTACGTCTTTAATTGCACTAATTTCTAACCCTGCTGTTTGAAGTGCTCTGATTGCTGCTTCTCTACCAGCACCTGGTCCTTTAACAAATACTTCAACAGATTTTAGACCATGCTCCATAGCTGCTTTTGCTGCTGTTTCAGCAACTTGTCCAGCTGCATAAGGTGTACTTTTTCTAGAACCTTTGAATCCTAATTCTCCAGCACTTCCCCATGAAATTGCATTTCCTTGTACATCTGTAATTGTTACAATTGTATTGTTAAAACTAGAATGAATATGTGCTTGACCTTTTTCTATGTTTTTTCTATTTCTTCTTGCAACTGTTTTTCTAGTTGTTTTATTATTAGCCATTGTTTCAAATTCCCTCCTTTATTTAAGTGAACGCCTATTTTTATTTTGAATTATTTTTTACTTTTACTAACTAATTTTCTAGGACCTTTTCTTGTTCTAGCATTTGTTTTTGTTCTCTGTCCTCTTACAGGAAGACCTCTTCTATGTCTTAATCCTCTGTAGCATCCAATTTCTGTTAATCTTTTTATATTTAATGCTACTTCTCTTCTTAGATCACCTTCGACTTTGTATGATTCGTCAATAACTTTTCTAATGCTATTTACTTCCTCATCTGTTAAGTCTTTTACTCTTGTATCTGGATTGATTCCAGCTTTTTCTAAGATTTTTCTAGAACTTGATACACCAATTCCATAGATATATGTAAGTCCTATTTCTACTCT
>CALXAT010000014.1 GCA_944386365.1 uncultured Clostridia bacterium
CATTACTGGTTTTATTTGATCTATTCTTCTTTCATAACTTTCAAATGTTACTGCCATTTTATTTCCTCCTTATTTCTATAAATTCCTAAACTCTTCATTCTATTCTTTTCTTGGGTCAATCTTTTTTACAGCTTCATCAAATCTTCCATATGTACCAGAAGCTTTTTCAATAGCCTCCATTGGATCCATTCCTTTTTTGATGTTATCCATCATTTTTCCCATATGAACATATTTGTATCCAATAATTTGGTCATCTTTATCTAATCCTAATTCTACAATATATCCTTCTGTTAATTGTAGATATCTTGGTCCTTTTAATGTACTTGAATAAATTGTTCCAACTTGTGATGTATGACCTTTTCCTAAATCTTCAAGTCCTGCTCCTACTGGAAGTCCTCCTTCTGAAAATGCTGTTTGTGTTCTTCCATATACAATTTGTAAGAATAATTCTCTCATAGCAGTATTGATAGCATCACAAACCAAATCTGTATTTAATGCTTCTAATATTGTTTTTCCTGTTAAAATTTCTCCAGCCATAGCTGCTGAATGTGTCATTCCTGAACATCCAATTGTTTCAATTAATGCTTCTTGAATGATACCATCTTTTACATTTAAAGTTAATTTACATGCGCCTTGTTGTGGTGCACACCATCCAATACCATGTGTTAAACCTGATATATCTTTTATTTCTTTTGCTTTTACCCATTTTCCTTCTTCTGGAATTGGTGCTGGTCCATGGTCTACTCCTTTTTTTACAACACACATTTCTTCTAATTCTTTTGAATAAATCATTTTCATTGCTCCTTTCAATACTTGATTTGTATATATCTTTTTAGGCAATCCACCTAAATTTAAAAACATTTCTACTCTTCATCTATTTCATCTTCTGAAAATAATATTTGATTTCTAATCGGTTTATTTATTTTTTCTTTTGCTGTCTCTGGTCTTGTTTTTTCATTTTTTCTTTTATTTATCTCTTCTTGTATCTTTTTCATTTTTTCTTTTCGCATTTCCTCTTGTGTTTTACTTATTGTTTCTTGTGATATTTTCCTTTCGTGTTGTTTTTCTATTTTTCTATAATTACGCATACTTCTATTGCTTTTTATAATATATTGTTCTGCAGAATTATTATCATGGCTCCACATAGTTTCTTGTTTTTTTCGAACATTTGCATCCCAATTATTTTCTATTTTATGACTATGAATTTGATTATATTTTCTTTCAATGCCTATATCTGGTATTTCATCTTCTCTAATATAACCATCATTTTCTATTTCATTTTCTTGTGTATTATATTCTATAATATTTTTTGTGTCTTGTTCTATATAGATACCTGCATTATATTCTTCTGTTTCAGCCAAAGTTCTAGCACCATTAAAATAACGAAACAATATATCTTTATCTTTTTTAGAAACTTGTTCTGGACCAATTCCTAAATATTTATATCTCCAAATGACATGACGCTCATAACTATTAAAAGCATTATTTATTAAATCCTCATAACTATATTCTGCCTTAAATTTCATATTTGTAATCGTTATGGTAAGATTACTCCACATCTCACCGGTTTCAGATTTTTTAAATTCTTCTCTTAATCGTTTTATATCATCATATATTTTTTCAACTAAATCCAAATATTGTTTTTCATCAATATTAAATTTACTAGGTACTTCATAGACATTAACAGGATTTTTTCTAAATATTCCTTTTGGAATATAATAGAAAAATAATTCTCCTGTTGGTTCTTTTTTACCATTTTCTATGACAGAACTATATAAATATATGGCCTCCCACTTTTCTGGTATCAAATATAGTAATTTTCTTTGTATTTCTTCATATATCTCTTTTATCTGTTTTGTATGATTTAACATATCCTTTTATTCCTTATCTAATAAACTTTCTCCTGTCATTTCCTCTGGTTTGTCTAGATGCATTAGATCAAGCATAGTTGGTGCTAAATCTGCTAGTTTTCCACCTGATTTTAATTTTAATTTTGTATCTGGTGTTACTAATATAATTGGTACAGGGTTTGTTGTATGTGCTGTATGAGGTTCTCCTGTTTTGTAATCTATCATTTGCTCTGCATTTCCGTGATCTGCTGTGATAATTAGATTTCCTTGTTTTTCTTCTACTAAGCTTACTACTTTTCCCACACATTCATCTACAGCTTCCACGGCTTTTATTGCTGCTTCTAAGTTTCCTGTATGGCCTACCATATCTGTATTTGCATAATTTAAAATGATACTATCATATTTATCACTCTTAATTGCTTCTAGCACTTTATCTGTTACTTCATAAGCACTCATTTCTGGTTTCATATCATATGTTTCTACCTTTGGAGATGGTACTAATATTCTATCTTCTCCTGGATATTGTTTTTCTTCTCCACCATTAAAGAAGAATGTAACATGTGCATATTTCTCTGTTTCAGCAATTCTTAATTGCGTATATCCTAATTTACTAATATACTCTCCAAATGTATTGTGTAATGGTTCTTTTTTAAATGCAATATGGACATTTGGCATGGTTTCATCATAACTTGTGAAACATACATAATATAGATTTAAATCTTTCTTTGTTTCAAATCCATCAAATTCTGGATCTACCAATGCTCTTGTAATTTCTCTTGCTCTATCTGGTCTAAAGTTAAAGAAAATAACAGAATCATTTTTCTCAATTTTAGCAATTGGTTCTTCTCCATTGCAAATAACTGTTGGCTCAACGAATTCATCAAATACTTCTTTTTGATAAGAATCTTCAATGGCTTTTACAGGGCTTCCTGCTTTAATTCCTTCTCCATTAACTAGTGCATTATAACATTTTTGAACTCTTTCCCATCTTTTATCTCTGTCCATTGCATAAAATCTACCAGATAAACTTGCAATTTTTCCTACATTTTTTTCTTTCATTTTTTCTTCTAGCTTTACAATATATCCTTCACCAGATGCTGGTGGTGTATCTCTTCCATCTAAGAAACAATGTACATATACATTTTCAAAGTCTCTTCTTTTTGCCATTTCTAATAATCCATATAAATGGCGAATGTGACTATGAACACCTCCATCTGATACTAATCCTAGAATATGTAATTTAGAATTATATTTTTTACAATTTTCAATAGCTGCAATAAATTCTGGATTTGAGAAGAAATCTCCATCCTCTATTGATTTTGTAATTCTTGTTAATTCTTGATATACAATTCTTCCGGCTCCAATATTGGTGTGTCCTACTTCTGAATTTCCCATTTGTCCTTCTGGTAATCCAACATGTAATCCACTTGTATAGATATCTGTATTTGGATATTTTTTCATTAGTTTATCAATATTAGGTGTTTTTGCTAGTTTAATAGCATTTCCATCTTTGTTTGGATTGTCTCCAAAACCATCTAATATCATTAGCATTGTTAATTTATCTTTCATAATCTACCATCCTTCTCTCTATGATTTAAAGTGTTTTATTTATCAAAGTTAACAATCTTTGAAAATTCTTCTGGATCTAAACTTGCTCCTCCAACTAATCCTCCATCTATATCAGACATGGTAAATAGTTCTTTTGCATTTTTAGATTTTACACTTCCACCATATTGTATTATAACGCTTTCAGCTACATTTTGTCCATATATTTCCGCAATTTTCTTACGGATATCTTTGATTGAGTTATTAGCATCTTCACTGGTTGCTGTTTTTCCTGTTCCAATTGCCCAAATTGGCTCATAAGCAATAATTGTATTTTCTACTTGTTCTTCTGTTAATCCATCTAATGCTAATTCTGTTTGTTTTGTAATGACTTCTGCTGTTTTACCAGCTTCTCTTTGTTCTAATGTTTCTCCTACGCATACAATTGGTTTTAATCCATTTGCAAATGCTGCTTTTATTTTTTTATTAACACTTTCATCTGTCTCATTAAAATATTGTCTTCTTTCTGAATGTCCAATAATGACATATTCTACATTAATTGATTTTAACATTTTTGCTGATACTTCTCCTGTGTAAGCACCTTTTTCTTCAAAATGCATATTTTGTGCACCTATTTTGATATTGGTATTTTGTGCTGTTAATAAGGCATAAAATAAATCAGTATATGGAACACATAAAATTACTTCATTTTGTGTTTCACCTACTAATTTTGATAAATCGTCAATATATCGAATTGTCTCATCTGGAAGCATATTCATTTTCCAGTTTCCTGCGATTACTTTTCTTCTCATAAAAATTCCTCCTTTTTATCTATCATAATGTTAAATATCTTTTTTTGTGAATATAACATTATTATACGCCACTACGGACAGTACCATTGTATAACAAAAGAGAATACTTTTCAAGTATTCTCCTAGTTTTTTCGTATATAATTCTATTTATCCATTAAGCATTCAATTCCTGGTAATTTCTTTCCTTCTAAGAATTCTAGAGAAGCTCCTCCACCAGTTGAAATATGTGTCATTTTATCTTCTAATCCTGCTTTCTTAACAGCTGCTGCTGAATCTCCACCACCAATAATTGTTGTTGCATCAATTTCTGATAATATTTTAGCAATAGCATTTGTTCCAACTGCAAATTGATCAAATTCAAATACACCTAAAGGTCCGTTCCATACAACTGTTTTTGCTGTTTTTAATTCTTCTTCATACATTTTAATTGTTTCTGGTCCAATATCAAATCCTTCCCAATTTTCTGGAATTTCTTTATAACTTACAACTTTACTTTCTGTATCTGGTTTATATTCTTTACCTACTTTTGTATCTATTGGAAGCATGAATTTAACACCTTTTTGTTTTGCTTTTTCCATAGCTTCTTTTGCTAGATCTAACTTATCCATTTCACAAATTGAATTTCCTACTTCATATCCTTGTGCTTTAAAGAATGTGTATGCCATTCCTCCACCAATCATTAAGGTATCTACTTTGTCTAATAAATTATCAATAACACCAATTTTATCAGAAACTTTTGCTCCACCTAAAATAGCAACAAATGGTCTTTCTGGATTATTAACTGCATTTCCTAAGAATTTTAATTCTTTTTCAATTAAAAATCCTGCTACTGCTGGTAAATAACTTGCAATTCCTGTTGTTGAAGCATGTGCTCTATGAGCACTTCCAAAAGCATCATTTACATATACTTCTGCCATTGATGCTAATTTTTTAGCAAATTCTGGATCATTATCTGTTTCTTCTTTATGGAATCTTACATTTTCAAGTAATAAGATTTCTCTTTCTTTTAAATTAGCAGCTTTTGTCATAGCATCTTCACCAATAACATCTTTCGCCATGACAACTTCTTGTCCTAATAATTTTGATAATTCTTTAGCAACAGGGGCTAATGAAAATTCTGGTTTTACTTCTCCCTTTGGTCTTCCTAGATGAGATGCCAATATTAATTTACAATTTTGTTCTAATAAATATTTAATGGTTGGTAATGCTGCTACAATTCTTGTATTATCTGTTATGTTTTGATGTTCATCCATTGGTACGTTAAAATCACATCTAACAAATACTTTTTTTCCTTTCAAATCAATATCTTTAACTGTTTTCTTATTCATAATGAATCCTCCCTTTCTTCACTACATGAAATGATATGTAGTTCTCTTTCTCAACAGTTCTATTGTATAGCATTTTTTTCCAGTTTTCAAGTAGTAAAATCAATAATTTTTATGCTTATCATTGTGCAGCAGTTTTAAAACTATTATATACAAAAAATAACCTCTTTAATCTAAAATTAAAGAAGTCATTTTTATTATTTTATACTTTTTCTATTTTTTTACAGATGCAATATAGCAAGCTAAGTCTACTAATTTATTTGAATATCCCCATTCGTTGTCATACCAAGCCACTAATTTTACAAATGTATCTGTTAACATGATTCCAGCTGAAGCATCAAAGATTGATGTATGTGGATCTGAAATGAAGTCTGAAGAAACAACTGGTTCATCTGTATATTCAATGATTCCTTTCATTTCATTTTCAGAAGCTTCTTTCATAGCTTTACAAATTTCTTCATATGTTGTTGGTTTTGCTAAATTACATGTTAAGTCTACAACTGAAACATCAACTGTTGGTACTCTGAATGACATACCTGTTAATTTTCCATTTAATGAAGGGATAACTTTTCCAACTGCTTTTGCAGCTCCTGTTGAAGATGGGATAATATTTGCTGCTGCTGCTCTACCACCTCTCCAATCTTTTTTAGAAGCACCATCAACTGTTTTTTGTGTTGCTGTTGTTGCATGTACTGTTGTCATTAATCCTTCTGTAATACCAAATTTATCATTGATAACTTTAGCAAGTGGTGCTAAACAGTTTGTTGTACATGATGCATTTGATACGATATTCATTTCTGGTTTATATTCTGTATTATTAACACCCATTACAAACATTGGTGCATCTTTTGATGGAGCACTAATAACAACTTGTTTTGCTCCTGCATCTAAGTGTGCTTGTGCTTTTTCCATTGTTGTGAATACGCCTGAACATTCTAATACATATTCTACACCTAATTCTCCCCATGGGATATTGTGTGGGTCCATTTCATTATATACTTTTATTTCTTTTCCATTTACTACTAAATTTCCATCTTTTTCTTCTATTGTTCCATTGAATCTTCCGTGAACAGTATCATATTTTGTCATATATGCCATATAATCTGCTGCGATGAATGGGTCATTTATCGCTACAACCTCTACTCCTTCTTTTGCTAATGCTGCTTGGAATGATAATTTTCCAATTCTTCCAAAACCATTAATTCCTAGTTTTACTGACATAAAAATTCCTCCTTTATATTTAAAAGTCATTGACTTTTATTTTTTAGTCTGTCTCGACCTTTTTTATTCTATACCAAAAAAGAATACTTTTCAAGTATTCTTTCCTATTTTAGTATAAAATTTATTACTAGTTTATGGTTTTAATATTGATTTATTAGGAAACAGTTGATATATTTAATTTTTTTGTATCATTAACTAGTAACTAAAATTGTAGTTATTATAATATTTTTCTATTATATCTAAAAACGCTTCTTTGAACTTTTCTCCATATACCTTTATTTCCCCATAATTCATATTTTCAACCGTATAATAATATGTAGTCTCAATCCCTCTCCTTGTATTTTGTTCTTCTTTATTCTTATCATATTCTTCATTATACTTTTCTAAAGAAGACTTCTTTAATAACATTTCTAATTTATTCACATCATTTTCTGTTAAATTTTTGTTATCCGTTTTAACAGTTCTTATTTCATCCCTAATTATATGCCTTTCATTAAACTCATTATAATTGATTTTCATTCTTACAGTTTCATGATATTGGATAACATTTCCTTTTTCTAAATCCATACCATAATATACATTATCATGTGACCCTCCATCAGCCATGAATGTTAAAAATTGCATATCTGTCGTCACTAAATACTTATTATCATTATCTAAATGAAATCCGGTACAATATTCATAAATTTTATAACCTATAATTACGATTAATATGATAAATATAATTGAAAAAATTGTAATTATAATTTTTTTTGATTTTTTCATAAAACTTCCCTTTTATCCATATATACTTCTAATTCATTTCCACTTTTCCAATAATATCATTGATATCTTCTATATTACATTTTCTCATATACTCTTCAATTCCTTCAACAACTTTCACGCTTGTATATGGGTCTATAAAGTTTCCAGCACCGATTGAAACCGTTGTTGCTCCTGCTAGCATAAATTCGATAGCATCTTCTCCTGACACGATTCCACCTAATCCCATGATAGGAATATTCACTGCTTGTGCTACTTGATATACCATTCTGACAGCTACTGGTCTAATAGCAGGTCCAGATAATCCACCTGTATTATTAGCAAGAACTGGCTTTCTTTTATAAATATCAATTTTCATCGCTAATAATGTATTAATTAATGAAACTGCATCTGCTCCACCATCTTCTACTCCTTTTGCAATACTTGCGATATCTGTTACATTTGGTGTTAATTTTACAATTAATGGCTTATCTAATACTTTTCTAACTTCACTTGTTACTTTTTTTACACCTTCATAAGTATTTCCAAAAGCCATACAACCTTCTTTAACATTTGGGCAAGATAAGTTTAATTCTACACCATCAATATCTAAATTATTTAATATCTTGCATAATTCTACATATTCATCAATTGAACTTCCACATGCATTCACTATAATTTTTGTATCAAACTTTCTTAAAAAAGGTAAATCATTATTGGCAAAATATTCTACGCCTGGATTTTGAAGTCCTATACTATTTAACATTCCACTTGGTGTTTCACATACTCTTGATGGTTTATTTCCACTTTTTGGTTTTAAAGAGGTTCCTTTGGTAATGACTGCTCCTAATTTTCCTAAATCGAAAAAATCTGCATATTCTCTTCCATATCCAAATGTACCAGACGCAACTGTTACTGGATTTTTCATTTCTATTCCTGCAAAATTTACTTTCGTATTCATTTATTTGATTCCCTCCATTCCTTTTTCTTTAATTTGCTTTACTTGTTCTTTCAAATTCATATTTGACATCTCTTCTATAAATTTTATCACTTTATCTTTATTTATATATTTGGGAGTATCCTCTATGCAATTCATATACTTTTTTATTTTTTCCATTATTTCTATACTATATTTTTTTATTAACACTTTATTTAAACAATCATAATCATAATAAAATTTATCTTTATTCTCTTTTGCTTGTTGTATTTCTTTATGAAAATATTTTTTATCAAAATAATGATCTGTTAGTAAATGGATAAAATATCCTTTCCAATAATCTGTATTTAAATCCACTTTTGAGTCTTTTAAAAATTCATCTAAATATATTTGTTGGTCATTGCTTGCCCAATCTCCCCATTTTCCATAATGTGTTATATTTTTATTTTTGCTTGAATCTATTAATGAGATATAATCTGGTGCAATAGCACCCTCTATAAATTCATCAACATCTTTGATTTCTTCTTTATGTTTTTGGGCATACATTTTTGCAACTGCGATATGTATGGTAAATCCAGGCATTTTACTACATCTCCTATATCGTTATTTATATCTCTACATCTCTTGCATTAAACACTGGTCCACCTTTACAAACGTGGAAGTATTCTGGTGCATCTTTTGGGCTTTTTGCTGTTTTTACCGCACAACCTAAACACACACCTAATCCACATCCCATTTTTTCTTCTAATGATAATTGACATTCTACGTTATTTTCAAGTGCATATTTTTGAACAGCTTTTAACATTAGAAGTGGTCCACAAGCATATATACAATCATAGTTTTCTTTTGCCATATCTTCCATTAAATAATTAATAGCAAATCCTTTATTTTTATAACTTCCATCATCTGTTGTAATTACTAACTTATCTGTTACATCTTCAAATTCTTTTTCTAACATAACAACGTCTTGATTTCTAAATCCTAAATAGCAGCCTACTTGTTTTTTTTGTAACTTTGCTTCTTTAGCCAACTCATATAGAGGGAATATTCCGATTCCTCCTCCTATAATTGCTAGTTTATTATATTTATCAAATTTAAATGTTCCATGCCCTAATGGTCCAATTATATCAATTTTATCTCCTACTTCTTTTCTAGATAATAACTCTGTTCCTTTTCCTTTTACTTGGAAAATAAATTCTAAGATTCCATTTTTTCTATCTAAATTATAAATACTAATTGGTCTTCTTAAAAATGGTTCTACCTGATCTGTTACTCTAATTTCGATAAAATTTCCTGGTTTTGCAGTTTCTACAATTTCACTTGTTTTTACACTAAATTTGTAAATTCCTTTTATAATTTCTTCTTTATTCACTAATTTTGCTAATACTTGCTTTGGCATTTTATCCCTCCTCATTTTTATAATGTGCAATCGCATCCTGTGTTGTTATCGTTAAATTTTCTGGTAATATATTCAAGTCAAACCATCGCATATCTGTATGTTTGGTTGGCTCCATAATTTTAGGCTCTCCTTCTATTATTCTACACAAAAAACTTGGAGATACCCAATGTTGATTTTCATTCTTAACAATGTGGTCGCAAATTCCTAATAGCTTTTCTACTTTTATATCTACACCACATTCTTCTTTCACTTCTCTTTTTACGGCATCTTCAAAAGTTTCCATCCATTCTAGCTTTCCGCCTGGTATACTCCAATATCCTTTTTCTGGTTCTTTGTTTCTTTGTTGTAACAATAATTGTCCTTTTTCATTCATGATAAATGCGCCGGCATCCTACCCCAATATAATCTTTCCCCGGTTTCATATTTTTCACTTCTTTCTGTGATAATCCTTGTCCTATTTTATCGCTTGATTTAATTCATCTCTCATTCGAATTGCCTCTGCTCTTGTGGCTTTTGCAAAATCTTTTTCTGTATATGTATCTTTCCATAAATCTGACTTATATGCACACATTAATCCTCTAGAACTATTAACAATTCCACCAATTCCATTTTCATCAAATCCTAAAGCAATATCTTCTGCTTTTCCACCTTGTGCACCATATCCTGGTATTAAGAAGAATGTATGTGGTGCTACTTTTCTTAGGTCTTGTAGTTGTTTTGGATAGGTTGCTCCTACAACTGTTGAAATACTACTATATCCATATTTTCCTCTTAAATCTTTTCCCCATTCTTCCACAAGTTTTGCTACTTTTGTGTATACTTCTTCTCCTGTTTCTAATTTTAAGTCTTGTAATTCTCCTGAAGATGGATTTGATGTTTTGTCAATAATAAATACACCTTTACCATATTTTTCACAATCTTCTATAAATGGTTTAACTCCATCAACTCCTAAATATGGATTTAATGTCACAAAATCCACATCATAGATACTTTCTTCTTTTTCTCCTATCTTTGTTTTTCCTAAGAAAGCATTTGAATATGCTTTTGCCGTACTTCCAATATCGCCTCTTTTAATATCTGCCATAACCAACATGCCTTTCTCTTTTGCATAATGGCAAGTTTCTTCAAAAGCCTTCATTCCTTCTAATCCATACATTTCATAAAAAGCAATATTAATTTTCACAGCTGGTATAATATCATAAGTTGCATCTATTAATGCTTTATTAAATTCTATAATTGCCTTTGCTGCACCTTCTAAGTTTTCTTCATATTTACTTCTAATACATGTTGGTAACATTTCATATCTAGGGTCTAAACCAATAACCGTTGGGTTATTGGTTTCTTTAATTTTATCAATTAATCTATCCATTGCATTTATCATTTTCAATTCATTCCTTTCTAAAGTGCTGTCTCCACATCTATATGTTGAAATCTCTGATTTCATTAATATATATCATTCTTATTTTGCTAATTCTTCCCATTCTTTTTCCTTAAAGCCTATATATATTTTTTCCTTCGTTACAAGTAATGGTCGTTTGATTAACATACCATCAGATGCTAATAATGTTATTTTTTCCTTATCTGACATAGTTGGTAATTTTTCTTTTAAATTTAATTCTTTATATTTTAATCCACTTGTGTTAAAAAATTTCTTTATTTCATATCCACTTTTTTGTATCCATGTTTCTAATTCTTTTTCCGTTGGTGTTTCTAAAACAATATTTCTATCTTGGAATGAAATATTGTTTTTTTCTAACCATTGTTTTGCCTTTTTGCAAGTTGAACATTTAGGATATTGTATAAATAAATTTTCCAAAACGATTCCTCTCTTTCTTTCCCATTTATCCTTCAAATACAATTCTTCCGTTTACGATGGTGTATTTTACTTTTCCTTTTAATGTTTTTCCGATAAAAGGACTGTTTTTTGATTTTGATACAATCATTTCTTTTGTGTATACATATTCTTCATTTGGATCAAATATTGTAATATCTGCCATTTTTCCTACTTCTATACATCCTCTTTCATGATCAATATGTAATAATTTAGATGGTGTATATGATGTAAGCCTTACTAAATTTAAATAATCAATATGTCCTGGATCTACTAGATTCATAATTTCAGCTGGAAGTGCTGTTTCAAATCCAATAATTCCATTTGGTGCTTTTGATAGCTCTACATTTTTTTCTGATTCTGCATGTGGCGCATGGTCTGTAATGATACAATCAATGGTTCCTTCTTTTAATCCTTCGATAATCGCTTGTCTATCTTTTTCTTCTCTTAATGGAGGATTCATTTTTGCATTCGTTCCAGATTTTAATACTTCATCTACTGTAAATGTGAAATAATGTGGACAAGTTTCACAAGTAATTTTAACACCTCTTTTTTTGGCATCTCTTATCATGTCTTTACTTGTTTTTGTACTAATATGGCAAATATGTCCTCTAACACCATTTGTTTCTGATATTACAATTTCTCTTGCCGCCATAATCTCTTCTGCTTCTGGCAATACACCTTGCACGCCTAATTTATCAGCAACAGGTCCTGCATTTATCGCACCTGCTGATACAGATTTCTCTTCGCAATGTGATGCTACATATGTTCCTAATTTGTCTGCTTCTATCATAGCTTGTCTCATCATTCTACTATTAACCACTGGCATACCATCATCTGAGAAAGCAATGGCTCCTGCTTTTTTTAATTCTTCAAAGTCTACTAATTCTTCTCCTTTTTCTCCTTTACTTACAGATGCATATGGTAACACATTACATAAATTAACTCTTTTGGCTTCATTTATGATATAGGTTAAGGTTTCTACATTGTCTGGTGTTGGCTTTGTATTTGGCATAGGGCAAATAGTTGTAAATCCACCTGCAACTGCACTTTTTGAACCTGTTTCAATGGTTTCTTTATGTTCTCCTCCTGGTTCTCTTAAATGACAATGTATATCTATCATTCCTGGAATAATATTTAAATTTGTACAATCTATTTCTCTATCAACAACTTCATTTATGTTTTTTTCAATTTTTGTAATTTTATCATCTTCTATTAAGATGTCATATTTATCATTTAGATTATTTTTGTAATCAATAACATTTCCATTTTTTAATAATAGTTTCATTTATACCTTTTCCTTTCTATTATTTATTCAATTTATTGATATTTTATCTATTAACTTGCTCCTCACAATATTTACATCTATATACACCATGTTCTCTATCTGTTAGTTCACAGATGTGTGGTAATCCTTGTTCAATAGATGTAATACATCTAGGATTTTTACATTTAACAACATTTACTAATTTTTCTGGAAGTTCTGGATGAAATTTTTCTACAATTTTTCCATCTTTTATTTTATTTACTGTAATTTTCGGATCTAAATATCCTAAAATATCTAGATTGATATCTAAATTCTCATCTATTTTTATAATATCTTTTTTTCCTGTTTTATTACTTTTTGCATTTTTTATAATAGCAACAGACGTATCTAAATCTCCTAAATTTAAATAATTATATATCTCAAAACTTTTTCCTGCTTCTATATGATCTATTACATATCCATTTTTTATACTATCTATATTCATTGACTTCTTTTCCTTTCTTTTTCAAAATCAATTTTAAAATTTTTCTTATAAGAACTATTTTTAATCTACTTTATCTCTAATAATTTTAAAATTAATGCCATTCTAATAAATTTACCATATTTTGCTTGTTTAAAATAGCATGCTCTTGGATCATCATCCACTTCTACTGCTATTTCATTTACTCTTGGTAATGGGTGCATAATACATAAATCCTTTTTGGCATTTTCTAATTTTTCTTCATTTAAGATATAATAATCTTTTAATCTAATATAATCCTCTTCATTAAAGAATCTTTCTTGTTGTACTCTTGTCATATACAAAATATCTAACTCTGGCATATATTCTTCCATATCATTAGTTTCTACATATTCCATATGATTTTTTTCTAATATATCTGTCTTTACATAATCTGGTAATTTTAGTTCATCTGGTGAAATTAATACGATTTTAATATTGCTATATCTTGACATAGCTGTAATTAAAGAATGAACAGTTCTTCCGAATTTTAAATCACCACAGATACCTATTGTTAAATCAGATAATCTGTGTTTCTCACAATGAATAGTTAATAAATCTGTTAATGTTTGTGTTGGATGACAATGACCTCCATCACCTGCATTAATAATTGGTACTTCTGCTTTCATAGAAGCAACAAATGGAGCACCTTCTTTTGGATGTCTCATAGCGATAATATCTGCATATCCTCCTACCATTCTAACGGTATCTTCAACAGTTTCTCCTTTTGAAGCAGAACTTGTATTAGCAGATGAAAATCCTAACACGTTTCCTCCTAAATCCAACATAGCAGCTTCAAAGCTTAATCTTGTTCTTGTACTTGGTTCATAAAATAAAGTTGCCAATTTTTTTCCTTCGCATTTTTTTGCATATTTTTCTTTGTTTGCCATAATGTCTTTTGCTACATTTATAAGTTCGTCAATTTCTTTAGCTGATAAATCTTTGATATCAATTAAATGTTTCATGGTTTCCTCCTTTAATTTAATCTGTTAATACTATACAGAAAAATCCTTTAAAAGTCAATGAAAATACAAGAAAAATACAAAAATTGACAAAATGCAAAATAAACTATGGTTTGTATTTTCTTCTATAATTTTCTGGCAATCACTTCATAAACATGCCAAGATTTTATCTTTCCTGCTGCTGTTTTCTTTTTATATTTCTTTTCTTGAAAGTATATGATTTCAAAATTTTTAAAAATCTCTTCTATCTCTTTTTTATCTACAAAAGTTCTATTACTGTCTTTACTCCAGTCATCTTCCTTTCCTAGAAAATTTCCTACAAAATATCCGTTGTGAACAATAGCTTCTATAATATTGTTACAAAATTTTTTAAAATATTTCGGATTACAAAAATACATACTTAAGTTTGAAACTATCAGATCCACTATATCTTTGTTTAATTCAATATTTTCAAATTTTTCTATTATAAAATCCAATTTTGATTTATCTTTTATTCTATTTTTTATGACATCTATTACACATCTTTCTTTATCTACTGCTATTACAGAATAATTCTTTTCTAATAGATAAATTGTATCATTTCCTGAACCACATCCTAAATCTATTGCTTTTTTTATTACACATGTATTATCCAATCCCAACTCAAAAAATTTTTCTACAATTAAACTTGGTCTTTCCAGTGTCGTTCTTTTATAAAATTCATTCCATTTTAGCATATCGTTTATCTCCTCTATTTATATATGTTTTGATATTTTTAATCATCTACTTATCTTATGCGATTTAATTTGCGTAATTTATATCATATTTTACATAATTTATCAATATTTTCTTTAAGCCAGCTCTTTTTATTGACTTATTTTCCTTTTTATATTATGATATTTCTAATAAATTTAAGGAGGAATTTTTTATGTCTGATATTATGTCATATTTATTTGAAACAAAAGCTGTAAGATTTTGTGAAGAAAACAAACCATTTTGGTATACATCTGGTAAAATAGGACCATATTTTATCAATACGCATTTTGTATATGGAAGTGAAAAAGAAGCAACTGAATTATTATCTTTCATAGATACCTGTTTAGCTGATAAAAAGACTTTACCAGAAAAAGTATTTCAAAAAGTATTAAAACAATATAAAGAAAATGAGATTTATCATAATGTTATTGATTCTATGAAAGACTACATTACACAAAATATAGATGTTTCAGAAATTGATTATGTTTCTGGTGGTGAAAGAAGAGATTGGTTTTTCTCTAATATGATTGCCTATCTATTAAATAAACCACACATTTCTATTTATAAAAATTTATCAACGGTTGTAAGTGATAGTAAATTTGAAAAAACGGAAACGGTAACAAATATCGAAAATAAAAAGGTATTACATATTGCTGATTTAGTAACTGTTGCCTCTAGCTATATTCGAGCTTGGATACCTGCTATTAAAAACATCGGTGGGCAAATGTGTTGGTCTTGTGTTGTGGTTGATCGTATGCAAGGCGGAAAAGAAAAAATAGAAGCTGAAGGTGTAAAAGCTTATTCTTTAGTCAATGTAGACAATACTTTATTTGAAACTGCTTATAAAAATAAAATTATCAATGAAAATCAATTAGAAATGCTAGAAAAATTCTTTGAAAATCCTGATGAAACCATGAAACAATTTTTAATCAAACATCCTGATTTCTTAGAAAATGCATTACATGCTGATGAAAAGACAGCTAAGAGAGCTAAACTTTTAGTTGATGGGAATTTATATGGGCTTAATTAATTAGCCCATTTTATTGTATTTAAAAATATTTCAATATGATAATGTACTCTTCTAAATTTTAGCTCAAATTTGAATTACAAGAAAGAAGGATGATTATGAATCAAACACTTCAATTAAAAAGACCTGCCTTTATTATTTTCACAGATAAAGATGGAACTATGAATTTGCAAGATAAAAACTTAAATAAAATCTTTAGACTTGTTCATGCTATGAATGGTATGATAATTCCTACAACAGGAAGAACCGTTGGAGATATTCAAGAAGACTTAAAAGGAAATAAATTAATAAATCCCGCATTACTAATAGGAGATAATGGAGGTTCTATATTTTTTACAAAGAGTAAAGAATTTGTATATAAACAAACCTTAGATTCTGAAAAAGTAAGAAATGTGATTTCTCATTTTACTGAACTAGGTGGAAATCCTGAAATGATTCGATTAACAGATGGCGAATATATATATGCAATTAACAATTCTGAAGTACAACAATATTATAGAAAAAAACATACTATAAAATATGGAGAAGATATTAACAGTTTATTAGAGATTATGCCAGAAATAACAAAAATCACATTGGCAGGTAGTAGGACACAAATGAAGGATATGGCAAATTATGTTGAAAATTTGGATTTCTGGAGTGATATGGGCGCAACTAAATTTCCAAATGCTAGTTATCAACATTATCGATTAGACATTGCTGATAGAAATATTAATAAAGGAAATGCTGTAAAGTTAATAAACTCTACTTTGAAACCACCTTTTGGATATATGTGCATTGGTAATGGAGAAAATGATATTTCGATGTTTAAACAAGCTATTGATGATGGTATGCTAATTGGCATTATGAAAGATTCTCCTCAATCTGTAATAGAAGAAATGAAAGCTTATGTAGCTTTAAAAAAGAAACGGCAAAATGATTATTATTCCTGCTAATATAAATAAAGCTAATGAGTATTTTTTGCGTTTAGCTAAACTTTTTCAACAAAAAATGAAAACCGAACAAGCATATTCAAATAACAATCGTGGAAATCAGTTTAAACAATCTATTAAATTTAATCCTCCTCCATTAGATTTAAACTCTAGAAATAATCATTCTGCTAAAACTCGAAAAAGATCTCAAAATATAAAATAAAAAGTTTATCATTTTCAATAAAAAAAACTTGTATACGTTTTGGTATACAAGTTTTTTACTAATCTTATTTTCTTTTTAATAAATCTTCTAATTTATGTGATTTTAAAATAAATCTTCCTACTTCTTTTCCTTCCAATACAATTGGCTCACAATTTTGTATTTTGATTTTATGTACTAGTTCTTTTTCTAGTCCCATTAATACATATATCATGCAGCTAATAAATCCTCCATGAGAAAATATACCAATGGTAAAATTACTTTCCAAATCCAACTTTTCTAAAAACGAAAGACATCTTTCACTAACATCCTGATAATTTTCTCCATCTGGTGCTTTTATTACAAAATCGCTTCTAAAATTCATCATTTTAGGATTTGTAAAATATTCTGGATATTCATTTTCTAATTCACTTTTTAATCTTCCTTCAAACTTTCCTAAAGATCTTTCTCTTAATATTGGTAATTTAACGATATTTGTTTTTCCTGTTGCCAACATTGCCGTTTCTACTGCTCTATCTAAATCTGAAGAATATATTTTTTCAATTTTTTTGATATATGCATTTTCTCTTAATTTTTTGGCTGCCTTTCTTCCCTCTTCTGTCAGCCCCACATTATATGCGCCACTATATATTTTTTCCCCTGTATTATATCGTTTATTAAATTCAGATTCTCCATGTCTTACTAAAATAATTCTCATTTTTTCCTCCTAAAAAAATAATTGCAATAAATATTGCAATTATTCTTCTACTTTTTCAAACATATCTTTTCCAACTCCACATAGAGGGCAAACCCAATCCTCTGGTAAATCTTCAAATTTTACTCCTTCTGCTTCATCATCGTAAATATATCCACATGCCATACATCTATATTTCATTATTATCACCTCCATATTTATACCAGCATTATACCAACTAAATAGCAATTCGTAAATACTTTTTTAGAATTTATTTACTTTTCTTTTGATTTTTCTTTATTACATAGAAAAATCTCTTTGTTTTCGCTAGCGCATGCTTTTCTTATTTTTATCCATTTTTTCCTTTTTTATTCTATAAATAACAACAACTATAATTGCAATAGAAAAAATTATATAAATAATAACAAACCATAAATTTTCTTCTATATTTTCAATGATACTCTTGTTGCTTGCGTTCTGTTCTTCTTCTCCTTCTTTTTCTTCTAAGATGGCATTTAATTTTTGAATATTTAATTGCTGTTCTTCATCTGCTATTTTTTGTTCTTCTTCGCTTCTTCTATAAACATTTACCCTATATTGTTTTATCGTATATCTGTTTTCAGCCGTCACTTGAATATTTACTACATTATTTCCATATTGTAGATTTTCTCCACCGAATACTTCTACTTTTGCATTTTGCCTTTCTGGTATTGCTAAAATATTTAGATTTTCAGTTGTATTTGAAACAATGGTATGATATTGGTATATATCATTTGCAAATTCTGGCTCTATCATCACATTTTCAATTGCTAAAGTTTCTAAATTGGCATTTGCTTTTTCCAAATCTTTTGTTTTCGTAACAGAAATTACATATTGTGTTTTACTTGTTTTATCTGGTGAGGTAACCTCTATAACAATTGTATTTATTCCTTCTTTAAAATCTGTATTTCCATTAATCGTTACATTAGCATTTGTGTTTTCTGGAATAGCTGTTACTTCCAATTGCGATAGATCTTCTGTTAAAAAGTAATATTCTGTTATATCTGGTGAAAATACAGGTGTCATTCCCTCATGGTTTAATCGTAAATTTTTTAATTTAGAATTGTTACTTGTAACTCCACTTTCTTCTGAAATTTCAATTGTTTCTGTTTGAGTTTCTTCATTTGCTATGATTTCAATCCCATCTGTAAAACTTTGCACTTGAACACCTTCGGCATTATAGAATTCTCCCTGAATAGCAATATATTCATTTTCAATTTCTTTTGCTTTAAATGTATACTTCACCAATTCACAATTTTGTTTTGGATGTTCTCCTCCTGTTTCATCATACCAAACCGTTATAATTTTACTTCCTGACACATTCGTATTTTCTGGTCCTGAAACATATTCTAATAATTCATTATTAAAATATATTTGTATATCAAATGCTGCTACATCAATATTGGCTAAATTAATTGTAAAACTAAATTCTTCTCCATTTTCTATTTCTGTATTTGTCGCTTGTAAATAAACACTATCTAGATTTTCATTTTTTACTGCTAGTGTTATTATACTTATATTGGTTAACATGAATAGTATAATTAGAAAAATGATTATTTTTTTCAAACGTTTTCTTCCTTTCTTACATGACTATATTTTTCATTCAAGATATTGTATAAATAATTTTATGAAATTATAAATTGTAAATAAAAGATGTATAAAAATTCTTTTATACAATATCTTAAATCTGATAAAATCATTGTACAATTTGTTTCAATCCTAATATATGCCTTTGTATTAATAATAAATCCACTGATGTTGGTTTTTTTCCATTTTTATTAATATTACCTGCTTTTTGGAATAAGAAATCTAATTCTTCTATTTCTAATATATGTCTTTGTAATTTTAATAAGTCTACACTATTAATTTTTCCATTTCCATCAACATCTCCATAAATAATAATTTCATATTCTGCTATCAATGTTTGTACATCTGTATTCGTAAAAATTTGAACTTTTGAACCAGTTCCTACCAAATCTTGATTTTGTAATAAATTTTCTTGTTTATCTACGATTTGTACCTGATATTTTTCACTCACGAAAATATTTTCTAACAATTTTTCTACTCTTCTATTTTCTTCTTCAATACCACTCATTTCATTTCCATTCACTCGTATATTTTCACTAAAACTTAAATCTTCTTCTGCAATCTTTTCTATTACATGTACCTGTATCGACTGATTAATATCTTCATCTTCCTCTGAAAAAACCTGTATCGTCGTATTTCCTATTTGAACTGCTGTAATGATTCCTAAATCATTGACAGTTGCAACATTCATATTTTCAGACACATATTGCACTGTTTTATTATTAGCATCTTCTGGTTCAACATTGCTAAGGATTTGATATTGCTCCCCTTCTTGCAAAGTAATGGCTTCCACATTTACTTCTATTCCTGTAACTTTACTATATACTTCTATATCTATACTTGCTTGTATACCATTTGAAATTGCCCTTACAGTAATGATTGCTTTTCCAGAAGATACACCATACAAATTTCCATTACTATCTACTTTTACAATTTTTTCATTACTAGAAATATATTCTACTCTTTGGTCTTCTGCTTCTTTTGGATAAATTTCTATATTTAATTTACGAATTTCATTTTTTTGAATGACCGGATTATCTACTGATACTTTGATTTCTTCTACTTCGATTTCTGGCAATTCTTCTACATAATTTTGAAAAACATATCCTACGATTCCATTTTCTAAAATGACTCTATCCCATAATTCTCCACTTTGCTTTCCTTTTGCAATTCTTGTCATCGTTTCATTTTTAGAAACACTCGTTATTTTTTCATAACTTGTACTTGGACCACTTCTAACATTTAAAGTAGTTTCTACATTGGCATATACTTTCGTATTATCTTTTACATAATCAGAAGGATTAATAGCAGGACTTTCTTCTTGTATTTCAGGCATATGATTATATACCGGAATCACAAAATTAATATTCAAATCTAATAAATTACTATTCGCATATCCTTTATAAATAATATTGGATTCACTATATGGTGCCAATACATTTGTCATATATTGATGCCAAAAGAGTTCTCCATTGTTGGTATCATGCACATGGAATTTTTGTAAATAAATTGTGTTTTGCCCCATATTGATATAACTAGAACCAATAAAAATACCACCACCAGTAATCGCTCTTTCTTTGGTATTCCAAGGAATTAAATATTTTGTTTTTGTTGCTTCACTTGCTCCATTTCCATCTCTTGCATATTTTAGCCCATTAATAATTGCTCCCATCGGTTCTGAAGAACTGGTAGCTCCTATGTTATAAAAATTATATAAACCTTCATATCCTGCTACTTTTCCGCTAATCGAACTATGTGATAAGAATGGTCCTACCTCTTGTTTAATCCTTGAAGCTAAATGATAACTACTTACTTTTGACTGAACACCTGCACTATAAATTAAATCAGAATATTTTTTATTCATCGTTACTGTACTTCCACTTGCAGTTAAGTAACTCACAATCTGATTATAAAATTCTGTACCATATAGTATTTTTTCAATGCCATCTACTGAATTGCTATAACTATTAAAAGATAATTCTTCAAATTGGAAAATTCTTGACTCATTTAAGAAATTTCGTGGATCCATTGTGTATAGCAATGATTGTTTTGAACAATCCACCCAACCGCTATCGACTTCTACATTGTATTCTCCTGGCTTCGTATTTTTCCATCTGTCATTATAAGATTTTGGTACTAAATTTTTTCCAAATATATTTTCATTTTGAATCACATAGTCCCAATCTAGGTTTGTATATAAAACGGTAAATGTCCAATTTGGATGATTCTTTTTCAACTCTTCTAAATACGGCTGATAACTCTCAGGAAAATTTTCAATTCCATCCACTATATCGACAGCTTGTACATCTTTTTTGGGAAATAGATATATAGCTAATAAAATAATCAAAATTACATATAATCCATATCGTATTCTTTCTTTTAACATATATTGCTCCTTTGCAATTTCGTTATGTAATTTAAAATATAGAAAGCAAATATATACTTTTTTATATATCTACTTTCTACATTTTCTATTTTTATATCTTTACTGCTTTTACAATGATTCTCTTAGAAGAATCTGTTGTACAAGTAATTAAAGTCACTTCTATTCTTCCATCTGTTTTTTGTGATAAACATTGTGTTTCATATGGCTCTACTGTTTCTACTAGATATATTTTATACATACCTTCCTGAAGATTACTATCTATCAATGTGAAAGTATCACCAATATCTAATTTCTTTAAATCATGAAACATATTTTTTGTTACATAATTGTGTCCTGCTATACAAAAATTTCCTACTTCATTGGGATTACTTCCATAGAACTTTGTAACAGATACACCTAATGCTTGATTACTATATTCAGAAATAACATATGTTTCTAAATTTATTTTCGGTATTTCTAATTTTGCAATCACAGGATATCCTTTATATGTTGTTAACATATTTTCTTCTGTCTGATGAATCCTTGTATTTTGTATTGTATTTTCATCATCTAAAATTATATTTGATTTTTCTATCTCATTTCTTGTGTCAAAATTTTCTGTACTTTCCAAACTCGTTTGTCGTTGTTTATCTAGTTTTCCAACTTCTTTTATTTCTATCCATTGATTAACCAATACACAAATAAACAGGATTATGGTTATTATAAAACCAATGAAAATTATCTGACTTATTCTATCTTTAGTTTTCAAATTATTATCCTTCTATCTATTCTTTTTTTTCATGACAATATATAAAGAAGTACTCATAATGGCTATTATTATAACCACTATCGGAACATATAAATTTATACCTGTTTTTGGTAATTGTGTTGGTAAATTTTCCTCTGTTGTATTTGTTATATTTTCTTCTATTGTTCCTTCTGCTTCATTTTCTGGTATTTCCTCTTCTGGTGGCGTCGTTTCCGTATCTGTTACAGTCACTATAAATGTATTTTCTGTAATAACAGCATCTGAAGAATCTCTATCAATTAATTTGAAAGTAATTCTGTATTCCCCTGCTTTGTCAAAGATACCTCTAAGATTTAATACTTTATTGACATTTTGTCCACCAATTGCATATCCAGATGGATCACCCCAACCACTATCTATTAAGTCATATTCTGTCTGTGTTTCATCAGTTCCTTTTAATTGCACATTTCCTCCATCAGGTGTTGTGGCCTCTGCTATAATTCTAGCATGGTCATAATTTTTACCCATTGCAGATGTTAAAGAAAGTGTCATTTCTTTTTCCGTATTTACAATTGGTCCACCTGTATAAGATAATTCAAATTTATAATCTTCATATCTTGGCTCTACCACAATATTTTTTTCTAGTGCAGTGGTTATATCATCATAATTTTCACTAGCATCTGGATTTGCTAATCCTTCTGCAGTTACTGCTAAATCTGTTGGATTTGATGTAATAATTCCTTCTTTTGCTCTAAAAGTGATGCTCATACTTTCTTTTGGACTTGTTCCTCCTGTTGAATCATAAAATACTACTCTTACTCTTGTTCCATTATCATTTGGTGTTCCGCCATCTGTTTCAACATATTCCAATAAATTATTATCATAAGCTATATCAAATGTATACGCACCTAATGGTTTTCCAAAAGTAATCGTAAGTGTTATTGTATCTCCAGGATTTACAGTATTTTTGTTAGTAGAAATTTCTATATCATCTAATGCTGCCGCTTGTACTGTATTTGTATTAAATAATAGTATAAAAGTAAATAAAATTGATAAAATAACTAATGTATTTAATATTTTTTTCATTTTTTAATTTCCTCCTTTTTTTATTTTGTAATATTAGTATGTCTCATTTTAATATTTTTATTAAATTTTGAAAAAGAAGAAATTTCTAATTTTGTAATTATGTAGTATATATACATAAAAATTTCTTAAACCAATTGAATTTCTAAGCATTTTAGGATATAATTACACTTGTCTAATAAAATTTTACAATGAAATAGCAATAAACATATTTTTAATAGGAGGTTTTATCTTTATGAAGAAGTTAGTAATTAAAGATTTATATAGACACACAAGTGATTTTGAAAACAAAGAAGTAACCTTAGAAGGATGGGTAAAAACCATTCGTGATTCTAAAACTTTTGGATTTATTGAATTAAATGATGGTTCATTTTTTAAAAATGTTCAAATTGTATTTAGTGATAAATTAGATAACTTTAGTGAAATTGCAAAATTATCTATTAGTTCTTCTATAAAAGTTATAGGTACTTTGGTTATAACAGAAAATGCAAAACAACCTTTTGAAATTCAAGCTAAAGAAATACAAATTTTAAATTTATGTGATTTAGAATATCCTCTTCAAAAGAAAAGACATTCTTTTGAATATCTAAGAACCATTGCACATCTTCGTCCTAGAACCAATACATTTAATGCTGTATTTAGAGTAAGAAGTGTTTTTGCATATGCTATTCATAAATTTTTCCAAGAAAAAGGCTTTGTCTATGTGCATACACCAATCCTTACTTCTAGTGACGCAGAAGGTGCTGGAGAAATGTTTAATGTCAATTCTTTTGACCTTGCAAATGTTCCAAAAACAGAAGATGGACAAGTAGATTATTCCAAGGACTTTTTTGGAAAGCCTGCACATCTTACAGTAAGTGGTCAATTAAATGTAGAAACTTATGCAACTGCTTTTAGAAATGTATATACATTTGGACCAACTTTTAGAGCAGAAGATTCTAATACAGTAAAACATGCGGCAGAATTTTGGATGATTGAACCTGAAATTTGTTTTGCAGATTTAAATGATGATATGGACTTAGCAGAAGAAATGCTTAAATACACATTTTCTTATGTCTTAGAAAATTGTAAAGAAGAAATGGAATTCTTTAATAACTTTGTAGATAAAGGCTTATTAGAAAGATTAAATAATGTCATTCATTCAGACTTTGCTAGAATTTCTTATACAGATGCTATCAAAGAATTAGAAAAAGTAAATGATAAATTTGAATTTAAAGTATCTTGGGGTGTTGATTTACAAACAGAACATGAAAGATATCTTTCTGAACAAGTTTTTCAGAAACCTGTATTTGTCACAGATTATCCAATGGACATAAAAGCCTTTTATATGAAGCAAAATCCAGATGGAAAAACAGTTGCAGCAGCGGACTTATTAGCTCCTGGAATTGGAGAAATTATAGGTGGTAGCCAAAGAGAAGAAGATTATGATAAATTATTAACTAGAATGAAAGAACTACACATGGATATTGATAGCTATAACTGGTATTTAGATTTAAGAAAATATGGTAGTTGTGAACATGCTGGTTTTGGTTTGGGGTTTGAAAGAGCTATTATGTATTTAACTGGTATGCAAAATATTCGTGATGTTATTCCTTTCCCTAGAACACCTAAAAATTGTGAATTTTAATAAATGTATTTTTATAAAAATCTCTAATAAAAATTTATTAGAGATTTTATTTATAATATTTAAACTAAACAATTATATTTCTTTTCTATTCAGAAATCACTTTTATTTATGTTTATTTCACATTATTTTTATGATATAATAAATATTGCAATTTAAAAACAATGTTTTATTTTTTGAAAGGAGAAAATTGTATGGAAGAAATTTTCATTTACAATTTAAACTTTGCAATCGCAAAAAACAATCGGCACCAAATTGGAACCATATCAATTAACAAAAGTGGTGAACTTAAACTCAGTCCAAGTGTAGTAAAAGCATTCAATGAAGAGCAATTGGCTGAACTTTCAAGACGCGTATTAGATGCCTATTCGCTTTTGCTGACTGGAACAGTTGATAGAAGTCTTTTTTCTTTTTCTCTCAAAAGAGGATTTGACCGATATACTGTAATCTATACCATAAAAGGAAAAGAAAACTGTATTGGTTATATCTTAGATAAAAACCATCATCTTAACTTTCAAAGTAATGTGCCTTCATATATAAGATATTTATGTGTACATGAGTTAAAAGGAAAAAAGATTCGGTTCTACTATAGTGGAAAATATTATAATTAAATTGCAAAAAGGTGGCCTTTTGAGCCACCGCTTTTTATTTTTAATATTGTCTTCCCCAAACCACCATTTTTGTTGCTGGTTTACCACAACATACACAAGTATCTCCTAAATGTTCTTGTTCAAAAGGCATACATCTTGATGGAGCACCTGTTACTTCTTTTACTTTATCTTCACATTCTTGACTTCCACACCACATAGTTTTTACAAATCCTTGATTTTCATCTAGATTTTTCTTTAATTCTTCCATGTTGTGTGCAATAGTTGTTTTTTCTTCCATTCTTTTTTTACATACATCATACATAGAGCTTTGAATATCTTTTAATAATTGGTCTAATTTTTCTTCTATTTCATCTAATTTTACAGATATTTTTTCAGAAGTATCTCTTCTAACAAGAACAGCTTCTCCATTTTCAATATCTCTAGGTCCCATTTCAATTCTAACTGGTACACCTCTCATTTCCCAATCATTAAATTTATATCCTACAGAATAATTATCTCTATCATCTAATTTCATTCTGAATTTTTTGCTTAATCTTTCATTTAATTTATTAGCTTCTTCTAATACCCCTTCTTTTTGTTGTGCAATTGGTACAATAACTGCTTGAATTGGTGCAACAAGTGGTGGTAATTTTAATCCTCTATTATCTCCATGTGCCATGATAACGGCTCCAATTAATCTTGTACTAATTCCCCATGAAGTTTGGTAAGCATATTCTTGGTCTCCATTTTTATTTTGGAATTTCACATCAAATGGTTTTGTAAAGTTTTGACCAAAATAGTGGGAAGTTCCACCTTGTAAAGCTCTGCCATCATGCATTAATGTTTCTACCGTATAGGTTGCTTCTGCTCCTGCAAATTGTTCTTTTTTGGTTTTTTGTCCTTTTAAAACTGGAATCGCTAATAAATTTTCTATAATATCTGCATATACTTCTAGCATATCTAATGTAAATTTTTTAGCTTCTTCTGCCGTTTCATGAATGGTATGTCCTTCTTGCCATAAAAATTCTCTTGAACGTAAAAATGGTCTTGTTTCTTTTTCCCATCTTAACACACTACACCATTGGTTATATAAAAATGGTAAATCTCTCCATGAACTTAACCATTTTGAATACATAGTAGAAAAAATAGTTTCAGAAGTTGGTCTTACACATAATCTTTCTTCTAATTCTTCTCCTCCACCCATAGTTACCCAAGCTACTTCTGGAGCGAATCCTTCCACATGGTCTTTTTCTTTATTTAATAAACTTTCTGGAATTAATACTGGCATAGAAATGTTTTTAACACCATGTTCTTTAAATTTTTCATCTGCATATTTTTGTATGTTTTCCCAGATAGCATACCCATATGGTCTAATAGCTATAAATCCCTTTACGTCTGTATAATCAGCAAGTTCTGCTTTTAACACAATGTCTGTATACCATTGTGGGAAATTTTCATCTATATTGGTAATATCTTTTACAAATTCTTTTTCATTCTTCATAATTAAATCTCTCCTCATATTAATATTTATTTTTCTAAGTTATTCTCCTCCTTCCCTTTCGGGCATTGGAGCCTCTGTTTTGCTATGAGGTTTGGTTTCTTCACTTTCATTCGTTTCATCAATATTTTCATTTTCAACTAAATCATCAATCACAATTTGTTGATTACTATCCAATTTATATCTTGGTAATTCTGGTAAATCTTTTAATGATGCATATCCAAACATTTTCAAAAATTCATCTGTTGTTTTATATGCCATTGGCTTTCCTGGTAAATCTGTTTTTCCAGCCTCTTCTATTAATCCATATTCTAATAATTTATATACACAAGCATCTGCTGATACCCCTCTTATTGCTTCTATCTCTGCCCTTGTAATTCTAGGATTATATGCAATAATGGATAAGGTTTCTAAAGCTGCTGTCGATAAGTTTGGTTTTGTTCTTTTGTCTAAGATTGGATAAATATATTCATATAATTCTTTTTTGGTTGCTAACTGATAACCATCTTCTACTTGAATAATTTCTATCCCTCTATTTTTGGCTTTATAATCTTCTTGCATACTTTTTATAATCGCATGGATTTCTTCTTCATTCTTTTCTAAAACTAATATTAACTCACTAATTTTTACAATTCTTCCTGCTGCAAATAATATAGCCTCTATAATTGACTTTATTTTTTCTATCTCCATTTGTTCTCCTACTTTTCTTAAATTTATTATATATTATGTCAAAAATAGCTTGATATGTCAAGGTTTTCATAGAATTTTATGTAACTTTTAACTTTCTTCTTGCACTTTTTTATTTTATATGCTAATATAATAAAAAATACTAAAGGGGGAATCGATATGAGTGAAGATAAAAAAATCGAAATTGTATCAGGCGATGACAGTGACTTAGAAATATCACCAGTACATGATCATATAAGCTCAATAAAACCTCAAAACACAGACGATAAAAAACCTAAAAATATTGTTATACCTAAAGAAAAAAAAGATGAAAACAAAAATTAATATTTTACTATTTATAATCCAAAAACGATTGTATAAAAATATATATTTTAGTATTTTTATATAATCGTTTTTATTCTTTTTCATGAAAAAGGATAAAACTCTAATAATGTCCTATTCGCTTCTTCTATCATTGACTATCTTCCTAAATCTTTGTATAATAATATATATATATTATGTTTATTTCAATGTATATATACGATTATGAAAGGAATTTATCTATATGAATATGCACTATATCTCAAAACTTGAATTTAATAAAGTATTAGAAAATTTAAGCCATTTTTGTTGTACTTATTTAGGAAAAAATCTTGCTATAAATTTAAAAATATATAATGATGCTAACATTGTAAAACAAAAATTAGCTGAAACGGAAGAAGCTGTTCGATTAATCTATAAAAATGGCACACCTTCTTTTTATGACATTTCCAACATTGATATATATCTAATAAAACTAGAAAGTTCTCAAAGTTTAACAATGAAAGGCTTGTTAGACTTAAATACTATTTTTCTTTGTGCTAAAGATTTAAAGACTTATTTTGCAAAAGATTATATTAATAAAGATGACTTTCCTATTCTAGAAAACTTATTTTCTAGTTTATATACCAATGAAGGTGTTATCTCTAAGATTTCCTCTTCTATTATTGATGAAAATACAATGGATGATAAAGCTTCTCCAGAATTACAAAAAATCAGGAAAAAAATCAAGAACTTAGAACAGGAGATTCGTTCTAAATTAAATACAATGATTCATTCTTCAAACTTTTCTAAATATATACAAGAAAATGTTATTACCATTAGAAATGACCGATTTGTCATTCCCATTAAAGAAGAATATAGAAGTCAAGTAAAAGGATTTGTCCATGATGTTTCTAATGCAGGTTCTACTTTATTTATAGAACCCATTTCTATATTTGAATTAAATAATGAAATTAATCAACTCCGATTAGAAGAAGAAGTGAAAATTGAAAAAATATTGCAACAATTAACATCACTTTTCTATCCCTATATAGAAGAATTAAAAACAGATGTAGAATTTATTGGTACTCTAGATTTTATTTTTGCAAAAGCAAAATATTCTAAAGCAATTTCAGGAATCACACCAATGATTAATGACAAAAAAGAAATTCATTTCATCAATGCCAGACATCCTTTAATTGATAAAGATAAAGTCGTTCCTATTTCTATAGAACTTGGAAAAGATTTTTCTACTTTATTAATTACAGGTCCTAATACAGGTGGAAAAACAGTTACTTTAAAAACTGTTGGATTACTTACTTGTATGGCTTGTAGTGGGCTAAATATTCCAGCTGATGAAAAATCTAGTATATTTGTGTTTGAAAATATATTTGCGGATATTGGTGATGACCAAAGCATAGCAGATTCTTTAAGTACATTTTCTTCCCATATGATAAACATAGTGGATATCACTAAACATGCCAATGCGTATTCTTTAATTTTGGTAGATGAATTAGGTTCTGGTACAGATCCATTAGAAGGAGCAAATCTAGCCATTTCTATACTAGACTATTTTAAACGTATACATGCCCTTACAATTGCAACTACCCATTATCAAGAATTAAAAAAATATGCTTTAATCACACCTGGATTTGAAAATGCTTCTGTAGAATTTGATGTAGAAACTTTATCTCCTACATATAAGTTATTAATTGGTATTCCTGGAAAAAGTAATGCTTTTGAAATTAGTAAAAAATTAGGATTAGATACCAACATTATAGAAAAAGCAAAAAATTTAATGTCTTCAAATGATATTGAATTTGAAGAACTTCTAAAAAATATCTATTATGATAAACTTACAATAGAAAAGGAAAAAGAAAAGATTCTATCTGACTCTAAAGAAATCTCTATATTAAAAGAAAAATTGCAAAAAGAAAATTACGAAAAAGAAAAACAAGCCAAAGAAATGATCAATAATGCAAAAACAAAAGCTAGAAATATCTTAATAGAAGCAAAAGAAGATGCCAATCAAATTATTAAAGAATTAGAACATGTAAAAGATTCCAAAGAAATCAATTCTATAAGAAACACTTTAAATACAAAAATAGGAAATATAAAACTTGAAAATATATCTTCTGATGCTATTGACAAACATAATATAATTCAGAAAGATGCCATCAAACCCGGAAAAGAAGTATTTGTAACCTCTTTAAATCAAAATGGAATCGTTCTTTCTAATATTTCTAAAAATGATGAGGTACAAGTACAAATTGGCAGTATGAAAATGAATGTGAAAATTAATTTATTACAAACTCCTAAAAAATCTAGTAGTTCTAAAAAAACTTCTTTAGGGTCTTCTCATACTACTTCAACAATTTCAAAAAGTAAAAATATTAAACCAGAAATCAATGTTATTGGTATGAATGTTGAAGAAGCAAATTTTGTAATTGATAAATTTTTAGATGATTGTTCTCTAGCTAAATTAGAAACTGTAAGAATTATTCATGGAAAAGGTACAGGAAAATTAAAAAATGGCATTCACCAATTTTTAAAAACAAATTCCCATGTAAAATCTTTTCGACTAGGTACTTTTGGAGAAGGAGAAATGGGTGTAACCATTGTTGAACTAAAATAGATAACAAAAAACTAGCAATTATATATAAATTGCTAGTTTTTTGTTTTATTTTTTTGTTTTTTTCTCTTTGCTTTCCTCTAATTTCTTTTTAGCTAAATTCTTTTCAAATCTGCTAGTCATTCCAAATAACGTAAATAGATATACTAAAATTACCATTGGAATCGTTAATCTTCCTATTGGAATTCTTGTAATTGCTATAATACTAAATAATAATATTTGAGATAACAACATAATGCCTATACTTTTTAATATAACTTTAGCTGTATTTAATTTATAATATTTGATTCCCAAATAAATTAATACAATAATAATTGCTATTGCAAATGGAATAACATATGGTTTTATAATGTCTCTTCCCCTTGTATGTGCTATATTTTCCACTTGGGTATCTTCTGCTTTTAATTCTGTACCATATTTCTCATTTATTTTTGTCACTAAATTACTTTTTTGTTCATCTGATATCGAAGTTGTTGTAATAGAAACAGAATCTTCAAATACCTCTACTTTTTGTATCATAACTTTTTGATTACCAAATACTTCATTAGTTATTTGTTTAATATCTGCTATATTAAATTCTGTTTGTATGTATAATTCTACTCGTTGTGTATCCTGATATTTCAAATCAAAATTAAATCCCTTTACAGCAATCATCACAATTCCTGCTATTATGATTAACACCATTAATACAATTTTTAGTTGTTTACTTTTTATGAATTGTTTCATCTGTAAATACCTCCTATTTTTCTGCTTTCACTTTTAACATCGTTGCTGTAATTAAATAATTATATAATGCAATTAAAGCAACTCCCCAGAACATTACCATTCCAAAACTACTAATTGTTGTCCAACTTGCAAAACAAAATGCAATTATTGAAATACAGATTGGTATAAGTCTTATAAAGAATTCTTTGTAACTTTCTTTTATCGCTTCTTTTACATTTTCTAATTTTTTGCTATCTTCACTATGTTTTATTTTTGATAATATTTTATTTATAAAGATATAGTTTAATAATATGGTTACAATAATTCCTACAATACCTTGTATTGATACACTTACATTTGTATATCTGATAACTAATAAGTATAAACTAATTAATCCCACAAAAGCAATTGCTGATAAAAATCCATTTACTTTATATCGAATAACCCATACAATAAATCCAATTAAAAGAACAATGCCAACTGCTAACGCTATATACTCTATTTCTGTATTCGTTATATCAGATAATATATATTCATTTGATTCAATATCATATTGTATTGGCAAATTTCCTGAATCTAATACACTTGCCATTGCTGTTGCTTGTGTAATATAATCTTGTAAAGAATCTGCATCTGTTGTTGCAGAACCAATGGATAATTGTAATTTTCCATTTTCTATTGGTTCATCAAAACTAGTTGTCATGATTTCTTCATCATCAATTTTCATCGTTATTTCTTTTTTTGTCGTTTCAGTTGATTCTGTTGTTGTATTCGTTTCATTTGTTGTCGTATCTGTATTGTCCGTTGTTTCTGTTTCATCAGATGCTTCATTTGATGTATTTTCTGTTGCTGTATTGGTGTCTGCTGTTGTATTGGTTGTGTTATCAGATTCAACATATGTTTTACTAATATTGGCTAATTTTTCTTTTCCTTGTTTATTAAATTCAATATTTAAATAAACAGTTGTTCCACTTGATGTTGAAGAGCTTGAACCATACATTACATTTACTAATTTTATATCTCCATTATCCATTAATACTTCTTTTGTATCAGCATCTATTATTTCAAATTTTCCTACTGTATTGATATTACTTACAAAATTATCTGTAGAATCATTTTCTGGTAATTGAACTAAAATATCTCCTGTTTCGCTATTGACAGATATTTCATATTCATCTACACCTTGAGCTTTTAATCTTTCTTCAATAATTTCTTTTGATTTTTCATAATTTTCTACTGTTAAACTATCTTCAGTATTATTAGGCACACTTTCTTTTGTGTAACCATTTTCAGCCAATTGCTCATCTGTCATTTCTTCATCTGTATCGACTTCATTTCCATCTGCATCTTTAATAACATCTTTACTTTCTTTATTGACAGCTAATCTTACATATCTAGCTCCTTGTAAATCCATATCTAAGTCATAATCTCTTACTTTATTTTCCATTCTATTTTGTACATGTACATATACTCCAAAAAAAGAAACCATGGTTATAAGTATGACTAAAACAATTATTGTGATTATTTTTATTTTTTTCATTGTTCTCTTTCCTTTCTATTTTTGTTTATAATAACTTTGTATTATTGATAACTAATTCAAACCAAATTTTTAAATATTTTGCCGCATATTTGCTCATCATGGTTCTATCCATAAATATTTCAAAATAATCTAAAACTGGACATAACTTTGTATCTATTGTTAAATTTAATATCACTTTTCTTTCCTTACTATTTAATTCTAAATTAGCATTTGTTACAGCATAATTCACTCTATCATGAATATCAAATGTTGATAAGTTTTGATTCGTAACTCTATCTCTATGCACATCTGATTTATCTGCTAATATGAGTGCTGCTGATATATCGCTCACAGCTGTTCCTGTTTTCTCATCATGATTTCCAATTGCCATCATAATTTCTGTTCTTTCTTCTACTGGCATTCCCATATCTTTTAAAATATTAAATGCCATAATCGCTCCACTATGTGCGTGATCTACTCGATTAACACAATTTCCAATATCATGTAAATATCCTGCAATTTTTGCAAGTTCAATCGTTCTTTCTGGATATCCTAACTTTTCCAAGATATCTCCAGCTCTTTTTGAAACAATCGAAATATGTCTATGGCTATGCTCTGTATATCCGAAGTCCATCTAATTGTTTTTGTGCTCCTATTATTAGAGCCTCTACCTCTTCATTTTTTCTAACATCTTCTAAAGTAATCATTTGTATCCTCCTTATGGTTAGTCTTTATAGATTTTATATTAATTTTAAAAAAATATCAACTGTTTTTAGGAATAATCCCATATTTCCTTATGTAAAAAATTCTATTATATTCTAAATCTCAGCATATCCTCCGTATTATTTACATATTTATACCATTGTAGTATAATAATTTAAAATAAATAATAGAAAAGAGAGAATTTTATGATAGATACAATACCTGCATTTTTATATAACTTATTAATTAAACAATATGGAGAAAATCTAACCAATACAATCCTTAACGGATATTCCCAGAAAAGACCTATTACTTTAAGAGCCAATACTTTGAAAACAGATATTAAACATATTAAAGCTGTTTTTGATAATTTAAATTTCACATATAAAGAAGTTTCTTGGTACAAAGATGCTTTGATTATAGAAAATATGACAGAAGAACAAATTAAAAACTTAGATATTTACAAAAACGGAGAAATTTACTTACAAAGCTTATCTTCTATGATACCACCAATTGTTCTATCACCTAAAAAAGATGAAAACATTTTAGATATGGCTGCTGCTCCTGGTGGTAAAACAACTCAAATGTTAGCGCTTTCTCAAAACACAGCATTTATTACTGCTTGTGAAAAAAATAAAATTCGAGCAGAAAGATTGCAATATAACCTAAATAAACAAAGTGCTAATAGAGTGAATGTTATGATAAAAGATGCAAGACAATTAGATGATTTCTTTTCTTTTGACAAAATCCTATTAGATGCTCCTTGTAGTGGAAGTGGAACCATTTCTATTTTTGATAAAAAATTAGAATCTACTTTTACAGAAGATTTAGTTAATCGTTCTGCAAAGGTTCAATTTGATTTATTAAAAAAAGCGATTACTTTATTAAAACCTGGACATGAAATGATATATTCCACTTGTTCTATTTTAGCTAAAGAAAATGAAGAAATTTTACAAAAGTTTATTGATAAGAAAAAGATTGAAATCATACCTATTGATACAAGTATGTTTTTAAACGCAATCATTTTGCCAGTTTCTATAAAAGGTACTTTATGTATTTGCCCATCAAAGTTATATGAAGGATTTTTTGTAGCTAAATTAAGGAAACTATAATTTTATTCCATCAAAAAAACAACTTATAAACCATACTTAGATTTACAAGTTGTTTTATTTTTATAATTACTATTTTCTTAAACTTTACATTTAATTTTATCATAAATATACCAAATTATATTTATTGCCAACTTAATATTGGATATCCATTGTTTATATTATTTGCATCTTCTTTAAAAGCATTTCCTAATGTAACATATACTCCTTTCAATTCTTGACTATTCATAGCTTTACATTCCTCATATGCATATAGATCATTTGATCCATTTACTGTGTTTTCTAAATAATAGTTATTTTTAAAAATTGCTAATAAACTATGTGCACA
Organism: uncultured Clostridia bacterium; assembly: GCA_944386365.1. GTDB lineage: Bacteria > Bacillota > Clostridia > TANB77 > CAG-508 > CAG-269. Next base: position 35,451 of record CALXAT010000014.1, read on the forward strand.
ATTTATTGATAATGCTAGAGTAGAAGCCTTTAAAATTCCAACATTATAACAATTTTCTATTGTTGTATTACTAGATGCACTTCCTGAAATTCCACCAACATAATTTCCTTCTATCAAACCTGTATTATAACAATTTTTTATTGTTGAATTATTGTTTTCTCCTACAATTCCTCCTATATCATTCATATTAAAAGAAATTACATTTCCTGTATTATAGCAATTTTCTAAAATTACTCCATTCCTTATATATCCTGCTATTCCACCTATATAATTGTCAGTTGCACTTATATTTGAAGAATTATAACAATTTAGTATTTTACTATTTTGATATGCATATCCAACAATAGCACCTGTCCTTGATGTTGCTTGTATATCTCCATTAATTATTCCTACATTTTTTATTGTTGCTTCTTTTATAAGACCAAATAATCCTCTATTTTTCAAAGTACTATTTGTATGCAGTTCACTAATTGTGTTAAAACCCCCATCAAATATTCCTTTAAACGGTATGTTGGTTTCATCATCAGGATTTATACTATCTTCTTGATAAATTCCGATTGGTTCCCATTCTTCATTAATATCTAATGTTATATCATTTGCTAAATATACATATTTTCCTGCATAAGTATTTCCACTATTTACATCATCTCTAAATGCTTTTAATTCATTTGCTGTACTTATTTTTAACATATTTTCTTCTGCTATTACTTCCCCTGCGCTATCTACATAGTACATTCTTTTAGTATCATTCATATTAACTAGAAAACTTCCATCGCCATTATCTGTAACTAAAAAGTCTTTATTATTACCAAATTGTTCTTTTATAGCATTTTCTAAATTTTCTTTTGTTATATCTCGTGTATTTACCTTTTTCATTTGACTTGATGTTACAGCTAACTTAAGATTTTCCTCTTCTTGTGCCTCTTCTGTCTTTTGTTTTGCTTCACTAGCTTTAGTTAAAACTCCATTATCTCCTGTTAATGTTGCAATTGTTACTCCTGCTAAAATTAATAAAATAATTATTGTTATAACTAATGCAATTAAAGTTATTCCCTTACTTTTTCCAATGTTTTTCATGAAAATTTCTCTCCTTTTTTCTCTTGTATCAAATTTGTTACATAAAAATATATCTTTAATAAAGATACGTTTTTATGTATTTTATATCATTGTTAAAGATAAAAGTCAATATCTCTCATAAAGATATTATAAAATCTTTATGGGAGTGAATTAAATTGTTGAGAATTAGAGAATTAAGAGAAGATAATGATAAAAAACAAATTGAAATAGCTGAATTGTTAGGAATACAACAAAATAGCTATTCTCAAATAGAATGTGGGAAAAATACAATTCAAATTGAACATTTAATAAAATTAGCAGCTTTTTATAATACATCAACTGATTATATTTTAGGTTTAACCGATGAAATTAAACCATATCCAAAATCTAAAAAATTAAATAAAAATTTGTAAACTTATAAATAAAAAGTACATAAACACAAATAAAAAGAAATGAAGTACTCAATTATTAAATAAAAAGAATCAATAATTGAGTACTTCATTTTTTATTCTAAATTTCTTTCCAAAATATATATCATATTTATCTGTTATTCATCCCATATGATTGCTCTATCTCCATATACACATCCCCATGGTGATCCCGTTAAAGTTCCATTATTTTTCTTATGGATTACTACTTCTGTTAAATTATTTGCACCGCTAAAGGCATTTGCATTGATTTCACTTATTTTTGATTGTATTTCTAATTTTCTTATATTTGAAGAATATAATATATTATCTTCTATTTTGTTCACATTTGGGGGTAATTTTATTATTTCTAGATTTGTATTTCGCAATGCATATGATTTTATTACCTTTACACTTTCAGGTATATTAATTTCTGTTAACTTATTTTTTACCCAATATAATGCTGTTCCATCTTTACTTAGTATATATTCATTATTTATTGATTGTAAATAAGGATTTTCGGTATTTATTTCTATACTGTCTATATTAAGATATGCAACTTTCGTAAATGAATTTACATTTTTAGGTAGATACAAATAATCTAAAGTTGGAAAGGTTCCCCACTCTGTAGTTGTATTTCCTACAAAACTTTCTGGTAATGTAATTCCAGTTATTGTTCCATCATCTAATAATGCTCCTCTTTTTATATTTTCTACTCCGTCTTTTATTGTGATATCTCCTGTATCAAATGATCTATATAAGGTTGTTCCATTAATATTGTACAAGTTATTCTTTTCATCAATTTTAAAATATTTATTATTGGAATCCACTGTTATCCTTTTTAATTTTGAATTAGAAAAAGCTAAGTATCCTACAGATTTTACATTTTCTGTTAAATTTATACTTGATAGATTATTACATCTATAAAATGCTTGACCTTGTATGGTTTCCACTGAATTTTCCATATTTATACTTGTTACATTAGAAAGTGCAATTACTAATGTTTTTAAATCTTTGGAATACAATACTCCATTTTTAAATTCAAAATAGTTATTCTCAGATGTATCTATTTCTTGTAATGTTGATATTGCTAAAGCTGCATCTTTTATACTTCTTAAGTTTGGCGGAAATTTTAATGTTGTTAATGATGTACTTTCTAAGCATTCTGCTTCCAAAGTCTCTATACTTTGAGATAATTCTAATTTTTTTAAATTAGTACAGCTCATAAATATTTGATGAGATAAAACTGTCAGTTTATTTGGTAATTTTACATTATCTAATTTTGTACAATTTCTAAAACATTGACTTTGTATAGTAGTAATTGTATCTGGTAAATTTATTGTTTGTAAATTGCTACAACCATAAAAAGCATTATCTCCTATATATTCTACACCTTCTCCATCTTTTTCTTGTATTATCACATTTTCTAAGGTTTTATTATTTTTAAATGCATTTTTCTCTATCCTTTTTACTGTACTTGGTATGATGATTGTTTTTAATCCTTCTAAGTTTGAAAAGGCTCCTTCTCCTATTGCTGTTACTGAATCTGGTATTGTTAAACTTCCTGTGTTTT
>CALXAT010000015.1 GCA_944386365.1 uncultured Clostridia bacterium
GATGTAGAACTATCCCATTGTGATTGTGTTAATCTGAATTGGTTATAGTTTTTATTTAATTCTAAATTTATATCTTGCAATGTTTTTTTAAAATCTACTGCTCCCTCTTCTGTAAAAACTAATCCTACTTTTTGTAACTCATTTGCCATTTTTACACCCCTTTTTCAAGCACAAAAAAACACCAGAAATTAATCTGATGTTTTATGTCTAAGATAATATAAAAAACACACTACATTTCTGTAATGTGCTTGAATATTAATTTATTTCAATATATTTTCCATAAATGAGTGGTAATGTTACTGGTGTACCTAATGTACTTGTATATGTATAATCTCCTTGTGATGTTCCATATACTGTGATAATATCATCTTCCAATATTTTATCTTCTCCCTCTTCTGGATAATATGTAACATATATTGTATCTGTATAATATGTTGTATATGTTCCTTCTTTTGTAATATTAACCCTCAAATCAACACTAGATGTTCCAAAAAGTGCTTGTACTACCTCTCCTGTTACTTTTACATTTGTTCCTTTGAAATTTTCTGGATTTCTTGCCATTTGTTCAAATGTATATGTTTGGCAACTCTCTTTAAAGGTTGCTTTTTCTTGTTCTTTTTTGGCTTTCTCTTCTGCTGTCTTTTTTTCCTCTTCTTCTTTCAATACCTGTGAAAAAATTGTGTCAAATTCATTTAAATCTTGATTGTCAACATAAATTAAATCTAATTTATTGTTAGTACATCCAGATAAATCATATGCACTTTTTAATTCACACGATAGATTTTTTTCATTTGTCTCGCATTTATATGTTTTTAATTCGTAATTATCGTCGTCATTCAACGAAAAATAAAATGTAGAATTATCTTTTTGATTTAATCCATAAAATCCTTCCAATTCTCTTGTCTTTTCTGAAACTGTATTACTGCCAGTTTCATACTTTGCTTTACATTTACCGTCATTAAATGTTATTACTCCTATTGAAGTAAAAATAATTCCATTTCCATTATCACTTTCTAATGAAAATTTATAAATTCCATCATATTGGTTTGTTGTTTCATATGGATTTTCTTTTAATTTTATATTTTCATTATAATCCTGTTTCAATTGTTCTAGATAACTCATTGTATCTGTATCCATATTGTTATTACTCATTTTGTCAGTTTCTTCATTACTATTCAAAGCAAATAAGCATATTATAATAAGTATTATTACAATTAACCAAAACCACCATTTCTTGTAAAACGTTTTTTCTTTCTTTGCTGCACTTTCTTCCATAAACATATCCTCCCTTTATTTTCTAAAAGGATTATATACCAATATTTTACATTTTTCAACATAATTTGAAAATTTTTCCAAATATATTCAATTTCACAAGTTGCATCGCATTTTTATATGTAGTGTAACTTCTAAAATCAAATATTTTGACATCTAATTATATTATTAAAATTTTAAAAAGGCTCTAAATCCATTTTAGAGCCTCGTATTTTCTAGGCTGTTGGTGCTGTTGCTGCAGTTAATCCTGCATCATCTAAAATTGGTGCTTCAAAGAATTTTTCTTCTGTTAATCCTTCTGGAAAACTAGTCATTTCACTATTTACTCTTACACTTTTATTTCCTGCATCATCAAATGCATATGCTGTAATAGTTACTGTGTCTGTTTGCTCAGAAAATTCTTCTTCAGAAGTTGCAGCTTCATCAGTATTCTCTGTTAATTGACATTTAGGATACCAAACATATTCTACTGCTCCTCCTAATTTTTTAACAACTTTTCCAAATGCAAAAAATGGTCTTTTTCCTGGAGCTCCACTCAAAATCAATCCATTTTCATGAATGTCGTCTCCTCTCATTTTTGCTAAATCTTCTGGATCTAATGCAATAACTTCTACTTCATTTTCAACACTAGCACTTTGATTTACGGTTTCATAATCTTGTCCACTAGCTCTGACAGTTGTAGTAGTAGCATTATCTGTAGTTGTTATGGTTTTTACAACATCACTTTTATTTGTGTCTTCATAAGCTTCTGGGTCAAATTCTCCATCTTCTGTCATTGTGTTAAATGCATAATATAATGCTCCAACTGTTTCTTTTATTTTAGGCTTCTTTGTAGTAATTGCCATTTATAATCATTCCTTTCTTAAAAAATGCTCACTATTACCATGTTTTTAATCCTAGTTTAGTGAACATTGATTTATAATATTTTTCTTTATTTTTGTCCCATAGGGGATATAAATGAGGTTGTTCATTCATTTTAGTTGTACCACGTTCAACCATTGGACCATGATACTTGCCCCATCCTGCTTCAACCTCGTCTTTTTTTACTCTATAAGCAAAACTATCAATTAAATGTGTATATCCCGATTTTCTTATTTGTGACATCGGTTTTGTTAATTTTAATAAATCTTTAACAAATTCTTTAGCTCCTACTTCTAAAATCTCTGTAGGATTTTCTACATTTTTCATATAACCTTCTAATACATCTGATAAAGCTTGAAAACCACTATATCCATAAACTTCATTAGATATTTTCTAACACCTCTAATGCAAAATACGAATGCCATCTTCTTTTTTCTGGATCGTATTCATGTTGAATTGAAGGATGTAAACCTAAATTATTTAAATTATGTTTGAGTTCTATTAATTTTTTACTTCTTGGAACTTCTGCTAGAAAAGATATTTGATATGTAACATTTGTGTTATATTCTTTTCCACTCGCAACTAAATCATCCCAGTAATAATCCCAAAAATATATTATTTCTGGTTCTTCTACTACTTTGTCGCTTGGTGTTCCTTCGTTAACTGGTATATTCAATTTTTTTAACAACTTTATTAATTCAGGCTTTGTCATTTATATCCTCCTCCAATTTTACTCTTGGATATAATTCCAAGGTTAAATCTGTTTGTTTGTATCCATCACTATTTGTAAAATGATATGCATTAAAAACTTTATGATATGTGTCTCCAATTTTAACAACATGTAAAGAAGTAATTTCTTTTGTTTGGGGTATTCTAAGTTTATAGGTTATATTTTTCTTTCTTTCTTCAGCTTCAAATTTTAATCTGTCTGTAATTGATAATTCTTCAAACCATATATCCTTTCCAGTATCTTTTATATATTCAATTGGAAAATCTGTTTCGGTTTGTTTTATTTCAAAGAGTCTAAATTTTCCATCATTATATGTCGGAAGACTTGTAATAGTCTGCTTGTAAGTTAGCATATTCACCTGCGTACAATTGCTTAAATTCAGTCAATCGCTTGAATCTAGAATATAATACATAATTTTTTAATAGACTCCTTGCCTTTAAATCTTTTTCAAAATCAATTTCAGTTCCCGCATGATTGTTGATATCATATTCTGCTTCTTTTATATAACCTTCTAATACCTTATCTTCTTCAAAGGGAGATATATGTTGTTCTCCCCTTATTTCAGTTATTAAACTTTTTATTTGTGTATTGTCCATAATACACCTCTATTCTTTATCTTCTTTTTCAACTTTTACGGCTTCAATAAGCACTTCTCCGATTTTATTTTTCTTTGAAGATAATTCAGCAATTCTTTTTTTAGTTGGTTTTAATCCTTCACGAGGATATGTATCACCTTTTTTGTAAAGATAATTATCATCCTCCAAATCTTTGAAAGCTTTATAAATAACTACATATTTTTCTTCCATTTTTCTTTTACCTCCTTAAAAATATTAAAGGAGCTTATTTCTAAGCTCCTTGTGTTGTTTCTGTTTGTACAGTTCCGTTTACAGTAGTTGTTGTTTCTACTGTTCCTACAACTTTGACTGGTTGAACATATTCTTCAAGTTTTGTTACATCAAATACAAATGCAATATTGTCATCTACTGCTCTACCATTTGCATATCCTTTTCCGATTACTAAATCAGCATCATCTAATGCTTTTGTTTGGTCATATTCTTTAATTCCAAAGTTAGATAGTCCCATAGTGTATTTATTAGGAATTACTAATGCTGCTTTACCTTGTGGGTTATTTGCAGAAGGTTTTACTACTAAGTTTTTGTATGAACTTATTAATCTTCCTTCACTATCATAGATAGCAGGTGCAACATAGTCTGCTTCATCATTTGGATTGCAGTATAAAACTAATTTATCAAATGTTCTTAATCCATTTTTAGATAAATATTTTTTTGCTGCTGCTAATCCCTTTGGTGTAAAGTTTGTCAATGTTGTATTAACAGTTTTATCCTTATGAGTTTGATCTTCATTTACGGATTCAATTTGTTTATAAATTCCGATAGGTTCATTCTTTCCTTTACCTTGTAAATATCCATATTCTAAACCATCATTTAAAGCTTCTTGTAAAATTGCTGTGAAATATCTATCTACAAAAGGTAAAGCTAAATCACTTATTGCTTTTGGAATTACTAAATAAACTGATAATTTATTTACTTCCATGTCTAAACTTTCAATTGTTGCACTTAATTCTCCAGTTATAGCAGCTGTTAAAGCTCCCCATGCGTAAGTTCCTGTCTTATCAGCTGAAATCCATTTTTTTACATCAGCTGGTGCAAAGTTTACATCAGATAAAATTCCACTTTCCTTCTTTACATTTTCCATTGTTACATCAACAATTGATGTTGGCAAAATGTCAATTTGGTCTGCTGTTATAGCTTGTTTTATGTCTTTGAATTTTTCATAAAACTCTGTTTCTTCTTTAGATAAAACTCTTAATCCTAAAGACTTTGCATAAGAACTATCGCTTTCTGCTCTTCTTGCTTGTTCTTTTATTTCTGCTATTAGTTCTTCATTTTGAACTGATGCTATTTTATCTATAGCATCTAAAACTGCTTGTGATTTATCTTCACTTTCTTGAAGAATTTTTAAAGCCTCTTCTTGAGCTTGTTTCATTTTTGTTTGATTAATTTTCATGTTTTTTACCTCACTTTTCTAATTTTTTTGTATTAAAAAAAGACGCCCACGCGTCTTCTTTAATCGGTTTTAAATTATTTTGTTGTCTGATTTCATTTGGTGTCTTTTGTTCTATTTCTTTTTTTAATTTTTCAATTTCTTTATCCTTTTCTTTTAGCTTTAACACTAAATTAAACATATAGTTTGCTTCTAATGCCTGTTGAGCATCGTCTTTTTTGACTTGTGCAGTAGAAAATCCCATATCAAATGCTTCTTGTGATGTAATCCATTTTTCTTCATCCATCATCTTTTTGATTTCTTTTTCTGGAAGCCCAGTTTTTGCAACATATATATTTACAGAAGGTTGTGTTATTTTTTCTAAATCTTCTGCTGCTTTTTTCATAGCATTCGAATCTCCTTCTACTGAACTCCATGCATTATGTATCATTAGAAGTCCATTTTCAGGAACTATTCTTTCTTTTCCTGCCATAAAAATTATTGATGCCGCACTACATGCAAATCCATCCACTATCGTTCTTAAATTTCCTTTAAAATCTGATAATAGTCCATATATTGCTAATCCTTCTGATACAGAACCACCATATGAATTAATTCTTACAGTTAAATTTGGAGTATCCACACTTTCTAATGCTTCTTTAAAAGAAAAAGCGTCTACTCTAGTTTCATCATCTCCAAACCATTTGTCAATTAAATCTTGTTTTCTAATATCACCATATATATAAAGGTTGGTATTCTGCTCGTCTGTTTTTTCGAATTGTAAGTATTTTTTATTCACCTTCTCCACCTCCCTTCACATTTGCATAATTTTTAGTTATATAATGTTCATTCGCCCAATCTTCATCGATTGTCGGTAAACCTAAAAACTTAGATAATTGATTGAAACTAAATCCATTAGAAATTAACTTGTCCCAACCACTAGCTTTGTCTATCAAATCTCTATGATTGATATTCAATCTATTAAATTTAATATACTCCCCCTTTAAGAAATCTTGTTTTCCTACGAGAGAACTATTAAATCCATCTTCTAAAAGTTCAAAATATACATCTAATGCCATTGTTACAAAATCATCTGTTCCTGTTGATTTTTCTGTTTTAGAGGCATAAAAAATATCTAATGGTATGTTCCAATTTTGAGCTACAGTATCTCCAATTTTTTTAAAGATACCCTCAAAGTCCGTTAGATTCTTACTATTATTTTGAATTAAATTCTCTAAATCAAATTGTTCAGAAAGTAATACAATCGCTTCTTCATCACTCATTAAACCTTCTGTTATTTTTTCTTTATATTTTTCTCTGCTTATTGGTTGCTTAGTTGTTGAATCTATCAAGGTTGGCTGTTGTCCAGGAGATTTTAGTCTCCATTTTGGTGTGTTTGATTTTATAAAACTATTTTGACTCGCCTTTAATAATTTTGTTGTGTTAATTTTAAAACTTTCACTTGCCGTTTTTAATTTAGTATTTTTTAAAGAATAGTAAATTGTATTTTCCGAATTATATGTTTTAGTTAGATTTATTGAATTTCCTTCATCGTCTTCAACTGTGATATTTCTAAATGTTTTACCTGTAAAAATCATTTTATCTGTGTTGTATGAATCTGCCACATATAATAAATTTTTATTAGGCATTTGATTTATTAAAACTAAAGCTGTTTTGTCCATAAGTAATTTTGTAACTAACTTATAAATAAACTTAGTTCCAGTTTCTATATTATTTGGTTGAATATTTAAAGTCCAATATAAATCTCCTCTATTTTCCTGTATCTTTCCATCTTTCATTTCAAATGTTTGTATTTCGCATTTTGATATAGTTCTAGCTATTATATCAATTGCATGTGCCTCAGCTAATGTATATACGTAATTTTCCATATTTCCTTTTCCGAAAAATCACATCAAATATACTTACATATTCTCCATTTGAATTTTTAAATATTTTATCTAGTATCATTTTTGCCTCCTAAACATATATGAATTGTTCGTCTAGTAGTTCATTTCCAGACATAGCCATAACAAAAGCCATGAATGGATCATTTTTTCTTAATTTTGGCTCTATTTTTTCATATACTTTATTTCCATCTTTTCTGTTTTTAGTGCATGTGTTATTAATTGCCCATCTCATAATTGCACTATCGCCAATATTTATATTTCCTTTTATAAATTCAATTTCTATTTTAGGTGCTATTATAGATTCAACAGAAGGAAGATTTCTAATCATTCTAATTAATCCGTTTGGATTTTTAGTTGTTTCTATGTCTGTTATACCTTTGTCTGCAAATGCTTTTTTTATTAATTTAAATCTATACATATCCATTATTATTTTTTTAACATTATATTTTTGCATTTGTTGTATGCACCAATCTACAATATCATTTTCATCTATACTTTCTTCATTTGTAACATAGAAATCAGTAAATCCCTTCTGACCTGCTCTGTCAAAAGGGAATTTAATATTCCCATAAAATTTATTTTGTTTACATATCCATGTTTTGTGCCTCCAAATATATTCACCATTAACTTTAAATAATAATCCTGCAGTTGCAAAATCATTTAAAGTTGCTAGGTCAATTCCAATGATTGCTGAATCATTTTCAAGGTCTGGAAATACTCTTTCTATTTTTCTCTTCACATCAGAATAAGACGCTCTTAATATATTTTCCCAATCAGTTACTATTTGTTCTTGATTTTGTTTTGGTAAATTCATTCTTTTAGTCATAAATTCTGCAACATTAGAAGGCATCTTTTTCATTTCCAAGTAGTCCATTTTCATTTCATGCTGCAAAGTAGGTAAAAATGGTAGGCTAGGATTTGCCTTTTCCCACATTTCAAAATCATCTACTTCCTCTTCTTTGTCCAATTTACAAATAAAAGGGAAATATCTTAGTTCATTACTTTCTCCGTTTAAAACGCCTTCACATACATCTAATAAATTATCTAAGGGACCTTCTCTAACATCTCCATTTGTAGTAATAATAAATATTCTAAAATGTCTTACTTTTCCTGCTCCACTTTTAAATACTTTTATTTGTTTGTCATCTTCATATGCATGATATTCATTAAATACTAATGCACCATCTTTTTTACCATCTTTTGTTTTTGCGTTTGAAGTATTATATTTTAATTTGGATTTTGTTTTTTTATTAATAGATTCTTCTTTGTTCCAATAAAAATGCTTTTTCATTTTTACTTTATTGTCTTCTAGCATATTATAAACAACATCATATGTATCTTTTGATTGTTCTTCTGATGTTGCAATTATATCTATGTTATAGTTTTTAATTCCATAGTATTCTGATTGTAGAAAGCTTAACAAAGGTGCTATCATACCATCTTTTCCATTTCCTCTTCCCATCATAATAAAGATAGTTCTGAAAACCGGAAAATCATTTTCATACATAAAAACAAATGCATAAATAAATTTCTGATAAGGAAATAATTTGTAGAAATACATTTCACAATATTTAATACAATTTTTATATGTTTCTTCATCAAAAAAAATATCGTCCCTTTTCAATGTAGGTTTAACGATATTTTCCATTAATAAAATTCTTTCCTTATTAAATTTTCTTTTATTTTTTTCATAATAATCTATGTATTCATTAATCTCCTGACAACAAATCATCTCCTTCACCATCTTCCTCTGGTGCTTTCAAGTCTAAATCCTGTAAGATTTTAAGCATCTGTCCATTTGTTTTTTGTAATCTTTCAACACTTTCGTTTGGTTTATAAGTTGAGAATCCATTTCCTCCTGTATTTTTGTATCTTATTCCATTTATATCTATGTCATGTTTTAACCTTTCTTTTAATTCAAAGAAATATAAATAGTCTTCTACCATATCATCAAATTGTTTTCCAAATTTATTTTGAGACATTAATTGATTTTTCAAATCTTCTCTAATTGCTTCTTTATTTTCTGCTATTTTTTCTTCTATTTGTTGTGCTTCCTCTATTCTTTTGAGTTTTTCTTCCATTATTTCTATTTCTTTTTCAAGCTCTTTTTCCTTTTTATCTGTAACTTTTGATGTCTTTTTTTTAGTTGGCATTCCTATACCCCCTTTACACGCGAGAAAATTAAAATTGTTGTTTAGTTTTTGCCCCACACCCGCTCCCAATAACACCTTTGTGCCTTCAGATTTTATAGGGGGGCTTTTATTTTTTATTTAAGTTTTAAATTTTCTTTTATAAAATTTTTTGCATATTTTTTATTTAATGTATGTGTACAATAATTATATCTTGTGCAAGACTCTTTACTGCACTCTTTATTATTTTCTTTATCACATTCATATAATATATCTGTCTTTCCATTTTCATATTTAAACACTTCTGCTTTATATATCGCTTTAACTTTATTAGGTTGATTGATTGCAGAAATTATTTCATCATTTCCTATTTTTTTTGAAACTTCTTTTATTACTTCTTTAGTGCCGTCATTTATAATTATTACTTGTGTTTGTTTCATTTCACTTGTACCTCTATCCAAATTTCAGTTATTACTTCATCTATATCTGCTATTCCTCTTCTAGATAATTGCAAACCACAATCACATGCTAATCCTGTCCTTTTCTCTTCATCTCTTGCCTCTTGTAATTCCTTTAATGCTTCTTTGCATTCTTCTTTGTCTTGATAATTATATTTGCAATAATAATTATCCTTATTACATTTCATATATTCTAAATCTAGTATTGAATATTCATATGTTTTCTGAGGATTGTATGGTCTTGTTATTATTATAAAATTATCATTTCTTGCTATAACTTCAAATCTTCTCTTTTGTCCTTTCCATTGTAGTTTCGTTCCTGGTATCGCAAATAAATATAATAATTGTTTTAAATCATATTTCTTATCCTTTAAAATAATATCTTTTATATCTTTTTCTATTTCTTCATATTTAGAATATATCTTTTTAAACATTTACCATCTCTCCTCTGTTAATGTTTTCCTTTTACTTCTCCATGTCCATCTGTGTCTATCTTCTATTATTTCATGTGCTTCAAAACTAAGGCTTATACAATTATCTGGATTTAATGCTAAGTCTGGTCTTTGTTTTATTGGAATTATATGGTGAACTGTATCCGCATCTATTATCTTTATCTTATCTGGAAAATGTTTTCCATCATTCCATTTACCCAGAAAAAATTGACATTTGCCTTTATCTCTACTTAGGACTTTTTCTCTTACAATATCCCAGTCTGTTGAATTATAAAAAGCATTTGTGTTTCCTTTTGCTATTTCTTCCACCCAATTATAATGCTTTCTTCTTTTTCTTCTTTGTTTCATAATGATATATTACACTAATCCTTTCATTAACGGTTTACTTTGTTTTGCTGTTTTTATATATCTTTCTGCACTTTCTTTAGTCCATTTTCTTTTCATAATTCATCTCTCCTAATTAAACTAAAAAGAGCAGACATTAACATCTACTCTTCTTGAAAAATAAAAAAATACTTATAAAATGGGATAAACCTTTATTCCTATTTGTCACTTGGACTTATGAGATATTTCTATCTGCGACTTTTTATATTTTTTCAATTATAATTATACTATTTTCAAAATGAAATTAAAAGGAAGTTTTTGAGTAATTTTTGCGAAGTTTTTGGATTTTCTATTCTAATCCTACATTTAGAATATTTAACATTTTCTGTAATGCATTATCTCTATATGTTTGTAATTGTTTTATTGATTTGTGTCTTTCAAATTCACTAAAATATTCTTTTTCTACATAATCCCATTTTGCACTATCTAAATAATATAATTCTATTACAAATCTTTCTTCTTTAGTTAATCTATTTAACAAGTTTTTGACTCTTACTACTTTCTTGTTTAAAACATTTTCCTCTTTTTCAAATTCTAATAACTTTCTTTTTAAATATTCTCTATCTTCTCTGTTTATATGTACTATTTCTTTTTGATAATTTATTGCGGTATTGGCTACTTTGTCTGTTATTTTGTTTGTATTACTATGTATGCTATCATATGCTTGTCCTGCTATCTGCATATTTTCGATTACTTCCTCTTCTGAATCTTCATATACTGTTCCTGCATAATTATATCTTTCTTGATATTCCTCTTCTTTTAATTTTATTTCTGTTAGTTTAGCCTCATTTTCCTTGTGTTCTTTTAACATTACTTCTACTTTTTCTTTAATGTATTTACTCATTTGTAACCTCCCTACTCTTCAATTAATTCTTGAAAAAACATAACTACTTCCATGTATATTTCTTGTGCTTCTCCTTCTGTTATATTTACTAGTGTTTCATATTTCTTTAAGTCTTTCTTTAATATGTTTTTTATTTCTTTTGTCATAAAATCACTTACTTTCTAAAATGTTTTATATTTATTTTTTAATTTTATTTCCTCTTCTGTATTATAGTTATCTACAGAACCCATTTTTATATAGTTTTCTAACTTTTCATTTGCATTTAATCCTTTTTCTTTACAAATATCATTAATTGTTTCTAGTAATGATATTATTAATAAATCTGTATCTATATCATTATTCCATTGATTCTCAAAGTAATTATTGTTTTCTTTATTAAATTCTATTTTTATACCTTCTATCATATTTATCACTTACTTTCTTTCCATGTGAATCCAAAATTACTTCTTTTTATTTTGCACATTTCTCCATTGTCACGATAAAAAACAATTCCTTCTATGTAATGATTTTCTAAATATTTCTTTATTCCTTCATAGGTTCTAGGTACATCTTCTAATATTCTCAATCCATGTTTTTCTAGTATATCATTTTCTAAGTTATATGGATTTCCTTGAAAATGTTTTCCTATCAATTCATAAGTTCCATCTTCCCAATTTTCTTTTTCTTTAAATGCTTTTATATGCCATTTATCTGCTGGATTATCTTCTTTACATAGTACCCAATGTGGAAAATGTCCTGTTATTGGATCTGGTTCATATTGACAAGGTATTGCTCCTTCTGGTAGCTTCCTACCTTTTTTATAATCAAATCGTCTATATAATGTATTATCTTTTATCATACAACAAGTACCATCTAGTTTTTCTGTTGCATATCCTTCTCTATTTATTACCCATTCACAATTTTTATTTATTTCATTTAGACATTTACATACTTTATGATTTTCAAATTCTCTTATAAATAATGTTGGCATCTTTTTCATATTACTTTCCCTCTCTTTCTTTATTTAGCTTGTTTACCTTTTCTTCTAAATACTGTAAATCTTCTATTCCGTAAATTTCTTGTATTTCTTTCTGATATTCCCAACCTTCTTCATCGCTTAAAACAAAATACCATTTCTCTCCATCATCTATTTCTGAATCTAAACTTACATTTACTATCACATATCTTTTTAAAAATATCGAATAATCAATTATAAAGTATCTGAATGGAAAAGTATTTCTTATTTTTAATTCTTCTAGTTCCTTTTCGCTCTTTCTTAGCATTTTATTTTCTTTCATTTTTCTACCTTCTTTCCTTAATAAATTTTCTAAAGTTTTCTTTGTTTTGTCTTAACTCTGATTTTTTCTCTTTATCTGTTTTTAACATTCTTCTTATTTCTCTAAATACGTTTTCATTTGATATTTCAACTTCTAATTCTCCTTCTGGTTCATAAGTTCTTTTTACTGTTTCTAATTCTTCATTTTCTTCTAAGGTTAATTCTGGATCAGTAAATTTTAATTCTTTGTATTCTTCATCATCTTTACTTTTAAAATATAGTTTTCCTTTTTCATATTCTTCTGTTGGCATTATTTCTTTTCTCCTTCTAAAATTTCTATTTTTGCTTTTGCTAAATCTAACTCTATTTCTAATTCTGCATATTTATTACATACTTCTGTATAATAATCTCTCCATTTATTTTTTTCTTTTTCTATATTTGTGTATTTACTATAATTTTCATCTGCTCTTTTTTTCATGTTTTCAAATCTTTCTTCGTATCTTCTTACTTCCCAATCTTTATTTCTTGCTAATTTTACATATTTTTCTATTGTATTTCTCAGTTCACTATATTCTGTTACGTTTAATTTGCTTTCTAAGCTTTTTATAAATAATAATTCTTCTTCTTTTAATTCAATCTCTTCATTTTCCATTTTCTTTTTCTCCTTCTATGATATTTAATATTTCTCTTGCATACTCTTTTCTACATCTTACCCAATCCATATCTTCTGCAAGTGGTATTTTCTTATTTGCATCTTCTTTTAATTTATCTGTTACTTTATCTAATATAGATTCTTTTTGGTCTAACTCTTGTAATATGTCTCTAATTAATTTTAAATCCTCTTCAAAAAATACTCTTTGTCCTTGCCCTTTTTCTGAAAAATCTTTTAACATTCTCTTCTTTTTTTCTATTTCTTCTTCATTCATTAGTTAGTCCTCCCAAAAAAATCCTAAAAATATTGCTACAATTCCTATCAATGACCATATTGCTATCATTATCCAAGGAATAATATAAAATCCAAATCCTATTAGGGTAAATAATAGTATAGCCAATATTGTTTTTAATAATGCTTTTAATATTCTGCTCATCTTTATTCTCCTTCCTCTCCTATTATTGAAGCATACTCCTTTAATTCTGCTACTGATTTCGTTGTCCATATTGATAATACTTCATAATCTATTTCTGCTTCTGGTGGTATAAAATTTACTATTAA
Source organism: uncultured Clostridia bacterium (assembly GCA_944386365.1). GTDB lineage: Bacteria > Bacillota > Clostridia > TANB77 > CAG-508 > CAG-269. The sequence continues at coordinate 13,510 of CALXAT010000015.1, forward strand.
TTTGTCATATACATAATTCCAAGTATCTTCTGGTGCTTTAAATCTTAAACTATATTCTATATCGTCTATTCCTGCTTTTATTTCACTGTATTCGTTATCTTCTCCTAATGTTTCTTTTATTTGTTCTAATACTTTAAATATATCCCTCACTTTTATTCTCCTTCTTCTAACAAATTTTTGTTGTCATATATGTTGCCAGCAACTGTTGAATATTTAGAAATTATCCATAGATATGTGTCATAATCATCTATTAAATATTTGTTTCTACAAGTCATAAATGCCCCATCTTTAAAGCCTACCAATTGATACTTTTTTGCAAGTAGTCCATCAGGTGTTCCATAAAATATTCTTCCGTCTTTATTTAACTCTAAAATATCTCCCTCATATATTTCTTTTCCGTTTTTATCTTTTAGTCCTGTGTATTGCATTAATATCATATCTTCGATATCAAAATAATCATTATATTGGTCTGTTCTTATTGATAATCTTCCTCCATAAAAAGTATCTTCAAAATCCAATTCTTGTACTTTTAACATCTCTTTATTTTCTGTGTCCCAAACTCTAAATTTATATTCTCTCATCTTTCTTCCTCTCCATTTTTAATTTTCTATATTTTTTCCATCTTTCTTTTGTAGCTTTACTTATAATTTGTTTATGTTCTTCGCTAATATGCGAAAGTCCATTTTTCCACGAATGAATTATATTTTGTTTATACGTACACCATTCTAAATTATCAACGCAATTATTTAATTTGTTCCCGTCTTTATGATTTATAACAGGATAATTATTAAAATTATCTATAAAAATGCTTGCTACAAGTTTATGAACTCTATATATTTTCTTTTTACCGTTTTTTGATAGTGAAACTGTTAAATAACCATTTTTTCTATCAATAGTTTGTTTTAATATTATAGGATTTTTATCCTTGATTCTATTATTGAAACTTTTTACATTTCCTAAGTTACTAACTTTATATACCCCTTCATAATTTGGTATATCTTTCCATATTTCTTCTACCATACTAATCACTCTACTTTCTCGACTAATCCTGCTTGGATTAGGTCGTCTATATATCTTTTAACTCTGTTAGTTTGTACTTTATATCCATATATCAAATTTTCATCAAAATCTAATATGCAAGTTAGTTTAGCTTTTACTATTACTCTATTATTTAATATCAATAGATACTCGCTTCTGTTGAATTGTTCTATATAATCATCCAGTATAGATCTATGGTAAGTTTTAAAATTACTATCTTTCCAAAATCCAAACTTTTCTAATTCTTTTAAATCTACACTATCTTTTATTTTTAACATTATCCTTTCCTTTCTACTGTATAACAGTTTGCTTGGTATAATTCTTTAGTTAGAATACTATAATATACATCTATATCTTTTAATGGTATCCATTCCATAGTGTTTAAATCAAAATTGCATAACTCATTATTAAAGTTTGCTATTCTTTTTACTGGATAACCATTAACAAAATCGCCTTCTTCTATTAAGTCTATTAGGTTTTTGCTGTGGTTCACTATATCTTCTTTATATAATAAACTCTTTTCACATTCTATGTATTGTGGCATATAACAATTGTTATTTATAACCTTATCAATCTTTCCATTTTTAGTTCTTACATATTCTCCTGCTTCAATCATTCTTCACTTTTCCTTTCAAAATATTGTTTTATACCCTTTTTGCATTTTCCAGCATCCGTACAATATCCATGATTTAAATTTATCTTATTATCACAATATTTGCATACTTGCGGGTCTTGTATTTTGTCCATAGCTTCTGCCATTAAATCTATTATCTTATCTTTCTTTTCATTATCTTCTATGTGATGATATATTACATTCCTTAATGCCAAATCGTCTTTTACTATATCTTCTTTATCTAAACTCATCAATCTACCATATACTGTTCTTGCTCCTTGTACAAATATATATTTTTCATCTAATACTTTCTTTAACTTTTCTATCTCTGCATTCTTCTCTGCAAGCTCTGTGTTTTTCTGCTCAATCTCTGCAGAGTTTTCTTTTAGCATATTTAAGACTGTTTCTAAATCTGTTTCACTTATCACTACTCTATTACTAGATAATCGTGCATATTCTTTATGAAAATTTAATCTTTTTATTACTTCCTGTTCCTTCATTATTACTATCCTCCCATATAAATTCCATTTTTATGTGTAATTCCTTCAATCTGAGGTATTATTCTATAACAGTTATGGTCCGTACCTTCGTTAATGTGTTCACAAACTTTTGTTGTTGTTATACTTAAAAAGTTTGCAACTTCTTTTATTGTTCCAATGAAATCAAGTTTTCCTGTATTTTTGCTAATGCAGCAGATTCTTCCTTTGTATTTTGTATCAAATTCTTTCTTTCTTTTTTCTTTTGTAAATAATTTATCAAAATTCTCTATTGCTTTTCTTTTTGCTTTTTTAGACGTATGTGTATATATTTTTAATGTTACATCTATATCTGAGTGCCCTAAAATTTCGCTTATTGTTTTTATATCTGCTCCATTTTCTATATTTATGCTCGCAAAAGTATGCCTTAAAGAATGAAATTTTAGAGGTTGTATTCCTAATTTTTTCATAAAATTTTGATAACTTCTTCTGAATGTTCTTGGTTCTGTCCATTTTTTCTTCCCTGTTAGTATATAATTTTCAGCTCCTGTATTCATTTTTTCTATAATTTTTACAATTTCATTTGTTAAAGGTATATTTCTATTGCTATTTTCTGTTTTTGTAGAAGTTATTTTTATTTCTGAAGGATTTATGTCTTTTGTTGGGTTATACGTTCTTTGCAATGTTTTTGTTACTCTCACACATTTTTCTTTAAAATCTATGTCTTTAAACTGTAATGCACATAATTCTCCAATTCGCATTCCTGTATACAATCCTAATAAAATTCCTAACTTCTTATAGTCTATATTTTTTAAGATTTCATCTATTATTTTTTTATATTCTTCCTCTGTATATGTTTTTTTATCTTCTCCTATCAACTCTGTTTTTTTGTATTTCAATTTTCTCTTTGAATATACGAATTGAGGCATTATCCCTTCCTCTTGTCCATCTGCTATTATCTGCTTTATTATTCCTAAACAATCTTTTGTTGTTTTTTCTGATAAATTGTTTTCTCCCTGTGCTTTATATATAAAAAATTGTAATATATCTCCATTCAACTCATTAAACTTTACTTCTCCCAAAACAGGAATTATATTGTTTTTTAATAAATTGGCATAATTGCAATAAGTTGATTTTTTTACTTCAAATTTTTTCTTTTCTAACCAGTACACTGCATAAAACTTAAATTTATCTTTTGTTTCTTCTTCTCTTACAATTAATGCCGTTTCTATTTTTTTACCTTCTGTGTTATCTATTTTTATATTTAATACTTTTAATATGTTCTCTGTATCATATATTGTTAGTTTTGCATTTCCTTTTAAAAATTCTTTTAAAATTAATTCACTTATTCCTGTTTCTAAAGAAGCAACATTGTAATTATTGTTGATATTTCTCTCAATTACTTCTTTCAACATTCTTTATTCTCTCCTTTTTTGTTTATTGTTTACTTTAGATAGCCTGTCTTTTCATCAAAAAACTCTTTATATTCTTCCGTATCTGACTTTATATTTTTTATTTTGCTAAATCCGTATTTATCATGTAAACATATATATACTTCATAAACCTTTTGTGTTAGAGTATCTCTATGATAAACTTGTGCATTCATTCCTCTTGTTGCGAAATTAAATATTAAACAATGTACATTATATGTATCTAAATCATCAGCTACGACAAGATGAAATAAAGTGTTATCATAATAATCTTGTAATTTACACCATTCACAGTATGCTGTGATTAGTGTTTGTCCTGTGCCTGCTGCACAATCATAAAAAGTATTATGATTTTTATCTATTGTTATTTTTGACATTATGTTTGTTGCTTCAAACGGTGTAAAACATTGTTTTAGATTTTTTGAATTAGTGGCTATTAACATTGTATATTCGCTTAACAAATCTATTTCAATCCCTGCTTCTTTTTGCAATTCAACAAAATCATAAAAAAATCCAAATTTATTGTATTCTTCTTTTAGATCTTTTTCATTTAGCGTTCTAACATAATCTATAAAATTGTTTCTAAATCCTAGTATATTTTTTTCATCTTTGATTTTATATTTTAAAAATATATTATCTAATTCTTTGGTTGCTTGCTCTTTTGTCATTGCCGTCCTCCTTTTCGTCCAAGTTTCGTCCATCTTCGGCTAATTTTCGTCCGACACATTGGACAATAATTTATTTTTGTGTAAGCAATTTCATTTATAGATAATGCATAATACTTTTCTATTATTTTTTTATTTTTCATACGTTCTACTGGTAATATTTTTAATACTACTGGAAATGTATATAATATAATTCTTTGTTCTTCACAATATTCACACATATTATTTTTTCTCCTTTATATCCATTTAATTTTTTCTAAATTTGGTATGTTGTAACAAATCCAACAGCATGCTTTATTAAAGCTTGTCTTACAATTTAAAAATTTAATTCTTTTCTTAAAAATTAATATACTTAATTTATCTATATGTTTTTCCCACAATTCTACTCTTGTTTCTGTTTCTAGTGTGCTTAATGGTAGCAACAAACAAAATGCTTTTATCTTATTCTTTTCTACTAGTTCAAAACTTCTTTTTATTATCTCGTTTTGCTTAGAAAATGGTGGATTGCTTATCATCAAATCACAATTAATTGGAGGCTCAGTTATAAAAAAATCGTCGTGTTTATCGTCGAATATGTGTGTTGCTTTGTATCTCAAATTTAATTCATCGGCTCTTAGTTTAAATTCAGAGTCGTAATTATTAAATGGAAACCATATAGATTTGTACTGTTCGATATGTATTAAACTATAAATATCTTCTACTACCCATCTAGGTGTAGCAACATGATCTTTGTTAGTTACTTTGTCTTTTTCGTATTCTTCTAGCATTTATTTCTCCTTTAATAATTCTTCTAAAATATTACGTACATTTATATTTGTATATAAATATTGTCCTATTTTCTGTATTTCTCTTTTTTTATCTTTTATTTTTTGTTTTAATTTCTCTTTTTCTTCTTTTCTTATTGTATCTACTAATTTTCTGTATTGTTCGTCTGTTAAATGTATTATATATTTGTTTTCTAATTCTTTTATTCTCTTTAACATATTTTCTAATGCTTTATATATTCTATCTGTATCTTCAAAATCTGGATTGTGTAAATCTCCAAATGTTTTATACTCTTTTATCATTTCTTCTATAAATTTTATATCTTCTTCTATATTACTCATCTAACCACCCCCTAATTATTTCTTCTCATATAATAATTCTTCTAAGATATTGCGTACATTTATATTTGTATATAAATATTGTCCTATTTTCTGTATTTCTCTTTTTTTATCTTTTATTTTTTGTTTTAATTTCTCTTTTTCTTCTTTTCTTATTGTATCTACTAATTTTCTGTATTGTTCGTCTGTTAAATGTATTATATATTTGTTTTCTAATTCTTTTATTCTCTTGTCTTTTTCATTTATTTGTTGTTGCATTACTGCAAATTTTATAGCATATACACTATCTTCTTCATTATTTCTTGGCATCTTAAATTTTCTTGTAGTCATACATATAATACTTCCATAATCTGCTGAACTAGGACAACTTTGATTATTTAAACATTTATAACATTCTTCTCTTAATTCACTCATCTTTTTCCTCCATTTCTTTTAAATAAATCACTTCTTTTAGATTGTCTATCTCAACTTGATATTCTCTAATCTGTTGATCTTTATTTTGTAATTCCATATAGTTTATTGCTACACCGATATACATTCCGAATTAAAAATGTAATTAGTATTATAAATGCTGTTTTTATTTTCTTTTCTGTTTCGTAAACGTTTTTGTCATAATATTTAGTCTTTTTCATTTGATTTCTCCTTCATTTCAAGTTTATATTTATTTAAAATGTTATTTATTTTTGTATAATCAAATATATCTTGTCTTTCTTCTATTATTTTTTCTTTATAATATTTAATCTCTTCATTTATTTCTTTGATTAATTCAGTTTTTTCAAAGCTTATTCCTTCAAATATTTGTTTTATAAAATATGGTTCTTCTTGATATTTAAAATTGAATCCTCTATAATTGTAATCATCTTGTGGCTTTTCTACATTAACCTCTTCTATTAAATTTTCTTCTAAATAGTCATATATATTGATTTCTTCTGATAGTAAGACTTGTATTAAGTCTTGACTATCAGAATTATAAAACGTTATGTATGTTTTTTCTTTGTTGCTTGCTATACAAAAATATGTAATTATATTATTTTTTCTTTCTTCTTTGATAATCTCTTCGGAGTCTATTTTTAGTACTCGAAATAATTCTTTGAATCTTTCTTTTTCTTTTATAATTTCTTCATATTCTTTTTTTGTAATATATTCTTTCATTATTTTCCCCACATTTCTTCAAAATTTGATTCACTTTCTAATTTATCTAAATCAATTTTATTTTCTTGTTCTTGAAGTTGTGCATTACTTGCATTAAACTCTATATCAATATCTTTTTGTATATCATCAATGTTAAATTCCTCAAATTCTCCAAATTGGCTTTCATATTCTTTTACTGCTTTACTAAATCTATTTTTTGATTTCATTGTTTCTAAATTATTTTGTAAGTTTCTTATTTCTTTTTCATATCTTTCTTTTGCTTCTTTAAATCTTTGAACTATTAATTCTTGTTTTTGACTTTGCTCTTTTAAAACTATAATTCTTTGTTTTGTTGTATTTAATTCTTCAAATATTTGCTTGGCTCCCTCTTTGTCATTTTTTGTTTTACAAATCTCAAAACATTTATTTAACTTCTTTTCATTTTCTTGATTTTTCTTTAATTCATTTTTATAAGATTCTAATGCTCCTTGTGCATTATAATAACTGTTATTTAAATTCTTTAAAGCCTCTTTTTGTCTATTTAGTCCCTCTTCTATTTTTTCAATATTGTCTACTTTCACAAATTTATTAAATATCCTATCAAATACTATTTTTAATTTTGTTAATTTTTTCATTTTTCATCATTCTCCTTTTCTTTATTTAATTCTTCTACAAATCCACTTGTTATAATTCCGTGTAGGTAGTGCTACAAATGCAATTCCTACTAAACTAGATATTATACTTATCAATCTTCCTATTTCTGTTTTAGGACATATGTCTCCATATCCCACCGTTGTTAATACTGTTGTAGACCAGTATATTGCTTCAAAAAAATTCTTAAAACTTTGATTTTCAAATTGAAACATTATCAATGCTGAAATGAATATGAATCCTGCTGTAAATCCACATACTACCTCTAATATTTTTTTATTTTTGTTAACTACACTTTTAATTATTTCAAATTTAGTAGAATATCTTAATGTTTTTGCTATTCTTAATATTCTAAATATGCTAAATATTCTTAAAATATATGAACTGTTAAATATTTCACTAAAGCATGACAAGATAACTACTAAATCAAATATTGCTGAAATCGTAAATGGGTATTTTATAAAGCTAACTATTCCTTTTTTTAACCTAAAATCTGACGTTATCCATCTTAATATGTAATCAATCACAAATACTATTGTTGTTAAAATTGTTAGAATATATGTAAAATTATTTTGTTCTTTAAATGTTAACGGAATTATACTAATCCATATACAAATTAGTATTAATATGTCATACCATTCATAATATGTCGTATCTTTTTCAACTATCTTAAATAATTTTTTTCTTACCATGTTAACCATATAGCTAATCCTACTATTCCTCCAATTATTGCTAATATAATAACCACAAATAGTAGCCAATTATACCATTTCCAACCATCATAAAATGGTTTATTTGCTTTTTCTTCTGTTCTTGCTTCATCCAGAATTTGATCTACTTCTTCTTTACTATATCCTCTCTCTTCTAATGCTTTTGCTACATCTTGTTCTGTTACTTTTTCTTTGTCAGAAAATATTTGATCCAACATATAGAATTGAAATATACTATTTGTTAGAGAAAATCCTGTCTCTGTACTGTATGTTGTATAATATGTTGGATTATTATTAACTATTGTTGATTTTCCACTTGAATCGGTTTTTGGTTTTACTGTGTCATGATTGACTGTTGTTCTTCCAGAATTATTTTTAGTAGTTGTATAACTTTTTCCTGAAGTACTGCTTTTGGTTGTACTAGATTTTGGTGTACTAGCTTTCACTGAACTACTTGTACTACTTTTAGTGGAACTTTTTGGTGTACTAGACTTCACACTACTACTATGCGAACCACTACTTCTTGCACCACTTGAATGTGCCCTTGCATAAATTGTTGGAGTTGTTACTCCTATTATTGTTATTATTATTGCTATCGCACTAATTATTTTAATTATTCTATTTTTCATTTTTTCTTCTCCTTTACTTCTAATTTATCTAATTTATCTAATTGTTTTGCTTGTAAAAATGTTACTTGATCACATTTTCTCCTGTCACATGTTAAGAATTTTACACAATTATTACATTTATTCATTTTTATCACTCTTTCTTTTTGTATACTGCTACCCTCTTCTTTGTTAAACTATCTTCTTTTACACCGCTTTCAATTAGTTTTTCATAGTCTTTAACTAATTCTGTTAGTCTTGGTCTTACATGATTCATATCAAAATACTTTGAATATCCTCTTCTGTTCATTTCTTTTTCTATCTCTCTTGCAGTCATTTTTCTGTCTCCAATTATTTCTAATATTTGCATGTATTTATTTCTTTTTTGTGGTTTTATATCTTCAAAACTTAATTGTCTTGTTTCTATCATTTTTAACACTTCCTTTAATGTGTTTTTATATCTTGTGTATATATTGCTTGTCCTCTTATAATCATTAATAGTAATTTGCATCTTTCTAGATTATTTGATTTTCTAATATCTTCTTCATTAATTACTTTTTTCATATGTTCACCTCACTAAATTTACAAATGTACTTAATTGCTTATTAAATTTAACTTTTACTTTTCCAATATCTCCTGCTCTCTGTTTTGCTAGTTTTAATGTTGTAATACTATCCTCTTCATTTTCTTTATAAATAAAGATTATATTGTCTGCATCCTGTTCTAAACTTCCACTTTCTCTTAAGTCTGCTAGCGTTGGCTCTCCTATATTTGCATTTCTGTTTAATTGACAAAGTGCAATAATTGGAATATTTATCTCTAAGCTTAATAGTTTTAATCTTCTACTTATTTCTGCAACCTCTTGCTCTCTTAGATTAAATTTTCCTTGACTTTTTAACAGTTGTATGTAATCTATTATTAATAGATCTAATTTGTCTTTATTCTTTAATCTCTTAGCGATGACTTCTATATCTTGTATTGTTCTTACTCTTGTATTTATTGTCAAATTTAATTCAGATAGTTTTATACTTGCTTTTGCTATTTTTTCCCAATCTCCTTCTTCTAATGTTCCTAATCTCATTTTATAACTATTAACTATACTCTGTTTTGCTATCATTTTTTGAATCAATTGTGTTTGAGACATTTCTAAACTTGCAAATACAACATTTTTCTTTTTTGCTATTTCTTGTGCTATCTGTAATGTTAATGTTGTTTTTCCCATTCCGGGTCTTGCTCCTATGATTGTTAATTCTTGATTGTGTAGTCCACAAGTTAATTTATCCAAGTCAAAAATTCCTGTATATAAGCTATAATCATTTCTGTTGTTATAGTTTCTTTCTATTTCACTTGTTGTTTCTGCTATTTGTTCTACAAATGTTTTCTCTTTTGTGTTTATTTTTTCAATTTTATTTAATTTGTCTATGCAATCTTGAATATATATATCTATGCTTTCCTCTTCTGCAACATTTGTTAAAATATTTTGTGCTAATTCAAACACTTTTCTTTTTTTTGACAATTCTTTTAATTTGTTATAGCAAACTTCTGCCGTTATTCCATAGATGTTATTTCCTAGATTCGATATGTATTCTAAAATTTGTTTTTGATTTCCTTTTATTTTGCTTTGTACAGATAAAATTGATATTTCTTCTTTTTCTAGTTTTAACTCTTCTATTGCTTTTGCTATTAATTTATTCTTCATGTTTATAAAATCTGATTCTTCTATGTCTAATTCTTCATTTTTGAAAATTATGTAATAAAGTACTGCTTTTTCAATTTCTTCATCATACATCTTTTTCTCCTCTCAGTTTTTTAAAGTATTCTTCTTCTGTCATCGTACATTCTTTATATTCTATTTCCTCTTCTTTTGTTTCATTTTTCTTATTGTTTTGATTTTTATTCGACTTAAATTCTTCTTGACTGATTCTAAATTGTTTAGCTGTTTTTATATTGTTATCCACACAGTTAACCAATATTGCGGATATGTATTTCCAATTTCTTTTATTTCTTGAAACTGCCTCTTTCATTACTTCGATTATTAAATCCTCTTCTAAGTTATCTACTTTTAAAAATTTATCAATATCTTCTGAAACAAATGGTGTGATTAATGTGATATTGTTTTCATAAAATTCTATGATTTTTTTAAATGCTTCTTCTTTTTCTTTTTTATTATTAATACTTGTATTATTACCTAAGGCGTTTTCGCCTATAGGGTGGGTGTGTTTTTGCCTACCGGTATAGGCATTTTCGCCTACTGGATAAATTCGCCTTTCTTCCACTCTCCCTAAGTTATTTTTAATTAATTGTGTTTCTATATAACCTTTTCGTTTTAATTTACTTATCCATTCTTGGATTGTATCTTTATGTTTTCTATATAATTTCGAAAAATATGTATTAGTAGCAGTACAATATCCTTCTTTATTTGATAATGCTGTTATCTCTCCATATAATAACTTTTCATTTCCTTTTAGTTCATTATCATATCGAACTTTTGCAGGTATAATTGCATAATAATTTGGATTTTCCATTGTTTTTCTCCTTTTCTATAAGTAATTCTTTCCATATCTTTTCTGGAACTCTTCTTTTGTTTTTTTGTAATAACTAATCCATGCCTTTTCTGCTGTTCTTTTTAAATATCTATTAAGTTTGTCTCCGTTTTTTCCATGAACTCCATTAGTTCCTCGATGATCCTCTTCTGTTAAAAATATTATTAAACCATCTTTTATGCTTTTTATTCTGTAAGCTTTAGAGAAGAAAACCTCATGCCTTTCACTATATTTTTTAGTTCTTACCGTGCTATATTTCGTACTTTTCGGCATAATACAAAAATCAGACTCTAATTCTTTTTTCTGTTTCTTAATTTCTTTAAGAATTTCTTTTTTACTCTCTTTTGCTATAACTTTATTTTTTGGACATGGATTAAAACTTTTTGACAAATCTTTTACTACCATCTTGCACCTCTTTTAAACTAAATGTCCAAAATTTAACCCACAATTTCTGCAATAATTATCTGTATATTCACATCTTGTTAAACACTCTGGACAAAATGTATTTTTATATTTAGAGATATTGAAACTGTTCCCTGTTTGCATTATTTCTACTTCATCTCCCGGTTTTAAATCCATTTCTTTTCTTATTTCTACTGGAATTACAATTCTTCCTAATTTATCTAATTTTCTATTCATTTTTATTTCCTTTCTTGATTTTCTACCTGATTTTTGTTATAATGTAGTAGAAAATCATATGTTTATATATGTTTATGTAGAGCTAGTTTAATGATTGGTAGTCGCTAACTAGTTCTTTTAATTTACTTAAAATTGCTTTTTCGTTGTTATATTTATTAGAATTTACTAATCTATCTATTCTGCTTATAAACTCTCTCTGCTCTTCATTTTCAAATCTTAAGTCTTTATTTTCTTCATATAATGCTAAATTTTCTTGTTTTTGTATTGCTTCTTTGCTTTTTAAATCTTCTATTAAAATGTCTCTATTTAACACTTTAGTTTCTAAATTTCTTATTTTTCTATCTTTTCTTGTAAACATTTCTTTTTCTCCTTTCTAATAAATTACTGTTCTAGTACATGCCCAGATAAAAAATATTACTGCTGTTATATATAAACTGCTATATACTACTACTCGTCCAATAAATGCGTATATTTTATTCGGATCTAGTTTTCTCTTCATTTGTATCACCTTCTTTCTAAAATATCTTTTGCATTATTTCAAATGCTTTATCTAAATTTACTCGGATTCCTTTTTCTCCGAACTTTAATTACTGCTTCTTGCATTTCTGGTTTTTTCAATATGTTGTATACTTGTGCTTTGCTTATACTGTATTGCTCTCCAAATTGTTTTGGTGTTACATATTTAACTCTTGCTTTTTCTTGTAATTTAGTCATTGGCATTTTATATCACCTTCCTTCTTTGTTTCTTTTTGGTTACATCAACTTTAAAAAAAATTACAGCAATTCCATGACTTTATTAATAAAATCAATAGTTGGTATCCTCTGCTTGTTTAAATATCTGTATATAGATACTCTTGAATACCCTGTTTTCTCAGCAATTTTAGAAATAGGTATTTTTTGTTTTTTTATCTCTTCATTTATTTCATCTATATCTATATTTTTTTTCATAGAACTTCTCCTTTCTTTGTTTCTTTTTGGTTACACATGCATTATATATATACTGTAACCGTTTGTCAACACTTTTTTTAAAATTTCTTAAAAATATTTTCCATTCGGTTACAATTATGTTATAATTAACATGAGGTGTTTTTTATGACTTTAAATGAAATTGATAAGGAACATATAGGAGATTTAAAATATTTAGGCGAATTAATAGCATTTTTAAGAGAAGACAAAGGATTGTCCCAAAGACAATTGGCTTTATATGCAGGTATTAGCAATACTGAATTGCATAGAATTGAAACAGCTCAACGACAAAAGCCATCTCCTAAAATTTTGGAAAAATTGTCAGAAATTTTAGATGTAGACTATGAAACTTTATTACAAGCTGCTGGCTATTTGGATTTGCAAGACGGAAATTCTACAAGTTCTCATTTGAATTATGAATTATTAAATGAAGAAGAAAAAAATTTTATTATAGATTATATCTGCGATAAGTGGAATAAAGAAAATAAAAATAAAGAAAAAAAATATACTCGTTCCGATATAGTAAACGCTCTTTTTTCAAATGAAAACAAACAAATAGATGATGTTCTAAATGAAGCTATGATAGGAATGTCAAAAGAAGAATACGAAGCTTTAAATGAAACTCAAAAAAAGCAAATTAGAGATTTTGCTATATTTGTTAAAAATCAAAATGAAGGAGATAAAAAATAATGGAATTAAATTCTCTATATGATATCGCCGAAAAAGAAAATATAAAAATATATGATTGGCAAATAGAGGATGTTGATGGAATATACCTAAATTATCATAATATTAATGCTATTGCTCTTAATTATGATAGATTAGGTACTTATATAGATGAAAAATGTACTTTAGCAGAAGAATTGGGACATTATTATATGGATGCGACTTACCCTGCTTCTACTACTGATAAGATACTAATAGACAAGCAAGAATATCGTGCTAAGAAATGGTCTTACATATGTCTAATTCCTTTTGAAAATCTAAAATCAGCTATTTTAAATCGGAATTAATAATCTTTATAGTCTAGCAGATTATTTTGAAG
>CALXAT010000016.1 GCA_944386365.1 uncultured Clostridia bacterium
ATATCAAATTTTTTACAAATCCAAGAAATGAATTTTTCTAGAGTATCCCAAAACTTATTTATTATTTTGTGTAAATGGTTATTCTCTTTTTCTAACTTGTGAATTTTATTATGATATTTATGCTTTAATTCAAAAGATTTTTCTTTGTATTCTTCCTCAAGTTCATCTTTTCTATTGTTAAAATCAAATTCTAAATTATTACTTTTCTTTTCATATTCTTTTGCTAAATGTTTTACTGTATTGTGTAGTTTTTCATTATCTGCAAGTATTTTATTTCTTTCATTTTGATATTTCTCTGCTTCTTCTATAACTTTTGCTTGTTTTGACAATTCCTTATGCAATAAAACATTATCTTGATATAACTCTTGTATCAATTCGTCTTTTGGCTTTATAATTTCATTACAAATTTTTTTATCTCTATTTATCATAACTTTTCTAATATCTTTTATATCTGGAACTTTTGGCAATTCTAATTTTATATTTTTTAATGTCTCTTTTGTTTGTTCATAATTAGTTATATTTTTATATTCTTTCAAAGTATAATGTACTCTGCCTGTTTCTTCCTTTGGTAATCCTCTTTGCAATTCAAATCCATTTGCCACCATATATTCAAAAAAAGCATTTTGTAATTGTCTATAACTATCTTTGGCTTTCCAAAACTCACTACAAGCTAATTTATCAATAGGATTTCCTTTTTTATCTTTTGTATGAACAACTGGCAAAAAAAGTAAGTGCATATGTGGTGATCTCTCATCATAATGCACTTTTGCTGACAATATATATTTTTCGCCTAACTCTTTATAATTACATACAAATTTATATGCTGTTTCAAAATATCTTTTTGTTTCTTCTTCTCCTATTCTTTTAAAAAAGTCATTGTCTGATGTAATCATATATTCACAAACTATATTACTTACTGCTTTTATTTGTCCTTTCAAATTATATTTCTTTAAAATTGTATCAAATTCTTTCACATAATTAAATTCTGGATTTTTTAATGAATAGTTTAGATGTGATTTTGTTAAATCTATATCTTTATTAGAATAATTTTTGTTTTTTCTTTCATTATGGCGATATACCGCCATTAAATTTTCTCTTTTGTATTTTGCATTTCTTATTATTGCATAACTCATATCTAACCTCCCTGCTCGTGTATATTCACACGAATAAAAATTCTTCTTTGACCTTGCTCAAAAGCACTTTTTTAAATGTACTGTAAACACAACTACAACACTTTTTTACGCTATCGCTAAAAGTGTTTGTTGTGGCAGGGAAAAATAATTTTTTCCCCACACCCCTTTTCTTAAAAAATATCAACATATTTTTTAGGTTTTTAGAATAAATTTGCTATTCGCAACTTTATTCTAAAAAATCAGCCACTAAAGTAGTTCATCTACTCCAGTAGCTGATTTCCTATATGCAACTACATGCCTTATATAAAAGCATCTGCATTTGCATATAGTTTAGTTAAGTCATAGCCAGTATAATCTCGTTCTTCGAAGTTAGCCTTACTCTTTTTGTAAATTTTGTTGTTGCTATTATATTTATTATTTATATTTTTATTATTATATTTATTATCCTTAAACTTTTCTTCAATAGGGGTATTGAAGTTTTGTTGGAGAGGGTATTTAACTTTTGTTAAATAGGTATCATTATTTTTTACTATTGGTATTAGTTTTCTCATTTCTATTTGTTTGCTATTTTCTTTGTAAATCAATTCAATGTTAATATAATTCTTATTTTTTAATGAATTTATTAATTTTGATACTTGTGTCATTGATATATTTAATAATTTACTTATAGATTTATTAGTTAGATAACAATAATTGTTTTCTTTGCTTAAATATAAAATTATTGAATATATAGTTTTTTCTTTATCACTTAACCTATTATCTTTTAATATCTCTATTGGTATCCATATACCTTTTAAATTTAAGTTAGACATACCCTCACCTTCTTTCGTTCATTCGCTTCATTTTCAATTTTCAGCCTTTTTAAATTATTTTTGGTATAACTTTATATTTTTTTGATGTAGATAAAAAATTTCCATAAAAAAAGCACCTTGAACTTATTTCTAAATTCAAAGTGTTTCTGTTAATTTAAATTTTCTCGACGGTGTCGAGAAAATTTAAATTATTTGTTATTATCCTCTACATTTTTTCTTTGTTCTAATTGTATTTTCGCATTTTCTATACTATTTATCAATTTCTGCTCTAATATTTCTTTTGGTACATATTCTGTCAAATATTGTGCTACATGTATTCCACTATTATCTAATTCTAATAATTGTGCCATCATATCGCTTTTTGTCGCACATAATATAATAGCAATTGGTGATTCTTCTCCTTCTGCTTTTTCATACTTATCTAGCCATTTTAGATATAATTCAACTTGACCTTTGTACTCTGGTCTAAATTTATCTAGTTTTAATTCTATAACTACTAATCTTTTCATTTTTCTATGATAGAATAGCAAATCTATATAATAATCTTCTCCATCTATTGTTATTCTTTTTTGCCTAGCCAAAAAAGCAAAATCATTTCCCATTTCTAAAATAAACTTTTCTAATTCGCTTATAATTGCATTCTCTAAATCTTTTTCGCTGTATGTATCTTTTAAATCTAAAAAATCTAATATATATGGATCTCTAAAAAATAAATTTGTAGTCATCTTATTTTCATTGCTTAACAATTGCAAATCATTCATTATAGTTTCTTCTGGTTTTTTAGATATTGCTGTTCTTTCAAATAAAGCTGACCCAATTCTTTCCCTTAATGTTCTTACTGACCAATATTCATTAGAACACATTGTTGCATAAAATTCTCTTTTTAATTTATCTTGTACTTGTAATAATTCAACGAAATGCGACCAACTTAATTTTCTCGACAATGTCGAGATTTTTTCAAAATCATTAAAATATTCATAGAATTTTATCATTCTAAATAAATTGGCTCTACTATATCCTCGACCATATTCAATAGTTAACTTTTGACTCAATTTTTTAATTACAGCTTTTCCATATTCTGCTTTATTATTTTTTAAAACATTATCTGTTATGTCTTTTCCTATATTCCAATACAATAATGTCATTTCTTGGTTTACTGCAGTTGCTACATTTCTTTTTGCATTTTCTATCAATGTAACTATTCTGTTATACAAGTCATCAATATTAATATTATCTATATTTTCTAATTCGTTCATATTCTCCTCTTTCTAATTATGCAGACGCCGTCTGCCAAATTTAATTATCTCTTAACAATTAGCATTATATCATGTATTTTTCTAAATTTCATTATAAATTCAAAAAAAGATGACATTGTATTATTATTTTTTACAATTCATCTTCTAAATATGTGAAAATTTTACTTTTATTAAATTGTTGTTGGGAGGAAACCTTTGCTATTACTACATTTTATTTTTTCGTCATAAGAGAACAAAATTCGGGAGTTTGACAGTTTGAAGAATTTAAAATCCTTGTATTCTTACTCTCCCAATAGTTTTAAAGTCAAGTTTTTCTTTATTTTTTTGCGTACCTTCTGTAACGCTTTATTATCAAGTGTTTTACGCTATTATAATTTTTATACATTTTTTTCCATTCTCTACAACCGTTGCAAATACTGAAAAAAATTTTTTTAAAAAGTAAAATTATGTTAAATTAGGTACGCACTCCAAAAATCGTTATATCTCTACTCTCTCTAAGGATTGCTCATTTAAACTGTCAAACTCAGGATTATATCATGTATTTTTCTAAATTTCATTATAAATTCAAAAAAAGATGACATTGTATTATTATTTTTTACAATTCATCTTCTAAATATGTGAAAATTTTACTTTTATTAAATTGTTGTTGGGAGGAAACCTTTGCTATTACTACATTTTATTTTTTCGTCATAAGAGAACAAAATTGTTATAACTAGCGCTATTAATGTAATTCCTTTGTTCTCCTCTTTTCCTTTTCTCATTTGTTTTTCCCCTCCTTTTCTTTGCTTTGAAACATCGTTATCTTTTTATGTTTTTTCTTTTTAGTCGTTTTTTACTTTTACCTTTTTTATACTTGTATTCTATTTTTCCATTCTTTTTTTGTAAATGATATTTTATCCACTTTTTTTCCGTTTTAATCCACTAGTTTTTTTGTTTTTTATTTATATATAGCACTTTTAGTGATACTAAATAAATTTTATTTTTTTGTCATTTTTTATTATTAAAAAAGTTAGCTTTCTAATTTAAAGGCTCTTCTTATATAAAAAAAACACAAATGATTATATATTTTTCTAACCACTTGTGTTATTTTTTATATCCTTTTTACCTTTTTTTAACTAATTCTTAATTCTGTCCATTTTGGCACGTGCCTAACCAAACAAACTTAGTTGGTTACTTTGGCTCATGCCATCTAAGCATCCGAATTTTTTCAATAATTCTGCTACTGAGTCTCCTACTTTAGACCTGATTTTCATGTCATCTATGGACATGAATTTTCCATCTTTTCTGGCATTTTCAATTCCTTGTGCTGCGACTGTTCCAAGTCCTGCAATACTGTTTAGTGGAGGTCTAATTCCATCTTCTTCTACAATAAATTTTGTGGCGCTTGATTTATACAAATCAATTGGCAAGAATTTGATACCTCTTTCATACATTTCTAATACCAATTCTAGGACTGGGTACATAGCCTTGTCTTTTTGGCTTGCATTGTTTCCTTGTAAATCAATTTCTTTCATTTTATTTTTTACTTTTTCTTCTCCAAATGTCATAATTTCACTGTCAAATTCATCTGATGCTCTAATTGAGAAAAAGGCTGCATAATAGGCTTTTGGTTCATGCACTTTAAACCATGCAATTCTAAAAGCATTGGTTACATAAGCTGCAGCATGTGCTTTTGGGAACATGTATTTTATCTTTTCACAAGATTTAATATACCAATCTGGTACATTATGTTCTTTCATTAATTCTGTATATTCTTTCCATTTTGCTGGATCTTTTAAAGCTTTTCCTTTACGAACCGTTTCCATGATTTTAAATGCAGAATTTGGTGGTAAACCTTGTTTGATTAAGTATATCATAATATCATCACGACAACAGATAGCTTCTGTTAGTGTTACAGTTCCATTTTCGATTAATGTTTGTGCATTTCCAAGCCACACATCAGTACCATGTGATAATCCGTGATATACGAATCAATTCATCAAAAGTAGTTGGTCTTGTATCGACTAACATTCCTCTTACAAATTTTGTTCCGAATTCTGGTATTCCATAACTTCCAACTTCTGAGCCTATTTGTTTTGGTGTTACACCTAAGGCATCTGTTGAACTAAAAATTGACATAGTTGCTTTATCATCTAATGGTACCTTGGTTGGGTCAATTCCTGTTATATCTTGCAACATCCTAATAACCGTCGGATCGTCGTGCCCTAGTATATCTAATTTTAACAAGTTTTGGTCAATTGAGTGATAGTCAAAATGAGTTGTAATAATATCTGAATTTGGATCATCTGCTGGATGTTGTACTGGACAGAATTCATAAATTTCTCTCCCCTTTGGTACAACGATAATTCCTCCTGGATGTTGTCCAGTTGTTCTTTTGATTCCTGTACATCCATGGGATAGTCTTTTAATCTCTGCTTGATTGATTGGAATATGTCTTTCTTCATAATAATTTTTTACATATCCATAAGCTGTTTTATCCGCAACAGTACCAATGGTCCCTGCTTTAAAGGTTGTTCCCTTTCCAAAGATAACTTCTGTATATTTATGTGCTTTTGCTTGATATTCTCCTGAGAAATTTAAGTCAATATCTGGTTCTTTGTCTCCATTAAATCCTAAGAAGGTTTCAAATGGAATATCCATTCCATCTTTGTCTAGTTTATGTTCACATTTTGGACAATTTTTATCTGGTAAGTCAAATCCATTTTTTACACCATAATCTGTAAAATCCGAATATTTACAATTTGGACATCTGTAATGAGCAGGAAGTGAATTTACCTCTGTAATTCCTGTCATATTGGCAACGAATGATGAACCAACAGAACCTCTTGAACCTACGATATAGCCATCTTCATTTGATTTCCATACCAGTTTTTGCGCAATAATATACATAACAGAAAATCCATTTCTAATAATAGAATCCAATTCTTTATCTAATCTCGTTTGTACAATTTCTGGTAATGGATCTCCATATAATTCATGCGCTTTACTATAGGCTATATCTTTTATGGTTTGCTCACATCCTGGAATATGTGGTGGACATTTTTCTGGAGATATGGGACTAATTTGGTCACACATATCGGATATTTTGTTTGTATTTGTTACAACTACTTCATACGCTTTTTCTTTTCCTAAATAACTAAATTCTTCTAGCATTTCTTCTGTTGTTCTTAAATATAATGGTGCTTGATTATCAGCATCATCATATTTTTGTCCAGCCTCTAGAATACGTCTATAAATCTCATCTTGTGGATCCATGAAGTGGACATCACAAGTTGCTACAACTGGTTTGTTTAGTTTTTCTCCCAATTCCACAATTTTACGATTAATATCACGTAGTGCTTCTTCATCTGCAACCGTTCCATTTCGAATTAAGAATTGATTATTTCCTGTTGGTTGGATTTCTAAATAGTCATAGTCATTTGCAATTGCTTCAATTTCTTCATCTGTCTTTCCAAGCTCGATTGCTTGATATAGTTCTCCTGCTTCACACGCACTTCCTAAGATTAGACCTTCTGAATATTTTTTATATAAACTTTTTAAGATACGTGGTTTTCTATAAAAATAGTGTAAATGGGATAAAGATACTAGCTTATATAGATTTTTTAATCCTACATAATTTTTAGCTAAGATAATGGCATGATAGGTCTTTAATTTTTTGTATTCTTCTTTTTTTGCCTCTTCACTTGCTGCTACCCTATCAATATCTTCTACAATGGTTGCTCCTCTTTTCTTTAACATCTCTACCATAACATTAAATACTTTTACAGTGGTATCTACATCATCTAATGCACGGTGTGCAACTTCTACTTTGATACCTAAATTTTCTGCAATTTTTCCTAATTTATATTTTTTGTAATCTGGAAATAAGTCTTTTGCCAAACTTAAGGTATCTAGATAAGTATAATCAAAGTCATAGCCTAATACTTTTGCATTCTGTTTTAAAAATCCGACATCAAAATTGGCATTATGGGCAACAATAACGGTTTCTTTGTCATCTCCCAAAAATTCTAAAATTTTGGGAAATACTTTTTCAATCGTTTCTGCATCTTTTACCATGTCATCTGTAATATTGGTAACTTCTGTAACTCTTTCTGGAATATGTTTTTCAGGATTGACAAAACAACTAAATTCATCAATGACTTCTCCATTTTTTACCTTCATAATACCTACTTCTGTAATCTTTTCAGTAGTTGCTGAAAAACCAGTTGTCTCTAAATCTAGTACACAATACGTAGTATCGATACTTTGTTTTTTCCCATTATACACTGACTTTGTATTATCTGGTGCTAGATAGGCTTCTACTCCATAAATAATTTTTATATTAGGATTATCATATCCCAATAACTTATGTGCTTCTGGAAAAGCTTGTACCACACCATGATCGGTAATCGCAATGGATTTCATCCCCCATTTCATGGCTCTTTTAATTAAATCTGTTGCTGAAGTCATAGCATCCATCTGGCTCATTTGTGTATGCATATGTAATTCTACTCTTTTTACTTCTGCATGATCTTCTCTTATTTGTTTTTTGATACCTTCTCCTTCTACAATGGTATTAGCCATAATGGTTAATTCATTTGAAAAAGAATCCATTTGTGCCGTTCCTGCAACGATCAATCCTTTTGCATTTTTGATTCTTTTTATTACCCTTTTGCTATTATCCTTATTTAAAAAGGCTTTGCAAGTCATACTACTGGTTCCATCATAAATATCAAAACTAAGCAAAGTTTTTCCTGACTTTAATTCTCTGTCTTCCATATCAATTAGTTCACCATCAATAGATACTTTTCCATCATCGACATTTAAGTCTGCAATCTTTACTAATGGTTCTGTAATATTAGGATTCATTCCGAATATTAAAGGCGAACTTTCATCTTCTTCTGGTAATTCTGGCACTTCCATGTTGCTTGAAATAATGGTATTTACCATAACAGTTACATCACCTGCATAGGCATCTAATCCAGCTTTTCCTATTGCTTTAATAACTTTTGCATCTTGAATTTTTTCGATAATCTCTTTTCCCTCAGTTGCATCTTTGGCAAAAGATTTACAAGTAATCGTTCCTGTTCCATCATAGACATCAAAAATTAACATACCTTTTCCCGTTCTTGTCTCACGACATTCACTTGTCAAAACACGTCCTTCAATCGTAATTCTAGAATTACTTGCTGTGATATCTTTTATTGCTACTTTATTCTCTTTTGCTTTTGATGGTTTTCCCATGATATATTCTTGTTCTTGATAATCTTCCATTCCTTCCATTGGTGGCATTCCATCCATAGCCTCTTCTGGAATATATCCTTCTATATCTGTTGGAGGTGCATAATCTGGGTCATTGTATTCTGGTATATTTGCATATCCTTCATGATTTTCTTGTTTTTCGTTTTCTCTTTGTTTTTCAGCATTTAATTCTTCAATATGGGCAATTGCTTTTTCCTCTACTTGCTTAATCTCTTCGCGTATTTCTTCTATTTCTTCTTTAGATAACTGCTCTGATAAATTTACTTTATATTCCTTTCCAAATAAGTTTTTTAAAACTTTTTCTAGCTCTTTGTCTGTTTTTTTCGCTTTTAAAAAATCTGCCCCCTTAATATGCATTTTGATATTAACTTCATTACCATCCACCTCTACATCACTTTTTAATAATAGCATTGGTTTCATTAGTGGATACTTATGTGACATATAGGCAATAATATTTCGCCACTCTGTTTTTATATCTTTTAATACCACACCTTCATGATATTTAATAATCATATCAATATGTTCAAAATGAAATCTATCAATTAAAAACTTTTCAAAAAACCATAATTCTTTAATTTCTATATATTCATCAAAATACAACATGACTTCTAATGTATTTGTCTTTTTAATAACATTTAATCCTTGGATATTAGCATATTGTATATTGGATTTTGTTTGATAGTCACGAAATATTTCTCCTACTTTTTTTGTTTTTACCGTTTCTTGCATGTATCTTTGCTCCTTTGTTTTGGACTTTTAACCATTTTTCAAGATTACCTAAGTTTATTGACCTTTATTATTTTTATGCTATAATATTTGTATAGTAAGGAGAAACCACTATGTGGTTTGCCTCATGAAATGTTAAAACACACATCGCATTAGGGCAAAATACAGATGTGTGTTTTTTGTGTTTTATTTTTGTTTACTCATAATTACAACGATTGCTATAATTAAGGTAAATGTAATGATAGTTACATCTGTTTTTCTCATTCCTATGGTTTCTATTATATACTATTTTTTTTTCATTTCAAGCGAACAAAATGAAATATTTTTATATTTTTATAGCAAAAAACTCATGCTATTTAAATTGCATGAGTTTTGTTGTTAATTATATATTAAAAAATTCCTAAATGTTCTAATAATATTTTTAAGCCAATTAAGACTAAGATAAAACCACCAACAAATTCTGCCTTTTTTTCATATTTATTTCCAAATGTATTCCCTATTTTTACACCTATTAAAGATAATATAAATGTTACTATTCCAATAATGGCTACAGCCAATATGATATTGGTCTGTAAAAATGCAAATGTAATTCCAACTGCTAATGCATCAATACTTGTTGCAATTGCTAAAATAAGCATTGTTTTAAAATCCACACAATCATTACAGCTTTCACTAGATTCTTTACTGAAAGCTTCTTTTATCATATTTCCTCCAATTAAAACTAGTAATATAAAAGCTATCCAATGATCAATACTTGTTACAAAACTTTCAAAAGCTGTTCCTAAACCATATCCTATTACTGGCATTAACATTTGAAATATTCCAAAATATAGTCCTATGATAATCGCTTTTTTCCAATTCAATTTTTTCATTGAAAGTCCTTTACATACAGATACTGCAAAAGCATCCATCGCTAATCCTAATCCAATGAAAATAATTTCTAAAATCCCCATTTTTTCACCTCTACATTTTATTTATAAACCTAAATATTATACAATATTTTACTTTATTTGACAACACTCAATAAAATACTTTTTATTCTTTGCTCTTTATTTTATGTAACCTAGAATTTTCAGGCGTTTTATGGTATAATTAGGTAAAATTAAGTATAAAATATATTTTTTAAACCTATTATATAAAATTCAAATTTAAGGGTGGTGAAATTATGGTTGAACTCCTTTCACCTGTTGGTGATTTTGAATGTTTAAAAGCTGCTGTCCAAAATGGTGCTAACAGCGTATATTTTGGTGCCAATATTTTTAGTGCAAGAGCTTTTGCTTCTAACTTTTCACTGGATGAACTTGAAAAAGCAATTCAATATGCAAAAATTCGTGGTGTCAAAACACATTTAACTTTAAATACTTTAATAACCGATACAGAATTTGAATCTGCTATAAATGTAGCAAAAAAAGCTTATGAATTTGGAATTGATGCGATTATCGTTCAAGATTTAGGATTAGCTATGGCATTAATGAAAGCATTTCCTGATTTACCAATCCATGGTAGTACACAAATGACTGTTCATAACTTAAATGGTGCTTTAGAATTACAAGAACTAGGTTTTAAAAGAGTTGTTCTTGCAAGAGAGCTTTCGGTCAATGAAATTGATTATATTTGTAAAAATACAAATATTGAAATAGAAACCTTTATCCATGGTGCACTTTGTATCTCCTATTCTGGTCAATGTCTATTTTCTGGTATGTTAGGTGGACGTTCTGGAAATAGAGGTAAATGTGCAGGACCTTGTAGACTTCCTTTTGAATTACTTGAAAATAATAGAACCATTAACTCTGGATATTTATTAAGTACAAGAGATTTATGCGGTTTAGAATTTATTCCTGACTTAATCAACGCAGGCGTTAAAAGTTTTAAAATTGAAGGTCGTATGAAATCATCTGAATATGTAGCCACTGTTACGAGAATCTACCGAAAATATATAGATTTAGCTTTATCCAATAATGAATATATAATTGATCCAGATGATAAAAAAGAATTGCTACAAGTATTTAACAGAGGTATGTCTTCTTCTGGACACTTAAGTAATGAAGCAAATAGAAATCTTGTATTCAAAGAAAAACCAAATAATATGGGATTATTCCTTGGTAAAGTACAAAAATATAATAATAAAAAAGGATATATTACTGTAAAATTAAATGAACCAATTGGTATTGGTGATACCATTTCTTTAGAAAAAGAAAATGGTACTTATACCATTTCAGAATTGATGGATACCAATATGCAAAATATTAAATTTACTGAAATTGGTCAAACCGTTATTATTGGTAGAATGAAAGGAAATATCAAATTAGGAAATCAAATTTATAAAATGAGTTCCAAAAAATTAAATGTTCTCGCACAAAATAGTTGCTTAAAAGAAAATAGAAAAGTACTTTTAAATTGTCATATTATGATTAAAGAAAATAAACCGATTTCTATTACCGTTACTTCTGCTAGTAATATAGAATTATATAAGGATTTAAAAATACATTATACAAGTGATGTCATTCCTTTAAAAGCAAAAACAAGACCAATAGATAAAAATACCATTATATCACAAATTTCTAAAACAGGTTCTACACCTTATGCTTTTAAAACCTTAGACATTACATTAGATCATAATATATTTATTCCTAAATTAAGTACTTTAAATGATTTAAGAAGAACTATTTTACAAATGGTAGAACAATATGCAATTAAAACCATGAGAAGAACTACTTCTCATATTCATAAAAAAACAACCCTAACTAAAAAACTTGATAAACCTTCTATGAAAAAAACAAAATTATCCCTTTTATTAAATATTTTACATAAAGACTTTGATTACACACAACTCCATGACATTGAAAATGTATATATCCCTTTAAAATATTTTTCTATGAAGGACTATCAAGAAATTTTGCATATTTTAGATGATAAATTTAATGTATACATCTATATGCCAACCATTATAAAATCTAATTATAAAAATCTATTATCTAGTAATATAGAAACAACTTTAAACAATTATCATATTAAAGGATTTGTCATTTCAAATATCTGTAATATAAAATTATTACATACATTGTTCGCTGATCTTCATAAAAACTTAGAATTAATTACAAATTACACCTTTAATGTGTATAATACAAATACGATTAAAGAATTAAAAAAATTAGGCATTTGCCGATATACAATATCACCTGAATTAAATAGAGAAATCATTCATGATTTGTGTAATTGCATAGATTTACCAAATGAATTAATTGTATATGGTAGAACACCTCTTTTAAATATGAATTATTGTCTTTTAGGTGAAACTGATAAATGCTATCCAACTTGTAAGCAAAGATGTATCACTTCTAATACTTATTATTTAAAAGACCGTTTACATATGAAGTTTAGAATTTTACCTGATAATATTCAAACCGTTACAACAATTTTTAATAGTAAAATCACCTCTATCTATCCAAAAGAATTTAATATTGATTATGCAAGAATTGATATTTTAGATGAAACAGTTGAAGAAATAAATGAAATTATTTATAGGGTTCACAATAATCAAAGATTTGATGGTAGCCATTATACAAATGGAAATTTAAATAAAGAGATCTGATACATTGGGGACGTGTCAAATTGTTTCAAAAAGAAAAAAAGGGAAAGATTATAATTCATATAATCTTTTCCTTTTCTTTAAATCTGCTTACTACTTAAATCTATAATTAAATCCATATTATCATCTTTTGCTGCTTTATTTTTTCTAATGGCTCCACACTTTTTACATTTATAAATAATCACATATCCCTTTTTACTATCTATCTCCAAAGAAACAGGTTCCAAATCACCATGACAAGTTTCTTGTCTATCCCCAGGATTTTTATCTACATGTTTAGAATGTAAACAATATGGACAATGGTCTCTACAAGAATACCCTAATTTTGATACTTTTTTACCACAATTTTCACATATAAATTCTTCATCTATTTCTGTAAATCTTCTATTTTCCATTTTCATTCTTCTCCTTCATCTTTTCAAAGAATATAAAAAAAGGAAAAAGGGAATTGATTTCCCAATCTCTTTTTAATACTTAAAATCTCCTCCACCCAAAAATTCTTTTAGTAAAGAATTGTTTGGTACATATTCTCTTGGTATTTCTTCAAAATATTTTAACATATTTATTAATCTAGTTGCTTCTGCATATTCTACATCTTTATTGGTAATTTCTTGTAATAATGGCATGACAATTGGTTTTAATGCCCCTATTTCATATACTAATGATGTATTAAATATAAAGTTTGCTTCTTCTTGGAATGGAAATATATTTTTTCTTTCTCCTTCATTTACCTTATTCCATGTTCCAATTGTATGTTTTGCAGAATATCCTCTAAATTGATGGTCCCTTACAATTCTTCTGATTAATCTTGTATCTGTTGTAGATATTCTATTAAATCTATCCAAATTCAATACCGTTAATGCACTAATATATACCTTATATTTTTGTTCTGTTGGTATTGTACTCGTCAATTTATTATTTAAACAATGAATGCCTTCTATGACTAATACCTCGTCCTTTTCTAATTTTAATTTTTTACCATTATACCTTTTTGTTCCTTCATAGAAGTCAAATTCTGGCATTTCTACTTCTTCCCCATTTAATAATCTTGTTAAATGTTCATTAAATAATTTTAAATCAATGGCTTCTAAACATTCAAAATCATAGTCTCCATTTTCATCTCGTGGTGTATCTTTTCTTTCTACAAAATAATTATCAACAGATATGGTTACTGGTTTTATTCTATTTAATTTTAATTGTATTCCTAATCTTTGTGCAAAAGTCGTTTTTCCTGATGATGATGGTCCAGCAATTAATACCATTTTTATATTTTTATTTTTAGCTATATTATCTGCAATTTTTGCTATTTTCTTTTCATGCAACGCCTCTGCTAATAAAATGATATCTTTAATTGTTCCTTCTTTTATGGCTTCATTAATACGATATACTCTCTCTATTTTCATAATTTTATTGATATCATCATATTCTTCCATTGCCCAAGCCAATTTTTTATTTTTTACAAATTTAGGCATTCTTTCTGGATCACTTTGACTTGGATATCTTACTAAAAATCCATCATTATATCTTACAATTTCAAAGATTTTTGCCACTCCAGTTCTATTGGCTAATGTACCATAGCAGTAGTTATAATAATCTTCACAATAATACATATAGATTTCATTATTGCCTTCTAAATCTAATTGCAATCTTCCTTTTGATGTTTCTGTTTCATTAAAAAATTTTGTTGCTTCTTCTCGATTCATAATCACTTGTTTTATGGGAAGATCTTCTTTTACAATTCTCCTAACTTCTTGCGTTAATTTTTCTAAAAATTTATCTGTCACTTCTTCATCTATTAAATCGCAAAACATTGCATTTGATAATTGATAATTTACTTCCATTTTTTTGTTAGGACATATTGTTTCAAAAGCTTTTCCCACTATATATACTAAAGTCCTTCTATATACCTTCATACCTTCTTTTGATGAAATATCAATTAATTCAATTTTTCCATCTTCTTTTATCATATACTCTAAGTTTTCATATTCATTATTAAAAATTGCTGCTACTACTGTATATTCACGGTTCTTAATTTCTTCTTTTAACAATTCACTAATGGTTATTGGCTTATCTATTTCCATTACTTTATCTTCATATTGTATTTTCATATAATTCCTCCTTTTGTATCCCTCATCATTGTATATGAAAACACTATTTAAGTCAAGCATTGTCAAAACTTACAAGACAAGAATAAGGTATTTTATGAATATAAAGTTATTTTTTGGATATATTTTAAATAGAATGATTTTATGGGAGGGATTTTTATGGATATTTCTAGAATTCATGCTATATTAGCCAATAAAGAAAAGTGTGATGTGTTTTATGATGATAGACCTGTATGGATTCAAGGTGTTAATAACAATATAGCAAAAGTTGGTTTTATCGATAATTTTGAAGAAAAAGATGTATATATAAATGATTTATATGAAAGAAATCTATACAACTAATCATTACTAAAAATACAAAAGGAACATTTGAAGTCTATTGAAGCTTCTTCATGTTCCTTTTTGTAAAATTTATTCTCACTTTCATAAAGTATTTTTATTGTTTCATATATTTTTAAAATTTTTGCATATTTTCCCTGATCATTTTTTATTATTTTTTATTTTTACACTCTCTATTTTAAGCTCTTTTATCATATTTTTCCAAACCATTTCTTATGGCTATATTGATTAATTTAGATATAGAAATTCCATATTTTTCTCTCATTTCTTCTAGTTTTTTATACATAGATTCTCTTATAATGACTGATCTGGCAACATTAATTTCATTACTTTCCTTTTTGTATATAACGATTTTCTCCCCCAAATCTAAATCATTAATACAGGCATCCACAATTTTGTTGATAGACGCATCTAGTTCATTCTCCGAAATTTCCTTTAATCTGTCATACAAATTCCCCTCAATTTCCGCTGATTTTTTTATCCATCTTTCTCTTTTTAAAAATCTCTCATACCATTCCATTTTTATACCACCTAATCCCCAATATATCAGTATTTATTATACAACAACTGGTTACCAGTTTTAATTACCTTTTATTTCCATTTTATTAACCTTATAAGGTTGATAACTTTCTTTTTTTATTTTATAATGGCCTAAATATTGGAAAGGAATTTATATTATGAGTAAATTATATGAAAAATACAAAAGTTTAAAATCAGAAAATGCTTCTAAACTATATTTATTTAAAAGTGGTATCTTTTACATTTTCTTAGATGATGATGCTATAAAAATGTCTAATCTATTAAACTTAAAACTAACTAAATTAAATGAAACTGTTTTAAAATGTGGCTTTCCTGTAAAAAACTTAGATAAATATTTGCATTTAATAACCCTAAATCATTATGAGGTAGATATTATTGATTCCGTAAATTCACCTTCTTATTCTAGCCAAGAGTATATTTTCAATGATAATGCTAAAAAGTTTATAACCGATTTATCTACCATTGATTATTATACCCTTTCTGTTTCAGAAGCATTTGCTTTAATAGAAAAAATTACTTCAAGAGCACAAGAACTAATAAAATCTCTTTAAGTCATTTATTGTTAATAATACTTAACAATAAAGAAAATATTATAAAACAACAGGAGGTTTGTAATGGAAAAAAAAGCTAATAATAATTTATTGATCTATCAAAAATACATGAACTTAATCTATTATACAAATGATATTGTTCGCAAATATCCAAAATCAGAGCGTTTTACACTTGTCGAAGAAATTAAACATTCTATGTATGCTGGCTTAAGAATGTTAATGTATGCCATAAAAACATATAATATACCAGAAAAGCTAAGATTTCTGAAAGAATTAGACGTAAATCTTAGTTTACTAAAAGTTCATATTCGACTTTCCTATAAATATAAATATATAAGCAATAAAAATTATGCCACTTGGAGTAGCACAATCACCGACATTTGTAATATGTTAGGAGGTTGGATAAATTCATGTCAAAAAAAATAAAAAATGTATTTTATCGCAATTTAACTTTTGAAAAATTTGTAGAGGCTCATCAAAGAGCCAAAAAAAATAAAATGTACAAAAACGAAGTTTTAAATTTTGATTTAAATCTTGAATGTAATATTATTAATTTAATAAATTCTATCAAAAATGGAACTTATAAAATTGGAAAATATCGTTCTTTTGTTGTTTTCGAACCAAAGGAAAGAATTATTCAATCTTTACCTTATAAGGATAGAGTCGTTCATCAATGGTATGTTGAAGAATTTATAAAACCATATATTCTTCCTAAATTTATTAATACATCTTTTGCTTGTTTACCAGATAAAGGTACCCATAAAGCTGTTTTTGGTATTCAAAGTATGATGAGAAAATATAAAAAACGTTACCCTAACTACTATATTTTAAAATGTGATATAAAGAAATTCTTTTATAGTATTGATACCAATATATTATTTTCCATTTTAAAACAATATATGCAAGATAAGGCTTTAATAAATTTTACATATAAAATATTATTTGAAAATAGACCTTTTAATAACTATATTGGTATTCCTATTGGAAATTATACCAGTCAATATTTTGCTAATATTTATTTAAATGAATTAGATCAATATATAAAAAGAACACTACATATACATGAATATGTACGTTATATGGATGACTTCATATTGTTATTAGAAAATAAAGAAGCTTGTATTGCTATGAAAAATACGATTTCAAAATTTCTGCAAGATAGATTACATTTAGAATTAAATCATAAATCAAAATATTATCCCAATAAAATGGGTGTCAATTTTTGTGGATATAGAATTTTTCATACACATAGATTATTAAGAAATTCTTCTAAAACCAGAATTAAAAATAAAGTAAAAAAATGGAATATAGCATATAGTAATCACACCCTTGATATTCCTCATACACTCCAATGTATTAATTCTTGGCTTGGACATGCTTCTTATTGTAATTCTTATCATTTGCAACAAAAAGTTTTAGGAAAATGTCATTTTTTATTTAATGATTATGCTTCTATGACAATTGAAAAAAATCTTTATGAAGATATACATACATTTCTAACAAAAAAAGAGAACTTGTAAAAGTTCTCTTTCATAATTTTGGATTTTCGCCATTTTACTACTCAAACAAAATTATTGTTTATGTGTTTATAACATAGTCACTATGTTACAGGAATTAAACTTCTTTGATACAATATCACACGGTAAAGTCCTTAAACATTTACCCCTCTGGATTATTTGAATTATTATTCAATTGTATCAGAGTGCTACTCGACGACTAACACTGAGTGGAACCCATAATTGTAATTGGCATTCCCATTATTGTCATTCAAACCGCACAAGCCCGATATTTTCCGTATTATTCCAATTGCCACCGCGAGGGAAGAACACCTCAAACGGCCTGACGAGAAGTTTGATACAGTTTAATCCCTAATATATTCAAAATATGTATTTGAATGATATCCTATTTTATTTCTTCTTTTTTCTATTTATTTTCCGAATTTAGCCTTTTCTCTACCCTTCTTTGTTTCCTCCTCATGTCTGTCAATCTACTATTCAAAATTCCCAAAAAGGGGACAAGGAACTAGGAAAGTTTCAAAGTGCTACTCGACGACTAACACTGAGTGGAACCCACAAGCGTAACTGGCATACCCAGTAGTGTCACCCAAACCGCACAAGCCCGAGATGTTCCGTATAATTCCAATGGCCACCGCGAGGGAAGAACACCTCATTTGCAGTTGCATCTTCTTCTAAGGTTTGTCCAAACCATGCTTTTCCAGAACCTGTTCCTGCTGATGTCTCATATAAAGCATCTCCAAATATTTTTTCCCATCCAGTTCCATTATATCCTGAATTAAAGTCCTTATAATCTGTTGCTACTGGGTTATATGGATAAGCTGTTGCTAAATATGTTGATGTTCCATTTGCAAAACTTCCTCCATATGTTGATAAGTTAGCTACTCCTTCTGCATTTACATATGCTGCTGTATAATCTGCTAAACATCCTCCCATATCATATACACCATATATATTTCCTGTTGTACTTGATAAAGTTCCATTACCTATTGTACTTCCACTATTAACATTATTCCATGCATATGAAGTTCCATTACTTCCACTTACTGCATTTGTTAAATCTGCTACACTTGTATAATTCATAACATTTTGTGCTGCTTTTCCTGATGTTGCTGAATATCCTGTTATTGCTGTTATTTTCCATGAACTATTATTAGGATTGTTTACTGGGCTTGAAGAAACACTATTATAATTTACAATACTTAAATTGTTTTTATATTTTTCCTTACTACTACTTCCATCTGAGTATCCATATTGGCTAATAGATAAATAAGCAACTGCTCCCCATTCACTCGTTTTCATTAAATGACTATTGGTATTTGCAGTTAATCCATATGGATTTCCACTATCATCTAATGCCAAAGATAAATCATAACATTGTGATTCTGTTACATAATTATATCCATATTTTTTTCCTTTAAATATTGGATAATAGTAATTCTTCGCTGTACTACTATTTGACACTTTTTGATTTGTATCCTTTTCTGTTGTATGAATTCCTGCTTGGAATTTTGCTACCCATATTCCTTCTATTTCTTTTCTCCATTCACCATTACTATATCCATTGTCTTCTCCATTTGTAAATGCTGGATGTACTACATAATCTGTATATCCACTCTCTGTTATTACTCCTTCTTCATTTCCATTTTTGGCACTCTTAATTTCTCCATCTCCGTCTGAATAGCAATAACTTTTTCCATTTACCCATTTCACTTCTATTGTTCCTGCACCTGAATGATATCCACTTGTTATTTTATATGCATATCTTGGTATCCATACAAACATACTTCCTAAATCTTCTTCTGCTACTTCTGTTCCCACTGGTGTATTTGTATCATATGTTCCGTCACATAACATGACATTTGCCCATTTTTTATCTGTTGTTGTATAACTATACCATTCAGGGTCTGTCTCTGAACATATTACCCAATTTCCTTTACTAGTATCATATTTTACTGGTATCATTCCGGCTGATAATTTTGGTGCATTTGCTACTGTTATACCTTCATCCCAAAATGTTACATTTCCTTCTGCATCTACTAAAAATTTATACCCTTCATATTCAACAATTAGATTTTCTCCATATCCTGTTGATGAAGCTTTTAAATGTTCTTCTAAATTCTTTTTCGCTGTTTCCATATCTAAATTTCCTTGATTATCGTAAGAACCAAGTACTTCTACTTGTACAGCTTCTAATGCTCCTGCTTTTTCTGTTTCGTCTTTTGCTTGTGTTGCTTTTGTTAAAATTCCATTATCACCTGTTAACGTTGCAATTGTTACTCCTGCTAGTATTAATAGCACGATAATTGTTATAACCAATGCGATTAATGTAATTCCATGATTTTTTCTGTCCTTTTTGTTGACATTTTTTTGTCTTTTCCTTTTGTTTTCCTCATTTTTTATCATTTGCTTCTCCCTTTCCTTTCTTTAATAATGCTTTTTCTGATATTTTTTTACAAAAAGAGTATATCACAATGATTTTTGAAATTCAAGTTTTTTTCCACATCAATGTGTTTTTAAGCTCATGTTTTTTTATTCATATTTTTGATATTCTTATATTATCTTTTTTATACATATTTTTTTATAAATTTGGAAAACTAGTCTTATCAACTTGGAGGGTTATCATGAAAAAAGAAAAACATAATATACAAATTTTAATCGGTCAAAACTTAAGAAATATTAGAATTTCTTTAGGTTTAACACAAGAAGAAGTAGCCGAATCCCTTGGACTCGCTCCTAGATATCTATCAGATATCGAACGTAATAAAACAAAGGGAAGTATCACTACTTTAGTAAAGTTGTGCAATTTATATAATGTAACACCTACTATTGTTTTGAAAGACTATTTAAGTACTTCAGATAATAAATTAGATGACAGTATCGCTGGATTTAATAATTTAAATGAAAAAGAAAAAAATATTATCAGAAAATTAATTCAATATATGAATAGTGATAAAAAGCAATCTTCAGAAAAGAAAAGTAATCCTAAGACATAAATTAGGATTATTTTAATGCTTGTAAAATAATTTTTATGGCTGTTTTAAATCCTAACTTGAATTGACTTTCTGCATCCATACTATCTCTTTCATTTATATATTCCCTATATCTTCCTATCTTTTCCTTTGAAAACTTTTTCAATAAGTCTTTTTCAATACTTTCTATTTTTTTAGATATTTCTATATATTCTTTAGATTGAGAAATGCTTTGTAATTCCTCCATGTCATTATGATAGATTTTACTAATAATATCTTTTTCTGTATTTTTTTCTAAATATTTTTTTAAATCCATTTTCTATCCTTTATTTTATATTCCCATATCTTTTATAGCATATTTTTCAACCTCAAAGGGTTAAATTTTATAAAAGTATCTTTTTCTTTTATAAACTATATATCTTCTTTTATCAAAATAATAAAGAATAAGGAACCACAAATTCCTGTGATTCCTTATTCTTATCGCAATTCGTCTTTAATAGTCAAATATGATTTCTTCTACTGCATTAATAATTGTCATTAACGGTATCGTTCGACACAACTCTTCTGCTTCTTTATTGGTAGATGTATAATCTTTTAGTTTTTCTTTTATCTTATCCAATTTTTCTTCATCCACATCATAGTATTTGGATTGCGTAAAAAACGTATTATCAATCTTATATACTATGATAATCCCTTTTTTATTGTCTCTAACAAATCTCCGTATCATGAATCCATTAACAGCTCTTACTTTACTCATATTTTGCCTCCTCTTGTTTTTTCTGCAAAGTTATTCTGAATAATATTTTATCATAAAAATAATACAAAATCCATTAAAATTAGGTTTTATTTAATTATTCTTCTTGAAGTCCTTTATTCAAATCATCCCATTCTTGCATCTTTTCTTCTATTTCTTGATTCATTTTCTGTATATTTTCTTGTAATGCATTTAATTTTATATAGTCTGAGCTGATTTCATCTTTTGACATTTCTTCTTCTATTTCTTGGATTTTCTTTTCTTTTTCTTCTATTTCTCGTTCGATTTTATTCATCTTATTTTGGATTCGATTTCTTTCTTTTTCCATAAAATATGGATTGCTTTCCTTTTTTTTATCTTTTTCATTTTTTCCTACTTCAGTATGCAAATTCTCAAATCCGCCATTTATATCTTCCTGTTTTTCTTTATATTCCAAAAATTCTTGATAATTTTTATTATAAAATGTTACTTTTGAATTATCAAATTCTAAAATACAATCTGCTAGTTTATTCACAAAATATCTGTCATGAGAAACAAAAATTAAGGTTCCTGTATATTCTTTTAATATATTTTCTAAGCTTTCTTTTCCTAAAATATCCATGTGATTGGTTGGTTCATCTAATAATAATAAATTTGGCTCACTTTTTAGAATTTTGCACAATTGTAGACGTCCTCTTTCTCCCCCTGATAAGACATTTATTTTCTTAAAAACATCTTCTCCGGTAAAAAGAAAAGTTCCTAGCAAAGTTCTAACTTGTGTCGTTGTTAATTCTGGAAAAGTTTCTGCTATTTCTTCAAATACTGTATTTTCATGATTTGTAAATTCTATTTGCTGATCAAAATATCCTTTTTGTACATGATATCCATATTCAAAATTCCCTTTAATTTTTGGTATATTTCCATTTAATGTTTTTAATAATGTAGATTTTCCTGTTCCATTTTCCCCAATAATGGCTAATTTTTGTCCTTTATATAATTCAAAAGAAACTTGTGCTATCGGTTTATCATATCCTATTTCCAATTTATCTACCTTTAATACCAATTTTCCACTTTGCATTTTGACATCAAAATTCGCATAAAATGTTTTTAAATCATATTCCTCTGGTCTTTCGATAATTTTCATTTGTTCAATCTTTTTTAATTTTGATAATGCCATTTTGGCTTTTGTTGGCTTATATCGAAATCTATCTGCAATTGCTTGTAATCTTTTAATTTCTGCTTGTTGATATTCATAATCTTTTAATTGTTTTTCATAATTTTCTCTTTTTTGTTTTTCAAAATCTGTATAATTTCCCTTATATGCTATCATACTGGCATATTCTATTTCATATACTTTATTGACAATTTTATCTAAAAACATTCTATCATGTGATACGATGACAACTGCTTTTGGATAATTTTTCAAGTAATTTTCCAACCATTCAATCGCTACAATATCTAAATGATTGGTTGGTTCATCTAATAGTAAAATATCGGGTTTACTTAGTAATAATTTTAGAAAAGCAATTTTTGTCTTTTGTCCTCCAGAAAATTCATTTATCTTTTTATATTTATCCTCTTCTTTAAAACCAAATTTCTTAATCGCTGTTTCATATTCTTTTTTATATACATATCCCCCTTGTATTTCATATTGTTCCAAAGCATTTGTATATTCTTTTATGAGCTTTTCATCTGTGTTTTCTTGCAAAGCCTCTTCTTTTTCTTGTATTTTTTTCTCTAATTTTAAAATGGGCGCATATACTTCTAATATTTCCTCTAACATCGTTTTATTAGAATTTTCAAAACTCATTTGCTTCAAATATCCAATCACTGGATTTCCTTGTTTATATATATGAAACTTTTCTTCTCCAATTCCTTCTTCTAAAATTTCATTATCTACAAGTGCATTTAAAAAAGTCGTCTTTCCTGCTCCATTTCTTCCAATGATTGCAATTTTATCTCTATCTTTTATTTCAAAATTAATTTCTTCTAATATGGTTTCTGCTCCAAAAGATATAGAGCCATTTACAATTCTGTAGTTCATTTTCTATCTTCCTTTATCTCTCTATATTTTGTCTCCATTTACTAATATATCATAAAATATGATAAAAGGATAGTATTTTACTATCCTTTCAATATTTCATCTCTTTCATTATTAGAAGTCTAATTTCTCTTCTAACCAGCTTTCTACTTCATCAATTGGAATTCTGATTTGTTCCATTGTATCTCTATCTCTAATCGTTACCGCATTATCTTCAAGTGTATCAAAATCTACGGTTAAGCAATATGGTGTTCCAATTTCATCTTCTCTTCTATATCTCTTTCCGATACTTCCTGTTTCATCATAATCACACATAAATTTCTTACTTAATTTTTCATGTATTTCTTGTGCTTTTTCTGACAATTTTTTAGATAGTGGAAGTACAGCTATTTTGAAAGGTGCTAATACTGGATGTAAATGTAACACAACTCTAGTATCCCCTTCGCCAATTTCTTCTTCATCGTAACTATTACATAAAAATGCTAAAGCCACTCTATCTGCTCCTAAAGATGGTTCTATACAATATGGTACATATTTTTCACCTGTTTCTGGATCCGTATAAGTAAAGTCCTCTTTTGAAACTCTCATGTGACTCTTTAAGTCAAAGTCTGTTCTATCAGCAATTCCCCATAGTTCTCCCCAACCAAATGGGAAAGTAAATTCAATATCTGTTGTTGCATTACTATAATGTGATAACTCTTCTTTTGAATGGTCTCTTAATCTAATATTCTCTTCTTTGATTCCTAAACTTAATAACCAATTTTTACAGAATTCTTTCCAGTATGCATGCCATTCTAAGTCTGTTCCTGGTTTACAGAAAAATTCTAATTCCATTTGTTCAAATTCTCTTGTTCTAAAAGTAAAGTTTCCAGGTGTAATTTCATTTCTAAAAGCCTTTCCTATTTGTGCAATTCCCATTGGTAATTTTCTTCTTGTTGTTCTCATAACATTTTTGAAGTTAACAAATATACCTTGCGCTGTTTCTGGTCTTAAATATATCTCTGCTGTTTTATCTTCTGTTACCCCTTGGAAAGTTTTAAACATTAAATTAAATTTTCTAATGTCTGTAAAGTTTGTTTTTCCACATTTTGGACATGGTATCTTATTTTCATTAATAAAATCTATTAGTTCTTTATCAGACATACCATCTGCAATCATATCTTTTCCGTTTTCATGTGCCCATTCTTCTATTAATTTATCTGCTCTGTGTCTTGTTTTACATTCTTTACAATCAATTAATGGGTCTGAAAAACCGCCTACATGTCCTGAAGCAACCCATGTTGTTGGGTTCATTAATATGGCTGCATCTAATCCTACATTATATTTACTTTCTTGGATAAATTTCTTTCTCCATGCCATTTTTACATTATTTTTTAGTTCATTTCCTAAAGGGCCATAATCCCACGTATTGGCTAATCCTCCATAAATTTCTGAACCAGGGTAAATAAATCCCCTATTTTTGCAAAGTGCTACTAAAGTGTCCATTGATTTTAACATAACAATTCCTCCTCTTTTTATTTATTTACTAGTTCTTGAAAGTTCTTTTGATTCTAATTTTTTCCACTTTCTTTTTATTGATAAAATCAAAAAAACTTTCATACCTAGCCTATCGCTAGGGACGAAAGTTATTATTCCGCGTTTCCACCCTATTTCCTAAAACGAAAAGTTTTAAGCACCTTCATTTATAAATCTACTCCAAAGCTCCCCATACTTATTTATTATTGGTATTTCACCATCACCAATTCTCTGTAAATAAATGTTACAGTATTTTTTCTTCTTCACTGTAGATATTAATTTTCTATATTTTATTATCTTTATAAAAAAATGTCAATAATTTTTCTAAAAAATATTGATAAAATCCTTTTTTTATGCTAATATAATAAATGTCGTGAATACATAGGGGTATAGTGTTAATGGTAGCACATCGGTCTCCAAAACCGCCTGTGAGGGTTCGAATCCTTCTACCCCTGCCA
>CALXAT010000017.1 GCA_944386365.1 uncultured Clostridia bacterium
GTCAAAGTATTAATAAGTAAGGGAAAAGCCTTAAATGTGCTTATAGCTCAGCAGGATAGAGCAGTCGCCTCCTAAGCGACCGATGGGGGTTCGAGTCCCTCTAGGCACACCAACTATATATTGTTACATAAAGAAGAAAAGCATTTTGAAAAACAAAATGCTTTCTATAATATAAGGGAGGAACTATGGAAGAAAAGTTCATGCAAGAAGCCTTAAAAGAAGCTAAAAAAGCATATGATAAATTAGAAGTTCCCGTAGGATGTGTCATTGTAAAAGATGGGAAAATTATAGCAAAAGGACATAATTTAAAAGAAACAAAGAAGGATACAACCAAACATGCAGAAATGATAGCCATACAAAAAGCAAGTAAAAAATTAGATTCTTGGAGATTATTAGACTGTGAATTATATGTCACATTAGAGCCGTGTAGTATGTGTGCAGGAGCCATCATAAATGCTAGAATAAAAAAAATATATATAGGAACTTTAGATGAAAAAACGGGCGCGGCAGGTTCGGTTTTAAACTTATTCGAAGATTATCCATTTAATCATAAGGTAGAAGTAAAAACAGGTATATTAAAAGAATCATGTGAAAAAATATTGAAAGATTTTTTTAAAGAATTAAGAAAATTAAAAAAATAAAATTTGACTTTGAAAATTTGTTAATGTATAATATACCAATGTTTGGAGGGAAATATGTTAGATAAATTAAAACATCTGACTAAGATGAAAAGTTTTCATATTTGTATGCTAATTGTTATCATAACGATTATTTTATTTGTTGTAGGTGTATTAGTTTTAAGATATAGTGTAGAAGGTGAAACCAATATGCCATTTGAGTTAAGTAAAATAACAATTATTAGCTCGCAAGAAGGAATTGACGATGGACAAACAGATACTAAGTGGTCATTTGATGTACATCAGGCAAATGATATTTATTTATATATTGATAAAAATAATGCATATAATAAAACAGAAGTTATAAAATCGGTCAATATAGATAATTTTAATATAGAAGCCAACAATAAAGACAATATAAAATTGTATAAACCAGATGCCCAAGAGGAAAAAGTCATATTTAAATATAAAGATGAAGATATTGTACAAAGTTTAGAATATGTGGGAGATACGGAATCTGACTTGAAAAACTTAAAAGTGGCAAACCAAGGGGGAATTATTGCTTTTAGATGTTCTAATAATAATGTAACAAAATATAAATCAGATGAAGAAGAAATTAACCATAGTGAATTATTAAAAAAGGCAAATATTGACAATGAAAGTTTAAAAATAAAATTATCTTTTAATTTAACAATAAAATTAGAAAGTGGAAAAGAATATCAAGCAGAAGTAAATATAGAATTACCAACAGGAAATGTTGTAGAAAATGGAAATACATCTACGGAAATTACAGATTTGAAAGATATTGTTTTCAAGAGAATAAGGAATTAAATTTATATAAAATAATACTTGATTAAATATCAAAATCAGTATATAATACGAATGGTATGATATTTAATCTTTGTATGGAGAGTATCCAATAAAGACCTATGAATCTTGTCAGGTCCGGAAGGAAGCAGCAATAAGTAGTTTATCTTTATGTGGTATACTTTCCATAGAGAGATTAAATTATCAGGACCATTTTTTTATCGAATAGAGAAACTGACAAAAGATATAAAGGATGTGATAATAATGGGGTACACAGCGCTTTATAGAAAATTTAGACCATTAAAATTTTCAGAAATGGTGGGACAAGAACATATAACTAGAACATTAAAAAATCAAATTATAGCTAATAGAGTAGGGCATGCGTATTTATTTAATGGAGGCAGAGGAACAGGAAAAACATCTGCTGCTAAAATATTAGCAAGGGCTATTAACTGCTTAAATCCAAAGGATGGAGAGCCATGTAATGAATGTGAAATCTGTAAAGGAGCTATATCTGGGTCTTTAACAGATATTGTAGAAATGGATGCTGCGTCAAATAATAGTGTGGAAGATATAAGAAGCATAAGAGAAGAGGTAAATTTTCTACCAACAAAAGCAAAATATAGAGTCTATATTATTGATGAGGTACATATGTTATCAACAGGAGCATTTAATGCTTTATTAAAAACATTAGAAGAACCACCAGAACATGTAAAATTCATACTAGCAACAACAGAACCTCAAAAATTACCAGCAACGATATTATCTAGATGTCAACGATTTGATTTTAAAAAAATATCGAATCAAGATATCATAAAAAGATTAGAAATTGTATGTAAGGAAAGTCACATAGAAATTACAGAAGAAGCATTAAACATTATTGCTACATTATCAGAAGGGGCTATGAGAGATGCTTTATCTATCTTGGAAAGATGTATACAAGATGGAGAAAATCAAATTGATGAAAATAAAATAAAAGATTTAGTAGGCATACCAAAGATGGTATTTGTTCACGATATAGTAGAAGCAATTATTCAGTATGATGTAGATAAAGCCCTAATAACGGTTAATAAAGTATTAGAAGATGGAAAAGATATATCTAATTTATTATGGGAAATCATAAAATATGTAAAAGATATCTTATTATATAAGGCAACAAAAAATGTAGAATTGTATAGCGAAGAGGAAAAAAAGGAATTAAAAGAACTTTCTGAAATGGTTGAAAAAGAAAGATTAATTAACTTAGTATATGCATTTTCAGAATTAGAAAATGAAATGAAATTTTCTACACAAAAAACGATTATCTTTCAAGCAGGTATTATAAAATTATGTAGTAAAATAGTTTCTACAGATAGTAGCAATTTAGAACAAAGAATTGATAAAATAGAAAAATATTTAAAAAATCATAGTATAAATACAGGGTATACGCAGCCAATTCAGGTTCAACCAGAGAATACAGGAGCAAAAATAGCATATTCTACAAATATAAATAGAAATACAAATACTACACAAAATATAGTTAAAGAGAAAGAAATAAAAAATAAAGCAACATCTTATTCTAATAAAGCGGAAGAATACTGGCCACAAATTGTAAAAAATTTAAAGCAGAATGGAAAAATTGTATTATATACCAACTTAATAGATACAAGAGCCAGAGAAATTAATGATATGACAGTGGGAATTGAATTTCCAAAAGGATTGACATCTTTTGGTAGAACTGTACTAGAAAAACAAGAAAATATTAAAGAAATTTCTAATTTAGTATCGATGGCTGCTGGAAAACCTATGAATATAAAATATATAACAAATGTAGGAAATACAATACAAACAGAAGAACAAAATATAAAAAATATAGCAAAAGAATCAGATATACCATTTCATGTAATAGAATGAAAAATAAACAAGATTTTAAAATAAAAATATAAAGAAAGGAATGTGAAAAAATGGCAAAAAGAGGTGGATTCCCAGGAGGAATGGGAGGATTCGGAGGAATGAACATTAACAGTTTAATGAAAGAAGCAAAGAAAATGCAAGCAGATATGGAAAAATCTCAAGCTGAGTTAGCAAGTAAAGATTTTGAAGCAACAGCTGGTGGAGGAGCAATATCTGTAAAAGTATCAGGACAAAAAGTAATAAAAGAAATTAAGATACAAAAGGATGTAGTTGACCCAGATGATGTAGAAATGCTAGAAGATTTAATCATAACATGTGTTAATGAAGCATTAAGAAAAGTAGATAGTGCACAAGCTGATCAATTAGGAAAATTTAATATACCAGGATTAATGTAAAATAAAAAGGGATTATAAGGTTTTCCGAATAATCTCTTTTTCAATGAATGATAATGTGGAGGTGTAAGATGTCATTATATTCACCATCTATTGAAAAATTAATAGAAAGTTTTGAAAAATTACCAAGTATTGGGCATAAAACAGCAGCAAGACTAGCTTTTTATATCTTAAATAGTTCAGAAGAGGAAACAAAAGAATTTGTAAATTCTATATTAGAAGCAAAGAAAAATTTGAAATATTGTAGTATATGTTATAATATTTCAGATACAGATCCTTGTCCAATTTGTAGTAATCCCAAAAGAGATACATCATCTATATGTGTTGTTGAAGATGTAAGAGATGTTATTGCTATGGAAAAGACACATGAATTTAAAGGTGTATATCATGTTCTACATGGCTCTATTTCTCCCATGAATGGAGTAGGACCTGATGATATAAAAATAAAGGAACTATTGGCAAGATTAATGGATGGAAATGTAAAAGAAGTTATACTTGCAACTAATCCAAGAGTAGAGGGAGAAGCAACAGCCATGTACTTGTCTAAATTAATAAAACCACTAGGAATAAAGGTTACAAGAATTGCTCATGGAATACCTGTAGGTGGAGACTTAGAATATACAGATGAAATCACATTAACAAAAGCTTTAGAAGGAAGAAGAGAATTATAAATTTACATAAATTTGAAAAAGTAATGTTTTTTTGATATAATAAGAAAAACCCAAGAAAGGGGGAGCAATTCATTATGGAAGAAAGACGGATGCTAATTCCAAAGGAGCTTTTGGACAAATCTAATCTGAAAGGAGTTAA
This sequence comes from uncultured Clostridia bacterium, assembly GCA_944386365.1. GTDB lineage: Bacteria > Bacillota > Clostridia > TANB77 > CAG-508 > CAG-269. The sequence goes on from CALXAT010000017.1 coordinate 4,520, forward strand.
TAAAGTATTACTTACCTTAAAAGAAGGAAGAATTTTATTAGTACCTTATAGAGAAGATTGGGAGGACTTACAAGTCTTAGGGTCAAGAGCTCTGGACGAAAAGGGCAGATTTTTTATTCCAATGAATCTTCATGTTTTTCCAGAGGAATTAATGGCAGTACTTGTAAATGGAGAAATATGGATAACCCGGCATATCTAATAGGATGCCGGGTTAATTTCATAATTTTTTAATAAAATATCACAAATATCTTGTGTTGAATGCAATTTAGCTAGTTTTTTTGTATTTTCTTTCATATTTTTTAATTTGTCAGGATGCGAAAATAAATTTTCTAAAATTTCTTGTACATTATCTTCTTTTTTTATCCATATGGCAATACCATTACTTTCTAAAAATTTTGCATTTTCTTCTTCTTGACCAGGTATTGGATTAATAATAACCATAGGCAAATGAGAAGCTAAGCTTTCTGTTGTTGTCAATCCACCAGGTTTTGTAACAACTAAGTCAGAAATACTCATAAATTCAGGAACTTGATTTGTATATTCCAAAACAACTACACTATTTTCTTTTCCATATTTAGAAACGATCTTTTGGAAGGCTAACATCATTTTTTCATTCTTTCCAGCAATGCTAATAATCTGCATATCTGTACAATATTTAACAAAACCTTCAAAAATTTCAATTGTTCGTGTTTTTCCTAATCCGAATTTGCCACCACCGAAAAATAATATGGTCTTTTTTTCTGGATTTAAATTTAATTCGGCAAATATTTTTTTTCTATCATAAGGTTTTAAAAATTTACTAGACAAAGGAATTCCTGTTGCAAATACTTTCTTCTCACTAATTCCTTTTTTAATTAAGTCTTTTTTCATTTTATCATGTGCAACAAAAAAGAAGTCAGTAAAATCGGAACCAACTAACCACTGATCATGTGATGCAAAATCTGTCATGATAGTAGCAATTTTAGCATGTATTTTTCTCTTTCTTTTTAAATAACTACACATTTGACTACCAAAAGGATGCGTAGAAATAATTAAATCTGGTTGTTTTTCTCTTAAAAGTTTTAATAATTTAATAGCCATAATTTTATTAGATCTACTAGTAATGTGAGCAAGAGGTCCTTTTTGTGAATCTGAATAAATTCTTCCCCAAGCCCAAGGTGCTTTTTTTGCCATTTCAGTATATGCTTTTGTAGTCATTTTTTCTATTGTTTTATTAACATATTTCATACAATCAATTAATTCTACATCTACATTTTTATAATGATTTTCTAAATATTCATTAATGGATTTAGCGGCATTTAAATGTCCACCACCATAAGAAGCATAAAAAATTAAAATTTTCATAAATAGTCTCCTTGTATTTTTATCGAATTTAATTTTAACATAAATAAAATAAAATTTCAAAAAATGGAATAATTTTTTTAAAAAAAGAAAAAACTACATATAACATAAGTAAAAGTTTAATAACGAGGTGATAGAGTGAAAAAAATTATAAAAATTGGCATAATCTTTATTTTATTAATTATATTATGTATAGGAATTATCATTTTAAGCAAAAATAGTGCAATACCTAATATTAGTTATGCTGCGACATCTCATACGTCAGACATTCAATTAATGGCAAGAGCAATTAATGGAGAAGCTAGGGGAGAGCCATATGAAGGACAAGTAGCTGTAGGAGCTGTTATATTAAACAGAGTAAAAGATTCTAGGTTTCCCAATACAATATCAGGAGTGATTTATCAATCAGGAGCTTTTACAGCGGTGGCAGATGGGCAGATTAATCAACCAATAGCAGAAGATTCGACCGTATATAAGGCTGCACAAGATGCAATGAATGGTTGGGATCCAACGGGAGGATGTGTATATTATTTTAATCCAGATACAGCAACCAATAGTTGGATATGGTCAAGACCACATGTAAAGACAATCGGAAAACATAGATTTTGTAAATAAAGAAAGGAAGAAAAAATATGAATAAATTTGTAGAATGGAAAGAAAGACTAAAAAAAGGACATATGCTTAGTGTCATTGTTGTTCTTTTAATAATGGTTGCTATTTTAGGTATTATATTATATAGAAAGCAAAGAGAATATAGACAAGCTTCAGAAAATTCATATAATATGGCATTTTATGAATTGGTGGATTATGTGCAAAATGTAGAGACTTATTTAGCAAAATCATTAATATCTACAACTCCAGAGCATGGAGCAGAAACTTTGACAAATTTATGGAGAGAAGCCAATTTAGCACAAAGTTACTTAAGTATGCTACCAATAGAAAGTCAGGAACTTGAAAATACAGAAAAATTTTTGAATCAAGTAAGTGATTATAGTTATTCTTTGTCAAGAAAAAATATATATAATGAAAGTTTATCTGAAGAAGACTTAAATAATCTTGAAGAATTGCATTCATATAGTACAGAGTTAGAAAACACTTTAAATCAGTTATCAGAAGATTTAAATAGTGGAAGATTTCAATGGGGAGAATTAACCAAAAAAGGAACAGTAGCATTTGCACAACAAGTGGATAATATATCAAAAGAAAGTTTTAGTAATCTAGAAGAAAATTTTCATGAATATTCCGGATTAATTTATGATGGTGCTTATTCGGAACATATAACGAGTAATGAGAAAAAAGGATTAACAGGAGAAGAAATAGATGAAAATAAGGCACAAGAAATGGTAAAGGATTTCATAGGAAAAGATAATATAAAAGAAATAAATAGCTTGGGATTATCAGAAAATGCTACAATTCCAGCCTATAGCTTTTCTGTAACAAATCATAATGATGAAAATATCAATATATCTATATCAAAAAAAGGTGGACATATTATTTATATGAATACGAATAGAAGTGTAAATTCTGAAATTATATCACAAGAAGAGGCTACGAAAAAAGGAAAAGAATTCTTAGAAAATAAAGGATTTACAGATATGCAAGAAACCTATTATATAACACAAGAAGGCATTACTACTATAAATTATGCCTATGTACAAGATAACGTTATAATATATCCTGATTTAATAAAAGTAAAAGTTGCTTTGGATAATGGAGAAATATTGGGAATAGAAACAACAGGATATTTAAATAATCATACACAAAGAGATACACAAAATATTAAAATCACACAAGAAGAAGCTAAGAAAAATTTAAATAAGAAATTAGAAATTACAAGTGAGAGAATGGCAATAATTCCTACGGAATGGCAAACAGAAATATTGTGTTATGAATTTAAAGGAAAAGTAAATGATAAGGAATTTTTAGTATACATTAATGCAGAAAATGGAAGAGAAGAGGATATATTGATTATTACAGAAACGACAAATGGTGTGTTAACAATGTAAATAAAAATGAACTTTGGGGTATATTCCCCAAAGTTCAATGTCTTTTATAAGTATCTTTAGATAATAATTCTGTACTTACCACTTGGCCATTTTGTTTTAATATCCTATATGCCTCTGAATAGGTAGAAGTTGATGTACTACCAGTAATATAAGAAGAAATTTCTACGTCATATTCATTATTGCTTCTTAAACCGTAAATATCAAATTTTGCAATACCACCAGAAACAGAGCATACTAATTTTATAGGATAATCTCGATTATTCTTAAATTTAAAATCAATAGAACCATATACAACTGTGGCATCTCTACTAGCTGTCACATAAGATGGTACAAATTGATGGTTACTTCTTTCTACAATTTCCAAATTAGCATATAAAACAGCATTATATAAAGTAGAAGTAATTTGACAAATCCCACCACCTAGTCCATCTACGACTTCACCACTTACATAAATAGGTGCTTCTTTATATCCTGCGGCAATTGTTCTTTCACCAACGACTTGGTTATAAGAAAAAGTTTCTCCAGGCATTAAAACTGTACCATTAATTTTAGAAGCTGCTAATTGTAAATTTGTTGTTCTATCCCTGTCACTTATAGAATATCTAGTAGAATAAGTAGAAAGTAAATCTGGAAAGGCTTCTGTACCAATCATATTTGTTGTTACATTTGGATACAAAGTTTTTAAAGGGATTACATATTCATCTTGATCTTCTGCTAACATATTTTTGACTTCATCTAAAGAGATTGCAAAATCAACACCATTTTCAGATGGATATACAGCATAAGGATCTTGTGTATAATAAGCATCCACAGGTTCTTTATAAATCTCACTATAAATTTTATCAATATTGATTTCAGAAGGTTGTTTAGAAAGTGTTGCTATATCTAAAGTTCTATCCTTTAATGTAAGATTTAAAATACCATTTTTAATGTAAGCACACATTTGATTAACATCTACAACATTTCCTTCAGAACCTTTTGTTAAAATTAAATTATTTCCATCAATATAATATCCACTTTCAATAACGGTATCTGGTAATTTAGAAGAAATATCATTTAAGGAAGTTTTTAATTGTTCTTCATCTAAAGTAAAATTTGGTTCTATATCTATATTAGAAATGAATGTTTTTAATGCAGTAAAACTATTTTCAAATGCATTACCGGATTTGCCTATTGCATATGCTTGCTTAACAGCGGTATCTATATCAAAACTTACATTAAGTGCAGACATAGGAATACTGGTTTCATAATCATTATGGACTAGATTTATATTTTCAGGTAAATTTTCATTTATGTAATTTTGTATTTTTTCTTTTGCCGCATCTATCGATAAACCAGAAACATCTATATCTTTTATACGAATTCCAGAAATAATATGTTCATTTTTAGCGTTTACAAAAGTAAAAATTAAAAAAGCAATTAGCAATAAAAAAATAAAAACAAACACTAAAATTCCAAAAATAGTAGCCACTTCCGCAAATATGCTTTTATTGGTTGTGGGATGGTAATCTTCTACTGGATGAAATTCTGTTTTATTATTAGATATTTGACTATTTAAATTTGTAGAATTGGTTTCTATGTTAGTTATATTTGTATCTAATTCCAAATCTTTTACGCTCATAAAATTCTCCTTTTGAAAGATATCCTACATATTATATCATAATTAGTCGAAAAATAATATATAAAATGTATAAAAAACATTAAATAAATAACGGAAAAAAATAAAAAAATTACTAATATAATTTATCGAAAAACGCGAATACTAATTATATAAAGTTGTATATATATGATTTTATAATTCTAAATTTTTTAGGAGGAAATATGTCTAGAAATAGTAAATTAATTTCTGAAAATTTAAGAGAAGAAATTGCAAAAGAACTAGGAGTGTATGAACAAGTAAAAAAAGATGGAGGAAGCTGGGGAAATGTTTCTTCTAAAGATTGTGGAAATATTGTTTCAAAAGCAATAGAAATAGCAAACAGAGCAGTAGAATAACCATAATACAATGGGTAGAATTTAGAAGTATTCTGCCCATTTTTTATGAAAAATAGAGTATATGCGTATAGTTTTTATGAAATGATTAAAAAAAAATAGGATTAAATAGGATTGATTCTTTAATATAGTTGCAAAATAATAAATTTAATCATATAATTCTAAAAAAAGAAATAGAGGTGAGATAGGTGAAAAATATAACAATAAAAGATATCATAGAGTGTATAGGAGGAGAACTAATTGTTGGAGATGAAAAATTAGTTTGCAAAACATTTTCTAAAGATACAAGAACAATCCATAAAGGGGATATATATATAGGTATAAAAGGTGAAAATTTTGATGGTAATTTGTTTTGGAACAAAGCATTAGATAATGGTGCAAGTGCTGTTATTGTCCAAGGGATAGAATTCCGTAAAGAAGATTTAGAAAAATATAGAGATAAAGTTATTATAAAGGTAGAAGATACATTACAAGCGCTATATAAAATGGCAAGTTACAAAAGAAAATTATATACTGTTCCAGTAATAGCAATTACTGGTAGTGTGGGAAAAACCAGCACAAAAGATATTGTTGCAAATGTTGTTTCACAAAAATATAAAGTTTTAAAAACAATAGGGAATAATAACAATAATATTGGGTTACCATTTACAATATTAAATGCAACTAATGATATAGAAGCTATGGTATTGGAAATGGGAATGAATCATTTTGGTGAAATACATCTACTTTCTGAGATTGCAAAACCAACGATTTGTATCATAACCAATATAGGAACATCTCATATAGGAATTTTAGGTTCAAGAGAAAATATATTAAAAGCCAAACTTGAAATATTAGATGGGGCAGAAAATCCATATATCATCATAAATAATGATAATGACTTATTACATAAATGGTATGAAGAAAATAAAAATAAATACAAAATAAAAACATATGGTATAGAAAATGAAAGTGATATATCTGCAAAAAATATAAAATTATTGGAAGATAGCAGTGAATATGAAATTTATTTAAATGATAAAACGGAAAAAATAAAAGTTCCAGTTGGAGGAGAACATTTTGTATTAAATAGTTTATGTGCAATAGCTGTTGGAAATTTGTTAGACATTGATAGTGCTAAAATAAAAAAAGGAATAGAAACATTTACACTTACAAAAAATAGAATGGAAATTATGGAACTAGGAAATGGAACGAAAATTATCAATGACGCGTATAATTCAAGTGTAGAGTCTGTAAAGGCAAGTTTAGAATATATGAAGCATATAAAAGCAAATAGAAGAATAGCTGTATTAGGTGATGTATTAGAAACAGGAGAATTTGCAAAAGAATTGCATGAAAAGATAGGAAAAGTGGTTTATGGAAATCATGTAGATATTTTAATTTGCAGTGGAGAAAATGCAAAATACATAGTAGAAGAGGCTAAAAAAGAAGGATTTAATCAAAATAATATATATTATTTTGAAAATAAAGAAGAAATTGTAGATATATTAAAGAAAATAAGTAAACCAAAAGATGTTATCTTATTTAAAGCATCAAATGGAATGCGATTTTTTGAAATAGCCAAAAAAGTAGAAGAAGTTTTATCTTAGAAATAAAATAAGTAAATAAAAGAATTTATCAGAAATAATCATTCATTTATAGAAGGGAGAGGATTATATGAAAACAAAAATTGGTCTTATTTTTGGAGGAATGTCAACAGAAAATGAAGTTTCTGTCATGTCAGCAAATTCAGTTTTAAAAAATTTAGATAAGGATAAATATGAAATTTATCCGATATATATATCAAAAAGTGGAGAGTGGTATACCTATAATCAATTAGATAATATAGAGATCAAAGAAACGATGGATAATACAAGCAAAATAGATAATATTATGGAATATTTACAAAATATGGATGTACTTTTCCCAGTATTGCATGGACTATATGGAGAAGATGGAACGATTCAAGGATTATTTGAAATTTTAAAAAAACCATATGTTGGATGTGGGGTATTAGCTTCAAGTTTGGGTATGGATAAAGCCTATACGAAAGTAATTTTTGATAAAGCCAGTATCCATCAAGCACCATATATATATTTAAAGAAATATAAAGATACATATGCATATATAGATAGAGAGTTTAATGAGAAAAAAATAACATTAGAGGAATGTGCTGACATTATTGCAAAAGAGATAGGTTTTCCAGCTTTTGTAAAACCTTCTAACTCTGGTTCAAGTGTAGGTATTAATAAAGCAAAAAATAAAGAAGAATTAAAAGAATATCTACAATATGCAGGAAAATTTGATAATAAAATTTTAGTAGAAAAAGCAATTAATGGTCAGGAAGTAGAATGTGCAGTACTTGGAAATGAAGAAGTTATTGCATCTTGTGTAGGAGAAATAAAATCTGCTGATGAATTTTATAGCTATGATTCTAAATATCAAAATGAAAATTCAAAAACCCTTATTCCAGCTAATATAGATGAAAAAATTTCAGATGAAATTAGAAATTTAGCAATTAAAGCTTTTAAAGCAATAGATGGAAAAGGGCTATCAAGGGTAGATTTCTTTGTAGAAGCTGATACAAATAAAATTTATATAAATGAAATTAATACATTACCGGGATTTACCAAAATAAGTATGTATCCAAAATTATTTGAAGCTGTAGGAATAAAATATAATGAATTATTAGACAAATTAATAACATTGGCACAAGAATAAATTTATCATATATGTGATAAAATGAATAAAAAATCCATAAAACTATGGATTTTTTAATTTTTTATGATATAATAAAAACACCTGATTATTGGGGAGGATGTCAAATGATTTTTAAAGATTATTATAAAATTCTGGGATTAGAAACCAGCAGAGTTTCTATTGATGAAATAAAAGTAGCTTATAGAAATGCTGCTAAAAAATATCATCCAGATGTGAATGTGGGAGATAGTTTAGCAGAAGAGCGTATAAAAGATATAAATGAAGCATATAGAGTATTATCCATGCCAACTTCAAAAAGAAAATATGATAGAGTATGGAATTCAAAAAATTTAGTAAATAAAAAATTTAATATAAAAGGAAAAGATTCTATTGTAAAAATGTTCTTTGGAAATGTGAAACAAAAAAATGATAAGAAAGATGAGGAAAAAAACAAGCAACCATTAAGAGGCGAAAATGTAGAAACGGAAATTAGTACAACTATATATGAAGCCTTCTATGGTTTAGATAAAAAAATATCATTAAGAACAGTAGAAGGAAAAATGAAAACGTTTACAGTAACAGTACCACAAGGAATAAGAGATGGTGAAAAAATAAGACTGATTGGACAAGGAAAGCCTGGGATTAATGGGGCTAAAAATGGAGATCTATTTATAAAAATAAATATAAAAGATAATAAAAAGTTTAGACTTCAAGGATGTGATATTTATACGGATTTATTGATTACTCCATGGGAGGCAGCATTAGGTACAAGAGTGAATATACAATCAATAGATGAAGAAACAAAAGTATATATTCCGCAAGGAATACAAAGTGGAGAAAAAATAAGAATTCCAGGAAAAGGATATAAGGATGGAAAAGGTTCAAGAGGCGATTTAATCGCAGAAGTAAAAATAATGGTACCTAAAAATTTAACCAATGAGGAAAGAAAGATTTTTGAAAAATTGAATGATATATCTACATTCAATCCAAGGAAAGAGTAGGAAAACATTTTTAAATTTACATAAAAATGATATTGACAATATGTGTATTTTCATGTAAAATAAATAGTGAATGTTATAGAATACACAAAGGACAAGCTATGGATTAAAAAACATAGAAACGGAGGGAAAAAAATGGAGACATGGGAAGGAAAGAGCTTTAGCATTACAGATCCAAAGGGAGTAAGTACAGTAATCTATCAAATTATAAAGACTCCTAAAGCATTAATAAAGGAATATCCTAAATATGCTTTAGAAAGATTAGAGTCAACAGATGAAATAAGAGGAGATATGATTAGAAAAACATTTTATGTAGATTTTCCATCAGTTGATCAAGATGAGCTAGTCATATTGTCTTTTGGTAAAGATAGAGTTGTTGTTAATACTGCTGTTTTGGAAGGTGATAAGGTTTCTATCAGCAAAAAACCAATGCCTTTGAAATTCGACAGTATATATTCAGAAAAAGAAACTGAAATCAAAGACTTTAAATATACGCCAAATTTAAAGAGACCAATATGTGTAATAGACCCAGAAACTACAGAAGAAATAAAACCAGTACTTTATTTTGATGAAAAAACAAATGAAGTAAAAGGAAAATGTAAGTTGAAACCAAATAAACCTTATTTCGCCTTTGAAATCAGAGACGAAAAGGAAGTCTAAGGGAGGAAAGTTTAAATGAGTAGTACAAATTTAACAGATGGAAAAAGTAGTTTATGTTTTTTTATGATTAACTGTGATCGAAACTATTTAAAGGATGGAGAAAAAGCCGGAGATGCATCAAATGTTAACCAAGAAGATGCCAAAAATCTATCTATTAATTTGGGTGTTTCTGATATGAAATTATCAGTAAATGAAATATCAATAAATGACAAAGGTCGTAGAGGAAATAATACGCAAAGAAAAGATATGGAAAAAATGGAATATAAGGTAGAAAGAATGAAAAAAATAAATGCAGCAAAGGTAGAAGAAAAAGAAACGAAAAAGGAAACAAAACCAAAGAATAGAGATTCTGAAACAAATGAACATGAAGATAGATAAAAACAAACAAAAGAGTAGGTGATTGAAAGTGAATTACAAAATCGAAGGTGCAATCAGAAGAAATAGAATGAATTTTATTATATTTGCAATACTATGGATATTTATAGCCATAGTATTTGTTACGCCTATAGCTCATAGTACTTTTTCGGCAAATGCGAGTGGTAGTTTCAATTTAGAAACATTTATAGAAACATTTGGAACAGCTATAATGCATCCACTAAATACTTTGGGAACAGTATTAACGGAAGGTGCAATCGGAACATATTTTTCAACATTAATTGTTGTGACAATTATTTTTTCATTGTTTTTCTTCATAGGATTTTTTAGGTCAGCACCTAAAAACGAGTTTTCAGATATAGAGCATGGTTCTAGTGATTGGAGCCAAAGGGGAGAACAATATCAAATATTAAGTAAAAATAAAGGAATTATATTAGCGGAAAATAACTATTTACCAGTAGACAAAAGAGGAAATGTAAACGTATTAGTTGTTGGACGGATCTGGATCTGGTAAATCTGCATCATATTCTATTCCAAATGCATATCAAATGTTGGGATCATATGTATTTACAGACCCAAAAGGAGAATTATATGATAGAACAGCAGGTTATTTAAAAGCACATGGATATAAAATTAAAGTATTAAATTTAGTTAGACCAGAATATAGTGATGGATATAATCCATTAATGCATATATCATCAGGACTAGATGTTGACGTTATTGCGAATACTATTATCAAAGGTCAAAAAGCAGAAGGTGCGAGTTCAGATCCATTCTGGGATGACTCAGCAGAAATGTTATTAAAAGCATTAATTTATTATTTACTAGCAACTAGGCCAGAAGAAGAGCAAAATCTAGCAAGTTGTGCAGAATTAGTAAGAGCAGCAAATACAAATGGAGGAAATAACCTTCTTACAGAATTAATGAGTCAATTACCATATGACCATCCAGCAAGAATGAATTATAAGTCTATTGAAATTGCACCAGAGAAAACATATAGTTCTATTTTGAGTTCATTACAATCAAAACTTGGTAAATTTGATTCAAAAGAAATTGCAGAATTAACATCAACAGATACCATTAATTTTGAAGAGATTGGAAATGAAAAAACAGCTGTATATGTTATATCTTCAGATACACACACAGCATATGATTTCTTATTAACCATATTCTTTGCACAAATGATACAACAATTATATGATTATGCAGATCAAAATGGAGGAGCTTTAAAGGAACAAACTTTCTTCATATTAGATGAGTTTGCAAATATAGGAAAAATACCTGATTTTGATAAAAAGATTTCTACTTCTAGAAGTAGAAAAATATCATTTAGTGTTATATTACAAAATATAGACCAATTGGAAGCTGTATATGAAAAATCATATGAAACCATTATGGGTAACTGTGATACACATGTATTCTTAGGAAGTAACTCATATAAAACAGTAGAATATTTCTCAAAAGCCCTAGGGGAGAAAACAATTGAAAGAGATAGTATATCTATTAATAGAGATAGACAAAACTGGAGAACAGGAAAAAGTGTATCAGATCAAGTAATGGCCAGAGCTTTAATGACACCAGATGAATTAAGAAGAATGGATAATGACTTATGTATTATTTACGAAAAGGGAATAAAACCTGTAAAAGCTAAAAAATTCTACTACTTTAAACATCCAATGGCAAAAGAGATGAAAGCATTAGAAATTAGCCATAATGATATTGGAGAAATAGAAAGAGGAACATGGAGAAAATATAATCCATATAACCCATATGTGCCAGAAGATGAGAAAAAAGGACAAGAAAATAACTTAAAAGTGGAATCATTAGATGATTTATTTGATGACGATACACCACCTAAAGAAGAGAAAAAAGAAGAAATAAAGAAACCAGCAGAAGAGCCTCTAAATAAGAAAGTAGAAGAACCAAAAACTACAGTAGATTTAAACCAATTTGATGAGGCACCAATTTTACCACAAGAGCCTGTCAAAGAAGAGGAAGATGATATGTATGATTTACAAAAAGAATTAGAGGCTAAATTTGATGAGTTATTTGGTCCATTAAATGAAGATGATTAATGTAATAAAAGATAAATAAAAGGACGAATCCTGACAATTAATTGTCAGAATTTCGTCCTTTTATTTTCTGTGGTATATATTTTTTCAATTTACTTTCTTTTATTTGGAATATATTCAACAATATCTGTAATTGTACAATTTAAATAATCACATAATCTCGCTAAAACAAATATATCAAATCTTACTAATTCACCTGTCATTATTCTTTTTAATACTTTAAAATCTGTATTTGTACTTCTCATTAATTTATTTATACTAATATTTTTCTTTTTCAAGATATCTTCAAGTTTGAATAAATATATGCCTTTTTCTATTTCTAATTTTATCATATTTATCTCCTAAAAATTTATGAAAATATTATATAATTTTTATAGGATACTTGACTATTGGTTATATAACCAGTATAATAAGTTCGAAATAACATTATAAATATAGAAAATCAAAAGAAAAAATGGAAGGAATTGATTAAATTATGGGGAATTTAAAAGAAAGTTTACAAAATAGTAAAAGAGGTATTACTCTAATAGCCCTTGTTATTACAATTTTGTTCTCTTATGACGAAAAATTAAAATGTAGTAATAGCAAAGGTTTCCTCCTACAAACAATTTAGTAAATTATAAAATTTTCACATATTTAGAAGATGAATTTATAAAAATCAAATTTATAAAATCATCTTTTTTGATTTTATAGAAAAATTAAAATTGGAAAGGAATTAAAACAAAGTGATATCGATGAAAGAACTGGAATTGAATATAATTTAGTCAATGACTATTATATTCCACATATTGTAATGCCAAAACCAAGAAGAACAGGAAATGTAGGAAAATATGGAAGAATGAGAACAAGATATTTGAGAGAAAATAAAAAAGTAGAATATTCAATAATGCTAATTAACAATGAATTAACAAGTCATTTACTAGACATTGATGATATTTGCAGAGAAAGAATTGATATGCTTGTGAAACAAATGGCTGAAAAAGAAAATGTAAATGAAGAATTAAAAGCAAATAATCAAATAAAATGGGTACAAATGATGAATAATATAAAGAATAGAGTTGAAGAAATTGTTATAAATGAAATTATATATCAGTAGAATTCATCTTTTTTTAAATTTTTACTGAAATCTCTGGAAATAAATGTTATAATGTCAATTAATAAGAAAAAAATAAATTGTGCAATCGATAACTGTACAATTGGAAAGGTGGATTGTATGAACGATATAGAGAAATTGATAACAGATGAAAAATACAATTTGGAATTAAAGGAACAAGTAAGCTTTGAAGAACCGAAAAAATATTTAAAAGCGGTTAGTTCTTTTGCTAATGGATATGATATTGGATATGTAATATTTGGAGTAGAAGATGGAACAAAGAGAATTGTTGGTGTCAAAGATATAAAAAAGTCCTATGAAGAAGTGGCTAATAGAATAAAAACAAGAATAGATCCTAGTATTATACCAACAATTGATATTGTTAATATACAAGGAAAAGACTTAATAGTTGTAAAAGTTATTCCAGGTCAACATATGCCATATTATTATGTGAATAAAGGCACAAGAATTGCATATATAAGAAAAGGCGACCAAGATTGTGAAACAAATAGTACAGAATTAAATGAGCTTATTTTAAGAGGAAGAAATCAAGGTTGGGATGAATTAGTAACTGATAATTTATATAAAGATTTTACATTTGAAAAATTAAAGAAATATTTTAAAGATATAAAAGACTACAAAATAGAAAAAGAGGATCTCGAGTCATTTGGCTTATTAAGTGGAGAAAAATTAACAAATGCAGCTTTATTATATTCTGACCAAAATCCAGTAGTTGGCTCATTTATATCTTGTACTCGTTGGAATGGATTAGATAAATTATCAGCAAAAGATGATATTGAGTTTTATGGAAGCATTTTAAACCAAATTGATAATGCAATGGAATTTATCAAAAAACATATGTCAAACGGTTGGGTTAAAGAAGGTGGAAAACTAGCAAGAAGAACAATCCCAGAATATGATTTAGATGCTATGCGAGAAGCACTTATTAACGCAGAGGCTCATCGTTCGTATCTGATGAGAGGAACAAATATTGAATTAGCTTTTTATGATGATAGAATAGAAATTGTATCTTGTGGTAAAATTGGAAATGGAAAAACTTTAGAAGAATTATTAAAAAGACCCACAAGTCAAAGAAGGAATCAATTGGTTTGTGACATTTTTTCAAGATTAGATTTTATGGAAAGACGTGGAAGTGGCATTAAAAAGATTTTTCAAGCATATGAAAATGATGAGAAAAAGCCTAAATTTGAAATTATTGATGATGTATTCATTGTTACTTTTTATAGTAGATTGTATAGAGAAGTAGAGAAAAATGATTATAATGTAGATGTAAATGTAGATAAAAATGTAGGTATAAATGTAGAGATAAAAATAAAAGAAAAATATCCAGAATTATCTAATACATCAATAGATATAATTAAGTTAGTAGAAAATAATAACTATATAACACAACCTGAAATTGCAAAAGAATTAGATAAAGCTACTAATACTGTTTATCGAAATATAAAAGTTTTAAAAGATATGGGAATATTGGAAAGAGTTGGTTCTAACAAAAAAGGTTATTGGAGAATTAATTATTAACTTTATAAATTATTCAGACGTGTCTGAAATTTTTGCAACAGTGGTTGCAAAAAAATATAAAAAATTGCTTTGAATTTAGAAATAAATTCAAGGCGATTTTTTAATGGAAATTTTTTATCTACATCAAAAAAGATATAAAGTTATACCAAAAACAATTTAAAAAGGCTAAAAATTGAAAATGAAGCGAATGAGTGGAAGAAGGTGAGGGAATGTCTAACTTAAATTTAAAAGGTGTATGGATACCAATAGAAATATTAACAGATAATAAGTTAAGTGATAAAGAAAAGTATATATATGCAATAATTTTATATTTAAGCAAAGAAAACAATTATTGTTATCTAACTAATAAATCTATAAGTGAACTATTAAATATATCAATAACACAAGTATCAAAATTAGTAAATTCATTAAAAGATAAGAATTATATTAGCATTGAATTGATTTACAAAGAAAATAGCAAACAAATAGAAATGAGAAAACTAATACCAATAGTAAAAAATAATGATACCTATTTAACAAAAGTTAAATACCCTCTCCAACAAAACTTCAATACCCCTATTGAAGAAAAGTTTAAGGATAATAAATATAATAATAAAAATATAAATAATAAATATAATAGCAACAACAAAATTTACAAAAAGAATAAGGCTAACTTTGAAGAACGAGATTATACTGGCTATGACTTTACTAAACTATATGCAAATGCAGATATACTAATAAAAGAATAAGCATTTGCATATAGAAAATCAGCTACTAGAGTAGATAAACTACTTTAGTGGCTGATTTCTTTTAGAATAAAGTTGCGAATAGCAAATTTATTCTAAAAACCTAAAAAATATGTTGATATTTTTTAGGAAAAGGGGTGTGGGGAAAAATAAATTTTTCCCTGCCACACTAATACTTTTTGCCATCGGATAAAAAAGTATTGTAGTGTGTTACAACACAATTTGAAAAAGCAAAGAAATAGGAAAATATATTCGTGTTATTAGCACGAGCAAGGAGGTAATATATGAGCTATGCAATAATAAGAAATACAAAATATAAAAGAGATAATTTAAAAGGGATATTTAGACATAATGAACGAAGAAACAAGAATTATTCAAATGATAACATTGATAAAGAAAAATCATATTTGAATTATTCACTAAAGAAACCAAAATATAGTTATGAAAAAGAATTTGATAGAATAAGAGAAGAATATAATTTAAAAGGTCAAATAAAAACAGTAAGTAATATAGCTTGTGAATACATAATAACATCTGACAAAGAGTTTTTTGAAAGAATAGGAGAAAAAGAAACAAAAAGATATTTTGAAGTAGCATATCAATTTGTTTGTGAATACAAGAATTTAGGAGAACAATATATTTTATCTGCAAAAGTGCATATGGATGAGCAAAGTCCACATATGCACTTAGTTTTTTTGCCTGTTGTTCATACAAAAGATAAAAAAGAAAATAATATAGATAAACTTGCTTGTAGTGAATTTTGGAAAGCAAAAGACAGTTATAGACAATTACAAAATGCTTTTTATAATTATATGGTATCACACAATTTTGAGTTAGAAAGAGGATTACCAAAAGAAGAAACAAGCAGACAGCATATAGATTTAAAAGAATATAAACAAATAACTAATTTTAAAAATACAAAAGAAACATTAAAAAATATAAAATTAGAATTACCCGAAGTTCCAGATATAAAAGATATTAGAAAAGTTATGATAAATAGAGATGAAAAAATTTGTAATGAAATTATAAAGCCAAAAGATGAATTGATACAAGAGTTATACCAAGATAATGTTTCATTGCATAAGGAATTGTCAAAACAAGCAAAAGTCATAGAAGAAGCAGAAAAATATCAAAATGAGAGAGATAAAATACTTGCGTATAATGAAGAATTACACAATACAGTAAAACATTTAGAAAAAGAATATAAAAAGAAAAGTAATAATTTAGACTTTGATTTTAGCAATAGAAAAGACGAACTTGAGGAAGAATACAAAGAAAAATCTTTTGAATTAGAGCATAAATATCACAACAAAATTCACAAGTTAGAAAAAGAGAATAACCATTTACACAAAATAATAAATAAGTTTTGGGATACTCTAGAAAAATTTATTTCTTGGATTTGTAAAAAATTTGATATTGCTGAAGAAGACAATTTAGTTAGAGATTTTCAAAAGGAAACAAATACTTTTATAGATTCAGAAAAACAAATTAAACACGAGGAAAGAGAAAAAGAGTGGGATTTAGAAAGATAAAAAAAGGCAGGAGAAATCCTGCCAAAGTAATATTGTTATTGCCATTTTAATATTGGATAACCATTATTTTTTTCTGGTTCGATTTTGAAAATATTTGAATTTATATTTAAAACATCTAAAAAATCAGAAGATTTCATGTAATTGGATGATTTTTGTTCTATACCGTTCATTGAAGTCATATTATTTCCTCCATACATAGCTGTTCCATCCAAATAATAACAATTTCTAATTTCAGCTGCTGACCATCCCACGATTCCACCAACAAAATTATTTCCTGTTATAGTTCCAATATTATAGCAATAGTTTATTTCAGATCCTGAACTAGAATAACCTACAATTCCACCGATATCATCATATTCTGTAGTAATTATACCTACATTATAGCATTTTGTAACTACAGAATAATTGCTTCCTACTATACCTCCAATATTTGATACAGATTGAGTCGAAGTAGAATAATATCCATTAGCTATAACATTTCCGTTCATTAAAACATTCTTCTATTTGCCCATAGTTTTGTCCAACAACGCCACCTATCATAAATTTACTAGTCTTAATTTCTGAATTATTAAAACACTTTCTTACAATACCATCATTACTTCCAACTACACCACCAGTCATTTGATATTCAGTTATTACATTAGTATTATTATAACAATTTTCTACTATGCCTCCTGTGCAGTTCCAACCTACTACACCTCCAGTTGCTTGAGAAGTATTTTCTACTACACCTTCGTTTTTACAATTATTCACATATCCTTCGTTTTTGCCTACTACTCCGCCAGTATTGTTATAATTGCTTTGAACTGTAGCTTGATTGGTGCAGTTTAATATCTCACCACAATTGTATGCCACAATGGCACCCGTATTTCCTCTTCCTTTCACATAAGAATCTGCAGAAATAGTTAAATTTTTTATATTTCCCATATTATATCCAAATATCCCTTGATATCTATCATTTTCTTTATTTATATATAATCCTAAAATTTCATAATTCTTTCCATCAAATATACCTTGAAATTGCATATTGGATTCAGTATTATCATCTGAATATTTTCCGATTGGCTCCCATTCTTCGTTTATATCTAATGTTATATCATTCGCTAAATACACATACCAACCTTCATAGGTATTTCCACTATTTACATCATCTCTAAATGCTTTTAATTCATCAGCTGTGCTTATTTCTAGAATGTTTTCTTGTGATATTACTTGCTCTTCATCCACATAATACATTCTTTTAGTATCATTCATGTTTACTATAAAACTTCCGTCTCCATTATCTGTAACTGCAAAATCCTTGTTTTCTCCAAATTGATTCTTTATTGCATCTTCTAACTTTTCTTTTGTTGTTTCAAATGTACCAAAATTTTCTGTTTTAAGTGATACAACTGCTAATTCAAGCCCTTCTTTTTCTTGTGCTTCCTCTGTTTTATTTTTTGCTTCTGTTGCTCTAGTTAAAATTCCGATTATCGCCAGTAAGGGTCGCAATTGTTACTCCAGCTAGTATTAATAAAACAACTATTGTAACGACAAGAGCAATAAGAGTGATACCTTTTTTATCATACTTTAATTCTTCTTTTAGTTTCTTCATAATTAAATCCATTCCTTTCATTTTTCTTTTGATTTTCTGAAATCATATTATCATATTTATAAAACATTTGCAAGTAAAGCTGGGTGCATAATTATTTTATTTTCTAATATAAAATATCTTGCAAAGGAGGTTATAAATATGAATAAGCTAAGAATACCAGAAAATCATAGTGGAGTTAGCAAAACTCTTAGATTGCCAGAAAATATAGTAGAAGATATACAAAATCTTGCTAATCTCAAAAACTTATCTTTTAATAAAGTTGTAATTTCTTTATTAGAATTTAGCTTAAATAATTTAGATGAAAAAGATAAAGAAGAATTAGAGAAATTGCAAAATAATTTTCCTTTTAGGTAGACTTAGTAGTCTATCTTTTTTAAATACCAAGACAAATTATTGTATCATTATCTAAGTATAATTTAATATCTTTTTCATTGATCTCTATCTTGTATATTTGATTCAAGTTTATCTTTAGATAATTTTTACTTTCATCATCTGTTATATTCAAAATTTCATATTCAATAAAGTATTTTAATTTATGTATTGAATATTTATTTTTTAAAAATCCATCTTGAGTTATAATTACGTTTTTCCCAATAAATTCTTTTAATTTTTCTTCTAAACTACTATTTATGTTTTGTGCCATTATTATTACCCCATTTCACAATTTACTTTATTATATTATTTTGTCAATTTCTTATTAGAATTATACTACTTTTACTGTTCTTTTTATATAAGAATTTTTTATTAGTAAATTTGTAAAATGAAATATTATAATTTTATATTTGCGATTGTTCGCAATAATTATACAATAGCAAAGCAAAAAAGTCAACAACAATGTTGCGATTGCTCGCAAACATTTACACCTTGCTTTTGATATAATTTTTATGTTAAAAAAGAGGTGAATTTATGCAACTTTCAGAAGCTGTTCAAAAGAGAATTATAAATCTTTGTAAAGAACAAAATATAACATTAAATAAATTATCAACTAATTCTGGATTATCATATTCTACAGTTTTTAGTATATTTTATGGAAAAAGTAAAAGTCCAAAATTAGCTACTATATTACATATATGTGAAGGATTTAACATTGAATTAACTGATTTTTTCAAAGATCCATTATTTAAAGATGTTGAGTTTGAAGATGAATAAAAAGCAATTACTTTCAAAAATATTAGTAATTGCTTTTTTATTTTTATGACTTGTTTTTTATAATCCAATTATAAACTTCATCTTCAGTAAGTTTGCCTTTTTTCATTTGGTTAATTTTTTCTTTAGCCTGTTTTTTCCAAGTTTCAAAATCTTGGGCAAGCTTTTTATTGTCTTTATTTTTTCTAACTTGCATAAATTTTTGTTGATATGTTCTTCTATATTCTCCCATAGCCTTATTTTGCTTTAATCTTTCCGTATAAGATTGAAAAGCACCTAAATCTCTACAAGGTTTTGAATTTTCTTTTGGGTAATCACAATAAATTTCATCTACTTTTGAAGTTGGAATAAAGTACATTCCACAATTTTGACATTTTTTAATTGGATAGTTAGGTGTTTTTGAAAGTTCTTCAAGTAT
>CALXAT010000018.1 GCA_944386365.1 uncultured Clostridia bacterium
AAATCTTCTTCTGCATTTTTATCATACCAATTTTCTAAATTAGAAATATATTCACTATAACTAATCATCCAATTAATAGCAGGATAATGTCTAGAATATGCCAAATCTCTGTCTAATCCCCAAAATACATGAACAAATCTTCTCGTATTTTGTGTAACTGGTTCTGAAAAATCTGAGCCTTGTGGGGATACAGCACCAATAATGGTGACAGAACCATCAGTTCCATTATGGTTTAAAGTTCTTCCAGCTCTTCCATAAAATTCAGAAAGTCTTGAAGGTAAATATGAAGGAAATCCTTCTTCCGCCGGCATTTCTTCCAATCTACCAGAAATTTCTCTTAAAGCTTCTGCCCATCTAGAAGTTGAGTCGGCCATAATTGCTACTTGATATCCCATATCTCGATAATATTCTGCAATAGTAATTCCAGTATAGATAGAAGCTTCTCTTGCTGCAACAGGCATATTAGAAGTATTGGCAATCAATATCGTTCTTTCCATTAAAGGTCTACCAGTTCTGGGATCTGTAAGTTTAGGAAAATCTTCTAGTACTTGTGTCATTTCATTTCCTCTTTCCCCACAGCCAATATAAACAATAATATCTGCATCACACCATTTTGCTAATTGATGTTGTAACATGGTTTTACCAGTTCCAAAACCACCAGGAATTGTTGCAGTTCCACCTTTTGTAATAGGGAATATAGAATCAATGACTCTTTGACCAGTAAGCAAAGGGATATTTGCTTGTAATCTTTCTTTATAAGGTCTTTGAATTCTGACAGGCCATTTTTGAACCATGGTAAGTTCTAAAATTTGTCCATTTAAAAATTGAACTTTTGCAATAGTTTCATTGATACAGTAATCTCCTTCAGGAGCAATTTCTATTACTTTGGCAGTTTTATTATTTGGATATAATATTTTATGTGTAATACTTTCAGTTTCCTTTACGGTACCAAGGATGAAATTATATTCTACTGTATTTCCAATAGATACAGCAGGAACAAAATGCCATTTTTTATGTTCATCTAATGGTGAAATTTGAATACCTTTTTTTATAAAAGGACCAGATATTTCTTCTAACATCTTTAAAGGTCTTTGTATACCATCATATACACTACCAATCATTCCTGGACCTAAACTTAAAGATAAAGGAGCATTCGTAGTTATGACTTCTTCACCAATTTTCATTCCAGAAGTATCTTCATAGCATTGAATTGTAGCATTTTTTCCATCTAATTTAATTACTTCACCTAATAATTTATGAATACCGATATATACCATATCATGCATTGCAAAACTTTCGTCTCCCGTGGCAATGATAACAGGGCCATTAATTTTCGTTATTTTCTTTGGTTCCATATAGTCTCTCCTTTAAATTTGTTAAAAATGTATTATCAATCAGCATATCTTCATTTCTTAACATAAGTCCTCCAATATAGGTATCTTCTAAAGTTTCAATATTCCCGTAATTTTTAAAATTTACTTTCTGGACATCTTTATTAGTTAAATAAATGGTTACATTTTCACAATTTTCTAAATAAGACATTGTATTTTCAAGAATTTGTCCAAGAAGTTGAATATATTCTTCAGTAGAAGTATAAGCTTCTAATTTTTGAACACATGCATCAAAAAGTTGTTGATTTTCTTGTTCTTCTTCAGCTAATAGTTGTTTTTTTGCGTTAAATTCTAAATCAATTATTTTTTTATTATATTCTTTTTCTAATTGAAGTTTTTCTTTTTCAAATTTTGTTTCAAGTTTTTGTTCAAAAGTATTTAGTTCTTTTTCTATTTTACTTTTCGCTTTTGTATCTAATTCTGTCTGCAAAGTTTTCTTATCATTATTGGACATTTCTAAACAAGTATCTTGAAATTTTTTTAACTTTTCATCTATATTCAAAATGACACGCTCCTCTTACTTTAGTTTTAATAGTAATGGCAATTGTGCCTGTTCTATCTTATCAAATTCTTCAGGCAATAAATGATAGATGTCATTATTAATAACTAATATACCGACATTTGTATCTTTATTTAAATTTTTTAAAAATTCTAAAAGCTCTGCTTTATCTTGAATAAAATTGGTTTCTATACCGGATAATCGAAAACCAACGGCTTCTTCTCTTTTATTAAATATTCCTACAATTTTCAATTATAACCTTCCTTTATATTTTATTTAATATCATAATAGATATAATTAAACCATAAATAGCAATACCTTCTGCTAAACCTGCAAAGATGATTGTTTTTCCTAATAAAGATGGGTTTTCGCTAATAGCACCAATCGCGCTAGAAGCAACCATAGCAACAGCAATACCTGCACCAATACAAGCAAGTCCTGTTGCTAATGCAGCAGCAAGTAATCCAATATCATGGTTAGATAAACTTTCATTTTCAGAAGTTGTTTCTGTTTGATTGACTGTTTCTTCACCAGTGATACTTTCTGTTGCTGTATTGACAGTTGTGTTTTCTAAAGAAGTTGCATTTGTATTGTCAGTATTTGTGCTATTAGAAATATTTGTAGTATTAACAGCATAAACAGAACCTGCACTTAAAATTCCAAAAATAACGGCAAATATTAAAATTATATTAAAAACTTTTTTTCTCATATCTAATTCCTTTCCTTTCGTAACTTTACTATTTTTCATTTTCAATTGGGATATATTCTTTTCCATCTCCAGAATAAAATCTGCTAAATAATTCATAATATTCCAATCTTAATACTTGGATGGCAACAATCAAACCTTCTAATGCGATAACAATGATATTACCAATGATAGCAACCACTAAACTTCCAGTACTACCAAACATATTTGATAAGATATATACCGCCATACATAATCCAACATGGTTGATAGCAAAAGCTGCTAATCTAACAAATGAAATGGTATTGCTTGCCATACTTAGAAGCATTTCTATTAATTCAAATATTTTTTCTACAATCGATACATTTTCCTTTGATTTATTTTTATTTAAAAGATTTTCAATTCTTTCTTTAAATAAAATGAGTAGTAAAGGTACAATTATTAGTATTAAACTAATGGTCAAGCTTAAAACCATTTTTCCATTTAATAATAATCCTACAATTAAAATTAAAACAACACTATAAAAAACCAATCCAGCTAAACCATTTTTATCAAACAGAGCACGTGAAATATCTTTATTTTTAATACCATTTTTAATATTAAATATCATGGCAATTAAAATTAATATGGCACCACTACCAATTCCAAAGATTAACATATTTTGTATATTATCCATAGGACTTGGTACAATTCCCTTAATGATATCTTCTTTTCCAAAAATACTACCATACAAGAATCCAAATAGGATGGCAGAAATTCCTGCAGCAGTAAAAATAGGTCCTAAAGATTTTTTCTTTATCATTAAAATAAGACCAATAAGTGCAATGATGAAACCTTGTCCAACATCTCCAAACATAAAGCCAAACATTAAAAATGCAGTTATAGCAACAAAGAGTGTTGGATCCATTTCAGTATAATTTGGTGTTCCATACATTTTTACGATGGATTCAAAAGGTCTTACTAATTTATTATTTCTCAATTTTGTAGGTGGTGTACTGGCCACTTCATCATGATTTTTGATAACATATTCTACTTGATGACTTTCTAATTTAGAGGTTAGAGATTCTAAATTATGATAAGGAATCCAACCAACAATATAAAAAGAACCTTTATTATCATGTGCCATGTATTTCTTTACTTTATTTATTTTTTCCAAAAGTTGTAGTTGTAAAAAAGTATTGATTAATTCTCTTCCAATTGTTTCTCTCATTTCAGCAAGTTTTGCTTTTTGCTTTTCTATTTCTATTTGATTATCTTTTATATATGTTTTTACTTGTGTAATCACTTCTGATGGTGTTCCTTTAAAATCTTCTGGAAGCCAAACTCTTTTGAATTTCATTACTTTAAAATAACTATCTACTTTTTCAGATAATATTTTAGGGGTAAAATATATAACCCAGACTTCATCCTCAGTTTTATTTAATTCTACTAAAATAGCATCTATATCTTCTAATTTTTTACAAAGTTCATTATAATTTTCTAAAGATAAAACACCAAATCGAAAAGACATATATCTTAAATTATATAATTTTTCTAATGTTTCTGGAAAATTTTTTAGGTGTTCAACCGGAAGAATACTGTCATTTAATGCTTCTATTTCTTTTTCCTTTTTTTCAATTTCTTGATAGAAATTATTTATTTTGGATTCAGAATTATCTATAAATTGTTGAATGGTATCAAAATTTTGTTTTAATTCCACTAGTTTTTCTTCATAAGGTATATCTAATTTTTTTAACAGGTTCTCTGCCTTTTTGATATATTCTTTTATACGAGAATCGTATGAAAAATATGTGAGTTTCCAACCCTTTTCTAAAACTTTTAAAGCATTTTCTGGTTGAAATCCAGAACCGATTAAATCATTTGCAATGATGAAATCAAGATGCTCTTCTTTACCAGTCATACTTAAAAATTTCATTTTTTCTATAGCCAAAATTTTCACCTCTTTTGTTTATATAATTATTTTACTTTCTATATTTTGTTTAGACATCTTATATCGAATACCTTCTATAATGGTTACAATATTTTCTTTTTCTATTTCTAATATTTTAAAATAGCTAATGATCATGCTTAAATCTAATAATTCACTTCTAAAGGCTTTTTTACTTTTTTTATATACATATTTTTTAATATCACTTTCAATATCATTACTAATCATATTTTGATAAATAGTATCATTTAAAGCTTGATTTAAATCTTCTCTGGTATTAGCACTTTCAATTCTTTGAATTGTATTCAAATTTATTCTATAAAAATGAGGAATTAATATATCTGGATTAAAAATTCCATAATATTTTTTACATCGATATGTCCAAAGGATATTTAATAGATCAATTCTTATATTTAATAAAGTTTCTATTTTCTTATTTTTCCCTTTAACTGTTTTTAATAAGTTTTCAAAATAGTATTTATCTAAAGTGTTTTCTCTTTCAAAATCTGTATGACTATTTTTAAAAATAGAATTTATATTTTTATCAGGAATTTTATCTATAAAATCTTCTTTATTAGTTGCTGTATATAAAATTTTTAAATCTGTAAATATATATTCAATCCAATCATTAGTTTGTATATTTTTCATTTTTGAAATATTTAAATTTTCATATAATTTTTTTATAGTTTCTATTTTATACTTTATAATATATTGCTCAAATATTTCTCTGTTAGTCCCTTGTAAATATTTAAGAATTTTTTGAATATCATATATGAGAATAGTATCTAAAGCTGCTTCTAATTCCATTCTTTTAGCATTATCAGATAAATTATCTAAATTCGGTATTTTAGATTTTAGAACAAGGATGGCATCTGTTAAACTGTTTTGTTTCATTAAATCTTCTAAATCATCTTTTTTTAATTTTTTAGCATACATTGCTTTTAATTTTGCATTTAAACTAGGATTATTCATAGTTTTCATTACTTGAAACCACCTCTTTTAATATATCATTTATGATTTCCTTTACTTTTTCTTCTTTTATGGCTTCAAATGTGCTTTTTTTATGATTTAGTTTTTCTAAAGTTTCAGTTCTGATTTCATTTTCTTTTTTAGAAAAAGAATCTTCGAAATTTTGTTCTAAGTGAGAAATGTTTTCTTTATATTTAGCTTCAAGAGCAACTTCTTTAGCTGTTGTTTCTTGTTTGATATAAGTTTCTATTTCATTATTTTTTTCTTCTATTTCTGCTACATTTTTTTTAGCACGTTCATCAATTTGCAATATTTTTGTAATTAATTCTTTATCCATTTAATTCACCTCTATATGTTAAATGAATTTTTATTTTCACATATATTTTATTTTTTCAAATCATAGTTGTCAATAAAATACACATAAAAATTACATATAAAATTTGTTACTATTCAGAGTTATAACAAGTATACCCTGTTTAATTGTAATTCTTTCAAAAAATATAAAAAATCATCTAAATTTAATAAGAGATATGATATAATATGAAAAATAAAAGTGGAGGAAAGAAAATGAATTTTATAAAACAACATAAAAAAATGTTAGGTATTATTCTTGGTATACTCATAGTAGTAATCATTATTGTATGTAGTTATATCGAATATATTTCATACAGGCAAAGTAAAATGGATATAAAAGCAGAAACAACATTTTATATAGAAACAGATGCGCAAGATTTATCTGAAATTGCAACTGAGTGGGTAAATCAATATGTAGGACAATATATGCAAAAATATGTGCCAAGATCAAAAAAAGTAGATAGTATAGAAATCAAAAGTGTAGAAGTTTTAGATGAAGAAAATCAATATGTACAGGTGGATTTTGATTTGAAAACAGATAAAAAAGAAAGTGCATATTTTTTAGAAAATGATTGGGGAATCTATGAAGAAAATCGTATACTTTCTTGTCAATGGGTTTTAAAATTCTTATTAAGAGAAGAAAATCAAGTTTCTAAATATTTTGTAGCTAATAGAATGAAACCAGTAGAATATCAAATAGAGCAATATAAAGAAAGTGGACAAGCAGAAGAAGAACAGCAACAACTACAATTTGAAAGTAAAAAATATTATGAAGATAAAGATAAACAATGTACTTATAAAATCGAAAATGAAAAAATATATGTAACCTATGATAATCGTAATACATGGAGAGAAGTAGAAACAAATGGAATTGATTTTAGAGATAGTTCTAAAAAATATAAATTAACAGATAATTTATATACGATCTCAGAAGAAGTGACAGCTATTATGAATACAGATAATCAAATCATATATTCAAAAGATAAAGGGGAAAATTGGAAACTAAAAGAATACAATGGGGAAGGAGACCCAATGTATTTACAATTTCTAAATGCAAATACAGGATATTTAGTGGAAGTTGTGGATGCTGCATTAGGCGGAGAAAGATTTATAGAAATATTAAAAACACAAGATGGAGGAGATACTTGGATAAGTGTGGGAAATGGACCTAATGATAATGGTTCTATAAGAGATGGCGCACAGTTTAAAATGTTTAATGAAAATGTAGGATTTTTAGTTAATCCTGTATCCGCAGGAGAGAAAGCTATCTTATATAAAACAACAGATGGAATGAAGACTTTTTCTGAAGTACAAATACCAACACAAACACTAAAAGATACAACACTTGATTTAAAATGGGAAGATGTTTATGATACACCAGAAATGCCATATATAAATGAGAATAATCAATTAATATTAGTTGTGGGACAAGGAAGTGACGGCGATTATAACGGCGGAACAAAAGCAGCTTATCAATCAAGTGATATGGGAGATACATGGACATTTGTAGAAGAATATATTCCTGAACCAGAAGAGTGGGAAGGATAAATAAAAAAGGACAAGACTTAAATCCGGAAGGCTATGTGATTAGCACTTCCGGACCTAAGTCTTGTTTATTTGTAGCTATAATTATAAATTTATTACCTGTGCCACATCTGGACACATATAGCGCCTTCATAATCATTGCTATCTCCTACGGTTACATCGTAACCGAGGTCATCGGCAAAAAGAGCATTCATGATGTCATATATTGTGTACTCCTTCAGGGATGAAACAATTCCCTGTGCTAAGGGAGCTCCACTACATATAGCGTACTCAGTTTCACCGGTATGTGGATTCTTCTCAAGATAAATAATCTGATCTGGACCCGTGGAGATCTCTGCCACTTCCCTTAATTTCTGCTGTACTTCCCGATTGGTTTCCTGTAATGTTCTGCTCATAAAGCAATACCTCCTATTTTAATAATAAACACCCATTTGGGTAACATTAAGTAGCTACTTATAGTATATAAAATTTTATGTAAATTGTCAATTCTGGCTTTCACTATTGTCTAACAAATATATACTAATGCAAACAATTCCAACCCCCAACATGATGATAGATGACTTTACATCTATTTGATTTAATATATTTAAAACAACAACCGCTATTCCCATCGCTAAGGCAACAGCTTTAAAGATTACATTTATCAAATCTTTTGTTTTTGTACTAGAAGCATCTTTCTTTTTAGCTTTTAAAAGTGCTTCAACAGATACATCTAGTACATCTGCCAATTTTGAAATTGTGTTAATATCCGGACAAGATAAATCACGTTCCCATTTTGAGACAGCTTTATCCGTAACATTCATTTTTTCTGCTAAATCATTTTGTGTCATACCTTTTTTCTTTCTTAAAGAAGCAATGGTTTCTCCTATACTCTTCATAATTATATACCTCCTTATTTTCCTATACTTAAATGTTAATATGTTTTATAAAAAAAGTAAACCAATAATCGGTTTAGTTTTCTCGACTATTAGTTTACTTATCGTAGAATAAAAAAATTTTATTGTTTTATAGCATTAAGGAAAATAGGATTTAATATGTTTCAATATAAATTGCCTTTGCAAGATAAGGTGTAATTTCATTTATATCATACCAACCAGAGCTTTTACTATCATTTTCTAAGCCATTCGGATTAGAAACATAAACCATCCCATTTCCATCAGTAGCAAGAAGCGCCATATAATGAGAAGCAGTTGTCCAACGATTATTGTGTGGTTGGTTCCAAACACAAACAATAATCGGTCTATTGGTAAGTAAATGTTCTTCAATAGCTGTATTTGATAGATGCTCAGAATCATAATAGAAACCAGAATTTTGAATTCCAAAAGTAGAAGATAATTCACTTGGAAATTTTTCATAATCCATAACTGGATAATATTTTTGTCTTAAATCTTCAGGTGTGTAATTTTTTTCATAACCGCTTAAAATAATGGACATAACGGTTATACCACAACCATTTTCAGCCATAGTATTTCCCCAATAGGCGTTATTACTCCAAGAAGCCTCACCATTTTGTTTATATTCTTTATAGGTTTTCTGATGATTTTTCTCTGTTGTAAAAGTTGTAAAATAGCCATCTTTATGCTTTACTTTTTGTTGCCCAGTTCCAGAATAATTTGAATTTGTATCTTGCTTGATAACATCATATTCTGAATGATTTTCCAAAGAAGATATGAAATTTGTACTATCAATTGAAATATCACTAGAATTTATATATAGATAAAGAATGATAGATAATAAAAGCAAAGATAAAATGAATCTTTTTTTATTTAATTTTCTTCTAGGTAATTTTCTTTTCATTTTTAATCCCTCTTTCAGTTTTAAATTTAAATAAATACTTTTAAAGTAAAGAGCTATTGTGAATACATTTTATAAAATAAATGCTAAAAGAACTTTAAGAAAGGATTAACAAATTCTTAACTTTTTCTTACATTTCAAGAAAACAAATAAAAATAGGAAAAAGTATGGTATAATGCGAGAAAAGGAAGGGGCGTAATATGAATATTCTTGTATTAGATGATGAAAAAGAAATTGCAGATTTGGTAGAATTATATCTACAAAATGAAAATTATCATATATATAAATTTTATAAATCAGAAGAGGCTATAAAATGCATAGATACAGTAAATTTGGATGTTGCCATATTAGATGTTATGATTGAAGGAAAAGACGGATTTGAAATCTGTAGATATATTCGCAAAAAAGGGCTCAGATTTCCGGTGATTATGCTAACAGCAAAAATAGAAGATAATGATAAAATAAAAGGATTAACTATTCGGAGCAGATGACTATATCACCAAACCATTTAATCCGCTAGAATTAGTGGCAAGAGTAAAATCAGCGTTAAGAAGATATACCTTATATAATAATGGAGAAAAAACATCAGATAACATAATTGAAATCAATGGACTTGTGATAGATAAAGACAAACATAAATGCTTGCTATATGAAGAAGAGGTAGACCTAACACCAATAGAATTTGATATACTATTATATTTAGCAGAAAATAGGGGTAAAGTAATTTCTTCAGAAGCGTTGTTTGAAAAAGTATGGAAAGAAAAATATTTAGATAGTAATAATACCGTTATGGTACACATTCGAAGGATAAGAGAAAAACTAAAAGAAGATACCAAACATCCAAAATTTATAAAAACAGTATGGGGAGTGGGATATAAAATTGAAAATGAATGAATTAACAAAGAAAAAAATCAGATTAAGTATGTCTTTAATAGGCGATATAATTGTTGCATATATTATTTCGATGATTGTATATTTTATAGTTGCTCTATTTTTAGAAAATGGTTTAGCTATTATGATAGAGAGTTTAAATTATGAACTATATTACTGGATTGTCAATAACAGAAATATTGTCGTATATGTATATATTGGTATTGTTATGGCATTTGCTATTTATCGATTTATTTCAAAACATTTAGATGATATTTATGAAGTATATAAGTCATTAGATTCAATATTAAAGGAAGATAATGAGACGATTAAATTACCAAGTGAGATGAACCAATTTTCAGATAAAATCAATGAAATTAAATATGATTATATATTAACGAAAAAGAATGAAAGAGAGGCAGAGCAAAAGAAAAATGATTTAATTGTGTATATGGCGCACGACTTAAAAACACCTTTAACTTCTATTATTGGATATTTAACATTATTAAAAGATGAAAAACAAATATCCAAAGAATTGCAAGAAAAGTATATCAAAATTGCGTTAGATAAGGCTTTAAGAGTGGAAGACTTAACCAATCAATTTTTTGATATTACAAGATATAATTTACAAAAAATGCCGATTAATAAACAGGAAATAAATTTAGTATATCTGTTAAAACAAGTTATTGATGAATGTTACCCAATGTTAGAAAAAAGAAATCTTAAATGTGATTTGAAATCTGTTGATAAAGTAATGTATGTTGGAGATGGAGATAAATTAGCAAGAGCATTTGATAATTTATTAAAAAATGCCATAAATTATAGTTATGAAAATACGACAATAGAAATACAATTAGAAGAAAAAGAAGGTAAAATATCAATTGTATTTAGAAATAAAGGAGATAAGATTCCACAATATAAATTGGATAGGCTATTTGAAAAGTTTTATAGAGGAGATGATGCAAGAACAAGTAGCACAGGAGGAGCAGGATTAGGACTTGCCATAACCAAACAAATTATAGAGTTGCATCAAGGGAAGATTTATGTTAAAAATGATAATGAATATATAGAATTCTTTATAGAATTATAATAAAGTAAGAAAATAAAGTAATTTAACTACAAATTGTATAGGCATAAAATAATTTTAGATTTATTGTATGAGGTGGGTTATGGGAAGCGTATTAAAAGTAAGAGAAGTAGGAGATCCTATTTTATCAACAATATGTAAAAAAGTAGATATTCAGAATATAGATGAATCTATAATAGAAATCATAGAAGATATGAAAGAAACTTTGAATTTTACAGGTGGTTTTGGAATAGCAGCTCCACAAATAGGTGTCAATAAAAGAATTGTTGTTATACAAGTTAAAAAAGATAGGTGTACTTATCAAGATTGTGAAGATATCCCAACAACAGTTATGATAAATCCTGTTTGGAGAAATCTATCAGAAGCAACTTATATAGAGTATGAAGGTTGTTTAAGTGTGCCATCTATTAGAGGAAAAGTGGAAAGATATCATGACATAGAAGTTACTTACTATAATGAACATGGAGAGAAAATAACAAAACAAGTTCATGGATTCACAGCAAGAGATATTCAACATGAATGTGACCACCTAGATGGAATCGTATTCTTAGAAAGAGTAAATATGCATAATGGATTTGCAACAAAAGAAATGATAAATAAATATAATTTGAAGGAGGGTTTGTAATGAAACTCGTGTTGGCTTCGCAGGGATTTATAACAGATGAAATTGCAGGAGATGTGTCTAAATTGGTGGGAAAATCATTAAATAATATAAATATTTCTATCATTAATGAAGCATATGTTGTAATTCCGGAGAATGAAGATAAAAGATGGTTAATACAAGAATTATGCAATATAGAAAAATATATAGGTGGAACAATTGACTTTGTGAATTTGAGAGCATACACAAAAGCAGAAGTTAGAAGAAGATTAGTCAATACAGACATGATATATATTGTTGGCGGAAAGCAATTTGTTTTACCAAATCTATTCAAAGAAACAGGATTTGACGAGATTTTAAAAGAATGTAGTAAAGATAAAGTTATTATGGGAACATCAGTAGGTGCAACTGTATTAGGAAAACAAATAGAAAGTGATAAATATTGGAAAGAAAGGTATCAAGTAGAAAAAGAAAAAATAAAAGATAAAACATTAGGATTTGTAGATTTTAATATTATTCCACACTATATGAGAGAGGATCATAAAAAATGGAATAAAGAATTTTTAGAAGAGGTTTTAAGAGATAATCTATTTCCTATTTATGCAGTAAAAGATAATCAAGCTGTTATTTATGATGAAGGGAAGATTAATTTTGTTGGAGGAAATCCAGAAATATTTGGAAAAGATATGTAAAAAGAAATAAAGTATATAGCAGAGATGTATATACTTTATTTTTTGTTTTTAATAATATTAGAAAAATATTTAAAGAAAGTGTTGACAAAATGAAGAAAACCCAGTATAATTTATAAATGTCAAGAGTAATGCAGGTGTAGTTCAATGGTAGAACCTCAGCCTTCCAAGCTGATGACGTGGGTTCGATTCCCACTACCTGCTCCATAAAAACAACTTACGAACTTTTTATAAATCGTAAGTTGTTTTTTATTTTACTTTCTGATTGTGGATTGGTTCTGCCATATAATTTATTAAATAGTAGTAACAAAAAAATTCCATGAAATAAAAACATTGAAAATAGAGAAAAATGTGATATAATAACAAGGACTGAGCTAGTAAGAATATCTTTATAGCAAAGTATTTAAAAATTTCTGATACTAAAATATTATTAAAGTAGAAGTATGAACATAATTTTTAGGAGGAAATCATGGATACAAGGGTTGCCATAATAGGAATAATATTAGAAAAAAAGGATGAAGTAGAAAAACTAAATGCTATTTTACATGAATATTCGAAATGGATTATAGGAAGGATGGGTATGCCATATCCTAAAAAATCTATCAATATTATTAATATTATTGTAGATGCACCACAAGATGAAATAAATACTTTATCAGGAAAAATCGGAAAACTTTCTGGAATTACAAGTAGAGTTATTTATTCCAATGTATAGTAAAGATATATTCTTATTTTAAAGCTCTATTTCTATAAAAAGGAGGAGTTTAAAATGGAGAATGAAAATGTTATTAATAAAAGAATAACAGATTTTTCAAAAGGTGCTGACATAGCACAAACAATCATTATATTTTTAATAGCCCTATTAGTTCCAACATTTTTAGGACAGCTTATTACAAAAGTATTTGGAGCAACAAGCGTGATAGCAAGTAATTCTCAATTAATTATTGGAACAATTGTGAACATGGCATTAGTCACAACGGCTATCAATTTAAAAGGTTGGGCTAAAATTCTTGGAGTTGTAACAATGCCAAGTATTTCTACAATATTAAGTGGATATGTATTTGGAACAGCTTCTACATATATGGTATATATGATACCAGCAATATGGGTAGGAAATTTTGCATTAGTCTATGCTTACAAATTTATCATGTTAGGAAAAAATAAACATTACTTCTTAGCTGGAATAGTAGGTGTTGTCGTAAAAGTAGCTATTATATTTGCATTTTTTGGAATCTTAAATGCTTTTGGTGTTTTTCCAGAAAAATTAGTTTCCAATTTACAAACAGCTATGAGTACAACACAATTGATTACAGCCACATTAGGCGTTGTTCTATCTTTTGTTATTTATAAATTAGAAAAAAAATCAGCTGAAGAATAAAGAAAAATCAAAAAAGATGAATTTTAGAGACAACCTTTAAAGTTCATCTTTTTATTTTTTAATAGAATACATAAAAAAAGAACTAGATTACTGTTATAGGAGAAATCTAGTTCATAAACAAAAAATAATTGATAAATCAATATATAAATATATGATTTATTATTGGTATTGTAGCAAATAAAAGAAAACAAGTCAATAAAAAAATACAAAAAACAACAAATTTCTATAAAATATTGCAAAAGAAATATACAAGAAAAAATATGCAAATACTATTGATAAATCTCTAAATCTTTGAAAGCAGGGCCATATAAATTTTTACCCATGGCATCATAGCGAGAACCATGGCAAGGGCAATCCCAAGTTTTATCAATGTCATTCCATGTAAGTAAACAGCCTAGATGGGTACAAATTGGATTTAAAGCATGAATTTGATTTTTGTTATCCCTATAAACACCAATCTTTTTTCCGTCCAATTCAATAATTGCACCAGAATTTGCTTTTATATTTTCAATAGAAGCATCTGAAGATTTTAGTTTGTTTAATAATAAAGAATTGGTAGAATCAACAACCATATTTTTTACTTCATCAAAATTTTTAAATAAACCAAATCTTGTAGAATCAAATAAATAAGCATATGGATTTTTTCTTTCACAAATTTCATCAACAATTAAATTAGCGGCAACATTAGAAAGTGTCATACCCCATTTTTTAAAACCAGTTCCTACATATACATTTGGTAATAAATTAGAATATTTACCAATATAGGGAAGTTTATCTAAAGAAATACAATCTTCACTACTCCATTGATATAAAATATCACAATCTGGATAATATTGCTTAGCAAAATTTTTTAAGGTATCATAAGGATTTTCTTGAGAATAATTATGACCAGTTTTACTACTACCACTTGCTAATAATAAGATGTCTTTTCCATTAAATTTAGCAGTTCTAAAAGAATATATCGGAGAAGAAATATTAATATACATATCCTTTAATAATTCTTTTTTTGTATCTAGAGCAATAATATAAGAAGTAGATTGATATAATTTCGAAAAATAAAAACCAGGAACATTCATAAAAGGATAACGAGTAGCCATAATCACATGTTTTGCTTTTATCATTTTACCATTATCTGTATAGACCATGTAATTTTTCTTATCTTTTTCTATATCAACAGCAATAGTATTTGTATAAATTTGCCCATTTTTTTCCATAATGGTTTTGGATAATCCTAAAATATATTTTAACGGATTAAATTTAGCTTGATTTTTAAAACATAAAGCACCTTCAACTTCAAATGGCAAAGAAACATTTTTAGTTAACGCTGCATGATATTCAAGACTTTCTAAAACTTTTTGTTCTTTTTCTAATAAGGATATTTCTTCTTTTTTTGTTGTATATACATAATTATTTTGCAGTTCAAAATCACAATCAATTTGCTCTTTCTTAATGATATCTTGAATATTTTTGATTGCTTTTTCATTTGCTTCCAAATAATCTTTGGCAAAGTGCATATCATAAGAAGTGTTAAGATAAGAATAAAATAAGCCGTGTTGGCTGGTAATTTTACCGGTTGTAAAACTAGTTGTACCAGCTAAATTGTTTTTATCTATTAAGATAACTTTAAAGCCGAGGTGACTTAGATAATATCCACAAGTTATTCCAAAAATACCAGCTCCAATAATACAAATATCAGCTTCTAAGTTATTATTCAATTTTTCAAATTTTGATAATCCTTTTACAGAATCTATCCATAAAGAATTCATAGAAACCCACCTTTCTCAATAAATTTACATATAGTATAACCAGATTTTTGGAATAAATTATAAAAATAGTGGAAAAATGAATAATATAATGATATACTTTGAAACAGAAAAAAGAATATATAGGGAGGGATAAATATGAGTGAAGAATTAAGAGAAAAGCTTTTTGATAAAAAAGAGAATGGATGGAAGACAGTGAATAATGAGGAAATGCAAAATATATTGGATTTTTCAAAAGGTTATATGAATTTCTTAAATCAAGCTAAGACAGAAAGAGAATTTATAAAAAAAGCGAAAGAACTTGCTGATCAAAATGGTTATAGAGATATTATGGAGTTTGAAACCTTAAAACCAGGTGATAAAATATATTTCATAAATAGAAATAAAAGTATGTATTTAGCTGTTATTGGAACAGAAAGTATAGAGAAAGGATTACATATTATAGGTTCACATGTAGACTCACCAAGGTTAGATTTAAAACCAAATCCTTTATATGAAGATACAGAAATGGCATATTTTAATACACATTATTATGGTGGAATAAAGAAATATCAATGGACAACAATTCCACTTAGTTTACATGGTACAATTGTGAAAACAAATGGAGAAAAAATAGATATTTGTATTGGTGAAGATGAAAATGATCCAATCTTTACAATTACAGATTTATTACCTCATTTGGCACAAGAACAAATGGAAAAGAAATTGAAAAATGGAATCGATGGAGAAGACTTAAATCTTTTAATAGGTAGTATTCCTTATGGAGAAAAAGGAAAAGAACAAGTAAAACTAAATATTTTAAATATCTTAAATGAAAAATATGGAATTACAGAAGCAGATTTAAAAAGTTCAGAAATTGAAGTAGTACCAGCTTTTAAAGCAAGAAGTTTGGGGTTTGATGAAAGTATGGTGGCAGCATATGGACAAGACGATAAAGTATGTGCATATACATCTTTAGCTGCAATGATGGAATTAGGAGAGGTAAAGAATACAGCAATATGTATATTATCAGATAAAGAAGAAATTGGAAGCATAGGAAATACAGGAATGGAATCACATATGTTTGATTTCTTTATATCAGAAATATTGAACAAATTAGGCATCAATAAACCAAATCTTTTAGATAAAGTATTTTGCTTTTCAAAAATGCTATCCTCAGATGTGGATGCTGGATTTGACCCAATATATGCTTCTGTTTCAGATAAAACAAATGCAGGATTTTTAGGAAAGGGGATCAGTTTAAATAAATATACAGGTGCTAGAGGAAAATCAGGAGCCTCTGATGCCAATGCAGAATATGTTGCTTGGGTAAGGAATATATTAGAAAAAAATGATATTCATTATCAAATTGCAGAACTTGGAAAAGTAGATATTGGTGGAGGCGGTACAATTGCCTATATTATTGCTAATAAAGGAGCAGATGTTATTGATTGTGGTGTTCCAGTATTATCAATGCATGCACCTTATGAAGTAACAAGTAAATTTGATGTTTATTCTGCATATAGGACATATAAAGCATTTTGGAATGCATAAAGCATAAAGTTATAAGAACTAATATTAAATAGAAAAAATAAAAAGAGTATATTAGAAAATTAAAGTTTTTTAATATACTCTTTTCTTAAATATTATTCTTTGTTAAAGTTAATTAATAAATCAATCATATTATCAACAAAATTTAACTTTTCTTCAGATAATTGATTTAATTTTTCAGATATCTCTATTTGTCTTTTTGTTTGTTCATTTGTCATAAATTGATTAAAGATTGTATTAGGAGTAATACCCAAAATATTCATATAATTTATTAAAGTACGGGTTTTAATTCCGCTATATCCATTTTCAATTCTAGAAATGTATTTTAAAGATATTCCTAATTTTTCTGCCATAACTTCTTGCGTATAGCCGTTTTTAACTCTAAAGTCTTTTAATATTTTTCCAAAGGTTTTATCAATATCACTTTTTGAGATAGAATTCATTTTCATCCTCCATAATTTTTAAGTATTATCATAAGTATAACAAGCTGAGAGCTAATCTAGAACACAGTAATAATATAAGAAAAAATACACAAAAATATTCTAAAAAAAGAATAAAAATATTGAAAAATAAAACAATTAATGATAATATGTTTTAAATACTGTTGTATAACTTTTAGTTATACAATGAGAGATAATAGGTGGAGAAATAATTAGAAATGATAAAAAATGAAGAATATATAGACTATTTAAAAAAAATAATATCTTGTATTAGTAATGGAGATTATTATGCGGTAAAAGAATTATCTATTTTAACACTAGATAATTTAAAAAAGGAAACAACAACAATGGAAAAAGAGTTAAACAAATATATAAAGACAAATAAATGTCAAAAAAAACTAAAGAATTTGAAAAGTCATGAAATAACATATTTTGTAAATGAATATATAGAATATTTGACAAATAGACTCACAGAAAATAGGGAACTGAAAGAAATTGCTTCTATAGAAGAATTTATTCAAGAAATAAAATGATTATTGGGATACATTTTCCAATAGTCATTTTTTATTTTGCTTTATTTAGTTTTAATAAATTATCGAAAAACAATAAAAAAATATTGACAAATAATAAATATGAATATAAAATATAATCATAGGAGGAATTTTTATGAGTTGTATTTTAATTTGTGGAATACTTTTAAGTATATTACAATCCATATTATTTTGGGAAAAGGAGCCAGGGATTTCAGTTACTATATTTGTAATAGCATTTTTATTAGGATTTTTATATTTAATGAATAAAAATAAAAAAATAGAAAATAAAAAAGCTTTAATATTAACAATACCAATTATATTACTAAGCATGACATATTTTATCTATCATAATTCTATACTTCGCATAATGAATACATTTGTAATATGTTTTCTTGTGATTATTATGTGCATATATACAACTAAGCTAAAATTAAAACTACAAGATTTTTTGATAGGAATCATAAATGTATTAGCTGGAACTTTTGAAAGTATAAGTGATGTGATTGATGATTTAAAAAAGAGAATTAAGAAAAAAGAAAATATTGATGAAAATGATAAAGCAACGGAAGCAAAAAAAATAATTCGTTCTATCATTTATGCTATTCCAGTAGTAGTAATTGTATTTATATTATTAGCATCAGCAGATAGTATCTTTGCGAATATATTTGAAAGCATTATAAGAGGGGTTACGGATATATTCGTTGCAGAAAATTTTATTATGTTTTTATTAAGAATTGGTATAATGATTATATTTTTCTTTGTAATTTCAAGCTTTTTTGTTAATATCATAATGAAAGATACAATGTTTAATGATGAAAGTACAGAAAAAGTAATAGAATTAAAAATAGAAAATATGACAATTAATACCATATTGACCATATTAAATATATTTTATTTGATATTTAGTGTAATACAATTTACAAGCTTGTTTTCAAAAATAAATATGAATGATTTTGACTATGCAACATATGCAAGACAAGGTTTTTTCCAACTTATGATAATATCTTTCATTAATATAAGTATGAT
This sequence comes from uncultured Clostridia bacterium, assembly GCA_944386365.1. Lineage (GTDB taxonomy): Bacteria > Bacillota > Clostridia > TANB77 > CAG-508 > CAG-269. The sequence continues at coordinate 19,082 of CALXAT010000018.1, forward strand.
TATGATAGCAAAATTAAATAGACAAAACATAAACAAATATACAATAGTAATGTCAATATTAACATTAGTATTTACTGTTATTATACTGTTATCAGCATTTTTTAGAATGCGTTTATATGAAGAGGCTTATGGATATACATATCTGCGATTATTTGTATATTATATTTTAGCAACAGAATTATTGCTTATTTTACCAATAGGGTTATGGATATTCGAAAAAAAGATAGATATATTAAAAAGTACCATAGGAATAGTTATTATAATGTATGTTATATTAAATTTTTCGAATATAGAATCCACAATTGCAAAACAAAATGTGGATAGATATTTTGAAAATCAGGAAGAAAATGAAATTGATTTGACCTATTTATTGAATCATACAGGAACAGATGCTATTGGAGAAATAAAAAGATTATTAAATGCGAAAAATCAAAATGTTGTTAAAAGGGTAGAAGAATATTTATTAGAAGAAAAAGAACAACTTCAAGAGACAAAGAAAAGTTGGCAAGAAATAAATTTATCATATATAAAAGCGAAAGAAGAATTAATAAATGTAGATTAGGGGGAATAGAATATGAAAATTTTAGGAAAGAAAAGTCTATCATCAGTTGTTATGGTATTTTTATGTATATTATTGATACTTTGTATAATAGCAATTTTGGCAGGAGGTATATTTATCATTAGAAATTTTGAATTTTTTACCAAAGATTTATTAAGTGAAACGTATATTCTTATTTATTTATCAGCTATACCAGCATTGATTATGATTGTACAATTTTTACAAATATTTAATACGTTAAAAAATGAAAAGATATTTGAAAAACAAAATGTAAAAAGATTAAGCATTAGTTATATATCTTCGATTATAATTGGAATTATGTATGCCATAAATGTATTACTAATATATTTTGGTGTTAACATTCCGGATGAAGGATACTTTATCATATACCCATTGGCAAATGTTGCATTAGCCATTATATTTTTAATTTTTGGAATAGGAATTGTAGTTTTAAAAGAAATATATAGAAAAGCAATAGAATATAAAGATGAAAATGACTTAACAATATAAGGAGGGAGAGATATGTCAATCATTGTTAATTTAGATGTTATGTTGGCTAAAAGAAAAATGAGTTCACAAGAATTAGCTGAAAAAATAGGTATCACACAGGCAAATCTTTCCATATTAAAAACCAATAAAGGAAAAGCGATTAGATTTTCAACATTAGATGCTATATGTAAAGCTTTAGACTGTACGCCTGGAGATATTCTAGAATATAGAGAAGATTAGGTTGGGAAGGGAGATATAAATTGAGTAATGAAGAAGATGATAATAAAACCTAAGATTTATGAACTAGAAGAAGTATTTAGTTTAAAAAGAGAAATTGAGGAACAATTAGAGGATTATGAAATAAAGGGCATGGAATTCCAAGATTTAGAAGAAGAGGATATACAAGCAGAAAAATATGAATTTAGAAATTGTGTATTGGAAAATTGCAAATATATAAAATCGGATTTTGAAAATGCCTATTTTTCAGATATAATTTTTAAAAATTGCGATTTTTCAAATTCAAATTTTAGCAAAGCGGGTTTTAACAGAGTGGAATTTATAAATTGTAAGTTGACAGGTTGTGATTTTATTGAAGCAGATATGTTTAATACATATATAGAAGAAACAAATTTAGCTTATATCAATTTGTCAAATTCTGTTTTTAAAAATGTTAAAATAGAAAAAAGTAATTTACAAAATAGTAGTATATGTGAAGCGGAATTAAAAGACATACAATTTTCAGAATGTAATTTAAATCAATCACAATTGTTTAGAACAAAATTAAAAGATATAGATTTTTCTACATGTGAAATAAATGGTATTGTTGTAGATATGTCAGATTTGAAAGGGCTTCTTGTAAATGAATTTCAAGCATTAGAATTGTCAAAATTGTTAGGATTGAAAATTAAATAAACAAACAGCAAAGATGCAGTAAGTTATGGTAGTAATTTACTGTTTTTTGTGGTATAATATATATGTGTGTTAAAAAGTAACTAAATCTAAGGAGGAAACATGGATAGAGAAGAAAAATTTGAATTTGATATTGCAAATTTAAAACAAGATTTAGCAATAGAAGATATGCAAGTTACAGAAGAAGATGTGGCGTTATTGCGAAGATATTTTGATAATGAAATCACAATGCCTGAGATGATTGATATAATAAAAAGAACAACGATTTAAGGAGAATGTTTTATGAGTGATTTATATGAAGCCAGAAATTCAATATATTGCTATAAAGATAGTGATGTATTAATTAATAAGTTTGATATTAGAGATAATAAAAAACTAGAAGAAATAGAAAGAAAAATTGTTTTGGCAAAATTATATGAATTAAGACAAAATCGTCAAATAGGAAATTTTGATATTAACCATTTTGTTGGCATTCATAAATTTCTTTTTGAAGATATTTATCCATTTGCAGGATTATTTAGAACAGAAAATATTGCAAAAGGAAATTTTAGTTTTGCAGAATGGGAATATATAGAAGATGAATTAAAAAAGTTATTAAATCAATTAAAAGAAGAAAATAATTTGCAAAATTTAGATAGAGAAACTTTCATAAAGAGGTTATGCTATTATATGGCAGAATTAAATGTATTACATCCTTTTAGAGAAGGAAATGGAAGAACGATTAGAGAATTTATAAGACAACTTGCATATAAAAATGGATATGTTTTGAATTTAAAGCATATTCATCCAAAAGAAATGTTAAGTGCTTGTATTCGTTCAGTTGTGGATACAACAGATTTAGAGAATATTATAGCAGAATGTTTAGAAAAAGAAAAATAGAAGAGATTATTAGTTTTAATAATTTCTTTTATATTTTATGTACTATTTGAAGAAATGATTAATGGAAATGAATAAAAAATGAAAAGTAAGTATCTTGTAAAATAGATTGAAAGGAAGAAGGAATATGTCATTTATCAAAGCAAAAGAATGCATAAAACAATATGGATTAGAAAATAATATTATGGAATTTTCTGTCTCTTCAGCAACAGTAGAAGAAGCTGCTAAAGCAGTAAATTGTAAAAAAGAAGAAATTGCAAAAACATTATCTTTTATCGTAGAAGATAAGCCAATATTAATTGTAGTTGCAGGAGATAAAAAAATAGATAATGCCAAATATAAAGGAGAATTTCATACAAAGGCAAAGATGATACCAGTTAATGATGTTGAAAAATTAATAGGACATGAAGTAGGTGGAGTTTGTCCTTTTGGAATTCATAATAATGTACAAGTCTATTTAGATACTTCTTTAAAAAGGTTTTCAATTGTTTATCCTGCATGTGGAAGTTCTAATAGTGCAATAAAATTAAGCATTGCAGAATTAGAAAAAACATCAAACTATAAAAAATGGATAGATGTTTGTAAAGATAGTTAAGAATAGAAAATTGAATTTTTATGTAAAATGTAATATAATGAGATTTGCACAAGTAAATACCAAATTAGAAAGGAAAGGGAGAAGAGCAGTCCACATGAAGCTAGGGGTGCTAAAAATGCAATCTATGAATAATATAAGCAAAAAAAATCAAGAGATTAACACTCTTGATTTTTTTGGTGAGCCAGGAGGGATTCGAACCCCCGACACCGGGCTTAGAAGGATTTTACCCTGTTTACCTATTAGTCTCCATTAAGATTTAATAAGACACATATATCACAAGAAACTG
>CALXAT010000019.1 GCA_944386365.1 uncultured Clostridia bacterium
TCGGTTATAACAATATAGAGTACTCAAAGTATATATTTTTCAAAAAAGTGTGACATATGATTGACTAACCTACAAAATTTATCACAATAATTTTCAAAAAACTCTTGCATATATTTTTTCAGTATGATACTATATTATTGCTTATTTTTTAGGGGTATAGTGTTAATGGTAGCACATCGGTCTCCAAAACCGCCTGTGAGGGTTCGAATCCTTCTACCCCTGCCACAATGGAAACCAGATTGTGTAACAATTGTGGTTTCTTTTTTGTTATATCACTAAAATTTATTGAATATAGCAAAATTAAATGCAGAAACAATAAAAGCTATGGAGGATGCAAAAAAAGATCTAAATTTAAGTAAAGAATATACTGATTTAAATGAAATGTGAGAAGATCTAGAGAAAGAAGCGTGATAAATGCCAAAAGTAAAATATACGAATTTATTTAATTTTCAATATTTTTTAATGATAAATTTTTATTTCATATTTAACCTTACATATTTTTTCTATTATTTTAAACGAGGTGATTTTTATTTTTTATAATATAAAATCTTTTATTTTTATAATTATTTTTTTCATTTTATTTATTTCCATATTTTTCACACCTATTATAACTTCTGATGGTTTTACCTATGAAAATAATTTAGATTCTGAAATCATTTCCATAAATCCGAATGGATTTGTTTGGCCGCTTCCTGGATATACAAAAATTAGTTCCTATTTTGGAAAAAGAGTTTCTCCCACTTCTCGGTGCTTCCTCTTCACATTCTGGTATTGATATTCCTGCTCCAGAAGGCACCAAATTTATTGCTGTGGCAGATGGAGAAATTACTTTTACGCAATTTTTGGGTGCTGGTGGATATACCATTACGCTTTCTTTTGATAATTATAAAGTGACCTATTGTCATTGTTCTCCAAACTATATTGTTAAAGTTGGTGATATTGTCAAACAAGGACAAGTTATTGGCTATGTTGGTCCCCAATATGTTTATGGTGTAAAAGGTAACCAATACACGGATTCTAGTGGTAAACCTACAAATGGTGCAACTACCGGCACTCATCTTCATTTAGGTATTCGAATAAATAATATGTATCAAAATCCATTAGATTTTTTTTAATATAAAAAATGCCACTATGGAAAATTCCATATATGGCACCTTTATTTTTTATTACATATCATCATCATTTTCTTCTTTATTTTCTTGTTCTGGTTCCTCTTCTTGTTCTTCATCACATCCATGACAACCTGAACAACTTCCATTACATTCTGTATCTTCCTCTAAATCTCCTGACCAATCTAACTCTATAATATTATTGCAAACAGGACATTCTACTTCTGTTTTGTTTTCATCCACATCAATTACAAATTGGTTATCGCAATATGGACAAACAATTTCAAAATCAAAGCCTTCTTCTGAATAAATATCTTTTTCGATATTATCTATAATTTGTTGCATTTTATTCATTTTATCATCGATTTCTTTTTGCTTTTCTTCTAATTCTTTCATTCTTTCTTCTTTATAGTCAATAAGCATATCCATTTCATCTATTACTTTATCAACAAACATAGAAAATCTAGCTTTAACATAATCTAAGTCCTCTTTGTTTTTTAAATTCTTTTCTATATCCTCTAAAAAATTTTGATATTCTTCTTTTAGTTTAGCCATTGAGATTCACCTTTCTTATACTCTTTCCATATATTCGCCTGTTCTTGTGTCTATTCTTACAATATCTCCAATATTAACGAATAATGGTACTTGAATTTCTAAACCTGTTTCTAGTTTAGCTGGTTTTCCTGATGTTGTTGTTGTGTTTCCACTAAATCCAGGTTCTGTATATGTAACTTCTAATTCAACAAATATTGGTGGTTCTACTGCAAATACATTTCCTTTATATGAAAGAATCGTTACTTCCATATTTTCTTTTAAATATTTTAAACAATCACCTATTTGTTCTTCATTTAATGGAATTTGATCATATGTTTCATTATCCATGAAATAATATAATCCACCATCATTATATAAATATTGCATATTTTTCTTTTCTATTTGTGCAGCTGGGAATTTATCTCCTGGGTTAAATGTTTTTTCTAATGTTGCACCTGTTATTACATTTTTTAATTTTGTTCTTACAAATGCTGAACCTTTTCCTGGTTTTACATGTTGGAATTCTACGATTCTATATACATTTCCCTCCATTTCAAATGTTGTTCCATTTCTAAAATCTCCTGCTGAATATACTGATGCCATAACGATTTCTCCTTTCATTTCTCAAATAATATTACAAAACTTTATATATTTTACTACATTTCTTTTCAAAAATCAAGTTTTTTGTTGATTTAAAGCCATTTTTATGTTATTATCTTTTACTTTCAAATGATTATATATTTATTTACATATCTTTTGAATGTGCTTGGAGGAATATTTATACTATATGAACTTTTTTATATTACAATATAATTTTTCTCAGAATTCGTTAAATTTATACAACCAAATTTTGTAATTTGTACAGTATCTTCTATTCTTACTCCAAATTTTCTTGGTATATAAATTCCTGGTTCATTTGTAACCACCATATTTTCTTTTAATGCTGTATCTGATTTATAACTAATATATGGTGCTTCATGAATTTCCATACCTACTCCGTGTCCTAAACTGTGTATTAAATCATAGCCATTTAATTTAAAATCATTTTCAACCATTTTGGTTAATAATCTTGTACTTGCACCATCTTTAAAATCATCTGCTGTCTGTGTTTGATTTTTCAATACCAAATCATAAACTGGTTTCACATATTCAGGTACTTTTCCAACAAAAAAGGTTCTTGTCATATCTGAACAATATCCATTTACTTTACATCCCATATCAATCGTTATAATATCTACATCTTGTATTTTTCTGTCTGTTGGAATGGCATGTGGTTTTGAAGTATTTTCTCCAGAAGCAACAATGGTATCAAAAGATACACCTTCTGCTTTTTGTTTATAATATTCTTCAATTTTATTTGCAATTTGCTTTTCTGTTATTCCTGGTTTTATATATCCTAAAATGTATGAAAAACAATTGTCTGTTATTTCACATGCTTTTTTAATATTATGAATTTCATCTTCATCTTTTATCATTCTTTGCTTTTCTATAATATGATCTGTTTCAACCAAACTATTAATTTTATACTTTCTAATATATTCTTTATATTTTGCATATGTGACATAATTTTCTTCAAATCCTACATTTTCACAAAACATAAAGAAATTCTCATAATCTTCTTTTGAAACATCATTCATATCATATACGATAATTTCATCAAATAATGTTAAAACACTATGTACATGTTCTATATATCTTGCATCTGTTATATAAATATTTTCTTTCCTCGTTAATAATAATATGCCTTCGGCATCTATATTGGTTAAATATTTAATATTAATTGGATTCGATATAATTAGCCCTTGCAAATCTAAGCTAGACATTTTATTTCTTAACCATTGTAATTTAGGATTCATTTTATCATCCCCCATATATTATTCCTATTATTTATACATTCCCAACGTAAATATTTTCATTAGTACAAGTTTAATTGTTTCAAATGGTATATACATACTCATAAAGGTTGCAATGACAATAAATGGTCCAAATGGTATATATTCATCTGTTTTCTTTACTTTTGTTATTAACAAGCCTATACTAAGAATAGCACCTATTAAAAAGGATACAAGTGTTATAACAATAATATTCGATAATCCAAAATATAATCCTAATGCTCCCATTAGTTTTACATCACCAAATCCCATTGCTTCTTTTCCATAAAATAGTCCACCGACTAATGTAATTAATAAGAATATACCTGCTCCTGCTAGCATTCCTAATAACATATTCAAAGTAATCGCTACATCGGATAATCCATATATAAATGCAAATATCAAGCCGATTTCAAATATTGTTAAGTTTAATCGATTCGGTATAATTTGTAATTTAAAATCTATAACAAAAGCAGACAATAACATTGGTGTTAATATGATAAATTTTATTAAATCTAAATTAGCTACAAATGTATCCTTAATTCCTAAAGTATACACCAATGTTACATATATAACTGATGTTAAAATCATTAATATATAGTTTGGTTTAAAATTTCTTTTATATTCTTTAAATATATCTAATGATAAAAATTTTTTATATTCTGGTAATCGTTTATTGGCCCAATCTACTAATTGGCCTACAATCAATCCTAAAATTGCAACCGCCAAATAATATCCTATATGTACATCATTATAATACATTATTTTCTCCTTTTACTTTTGTTTTAATTTACTTTTTATTCTCTTTTCAATTGGTCTTTTCCATAATGTATACCAAAAATCTTTTTCATTAATTGGATCGACTAATATTGTATACATATGACATCTATTTCCGCCAATAATATCTGTAAAGATTTGGTCTCCCACAATTGCTATGTTCTCATTTTTTTCTCCTAATTCTTTCTGACATTTTTTAAATCCTCTCTTTAGTGGTTTCATTGCAAAATTATGATATCTTATATTTAATTCTTTTGAAATATTTTCAATTTTTGCTTTATCGTTTGTATTCGATAATATATATAATTTTACACCTTGACCGATTAAATCTTTTGCCCATTTTTTGACGCTTTCCGTCATCTTTTTTGTATAATCTACTAGCGTATTGTCAACATCCAATAACAATGCTTTGATTTTATTTTTATTTAAAAATTCTATACTAATATCTTCTACTCTTTTAAAATATGCATCTGGATATATTTTCATACTTTCCCCCATTACATGTATATATTATCAATTCCTCATTTTTTTGTCAATATGTTCATTTTGTCCTTTTGAGAACATTTAAACTTTTACTAAGTTAAAGCCAATTCCATCAGCACTCACTAATTTAAAATATATTCCAAAATGTTCTCCTTCCACTGCCTCTTTTATTGCTGTACTATGTAAATGTCCATAATAACATTTTTTTATATTATATTGTTTTAATATTCTTATAAAATCATTTATCTCATTATTTTGTACATTTTGTTTTATGATTGGTGGATAATGCATAAACGCGATTATTTCCTTATTCTCCCCATAATTTTCTAGTCCATTCTTTATAGATAGTTCTAATCTTGCCGTTTCTCTTTGAATCATTCTTTTACTTTCTGCATCTTCACCAAAAGCCCATCCTCTTGTTCCTACAATAATTTTATTATCAAATTGATAAGCATTATTATATATAAAATCTATATTCTGAAATTGATTCTCTTTTATATAATTTCGCATACTATTTACAGTAGACCACCAATAATCATGATTTCCTTTTAATAATAATTTTTTTCCAGGCAATTGATCTAAATATGCAAAATCTTTGTATGTATCTTTTAAATACATTGACCAAGAAAAATCTCCTGGTAAAACAACTAAATCTTCATCTTTTACTACTTTTATCCAACTTTCTTTTACCTTTTCTTCATAACCTTCCCAATTTTCTCCAAAAACACTCATTGGTTTATTTTCATTAAAAGATAAATGAAGATCTCCTATTGTGTATATTGCCATATCTTTCTCCTATTTATTACTTATTTATAATTTTAAATTTGGTATTGCATTTAAATCTAATGTATCTCTTTTTCCATTTATATAGTTATAGTATCCTGCTGATGCAATCATTGCTGCATTATCTGTACATAATTTTAAATCCGGCATATATATTTTTATTTTATTTTCTACATCTTCTTGTTCCAATGCTAAAAATGCCTTTCTTATATAACTATTTGCTGAAACGCCACCTGCTAATGCAATTGTTTTTATTCCTGTCAACTTTATTGCTTTATTCACATTTTCTATTAGGATTTCTGTAACCGTTTTCTCAAAACTTGCACATAAATCTGCTTTATTAACTTCCGGATTTTTATGATGTAAATTAATAACAGCTGTTTTTATGCCACTAAAACTAAAATCCATATTCTCAAAATGGGTTTTCGGTAATTCTATATTTGGCTCTCCCTCTTTTGCTAATTTATCTACTTTTGGTCCTCCCGGATATCCCAGTCCTACCACTCTTGCTACTTTATCAAAAGCTTCTCCAATAGCATCATCTCTTGTTTTCCCTAGAACTTCAAATTTCGTATAGTCTTTTACATATATAATTTGAGTATTTCCTCCTGACATCATCATACAGATAAAAGGTGGTTCTAATTCTTTATACGTAATATAGTTTGCTGCAATATGCCCTTGTATGTGATTCACTCCAACTAATGGTTTATTCATGGCAAAACTTAAAGCCTTTGCATAGGATAATCCTACTAATAAAGCACCAACTAATCCTGGTCCATAGGTTGGTGTAATAGCATCTATTTCTTCTAATGTTATTTTTGCTTCTTCTATTGCCTTTTTCATAACTCTTGAGATTGCTTCTATATGATTTCTAGATGCAATTTCTGGTACTACTCCTCCATATTTTTCATGTATTGGTATTTGAGTATCTATTATATTCGATAATATTTCTCTACCATTTTTTACAACCGCTACTGATGTTTCATCACAACTTGATTCAATTCCTAATGTATAAATATCTTTCATCTTTCCTCCATCAAAATCTAGACTCTCTATTATATAAATTATGATTATTCCTTACCTTTTCTTTGCAAATTATATCATTTATCCCTAAATAAGTAAAGGTTGTTAGGTTATAAAACTTGACAATATTATGTAAATATACTATCATATGGATAAGACTAAATAGTATATTAGGAGGATTTCTATGAGCAAAGAAAGTAAAAAACGCAAAGCTATCGCATGTGCAGCTATCCGCATTTCACGGAGAAGAGAAGAAATAGCCTATCTGTATCTTCAAGAAGGATGGTCAATTGAAGAAATCGCAGAATGGTCTACCTATTCTACAATTACAGTTAATCATGATATAGCTTATATAAAAGCTCATACCGAAGAATTTTCTATCTATTAATAAGACAAAAGGAAGATTGCTTAGACTCAATTTCTAGCAGTCTTCCTTTATTCTTTATATATTTACAGTCCCCAAATTGCTGTTGCTAAATTTGATATCCATCCTACCACAGCTTGAATTCCTGGCGTTATAATATATGATGTCAAACCAGTTATCCATAATACTACAAATACAATATAAAATATTTGCTCATTACTGACAAAAAAAGATTTTGCTTTATATGGTAAAAATGGCATAATGACTTTTGATCCATCTAATGGTGGTAATGGAATTAAATTAAATAAACCTAATCCAACATTAATAGATACAGTTGCACTAATTAAATCCATAATAATTCCACCCGTTGTAGACAAATAAAATGATATTCCTGCAAATTTATAAATCCCATAATATAAAATGGCAAAAACAATGGCCAGTATGAAATTCATGATAGGTCCCGCAATAGATACTAAAGCCTCTCCTTTTTCCATAGACATTTTTCTTGTATAATTACTTGGATTTACATGAACTGGTTTTCCCCAACCAAATCCTGCAAATAACAATAATACCGTTCCAATTGGATCTAAGTGATCAAATGGATTTAAACTCAGTCTACCTTCTCTTCTTGCTGTATCATCGCCTAATCTATCTGCTACAAATGCATGCGCAAATTCATGAAATGTGATTGCAACTAGTACACCTGGAACACTAATTAATAGCGAAAATAGCATTCCTGGATTTGCCAAATATTGCACTACCATGGATAAAACCATGATTCCTAATATGATATAAATAACTCTTTTGTCAAATGAAAAATTAAACATATAAACTCCTATTTCTCCCTTTTCATTTTCATCGTATAGACATTAATTTAATGGTTTCATTGTTGGGAATAATAAAACATCTCTGATTGTTGCAGAATCTGTTAATAGCATAATCATTCTGTCAATTCCAATTCCCAATCCTCCTGTTGGTGGTAAACCAATCTCTAGAGCTTGAATATAATCCTCATCCATCATACCAGCTTCGTCGTCTCCTGCTTCTCTTGCTTCTACTTGTTTCTTAAATCTTTCATACTGGTCAATTGGATCATTTAATTCTGAGAATGCATTTCCATATTCTCTTCCACCAATAAATGCTTCAAACCTCTCTGTCATTCTCTTATCTTTTGGACATCTTTTGGCAAGTGGTGAAATCTCAATTGGATAATCATATACAAATGTTGGTTGAATCAATGTTTCTTCGACATATTCTTCAAAGAATAAGCTGATAACATCTCCTCTCGTTTCCTTTGTTTTATCTGGAATTTCTATTTTTCTTTCTTTTGCTAAAGCAACTGCTTCTTCATCTGTTTGAATTTCATTAAAGTCAATTCCGGTCACTTCTTTTATAGCATCTATCATAGAAATTCTTTTCCAACCTGGTTTTAAATCAATTTCTTGCCCTTGATAAGTAATCTTTGTTGTTCCTAATACTCTTTCGGCAACTTTTGAGAATAATTCTTCTGTAATATCCATCATATCATGATAATCTTGATATGCAGCATATAATTCTATTGATGTAAATTCTGGATTATGTTTTTGGTCCATTCCTTCATTTCTAAAGATTCTTCCCATTTCATAAACTTTATCATATCCACCAACAATTAATCTCTTTAAATTTAATTCTGTTGCAATTCTTAAATACATATCAATATTTAAAGCATTATGATGTGTAATAAATGGTTTTGCTGTTGCTCCGCCAGAAATGGTATTTAGCATTGGTGTATCTACCTCTAGATATCCTTTTTCGTCTAAGATGTTTCTAATTTCTTTTATAATTTTACTTCTCGTTATAAATGTTTCTTTTACCTCTGGATTCATGATTAAGTCAACATATCTTTGACGATATCTTAAATCTACATCTTTTAATCCATGGAATTTTTCTGGTAATGGTCTTAAAGATTTTGAAAGTAATGTTACTTCTTTTGCATGTACAGAAATTTCCTCTGTTCTTGTTTTAAATACAAAACCAGTAATTCCAATAATATCTCCAATATCAAATGTTTTAAATGCTTTATAACTTTCTTCACCTAAGTCATTGATACTAACATAACTTTGGATTTTTTCATCACTATCTTGAATAGTACAAAATGATGCCTTTCCCATAATTCTTTTGGCAATAATTCTTCCTGCAACGGTTACATCTTTTTGTTCAAATTTCTCATAATTTGCTTTGATTTCTCCTGCTGTATTGGTTCTATTAAATTTTGTAATTTCAAATGGATCTTTTCCTTGTGCCCTTAATTCATCTAGTTTTTCTCTTCTTATTTGCATTAAATGATTCATATCTAATTCTTCTGCTTGGTTTTCATTTGCATGATTTTTGTTTTCTGTCATATAAATCTCTCCCTTTCCATTCTTGTAACTTGTTACATTATATCCTAATTTTACCAAAAAGTAAAGAAAACTATTCTGAAAAATCAAAATAGTTTCTTGGTTTATTCTTATTTTTCTTTATTTTAATTCATATGGGCTATCAGGTGTTCCTGATCCTCCTGATATATTAATAGCAAAATTCAAGGAAACTACAGGTCGAACGCCATATGCTTCACTTCTAATATATCCATCAGAACCACTTAGTCCACAAAAACCAACTCCCGAATTATTGACATAATTAATTCCAAATCCCACATAATTTGTATGCACACGAATAATATTTGAACCTAGCCAATATTGTCCTGTTGCAAAGCTTAATAAATCATATTCCACACTATCCGTATCTATTCCATTAGTATCGCCATTCTTATTTGTTGTTAATGTATTAGGAAAATAAAAATATGCTGTACTCAAGTATTTTTTACTTTCTCCTACATTTAATAATTTCCAAATATTTTTATTTTCATCAAAATATTTAAAAATTGTCGTTTCATCTTCTTCAATTCCATTTTGACCATATGAAGCACTATATTCTATACCGCTTTCATTTTTTATATAAGTTACTTCATTTCCATATTCATATATTTCTCCATCATAACATTGTGCTATTTCTGGATTGTATCCCGTTATTTTATTAATATCATCTACCGTAATGCTTCTTGCTCCATTTGCTCCTTTTCCTTGTCCATATATCGCACATATATCATTTAATTCTTTTATTCCCCACTCATATCCTGTTTGTCCTCTTAGATAAAAACCTTTATTATCAATTGTTTGTACAATATTCGCTGAAACTAATAAAATTTGATTTGTATCTTCATCTACGCCTAAGACTCTCCATCCATTTGTATTAGCCGATACACTAAAGCTTTGATCTGCATAACCATTTCCCTCTACCATGTTTGGGCTTGTATCTGCTTTTGCTGCTGATTCGTCAGCATGATATGTTCCTTGTGGTGATGTATATGTTGTTGTAATGGTCCCTCCATTTGTTGGATCATAATCTATATAATCTCCTACTTGTAACACATGTGCTGTTTTTATTTCTGAGGCAATCTCGTCTCCATGAATAATTTGTATTTCATAATCTTTTAAAAGATTTTCTGTTGGAACATCAATTGTAAATTCATTTCCTGTAAAATCTTCTGTTATTGTCCATGGATTTTCTTCTTGTCCCTCTTCTGCTTTTAATCTATATCTTACTTGCCATTTATTCACATATTGGTCATAGCTAATATTTACAATATGAATTTTTCCTGTTCCATTTTTTACTTCTGAAGTTGTCTCAAAACTCAAATTGCCATCTACTTTATTATACTCCACATTATATAATCCATCTGGTAATTGCTCTAAAGTATAGTATGTTGTTCCTTTATAATCTAATCCATCTGCACTAATAACTTGTCTATTAGGAACGCTAATAAAAAACTCACCTTCTACACCGTCTATTTCTAATGATTTTATAGTTGCTGCATCATAGTAACGGTAACCATTTTCGGTTGTAATATCCATACCACTTCCAGCACTTGCTTTATTTAGTTTATCTTGAGGCGCTGAACTTAAATCTTTTCCAATTGTCTGTATTCCTGGTTTAGCTTCTTCTCCATCTGTTCCTTTTCCTACATATTCTGTTCCATTTACTGTCACAGATCTATTATTGGTATAAGTATCATACAAATCATTTACTTTTAGTTGCATAATTTTCATTTCTGTTGTAAATTTGGTTAATTTTGATGACCTTATTGTACTAATGCCACTGGTCGCACCGATTGTTGCCAATATTAATAATACAATAATTGTTATTACTAAACTCATTAAAGTAATTCCAGACTCATTTTTCTTCATCCTTTGTTCCTCCATTTATTTTTGGCTGGGGTACTGTGATTCGAACACAGGAATGTCGGAGTCAGAGTCCGATGCCTTACCACTTGGCGATACCCCAATATACACTTATATTATATATTGTCTATTTATTTTTTACAAGTCTTTTATCAGAATTTATTAGAATACGATTATTCCTATTCAAATAATCGCATTCTAATATCCTTTTACGTAAATTGAAAAATGGTATTCTCTAATTTTCTTTGCTTCTTCTGTATCTTGTTGATTTTTTTCTTTACTTGTTTCATAACACCATTCCCAATTTATATGGATAATTTTCTTTTCATTTTTCAATACTTTTCCTTTTAAGGTATCATCTAATGCTTCTAATGTATCATACTTTTTACTATTTTCTGATGTATAAAACTGTAGATTAGATGGCTTATCATTTTTACTTTCAAATTGAATTTCATAATGCATATCTTCTATGCTATTTAATACTATATCAAAATTTCCACTTGTTCCTGGTGCTATTTTTTCATATACTAATGTTTGATTATCAACTGTTTGGCATAAATTGACATCTTTTAATTGCACATCTTTATATTGCATCATAAAATGCAATTGCATGATATTTGTATTCGCATTTTCTTGTTTTACATCTTCTCTTTGCACATCCATATTTTGTGTTTCATTTTTTATTTTTGGATTTTCTGATTGCTTTATGGAATGAAAAAATTGAAAAAATATTAAATCTTCTTGTAAAAAATCATATTTTATAAATGGATAAGCAATAAATAGAATCAACAGTAATACTACCAAAACTAATATTATTTTTCTTTTCCTTTTCCTCATATGATCACCTATATTTTTAATTGCTCTGAATGAACTTTTATCTGTATTTCTTGCATAATATCTCCTATTGCGTTTTTCGTTGCATCATATTCTACTTTTAATGTATAGATTTGTTCTTCTTTTTCATCTCGATGAAATTGCATTTCTGCTGTTTTATTTTCTTTGAGTTCTATTTCTTTATCGTCTTTATATAATTTATATTGAATCGATTTATCTAAAGTATTCTCTAAAATTTCTATATAATACTTTAAATCCACTTCTGATATTTCATCTTGTGCATTATAATTTTTTACTCTAAAGCGATATTCTCCTTTTTTATTATCTTCTGTTATGATAATTTCTGAATCTTTTTCCACTTCTAATATTGGTTTTGCAATTTCTGTATTACTTTTTATATTTGCATTATGAATTGCTTTTCCAAAACTCACGCCTGAAAAAAAAGTTATACATATACTGATAATTACTAAAATGATAAAAATTTCTTTTTTATGTACCTTCTTTTCTTTTTCATTTCTTATATCTTTTAATCCCATTTTTTTGAGTTTAATTGGAAAATTTATTTTCACTTTTTATTCCTCCTTTTTACTTACCTTTATAGATTCATTTTTATACTCTATTCATATTTACTAAATTAAGAGGATAATATCCTCTTAATTTAGCATAAAGATTATTTTGCTATATATTTTGTATTATATATTTCTCTATAATTTATTTTAAAAGGATTCTATTTCAATCTTCTAATTTTTGATTTCAAATTATTTTATATAAACGCATATACTACATTTTAATTCATATATATTTTCTTTCATCTATTCATAATATTTTATATCGTTTTACTTTTATGTTTATGGCTATTTCGGCATTACTTGTGTGCCTATAACATGTATATCAAACGTATAATTTTCTAATTCTTTTGCATCTTTTGTATCTATTTTATCGTTTTCTTGTATTTCGTTTTCGTTTTCTCCCATTTCATATTGCCATTTCCAATTTATTGTAATCATCCTTGTTTTATCTTCCGCATTGGCATCTATGGTTCCTGAAAATTCTTTTGCTAATTCTTGTATATTTGCATAGACATTATCATTATAGATGAATACTAAATTTTGTGGCTTCTTGCTTTCGTTTAAAAATTGTATTTTATAATCCACACCAACTTCAGAACCTGTTGCATCAATAACAATATTAAAACTTCCACTTGTTCCTGGTGCTACTTTATTATTGATTAAAGTTTCATTATTATATGTAGATAATAAATTTACAGTTTGTACTGCATCTTCTGTTCCATTTACTTTAAACACCCAATTAGCTATTTCTGCAGTTCCTGTTCCTTGTATTTCTGATACATATTTTGAAAATGTTTTGCCACCAATAAAAGATAATAAAATTGCTAACAAAATGGCAATAATAAGTAAAATATTTTTCTTTTTAATCAAATAGGCATACCTCCTTTTTATTTATTTTTTTGTTTTTGGATAATGTAATAGATTTCTTGAAATTAAAAATTGAATAAAATTATAGAAAAAATATGATTAAATTATAATTCCATATTTTGTCATTGTCAATTATTTACAATCATTTTTTTCATGTTTTCACCGCAAAATTCGACATTTATCAAAACAATACTTTTACAACTTTTGAAATCCGCTTGACTTTTTATGTCTACCTATATATAATGTGTATATTCATATTCTATTATTTTATTTCATATACTATTTATTTCATAAAGGAGGGATTTTTTGAATAAAAAATTTTTTATTGCATTCTTATTTTTCATTCTTTTATTAATTATTCCATTTTTTTATCAAGCTACTTTTTCTAAATATATTTTTGATTATGCCTTTACATCTACAAAAATATTAATTGATAAAAAACCTAAAATAGAAGTTTTATCTGTTTCAAACACCAATACTGGATATGAAAAATATGCAAATAAAACACATGAGATTACTTTACAAGTTAAAGTAACAGAAAAAAATATCACTATCAATCATTTTAATAGTGATACCATACAAATTTTAATTAACAATGAAATTGTTTATCCATCCATAAAAATAGATATGCTTTCTAATCATGATGGAGAAATCATTTATAACATCTTGCTTTCTAATTTAACTGGTAATGGTACTTTAAGTCTTTATTTTCCTGAAGGAATTATTCAAGATACTTTACATCAAAAAAATGACTCTCTCAATTTTAATACCAATATTCTTATTGACAATATTGCACCTAGTAGTAGTTGTGAAGAATTATCTGTTGAAAACAATAAATCTAAATATATAATTACTGCTAATGAATGCTTAAGACCTATTGAAAATTGGGATATTTCAGAAGGCAATACTTCTTTAACTAAAATCTTTTGTTCTCCTGTATCTTATCCTATTCTTATAACAGATTATGCTGGAAATATATCTGAAGTTTTTATTACTATTAATAAAGCAAAAAATATCATGTTATATTATGCGAATTATAATGGTTATAAAATTTCCCAATTTAATCATAGTGGTGAAATTTCTGGTAAACAAGCTATTATAGATGGTAGTAATAAAAAGTCTGAAATGATTGTTACCTACTTAGATGGTGATATTGATACACAGGCATTACAAGCTAGAATTTTTGATTATACCTATTGGGGTGAAAATACAACTGCAATTTGTAATTATTCTGAACTTGACTATCAATATGGATATACCCCTAGTGCAAATAGTTGGTATGATATAAATAGTAAAAATGCTATCTATTTTTTAGGTAAACTTTCCTTTCAATTAGGTGGTCAAGGACATAATTTAGTAAATAATTCGTGTAGTAATTTTATGAAACCGATTCCTGAAGAAATTGCTAATCAGAATTTATATGGAATTTCTGGAATCGCATTTCGTTTAAAAAATATAGATACCTATTCCATTGTTTATCAGATTTATGTTCCTGAAATTGGTTGGTTAAAAGCTTCCTCTGATGGTGAGGAAACGACATATTCCCATGACAAACCTTTTTCTGCTATTAGAATCAATATTATTCCAAAATCAGAAAAAACTTATTTAATTGATTATTGGAATCGTGCTATTTATACCAATTATATGGATTAATTTTATCCTTTAGAAGATATATTCACACCTATAATACCACCTAATATTCCAAAAACAATTCCCGTCACAATCATAATTACTGATTGTATTGTTAATGAAAATTCTTCATTAAATACACTAGAAAATAAATATAGCAATATAATATATACACCACCTATAATTGCTCCATTTATTAACCCATTCTTTTTTATTTTTATGTTGCTAATTGTGCTACCAATTAATATACTAATTGCTGTAATGATAATAATTGTAGGATTGATTATATCTTCAGATGTATTTGTATATGTTAACACAATTGCTAAAATGATTAAAAAAACAAATGTAAGGATAAGTGCAATTCCTAATCCTTTTAATATATGTATATAATTTTTATGAAGAAAATTATCTGTACTTTCCATTATTTTTTTATGATATATAAATATCATATCTCCTTTCTTTATGATTTTCTTTTTAATGTATATTTATAAAAAAAAGAAATAGAACTATTCTTCTATTTCTTTTTCTAAAATCTCTATAAATCTTTTTATAATATCTTCCCTTTCAAAATCATTTTCATATTCTTTTTTTAAAGAAGTAGCAATATTTTCTGTTTCTTTTGAAAACATATCTTCATTTACATTAAATCCTACACTTATCAATAAATAGTTAATTTTCTCTGATATCGTATTGATTTCTGTAAGAATCCCACACACTTTTTTATGATTTAGTATTAAATCATTTGGTTCTTTTATTTCTAAAGGAATTCTATACAAATCATAAATTGCCTTTTTCATACATTCTGCTATTTTTTTCGTTAACCCTTCTAATTGACTTATTTTACATTCTGGTTTTAGGATAATTGTCATAGCTATATTTTTACCTTCTCCTGTATACCATGTTCTTCCTTTTGTTCCGATTCCTGCTGTTTGCCTTTCCGCTATAACCATTTTTCCATTTGTCAATTCATTTAAAGCTATCCTTTTAGCATATGTATGTGTCGAATCTATTTTTTCAAAATATTCTATCTTCTTTCCTATCTTTTTTGTTTCTGCATCTTTTATTTTTTGTAGGTTCATCCGATTCTCCTCTAACTATTCATTTTAAACTATCCTCTTTATGGCTTTTCTCTTATTCTTTTAAATTTCATAGTCAATTGCTTGTCTATCTAGTCTAATGGATTTGCATAGATTAGATACTTTTATATGTTCTGGATGATTTTTATATTTTTCTAAATCCTCCATGGTTTCAAATTCAGAAATTAGAATGGCATCATATGTATTTTTAGGATTTATATTAATACCGGTTTCCATATATTTTATTTCTGGAATTATCGCCTTTAGACTATTTAATCCTTCTAAGAATTTTTTCATATTTTCTTCTTCATTTTCTTTAAATTTCCACATAACAATATGTTTTATCATTTTTTGCCTCCTTTTTATCTTTCATAATCTAATATATAATATCAAAAAAACCATCTATAATCAACTTTTTATAGATGGTTTTTTTACTTATTTCACATCTCTGTTATGATACAATCTAACAAAGAAATATATCCCTAGTATAATACATATTCCTAATAAAATGATGACTCCATATTTTATTCCTGCATATGGTAATATCCTATTAGATACTGTTTGATCTGGATTAGCACTATTCTTTTTTTCTGGCTCTACAGGAGATATTTGTGTTGGTTGATTGTTATTTGTATTATTTGTATTATTATTCTCCTCCTGTGGATTTGCATTTTCATTTACTACTGTTATGATTATAGACTCTTGAATCTTATTGGCTGTATTGGTTGCTGTTATGGTTACTTTTCCTTCTCCTACTCCAGATACGTTTCCATTAGAGTCTACTATTGCTATGGTTTCATCTGCACTTGTCCATGTTATTTCTTTATTTGTTGCATTTTCTGGAACAATTTCTGCTGTAATTGTGCAGGTTTCTCCTATTGTAATCGTATCTTTAGAAGTTGTTAATTGTATTGCTGTTACTGGAACGTCTGCATTTTCTGTTACTTCAACTGTACAGGTTGCTGTTTTATTTCCATCTTCTGTTGTCGCTGTTATAACAGCTGTCCCTTCACGAATTCCTTTAACTTTTCCATTAGAATCTACTGTTGCTATATTTTGATTATCGGTTGTCCATGTTATATGCTTATTAGTTGCATTTTCTGGTAATACAGTTGCTTCTAATGTGAATTCTTCTCCAATATTGACTCTATTATTTTCCATATTTAAAGTTATACTAGATACATTTATTATTGGTCTCTCTGAATAAGAAGTAAATGCTTTTATACATACATTTCCTTGTTTTACACGAATATCTGTTATCAAATCTGACCAATGCTGCCCATCTGCTGATACATAGCTTTCTCCTGGATTTCCCTTTGCTGTATCCCAAAAATTATTTCCTATATGGATTGGATTATTCTCTTTCCAGTTATATTCTACTGGCACAGATACTTCATCCTCCTCGTATTTTAAAGAAATAACAAATTCATCTCCTGTTACTTCTATTGGTTGCTCTAATTCATAAGTATAATATCCTGCTGTATATGTTCCTAAATCTTTTACAAATTCACATTGGGTTAAATCTCCATTATTGGGATTGATATATAATGCTATATTTTTTGTACCTGATAAAATAGAAAAACTTACTTTATCAATTGTTTCCATTTCTGTAGTCTCTATATTGGTTGAATTTCTTTTAAAAACATTTGCAGCATATACAGAATCTAATGATTGTCCTTTACCATCTTGTAAAGCAATCTCATCTATTGCTCCTAATTCATCATATTGATAAAGTTTATCATAATCTTTTTCTTGAGCTTTTACAATACCATATAACATAGATTCTACTAATACATCATCATAAGAAATATAGATATAACCATCGTTTAAAGCTTCTTCTCCCCAAGAATTTAATATAATGTACGCACCATCATTTAGTGGTTTATGATCATCACTAAAATTTTCTTTGGAATAATTATCATCCCAACCGACAATAGTTACTGCATGATCTCCTATTGCATTTTCATTATCACAATAATATGCATATGTATCTGTTGCTCCACTTTGTATTTTATCTGTATTATAATATGCACTTCCTTTTGAATATGTAACAGCACTAACGGCTCCATACTTTACAATTTGCTCTTTTACCATATTTCTTATTTCTTGAACTTCTTGATCTGTATACTCTACTCTATATTGACTTGAACTGCTATATCCATTTGTATAAGTAATATGGTCAGTTTCATATTCTTTATTTAATGAAGGTATAGATGTATATTCTGTTATCATCTCATTTGCCAAATCTTTATCAATATCTGATAAATAGATTTTATCCTCATTGTCTTCAAAAGGCATATCCTCTTCTAACACTGGACCATTTCCTGCTGTTATATAATTTAATCCTAAATATACATTACCGCCTCCGTCCAACTTCTCTTTTATATCCCTTTTCATTGATTCCATCTAAAAATGTATAAGCTGTTGTATATTCCATATGTCTTGTTGAGAAAAATAGTGTTGTTGGTTGTTCTTTTAATATATTAGATTCCAACAAAGCAGCTGTTGAAAAAGCCCAACAACTTCCTGTACTGCCTTGATCTTTTACCTTCATTCCATTAATCATATATTCTTCAGCATAAGAAGCTTTTAAACTATTCAATATATTAAATCTTGATTTTTTATATGTATTCTCTGTTGTATCATATGTTATTGAAAATGGTAATGGCTGAATATATTCTTGTTTGTCTTCATCACTTAAATTTTGCCACTTTTTATACATAGTTGTCGTATCTGTTGTTATTTCTGAAGCTTTTGAGATATTACATATACACATACTAAACCATATAATTAATAGAACGATTACTATTTTTAGTTTATTTTTCATATGCATCCCCCTTGTAAAATAAACACTTAAAGTTTTCCACATATTTTTTCATTTTCATAATATCATAATACTATTAATTTTTTATTTCATAACTATTACAAATATATTACATTTAATAGTTATATTTATATGTATATTGAAATACAAATTTTAGAGTAGTTTATATATCTATAATTGACTAAAAAAATTGTTTGACAGAACTTAGAAAATATGCTATTATATATTGTACATTAAGCAATGTACTCTAGGTCTGATTGTGTATATTGTTTACTCGTATGTGTACCTGTAATGCACATACTTTTTTTATTTTAAAAAGCAGGAAAGTGCCTTTAGAACAAAAAGAACAAAACAATAATCAATCAAAAGTAGAAGAAAAGAAAAAGAGTAAAGACTAGATGTGTCATTACATAGTCGAAAGTGGGAAAGTATTACAAGCATTTCAACCAATCGTAAAATAAGGTCTGATTGTGTCATCTCATTTACCCTCTTTCCGTCTTTATGTAAAAGACTGCCTTTTGACATTGAAAGGTTGGTAATATATTACAATATTTTCCAGCATTATTCAAGCAAACATTATTAAATTTTATATTTTTATAGTGTATTATTTTATATTGCACTTATAAAATTCCTTACTTTTATACTTAAACTAAAAAAATAAGACTTCCGAAAATCTCGAAAGTCTTATTTTTATTGGCTGGGCTGGCTAGATTCGAACTAGCGCATGCCAGAGTCAAAGTCTGGTGCCTTACCGCTTGGCTACAGCCCAA
>CALXAT010000020.1 GCA_944386365.1 uncultured Clostridia bacterium
AAGAATGAAAGACTATTTCACACAAAAAAAGAATAGAAGAAAAGTAAAAGAATTAACAGCAGATGACTTAGATGATTTTTATGAGTATTTAAGAGAACAAGGACTAAAAAATTCTTCAATAGAACATTATAATGACAATATAAGTGGAGCATTCAAAGTTTTGTTAAAGAAAAAGTTAGTAAGATATAATCCAACAGACATGATAAACCCTATAGTTGTTGAAGTGGTTGAAGTACCAACATATACAGAAACAGAAATTAATGAACTACTTGATATTTTAAAAGATGATGTTATTGAAATACCAACTCTATTTGGTGGATATTATGGGCTAAGAAGGAGCGAAATTATTGGTTTAAGAAAAGAAGTGTTTGATTTTGAAAATAATTGTTTTATTATAAATCATGTAGCAATACAAAATGATGGAAAGAAACATAAAGAAAAAGTCTATTTTAGGGATAAAACAAAATCTAAAAAAGGTTATAGAGTTTTACCATTATTGCCAATAGTTAAAGAAAAAGTGTTAAAGAAATTAGATAGAATAGAGGAAAATAAAAAAATATTTGGTAATTCATATAATCATAAATACGATGATTATATATGTGTTCAAGACAATGGGGATTTAATACAACCAGGTTTCTTTACAAAAAGATTTGCTAAAATAATAAAAAGAAATAAATTAAGAAAAATAACACCACATGGATTAAGACATAGTATTGCAACACTATTACATTTAAAAGGTGTTGACATTAGAGATTTACAAGATTGGCTAGGACACGAAAGTGTAACATCAACTAATAGATATACAAGGAGCGACTATAAGAAACAAGTTGAAACAGGTAGTACAGTTTTAGAAATTTTTGAGAAAAAAAATAAAACTACTGAAAATAAAAAGAATACGAATGGAAAAAGATTTATAGTCAAAAAAAAGAACATTCATATTAGCACTATGAATGTTCCTAACTAAAACAAATATCTTAAAAATCTTGTTAGAGTTTTTCTAAAATTTGTTAGAGTTTTTTTAAAAATGGTGAGCCAGGAGGGATTCGAACCCCCGACCCTTGGCTTAGAAGGCCAATGCTCTATCCAACTGAGCTACTGACCCATTTAAAAACTCAAGGGATATTTGTTAGAGATTTTGTTAGAGTTTTTTGAACTAACTCTCAAAATCCAGTTATATCAATGTACTTGTGAATGTAGTCACAATCTTAGAAGGCCCGTGCTCTATCCACCTGAGCTACTGACCCATAGCTAAATAACAATAAATATAATAGCATAAATATGCATTCATGTCAATTATTTTTGAACAAAAAATCAAAAAAATCCTCCAATATTTACAAAATGATATCAAAAATTAAAAATCAAACCAATTATACCAAATATAATAAATAAGCTATTAGAAACTATTTCAACAATGTTTTGATTAAATTTCATACATAAGATTTTACCAAAAATAATGGCGAATAAATTACTGAAAATCATACCAAAAATAGAACCAATAATTAATGACAATTTATATTTAGGATATTGAATTCCAAGGCCAATAGATGAGAGAAATGTTTTATCACCAAGTTCACCGATAAAAATACAAAAAGCAACAATAAATATATAATGTATTTTCAATTTAGATAATTTAGAAATGAAACCTGCTTTATTATCTTTTTTTATGTCAGAAGAATATGAGTTTTTAATCATGGAGATAAATCCAATTATTCCAAATAAGATAAAAGAAATATAAGTTAATAGGTTTAAAAAATAAGAAAATGTAGGATTTGCTATAGAAGCTAATTTGCTTCCCAATATAATAGCTAATCCATGACTAAGAAATGTGCCTAAAGCAATTCCTAATAGTATATTTTTCATTTTACTCTTGGTTGAAAAAGATAAAACCATGATTTGTGTCTTATCACCTAATTCTGCTAAAAATATAATTGTAAAAGATAACAATATGGGATATAAAATATTCATAAACAGACCTCATTTCCTAACTAATTAATATGTTATTCATTAAAAAATTATGAAGAAAACAACGAAAAATATATAAGAATAAAACTTTGCAAATGTAAGCATCCCTAGACTGTTATGTGAATTTTTTGTGAATTTCTTTACATCACTTAAGATAAATGATAATATGTTCATGATATAAAAAAATCAAAGGAGGAATTTTTGTGATAGAGGTAAAGAATGTTACAAAAAAGTATGGAAAAACTGTAGCCGTAGAAGATATAAGTTTTTCTATTAATAATGGAGAAATTGTGGGGTTACTTGGTCCAAATGGTGCAGGAAAAAGTACAACAATGAATATCCTTACTGGTTATATAGAACAAACTTCAGGAGAAGTAACAATAGAAGGATATGATACATTAAAAAAACCTAAAAAAGCGAAACAACAAATAGGATATATGCCAGAGGGAGTACCTCTTTACACAGATTTAACAGTAAAAGAATTTGTGACATATATGGCAGAACTAAAACAAGTAGAAAGAAAAACAAGAAAAGAAAAAGTAGAGAAAGTAATAGAACAAACCGGATTAAAAGATGTTGAAAATAAATTAACGAGAAACTTGTCTAGAGGATATAAGCAAAGAGTTAGTATGGCAGGGGCATTAGTAGGCGAACCTAAAATATTAATATTAGATGAACCAACGGTAGGATTAGACCCAAAACAAATTACGGAGATTAGAAATCTAATAAAAGAACTTGGAAAAACGCATACAATTATATTAAGTTCGCATATTCTATCAGAAGTTAGCCAGATTTGTAATAAAGTTATTATTATTAATAAAGGAAAAATTGTGGCAATAGATACGCCAGAAAACTTAGAAAATAAAGTAAATAGTAACAATTGCATCTATGTTACTGTTGAGGATCCAAAAAATAAAGTTTCAGAAATAAAAGATAAAATTGACAATATAAAAAATATAGAATTAGTTCAAGAAAACGAAGATGGAACAAAACAATACCTAATAGAAGCAGATAAAGATGTAGATTTGAGAAAGAAGATTTTCTCTGAATTTGCAAAAGAAAATATAACCATATTTGAAATGAAAAAAGCAGATACAACATTGGAAGATGCATTTATGAAATTAATAGAAGGAGGAAATAAATAATGTGGGCAATTATAAAAAAAGAATTTAAATCTTATTTCTTTTCACCGGTAGGATACGTTTTTATAGGATTATTTTTAATTATGTTTAGTATATTTTTCTATACAGATGTATTTTACTATCAAAGTACAAACTTTGAATATATATTTTATTCAGGAGCAACCATATTAACATTTATTACGCCTATTCTTACTATGAGAACATTAGCAGAAGAGAGAAAATCAGGAACAGAACAATTGTTATTGACATCACCTGTAAGTATTACAAAAATTGTTTTAGGAAAATTTATATCAGCAACATTAATTGTTGTGATTACAGAACTTTGTACTTTTATGTACTTTGGAATATTATGCTATTTTGGAGCACCACATTTAACAACAGCATTAGTTACGTTATTGGGATTTTTGCTACTTGCTATGAGTTATATATCTTTTGGATTATTAGCTTCAAGTATAACAGAAAACCAAATCATAGCAGGTGTCATAACTATAGGATTTTTCATATTAACATGGTTTTTACCAAACTTTAGTGATATATTTACCAATTTTTCATTAATAAATATATTTACTAATTTCCCAACAGGGCAAATTAATATTGCAGATACAATAACATTTATTACGTTTACAATCATGTGTTTATTATTAACAATTATTGTCATGCAAAGAAGAAAAAGTGTAAGATAAGGAGGTTAGTAAAGTTGAAAGAAAAAGAAGAGAAGATAAAAAAGGAAAAAATGCCTAAAGAAAAGAAAGCTAAAAAAGAAAAAGTAAAAAAAGATAAGGAGACAAGTAAATTTGTTCAAAAAATAAAGAAAAAATGGTTAATTGATGGAACGAAAACATTCATATTAGTGTTATTAATTGTAGCTGTATTTTTAGCAATTAATATTAGTGTACAAAATTTGGACTTAACACCAATAGATTTAACCCAAGAGAAGCTATATACATTAACAGATGAAAGTAAAGAGAGAGTTAAAGATATTGATAAAGATGTAAATATCTATTTTGTTGGTTATTCAGATGATGATGCAGATTTGTCATTAGCAAAACAATATAAAAATGCAAATGAAAGAATTGTAGCAGAAGCAGTAAATGCAGATGATAGACCAGATTTGGCAGAAAAATATGGTATAGAAAGTGGTTCAACTGGAATTATTGTAGAATGTGGTGATCGTTCAAAAGTATTGACATCAAGTGACTTAGTGACATATGATAGTTCAACATATGAAACAATTAGTATTGCAGAAGAAAGATTAACAAGTGCTATATTATCTGTTACAGCAGATGAGATACCAAAAGTATATTTCCTAGAGGGATATAGTGAATTCTCATTAGATCAAAACATGTATTATTTAAGTGTTTATTTACAAAATGAAATAATGGAAGTAGATACGTTAAATATTTTATCAACAGGAAATGTGCCAGATGATTGTAGTACATTGGTGATTACTTCTCCATCAAAAGATTTTGATGATGTAGCAACAACAGCTATTACAGATTATATTAATAAAGGTGGAAATATATTATGGCTAAATGCAGCAATGGCAATTTCAGCAGATTTACCAAATGTGAATAAAATTTTAGCATTATATGGTGTAAATCCTTTTGAAGTAGGAATTATTCGAGAAACAGATTCCTCAAGAATGGTATCTGGTTCACCAGATTTAATTATACCAAACTTAGGATATTCAAAAATAACAGAAGACCTATATAGTGATGGTGTTATATTTGCAAATGCAACCAAAATAAATATTAACGAAGATAGCTTAGATGATTTGAATGTTGAAAAAACAGATTTAGCAACAACAAGTGAAAATGCATATTTTAGAACAAACTTCAATAATAATTCAACAACAGCCACAGAAGGAGAAGAAACAGGCTCTTTTGTAGTTGGTGCGGAACTAGATAAAACAATTACAGAAGCAAATGAAGAAACAGGAGAGGCAGCAAAAACATCAACATTAGTTATTTATGGTGAAAACTATTTCATTTCAGATTATCAGTTAGCAGAAAATTCTCAATATCCAGCTATTCAGCTAGCATATAATAAGGATTTGGTATTAAATTCTTTAGCATATCTAACAGATAGAGAAGAAGATATAACGGCAAGAAAAAGTACCGGAACTGTAACATATACAGCAACAGAACAACAAGATACAATTGTAAGAATTATTATATTTGCAGTACCAGTAGTTATTATTTTAGTTGGATTAATTGTATGGCAAAAGAGAAGAAGAAAAAAATAAAAATATAATTGAATAAAACAAGGAAAACCTCATAAAATATTATGAGGTTTTTTTGAGGAAAGGAAGCTACATGATAAAAAGGATTTTGAAGGCACTATTTGTTATCATAGGAACTTTAATTGGAGCAGGCTTTGCATCTCGGTCAAGAAATATATATTTTTTTCTATAAATATGGAATGAATGGAATTTTAGGAATTATTCTTTCGAGTCTATTGTTGGGTTTTGTAATATATAAAATGTTAAGTATATGTCATAATAGTAAAATAGAAAATTATAAAGATTTCTTAAATCTTTTTGTAAAAAATAAAAGATATTTAGCTATTTTTAATACTGTAATAAATATATTCATTTTAATTACATTTTATATAATGATAGCGGGATTTGGAGCATATTTTGAACAACAATTTGGAATAAATAGTTTAATAGGAAGTTTTATATTAGCGATTATTTGTTATTTTGTCTTTTTAAGAGATGTATCTGGTTTGATAAAAGTTAATCAATTTGTAGTACCAGTATTAATAGGATGTTTATTGATCATTGGCGCAAACATAATAGAATCTGAAAATATTTTTAATATATCAAATTATGTACCACAGAATATAAGCTGGAAGTGGATTTTAGATAGTATATTATATAGTAGTTATAATACAATATTATTAATCCCAGTATTAATAGCTTTAAGAAATTTGATAAATTGTAAAAAAGAAAATATAATTGTATCTGTACTTACAATATTGCTGGTTGTTATATTATCATTAATTATATTCTGCATATTAACAAAAGTAGATGTTAATATTGAAAAACTAGAAATGCCAGCTGTGTATATAGCTTCAAAAATTTCTGAAGTATTTAAATATATATATGGATTTATTATATTAAGTTCAATTTTAACA
The DNA here is from genome assembly GCA_944386365.1 of uncultured Clostridia bacterium. Taxonomy (GTDB): domain Bacteria; phylum Bacillota; class Clostridia; order TANB77; family CAG-508; genus CAG-269. The sequence continues at coordinate 6,243 of CALXAT010000020.1, forward strand.
ACAAGTGTATCTTTAGGAACAAGCTTTTTAGAAAATGTAGCGAAAACAAAAGAAGATTATAAAAAATATGCAATATTAATATGCATGAGTTCAATAATTGTCTCAAAAATTGGATTTTCAAATTTAGTGAATTTATTATATCCTATATTTGGATATATAGGATTAGTACAAATTATAAAAATAAGTATGTTAAAAAACAAGCAGTAGCTTGCTTTTTTCCATTTGGTATAGTAGAATATCAGTAACTAAAGATAAGGAGATGTATCATGAAAGATTATTGGGAAGAACCTGAGAAAAAAAAGATTAATGCAAAAAAAATAATAATATCTGTAATTATTTCTATCCTTGTTGTTGCAATTATAGTTTTAGTAGCATTGTATATAACTAATAAGGAATTTAGAAACTGGATTGATATACAAGTGTTTAGAAAAGAGATTTCACAAGATAAAGTGGCTACAATTGATTTAGATGAAGGACAAACGACCAATACATATGCTTTTAATAAATACATCGGAATACTAAATAAAAATAAATTTAATCTTTATGGTACGACAGGGGCAGAAGAAGCAAGTTTAGATATGCAAATAACAAATCCATTATTCCATTCTGCAAATAGATTTTTAGTAATAGGAGAATCAGAAGGACAAAAAATTTATTTAATAGAAGATAAGGAAATGGCATGGGAAGGCCAAGTTGAGGGAAGTATTTCGCAAGTATATGTAAATAAAAATGGATATGTGGCAGTTATTATGTCTGAAACTAGTTATAAAAGTGTAATCCAATTATTTGACCCAGAAGGAAATGCATTATTTAAAAAATACTTATCTTCAACAATTGCAATTGATGTAGCTATATCAACAGATAATAAATATTTAGCTATAGCTGAAGTAGATACTTCAGGAACAGTTATACAATCCAATATAAGGATTATATCCATAGAAAAAGCCAAAACAGATCCGACCAATTCAGAAGAAAAAAATTATAAAAGTGAGCAAAATAAATTAATTGTTAATATACAATATCAAGAAAAAAATAGAATTGTTTGTATGTATACAGACAGTATCAATATAATAGAAAATGATCAAGAAACAGTGCTTTTTGAAAATAAAAACAAAAAAATTACAGCACAGTCTATTCATTTAGATAATAATTTTGTAACAATAGAAGAGGAATCATCTGGAATATTTTCAGCCAATTCAGTAGTCAATATTGTGGATATAGATACAAAAAATACAAAAAACTATACGGTAGAAACAGCTGTTAAAGAGATTTACACAAAAGGCGATATTATTGCATTAAATTTAGGAACAGAAGTTGAATTTATTAATACAGGTGGTTGGCTTGTAAAAAGATATGTAGCTGAACAAGAGGTTACGAATGTTACGGTATCTAATAATATAGCAGGTATTATTTATAGAGATAAGGTGGAAATTATAAATTTATAGATAAATGAGAAAGGAGAAAAAATGAGTTTACTTGTAGATTTTATTATAGTAGCAATTATTATATTATCTGCTTTTTTAGCATATAGAAAAGGCTTAATTACATTGGCGATACAATTAGTAGCAGTCATTATAGCCATTGTAATAACATTAATTTTGTATAAGCCAGTTTCAAATTTAATTGTTAATGTCACAAATATTGATGAGACAATTCAAGATGCCATATTGGAAGAGGCAAATGATATAATGACAAATGATGAAGAAGGTTCTAATCAAATTGTAGAAACTATACAAAATAATATGTTACCAGAAACAGCAAGAACAATTTCTATTAATATTATAGAAGGAGTCGTTATTTTAATTTTATATATTCTTATAAGAATTGGATTGAAATTTGTTACAGCTTTGGCTAATTTAGTCTCAAAATTACCAATATTAAATCAAGTTAACAAATTAGGTGGCTTAATATATGGTATATTAAGAGGGGTATTGCTTGTATATATTTTATTATTACTTGTTAATTTGAGTGGAGAAATAGAGCCACAAAATCAAGTATATAGTTCTGTTCAAGAATCTTATATAGGAAAAGTTATGAATGAAAATAATATCTTAAATGTTTTATTTACTAACATAGAAGAGGTAGAATAAAATAGTATGAAACCATTTATAAATAAAGACAAATTCTTAAAATTTGTCTTTATTTGTTGATTTTTAATTACATATTTGCTATACTGGTTACATGAATTTTTAGGAGTGGATTATAAGTGAATAATAATAAAGTAAACAAAAGCCAAAAAACAAAGAGTAAAAATAAAAATGCTAAGAAAAAGATGAAAACTTGGAAGAAAGTCTTATTAGTAATTGTGTTAATTTTATTAATTGCCGGAGGTATATTTGCATATAAAGTGTACAAAAATGGTGGAGGATTAACCGGAATGTTGGCAACAATGATTGGACATGATGAAAATACAAGGAAAAGCTTAGGTGAATTTCAAGTATTATTAATGGGAGTTAGTACAGATCAGGAAGGTGTATCATTGACAGATACAATTATGGTAGCATCATATAACCCGAATACCCAAAGAGCAGTATTATTATCTATCCCGAGAGATTCTTTTACAGGAACAAATGTAAAAAAAGCAAAAGCATCTGATAAAATTAATGCAATATATAATTTAACGAAAGATCCAATGAAAACAGTAGAAGCAGTAAATGAATTGACAGGTTTAGATTTAAAATATTATGCCATTGTACAAACCGAGGCATTAATTGAATTGGTAGATGCAATTGGACCAATAGAATTTGATGTTCCAATTAATATGGATTATGATGATGTTACGCAAGACTTACACATTCATTTAAAAGCAGGTGTTCAAGAAATTGATGGTGAAAAAGCAGAACAATTACTAAGATTTAGACATAACAATAATGGAACAAGTTATCCAGCAGATTATGGTGATAATGATATTGGAAGAATGAGAACACAAAGAGAATTTATAACAGCGGTTATTGAACAAACTGTAAAATTAGAAAATATAACAAAACTAGGATCTATACTAGACATTGCTAGTAGAAATTTAATAACAAATTTAGATTTTAGTGTATTAAAAGACTATTTACCATATGCAGTGGAATTTAGTACAGAAAATTTATTAACAGAATCTTTACCTGGAAGTGTACCAGATTTAAGTCAGACAAATAATGTTAGTATATTTGTTGTAGATGAGGAAGAAACAGAACAAATGATAAATGAATTGTTTTATCCAGAACAATTAACAGAAGAAGGAAATACAACAGCTAATAATACAACAAATGCAATAAGCAATACAAGTTCTAATTCTAATACTGCAACAACAACTTCAAAGTCAAATATAAAGATAGAAGTTTTAAATGGAACGAGTGATAGTAAGGTACTTCAAAAAGTGGTAAATCAATTAAAAGAAGAAGGATATAATGTTTCTCGAACAGGAACAACAACTTCTACCACAAGAACCGTTATTGCAAATAAGAAGGATGTATCTAATACAATTATAAATGACATAAAAGAAGTATTGGGAACAGGGACCGTTTCTGATAGTGGTTCAGGGGGAACTTCTAGTAAAGTAGATGTAACAGTTATTATTGGAAAAGATTATGAGTAATCAATAAAGTAAAATAACAAAAGGGGCAGAAAATCATTTTATCTGCCTCTTTTAAAATACTTATAAATTAATAATAGTTGTATCTTTCTTTTTTCTGTTTGAAAAAAATATTTGAAATGTAATTAGTAAAGCGATAAAAATCCCACCTATTTGCAATACAAATGTAAGTAATTTAGAAGTTTCTACATTATGTGTCGCGACAATATCAGATTCATAATCAATGCCATCAATTGTATAAATTACTTTTCCTAAAACATCACCTTGCGTAATAGGCGCAGAGATATTTGAATTCAACTGTATTTCAGGTGTATAGTTTGTTGCAAGGTCAGAATTTTTAACTAATGCATAAATACTGTCAGTAAATGCTAAATCTAAGGATTTAGTATCAGGGGAAGCATTAGAAACTTCAATTTGTGTAATAATGTCTCCAGGATTTGCAATATTTTTTAAAGAAAAATTATTAAAACCATATTCATATAAAGTTCTACTTTCTGAGAATCTTGTAGAAACACCATCAACAACTGTTCCACCTAAGACAACACAAATTAGTTCTAAATTATTTTTATAAGCACAAGATACTAAACATTCACCAGCTTCTGTTGTAAATCCAGTCTTTCCAACGGTTACATAGCTATAATAATTAAGGTTTCCTGGAACAATAAGCTGATTGGTAGAAGTATAAGATCTGACATCTGATTTGTTTGTAGCAGGGATAGAGCATGAAGCACTGCCAGCAATTCTTCTAAAATCTTCATTTTTAAGACAATACTGCATAATAATAGATAAATCATAAGCAGTTGTATAGTGATTGTCATCTTGTAATCCATAAGTATTGGTAAAATGTGTATTGGTTAAACCTAATTCATTGGCTTTTGTATTCATCATAGAAACAAAACTTTCAATAGAGCCACCAACATATTCTGCTAATACATTTGCTGCATCATTTGCAGAATGTACTAATAATAATTCTAATAACTGTTCTACAGTTAATTGTTCATCACCATCAATATTAGCCGTTACATAACCTTCTGGAATAGACATAACAGCGTTATAACTAGCGGTTACAGTTTCATTTAAATCACAATTTTCTAATACCAATATAGCAGTCATAATTTTTGTTGTACTAGCGGGAAACATTTTTTCATTAGAATTTTTATCATATAATATTTTATTTGTTTTGTTATCTATTAAAATAGCAGCTTTTGATAATAAATCTGGTTCAGGATTATCTTCTGCATAAACAATCGTAAAATTGCTAAATAATAATGCAATTATTAAAAAAGATAATACAAAAAATTTTTTCATATTTATTTTCATTTTAAAACTCCTAGTAATCATTATTGTGTGTAGTATTCAATATAAATACTATATAGTATTTTGTCGATTTTTGCAATTATTTTATATATTTTATATCAAATATATGTATATTTCGTGAATAAAAAAGAAAATTTTAGAAAGGAGAAAATATGTACGAATTTAATAAAAAGCAAAAAATAATGATAATCATTATTGTATCAATGGTTATCATTGCCTTTTTATATTATATTTATACCAAAGATAATGCGATGGTTATTTCTGACGAAACAATAGAAGAAAATACTATAGAAAATACAGAAGAAACAAAAGAAGAAATACAAGAAGAGAACGAAAAAATTGTTGTTCATATATCAGGAGCAGTCAATAAAGAAGGTGTTTTTGAATTAGAGGAAAACAGCAGAATTTCAGATGCAATTAATCAAGCAGAAGGATTAAAGGAAAATGCAGATACAAAAAATATTAATCTAGCGTTTAAATTAGAAGATGGTATGAAAATATATATACCAACGGTAGAAGAGAATAATGAAAAAACTATGGAAACTGAAGAAGAAATTATGACTGATAAAACTTCAAAATATGTAACATCATCAAGTGGAGTTGCCCAAAATACTGAACAATTCGAAGAAAAAGATAAGGAAAATAACCAAACAGAAAAAATAAATATCAATACAGCTAGCCAAACAGAATTAGAAACGTTGCCAGGTATAGGACCTTCTACTTCACTTAAAATAATAAATTATAGAAAGGAAAATGGAAATTTTAAATCAATAGAAGATATTAAACAAGTAAGTGGTATAGGTGATGCGAAGTATGAGAATATAAAGGACTTAATTTGTGTGAAATAAAAGAAAAGTATTGACAAAGAAAAAAATACATAGTAAAATGTTAGCATAAACTAACAAGGAGGCAATATGAAACTAACAAATTCCCAAGAAGAATATTTAAAAACAATATATATATTAGACAAAAGTAATAACAAAGTTAGAGTTACAGACATAGCCAATAAACTAAAAATTACAAAACCAAGTGTTAATCGAGCAATAAAAAATTTAAGAGACTTAGATTTGATAGAATATGAAGCTTATGGAGACATTAATCTAACATATCAAGGAGAAGAAAAAGCAAAAGAAATCATAAAAAAACATGATATTATAAAAATGTTCTTAGTAGATATTTTAGAAGTAGATGAGAAAGATGCTGAAGAAGAAGCAAAATCTATGAAACATGCTATGTCACCAGATACGACTAAGAAATTAGAAAAATATATAAGCAAAATAATGGATTTAGGAGATTTAGATTGTGATTATGATGAAACGAATCCTAAATGCCAAAGTTGTATAAAAGTAACTATAAAAAACAGATTAAATAAAAACAAATAAAATGGAGGTAAAAATGATATTAGAATTAGAAAATATATGTTTTGAAAGGGATAATAGAAAAATATTAAACAATATTAATTTAAAAATAGAATCAGGAAAATTTATTGCAATAACAGGGCCAAATGGATCAGGAAAATCAACGCTAGTAAAAATGATAATGGGAATTGAAAAACCAGATTCAGGAAAAATTATTTTTGATGGAAAAGATATTACGAACATGGAAATCAATGAAAGGGCTAAATTGGGAATTAGTTTTGGATTTCAACAACCTGTCAAATTTAAAGGTCTTACAGTCTATGATTTATTAAAAATAGCAGCACATAAAAAGATAACGAAAAAAGAGGCCTGTGATGTATTAGCAAAGGTTGGGTTATGTGCTAAAGAATATGTAGATAGAGAAGTAAATGGTTCATTATCTGGAGGCGAATTAAAAAGAATTGAAATAGCTACTGTTGCCTTAAGGCAAACAAAATTAACAATATTTGATGAGCCAGAGGCTGGAATTGATTTATGGAGTTTTAATAATCTAATAGATGTTTTTCAAACGATGAGTGAAATTACCAAAGGAACAACCATTATTATATCACATCAAGAAAAAATCTTAGAAATTGCTGACCAAATTATATTGATGCGATCAGGAAAAATACAAAAAATTGGTACAAGTGAAGAAATATTAAATGGGGAAATTAAAAATAAAGGTTGTTGTAAAATTAATAAGAACTGTTAGAAGGCGTTTTAGTAGGATATATAAAAAGGAAATATTTTTTAAAGCAAAAATAGGATAGAGAAAGGGATGATAAGAAAAATGGAGTCAAAAAATTTAAACCAAATAGATGAACAGCTTTTAAGTGAAGTTTCTAATTTAGAGAACATTACAAAAGGTGCATATAATATTAGAAAAAATGGAAAAGGTGTAGAAAGAAAAGTAACAGAAAATGTCAATATTGTTACTAAGAAAGATGTATCTGGTATTGATATATATGTAAAAGAGAATACAAAATTTGAATTTATACATATACCAGTGATTATTACAGAAAGTGGATTAAAAGATTTAGTATATAATGATTTCTATATTGGAAAAAATGCGAATGTTATTATTGTAGCCGGTTGTGGAATTCACAATGACCACCATAAAGATTCTCAACATGATGGAATTCATAGATTTTATTTAGAAGAAGGTGCAAAAGTAAGATATATAGAAAAACATTATGGAGAAGGAAATGGAGATGGAAAGAAAATTTTAAATCCAGTAACAGAAGTTTATTTAAAACCTGGAAGTAGCATGGAAATGGAAAGTGCACAAATTAAAGGTGTTAGTTCAACAATAAGAGAAACAAAAGGTGTTTTAGCAAATGATACAAATTTTGTTGTGACAGAAAAGATTATGACAGATGGAAATCAATATGCAAAAACGATATTTGATGTACAACTAAATGGAGAGAATGCCAGTACACATGTTACATCAAGATCTGTCGCAACAGAAAATTCAAAACAAGAATTTATTTCTAAAATATATGGAAATGAAAAGTGCTTTGCACATAGTGAATGTGATGCCATTATTAAAGATAATGCAATTGTTACAGCAACACCTGAAATAACGGCCAATAATGTGGAAGCAAATTTAATACATGAAGCTGCTATTGGAAAAATTGCAGGAGAACAATTAATCAAATTAATGACATTAGGATTATCTGAAAAAGAGGCAGAAGAGGAAATCATTAATGGATTTTTAAGATAAAAGGAAAATAAGTTCAGAACCAAAAAGTAAATATAAAAAGACAAATATAAAACTGATAACTCTTTAGTTATCAGTTTTATTGTATAGGAAAGGATGGATACATATTTAGTAAAGAAATGTAAATTTATGGTGAAAAATAATAAAATTTTAAACTTTTATGATATAATCAAATAAAAAATGGAGTGAATTCATGGGGAAAAAAGGAAAGCATGCTAAAGAAAAAGAAAAGAAAATAAAGATAAACTATAAAAGTTTAATTATCCTATTTTCTGTATTGATTATTATTGCTGGAATCATCCTATATAGGAATATCGTAAATAAAAACCAAAATACGAATAAAGAAAGTGAAGAGAAAATGGAAGAAGTGAGTATGGAAACAGCAAGTATGGAAGAGCCAGTTATAGAAGAAACCGTAGATACCAATATAGAGAAATTAATAAATGAGATTATGATAAAAAATAATTTAAATGAAAATAATTTTTTCTTTTTTTACTATAATATAGAAGAAAAGAAATATTATTTTTACAATGAAAATGCATATTTTACAGCAGCAAGTACAATAAAAGTCCCTGTTGCCATGTTATATTATGATAAAATACAGGAAGGAGAATTAACCTTATCAGATACATTACTTTATCATAGCGATGATTATGAAGCTGGAGGAGGAAGAACAGCTACAGATTATTCACCTGGAGAAAAAATACCACTTTCATACTTGTTAGAGCAGACAATTGTGAACAGTGATAATACAGCACTAAATATATTAATAAATAATATAGGTTATCAAGATTGCAAAGAACAATTAACGCAATACACAGATATGGAACTTCCAGAGGAATTTTATACATCCAATATTGCAAATGTATCCTATTATTATGATATATTACAATATTTATATCAAAATGCAGATAAATATAGTGAATTAATTAGTTATATGAAGAGATCTTCAGGTGGCATATACTTAAAAGCCAATTTACCGCAATATGAAGTTGCACACAAATATGGGTCATATGATGGATATGTACATGACTATGGAATTATATATGGAAAAAATACATATTTATTAGGGGTATTTACAAAAGATATAGAAAATGCCAGTGATTTAATTGCAAATATAGGAAAACAAGTTGTAGAATGTGCAGAAACAGAAGATTCAACAGTAGAAGAAACAAATATTGTAAATGATGTAGAAACAAATCAAACAAATGCAATAAATGAAACAAATGAAACTGAAATAGAAGGAGCCAATGTAACAAGTGAATAAAAAAAGAGAAATAGATAGAAAAGAGCATGGAAGAAAATAAAACATAAAAAGTCCCAATAAATGTATATTTATCGGGATTTTTTCTATGATAAATCTTATTTAACATCTTTTTTCCATAAGCCATGTTTATTGCAGTAAGCATATAGACAAGAACCTGGAATATATGGAAAACGACATTCTGCATTTTGTTCAGGATAAAGTTTAACAGTATATTCTTTGTTATCAGCTACTAAAGTTATCCATTCAATAAAGTGTTCTTTTTCCATAACATGATTTACAGTAACAAAAATTTCATCTTCAACTTTTTCATAATTTGGTACATGTTTTTCAACAGCTGCATCTACAGAATTTGGTTTTAAAACCTCCATTGGTTCATTACAACAAATAATGCCACATCCTTCACAGTTACAATCTTCTATAACCTTTACAGTAGCTCCACATGATTTACATCTTTTTATAACTAATTCATTTTTCATAATTTTACCATTCCTTTCTTTTTTATTTATACCTTCAGATTTGAAAGTAATAGATATTTTTTACATGTTTAGTATATCACAGTATGATAAAAAAATATAGTAGTTTGAGAAATATAGGGAAAATTTGTTTATTAATGTAAGAGATTTAATATAAAAAAGTTATTTTCATGAATATTTTTTGCTTTTATGAATATTATATAAATATATGATGCTATGTTTTCATAAGGATATATACTATTTTTGGTCAAAGTGTTGACAATATATGCTATAAGTAGTATAATTACATTTGTAAAATTTATATCGCGGGGTGGAGCAGTTGGCAGCTCGTCGGGCTCATAACCCGAAGGTCGTAAGTTCGAGTCTTACCCCCGCAACCACAAATTTTATTAGAGTCGCAAGAGATTGTGGACTCTTATTTTTTGCCCATTAAAAGTTACATAAAATAAATTGGGCACCATTTGGGCACGGTTCTATGTAAAAAGGTTATTGGTAAACCTTGAATTTTCGATATTTAAAAGTATATTTGATTAAATTCTATTTGAAATA
>CALXAT010000021.1 GCA_944386365.1 uncultured Clostridia bacterium
GAAGGTACTGTTGAAAGATATGATAAAGAGGTTTTGTCTAAATTATGTTTTGTTCTTGGGTGTGATTTAAAAGATATTATGCACTATGAAAGACCAAAAAAATAAGAGGACAAGCCTCTTTTTATATTTATATATTCTATTTAACATTATTAAAAACTTCAAAACCTAATATTTCTATTATAGTTCCATCTTCATATTCTTTTTCTAAATCTCCTGTTAATCTATGAACATTTGATATTTTATAAAGTATTGCTTTATATTCAACTGTTCCACCATCATTTAAGTGCATAGGTATTGGTATTAGTAAGATCAGAAAAATAACTATTATTACAAATATTATTGTTTTCTTTTTCATTATATTACCCACTTCCTATTTATTATATTCAATAAATTCTTCTTTTAATAATCCTGTAATACATTCATCATTATACTCATTAGTTGCTAAACATAGATATTTCTTTCTTCGAATTCCCTCATATTTATAACCTAACTTTTCTTGCATCTTCTTTGATTTTTCATTATCAGAAAAATATCCATTTTCTAATCTTCTCAACCCTAAAATTTCAAAGCAATATTTGGCTCTTGTACTAAATGCTTCTGTACCATATCCATTTTTCTGATATTTTTCATTTAGCCATATTCCACCAGTACAAGTTCCATCTTTTTTATTTATATTCTGTATTGAAGTTCCACCAATTACTTTGTTATTCTCTTTCAATACAATCGCTAACATTAAATCTTTTTTACTTTCTTCAGTTTGTTTTGCATAAGCAATAAAATCTTCTGCATCTTTTTTTGTATAAGGATATGGAACAGCAGCTAACCATTTTGAAACATTTATATTATTTAATCCTTCTATCAAATCTCTAACATCTTCATCTTTCCAATTTCTTAAAATTATTCTCTTACTATCTATTTCCATGACATAGCCTCCTTATTGATTACTAATTGCCTAACAAATATTGAATTATAAATTTTAATTCTTTTATAATGAAATATCTCATATTTTTACAATGATATGTTTTTAGAACTGTTATTTGGCATAAAATTATACACAAATTTTTGTAGTTTTAGTCCATCAATAGAAGTCGTCCAAAATGCTATATATTTACTTTCATTGTCTTTATTTGTATATGTAATAACAAAATAATATTTTGGTATTTTATTATTTTCTGTGTTGCAATTATGATATTTTTGCATAAAATCTTTTTCCAATAAATAATCTAGTTTTTGTATTCTATTTTTAGGTAATGTTGCTATTGATTTTGACATATTATTTCGTATTTCAAAAGCATCTTCTTTTATTTCGATTTCACATGGTGCATTTTGTGTAAATTCATTGATTCCTTCGAAATGTATAACTTTAAATATTTCTTTTTTATTCTTTTTAAACATTTTTTAATCTCCTTTTTGATTTTTATATTTATATGATATCATAAAAGAAAAAAATAGTATATAAAAAAGCCGAATTTCGTAGATTAGATAAAATATTATAGAAAATTGAATTTTATTGTAACAAAATTACAATTTAGGAGACTAAATAAGTGAAAGGGGGAAATGTTATGCAGAATATAAATGAAATATATAACAAATATGGACAAACTGTTTATAAATATGTATTCTGCTTAACAGGAAATGAAGATATAACCGAAGATATTGTTCAAGAAACTTTTTTAGTGGCAGTTCGAGACATAAACAAGTTCAGAGGAGAATGTAAAATTTCATCTTGGCTATGTCAAATTAGTAAATATATATGGTATAAAAAATTAAAAAAAGAAAAAACAAAAAAAGAAGTACCAATGGATATATTGCATGATTCACTGTTTATAGAAGATTCAATAGAGGAAAATTTTTGTAATAAAGAAGATAAAATTCATTTATTTAAAAAATTACAAAGTCTTGATGAAGATACTAGAAATGTAATGTATTTAAGAATATTTGGTAATTTTGAATATAATGAAATAGCCGAAATTATGAATAAAACATCAAATTGGGCAAGGGTTGTATTTTTTCGTGGTAAGCAAAAATTAAAGGAGGAACTTGATAAATGAAAAATGAGTGTGATATTGTTAGAGATTTACTTTTTAGTTATAATGATGGCGTATTAAGTGAAACATCAAAGATATTAGTGGAGGAACATTTAAAAACTTGTAAAACTTGTAATAAAATTTTAGAAGAAATTAAGTTTGAAAATGAACCAAAAAAATCATCTAAGGAAATTGATATTTTTAAAAGTATTAGAAAAAAAATAACTAAAAGAAATATAATTATTTTAATTAGTCTATTATTTTTATTATTAGTAATTATATTTAATATATTAGTGTTTAGAAATTATAATGAAATTGCTTCTACAATGGAAATATATTTACAAGATGATATAACAGAAGAACAAATAGAAAATATAAAGAATAGAATAATAGAAAAAAGCGATAAAATAGAACTTGAATATATTTCAAAAGAAAAAGCACTAGAAAGAATGAAAGATACTTTTGCAGATAATCCTGATTTATTAAGTGGATATAATAATGAAAATAATCCTATGCCGGCATCTATTGAAATAAAAACAAATACAGAAATTCAAAAAATAGTAGATAGCATACAGGATATGCCTGGAATAACTAAAATAGAAACTCATATAAATTATAATCCATACCAATTATTTTTGTATAAAATTTTTAATAAATAAATCTTATTATTTATAAAAAATAGCCTACCCTATAAAAATATAGAGTAGGTTATATAACTTTATTCTTTTTACACTTTTATGCTGCTTTTTGTTCATTATGGATTCGTAACTTTGTTACTACCTTTAAAATACGACTTTCAATATCTTCATAATAGTCAATTACACCATCATTAACATCAGCATCATACATATATGAAATATAGTCTTCTTTTAAGTATTTTAGTAATTTAGCAATAGTAAAGAAACTTAAACTATTTAAACTCATTCGTATATTTTCATAACAATCAATTAAATATGCCTTTTCAAATATTTCTTCTTTATCTTTTTTTAAATAATTCTTTTTAAAACGTTCAAATTCTTTATTTACTAAATGTCTAAAATAATCAACTACAACTTGTCTTTCCTTGAAAGTAAGTTTTGTTTGTTCTTTTTCTAAAATATTATCTATAATTTTCATTGCTAAAATTCCTCCTTTATGCTACTTTTTTTAATTTATAAAATGTTAAAAAGTCATCATCTAATACTTCTTTAAAATTAGTTATTGCTTTTACTTGTAACTCATAGCCTAATGGTATTAAATCTCTAAATACTCTGTTTATAATATAGTCTAAGTTATCATTTCTATATACTTTAAAAGTAAATAAAATATTTTGAATATTTGTATTATCAAGTATTTTCAATATTTGTTTTGAGTTACTAATATTAGAAAAAGCGATTACTGGTACTTCTAATGCTTCTTCAATATAATTTCCAAGTAAAAAATTATCTGTTAAAACTACTGTATCAGTATCACTTGTTATATTTCTTTTTACGACAATATTTTTAATTGCTGTTCCATTTATTTTGCCTTTACTTGAAAACCATAAGTCTTTGCTACCATTAAATTCATCATCTAAGTGTATTGATAATGCTTGGATTCTTTTTTGTTCATCAAATACTGGTATGAAAAATCCTCTTGGAGCAGTAAAGTTCCAAACCCAATCTTCATTTTGATAAAAACCAGGTATTCCGGATAAATCATATTTTCTTTTTAATTTATTCGCGGTTAATCTTCTCAAAATATTATCTCGTGGAATAGTACGGTACATTTTTTCTTCTATATCACTATTTAAAAATCCCATATTTTCTAATTCTTTTCTATGTTTAGTTTTTAATTTTAACATGTTTAAGAAATCTCGATATACTCTATTTCTTGTTTCAATGTCTGCTAATTCATTTATGGGGCTTATTTCTATATTTGATTTATCCATTGAAAAACATTCTTTATCTAGTAATTCTCTATATGCTTTTTTATTATCAATATGCCTTAACTTAGCATATAATCCGATACTATAACCACCTTTACCACATCTACTACAACAATATTTGTTATTGGTGGGGTTTAAACTCAAAGTAGAAATTTTAGAATTTTTATTGTAACCGACAAAAAGGACATATTGCTTTTATTTCTGTTCCCCTTGTATCAGTAATTTCTATGTTTAAATGAAATGCAACATTTAATATATTTATATGCCTTTGTACTTCTATCATATCTAATTTATTCATAGGTCCAAATCCTTTCTAAATAGCAATTTGTAAATTACCATTATTATAAAAATCTTCTAATTTTTTTATGAAACTATTAGCACATTTTTGTATCTTGTCTCCTAATTCAAGTATTATTTTAGTATCTTTACCTACCCATGATGCAATATATTCAAAACTACAATGAGAAGTATCTAAATCAAAATAATCAGCCACAATATATGCAACTGATTCAACGAATGTTTCTGATAAATCTCTTTCCTTTTTGTAGTCAAAATCATCATAAAAAGCATGGGTTAATTCATGTAATAATACAGAGGCCTTATCATTCATAGATAATGATTTTTTTATTATAATTTTCTGTTCTTCTTCTATCCAATAACCTTCTGCTCTCGCAAAAATATCTTCTTCCTCTATTTTATATGGAGAAAATAATTTTAAAAAATCATAAAACTCTTTTTTATCATCACTATTTAAAGCTCTATTTTCCAATGGCAATGGTTTGCCAACAGTTTGTGAAATATCATATACATAAGTATATCTATATGTCATATATTCTACTTCTTGCTCCTTTTTATCATCATTTAATAAACTATCTTGTCCTTCGATTGTTTTAGTGTATTTTCTTTTTATTGGATATATTATTTGTATTCCATGAACACCTTTTTTTAATTTTCTTCCCATTGACTGCCATTTTTTAAAACCTGCTACTTGTGTTGCTTCTTTCATTTGAGAATATATAAGAACTATATTATTAAAACTATATTGATGAAAATTTTTACTAAATTTTAAAAATCTTTCAAATTCACCTGAAGATATAATATTATTTACACCTTCTACTATTTTATCAAATAATTCTTTTGTTTTATTTATTTTATCTGTATTCTTTTTCATAATTTATGCTGCTCCTTTCAATACTTTTTGTTCCCATCTACTTAAAAATATTAATTGTGTTTTAGTAGGTTCATTGTTATTTTTTATTCTGCTTTGTACTATATTGTTGTCTTGTACTTCAACTGTAACTAGCGATTTTTCAGGATTATCTATATTTCGCATAAAATAAATATCACAATTACCATTTGCATAGTCTTCGGCATAACTTCTAACGCAATGATTTTGCTGTTTACTTTCATCTTGTAGTGCATTTATGCTACGTGCTGGTATAATCGTAAACTTATCATCTTGATATATGTTTTTTGATAATTCTTTCCCTCTTTTTATAATGGCTTTTTTTATTTTTGGATTTTCTTTAATATAACACTCATCTTCTAATTTATCGTGAGCTTCCTTTAAATTTTTAGGAAAAGCATATTTATTATTTTTCAAATCAAGACCTAACTGCTTGGCAAATCTTAAATAATCTTTATATAGATACATTTTTATATTTCTATGGTGTTTTTTAGCATACTTGATAAAGCGATTTAAACTAATATATTTTGAAATTTGTTCTAAATCATGTGTACTATCACCATAAAGCACAAAATTTTGTAAATATCTTATCTTTTTGATATTTTTTTCATGTAATAACCTCAATAATTTTAGTTGCGTATATGAAATATTATACTTTTTCATAAATGGATAATATTCCTTAGATACACCAAAAATCTTTTCAAAACTCCCTTTACTATTGAACTTATCTGCTTCTAATGCTAAATTATATAGTTTCATCTTTGTTAAAATCTCTATTTTGTTTATTTCATGCTCATTTTTATCCTTTAGTAATTCTTGTAAATCTATATAGGTAGAATGCTTTGCTATATCCCATATACAAGAATATTGGAATTTTGTATTTTTGAGTAGATTCTTTATATTATTAGGAAATACTATTGAATAAGTAATAGGTGAGTAACCTCTAGTATATTTTCTCCATTTTTTAGGATTAAAATAATTATTATCACTATGATGTATGTATATATGACATTGACATATTGATACTCTATCATTTACAAATACATCCCTATAATAGGTATTTGTGGGGATTTCTCTCGCAAATTCTACGACAGAAGAATGAGGTTCATGTTTTGCATCTATAATTGTTTTTAACTCAAAATATCGAATTACAAATGTATTATTTACCATATCTAAAATGGATAAATAATCTTTAAATTCATAATATCGCAAATTGCTCCTTTTAATTAAATATTTATTATGACAATTAGGGCATTTCACTTGTTTATTTATTTGTTTAGTGCTAATAAAATTGTGATTGCAATTAGTACAATAACATTGATTTTTGCTTGATTTTATAATTAGATTATGATATTTTTCTTGTTTTTCTACAAACTCATTCCAACCTTTCGGAACTTCAGAATGGTTGTCTAACCAATTAAGTATTTCTCTATATGCTTTTTTGATATATCCCATTATTTTTGCACCTCCCCAAATAGTGAAATTTGAGGATTTTCTTCTTTTTCTTCTTTGATTTCTTCTTTTTTCTCCTCTTTCTTTTTTGTTATATTAACTGGTTTAGAAGTTTTTTCTTCTTTTTTAATGCCTAATTCTTCGTTAGTATATTTAAAATAATTAGTGGCCCATAAATATACAACTTGGTCATTTACCATTGCTACATTTCCTTGTTGTAATGATCTTGCTTTTTCATATACATATTCATACATTCCTTTAATTGTTTTTTCTTTATTATTAAATTTTTCTTGCAATTCAGGTTTGTTTTTTATATTATTGAACATATTAGAAACACTAAAATTATTCATTTCTAATACTTCTAGTTCCAATCTTTCTATACCTTCCATATTTTTTGCTCCTTTCAAATTACTTGTTTAAATCTTTGGAAAAGAGGGTTGCTTCCCTTTTCTATTTCCATATATTTTTGATAATTATTAAGACCATATTTTTGAATTTTCTTTTTTCTTTCTTCTAGTACATCTTTGATTAGTTGTGATATTTCTTCAAAGGTATAAAAATAGGAGATAAGATTTTTTGAATATGTAACCTTATCTCCGTTATATCCTTTTACAATATTGAATCTATAATGATATTTCTTTTTTCCTTTATGATTAGAGATTCTGATACCACAACAAACACCATAATCTAGTTTAAGATAGATAGAGTTAGTTGTAACTGCATTATATCTATGAATAATAAATCCTAATTTAGATAAATTATTTATTAGAATTTTAGCCATTTGTTTTTCATTCATAAAACTATGCAACATCCTCTAAAATTTCATTGAAATTTATATATCTATCTTTATTTAGCCTTTTGGTAATTTTTCTCATAAATGGTCTAATTTTTTCTATTTCTTCTTCTGCAATATTTATTCTTGTTACTTTTGCGATTTTTGTTCCATATTTTGTAGGTGCTATAACTATATCACCAACAGATACCTTTTTTTCCACAAAGTATGAATAATCTCGTCCATTAAAAGTTCTTGGAAAAAAATCATCTTCATATTTGACTGCGATTATGTTTGTTTCCATACTTATTCCTCCTTTAAATTCTCCATATCTTCAGCTGTAAATTCATCTAATTCAGCATTAACTCTATCCAATAAATTCATAATATCTGCAAATGCTTCTATATTTTCTCCATAACTATTTATTGAAATAGATAATCCATTAGCAATATATTGTAATTCATCTCTGGTAAATACCATTGTATTACTCTTTGTTTTCATTTGATTTTCCTCCTTTTCTTAAAATGGTAAATCATCACTACCTAATACTTCTTCATCTTCACTATTATTTGTAAAGTCTTGCATAGCTGTGCTAGTTCCATTTAATATAGCATCATTAGGTTCTTGTTTTTTTCGTCTTTCTAAAAAATCTACTTCTTCAGCAATGACTTCTGTCACATAATGTTTTATACCTTGTTCATCTTCCCAATTTCTTGTTTCCAATCTTCCTGATATAGCGATTTGTTGACCTTTTGAAACATATTTTGAAATACTTTCTGCTAACTTATTCCAGGCAATAATATTAAAGAAGTCTGTACCTCTTTCTTCTCCTTGCTTTACGAAAGCACGATTTACTGCTATGCTAAATGATGCTACTGCATTGTTTGTATTTTTTGTATATCTTAGTTCTACATCTTTTGTAAGTCTTCCTAATAAAATTACTTTGTTCATATTTTTTACCTTCCTTTCAATTTTTTATGCTGCATTTTTAAAGATAAATTCTTTATTATGCTTTCTATTTTTTTGTTTATTTTTTCGTTGTTGATAGTAATATTCTTCCAAAAATTCTTCTTTAAATCTTTCTATCTTTTTTTGATGTTTAGAAAGTTTAAACATATTACTAAATTTTCTTATATCTCTCTTTTTCATAGAGGTTCTTTTATTCTTTTTAATAGATACTATGATAAATGTACCATATAAGATATTTCCTTGAAAAAACCTATTAAATTCATCATTTCGTGCATTTTGATTTGCAATAATAATGTTGTTCTCATTTGCTCTTATATTTAATAAAGTTTCTCCTATAAGTGATTTTATAAATTTTATATTTGCTGGTATTCTTACTCTTTGAACTTCTTTACCAGGCATAACTAATAAACATTTGATTTTCATATGTATTCCTCCAATTTAATATAATTTAGTATTTTAAGACTATGCAGCAATTTGCATAGTCTTATCATTATAATTTGATATTGTTAAATCTTGACTTTTTTGAACTCTTGAAATTAAAATTTGTGTATCTTTTGCATAATCTTCTATAAAGTTAAAATCAGCACAACTTTCACTATCATCTATAAATAAAGGAAAATTAGTATTTGCAACTTTATTCAACATATTGCCAATTTCAAGCATCGTAGCAATAGTTTCAGAACGTGACAGATTTTTAAGTTCATTATTTTTATAAAGAATGATAAAATCTTCTTTTAAAATTTCATCTTCTTTTGATACTTTGTAATACTGTATTTTTACATTCTTTAAGTGCTTAGTTGCGTATTTCATTTTTTCTTCTAAATAGTTAATATATAACTTTTGTGCAATATCTTTTACCTTTTTAATATTTTCTATAAGTCCATATAATTCTTGAATTTTAATATTGAATTTTGTAATATCTTCTTTTGCAGTCATTACATTTTTTTGATTTATAGTAACGATATTATTATGTTTTTCTATGTCTATTTTTTCTTGCTCTAATGTGTTTATTTTTTCTCTTAAAGTAGTTATTTGTCCTGGATATTCCTCGTTGTTTGCTACATTTTGAGCAGAATATAATTTGGCTTTTTCAACTGCTAATTTTCCTTTTATAAGCAAAAACTCTTTATCTAATTTTACCTTTTTATCATAACTTCCTTCTAAATCTTTTTTCATATTGATAATTGTTGTAAGTCTACCTTTTTCCTCTAATTTTTGCCCACATAGAGGACAACATACATAAGTCGTATTTTTAATAGACATATATTTTTTCTTTCCTTCTTGCATTTTAGAAAATAGGTCATCTATTTGCTTTTCTAATGTTGCTTTTTGTTTTTCTAATTCTTGTACTATTTTCTCTTGCTTTGTCCTTATAGCAGAGTTTTTATCAGTAGTTAGATATGATAATTGTTGTCTATCTAAGCTAAGTTCTTCATCTTTTCCAAAAGTTAATATTTTATCAATAGTAGTTGAATCTATTATACTTTGAGCATAATCAATTTTACCTTTAACAGTTTTTATTTGGTTTTCATACATTTTTTTATTGTCATTTAATTCTTGTATATACTGTGCCATATTAGTAGGACAACCTTCTAATAAAGATTTCTCATAGTTGCTTAGTTTATTATAAACTGCTTTTATATCTATTTCAGGTAAATAGTTGTCAATTAATTCTTTTTGTTCTGTTGGCTTTTTATGTAAGAAATAATTTAAGTTTAAAATAGATAAAAATAATTTTTTATCTTTATAGAATGTTTGTATATCCTTTTGTTCTACTTTTTTATTGTCTAACATAATGAAATTCATTTTGTTATCATATCTATTTTTATATCGTATAAGTATATGATTATTTCCTGCATTGTCTATAAAATGCAGTTCAACATAACAACCTTCACATTTTTTATTTCCTAACCAAACTTTATCATCACCAGTCAAGTTAGTACCTAGAAAAGCCCAAATAATAGCATATAAAATAGTTGTTTTTCCTTTTGCGTTGCCACCAGTTATTTCAGTAATATCATAGATTTCTGTTTCAAAAGTATCTTCAAATTTTCTAAATCCGTTTGTCTTTAAATATGTGATTTTCATTGCAATTCCTCACTTTCATGTTTTTTTATGTATATGTCATCAATCCAATCTTCTGTTCCATCTTCAAATTGAATATTGTAATCAAAAAAGAACGGATCACGGCAAATAACTTTTCCAATTTTGTTTTTATATCTTTTATCATTACATTTGCCAATTCCGTTTACAATTACACTATCTCCTTCTTTAAATTTGTTATACATTATAATTCCATTCCTTTGTGTATTTTTTTAACTCTTCTGTGTTTATAACACAAGTATCTATTGTTTGAGGATTACTTGTATTTAAAGTATCAGCCACAAAACTATTGCAAGGTTCTCTCCAAATTATTGAATCAATGACTTTTAATTTAGTTAAAAAATCTGTCATATGCGAATTTTCAGAATAATTTTTTATTGCTGTAATATGCTCACTATAACAAGTATATATATCATATACCGTACATGTACTAATTGGTCCATCAGTTTTATTTTCAATAGATATTGCCATTGCTTTTTTATCTGTTGCATAACTTCCAACTCTAAAAAAGCAATCTTTATAATTTTTATATGTAAAAGTTTTCATAATTAAATTTCCTCCTATTTTTTTTACTTGAATCTTGACTTTTTTTTGTATCATTTTTTATAATGTTTATGAGTTATTTATATAACTATTTCAATGTGGTGTAGTAGTATATATTCCTGACTTATGCTGCTACATCTTTTGGCATTTTCTTAACAAATTTAATATCCTTAGTAAAAGTTTTATCTCCTGCTATTGCTAAATCCAGGATAACATTTGTACCTGTTCCACAATTTGATATTTCATCAATAAATTGTGGTGCAATAATAACTTCTTTTATGTTGTCATATTGGTCTACAAAATTTGCTACCAAATAATCAGTTGGTTTTCCTGCATTCATTAAAGTTTTTGATTGCATATCCAAAAGTAAATAATAGTTTTTAAATTTGTCATCAGGATTTGAATTTTCAGTATTTTCTAAATTAGTTACGTTACTTTCTACTACTGTTGTTTTATTCTCTTTTTTAGAGGTAGTTTTGCTTTCTGTATTTTTTGCTTTTGTTGTTTTGGCTTTTTTCTGTTCTTTGTTTTTAACTTCTGTTATAGGTTCTTTACTATTTGAATTATTTTTGTTCTCTATTTTTGATGGAATTTCAATAGAGTTATCAACATTTTGTGCTTGAACTGTGGATTGTTCTTCATCATTTAAACTATTATCACTTGAAATAAAATCTTCTTTTCTAATAATATCAAGAATATAATTTTCATAAGACTTGCCATCTTTACTTGTTTGTTTTTTCTTTTTTAAGAATAAATAATAATCTCCAATTAATGATTTTCCTAAATATTTTTGAAAATTTAGATATTCATATAATGCAAATATTGACTGATAACCTTTAATTTGCATTCTCCAAATTCTATCCTGACTTATTTCAGGTAATAAAAATCTTAAATTTCCTTCAAAAAGACAGGCTGGTTTGTTTTTTCCTTCTTCTGTAATTTTATATTTGCAATCTTCGGTACAATTAATATTTTTCCATACACCTGATACTTTTTGTTTGCCTTGTGTTTCTTCGTAAGGGCAATAACAAACTGCTCCACTTTGATTATATCTAATTCTTCTCACTGTATAAGGATTTTCATCAAAAAATCTTATATGAATTAGTTGCTTTTGAGGATATCTTTCATTAAAACGATTTTCTAAAAATGTTAATGTTTCATTTTCTGCTTTTGCTATAAAATATCCTAGCTCAATGATTTTTCTTCCTTTTTGGCTTTGTTCTTGTTTTCCATGTTGAATTTTTCCTGCAAGTGGTAATAAAATTCTTTTTTGTTTCATTTTTTATTCCTTCCTTTCGTTTAATTTAGGCTGCTATTAGTTCTTCTAAGTAATAGCAATTTTCTTTTATTTTAGATAAATCAATAGAATAAATAGGGTAAAAAGCATCATTTACAATGCACATACCTGTTTGTTCTTTTAAAATACCTAAATCTTGAAGTTGCGGTATAAATGTAGGCTTAAAGCGATTATCTACAACAATTTCATATTCTTTTAATTTAACTGTATCTTGCTCTAATGTAATATCTGCAAAGTGTGATATTTGATTTACATTAGGATCAAGGCCATACAAACTTAGTTGTAGATTTCCATTTGTGTATGATGAACATTGAATAAAACAATTTTTAAATAATGTTTCATACAAATAAAAATCAAAACCACTTTCCATAACAAAAATCTCCTTCCATTTTATTTGCTTTCCTGTGTAAAAAGATTTTCTTTTAAATCCTCCTTTCTTTTTTATTTGGGCAAAAAAATAGAAAGTATATGCTAAATGTGGGGGACATTTAACTTTATACTTTCTTATTATTTTAGACACAACAAATAATCTATATATTTGTATATGTTTTAACCCAAGTTTTATGCTGTATATAAAATACAGAAATATCACTACTAACTTTATTTTAGTAGTTATGCTATAAAGATAAAATCTTTATAGGTAGTTATAGAAAAATCTATAACATAATCTTTAATACACACCTATATTGTACTTTGTTTATTCACAATTTTCAATAATGAGTTTATAAAAAAATTTTTTCTATATATTTCGGTAATTTAAAGTATTTTTTATGTCATAAAAAATTTTCTTTACTTGAACGTTCCCATATTTAAAAAAATTTTATAAAATTTATTTGGGTGGTGAAGAAATGGAAGAAAAAGATGATGTGCTTGACAATTTATTCGACAAAAAGGAAGATGATGACTTATTTAATTTAGAAGATAAGGAATTAAAAAGATTAGATGAAGAACTAGGAGAAATGAGCGATAAAATGGATAAATTTATAAATGAAGAAATAGCACCACAAACAAGAGATAAAGCAAGAGAACATTTAAGAGAGTATTCTAATCTTTTATTCACATATCTTCATCGTGAAAACCAATTATTTTACAAAAACGGAATAGCAGATGGTATTCAGATTTTGCTATTTGCATTAACTATCTAATTTGTAAATGTCCTATATATTATATATAGGGCAATAAATAAAATCTAAAAAAATGTAACATAACTACACTTATGATACATTTTTTAGATAAATTCGACAAATTTCACGCGAAAAATGTAACATAATTGAGTAAAATAGTAATAAGAAAATGTAACATAATTGAAAGGGGGATTTTTAATGCTTGACAAATTTATTGAATATATGAAAAATGAAGGTATGGCACAAAATACTTATGAATCTTATGCAAGAGATGTAAAATTATTTCAAAAATACTATGAGGATTCTTATGGTGAAGAATTAGAAACACTTACCCATTCAGATATATCTATGTATAAAACTTATTTATTAAATAAAAATATGGTAGCAGATACAATAAATAGAAAATTATCATCTTTAAAAAAGTATAATCAATTTTTAATAGAGCAAAATATACAAGAAGATATTGTAATTAAAGAAAAGGATTTTATTAAAATTCAAAAACCTATGGTAAAAAAGAAATTACCAAGTGAAAAAGATATAAATAGATTAAAACATTTTACAAGTAAAGATGAAAAAAATCCAAAAAGAGATTTCTGTTTTATAGTTTTATTTACATATGGAGGTTTTAGAGAAAGTGAACTAACAAAACTCAAAGTAACAGATATTCGATTAGAAGATAGATTTATAAATGTAATAGGGAAGGGAAATAAATTTAGGCAAGTAGTAATAAATGATTTAATGTATGGGGCTTTGTATGATTATCTTAAAGAAAGAAGGGAAATGAATATCAAAAATCCATATCTATTTATAGGGCAGAAAAATAAAAATACATTAAAACCGTTAAATAGGAACTTTTGTAATAGACAATTAAATAAATATAAAGAGATTTGCAAAATAGATGGTAAATTATATCCCCATATATTACGAGATTACTTTTGTTCAAATGCTCTGCATAATGCTGGTTATACAATAGAACAAGTTGCTAATCAAGCAGGGCATAGCAGTTTAAATACTACAAGAGTATATTTACATACAGAAGATGAAGATTTATTGACTTTGTCAAATAAGTTGTAATAATATTATTACAAATGATGGTACAGTAATAGTTTGATATATAGGGTGTGGTTGTATGGAAAGTCTAGGTCTTGATTTTAGTAAACTATTTTTTAAAAAACATGGTAAACAGGTTTTTCAAGATATATGTAATCAAATAAGGGGAGAGTATAACGGTGACTGTGATACAAATTATATTGATACAGTATTCACAGTTGCTTTTATCTCATATTTTGGTGTAACTGATATAAGTAAAATATATTTGTTAGGTGGTATTTCAAAAGATATTGATATAAAAAACATTCAAGTTATTCATAAAAAATCTATATCTATAATTCAAAATTATATAGAAAATACTAATAAGGAAATTTAATATTAAATACTAAGTTTTATATTGTTATTTTTTTATTTTATGTTATAATAAAAAAAATAAAAGGAGGAAATTATGAAACATAAACTTTTACATATAATTATAACAATAATATTTATATTATTAATCATATTGGGTGTTCTT
>CALXAT010000022.1 GCA_944386365.1 uncultured Clostridia bacterium
AGGTTGGAGGTGTAAGTGCAGTAATGCATTAAGCTGACCAATACTAATAAATCGAGGGCTTAACCACAATTTAAAAAGAGAGAAAAGATCTTAAAACTTATTTTTCATCTATGTATTTTTGAGTGTGCTATGCATACAATAATTTTCTAGTGACGATGACATTTAGGGTAATACCTGTTCCCATTCCGAACACAGAAGTCAAGCCTAAGTGTGCCGAAAATACTTGTGGGTTACCCTGCTGGGAAGATAGGTTGTTGCTAGATTTTTTTATTTTATAAAATAAAAATTTTAAAAGTTAGAAATTAGTATACTTAAAATAGTATATTGATTTCTGATTTTTGATTTTTATGGAAATTTATGGTATAATAAATATTGTATAATGATGACATAGGAGGAATATTGGTATGATGAGAGAAAATATGTATTGGAGTCTTTTAGAATTAGCCAATTATAGAGGTGTAATAACGAAAGAAATGGTTCAAGAAAAATATAAAGCGCAAATGAAAAAACTTGAAGATGAAGAAGAAAAGATTTATTATAAATATGGAAAATATACAGAAAAAGCTAAAGAACATTTGGAAGGTATTTCTAGTTTTAAATTTGGATTAAATAGTGCATATCAATATTGTATAGATGATGCAAGTATAGCTATAAGAAATAGAATTATACAACTATCTACAAAACCAAATGCAACATTGGCAAGAAATAATGTAACAGAGCAATCAGCAATAGTAACAGGCGTAAGAAGAGATATTAGAGAATTGAAATATTTAAAAAAACCTGCTATTGTAAAGAAATTAAAAGCAGAAGGAATAAATTTTGATCTTTTAGTGCCACCAGAACAACGTGAAGAGGAAATATATTATGATGTGGCAACAGGAAAGATATCCTCTAAAAGAAATACGGAAACATCTATATTTTTAGCGAAAAGAAAAAATAGAGTTGATGATGGAGAATTTTCTATCGTAAAAAGAGAGATATATGATATAAGGGATAAAGCAACAGCGACAAATGAAACACAATTGACAGAATATGAAGTTAGAAGAAAAAAATTAAATTCCATTACAGAAGAAGTTACATTATTATATGGAGAATTTGATTTAGATAAGTTTGAAAAAGATCCAGAATATAGGGCTAGTTTTTATAAAGCCTTTGAAAGAGCTAGAATGGAACAAAGTCCATATATAGGAAGTTTAGTAGACGATAGACATGTTGTTGAAGATTCATTGGAAAAAAATATTGCTAGAAAATTAAGGAAAAGAGAATTAGGAGCGTATGATAAGCCACAAAATAAATCTTCTAATTTAAGCAAAAAAGATAATATACCGGGAGTAGATAGATAAAATGGGAAAAGTAATATGGAAACCAGGAACTTTTTTATATCCTTTACCAGTAGTTATGGTAAGCTGTGGAACAATGGAAAAATCCAATATTATTACTGTTGCATGGACAGGCATATTAAACACAAATCCAGCAACAGTATATATTTCTGTTAGGCCATCAAGATATTCTTATCATTTGATAAGAGAACAAGGAGAATTTGTTATAAATTTAACAAATAAGAACTTAGTTAAAGCAACAGACTGGTGTGGTGTAAAAACAGGTGCGAAAGTAGATAAATTTAAAGAAATGAACTTACATAAAGAAAAAGCAAAATTTGTGAAATGTCCGATGATACAAGAAAGCCCTGTTTCTGTGGAATGTAAAGTAAAGGAAATAAAAGAAATGGGAACTCATCATGTTTTTATAGCAGATGTGTTATCTATAGATGCGGACGAAACATATATGAATGAAAAAGGTGCTTTTGATATTTCAAAATGTGATTTAATAGCTTATGCGAATGGACATTATTATGCATTAGGAAAAAAACTTGGAAAATTTGGATTTTCTGTTCAAAAAAAGAAGAAAAATAAAAGAAATAAGAAATAATTTAAAAGGAAGAAAGATAAATATTTCTTCCTTTTTCTTTGATAATTTTTAAATTACATGATAAATGAAAGAGTTTTAAAAAATTCTCTAAAAAAGTGGAAAAATTCATTGACATATCAAGGAAAAGGTGGTAAAATATTTAAGCGTATGTATATTACGGACATACGTTCACATCGTTTAAAAAAGTAATGTAAAATTCGGAGGTGTATTGAAATGGCAGCAAAAGGTCCAAGAGAAAATATAACATTAGAGTGTACAGAATGTAAAAGAAGAAATTATACAACAACAAAAAACAAGAGAAATAATACAGATAGATTAGAAATTGTTAAATATTGTAAATTCTGTAAAAAACGTACAACACATAAAGAGACTAAATAGTAGTATAGTACAAGCTATTTTAAGGAGGATATAAAATGGCTAAGAAGGAAAAGAAAGTTACAAATAATAAAGAAAATAATAAAGAAAATAAAAATAAAAAAAGCTTTTTCAAAGGTTTAAAGGCAGAGTTGAAAAAAGTAATTTGGCCAACACCAAAGCAATTGGCAAATAATACAATAGCTGTTATTACGATTGTCTTAATTACAGCGGTAATTGTTTTTGTTTTGGATTTTGCTTTTGAATCATTAAATAAATATGGAGTAGATAAAATAAAGGAATCTATTCAAACAATGCAATCTACAACTAGTGAAAATAGTAGTAATACAACAGGAGATAATACAACAACAGAAAATGAAACTACTGATGGTGAAAATACATCAAATGAAAGTGAAGAAAATCAAACAGAAACAACAACCAATGAGACAACAGATGAAAATCAAAATAGTAGCGAAAATAGTGTAGAATAAGTTTTATTAAGGAGGCTTTTGTAGATGTCTCAAAAAGATTATGATATGAAGCCTAGATGGTATGTCGTACATACTTATTCAGGTTATGAAAATAAAGTAAAAAAAGATTTAGAAAAGACAATAAAAAATAGGGAACTTGAAAATTATTTTTTTGATATTATTGTTCCAATGGAAGAACAAATAGAAATAAAAGATGGAAAAAGAAAAGTAAATCTAAAAAAAGTTTTTCCAGGATATGTATTGATAAAAATGATTGTAACAGAACAATCTTGGTATATTGTAAGAAATACAAGAGGGGTTACAGGATTTGTAGGATCAGGAACAGATCCAATTCCATTAACAGAAGAAGAAATTCGCAACATGGGATTTGAAGATGTTTCTATTAATGTAGATTATGACGTTAATGATCAAGTCCAAGTAATGAATGGTCCTTTTGAGGGATTTACAGGAACAGTAAAAGAAATTAATAAAGAAAAACATAAGGTAAAAGTTTTAGTTTCAATGTTTGGAAGAGAAACACCAGTTGAACTAGAATTTTCACAAGTGCAAAAAATAAAATAAAGTTTATTGAAAATTTAGAAGGAGGTGCCATTAAAATGGCAGAAAAAGAAGTTACAAATATTATTAAATTACAAATAGAGGCAGGAAAAGCATCACCAGCTCCACCAGTAGGTCCAGCTTTAGGTTCAAGTGGTGTTAATATTATGCAATTTGTTAAAGAATTTAATGATAGAACAGCAAACCAACCAGGAATGATTATACCAGTTGTTATAACAGTATACAAAGATAAAAGCTTTGACTTTATAACAAAAGTTCCACCAGTTGCAGTTTTAATCAAAAAAGCAATTAAAATTCAAAAAGGTTCAGGAAAGCCAAATAAAGAAAAAGTTGCTAAAATAACAAAAGCACAAGTTAAAGAAATTGCTGAACAAAAAATGCCAGATTTAAATGCTGCATCATTAGAAACAGCTATGAGTATGGTAGAAGGTACTGCTAGATCAATGGGTGTAGTAGTTACAGAATAAAGTAGGTTTTAATAAAAACAAAATAAATTAATTGGGAGAGCATAGCTCGTTAATACCAAAGGAGGTTAAAAAATGAAAATGTCAAAAAAATATGCAGAAAGTGTAAAATTAGTTGACAAAACAAAGGAATATGATATCAAAGAAGCTTTAGATATCATTGAAAAAATGCCAAAAGCAAAATTTGATGAAACAGTTGAATTACATGTTAAATTAGGTGTAGATTCAAAACATGCTGATCAACAAGTAAGAGGTACAGTCGTACTTCCAAATGGTACAGGTAAAACACAAAAAGTTTTAGTATTTGCAAAAGGACCAAAAGCAGAGGAAGCTCAAAAAGCAGGAGCAGATTTTGTAGGAGCAGAAGAATTAATACCAAAAATCCAAAATGAAAACTGGTTTGATTACGATGTTGTTGTTGCAACTCCAGATATGATGGGTGTTGTAGGAAGATTAGGAAAGGTATTAGGACCAAAAGGATTAATGCCAAATCCAAAATCAGGAACTGTTACTATGGATGTAACAAAAGCAATCAATGAAATTAAATCAGGAAAAGTAGAATATAGATTAGATAAAACAAACATTATTCATTTAGGATTTGGAAAAGTTTCATTTGGAGCAGAAAAATTAGCTGAAAACTATGAAACTGTTATGAATGCAATCATTAAAGCTAAACCAGCCGCAGCAAAAGGTCAATATATTAAAAGTGTAGCAATTGCTAAAACAATGGGACCAAGTTTATTTATTAATCAAAAATAATAAAATATAAAAAATATATAGCCAAAGACAGTAGGCAAATTAAGTCCTACCGAGGTTAATATGAAGAATGATATAGGTATTATAAACACTCTTTATATCCTCGGTTGGGATAAAAGAGTGTTATTTATTTTTATAATATAAATATCTAATAGGAGGTGAAAATAAATGGCAAGTGAAAAAATATTAAATCAAAAGAAAGAAGAAGTATCAAAATTAGCAGCTGAAATGAAAGAAGCTAAACTTATACTTTTAACAGATTACAGAGGAATCAATGTTGCAGATGTAACAAATTTAAGAACAGACTTAAGAAATGTAAATGCTAAATATGCAGTTATAAAAAATAATATAACAAGAAGAGCTTTAGCTGAGTGTGGAATTGAAGGTTTAGAAGATAAACTAGTAGGACCAACAGCAGTTATCATGAGCAATGAAGATTATTTAGAACCAGCAAAAGCAATATACAATTTTAGCAAAGATAATGAATATTACAAAATTAAAGGTGGCGTTATCGATGGTAAAGTTATGACAGCAGAAGAAATTATAACTTTAGCAAAATTACCATCAAGAGATACATTATTATCAATGCTTGCTGGAGCTTTACTTGGAAATATTTCAAAAGTTGCAGTTGCACTTGATCAAGTAAGAATTAAAAAAGAAGCAGGAGCTGAAAGTGCAGAAGCACCAGCTGAAGCTTAAGAATTATAAAACATATCAAAATAAGAGTGGTGAACTTATATCACTAAAAAATATTTAGGAGGATTTTAAAATGGAAAAAATAGAAAAATTAATTGAAGAAATCGACAGCTTAACAGTTGTTGAATTAGCTGATTTAGTAAAAGCTATAGAAGAAAAATATGGAGTATCTGCAGTAGCAGCAGCTGCACCAGCAGCTGGAGGAGCAGCAGCTGGAGACGCAGCAGCTGAAAAAACATCTTTTGATGTTGTTTTATCAGAAGCAGGAGATCAAAAAATAAAAGTTATCAAAGTAGTTAGAGATGCTACAGGATTAGGATTAAAAGAAGCTAAAGAATTAGTTGACGGAGCACCAAAAACAATTAAAGAAGGAGTATCTAAAGAAGAAGCTGAAGACTTAAAAGCTAAATTCGCAGAAGTTGGAGCTGTTGTTGAATTAAAATAATTAAATAAGAGTAGATAGAATATCACTATTTTAGTGATATTCTATTTTTTATTGGGTAATGAAAACCCCCTGTTTTACAGGGGGTTCTAAAAGCTTCTAGCTATGAGTAAAAAAATTCCTCCTTTTTGATATAATAAATGTGGTTCGCCAACCGCAAATAAAAATCAAAAAGGAGGAATTTGTCATGAAAGACAAAAATAGTTTAGCACATAGTGCTTGGAATTGCAAATATCATATAGTATTTGCACCCAAATATAGGAGGATGGAAATATACGGAAAAATAAGAAAAGATATAGGAGTAATAATAAGGCGATTATGTGAGCAGAAGGGTGTGGAAATAATAGAAGCAGAATTATGCCCTGACCATATACATATGCTAGTTAGTATTCCACCAAAGTATAGCGTAGCAAGTATAATGGGATATCTGAAAGGAAAAAGTAGTTTGATGATATTTGATAGGCATGCAAATTACAAGTACAAATATGGAAATAGGCACTTTTGGTGTAGAGGCTATTATGTGGATACAGTAGGCAAAAATAAAAAAGCAATAGAAGAATACATCAAAAAACAATTACAAGAAGATATAGCAACAGACCAAATAAGTATCAAAGAATATGTAGATCCATTTGAAAGAGAAGAAAAAGAGAAAGAAAGAAAAATTAAAAAAGGTTTAGGACCACTTAAGTGGTAGCCTGAGAAAGAAATGCGGTTGGCGAAACCGTTCAGTAGGGCTTAAGCCCAGAAGTGCCAGTACAAAAGCCTTCTAGGCTAAGAGCAAACCACCAGTTTTACTGGTGGTTATGATTATAAATTATATTTAATATATGAAACTTATGAAACTTTTTTGTGAAAAGGTAGAAAAAAAGTTAAAAGTATAATATAATGTCAGTATAATAAAAAGTAATATATATTTTATATTACAAAAAGAAAGGAGGAATATCATATGAAATATATCGGTATAGTAGTTGCTATGGATGAAGAAAGAGAAGAAATACTAGATCTAATGACAGAGATAAAGGTAAAACAAATTTACAATTTAAGATTTATAACAGGAAAAATACAAAAGAGAGATTGTGTATTAATAAAGAGTGGGATAGGAAAAGTTAATGCAGCAAGAACTACACAAGTATTAATAGATAATTTTGATTTAGATTTTGTCATAAATGCAGGAGCAGCAGGAGCCGTTAATTACTTATTAAATATAGGTGATGTAGTAATTGCCAAACATGTTGTTCAACATGATTTTGACATAACCGCATTTGGACATAGTAAAGGATATATTACAGGTGTGGGTGATAAAATCATATGTGATAGAGGACTGGTATCTGCTTTTGAAAATATGATAAAAAATATGGAAGAGAGAATTTATCATATCAAAATGGGTATTGTAGCATCTGGAGATATATTTTGCACAGATATAGAAATGAAAAATAAGATAAATGCAAAGTTTAATGCAGATGTAGTGGATATGGAGTGTGCTTCTATTGGACAAGTTTGTTATTTAGATGATATTCCTTTTATTAGTATCAGATGTGTATCTGATATTCCAGACGGAAATAATGAAACGACATTTGATGAAAATTTGAAATTAGCTTCAAAGAGATGCGCAAATATTATCAATCTATTTTGTTCATAAAATTTAAATCGTTTGTATAATTTTACAAATAGACGGAAATAATGTATATAATAGGAAGGAGTGAGTTTCTTTGAACAGAAAAATTAGAGTGGTACAATATGGTACTGGAAAAATGAGTGTATATACAATGCGTTATGTATATGAAAAAGGAGCTGAAATTGTAGGGGCAATTGATGTAAATCCAGCGGTTATTGGAAAAGATATTGGAGAAATTATGGGATGTGAAAATAAAGGAATCAAAGTTGTTAATTTAGAAGATGCTGAAAATATGTTAAAAGAAGTAAAACCAGATATTGTAATCGTAACAACAATGAGTTTAATTCGTGATGTAGAAGAGGCTTTAATGTTATGTGCAAAACTTGGTATTAATGCGATAACAACATGTGAAGAGGCATTTTATCCAGCTAATTCAAATCCAGGAGTAACAAATCGTTTAGATGAAATGGCAAGAAGTACAAATTGTACGATAACAGGAAGCGGATATCAAGATATTTATTGGGGACAATTAATTTCAAGTATAGCTGGATCTACACATAAAATTACGAAAATAAAAGGAAGTTCAAGCTATAATGTAGAAGATTATGGTATAGCATTGGCGAAAGCACATGGAGCAGGTTTAACATTAGAAGCATTTGATAAAGAAGTAGCTTCAGTAGATAGAATATCAGATGAAGAAAGACAGAAAATGATAAACAATGGAGAATATTTACCTTCATATATGTGGAATGTGAATGGTTGGTTATGTGAAAAATTAGGATTAACGGTAAAATCGCAAACACAAAAAACCGTACCACAAACTTATAAAGAGGATATAGATTCATCAACATTAGGAATGACCGTAAAAGCAGGTACAGCAACTGGTATGAGTGCAGTAGTTACAACACAGACAGAAGAAGGCATTGTATTAGAAACGGAATGTATTGGAAAAGTTTATTCAAAAGAAGACTTTGATAAAAATGAATGGACAATTGAAGGAGAACCAAATACAACAATTATTGTTAATCGACCATCTACTGTTGAATTAACATGTGCGTCTATCGTAAATAGAATACCAGATGTCATAAATGCAAGAGCAGGATATGTTCCAACAGAAGAAATGGGAGAATTAAATTATCGCGTAAAACCATTAAATGAATATGTAAAATAACTATAAGAGGACAACGAGAGACGTTTCTTTTTGAAACGTCTTTTTTTGTTCGCAAATACTTAAAAAAGTATATACTTTTTTAGAAATTTATGCTATAATATATGTAGTGGTAATTTTAGTATTTTACGGAGGTAAAAGATATGTTTGAGAGTAAATATAGTAAAGTATTAACGGTTATATTGGTAATTGTCATTGTTGCGATATTAGGATTACTAGGATTTTTAGGTTATGATTGGTATCAAAAATATTTCTTAGAAAATGATGCATTAGCCTTTGTAGAAAATTATACAGAAGATACAGAGGATGAAAACAATACAGCAGATGAAAATGCAACAGATAATACAACTGCAACGAACCCAATAGACAGTATTGAAAAAACAAATACAGTATCTGGTAGTTCTCAAAATGAGGTACCAACTTATAAAGGATTTAATGTTGTAGGAACAATAGAGATACCAGCAACTAATGTAAACTATCCAATATTGGAAAAAGTTAGTAAAAGTTCACTTGAAACTTCAGTGGCAATGCTTTATGGAGCAGGAATTAATCAAGTAGGAAATACAGTTATTATAGGTCATAATTATAGAAATGGATTATTCTTCTCTAATAATAAGAGATTAAACAATGGTGATAAAATCTATGTAACAGACAATGCAAAAAATAGATTAACCTATACAATATACAATAAGTTTGAAACAACACCTGAAGATGCAAGTTTCTATTCTAGAGATACAGATGGAAAACCAGAAATTACTTTATCAACATGTAATGATGATAGTAGTAGAAGATTAATTATATTTGCAAGGGCAGAATAATTAAAATAGGTAAAGTAATAGAAAAGTAAGCGTTTAATAAAAAAGAACATTAGTCATTAAACTAATGTCCTTTTTTTGTTGATTATTATTACATAGATTGATTTCCAGGAATAAAATAATCAACTACACCATAAATTAAAGCGCCTATTATAGCTGCAATCCATGAAATAGAATAACCAGCTACAAAAAATTGTGTAACATATAGTGTAATAGCAGCTATTGCAAATCCCACAAAACCTTTGCCAAATGGACTGGCATGCAAACCAGTAAATTTAACAATTAAATAGTCGATTATACTTAAAACAACAGCAGCTATAATAAGTGTCATGAGATTGTTAATACTAAAACCTGGAGTAAAAAATGCTGTGACAGCTAGTACAATAGCAGCAGTTATTAATCTACCAACTATTTGCCAAACTGTTGATGTTCCTGTTTTAGCGTTTGTTCCTCTTGCTTCTGACATAATATATAACCTCCTTAGTTTTTTATTTCATAATGCATTTTTTTAGGTTCTAAAAATAGTATTTGCAAAAAAAATATATTTATACAAAATGAAGTATAAAAAATTTAAAATTGTAAAAAATAAAGTTATAAACGGAAAATGAAGGTGTTTGATAAATGTTAATAACTTTTTTTAGATCAATTGTTTTATACATAATTGTATTAGTGGTTATGCGATTAATGGGAAAAAGAGAGATCAGTCAAATGCAACCATTTGAATTAGCAATTTCTATTATGATTGCAGATTTGGCATCAATCCCAATGACGGAAATTGGAATACCAATATTTAATGGAATTGTACCCATATTAGGATTATTAGTAATGCATTTAATTATTTCCGTTATTAATATAAAAAGTATTACTTTAAGAAAATTTATTTGTGGAAAACCAAGTATATTAATTTATAGAGGAAAAATAGATGAAAAGGTTTTAAAAAAAGAAAGATTTACGATTAATGAGTTACAGGAAAGATTAAGAAGAAATAATATTGTAAATTTAGGAGATGTAGAATATGCAATATTAGAAACGAGTGGAGAAGTAACGGTCATTCAAAAACCAGAAAAAAGAGGAACAATACCAGAAGATTTTCATATATTACCAGAATATGAAGGAATTCCATATGATTTAGTTATTGATGGAAAAGTATTGAATGAAAATTTAAAAAAATTAGGAAAAGACTATAGATGGTTGGAAAAACAATTACAACCATTTAAAATAAAACCAGAAGAAGCGTTGATAGTCACCATTGATGGAAAAAATCAAATTTTTTGTCAGAAAAAGGAAGGAAGAAAAGGTAAATGTTAAAAGAATCTTTAATTTGCATAATTATAATTGTTATGATTCTGATAGGAAATGGAATTACACAAGGGTATAGCGAAAATTCAATTGAAAACATGAATGAAAAATTATTAAGTTTAGAAGAGGAACTTAATGAAAAATTGGAAAAGAAAAATGACGAATCAGAAAATATAAAGAAGAAAGAAGAGGAAATTTATAAAGAATGGGATGATATGTTTTCTAAATTGGCATATTATATAGAGCATGAAGAACTTGAAAAATTTTCTGTAAATTTAGAAAATTTGAAAATCTATATACAATTGGAAGATTATGAAAATGCAATTAAAGAAATCAATGAAGGAATATTTATATTAAATCATATAGAATATAAGTATACATTTAATCTACAAAATATATTTTAAAGAAAAATTACTGTTTGTTAATAAGCAAACAGTAATTTTTTTACATAGTTTTTATCTATTTTTCATCTATTTTAGCATAAGATTTTAATTTTTTATAAACTAAATCATTAATTGTACCAGAAGGAAATTTACCATCTTTATCTTTTTTACCAGCAGGAACACCTGTTAAAATTTCAATACCTTCTTCAATTGTTGAAATTGCATAAATATGGAATAAATTATTTTTTACAGCATCAATAATTTCATCAGATAATTGTAAATTATCAACATTTTGAACAGGAATCATAACACCATGTTCACCAGTTAAACCACGCATTTTACAAATTTGGAAAAATCCTTCAATTTTTTCATTTACACCACCGATAGGTTGTATTTGTCCTTTTTGGTTTACAGAACCGGTAACAGCAATGGCTTGATTAATAGGTATGCCTGAGAGACTAGAAAGTAATCCATATAATTCTGTACTAGAAGCACTATCTCCATCTACACCATTATATAATTGTTCAAAACAAATACTAGCAGTTAAGCATAAAGGAATGTCTTGAGCGAACATTTCACCTAAATATCCAGTAAGAATTAAGACACCTTTAGAATGGGAAGGACCAGAAATTTCTACTTCTCTTTCGATATTGACAACACCACTTTTTCCAGTATACGTATTAACCGTTATTTTAGCTGGTTTTCCAAAAGAATAATCTCCAATATTCATAATCGTTAAACCATTTAATGTACCGACTTCAAATCCAGAAGTATTAATTAATAAAGAATTTTCTTTTATCATTTCAACATATTTCGTATCATATTTTTTTACACGATTAATTCTTTCTTCCAAAGCTTTTTGAATAAACTTTTCTGTGACCACTTTTGATCTAGATAATTTTGCCCAAGTAGCAGCTTCTCCAACGACCTGTGTTAAATCATCAAAACGTGTAGAAACCTTGTGATGACTACCAGCAAGTTTAGATGCATATTCAACAAGTCTAGCCATAGCATTTTTATCTAGGTGTGGCAATTCTTCATAAGCACAAAATCCATGAACAATTCTTGCTAATTTATTAAGGTTATCATTTGTAATCGGCGCATCATCTTCGAATTCTACCTTTATCTTAAATAATTTTCTAAAATCAGAATCCATTGATAACAAAGTTTGATAAATATTTGCATTTCCAATTAAAATAACTTTTAAGTTTAAAGGTATTGGTTCAGGTTTCAAAGAAACTAAAACCATAGAGGATCTTTGATCAGCTGTATTTTCTATTCCTATATTTTTTACTCTTAATGCTTTTTTTAGAGCTTCATAACACATGCCATTAGCTAATAAATCTTTTGCCTGAAAAATAATGTATCCACCATTTGCTTTTTGCATTAGACCTGCTTTTAACATAGTATGGTCTGTTTTTAAAGAACCATAATAATTTTCATATTCTAGAGAACCAAAAATATTATGATAAGAATAATTTGTGTCCATGATAACAGGCGCACCTTCACGATTAGAATTATCAACAAATAAATTTACTCTATAATTTAAAGTAGGATCTGGTTTTTTCATAGCAGGATTTTGTTGAATAGGAGCATGTTGTTTAGAATCATCTTCTAAAAAGTTAGATATATTTTTTAGTACATCTTGTTTAACATCTGTTAAAAATTTATTTATTTTCTTGTTTCGTTTATATTTAGATTTTAAATAATTTATATGAACATTTACTGTTAATAAAGCAACATTAGATTGCCATTCAGATATTTTCTTATCAGATTGTCTTTCAATTTCTTTTATTTGTCCAATGACATTCATAATTTGTTCTTGTACGATTAAGGAATTTTGTTCATATTCCTGCTTTACTTCTTCATCTAATTTATCAAAATCATCTTCTTCGATTGGTTTACCATCTACAATAGGCGTCATATAGATACCGTTTTGTGCAGATTTTACAGCGAATTTATATTTTGCAGCATCCGTATTTAATTTTTCTAATAGAGCAGCTCTCTTGGTTTCATATTCTTGTTTTATTAATGCTTTTTCCTTTTCAAAATCATCAGCATTAAATGTTTTTTGAATATCCTTTTTGATTTCTTTGATAAATCCATCCATAGATTCTTGAAATTCTTTTCCTTGACCAGCAGGTAATTCTACTGCTATTGGTTCATTAGGATTTTCAAAGTTATAGATATAACACCAATCAGAAGGAACTTTCTTTTTCGCAGCCACTTTATCTAAATAATTTTTGGTGTACATTGTTTTTCCGACACCACTAGGACCTTCTAAGTATAAGTTATATCCTTTTACATCTACTTGAATACCAAATTCTAAAGCTTTTATACCTCTATCTTGACCGATACCTTCTTGAATTGGTTCTAACTCTTCAGTAGTCTCAAATTTAAAGATATCTGGATTACAAGTTAATTTTAAATCTTTATAACTTAATTCATTTTTATTTTTCATTTGTTACCTCCAAAATTTTTTCTTAGTGTTACCATTTTTTACTTTTTTTATAATAGAAAAAGGATTTTTTCTACAAACTTATTTTATATTAGTTGCATGAATTTGTAAATAAAAAATAGACAAATTTCATAAAATTTTATAAAAAAGTATTGACAGAAAAAAGAAAAACATTTATAATTTATAAATGTCAAGAGTAATGCAGGTGTAGTTCAATGGTAGAACCTCAGCCTTCCAAGCTGATGACGTGGGTTCGATTCCCACTACCTGCTCCATACTAAAACAACTTACAAATTAACAATTTTGTAAGTTGTTTTTTTATATGTATAAAAAATGTAATTAATGAAAAGCTATATGTTTATATGGCTTTTTAATTTTGAAATAAGTTAATTACAGCTTGATAAATTCTTTAGGAGTAGATTTTTTATTTTTGGGATAAGGCGTTATTTCATCAGTTCTATATAACAAATAATCAACACTAGTATGATAAAAATCTGCTAATTTACACAATAATTCTAAAGGAATACTTCTTTTATTAAGTTCATAATACGAATATGCTACTTGAGAAATATTAAGAAATTTGCTTAATTGTTTTTGCGTAAGGTCGTGATCTTCTCTAAGATTTTTTATACGAGTTTCCATATTTTTTTAGTTCCTTTCTTATAAAAATGTTTAAAGTTGTACAAACTATAAGAAAAACTAAAAAAATTATAAAATAAAACAAAATGTTATATTGTGTTTTAAAACATATTGTTATATAATTGCTTTATAACAACAGAAAAAGGAGAGAAAATTTTATGAAAAACATTAGAAAAAGTAAAGGAATCACTTTAATTGCACTAGTTATTACAATCATTGTTTTACTAATACTAGCAGGAGTAACAATAGCCACATTACGAGGAGATAATGGAATACTAACAAAAGCAGAGGAAGCAAAGTTATCAACAGAATTATCAGGATATAAAGAAGCATTAGAATTATATAAGGT
>CALXAT010000023.1 GCA_944386365.1 uncultured Clostridia bacterium
TGGCATCCAGACTTAACACCAGAACAAATAGAAGAGCTAGAGGCAGAAGGATTAAGACCAGGAGATCAAGAATATAATCAATATCTATTAGAACATGGAATAGATCCAAATAAATACAAAGATAAAGAGGAAAAGAAAAAAGAGAAAGAAGTTTTAGATGAGGATGGAAAAAAGGGTAAGGCTCCAATAAAAACAGGAAAAAATTTACCAGTAAGAAGTTTCTGGGAAATATATAATGATACTTGTACAGAGCATGTTGGAAGTATAGCATATAATATACATAGATTATCAAAAATGAGTATATTACCTGCTAAAAATGAAGATACAGTACATAAAGCACTTAGTCTAATAACAATTCCATTTAAAATACCTACAAAATTACTTGCTAAAATTCCAAATGCAATTATGGGAACAAATAGAAAAATGGCAGAAATGCAAGAAAGAATAGATGGCTTAGGAGATGAGGAATTTCAAGTTTTAGTACAAAGCCCAGAAAAAGTAAATGAAATGTTTGGTGAGCATGTAAAAGATGCTTTTGATAGAGACTATCTAGATCCACAATTTATGAAACAATATAAGGTAAATAATGCATATTTAGATGTAGTTAGATCAAGATTAGGAAGAGAACGTGGAACCGGAATTGCATATTATACACAACAAGCTGAAAATGCATATGCAAGAATGCAAGAACTAGAAGAAATAGGCAAAGAAAATTGGACACCTGAACAACAAAATGAATATAATCAAACCGTAGAAATATATCAAGCAAGTGTAGATGAAGGAAAGAAATTACAAAAAGAATTAGATACTTTTGATGAAGGTGCTAAAAAGAAATCTAGTGCTTATAGAAATATTTCAGGATGGTTTTTAGGTAAATTTAATCCTGATAACAGAGAAGAAAATGCACAGATGGCAGGATTATCTAAAGCTAGAAGAGAGATGGCGCAACAAGGAAATAGAGATGAAGTAAATGCGATTACAGGACAAATGCAAGGATTTGCTAGAGATAATACAGTATTAAGAGGTGGAACAAGAAATTATATCGATAGAGGATCATATAGTATAGAATCTCCAGTAGAAGCATTAGATAGAGGACCACAAACAAAAGGAAGACTATTATTATCAAATATTGCTGTATTTAGTGCTGCAGTTGGATTATGGAATCAAATTAAAGATAATATCTTTAATAGAAATGCAGTAGAAGCACATAATCAACATTTACAACAAGTAAATAATGCAAACCAAAATATTCAAGTTAATGGACAAGCAAAAGTTTCAGATTCACCAACAGCCCCACAAGCAGAAGAAGCTATTACAAGACAAACTGTAAACGCAGGATTTAACCAAGCTGAAAGAGGAAATATGGAAGCTAATGGATTTGGATTTGGAGGTACATATCATCAAAATGATGTAACAGTACATGCTGATGCAACAAGAGCAGCAACAGATGCACAAAATGCATTGAATAATGGAAATAACTTAGATGCATTAAAAATTGCAACAGATTATCATACAAGAGTACAACAAAATGTACATCAAGATGTAACAAGTTATATGTCTACACATCCTCAACATGACTATACAGCATATACATTTGGAAGTAGTGCAGATATGAGTAAGGTTTATGATTTCTTTGCTAATGGTGTTGTACCATATCAAACAAATGTAACAGGTACATTAGCAGAATTAATGCCAGCAATACGAGAAGGTGTTGATTTAAATGGTGTTATATTTGCAGGTGCTAATGCATTATATCAAGCACAAAGAGAAGGTACAAAAGACATAAGAAGACAAGTAAGAGTTCGTCAAACTGAACAAGAACCAAGAGAAGAAGAACAAAACGAACAAAATGAACAAAATGAGCAAAATGAGCAGAATCAAGAACAACAAAATGAGCAAAATAATC
Source organism: uncultured Clostridia bacterium (assembly GCA_944386365.1). Lineage (GTDB taxonomy): Bacteria > Bacillota > Clostridia > TANB77 > CAG-508 > CAG-269. The sequence goes on from CALXAT010000023.1 coordinate 1,907, forward strand.
ATGAACAAAATGATGAAGGAAGATAATAATAGGTGAGAGGAGAGATACAAATGACATATAAAATGAGAATAAAATTTGATAATAGAGAATGGCTAGTTATAGATAATATAGAATATCAAGGAGTTAAATATTATTATATAATCGAAGATATTTCAGAAAAACTAAACGGATTAAAAAGTCTAGATGAGTATGAAGGAAATTTTACAATAGAATTTATCTATAAATTAGATAATGGAAATTATAAAAATGTTACAGATGAAGCATTACTAAATACATTATCTGCAATTGTTGGAAAAAGAGCCATATTAAATAAAGAAGACTTTGCATAAAAGTGAATGAATATAGTATGCCGTTATACATAAATATAGCGGCATATATTTATGCAATAAAAATGAGGAATAAGGAAGCGTTTAGAGATGAAAAATAAAAAAGATGTAGAAAGAAAAGAAAAAGCAATAAGATATATTGATTCTGAAATAGCAAAATTACAAGATGGGTATTTAATAGAATACTTAATTAAAACAAAAAAACAAATACAAAATGATTTAAACAAAACACCTCAAAAGAAATATAGAGAATCATTAGCTGTAAATGTAAATAAGACTTCTAGAAATAGTCAATATACTCCAAGAAAATCCAATACACAAAATAATTTAAAGGAAAATAAAGCAAAAAAGAAAATAAAGGATAAACCTAAAAAACATCTAGGAAGAACAGCTTTTTATGGAGTGATTGCAGGTGTAATATTAGGAATTCCTGCACAAAAGATAGCTTATCATTATGTAGAAAACTTACCTTCATCTCACAACTATATAACGATTGAAGAGAGTAGAAAAGGTATAACCGATAGAAAAGATCATGATAGTTCTAAATATAAAAAATATTTAATGGAAAGATTTGATTTAACAGAAGAAGAAGCAGAGGAAAGAATACAAAAAGAGGAAGAAGAAGGAAAATGGGAAAGATAATATGAAAATATTTAATCTTTCATATTGACTTATATTTATAAAAATGATACAATATATACCGTTATGGTAGATTGCATATAGTATGCGATTCCGTAACGGTATATCTGTTTTATGCGAAGTGAATATTTCAGAAATATTACAAAGAAATTTCTACAAAATTCGTATAAAATGTATATAAAATAAAAATTTAAAATTCAGGAGGTGAAATTTAAGTGCCAACAATTAATCAATTAGTAAGAAAAGGAAGACAAACAGGAGTAACAAAATCAAAATCTCCAGCTTTACAACATGGATGGAACTCAAAAAATAAGAGATTAACAAACAACAGAGCTCCACAAAAGAGAGGAGTTTGTACAGTTGTTAAAACAGTTACACCTAAAAAGCCAAACTCAGCTTTAAGAAAAGTTGCCAGAGTTAGACTTTCAAATGGTTATGAAGTTACATCTTATATCCCAGGTATAGGACATAACTTACAAGAACACAGCGTTGTATTAATCAGAGGTGGTAGGGTAAAAGACCTTCCAGGTGTTAGATACCATATCATTAGAGGAACATTAGATACAGCAGGTGTTAAAGATAGAATGCAAGCGCGTTCTAAATACGGAGCTAAAAAGCCAAAGAAATAAAAAACAAATTAAAAAGGACTAGTGCTTGTACTCTTACTAAACTTAAGGTACTTAAATTTAGATAGAATATATAGCACTATACGGGAAAGGAAACTTTTCAGAGTACCTAGAATACTTTTTTAAGTATTCAATAACAAAATTAAGGAGGGAAGAATAGTGCCAAGAAAAGGATATGTAGCAAAAAGAGATGTTTTACCAGATCCAATATATAATAGCAAAGTTGTTACAAAATTAGTAAACAATATTATGTTAGATGGTAAAAAATCTGTAGCACAAAAAATCGTATATGATGCATTTGACATCATAAAAGAAAAAGAAGGAAAAAATCCACTAGAAGTTTTCGAAGCAGCTTTAGAAAATGTTATGCCAGTTCTTGAAGTTAAAGCAAGAAGAGTTGGTGGTGCAACATACCAAGTACCATTAGAAATTAGACCAGAAAGAAGACAAACTTTAGGATTAAGATGGATTGTAACATATGCTAGAAACAGACATGAAAAAACAATGGCTGAAAAATTAGCAGGAGAATTAATTGATGCAGTAAACGGAAACGGTGGAGCATTCAAGAAGAAAGAAGATACACATAGAATGGCAGAAGCTAATAAAGCTTTCGCACACTATAAATGGTAAAATTTAGAGAGGGGGAAATAATAAATGGCAGGAAGAGCATACCCACTTGAAAGAACAAGAAATATAGGAATAATGGCGCATATTGATGCTGGTAAAACAACAACAACAGAGAGAATATTATTCTACACAGGAAAAACGCACAAAATAGGAGAGGTTCATGAAGGTGAAGCAACAATGGACTGGATGGAGCAAGAACAAGAAAGAGGTATTACAATTACATCTGCTGCTACAACATGTTTCTGGAAGAATAATAGAATTAATATTATTGATACGCCTGGACACGTTGACTTTACAGTAGAAGTTCAAAGATCTTTAAGAGTTCTTGATGGTGCTGTTACAGTTTTAGCTGCTAAAGGTGGTGTTCAACCACAAACAGAAACAGTTTGGAGACAAGCTGATAAATACAAAGTTCCAAGAATGGTATATGTTAATAAAATGGATGTTACAGGTGCTAACTTTGAATTATGTATAGACCAATTAAAAAATAGATTAAAAGCTAATGCCGTAGCTATTCAATTACCAATTGGAGCAGAAGACAATTTCAAGGGAATTGTTGATTTAATTAAAATGAGAGCTTTTATTCATAAAGATGATTTAGGAAAAGAAATTGAGGAATGTGATATTCCAGAAGATATGATAGAAGACGCTAAAAAACATCGTGACATTATGATAGAAGCTGTTGCAGACCAAGATGAAGAATTAATGATGAAATATCTAGAAGGTGAAGAATTAACAGAGGAAGAAATTAAACGTGGTTTAAGAAAAGGAACAATTGACAACACAATCGTTCCAGTAACATGTGGTTCTTCATATAAAAACAAAGGTGTTCAAGAATTATTAAATGCCATTGTTGATTATATGCCATCACCATTAGATATTCCACATATTAAAGGTGTTGACTTAGATGGTAATGAAGTTGAAAGAGTAACTTCTGATACAGAGCCATTTGCAGCATTAGCATTTAAAATTGCAACAGACCCATTTGTTGGAAAATTATGTTTCTTTAGAGTATATTCTGGTACATTAGAATCAGGTTCTACGGTATTAAACTCTAATAAAGATAAAAAAGAAAGAATCGGAAGAATTTTACAAATGCACTCAAATCACAGAGAAGATATAGATAAAGTTTATGCTGGTGATATTGCAGCTGCAGTAGGATTAAAAGAAGTAACAACTGGAGATACATTATGTGATATAAATAACCCAGTTATCTTAGAATCAATGGAATTCCCAGAGCCAGTTATCGATATTGCTATTGAGCCTAAAGATAAAGTTGCTCAAGAAAAAATGGCAATTGCATTGACAAAACTTGCTGAAGAAGATCCAACATTTAAGACATATACAAACCAAGAAACAGGACAAACAATCATCGCTGGTATGGGTGAATTACACTTAGATATCATTGTTGATAGATTAAAAAGAGAATTTAAGGTTGAATGTAATGTTGGTAAACCACAAGTTGCTTACAAAGAAACTATTAGAAATAAAGTAAAAGTTCAAGGTAAATTTATTCGTCAATCTGGTGGTAAAGGACAATATGGTGATGTTTGGTTTGAAATGGAACCATTAGAACCAGGTAAAGGAATTGAATTCGAAAGTAAAATTGTCGGAGGAGCAGTTCCTAAAGAATATATTAAGCCAATTGAACAAGGTATGAGAGAAGCAGCAGAAAGTGGAATCTTAGCAGGATACCCAGTTATAGATTTCAAATGTACATTAGTTGATGGTTCATACCATGAAGTTGACTCTTCAGAAATGGCATTCAAAATCGCTGCATCTATGGCTTTCAAAGAAGGTTGTAAACAAGCAAAATCAGTTATATTAGAGCCAATTATGAAAGTTGAAATAACCGTTCCAGAAGAATACATGGGAGATGTTATTGGTGATGTAAACTCTAGAAGAGGTAGAGTAGAAGGTATGGAAGGAAATGATGGAATGCAAGAAATCCATGCATTTATACCATTATCTGAAATGTTTGGATATGCAACAGACTTACGTTCTAAAACACAAGGTAGAGGAACTTATTCAATGGAACCTTCTCATTATGAAGAAGTACCTAAATCTATTTTAGAGCAAATTGTTGCATCAAGAGCTAAAAAAGACTAGATAGGAATATAATAAGCAAGGATATTATAATATTAGTATGGTTATATAAAATAATAGTTAAAAATACTTGCATTTTTCATGAAAATGTTATAAAATGCTTATACTAAAAGAATCTAAGTCATTAAATTTAAATTATATAAAGAGGAAAGGAATAGGACAAAAACTATCCTTTACCTAGATTAAAAGGAGGAATAAAAAAATGGCAAAAGCAAAATTTGAAAGAACAAAGCCACACGTTAACATTGGTACAATCGGACACGTTGACCATGGTAAAACAACAACAACAGCAGCTATTACAAAATATTTATCATTATTAGGAAAAGCTAAATATGAAGCTTATGATCAAATCGATGGAGCTCCAGAAGAAAAAGCAAGAGGAATTACAATTAATACAGCTCACGTTGAATATGAAACAGATAACAGACACTATGCACACGTTGACTGCCCAGGACATGCTGACTATGTTAAAAACATGATTACTGGTGCTGCTCAAATGGACGGAGCAATCTTAGTTGTTTCTGCAGCTGATGGTCCAATGCCTCAAACAAGAGAGCACATCTTACTTGCTAGACAAGTTGGTGTTAAATATATCGTTGTTTACTTAAATAAATGCGATATGGTTGATGATCCAGAATTATTAGAATTAGTTGAAATGGAAGTTAGAGACCTATTAACAGAATATGGTTTCCCTGGAGACGAAGTTCCAATAATCAAAGGTTCTTCATTAAAAGTATTAGAGAGTACATCTACAGATCCTAATGATCCTGTATATGAACCTATGAAAGAATTAATGGATGCTGTTGATAATTATATACCAACACCAGAAAGACCAGTTGATCAACCATTCTTAATGCCAGTTGAAGACGTATTCACAATTACTGGTAGAGGAACTGTTGCTACAGGTAGAGTAGAAAGAGGAACAGTTAAATTACAAGACGAAGTTGAAATCATTGGTCTTACAACTGAAAGAAGAAAAACAGTTGTTACAGGTGTTGAAATGTTCAGAAAATTGTTAGATCAAGCAGAAGCTGGAGACAATATCGGAACATTATTAAGAGGAATTGATAGAAAAGACATCGAAAGAGGTCAAGTTCTTTGTAAACCAGGAACAATTCATCCACATACAAAATTCACAGCAGAAGTATACGTTTTAACAAAAGAAGAAGGTGGAAGACATACACCATTCTTCAATGGATATAGACCACAATTCTATTTCAGAACAACAGACGTTACAGGTGTTATTGAATTACCTGCTGGAACAGAAATGGTTATGCCAGGTGATAACGTATCAATGACAATCGAATTAATTACACCTATCGCTATCGAAAAAGGATTAAGATTCGCTATTCGTGAAGGTGGTAGAACAGTTGGTTCAGGTGTTGTTGCTGATATCATTGAATAATATAAAAGATATAAGGAGATTACCAAAAAAGAATTTTGGTAGTCTCTTTTTTTTACATTATGTAAAATTTATGGTATAATATAGTTATAAACTAAAAGGGAGGTACTATAATGGACAGAGTAGACAGATTGACACAAGAGGCAGAAAACGAATTAACCCGGATTCATGCAAGACATCAGAAAGAGTGGGATGAGATTATAGAGGAATCTAAAGTAGCTCTTTCAAAAGCTAAGACAGTTAGAGAAATCAAAAGGATTGAGAAGGAATATAAGCAAAAGTTCGAACTTCTCAGTAAGAGACAAAAAGGTGAATTTCAGAAAGTTAACGAGGACTTTGTGAAAGCTCTGTTGTCTCGCTAGTCCAACCCAGCCGTATGTTTTTTTATATGGCTGGGTAAAATTTTGTAAATTTATAAATTGCATGCTTAAGAAAAATTGTGCATATGAAAAATAGTTGGTATACTTTGAATAAAGTTTTTTTTATGATATACTTATCTCAATGGGGGAGAAAATGGATAGAAAATATAATCGCGATGATATAGATGAAAATTTAAGTATGGGAGAAAATGGTTTACTTTATTATGATAATATTCTAGAAGAAAATGCTTTAAATAGAATTGTTATAAGTACGATTTTAAGATTGCATAAAAAAGGTTATGTGAAAATTAATAAATCAAAAGAAAATGAACTTGTCATAAATATAAAAAATGGAACAAAAAAATTGCGAGCATCTGAAGCATTTATTTATCAATGTTTAAAAATTATTGATTCAGATAGTGATACTATACTGACATTAAATGAATTAAGAGTATCAAAAAATAATGTAATTGCTACACATAAAAAGAATATAAAAGAGTTAATAATACAAGAGGCAATAGTAGATGAGTTAATCAATCCAAAGAAATTTAAGAAAAAAAGAGGATATTTTTTCAGAACTCTAGAAATCCTATTTATATTATTAATGCCTATATTATTAACATTTATAAATCCCTTTATAGTAATATTGTTAATAACTGCTATAATATTATTATCTTTTTTAAAAAGTAGTGATTATTTAAATGAATTTATACACTATTCAAAAGACTCATTAAAAAGATTTAAAAGTAAATTATTACAGGATGAAATCATGAAATATAGTTCTAAAAATGAACGTGTAAATATAATTATAGAATTTACCTTATGCATAGCAATATATTGTATACATTTATATATTTTAAAAAATCTTTTTACATATATAGAAAATATACTTATAGTGGAATCATTAATATTTCTAATTATTGCAATAGTAGAATATATTAAATTTCTTAAAATGGATATTTGTACAGATAAAGCTATCTTAAATAGAGAAAAATTAAAGAACTTAGAAGAATACTTGAAAGAATATTCTGTAATTGAAAACAGAAAGGCTATAGAAGTATATTTATGGGAAGATTATTTGGCTTTTTCTGTTTTGCTAGGAATAAATAATGTTATATCAGAAGAATTTAATTTGAATTTGTCGAACAATGATAAAAGAGGAAAAATACAGTATGATTATTATGAAAATAGATATTTTTATATAAATGATAAAGATGAGAAAATATATATAGATTAAATTTAATTAATATACTTGTAATTTTATTAAAATAATAATAAAATAGATATGTCATAAATTAAATGAACGATTAAAAAGACAGATAGATTTGTTTACCTGAGAAAGGAATGATTGTAATAATGAAAATAATACTTGATGCTATGGGTGGAGACAATGCACCAGATGCCAATATAAAAGGAGCAGTAAATGCTATCAATAAAGTAAAAGCAGAAGTCATATTAGTAGGAAAAGAAGATGTTATCAGAAGTAAGGTAAAAGAATTTTATGGAAAAGAAATTGAGGAAATATCTGATAGATTAAAAATAAAAAATGCAACTGAGACAATTGAAATGTGCGATACACCAACAATTGCAATAAAACACAAAAAGGATTCATCTATGGTAGTAGGATTTAAAATGTTAAAAGAAGATGAAGGTGATGTGTTTATTTCAGCTGGAAATTCAGGTGCATTATTAACAGGAGCTACATTACTAGTAGGAAGAATCAAAGGCATTGATAGACCAGCATTAGCAGGAATATTACCTGCCTATAAAAGCCAATTATTATTGATAGATGCTGGCTCAAATACTAACTGTAAACCAATTAATTTATTACAATTTGCTCAAATGTCTAGTATCTATTTAAGAAATACATTTGGAATTGAAAATCCAGCAATTGGATTATTAAATATTGGAACAGAAGAAACAAAAGGAAATGAATTAGTAAGAGAAAGTTATAATCTATTAAAAGAAAAAGCGGAAGAATTAAATATTAATTTTGTAGGAAATGTAGAGGGAAGAGATGCTTTTTCTGGAAAAATAGATGCAATTGTTACTGATGGATTTACAGGTAATGTATTCTTAAAAACAACAGAAGGACTAGGAAAATTTGTGAAACGAACATTAACAGAAAGTTTAACTAAGAATTTTTTGACAAAATTACTAGCTATACCTGCACTTCCATCCATAAAAAGATTTAGTAAAACAATGGATTATAAGTCATATGGAGGCGCCTTATTCTTAGGTGTAAAAAAACCAGTAGTAAAGGCACATGGAAGTAGTGATGCTTTATTATTTGAATATACAATTATACAAGCAGAAAAATTTGTTGAGAATAAAGCTGTTGATAAAATGATAGAAGAATTTCAAAAAACAGAAAATAAACCGGAAAATCAATAAATTTGAGATTATGAAATTGACTTAACAGTATAAAAAGAAAAATATTTATAAAATTTACTTGACAAATATACAAACATATAATATAAATGAAAATATAAAATGAAAAGTATCAAATGAATATATCATTTGCAAACTTGAGAGGAGGTGAACTCGGAAAAATGAGTTCAGAAGAAGTTTTAGAGAAGGTAAAAGGGATAATTGTAGAACAATTAGGTGTAGCTGAAAATGCAGTTACAATGGAAGCATCTTTTATAGATGACTTAGGAGCTGATTCATTAGATATTGTTGAATTAGTAATGGCATTAGAAGAAGAATTTGATATAGAAATTCCAGATAGTGATGCAGAAAAAGTTGTAACAGTAGGAGATGTTGTTGAATACATAAAAGAAAATGTTAAATAAAAAATAGAGAAAAGAAGTTTTCTCTATTTTTTTATATAAGAATGGTTGTATTAAAAATATTAGAAAAATTTTTATAAAAATAAGATAAATAATCTAAAATATTTTTTTTCTCAATATTAGAATCTATAAAAATTTTACCAGAATAAATAGTTTTGCCTTCTAATTCCAAAGTGATTGTGCCAATAGAGGTTCCCTTAGAAACAGGAGATTCTAAAATAGAATTATAATTTATAATAATGTTAAAATTATGGATTAAGTCATTCCTTACAGGAATGATAGGGTATTGTATATTCTCATAGTCCAAATCTAAATAATTTGATTTTCCTTTCAGTATAATAAAAGAAGAAAGTGTATTTTCTTTCCAAATTTTAAAATCATTTGAAATTATTTCTTCAATATTTACATAGGTAAAATTGCTAAAGCAATATTCAATTAGTTTTATACTATCAGTTGTTCTATATTTTTTTGTATCAGCACCAAGAACAACACAAATAATATCCATATTTCCTCTTTTACAGGCAGTTACTAAACATCTGTTAGCACCGTTGGTAAATCCTGTTTTTATACCATAGACACCATTTAAAGCACCTAATAATTCATTTGTATTTGTGAGAGACTTAGGGTATCCATTAATTGTAATTGTATAATTTTTAGTACCAACAATTTTGGTGAAAATTTCATTATTTAATGCATAGTTAGATAAAAGTGCTAATTCATAAGCAGTAGTGTAATGTTCATCTTCATCCAGTCCATGTGGTGTTACAAAATGTGTATTGGAAAGTCCTAATTCTTGTGCCTTGGCATTCATTATTTTAGCAAAATCATGAATAGAACCAGAGACGTATTCAGCCAAGGCAACTGCCGCATCATTTCCAGAACGCATCATTAACCCGTACAGTAAGTCAGAAACTGTTATTTTATCACCTGTTTTTAATCCCAATCTAGAGCCGCCAGTCGAGGCAGCCTTTTTTGATATTTCTACAGTATCCGATAAATTACAATGCTCAATAACAACAAGAGCTGTCATTATTTTAGTTGTAGAAGCCATTTTTTTCTTTTGATTTTCATTTTTTCCTATAAGCATTGTATTAGATTTTCTATCAATAACGACATAAGCCCTGGAATTTATACTTGGTTCTTGTATATTATTACTACTAGTTTCTATAGTTTCAATATCATTTAAAATTTCAGAAATATCAAAATTATCTTCTAATGGTAATATATCATCTGCTAAAACAGTATTGGTAATAAAGAATATAAGAAAAAATGGTAGAATAATTTTATAACAAACACGAAAAAATTTCATAAAATCATAACCTCTATTTCATGTTATGATGAACAAAAAAATATATGACTAAAATAATAAAAATTCATAAACGCTACGGATATAAAGAAAAACACATCAAATTAACATAAATACTTGAAATTATAACGAAAATGTAATATAATTGTAAAGGAAGCGTGTAAAATTGCTAATAAATTGAAAAGCATATATCCCTAAGGGATTACACGATGAATAGTATTGTATTATATAAAGAAGGAAAAAATGTTATTGACTAAATAAAAAAAAGATGTAAAATATAATTACAGTACCAATTATAATAAGGAGAGAGATATCTATGAATAACAAAAAAATGATTAAAGGCTTAGTTGCTATTCTTTTAATTGCTTGCTTGGCAATGATACCAAGTGTTGTAAGAGCGGCAGAAATGAACCCATCATTATATTTTGGAATAACAGAATTAAGAGAAAGTGGAATGGGATATTCTATAGGAAATCCTAATGTAAATGG
>CALXAT010000024.1 GCA_944386365.1 uncultured Clostridia bacterium
CAAGATATAAATTTAGAATTAAATAAAAACTATAACCAATTCAGATTAACACAATCACAATGGGATAGTTCTACATCCAGTACAGAAAAATTAAGGGCATCACAAGAGTATTTATCAAATGCTTATCAAATCCAACAAGATAGAGTAAATACTCTTAGAATGCAATTAGAGGAATTAGAAAATTCAGAAAACAAAAATACAACAGCTATAAACAAAAAAAGAAATGAATTAACAAAAGCAGAAATTAAATTACAAGATTACAATAGTAAATTAAAAGAAGTAGATGCTCAATTAAATGACAGCAATCAAAAATTACAACAATATGGTAAAAAAATTAGTGATGTAAGTGAAAAAATAAGCGATGTTGGAAACAAGGCATCTGTTATCTCAGCAGGAGTTGCAGCAGGTGGTACGATATTAGCAAATAATGCTATGAATTTAGAAAATGCAGTAGCTAAATATGTTAGTACTACAAATACAGCTGAAAATGAAACAGAAAAATATAAACAAGTATTAGAAAATATAAATAGCAACAATTATGGTGAAGGATATGAAGATATTGCAGATTCTATGGCACAAGTAACAATGCAATTAAAAGACTTGAATGAACAGGATTTGCAAAATATCACAGAAAAAGCAATAGCATTAAGAGATTTATTTGGATACGATGTGTCAGAGAGTGTCAGAGCAGTAAAAGCGATGATGGATAATCTTAATGTTAGCGCAGATGAAGCCTTCAATTTAATTGCAGAAGGAAAAAAACAAGGATTAGATTTCTCGAATGAGTTACTAGACAATATTAATGAGTATTCTGTTCAATTTGGAAAATTGGGATTATCAGCAGAAGATATGTTTAACATATTCAAAGTTGGTGCTGATAATGGAGCATTTAACTTAGATAAAATAGGTGATGCAGTAAAAGAATTTTCAATTAGAGTAATTGACGGAAGCAACACAACAATAGATGGCTTTAAGAGAATTGGTCTAAATGCAGATGATATGGCAAAGAAATTTGCTAATGGTGGAGAAGAAGCAAAACAGGCATTTATAGAAGTTGTAAATCGACTAGGAAATATGGATGACAAAGTTTCTCAAAGCATTGCAGGTGTTGATTTATTTGGTACTATGTGGGAGGACCTAGGACCAACAGTTATTACTAGCTTTAGCAATATGGATGCTGGAATATCAAAAAGTAGTGACTCAATGCAAAAATCTATTGATCAATTATACAACACAACAAAGAAAAAAGCAGAAACACAATTAAAAAGACTCCAAAGTTTGGGTGCAGATTTTGGAGAAGAAATGCTACCAGTTTTAGAAGATTTAATTGATATGGCAGAAGGATTTATAGATAAACTGGAAGGCATGAGCGATGCGGAAAAAGAGAATATTGTAAAAATAGGATTATTTGTGGCAGGAGTAGGACCATTAATAAAAACAATGGGAACAGCAGGGAAAGTAATAGGTAATGTAACTAATGGAATAGGAGTATTTTCTCAGGCGATAGGAGTAGCAACCGGAAAAACAACTTCATCTGTTGCAAGTGTAAATAATTTAGCAAATGTATTTGGAATATTAAGTAATCCAATCGGATTAACAACTGTTGCGATAGGAAGTTTAATTGCTGCATATACAGCACATCATATAGCAGTAACACAAGAAAAAGCATCATTAGAAGGATTGAGAGAAGAAGTTGAAAATCAAAGTCAATCTTGGCAGTCACTAGCAGAAACTAGAAATGAAACATTATCTGGAAATTTATCTGAAATTGAAAATACATCTAGGTTATCAGACGAATTAAAAAAAATAACAGAAGAAAATGGAAAAGTAAAACAGGGATATGAAGATAGAGCACAAGTTATTTTAAGTCAATTAAATTCTGCATTAGGAACAGAATATACATTAAATGGAAATATCATAAATCAATATCAAGAATTAAAAAATAATATAGATCAAATAATTGAAAAGAAAAAAGCAGAAGCAGTATTAAATGCATATCAGCAAGAATATGAGACAGCTATAAAAGAACAGTCAGAAGCGACTAAAACATTAGTAGGACTAAAACAACAATTAGCTGATGCATCAGAACAAATGGCAACAGGTAACGTAAAAGAAAGAAAAGAAGCTCAAATATTGTATAGTAGTATTGCTCAACAAATAGGAGAACAAACAGAATTAATAGGACAGTATGGAAAAACAATTGGGGATTATGAAAATTTACAAACAGCAAGTGTTTCAGGTAATGCACAACAAATTCAAGAAGCAACTAAAAATATAATGACTTCGTATGAAGAAATTAAGCAAGCTTCGCAACAAACAATCGAAGAACAGATAAACACTCAAACTGAATATATGAATGTATTAAAAAATACTTTGTCAGAAGCTCAAGCAACAAACAATCAATATCAAGCTAATATATTAAACTCACAATTAGAAACAGAAAAGCAAAAACTTGCTAATCTAGTAAATAGTTTAGTAGAACAAACTTCTACAATACAAGAGTTAACTCCTCAGCAAATTGAGGCATGGAAAGCAATTTCAGATGCAAGTTATACAGAATATTCAAATGGACTTATGAGATTACCTGAAGAAGTAAGAAATAAAATACAAGAATCAACGGGAATAATAGCACTAGATACAACAATGTCAAATACTGCAGGTCAAAAAGCTTCAGAAACAGTAAATAGATTTGGACAAAATTTAACTTTAGCAAATACTGCAAGAGAAAATATAAATAATACTTCTAATGCATTTAGAAATGATACAACAGTTCAGACTGAGGCGGGAAATTTAGCAGATAGGGCTCAAACTGCAATAGAATCGAACAACAGTAAAACCTGGGGCGAAGACATGGTAGAAGGTCTAGGAAATGGAATAGAGTCTAAAGGAAACAGCAATTGGTTTACCAGCAAATTAAGTGGATTAGCTAGTAAAATAGCAAGTTTTTTGCATTTTTCTAGACCAGACACAGGACCTCTAAGAGAGTATGAAAAATGGATGCCTGATATGGTAGAAGGTTTAGGAAAAACTCTAGAAAAATCTTCCCCTCAATTGATAAACAAAGTAAGAAACATGTCAGAACAAGTGTCTAATGAGTTAAAAAATATAGATGGAAACATGAAAATAAATAGTAAGGCTAGTTGGGAAACGTCAAAGCCATCGAATTATACAGTAAATATAGATTACGACAAAATGACAAATGCTTTCTTACAAGCTTTAAATTCTTCTGAAACAATAAATAAAATTGAAATTGTTTTAAATAAGATATTAGAAAAAAATGGACAGCAAATCATTTTGGATACTGGAGAACTAGTTGGTGCAACAGCAAATTTAGTAGATGCAGAACTAAGCAACATAAAAAGTAGAAGGGAGAGAGGAAGTTAATGGTAGAATATATACTTTTTGGAGATAAAAATACATATAAAGATTATAAACTACTAATTCAATCTCTTTCAATTTCTGCTGCAGAACAAAAAGAAGAATTAGTTGAAATTCCGGGAATGGATGGAAGTCTTGATTTTTCTGAAAGTTTAACGGGTTATGCAGTATTCCAAAAAAGAACTATTAGCATTAGCCTTGCTAAAAGAAAAAATAAAAGTTGTTTATATGAATATAGTCAAATTCAAAATGATTTGCATGGCAAGACAATGAAAATTGTTTTGAGTGATGAACCTAATTTCTTTTACTATGGAAAAATAAAAGTAAAAGATTATGATAAATATGCAATTTTACATACAATTGATATTGAATGTGATGTAGAACCATATAAATATGATTTATATGCATCTAATGAAGATTGGCTATGGGATACATTTAGTTTTATAGACGGAATAATTAATGAAACAAAAGATTTAAAAGTAGATGGAAATCTAGAAGTTGTGATTTATGGAAGAAGAAAAAGAGTGGTGCCTAAAATTAATTGTGAAAATGAATTACAATTAATTTTTAATGGGCAGACATATAACTTGCCAAGCGGAACAAGTTATTCTCCTGATATTGAAATATGCGAAGGAGAAAATGTATTAAAATTCGTTGGTAATGGAAAAGTAACAATAGAATATAGAGGAGGTAGTCTATAATGTATCAAATAACATGTGACAATCAAGTTCTTTATGATGTAAGACTTAAGGATAGAATAGTATTATCTCCAAAGCTAAACTTAGAAACAGGTAAGAATGGAACATTAACATTCATGCTACCGCCACAAAACGAGCTTTATAATGATGTTCAGCAAAAGAAATCAATTATACAAGTGTTTCGAGTTGATAGAATAAATGGAATAATAACAAGAACAGAATTATTTAGAGGAACAGCATATTCAGTTAAAGATGATTTTTATAACAGAAAGCAAGTCGAATGCGAAGGCGAGCTTTCTTTTTTTAATGATACGATTGTAAGACCATACGATTTTCAAGGAGATGTTGAAACACTATTTAAACAATATATAAACAATCATAATGCACAAGTAAATGAAGAAAAAAAGTTTGTAGCTAGAAACTGTACAGTAACAGATTCAAACGATTATATAACAAGAGCTAATATAAATTATCCAACCTCGAAAAATGAAATGGATGATAAATTAATAAATATATTAGGTGGGCATTTTGAAACTGGAGAACTCGAAGATGGAACGGGTAGATATATTGATTATCTCGCTAATTATGACAGAAATGCAACTCAACTAATAGAATTTGGTAAAAACTTGTTAGATATAACACAATGCATAAAAACAGAAGATGTAGCAACAAGAATTATTCCGTTAGGAAAAAAAGATGATGATGGAAATTATTTGACAATAAAAGATATAAATAACGGTTTAGACTATGTACAAGATGATGCAGCAGTTGCCTTATTTGGAATAATTGAACAGACTGTTATATTTGAAGATGTAACAAGTGCAGAAAATCTTTTGAAGAAAGGTCAAGAAGCATTAGAAGAAAATATAAATGCCACAGTATCAATAGAATTAAGTGCAGCAGATTTACACAATTTAGATGTAAATATTGAATCTTTTAAAATTGGTGATAATGTAAGAATTATATCAAAACCACATGGCTTAGATAGATATTTCTTACTAAGTAAATTGAGTTTAGCTTTAGATAGTGTTTCATCTTGTAGCATGACACTTGGTGCTACTTTCAAAACTTTTACACAGAAGCAAATCGAAGATGAAAAAAGATTAAATACAAGTATACAAAAGAATACAGAAAATGTTGAAATTTTAAATAAAAATGTGGTTTCAATAGAAAATAATGTTGAAAAATTAGACGAAAACATTACTGAATTAGATGAAGATGTACAAGAAATAAATAAAACTTTAATACAAGTGCCGGGGAATTATGTCAAAATGTCTGATTTTGAAGCATATAAGATAGAAGTAAGTCAAAAATTATTTGGAATTTATACTGTAAAAGGTAGTCTATCAAACTATGAAGCACTAGAAGAAATTGAAAATAAAGAAATAGGAGATGTGTACAATCTACTTGATACAGGCGCAAATTATGTCTATACAGATTCAGGATGGGACAAATTAAGTGAAATAATTGATTTTAGTAATTATTATACAAAAGATGAAATAGATAAAATGATTGAACAAATAAAAGGAGGAACAGAGTGATGGCGAGTATAACAGAGTTAGTTAATAAAATTAGAAATGCAATTTTTGGTAAAGATGTTAGAGAAAGTATAGCTGGGGCAATAGAACAATGCTATGAAGATGCCTCAAAAAATGGAAATGCTAATATGGAAGTATCAGAAGCAAGAGGCAGTTTTGAAACTTTAAACGAAAGATTGAATAATACTGATAATATAAAAGCAGATAAAGTAGAATTGCAAACAGAAATTAACAAAAGAGAAAATGCTGATAGTGGTTTACAAGCACAAATAAATGGTTTAGTAAGCGGAAGTCCACTTGTAGCAAGTTCAGTAGAAGAAATGACAGATACAACAAGAATATATGTAAATACAACAGATGGACACTGGTATACTTATAATGGAACCACATGGATTGATGGAGGAGTATATCAATCTACAGAACTTGGAGATGAAACTGTTACAGTAGAAAAATTAAGTACAGATTTAGTGAATGTAGGAGAAGCAACTGGAACAGAAATTCAATTATTAGATGCTCTAGATTCAAATATTAAAAATTTAATAATGAATTTAGGAAATGAAGAAATAATAAAAGTAATCTCTTTTGGTAGCAGAAATATTATAAAAAACATAAAAGCAGGGACAAGTGAAACAAAAAATGGTCTTACATTTGAATCTAACTCAGATGGATCTGTACATATATTCGGAACTTGTAATGCTTTAACTCAGTTTTATATGCAAGTTAATGGAAATGAAATTTTAAAAAAGGGAGACTATATAATCTCTGGAGGAATGGAAAATGCAGAAATAGGAGCTAAAATTATAATTAACGAAAATAAAACTTGGATGTCTACATCTGAAGATAAAGAAGTTACATTTAGTTTAGATGAAAAAGGGATTTTAGATCAATACTATATTTTAATAGAAGAAGGAACTACAATAGATGCTACAATATATCCAATGTTTGAATTTGGTTCTATAAGTCACAACTTTGAACCTTATAAAGCTAATTTTATAAATTATAATGGTATTAATGGAAATGAACTAAAAATATATAAAGATTATACTTTAATTGTCAACAATGACAATTTAGAAATGCAGATTGAATATATCAAAGATCATGTTAAAGAAGTAAAAGAATTAGGATTCGAATTAGAAAATATTAAAAAAACAAGCATAACAGTTAATAAAGAAATTGATATTCCAATCGTTACACTTATAGATGATGACGGCAGCACAAATTTTACAAGATTAAAAACAATTCTAGATAAAAACAATTTAAAATGTTCATTAGCAGTAATTACTTCAAAAATAGGAGACGAAAACAATTTAAGTTTAACAGAATTACAAGATTTAAAAGAAAATGGATATGAAATATTATCACACAGTCATACGCATACTGAACAATTATATAAAGAAAATAATGAAGTAACTGACGAACAGATACTTGAAGATTTAGAACAATCATATAGTTATCTTCAAAATAATAATATGGAAACAAAAACATTAGTATATCCATATGGTGGCTTTACAAACAAAAAAAGGTATATTATGTTAGCTAAACAAGCAGGATTTAAGTATGCTGTAAATGCTTCGGGAGGAATCAATTTAGAGGAAGTCTTAGATAATATGTATTTAAAAAGAACTTTTATTATCGATTCGAATGGAATAGATTACTATAAAACTAGAATAGATTCGTGTATAGAAAATAATGGCTGGCTAATTTTTGGAACGCATGCAAAAGATACTCAAAATTTATCTGATACATTTTTTGAAGATGTTATTAATTATGTAATAGAGAAAAAGGTGGAATTTTTAAATTTTGAAGAAGCCAATCAAATAAAAAGAAATATTTGCAACATAGGATATTATGATGAAGAAGATAGTTTATTTATTGGAAGAAATGGAATCATTAAACGATAAATATTGTTGAAGAAGTAATTATATATCATACTTGTTTAAATAATTTATTAACTAATCAAACTACAACAAATGAGGAGGAATAATAATGCCAGAAATTAACATATTACAAATGATTTTAAGTTATCTAATTCCCACAATCTTAGGTGGAATATTAGGATTTGTTGCTACTAATTTTAAAAAGAATAAAAAGAAAGACTTAGCAATAGAGCAAAGTGTACAAGCCTTGCTTAGGAACGAAATTATAAGAAGATATAGAGAGTTTGAAAGTAAAGGGGAAATCTCTATCTTAGATAAAGAGAATTTAGAAGAAATGTTCGAACAATACAAAAATTTAGGTGGAAATGGAACCGTTAAAAAAATGATGGACGAGTTATTAAACTTAAAAACAAAAATTATAAAGTAAAGGAGGAAATATCATGAATAAAAATCAAAAGCGAAATGTTATATTAATAATAGTGGCTATACTAGTTGGATTGTTAAGTGGATTAGGTTTCTATAATGTAAACAAAGATAATTCTACAGAAGAAATCGTCGCAGGTGCAGTAAACGAAATAAAAGACTATATAACTACATATAATATGTCTCAACAAGAAATCGAAGAATTACCTTCTACAGAGATTGTAGAGCAAACGGAAGAACAAGAAAATGCACAAGAGCAAGAAGTAGAAGATGAAGGATTTGAATTACAGGGAGAAATTGCATATGAAGGAGACAGGGCAAATACTTGGAACGTAGAATTGGGTGATTATGTAGGACTTACATATTATTCACAAATAGATAGCAGATGGAGATACCATCAATACAGCTCTATTGGTGATTCTAGCCAAACAATAGGTACAAGTGGTTGTGGTCCAACCTCTGCAGCAATGATTGTAACAGCTACAAGAGGAGCTATAACACCAGACCAAATAGGAGATTTATTTGTTCAGTATGGTTACAGAAGTGCCAGCAATGGAACTTACTGGTCAGCCTTCCGAGCAGTTGCAGATGAGTTTAATATTGGATATACAGAAACATCAGATATACAAAGAGCATTGCAATTATTAGAAAGTAATAATTATGTAGTAGTTTCCGTTGGAAATGGATTATTTACAACAGGTGGACATTTTATAGTATTAACAGAATTAAATGGAAATACTATAACCGTTTATGACCCATACTTGTATAGCGGGAAATTCGACACAAGTACACGTAGAGGAAAAGTAACGGTAGACGGTAACAAAGTCTATGTAAGTGTTAGTAATTTTATTAATTATGCAAATGCAAAAGGATTTTTCTGCTATGAACATGATGGAACAGCAACAGAGAATACAGGAAATGTAACAACATCTACATATACTAGATATGTTAATACAAACAGTTTAAATCTAAATGTAAGAAATGCACCAAACGGTTCAGTGATAGGTTCACTAAAAAAAGGAACACAAGTAACTGTAGCAGAAAATAATGGTAGCTGGAGCAGAATTACAAATCCTACAAGTGGCTGGGTAAGTTCTTCTTATCTAAGTACTAGTTATGTAAGTTCTAGTAACACAGTAGGTCAAACAAGAAAAACAAAAGCTTGTTATCTATATTCTAATTCTAATCTGACAGGCACTAGATACACGTATAAAGCAAACACAACAGTAACAATATTATCTAATGTATCTAGTTCAGTAGATAGAGTTAGAGTAAATGTAACTGGAAGAGTAGCATACATAAACACATCTAATTATACAACTTCTACAAGTTCTAATTATTCAAATGGAACAGTAGGACAATACAAGAGATTAGCAAATAGAACATATCTATATTCTAACAGTAATTTAACAGGCACAAGATACACTTATTTACCCTTAACACAAGTAAGAATAATAAGAAATGTAAGTTCTAGTATAGATTATGTATATGTAGTGAAAACGGGAAGATATGCTTATGTAAGAAATAATGTTTACAGATAAAATTCAAGAGCTAGATTAGATTAATTTCTGATCTAGCTCTTTTTTTTGCGTTATATGGCTAAAATTAAGGTATGTAAGTATATTACTTAAAAATGAAAAAGGCTTAAAACGCAATATAAGATGTTAATTTTTTTAAAATAGGGAATATCAGAAGATATTCCCAGAAAATGCTTATAAAAAGCCAAGGTCTATTAATATTAATAAACAGATAATATATATATATCCAAAAAGTAAAAAAAATATTCCTAAAATAAAGAGGAGCTATGCATTTTGTTTGCATAGCTCAGAAATACTCTTATAGAGTCATAGCCTTTCGGCAGATATAGTTAACATAAGATTAACTATTAGTAACTTAATAATATCATTATTATTAAAAAAAGTCAACATTTTTTTACAAATCTAATTGTATTTTAACTTTTTCATTTAGAATTTTAATTTTTTCTTCTTTTAATTTTCCTACTTTAACACCTAATCTGGCTTTATCTATAGTTAATATATCAGAGATTATAACTCTGGATGGATTCTTAGTTAAAATATTGTCACCTTCTAAATCGTCATTAGTTATTTGAACTTGATACTTAGGATTTATTTTGTTTCCATTACCTTCTATAGGTAGAACATTAACTTTGTCGGCATGCATATTTTGAGATTGGTTTTGCATAATTACAACAGGATGTGCTCCACAAAGTTCTTTTCCTACACCTACAGTTATAAATGCATTATAAATTTCTCCTTTAATAGGAACAATAGGATGAATTTTATTATAAGTATTTTTTTTAGATAAAGAATATTGATATGAATTATAGTGCATTCTACAAGTAGCTGGAATATCTTTGATAATGTCTGTGATTTTTCCTACAGAAGTGTTTTTTATATTTGATAAAATACCATTAAACATAGATAGAATGGTTATTTTATTAGTTTCATCCAAACCGTTTAAATTTTTATAGCTCAATTCGTACACCTCCCGGTTATCTAATATAGCATATATTAAGTATTTTTTCAATTCTTTTTTCGACAACTTTTTTACAACATGATTAAAATGAATATAATATATTCAAACCAATATGTCATATTATTAATTAGAGTTGATAAAAAATTTCATATAAGAAAATTGTATTTTTCCACCATAGTGGACAAGAAGTATGGTATATAGATTTTTGGACATACTAAAGTCAAAGGTGGAAATGTATGAGAATAGAGATTTTACTAAGACAAATTAGAAAAGAAAAACGGATATAGTCTAGAACAATTAGCAAAAATGACAGGAATTTCAAAATCACATTTAAATTATATTGAAAAAGGAGAAAAAGAACCGTCATTGTCGGTGGCTGTAAGAATAGCGCAAGCATTAAATATAAAAATAGAAGAATTATATAAAGTAATACCATAGCACAATTTTAGTGCTATTTTATTTTTCATAAAAGAAAATGGCACTTTCATAAAATATCCACCATAGTGGACAATGTTTAGTGTATCTATACCTTAAAGAGAAATGTAAGAGGAGATGGATATATGAAAGATGTAGTATTAAATGAAGTAAAAAAAGAATTAAATGAAAGAGAAATGAGAAATATATTAGAAAATATATGCAAATATTTTAATGAAGATGTAAACTTAATAGAAAAATACAATAGTTGTTAATGATAAAATAATATTGCTTTTTTTGATTAGATATACTATAATGTGTTTGACAACTTTTTGACAACTTTCTTAGTGGAAAAAGTAGACAAAATGGACAAAATAGACAACTAAAAAATAAAGAATAAAAGTTGTCAAAGTATTAATAAGTAAGGGAAAAGCCTTAAATGTGCTTATAGCTCAGCAGGATAGAGCAGTCGCCTCCTAAGC
>CALXAT010000025.1 GCA_944386365.1 uncultured Clostridia bacterium
ATGGAAAAATACGGAATAAAGGATTTTGAAGATGCATTAAAAATATGTACAGATAAAGGATTTAATCCATATGAAATTGTAAAAGGAGTACAACCAATTTGTTTCGAAAATGCAGCTTGGGCATATACATTAGGTGCAGCAATCGCTGTTAAAAAAGGATGTAAAAAAGCAGCAGATGCAGCAAAAGCAATTGGAGAAGGATTACAAGCATTCTGTATCCCAGGTTCAGTTGCAGATGATAGAAAAGTTGGATTAGGACATGGAAATTTAGCATCAATGCTATTATCAGAAGATACAAAATGTTTTGCGTTTTTAGCAGGACATGAAAGTTTTGCAGCTGCTGAAGGTGCAATCGGAATTGCAAATTCAGCAAATAAAGTAAGAAAACAACCACTAAGAGTTATTTTAAATGGTTTAGGAAAAGATGCAGCACAAATTATTTCTAGAGTTAATGGATTTACATATGTTAAAACAGATTTTGATTTCTTTACAGGTAAGGTAAATGTTGTAGAAGAAATTGCTTACTCAGATGGAGAAAGATCAAAAGTTAAATGTTATGGAGCAAATGATGTTAGAGAAGGTGTAGCAATCATGTGGCTAGAAGATGTTGATGTATCTATTACAGGAAACTCAACAAACCCAACAAGATTCCAACATCCAGTTGCAGGAACATATAAAAAAGAAAGATTAGCAGCTGGAAAGAAATACTTCTCAGTAGCTTCAGGTGGAGGTACAGGAAGAACATTACACCCAGATAACATGGCAGCAGGACCAGCATCATATGGTATGACAGACACAATGGGAAGAATGCATTCAGATGCACAATTTGCAGGAAGCTCATCAGTACCAGCACACGTTGAAATGATGGGATTAATCGGAATGGGTAACAACCCAATGGTTGGAGCATCAGTTGCAGTAGCAGTTGCAGTAGAAGAAGCAATGAAATAATAGGGACGTGTCAAATCGTTTCAAAATGAAACAAAAGGGACAGACTATAATTAAAAGTCTGTTTCTTTTTTTATGGATTTTAAATTTTTTAATGGCATAATTTTCTGTGTATGATACATAATAAAAATAGAATGAACTAAGGAAATCATAGATGGGAAGAGAAATTATGAATAGAAAATATAAGAACTTAACATTAGTAAAAAAAGATAGACTTTATGAATTAGCGTATATTGATCCTATAACAAATCTTGGAAATTATAATGCTTATTTAGAAAAAATAAAAGAAAAATTAAAAATAGATGATAAAAAAACCATTATTATATTAGATATAGATAAATTTAAGTCATTTAATAAAAAATATGGACATAATAAAGGAAATGAATTATTAAAACGTGTAGGAGAAGAAATAAAAAAATCTATTAGAAAAACAGATATTGTATGTCGATTAGCAAATGATGTTTTTGGGATTTTTTTAGTAGGAAAAGTTAATGTAGAAAATATAACAGAGAGATTAAATAAGAAAATATCACGAATTGATATAGGAAATATATGGTATAATCTGCGAATATCTATGGGGGTATATATATGTGATAAAGAAGAAAAAAATGTGCAAAGTATGATAGATAAAGCGATTATTGCACATGATAGTATAAAAGGAAAATATCACGTGCAATATGGTGTTTTTACAGAAGCGTTTGAACAAAAAATGATAAGGGAAAGCGAAATAGAAAATATGATGGAGGAGGCAATCAATAATAAAGAATTTGAAGTATATTATCAACCACAAATTAGTAGCAAAACGGAAAAAATTGAAGGAGCAGAAGCTTTAGTTAGATGGGAAAAAGACGAAAATGAGATATCTCCAAGTGAATTTATTCCTATATTTGAAAAAAATTATTTTATCATAAAATTAGATGAATATGTCTATGACAGGGTATGTGAGAATATACAGGAAATGAAAAAAGAATTTAAAGAAATTCCAAAAATTTCAGTAAATATATCCAAAGAGAGTTTGTTAGAAAAAGATTTTTTAGAAAAATATATGAAAATTACAGAACAATATGGCATATCTCCTAATGAAATGGAAATAGAAATAACAGAAAGAACAACTGTAGATACCAATATAGATATGAAAGAAATATTGGAAAAAGTAAAGAAAGAAGGTTTTTCTATTGCAATAGATGATTTTGGAACGGGTTATTCTTCATTGAATATGTTAGAAATGTTGCCAATAGATACTTTAAAAATTGATAAAACTTTTATAGATAAAATAGATAAAAACAATAATTCTATAAATCTTTTAGAAATTATTTTATTAATCAGTAAAAAATTAAATTTAAAAGTAGTAGCAGAAGGGGTAGAAAAAAACGAACAAGTTTTATATTTAAAAAAAGTAAATTGTGACTTTTTACAAGGCTATTATTATGCAAAACCATTAACATTAGAAAATTTAAAAAGGTATATAAAAGAGAACAAAAAGAATAGATAAAAACCTACAAAATACTGGAATATAGGCAATAAATAAAATACGAACAAAAATTTTACATTTTTTTATAAAAAGTATTGACAAAGTAAAAAATAAGATATAGAATAAGAACAACAAAAGCGAACAATAATTTGTAAAACAAAATTTCAAGAATAGGAGTGATATTTATGTATAAAGTAAAAAGCGTAATAAATATAAAGAAGAATGTAAGTACAACATTAGAAAGACATCCTGTACCAGTATTAGGAATTGATTACAAAGTTAAAATTGTATACAAAAATATAAAAGTACCAGAACTAAATGTAGAAAATAAATTAATAAAAATATCACTTCCTAATAAATATAAAAAAGATACAAATCAAGAAATTTTAGATTTAGCTATTGATAAAATGTATGAACAAATTGCAAAAGTGGAAGTAGAAAGAGCAATGGAAAAAACAAGATTAATGTTAGGATTTGCACCTGAAGATTATGAAATCAAAAACATGAAAAAAGAAATTGGAAGATGTATAGATGGAAAAATCACAATTAATCCTAAAATTGTTATGTTTCATAGAGATGTTATTGATTTTATTGTATTACATGAATATTGTCATTTAAAATATAAAACACATTCAAAATATTTTTATAGGATGATAGAAAAGTATGAACCAAACTTTGAAAAATATGAAAAAATCTTAGAAACTAGCTTGTTTCAATACTAGAAATAGGATATAATCATATTATGATGAAAGAAATAATAGTAGATAAAAAATACCATGAAAAGAAATTAAATAAGGTGATATTAGAAAAATTACCAAATATAAATTATCCTACATTTTGTAAATTATTAAGAAAAAAAGATATAAAGATAAATGGAAAAAGAACGAATAAGGATAGTATTATTTATGAAAATGATGTAATAGAAATATACTTACCCAAAGAAATGGAAAATATAAGAATCGATTTAGATAAGGTATATGAAGATGAAAATATTTTGGTAATTAATAAGCCAGTAAATATCGAGGTAACAGGAACCAATTCTTTGACAGAAATAATCAACAAACAGTATACAAATTGTGAATTTAAACCACAACCATGTCATAGAATTGATAGAAATACAACAGGATTAGTTGTTTTTGCAAAAAATAAGGAATCATTAGAAATTTTATTTAGAAAGTTTAAAGAACATGAAATTGAAAAACATTATTTAGCATTAGTATATGGAATTCCAAACAAGCAAGAAGAAAGATTAGAAGCATATTTATTTAAAGATAATAAAAAGTCACAGGTGTATATTAGTGATAATTTTAAAAAAGGCTATCAAAAAATTATTACGAAATATTCCGTATTAGAAAAAAGAAAAGATAATACAGCTTTATTGGATGTTGAAATTGAAACCGGAAGAACACATCAAATAAGAGCACATTTGGCATATGTCGGATATCCTATTATTGGTGATGGTAAATATGGAAAAAATGAAATCAATAAACGATTTGGTAAAAAGTATCAGATGTTATGTAGTTATAAATTGAAATTCAATTTTAAATCAGAAAGTGGAAGATTGTCATATTTAAGCGGAAAGAAAATTGAACTGAATAATATAAACATGTAAAAGATTATACATAGATATGTATAATCTTTTTTGCTTATATAGCCAAAAAAATAAAAGTATAGTATAATTTGATAAATATAATAAATGGAGAAAAAGATGAAAAATATTATTGATAAGATAGATAATTTAATAGACATGTATCAAAAAGGAGAATTAGGTGGAGAAGTGATGCCAGAAGATAGTAATCCACATCTTCCAAAATCAAGTCTTGAAAATTATATATACTTTACATTACCAATGGCACTAAATTATCAACGAAATTCATATACATTATGGGAAAGTGCATTAAAAACATATCAAGATAAAGAAACAGCATTTGTATTTGATCCCCAAAAAGTATTAGAAACAAATTTTGATGAACTCCAAAAAGCTTTGACAAAATATAAAGTGGCATTGCAAAAACAAAAACAAACAGAGATATGGATAACACTATGTAATACATTTGTAGAGTTGTTTCAAGGAGATATTAGAAAATTATTTGATGAAATGGAAAATGATGTGGATAAAATAAGAAATTTTATGCAGATACAAAGTAAGAAAAAGTTTCCTTATTTATCAGGAAATAAAATATGTAATTACTGGTTATATGTAATATATCAATATACAGACAGAAACTATACCAATATGGGACATTTAACAGTAGCACCAGATACACATGTATGTCAAGCTACATACAGATTAGGACTAATAACTGCGGAGGAACTGCAATCGTGTAAAGTACAAATGATTGTTATGGAAAAGTGGAAAGAAGTATTAAAAAATACAAAATATAATCCAATTGATATGCATACACCTCTTTGGCTATGGAGTAGGAACGGATTTAAGGAAATAAGATGAAAGGAAATTGAAAATGAACAAAAAGGAATTTTTAATATCAATTATTTGTGTGATATTTTCAATTATAATGGGGATTTTATCGAATGATATTGTTATTGGCGGACTTATATTGGCTACAGGATTATTAAATGGCTATTTTGCAGGAGAAGGAAAAAGAATTAATTATATTTTAGGATTTATCAATTATTTATTAATGGCCTATGTATCTTAAAAAAATCATTTGTATGGAATGACTATGTTTTATACATTTATATTTGCCCCTTTACAAATAAAAGGATTTATAACATGGAATAAAACTTTAGATGAAGAAAATTCTGTAAAAGTAAGAGAATTTACTTTAAGAAATTCTGTTATAATAACGATATCTTGTGTATTCGGCAGTTTTATATTAGGATATTTATTAAATTTAATTCCAAATCAACAATTGTCTTGGTTAGACGCAAGTTCTAATTGTATTAATTTATGTGGAATGATTTTAATGATTTTTAGATTTAAAGAATCTTGGTGGGTATGGTTAACGAATAATGTTATTGATTTGACAATTTGGATAATTTTAACGATAAATGGTGGAGAGGGTTCTACTATGATGTTATTAGTATCTATTGGATATTTTTTATTAAATATATATGGTATTATTAAGTGGAACAGAAAAGCAAAAAAAGAAGTAAAAGGAGAATGAAGGATGAGAGATTTTGAAAAAATTAGTTTTAACCAATTTCAGAAAGATGTTAAAGATGATAAAGACTTATATAGTACATATTTGTTACCGCGAAGAGATTCAGACAGTACAGCAGGATATGATATATATTTATTAGAGGATGTAACGATTAAGTCTCATGAAATTGTGAAATTACCAACCGGAATTAAAAGCTATTTTGAAAAAGATGAAGTTTTGTTATTAGTAATTAGAAGTAGTATGGGATTTAAATATAACATACGATTATGTAATCAAGTAGGCGTGATTGATGCTGATTATTATAATAATCCAGACAATGAAGGTCATATTTGGTTAAAAATACAAAATGAAGGAAATGAAACGATTACTTTAAAAAAGGGAGAAGCAATTGCACAAGGGATATTTTTTAAATATTTAACAACGAAAAATGATAGAAATATTATTATAGAAAGAAGAAGTGACTATTAAATATTTAATAGTCACATCCTTTTTCTATCATGGCTTCATCAATTTGATTAACTCTTTTTATCATTGATAACAAAAATTTGGATAAAATATATTTGGTATTTTTTAGATTGATATCTATATTTTTGGCTTTGCAAGCATTTTTTACTTCTATTAAGTCATTTTTTATTGCTGGAAGTAGGGATAAAGCAATACATACCATAACTTCGATTTCTTCGGTATTAATTTTAAAAAGTTTTAAAGGTGTACACAATATCCTTATTGTTTTAGCAAGTCTTGCAACTGTGGTGGTTTGTGAATAGATAAAAGTAGTATTACATACAAGGATTAATTTAATTCCTATCCATAAAGCATTTATAAAACTATCTAGAAAGATATTAATAATAAATGTAAATAGGATAAAAGGAAATATTTTAAGAGTATTTACAATTGCTTTTTTTAAACTAAGTTTTGCTAATAGTATGATAGATAGATTTATAAATAGACATGCTAAAATATAAATATGATTTGGTAAGAAAAATATAATGGTAGCATATATAATAAAGGTTAAAAATTTAAGAATATCTTTCATATGGATTTCCTTTCTGTATTTAATTCTTTTTTAATTGCTGTTGTAAAGCTGGATACTGAAAAATCTTCAATGTCTAAATCAATACCTTCTTTTTTTAGATTGACTAAAATGTTAAGTAAAGTAGGAATTTTAATACCATATTTTTCTAAGATAGCATATTTATTAATTAATTCCTGTTTCTTTATTTCAGCTACAATTTCTCCATTATTTAAAATAAAAGTTCTATCAGCTAATAAAATTTCATCTGACAAATTTGTAATACAAATAATTGTATATCCTTTTTGTTTTAAATTTAAAATGATATCATGTATTTTTTCTTTTCCATAACTATCAATCATAGTAGTAGGTTCATCTAATATAATATATTTCGGATTTTTAGCTAAAATTTCTGCAATCATAATTCTTTGTTTTTGACCTAAAGATAAAGCATATAAATCTTTATCTTTAAAATCAAACATGTCTACTTGTTTTAAAGAAGTTGTAATTCTATTTTCTATTTCCGACTTATCTAAATTTCTTAAAGAAAAAGAAAGTTCATCATAAATATTATTAAAAATAATTTGGTTTTCAGGATTCTGGAATACAATCCCCACTTTTTCTCTAATACTTTTAATATCCTTAGAGATATTCATATCATCAATTGTGATAGTACCTTCTTTTAATTTTGTAATACCTGCAATTAATCTACCAAGAGTGGATTTTCCAGAACCATTCTTTCCAACAATGGCAATTACTTCGCCATCATTTACGGAAAAGTTTATGTTTTTTAAGATATAATCACTGTTTTTATATTTAAAAGATACATTTTCTACGTTAATCATCGCTACTCCTTATATATTTATCAAATGGTTTTCTTAATAGTTTTTCAATAAATAATATAATAACTACATGGATTGGTGCCATAATCAATTGGTTAATAATTCTGGTTGCAAATAATACCATAAAGGCCTTACCAGAAGTAATACTTGTCCATAAAGTATTTAGTCCCATATTTACAATGACTGTGACTAAAATAACAGAAATAATCGTTCTAATAATGAATTGTTTATTTGTAAAAGTATCTGGTTCTTTTTTATAAAGTAATATACCATAAATAAATCCAGCAAGAGCAGTACTAATTGTATAACCAATAAAGAAAGCGCCAGAAGGAAATAAAGTTGCACCAATAAGATCTCCTAGTACATTAATAAGAACAGTCCATTTTGGGCCTAGCCAAATGGCACAAAGCATTGTAGGAACAAAGCCAAAACTAATTTTAATAATAGGTGTTTTAACAGATAAAAATCTTGATAAAATGATTAGTAATGCTAGTAAAATAGCAGCTAATATAATTTTTTTGTTTTTTCGCATAAAAAAATCTCCCTTCTATTTAATTTCCGCATTAAAAGAATAGGAGTAAATCCATCATATCTTTATTAGCGGAATGCGAAAATACATACGCAAGTATAAAATACTTTTGCCTTAGTAACAACTTCCCGTCTACTAAGTCTTAACGATTTATTTTCTACTCTAATAACTAAATATT
>CALXAT010000026.1 GCA_944386365.1 uncultured Clostridia bacterium
TTGAAAGTTCTTCTGCATATTGTTTTGTTGTTCCATAATGAGAACCATATATTATAATACTATTCATAGAAACTCCTATTTTTTACAAATTAACGTTTTGCTATCCAGTTTAACATTTTTTCTTTTTCTTCGTTAGAAACATTTTTATTTTTATATATTTTCTTAGAATTTTCTATTGATTTTTTAATATCTTCTATTAAATTAGGGTTTTTATTTAAAACTTCTTTTTCAATAAACAACGTCTCTCCTGATAGTTCTTCTCTTAAAAGATAGTTCACACCAAGCATATTATACATAAGTGAACTATTTTTACCGTCATCATAAGTAAAATAAACACCTTCTGGTGACTCTACATATTTTCCTGTAAATGTAAACCAAGGAAATCTAACTTCTGCACCAGATACAAATTTTTCACTAACACCATATTTTGATAAATTAACATTATATTCCACCTTGTAATTAGAAAAACTGCCTTTTAAATCTTTTAATCCATGAAATTGAAACCAACTAGTAACAATATTCTTTCTTGTATAAAAAATAATAAATGGTTTAAAAATAAGAAGTATTCCTAGCACTACTAATAATAAACTTACTAAAATATATAAAACCCCTTTACCTGATGGTTCATATATAAAAGCAAATATTAGTAAAATTGTAAATGGAATAAAAAATATAGAACTGAAGATTCCTATTTTTCTATAATATTTCTTGTTTTGAGCTAAAAACAAGTTTTTAAATCTTTCAAAATTAATCATAGCATTATAATTAACTTCATTCATAAATAACACCTCTTTATTTTATAATTAAAGAAAGCAGACAATATTTTTTAAAATCTTAATTATTTTTTGCATTTAACAATTTATCTTTTAAATCTTTTTCAATTACAACTAATTCTTTTTCCACTTCTTTACGTTTTACTCTTCCTTCTTCGCTTATTTTAATTGTTTCTTCAATTGTTGTTATTAAATCGTCATTTACTTTTTTTAGTGTTTCTAATTCAACAATTCCTTTTTCATTTTCTTTTGCTATTTCTATTGTATTTGTTTTTAGCATTTCAGAATTTTTCTTTAATAACTCATTTGTTGTTTCTGTTACTTGTTTTTGTAAATCCAATGCACCTTTTTGCCTAATAATTCCAATTGCAAGAACAATTTGACTTTTCCAAAGAGGTATTGTATTTAGTATTGATGACTGAATTCTATCTACCAAAGCTTTATTCCCTGACTGGATAAATCTTATTTGTGGAGCTGTTTGAATTGCAATTGTTCTTGTTAATTTCAAATCATGTATCTTTTTTTCAAATCTAGCAGTAAAATCACTCATATCAGCAACTTTTTGTGCATTTAAAGGATCTTTTGTTTCTTCTGCTTTTTTTTGCATTTCTGGTAGTATTTTTGTTTTTAATTCTTCGATTTTTTTATTTCCTGCAATAATATATAAATCTAAATTATGAATACATTCCGTATTCTTTTCAAATAAATTGTCAAACATAACAATATCTTTTAGGAGAATTGTTCTTTCATTGTCAAGCTTTTCAGATATTTCATCTATTTGACTTTCAATTTTTTGATATTTTGCAAAAAATCTCTTTGTTTTATCTACTAATTTTCCAATTATAGGAATATTCTCTAATGGACTTTCTTGTATAAAACCATTTACGTCTGTATCTTTTACTTTAACCATTAAATTAGATAAAATATCACCTACATAATCTGTATCTTTTGCTCTTACATCTTCTAACATTTTATTTGAGAAATTTGCAATTTCTGACTGTGCTCCTACTCCATATTGAATCACACTGTTAGAATCTCCATCTTCTATATTTTTCATAATGTTTGTTACTTCTTTTTTATCTTCTTCTGATAATTTGTTATAATCATAAATACTTTCTTCAGTAATTGCTGTACTTCCTTCTTTGATAATTAAATCTTCTTTTTTTATTTCTTCCATAATTTTTTTACTCCTTACAATTTATTTTTATTTTATACCATCCATTATTTTTTGCATCGTATCTGGATTTGGCATTTGAATAACTGCATTTATATTTTT
This sequence comes from uncultured Clostridia bacterium, assembly GCA_944386365.1. Taxonomy (GTDB): domain Bacteria; phylum Bacillota; class Clostridia; order TANB77; family CAG-508; genus CAG-269. The sequence goes on from CALXAT010000026.1 coordinate 2,050, forward strand.
AGGTATTCCATAAAAGCCTTCAATTTCTGTATTTATTGTTCCATTAACACCTGTTCTAAATCCATGTTTTTCCCAAGCTATTTTTTGTATCTCTTCATCTTGCATTGCTTCTATTAGTTTTGCTCCTTTCTCATTTAAAGCAATTAATGGGTGAGAACTCCATACTGTTGGTTCTGGATATAAAACTGCTACTTGCTCTTTTACCATATTCCAATCATTTGGATTTTCTATTGCAAATTCTATCATTTGATTTTCATAGCCTGCAATCATTGGTTTAGCTCCCATTCCTGTTTTCAAATATTGTTCAAATAAATCTCCTGAAGAATGTTCCATATAACCAATTTTTCCAAAAAAGTCTTTTAAATTAGGTAAAATTGTATCAACAGTACTTGAATCAACTACTGTTTCATTATTCATAATATTTGCAACTAAACCTGCAAACATATTTCCTGAATTTGATTTATTAGGATCAGTTGATTGTATTGTTACATACCCATACAAATCATTTACACCAATATCACTCCACTTTTTCTTGTCTGTTACTAATTTTATTAATGCTGATGTATCTGCAATATAATATGAATTGTCTTTTTCTTCTACTATTCCATTATTAATTAATGCTTCCGCGATTGGTTTCCAAGTATAAATTACAATTGGTGAATTAAATACAATTTCACTTTTATATAATTTATCACTTTTAGTCTGATTAAATAATTCTAATGCTGTTTGACTAGATGGAAATAAATAATCTTTATCTGATGAATCTTGTTCTATCATTTCTATAGAACCAGCTTTTGTATATTCAACTGTTATACCATATTTATCTTTTAATATTTTTTTAACTTCTTCATCTTGCATAAGACCTTCTTTTTCTCCACCTAAATATCCTGATACTGTTATTTCTTCTGGTTTATTCACATTTACAAATTGAAATGCAATAATTACTATGATTACTAGTAATAATATAATTCCACCTACTATTTTTGACTTCATTTTTTCACCTCCAATTTTAAAAATCTTTCATCTGAATACTGCTTTTTAAAAAATCTATTTCCGTATCTAAATCTAATGCATCATTCTGTATCATTTTTGTAAACTGGTCGTCTAAAGATTTATTTATCATTACAAGTGTTTTTTCTGTTTTTGATATAACATCTTCAATTTCTTTTGTATGTATATTTTGAGAAGATATTTCAAAGTATGAATTTACAATTTTATAAATTGTTTCTAAATAATATGTAAAAAACTTTTTATTTTCGCCTATTTTCTTTGGATGTTTTTCTAAATATTTTAATATTTTTGCTATCTTTCCTATTATGTCATTACACTCTTGTTTTATATGTGGTTTGGTTATTTGATTTTTAATATTAATTATTTTTTCATAATTATCATAGCCATTATCTAATAAATTCATATATTCTTTTTGTTTGTTTGAATCTTTTATCCCAAGTAACACTAATTTATTATTTGGTGCAAATAACAAAGCACTACCAATATAAATAAGCATTGCAAGTATTCCTGAAATTATTATATTTATCTCTAATATGGTAAATAGTAAAATAAATATAATAATTGCTATTAGTGTATTTAAAATATCAAATCTTATAATGTTTTTTCTATAAATTAACATATTACCATTCCTTTTGCTGTTTGTTCATATTAAAAAAACAGCTTAATTTTAATTATATCCCTTTGCTTGTTTAAAAGCTTTTTCTAAATTATCTTTTCCATCAAATACTCTTGCTGTTGAAAAATCTGCTAGTGCTTGTAATTCTCTGTCATCTGACTCTCCAAATGTTATTGAAAATATTGGAATGTCTAAATTTTCTTGATTCCACTCTTCTACAACCTGATTATATGAGTTTACATTCGATTTTCCGTCTGACATTAGTATTATAGATGTTGTATAATCAGATACATTATATTTTTTAATTTCATCCATTGCCTTAATTAGTGGTTTATAAATATCTGTACCTCCCTGTGGGTCTAATGAGTCTATTTTACTTTGTAATTCTAATAATGTTGTTTCATCATTTCCTTCCGCTTTCCATATATCTAACACATTATTATCAAATGGAATTACTATTGTTACATCTTTCGTGCTTGCTTGTAGCATATAATTTTTTGCTTTTGTTTGATCTAAAAGCATACTCATCGCACTTCTTAGAGACGTCACTCCGTTTCCTGCCATACTTCCTGAATAATCTAAACAATATACAGTAAGTGATGGCTTTCTAAGTTCTGTTTGATACATATTTAATGCCTTTTGAATTACATCTGCTGTTGGCATTTTCATGACATTTAAAACTTTCTTTGTATCAATTCCCCAATCTGAGTTAAATGTTTCTGGATTACTATTTTCAAAATTTATTGCAAATGATGTTCTTCTTCCTAATTCTAATAATTTTGGTTTTACTTCATCTGATATTAAATAATCCTGTAATTTTAAAAATATTTCTTCTTTTTCCTTATTACCATTATCAATATATCCTAGTGGTGAATCTGCAATTCCTAAACCATCTTGTGGATATATTACATATAAAGGTTCTTCTCCTCTAGCTACTAATTCTTTATTTGTATCGATTATAATTGATTCATAGTTTACCATTGCATCATAATCACTTTCTAAAAATAAATCTTTAAGCCAATCAGAGCTTCCTGATGAGCGGTTTACTCCTGAAAGAATTGTTGTTAAGTTTGTTTTTAATTCTTCATTATCTAAATCTTCTGCTGTTATTACTTCTGGATTTCCGAGTAGAGCATAAATAAATCCTAAATATGCTGTCGCTCCAGAATTTGACTGGGTTGCTGATGTCATCATAAAACTAAGTTCTTTGCTTTGTATTTTTTCTAATATATCTTTGGTTGTTACATCTTTTCCAACAAAACCTAATTTTTCTGCTACACTTTTTTTAATTCCGAATACAACAGGTGTTGTTGTAATTGATTTTTGATTTTTTACTTTTAAATTAGTATCACCCATACTTATCCATATACTATTTGCAGGAAATACTGCATCATAGTTTTCAGCACCATTTTGAAGTTCTTGCATAATATCTACTGAACCTTCGTATGTCATATTTATATTAACATTATTTTGTTTTTCAAATTCTTCAAGTATTGGTTCTAAAACTTCATTTTCAGAACCTGATAAAATGTTTAAAGTCTTTTTTCCAAAAGAAATATTACTTCCACTTTTTTGTATTGAAATTATACTTCCCACAATTATTGCAATTACTACTATAATTATCATAACACTAATAATTAGTTTTTTATTTCCAGAAATTTTTTTCACAATATTTTACCTTCCCTTCTTTTTTATCATAATATTAATATTTTTTCTTATTATATATCTTAGTTTATCGGTTTTGGTAATAATCTTTTCTATTTGCTCTTAAATACTAAAATTGCTTTTGCTGTTCCTGTAATTGACATTGTAACTAATTCATATCCATTTTGTAACATTTCATTTGCTTTTTCTTCGATTTTCTTAGCCATATCATCTGCTTTTGGAGAATACTCTATAACAACAGTTTTATACATTTTTTTACCTCCTTTTCTATATAATCATTTATTTTTTTCATTTTTTGAAATATATAGTACCAATAATATTATTCCTACTAAATTAATTCCTACGGATAAGCCTAATAGTAACCCTGAACTAAATTCACTAAATGGTGTTATTTCGTCGCTACAAAAGAAAATATAGGCTAAATATAATATATTTCCAGATATTATCATCAATATTCCTGTTTTTCCCTTATTCATTATTAAATCCTCACTTTCAAATTACTAT
>CALXAT010000027.1 GCA_944386365.1 uncultured Clostridia bacterium
TCTTAGTATTAGTTTGTTTTTGATTTAATGTTTGAACTTACTATTTTACAATATTATATATACCTTCGGGTTATGAGTAAAGCTCGCAAAGTATTGGTAAATTTAGTTTTTGGTTGTATTTATTGGTATATTTGCTGTGCCCAATTTTTTGACTTTGTAAATTTATGTGATTTTGGTTCATTTTTGGTCAGTTGTGTGCCCATTTTGAGCCCAATTTGCTTGGACTGTTAAAACTTGTTTTCTACAGTCTAAGTATGCAAAATTTTTGAAGGAAATTTTGTAATTCATTTAGATTTATGGAGGTTTTGATTATGAATAGAAAATGTTTTTGTTGTTTTAATAATATGAATTCAAATGATAACAATAGTGAATTATTAAGAGACTGGATAGAGTTTAGATTTGAGAAATTAGAAAGTAATTTAACTGACGAAGATAAAAAACATGCTCTTAATTATGATACTTTTTATGAAAAGATTCTTGATATTATTCCAGACAAGGATTCTGATTATGTTTCTGATATTCTTGATGATTTTAGAGAAGAGTTATTAAATCATTGTGTTTATTGGAATGAGAAGTATTATAGGGCTGGTTTTTGTGATAGTATAAAAATAATCCATGTTAATATGGAAAAATAATATTTAATGGTATAGCTATTAAGTTTCCAAATTAATCATTTAAAATTAATTTTCATCTGTATAAAAATTAATATCAAATAAAAATGGATAAAGTGAAAATAAATCACTTTTTCCATTTTATACTTATTTAAATATTTCATTCCATTCTTCCGAATTTATTAGTTGATCTATTTCATTATTTAATTCATCAATATATGTTGTCGCAACTTCTTTATATAATTCTACATCATAATCTTCATTAATCTTCAATTCTAAATAGAAAACATTTTTAGTTAATTCTTCTAAAATTTTTTTAAAAACTTCTTTTATATCATTATTTTCTGATTTTATAAAATTAATATTTACTTTATTTTTGAATTGAAATTCTAATACATCGTCATCATTTTCTTTTTTTAACTCTACTATTATCTTATCTTGATTCATATACTCTTCTCCTATCTTCAAAAGCTTCTTTACCTCCTTCTAATACTTTAATGCTTTCATCTTTCCAATTTTTCATTTCTTTATCGTTTTCTATATTTATTAATTCATTTGTGAATGGATTACCAATATATGTTTTATATTTTCCATTTTCATATGTTTTTAATATAGATGTAAAAGGCAATGTCCTAACTGCTATATTAGCATTATGAGTTGCTATAATTACTGTTTTCCCCATTTTCCCAAGTTCTACTATTCTAGGTACAATTACTGAATTAATAAATGTATTTCCTAAACTTCTTTCTGGTTCATCTAATAAATATACATCTGCATCTTCATATAATTTTTTATGCAATATTAGCATTATCTTTTCTCCATCCGATGGCTTATAGTATTCTCCTAATTTATTTTCATACTGTTTTTTTATCCCTATAAAATCTTTAGCTCTTAAATTAATTCTGTCAAATTCTTGTATTATATTATCTATCTTTTCACTAATCTCTACCTTAAGATTTTTATCTAATCCTAAGATTAAATTACATACCTTATTTAAATCACTAATGTTTTGTCCGTATTTGAATTCTTTTATTTTACTTTTAAATACTCTATGTTCAATAGATAAATATACTTCTTTTCCTTCATCAAGATTTCCTATTTTTTCTCTATTTTTTTCTGTTTTACTATTCATACACTCTTTGAAGTTTTTTATATGATTTTTTAAATTAAGGTAATTTTGCGAAAATTCTAAAAAACCTGTACTATTTGGTAAAGACTTTGATGTTGTACATAAATCTGCTTTTTGCTTTACTATTTTTATACTAGTATTAGTTAATTTATTTGAATAATATTCAATATATTCTGATTTTAATAAAGAAAAACATCCTTCTTTTATTTTTTTATTAATTTCTTTATATATTTTTGAATCTTCTGGATTCAAATATTTATCTAACTTATATTTGTCTATTTGATCCATAATATTATTTACTATTTTATATTCGTTTTTTAATTTATTTAATTTTGTATTATTTTTTAAAATTGTTTTTAAAGATGTAATTTTTAATTTTGCTTTATTTTTATTATTCTTTTTTGTCTTTGAGTATTCAATATAATCATTAAGAGATGTTGGCAAAACTTCTTTCCAATTTCTTATAAAGTCAAGCATTTCTTTAATTTGACTTATATCTATATTAGTATTTGTCCTTTCTGTATCTTTAAATTTTAATTTTTGCTCAATTACTTCGTCTACCCCTGATGCTTTATACAAAGAATATTTATTTCCCTCTTGTAAATATTTATTCTTTAATCCATTTAAAACTGCCGTTTTTCCTGTTCCTTTCGCTCCGAAAATTATATTAATATCGTTATATATTGGTATTTTAATTTTTTCCTTCTTTGTATCATTTACCTTTATTTGAATTTCTTTTATTTTTTGCTCTTTTTTATTTAATAATGTATTTATTGTAGCTCTATCTTTTTTTGCTAATAAGATTAACTTTTCAAAACTATCTACATCTAACTTTAATTCTGGTAAATCGCAATTTGGATATTTATTCCAATCTTTAATATCACTCCCTAACATTGCTTGTATTCCGTTATCTAACATAATGCTCAAACTCTTAAAATTGCTTGGCTCAGAAAATATTCTATATTTTTCAACAATCTCATTTTTTAATATTTCTATCATTTCTTGACTAAAACTTTGAGATTTCTTGTAATCATGAGCAATAAATATTGCGTCTTTATCAGCAAAAAATTTAACAAACTTTTTTAAATCTATTTCTACTTGGTCTGGTTGCCTTCCTTCTATAATCATGTTTAAAATGCTTTCAAATTCATTTACCTTATTAGGGTTATATATAACAATCAAGTGTCCTATAATATTATTATATTTAATATCTAACTCTATTCCAGGCCAAACTTGTGCAATTCCTTTTACACTCTCCTTCAATTCCCTATATTGTTGTATGTCAAATAGATTGTGATTTGTTACTCCAATAATTCTAACATTGCTGTTAATTACTTTTTCTTTAAATAGCTCTGGTGTAACATTTCTTGTTTCATCATCTCCTGATTTTGTTTTTTTAGTATGGCAATGTAAATCAATTTTCATTTTTTTCTCCCTTTTCTATTTTATAATTTTTATTAGTATTTTTTGTCGAAACTTGTCCTTTATTATCAAAAAAGCAAAATAATCCTGTAATTAGTTTTAAAATTACTTTCATACTTTGCTTTTCATCTGTATCAATTATTTCTTTTTATTAATTCTTCTACAACTTTATATGCTGCTGTATAAGGATTATATTTTTCATTATCTAAAGCTTGTCCTAAATCTAAATGATGCTTTTCAACCTTTTTAGCATTTTTTATAGCAATATCTATTTTATTTCTTAAAACAGGATATGTATTCATACTTTTTGTATAGCCTTTTATTTTATCTTTTATATCATTTTGAACTTCTTCACTTGAATGATATGTCTTTGTTGTATATCCGAAATGTAATCTATACCAATATTCAAATGTTGGAGTTGAAGTTATAAATTCAACTCCATTATCTGTAGCTAACTTCTTAGCTTTATCAATCTGACTTTGTTTGTTTTGATTTACGTCCGTATCTAAAACTACATAATACTTATCATCATCTTCTCTTCCAATTTCATTGTCTATAAACTTTAATAAATCATTAACAATTCCAACTGGATCTGTGCTATTTCCTGTAGAAAACTTTATTATACATTTTCTACTATTAAAATTTTTAAAGTAAATTTCTTCTGTTTTATTATTTCCTTCACAACCTATTACAATAATAGGTCTTCTCTTTCTATTTTGCCTGTTTCTTCCTCTTTGTGTAAAACTTTCTAATCTTCCCATAAGCTATCACCTGTAGCCACAAAAGGAATCGCTCCATATCTACCATTCAAATATCCTTTTTGGATATTCTCATTTTTTCTAACTGAAAAGTCATCAAGAGGATATAAGTCAGTAGCCCCTTTCTTTGGATCTTTTTCTGCAAACCATATCTGGTCTCTTCTAAATATATCTAAAGATAATAAGTTGGTATCATGAGTATTGAATATTAGCTGTGCATTACCTTTATTTATCTTTGGATTATGGAAAAATTTAATAATCATTTCTACTAAACTAGGATGCAAACTTCTTTCTATTTCATCTATTACTAATATTTTTCCATTTTCAAAAACATCTTTTAGTATTGGAGCAAATGAAAATAAAATTTGTGTTCCTGAAGATTCATTGTTAAAGTTTAATTCATAGTTTTTCATATTTCCTTCATCATTAGTAATCTCATGTGTCATTTCTATTTTTACATCTCTCTGCTTTTGTGGCAACATTTGTGAAGGAATATTAAAGTTCTTTAATAACATTAACATATTATTATCTACATCACGTTCTTCGATTTCTACACTAAAATCTTTTATTACAATGTCTGCTTCATTTAATAACTTTAATGTGAATTTCTTTAATTCTTCTCCTTCATCTTTGCTATATGACTCTACTACAAAATCATTTAATATCATTCCTCCAGAATATGTGTCTATATTTTTTGCAAACCACAAATATGGTTCTTTTGTTTTATCATAATTCCATGTTGTTGCTGTAGCTAAAAACAATTTGTTATCTATATTTTGTGTTTTTATAGCATTTAATTTTCCTTCATCTGACTGTAGGAATTTATATTCATTTACATTAGTTCTTTCAAATATTCTTGTTGGTTTTGCTGTAAAGTACTGATATAAATATTCTTCATATACTTTTTCTTTATCTGCTATAAATCCATATATATATTTCATTTCTTTTGCATAAAAAACAAACTCAAATTCACAAGGTTCTACTTTAGCTTTTTCATCAAAGGCAAATGGTTCCATTTCCATTAATTTTTCTCCCACTTGTCTATTATTGGATTTTCTTACCATTAATATCGCAGCTGTAAATGCTTTTATTAAATTTGTTTTTCCTGATGCATTAGCTCCATATATTGCTGTACTTTTTAAAATTCTTTCATTGATATTTGGTATACTTATTATATTTTCTTCATTTTCTGTTCCTGTTGCTGCTTCCATACTAAAGGTTACTTTATCTTTAAATGACATGAAATTTTTCACACTAAATTCAACTAGCATTTTGCTCACCTCTCTTATATATTATATGCTATTTTCATAAAAAAGTAAACTGATTTTTATAATATTTTTTGTATTTTTGCGTTTTTTATTCATTTTTATATTAAATATTATTATTTTATATTAGAATTTTTGAGTATCTATTTCTTACAAAATATCAATTTATAAAACTATTTTAATTTAAGTCATAAAAAATATCGCTTAAAAGCGACATTTTTTCTCTAAAGCGATATTTTTATTTAAAATATACTCTCATATTTCAATGGTACAATATCTTCATAAAGCAAAACAAACTGTGAATTAACTTGTCTATTCTCATGATAGTGACCAAAATACCATTTCTTAAATTTACATTTTTCTGAAACCTCTTGCAAATAATCTGTTAAATAATCTTTTTTATACAATCCTCCACTAAGTATAGCTTGTACACTGGTAGGACAACAATGAGTTATAATATAATCTATTTTAAAATTTACTTTTTCTAAATTTCTTATTCCATTTTCCATTTCTTCTT
>CALXAT010000028.1 GCA_944386365.1 uncultured Clostridia bacterium
ATAGTAATTTTTTGTTGAGATAGGAGATGTAGCAATATGGCTAATGAAAATAAAAAAGATTTCAATGCTATGATGAAAAATAATAAGGATATGCCTAAAATACAAATAGTTGAAGATGAAAAAACAATTAAGAAGTATGGTGGAACTAAAATGTTTTTTGCACCACCAATTTATTATGATGAATTGATGAAAAAAGTACCAAAAGGAAAACTTATTACAGTAGGACAAATGAGAGATTATTTTGCGAAACAAAATAATGCAGATTTTACTGATCCTATGACAGCAGGAATATTTGTTAATATTGTTGCTTGGGCAAGTTATCAAAGAAATACAGATATTACACCATATTGGAGAACTTTAAAATCAGATGGAGAATTGAATATTAAATATCCAGAGGCGATTGAATTGCAAAAAAGATTACTTGAAGAAGAAGGGCATACTATAATCACAAAAGGAACAAAGAATATAAAATACTATGTTAAAGACTTTGAAAAAGATTTAGTAGAATTATAGTAATTTGAAAGTGAGATATAAAATGGAAAATATAAAGAGAGAAGAACTAGAAAAATTAGTTGGAATTGATAAAGTTAATACTTTTTATAATATTGTGAATGAAATAACAAAACTTTATGATATGGAACAAGTATGGAATAATGGTGGAAAAAAATGGACTTATGAATATAAATTTAAAAAAAGTGGAAAAACTTTATGTGCTTTTTATTTTAAAGATAATACATTGGGATTTATGATTATCTTTGGTAAAGATGAGAGAAGTAAATTGGAAGAAATAAGAAACGAACTTTCATCTGATGTACTAGAAACCTATGATAATGCACAAACATATCACGATGGAAAATGGGTTATGTTTGATATAACTGATAACTCAATATTTGAGGATTTAAAAAAATTACTTTTAATTAAAAGAAAACCTAATAGAAAGTAATATATGTTATGTGAATAATAGTAATTTATATGGGGGATTGTTTATGGCAGCTTTAACAGTAATTCCTATAATGGGAACTTTAGCAATATTATTTATAGGCTTTAATGTAATGATTATTGCCTTATTAATATTAACAATAGTATTTGGAATAATTAGATTAGTAAAAAAGAAATTTACGAAGACATTTATTATATTACTAATTTTAACAATCGTTTTTGCCTTTATAGATTATAAAATTATAAATAATTTTGTAAATTATGATGAAGTACAAAGGCAAAAGCAAATAAAAGAAGAAGGCGAAGAATTAGTTGCAATAAAAGATTATGATTACAATAAAGTGGAGCAATATTTAAATGATGGGTGGAATCCAAATGAAACAACAAAAGCTATATATTATGCGATAAAATATAATCCAGATGAAAACAAAGAAAAAGATGAATGGAGTATTTTAGAATTGCTATTAAAAAATGGAGCAAATCCAGATGTGCAAATTTATGAAAATCCACAAGGAGTTAATACGCCACTTACTTATACAACAGAATGTGGATATTATGGCGCAACAAAACTATTACTCGAAAATGGTGCTGATCCAAATTATCAAGAATCTAATATGAATAAAAATGGATTACTTGCTTTAAGATTTTATGATAATGATAAGGCAGCAGAAACATTACAGCTATTATTAGATTATGGTACAGATTTAGATATAAGAACAAATGTAGGATATGGAGTAGATGAATCAGGTAGAGAAGAACTAAAAAATTTTGAAAATAATTATAGCAAAGTTAAAGAAAATGTACCAGATTATGATGATATATTAGAAATAATAAATAATTTAAATCTTTAATACAAATTACAATTTATCGAATTAGAATACCTTATTAATATAAATGAAAATACAGTTGTTGATATTATAGCTAACAACTGTATTTTTATATTTTCATTTTTGTTATATTACTGATTTCTTCTATAAAAAGTTTAGGTTCAAAATTTTTTTCGTAATATTCATATCCAAAAACTTTTTCAAAATTCTTTATAGATAGTTTCTTATTTCTGTTAGATAAAGCATAATTAATATTGTTTCTTATAGAATGGATATTAAAACCATATTCACAATGCAAATATGAATAAATTTTTTCAAGAGTAATAAACTCAAGATCATTTTTTATAATATATTGTATAGATTTATTTATTAATTTTGTACCAATGAATGAAGTATTTAATCCTAAAGAACGAAGTATGTTTGTAATATGTAATACTTCATTTGGACTGATTCTATACTCACTTGTATTCATTACTCTTTCCACCCTTTCCTTTAAAACTAATTTAATTATACATAAATTATGTAAACAATTCAAAAAGATAGAATGTGCAAAATAAGTGCATAAATGTGCATGATATGAACATTTATAAAGGTTCAAAAATAAAAATATATGAATTTAAAGATTTTTTTACCCAAAAACTATTTAAAAAATAAAAAATGTGCAAATTTTGCACACAGATATAATAAATTATGTAAAAAGAAAAAGCATGGGGGATCTAGCGAAAGACCATGCTTTTTCTTGTTTTAAGATTTCTCTTAAAACTATATAATTATTTAAACTCTTGTAGCAAGTTTAAAATAATTATCAAATATATTATACTACAAAAAGAAAAATTTTTAAATAGGTGGGGAACAATTAAGTTCCCCTAGTCGCCTTATCTAGCAACCAGGACTTCCGCCCACCATACTCATAATCTTTCATATTGCTAGCTCCCTTTCTTCTAGTCTCTATTTGCAATGTATCAATATTTTTAGGAATCCAGCTTATGGGCGGATTCTATACAAAAATCCAAGCAGCTACAATGCTTGGAGTACTTACTAAAAATATTGGATAACATCAAGCATTTAGCTTGGGTTTGGATTCTTATATAAAAAGATAAGACCATAATAACCTACAAATAGGTATACATTTATTATACTACTTTTATCCGTATAAAGCAAATAAAATGCTGATATATCAAGCAAATTCCTACTTTAAGCATTGAAAAAATGGAAAAATATGTTATAATTTTATTATGTAAAGTGGGTGATTTTATGTCTGATTTTAATAGTAAAGAATTTGGAAACAAATTAAGAGAATTAAGAAAGAGTAAAGGCTTGAGTCAAGAAAATCTCGCTACTAAATTGAATATAAGTAGAACTACAATAGGTAGATTTGAAAATGGAGAAATGATACCAAATGCTCAAATTATTAAAGAATTATGCGAAATTTTAGGTGTTTATTCTACCGAATTATTTGAAATGGACTATAAAATAAAAAATAAAGATGATATAAAAAATCCATTTAAAGCTGATTGTTTATATATGTATTTTAATGCTTATAATTATAGAACTGGAAAGTTTGGTAAAGGTAAATACAAACTAGAAATAAGAGAATTTCCTAATTATATACAAGTAAATATGATTGATTTAATAGATAATAAAATATACACATCTGGCTATATGTTATCTGACAATAATGCTTGTTTTATCATACTTGAAAACTATAAACCTAACAATGCAAGATTAGAAGTAGCAGAAATTATAATTAATGTATGTAATGGTGTAGATGATTTAATGATGGGTTCATATTTAGGAACAGATAGACAATATAGACCTTCAATTAGAAAATGTTATTTTTCTAAAAAAGATATTGAATTTACTGATGAAATGTTTGAAGATTTAAAAATAACAGAAAAAGAAAATCATACATTAAAAGAAGAAAATGCTTTATATTTAGAAATATTTAATAATTAAATAAGTTATAAAAATAAATTTAATAAATAAGAGGAACGTGAATTTTAAGTTACACGTTCTTTTTTTGTGTTTATTTCAATACTTTATAGGATTTTTTAAAACTAATTTTTTAGTAATTTTTAGTTTTAATTAGAAAGTATATTAAGAAGTTAGAAAATATTAGAAAAATGAATTTTTATACCTTTCCCCCATGCTACCATATAATCAAGCTAGCAAAAAAATAATTGGTATTGCAATATCAAAGAAAGGACAAAACAAAATTGGATAATAAAAAAGCAAAAAAACATCAAAAAAATGATCTTGATTTTGATTACAAAAAATTATCAGAAGATGAAATTCTTTTGAATAATGTACTTAATACAAATGAAAAGGACATTCCTAAAAATGAAATTGTTGCACAAATGATAAAAGGTAATATTTCGGATTTAGTAAAAAATCAATTAAATAGTAACAAAAGAAATGACTTACAAGACAGTATTTTTACGGGTAATGAAAAAAATACAAGTCCTTGGTTTGCAGAATATAAAAAACAAAGAATAACCATTACAAAAGATAAAATTAGAGCTTATTTAAGAAATTATAAGGATTTAGGAAAATTAATTAAATACCGTAAAGAAAAAATTGAAAGAGAAGAAATTAAACCAGAAAGTCATGAACTAAATCTTAATGATCTTGAAAATTATGATTTTTTAGAAGAATCCGTAATTGATAAACAGACATTTTTAAGTTCAACAGATTATAAAATTCAAGAAATGGAATTTTATCAAAAAGAACTAATGATGATTTTAAAATATCTTAAAAAATATATATTTGTTTCATATCAATTTTTGGTACTGAAATATTATTTAAAGCTTTCTGACAAAGACTTAAAAATTGCTACGAATATTGAAAAAACAGATTATATAGACAATGTAATAATCGAATATATTTATCAAAAATTATATGAGGAGGCTAAAAATAATGGCAGAGATAAGGACAATCTATAATGCCATTAATGAAGGTAATGTTATGAAAAGATATGTGGATTTGAGAAATATAAAAATTGAATCTCGTAATGATTTATTAAAGACTTGTCAAGTATTTAGAAATCCAAAGTTTGAAACTTTCAGAATTATATATATGCGAAATAATTCGATTATCAATTATGAATCTATTACATCTAAACTTCCTAATTCTTGTAATGTATTTAGAGTAAAAGCTAATACTCCATATTTAAAAGATATTAAAGGATTTGAGGATATTAATAGAAGAATGTATCGACTTGGAGCTAATGGTTATTATTTACAACATAATCATCCATCTGGAAATGCAAAGGCAAGTATAGAAGATATGATACTTACAGAAAGATTATCTAAAAATGTTAAAGGATTTAAAGGGCATATTATTATAGACCATGGAACATATGCATGGATTGAAAAGGATAATAGAACAGGAAAATTAAAAGCAGAAAATAATATTTTAATTGAATATTTACCAACATTAAATACACAAGATGTAATAAAGGATAGTCCTTTATTACATAAAACTATCAGCTCAAGAAATGAATTAGCAAGATTAATGTATGATGTAAAACATTCTAATAATTATTCATGTTTAGTATTAACATCAGCAACAAATAATATAAGGCTATTTCAAGAATTACCTAATACATTTATTAATATGAGTTATAGACAAATTGGTGGATATATCAAGAACAGATGTATAAATACTGGTTCTATAAGAGC
>CALXAT010000029.1 GCA_944386365.1 uncultured Clostridia bacterium
GCATCCATATAGACATAATCATTCCCTAGCCCATGCATTTTTGTAAATTTTATCATTTTCTTTCACCTCTTTTAGGTATTAATAGCAAATGAAATATATTTATATCTCATTGATTGAAATTCTATCATAGAATATTATTTTTGTAAATAATACATAATGATTTTTTCTAATTCCATATTTGTCATGTTCTACTACTTTGTATTTTGGCTGTATTGGCCAAATATAACTATCCATTTTTTTATTCCTTCTTTTCCTTAAAACACCCTTTTGATTTTGACAAATATGTAAAAAAATAGTATAATTTTGAGGAAATCTTTTTTTGTGTGCTTGTTTCTTTTTTTGTTTTAAAGGAGGACACTATCATGTTTGAATATGATCACTACGATGATGCCGGATACAAACGAGACAAGTGGGAAAATCTTTCAACTGGCGAAGTTGAAAGAGGTCTTTCTGACGGTACTTTAAAAGAGTACAGCGGTGGAAAATATGTATACAACCCCAAAACAGGGGAAGATTTCTATAGGGATGGAACCAAACGCTAATCTGTAACTCGTTCACACAAGCACATGGAAAAGTTGGCTATAATTGTAGCCTGGAGGAATTGTATTAGTACAATTCCTCTTTCTTATTATATAATATAGTAAAAATTAACTTTTATCTTGACTTTAATGCATACTTTTCTTAATTTTTTATGAATTATATTTCAAATTTCTTCTTTTTATTATATAATGAAAATAAAAAAGAGGTATTATGAAATTTTTTAGAAAATTATTATTTTTTATTTTTGTATTACTACTAATAGCAATTCTCATTTTAGGTATTATTGGATTTTGCACATATTCGAAAGCATTAGATGAAAAGCCACTTTTAACTAGAACTGAAGAAGTAACAAAAGCTGAACACTATACACCTTTTAGTGAACTCTCTCAAGATTATATTCATGCCGTTATCTCTGTAGAAGATAGAAGATATTATGAGCATGGTCCTGTTGATTTTATTGGAATTGCTAGAGCACTTTGGACAAACCTAAGAACTGGTGAGTTACAAGAAGGTGGAAGTACTATTACACAGCAAGTTGCTAAAAATTTAGTTTTCGATCAAGCAGAAACATTAACTAGAAAACTTGGAGAATTATTTGCTGCTTATGATTTAGAAAAAAATTTTTCTAAAGATGAGATTTTTGCTTTATATGTCAACAGTGCCTATTTTGGAGATGGTTATTATGGTATCTATGATGCGAGTATGGGATATTACAACAAAGAACCTAAGAATTTAAATTTGGATGAGGCTTCTATGCTGGCTGGTGTTCCAAATGCCCCTTCTGTATATGCACCAACGGTTAACCCAGATTTAGCAAATCAAAGACAAGCGCATGTTTTAAAGACCATGGTGGAAAATGAATATATTACACAAGCACAGGCTGATGAAATTATTAATAGTAAATAAGTAAGAAGAAGATATAACCTCAAAGGTCATATCTTCTTTATATATATCTATGAAATTACTATTATATTTTTACTTTCTATATTTTTTTATTTTATTTAATTTTACCTCCACCTAAAACAATACCATCTTCATCATAAAACACGACAGATTGTCCTTGGGTAATGGCTCTTTGTGGTTCTTGAAATACCACTTTTATTTTCTCATTTTCATATATTACTTTTGCTTTTGCTTCTTTTGCTCTATATCGGATTTTTGCATAACATTCTAATCCGTCTTCTAATTTATTCTCAACATCTACAATCCAATTGATTTTTATTGCTTCTAATTGGTTACTATATAATTCTTTCTCTGTTCCAACAATCACTTGATTATTCTTGATATCTAATTTTACAACATACAATGGTTCTTTATAGGAAATTCCTAGTCCTTTTCTTTGTCCGATTGTATAATTGATTAATCCATTATGGGTTCCTAAAACTTCTCCTGTTGTTAAAACGATCTTTCCCTTTTTAGGTTGTTTTTGCATGTGTTCTTTTAAAAATCTTTGATAATCATCATCTTTAATAAAACAAATCTCTTGGCTATCTTTTTTATGTGCCACTTCTAAGCCATATTCTTCTGCTAATAATCTTGTATCATTTTTGCTTACATTATCTTGTAATGGAAATAAAATGTATTCTACTTTTTCTCTTGGAATAGTGTATAGAAAATATGTCTGATCTTTTTTCTCTTCATTTGATTTTTTTAAGACATATTGTTTATATTTTTCTGAATATTGTTTTTTCGCATAATGACCTGTTGCAATATATTGGCAACCTAATTCTTTTGCCTTGTCATAGAAAGCAGCAAATTTTAAATATTGATTACATTCTACACAAGGATTTGGTGTTCTTGCATTTTCATATTCAGAAATAAAGGTATCTATGACATGACATCTAAATTCTTTTCTACAATCCAAAATATGATGTTCGATTCCTAATTTTTTACATACTTTTTTGGCATCTTGTATAGCCTCTTCATTTGATTCCTCTAATAAATTCATCGTACATCCAATCACTTCATATCCTGCTTTTTTCAAAAGAATGGCTGACACAGAACTATCTACGCCACCACTCATTCCTAATAATACTTTTTCTTTCATTAAAATTCCTCATTTATTTATATTTATTCTTATTTTTTTACCTAATAAGACATATTTATATTATAATTAATCTATCTTATATTTTTCTTTTGCTTCTTCTAATGCTCTTGCCACTTGATCTGGACAAGATGTTCCTTTTGTACCACAAGGAATTCCTTTTAATCTTCTGATAGATTCATTAATATTCATTCCTTCTATCAATCTAGAAACACCTACTGTATTTCCAGCACATCCTCCTACAATAGTCAATTTTTTGATAATATTTCCATCTAATTCAATAATCATTTCTCTTGAACAAACGCCATTTGGTGTATATCTATATTCCATGATAATTCCTCCATTTCACAATTTATATAAATATTTTTAATCTTTATTAGTTTCTTAAAATATTTGACAAATCTAAACTATCTGTGTATAATAAATATAGGAAATAAAAGCCACAGAAATGTGTGCTACCTATACGTATAGATATACACCACATTGCTTGGGCAGAGCAAAATGTGGTGTATTTTTATTGTTCCTTATTTGAAAGTATTATGTATATAACACTTAATAAGGCAACGTTTATAGTAATTGAAATCATAAATCCTAAGATTAGGAATTGTAAAAAATTCACCATAAACACCACCTCCAATCTCTCGATATCATCGAGGAAATCAAAGGTAACACCTACATCTGCTTCTTTTTATTTCCTATGGTTGATACTATACTATATATTTTTTAAAAAAACAAGCGAACATAGTAAAATTTTACATTTATTTTTCATCTAAATCTAATTTAATATGCACATCTTTTAATTGTTGTTCTGTAACAACTGATGGTGCTCTCATCAATAAGTCTCTTGCTCTTTTGTTCTTTGGAAATGCTATTACCTCTCTTATATTTTGAGAGTCTGCAATTAGCATAATCATTCTATCTATTCCAGGTGCTGCTCCTGCATGTGGTGGTGTTCCATATTGGAAAGCATTATATAATGCACCAAATCGATTTTTTACATCTTCTTCACTATATCCTGCAATTTCAAATGCTTTTACCATGATTTCTGGATCATGATTTCTAACAG